>CBDAPT010000006.1:0-716188 GCA_965198665.1 Rhizobiaceae bacterium | reverse complement strand
TTGCCGGAGGAGACTCTGCGACCTTTGCCGAACGCGCATTGGGCTATGGAATTCCATCGCTGCGGGCCGATGGCAATGATTTGCTGGCGGTCTATGCAGTCTCCAAATGGGCGATCGAAAGGGCGCGGCGCAATCTCGGGCCGACCATGATCGAATGGGTGACCTACCGGGTGGCGCCGCATTCAACGTCGGACGATCCCAGCCGCTACCGGCCGCGCGAGGAATCGGAGGCCTGGCCACTGGGAGATCCGATCCTGCGGCTGAAAAACCACCTGATCGGCGTCGGGCTCTGGAGCGAAGAACGCCACACCCAGGCGGAGGCCGAGTTCGACGAAGAGATGCGCGTCGCGGCCAAGGAAGCCGAATCCTATGGCGTCATGGGCGGCGGTTCCAGCACCCGCGATATGTTTGAGGACGTCTACAAGGAAATGCCGCCGCATCTGCACGCGCAACGGCAGAAGGCCGGAGTGTGATCATGGTACAGATGACGATGATCGAGGCGATCCGCAGCGCCATGGACATCTGCATGGATCGCGATGACGACGTGGTCGTGTTCGGCGAGGATGTCGGATATTTCGGCGGGGTGTTCCGCTGCACGGCTGGGCTGCAGAAGAAATACGGCACGTCCAGGGTTTTCGACAGTCCGATCAACGAAAGCGGCATTGTCGGCGCCGGGATTGGGATGGCGGTCTATGGCCTGCGTCCATGCGTGGAGTGCAGTTCGCCGACTATATCTATCCGGCCTACGACCCAGATCGTCTCGGAGGCCGCGCGCATCCGCTACCGTTCGGCTGGTGATTTCACCGTGCCGATCACTATCCGGAGCCCGTGTGGAGGCGGAATTTCGGCGGTCAGACACACAGCCAGAGCCCGGAAGCGCTGTTCACCCACGTTTCGGGTCTCAAGACGATCGTTCCCTCGACACCATACGATGCAAGGGATTGCTGATCGCGGCCATCGAAGACGACGACCCGGTCATTTTCTGGAACCGAAACGTCTCTACAACGGCCCTTTCGACGGGTATCACGACCGCCCGGCGCAAAACTGGACAGGGCATCCGCTCGGCGAGGTGCCGGAGGGGCATTACACGCTGCCCATTGGCAAGGCGGCCTTGCGGCGTGAGGGTGGCGAAGTGACCATCGTCACCTACGGAACGATGTGCTTTGTCGCTGAAGCTGCGGTTGCCGATTCCGGTGTTGATGCGGAGATCATCGATCTTCGTACCCTGCTGCCGCTCGATATCGAGACCATTGCCGCATCAGTCAACAAAACCGGTCGCTGCATGATTCTGCATGAAGCGACCCTGACGTCGGGCTTCGGTGCGGAGCTTGTGTCACAAGTGCAGGAGCATTGCTTCTACTCACTGGAAGCTCCGATCGAACGGGTGACCGGTTGGGGACACGACTCCCTATCCGCATGCGCAAGAGTGGGACTATTTCCCGGGACCCGCACGGGTGGGTCGTGCGCTCAAATCACTGATGGAGGCCGTGTGATGGGACTTCTGAAGATCAAAATGCCGGATGTGGGGCGAGGGAATCACAGAGGCTGAAGTCGTTGAATGGAATGTCCGTGTCGGCGATCTGGTTCGCGAAGACGAGGTACTGGGTGCCGTCATGACCGACAAGGCGACGGTTGAGATACCGTCACCGGTCGAAGGCAAGATCACCTCGATCGAAGGGGAGATTGGCGCCATGACCGCCGTCGGCGCGACGATCATCACCATTGAGGTTGAGGGGGAAGTTGCCGAGGAAACGGAGCAAGCTCCAGTTTCCGAAGCAGCAGTGCCTGCCACATCTTCGGTGCCTGTGCCCGAGGTTGCGCACGAGCCTGCTTCCGTTGAACCGGCTGGCAATGCCTTCGAGCGTCAGCTCTGTCCGACCTGCCCCAGCGGGTCCGCCGCGACCGGAAGGCGAAAAGCCTCTTGCCGCACCCAGCGTTCGACGTCGGGCGATGGATGCGGGCGTGCATCTTGACTATGTCCGCGGCACAGGGCCGGCGGGCCGCATCTTGCATGGTGACCTGGACGCCTATCTGAGCGGTCAGACAGCCCCTGTTGCCGATCTCAAGCGGCCCGACACAAGCGTCACGGAAACCAAAGTCATCGGTTTGCGGCGAAAAATCGCCGAACGACTGCAGGATGCCAAGCAGCGCATTCCGCACATCACCTATGTGGATGAAGTCGACGTCACGGAGGTTGAAACATTGCGTGGCCGGCTCAATCTCGACCGGCGCCAGGATCAAGCCCAAGCTGACACTGCTGCCGTTCATCATGCTGGCCATGGTCCGTGCGGTCAAAGCCCATCCGAAAGTCAACGCGCTGTTCGACGACCAGGAAGGCATGGTGCGCGAATATGGTGCGGTCCATGTGGGCATGGCGGTGCAAACGGAGGGCGGGCTCGTTGTCGCCGTCGTTCGCCATGCCGAGACACGCGACATCTGGGATCTGGCCGCGGAGGGACAGCGGCTGGCGGCGGCCGCGCGCGATGGCAGCATTACGCGCGACGAACTCACGGGCTCGACGATTACTTTGACAAGTCTGGGACCGCTTGGCGGCATCGTGTCGACACCGGTCATCAACAGTCCCGAGGTGGCGATCGTCGGCGTCAACAAGATCGCCGTTCGCCCGGTTTACGAAGGCAACGGTTTCGTGCCGCGCAAGGTGATGAACCTGTCATCGTCGTTCGACCATCGCATCATTGATGGCTGGGATGCTGCTGAATTTATTCAACATATTCGCGCATCCGCTTGAAAATCCGGCAACGCTTTTCATGGAGCGGTAGATGGAAAGTCGCACCTACGAGGTTCTTGTCCTGGGCGGCGGCCCCGGCGGTTATGTTGCAGCCATCCGGGCCGGCCAAATGGGCCTCAGCACCGTGCTGGTTGAAAAGGATACTGTTGGCGGAACCTGCCTGAACGTCGGCTGCATTCCGTCAAAGGCTGTGATCCACGTGGCTGACACTTTTGATGCAATGGTTCAGGCATCGCGTGGCAATCTTCCTGGCATGTCGGTCAAGGAGCCTGCTGTCGACTGGTCCGGTGCTCTTACCTGGAAAGACGGGATAGTCGGGAAACTCACCGGCGGCGTGGCTTCCCTGCTGAAGAAGGCCGGCGTGACAACCATCACCGGTCCCGGCCGCATGCAGGACGGCAAAAAACTGCATCGTCGATACAAAGGATGGGCCGCTGGCCATTCGGGCCAGGCATGTCGTCCTGGCACCGGGATCTGAACCAGTCGAACTGCCAGCACTGCCGTTCGGTGGCCCTGTGATCACGTCGACGGAAGCGTTGGCGCTGGAGGCGCTGCCAGAGCGACTGGTCGTCGTTGGCGGCGGGTATATTGGTCTTGAGTTGGGAAGCGCTTTCGCCAAATTGGGTGTGACGGTCACCGTTGTCGAGGCGCTGGACCGGCTTCTACCGCAATATGATGCGGAGCTGTCGAGGGGCGTTGCCAAGAACCTCAAACAGCTCGGTGTCGAAGTGTTGACGAAGTGCCGAGCCCGCGGGCTTTCCGATGACGGTTCAGGCCTGCAAGTGGAACAGGCCGATGGATCGACACTGGACCTTCCCGCCGACAAGGTACTTGTAACCGTCGGCCGAAAAGCCAGACTTCAGGGGTGGGGACTGTCGGAATTGGGACTGGTCATGGACGGATCGTTCGTTCGTGTCGATGCCCAATGCCGCACTTCGATGACCGACGTTTACGCAATCGGTGACGTCACGGGGGAGCCGATGTTGGCGCACCGCGCCATGGCGCAAGGGGAGGTGGCGGCGGAGGTCATTGCCGGACGGCGCCGGGCGTTTGAGCCAGCCGCCATCCCGGCGATCTGTTTTACGGACCCGGAAATCGTGTCTGTCGGGCTTGATCCTGACCAGGCTCGAGAGGCCGGCCACGACATCAAAGTCGGCAAATTTCCACTGGCTGCCAACGGTCGGGCGATGACGCTCGGATCAAGCCAGGGTTTCGTGCGGGTTGTCGCACGCAAGGACAATGATATCGTGCTTGGGATCCAGGCGGTTGGAAGGGACGTTTCGGAATTCGCCTCGTCGTTTGCACTCGGCCTTGAGATGGGCGCACGCCTGCAGGACATTGCCGGGACCATTCATTGCGCATCCGACACAGGGCGAGGGCATTATGGAAGCTGCGCATCTGGCGCTGGGACACGGCCTGCACCTCTGAACGCCAGATCCTGACTTTCCCTCCTGACACCATCGGCCTATCGTTGGTCGTTGTAATCCAGAGGAGGCCATCATGCGGTTGATGTACAAATTCACGATACCCGTTGAAAAGGGCAATGAAGCAGCCCGCGACGGTTCACTGGACAAGGCGATCCAGGCCCGAGCTATGAGTGAATCTGGTGTCCGGGCGATTTGAATGACGGCGGTGCATCTGGTTGGAATGGCGTTGCCAAACATCCAGCCAACCGTTCAAGGACGCACCACCATGCACGACGCTACCATCATTGATTTCACCGGTCGAGATGCGGTCACAGACCCACTGACTGATCTTCTGCGCAAGGGCGCTCGGGATTTGCTGCAGGCAGCCATCGAGGCTGAGCGCGACGCCTTTCTCGCTGAATTTGCAGAACGGCGAACAACCGATGGCCGCTCGGCTGTTGTTGGCAGTGGCTACCATCCAGAGCGCGCCGTTCAAACCGGGATCGGGCCAGTCACGGTCAAAGTCCCGAAGGTCCGAGCGAAGGACGGCAAGCCTGTTACGTTCCGCTCTGCCCTTGTGCCGCCCTACGTGCGCAAGGCTAGAGCGTGTTTGTGTCGAGTAGATTCAGTTTCTTTCCGTGCGCGAATATGATTCTGATTGGGGTGACCTGATTCGGTTCGAAGCCAAGGATTTTCAATGCCCAAGCCCCATCCGATTGAATTGCGTAAACGTGTTGTAGCTCATGTAGAAGAAGGCCACACTCATCGTGGAACGGCTGCCCATTTCAAAGTCTCCGTCAAATTTGTGAATGATATGGTGAAGTTGAAACGTGAAACTGGCTCGCTTGCTCCAAAACATAACCCGGGAAAAACAGGCCATGGCAAGCTTTCACCCTATAAAGACTGGCTTCGAAAACGGGTTGATGAACAAAAGGACATTACAATCCGTAAGCTTTGTGCGGAGCTGAACGAAAAATTCAACCTCAATGTCCATCATTCGCCTGTCTGGCATGTTGTGCGCAGTTTCGGGTTGTCGCATAAAAAAAGACTATTTATGCCAAGGAGCAACACCGCATCGACGTGAAAAAAGACCGCGAACTCTGGAAGACAAGGCGTGTTCCGTTTTTGAATCGGTCGATTGAAAAACTTGTCTTCATTGATGAGACGTCCACAAACACCAAAATGGCCAAGCAAACTGGATGGGCCCCAACAGGAGAGCGCCTCATAGACTTTGTCCCTCATGGCCACTGGAAGAAGCAGACACTTATCGCAGGCCTGCGCAGTCATGGACTGGTTGCGCCCTGGGTTATTGACCGGGCCATGACCAAAGAAATCTTTGAGATTTATGTTGAGACACAGTTGGCGCCAGAACTGGAAAAGAGAGATGTCGT
Organism: Rhizobiaceae bacterium; assembly: GCA_965198665.1. GTDB lineage: Bacteria > Pseudomonadota > Alphaproteobacteria > Rhizobiales > Rhizobiaceae > JAALLB01. The sequence continues at coordinate 710,642 of CBDAPT010000006.1, read as the reverse complement.
AATCCTTGACCACCTAGCCGCTCACAAGAGCGAAAAAGCCGAGCAGATCTTGCGAGATATCGGCGCATGGTTTTTGTTCCTGCCGAAATATTCCCCAGATCTCAATGCCATTGAAATGGCCTTTTCGAAGCTCAAGGCTCATCTGAGGAAGGCAGGCGCCAGAACCTTCGATGATGTCTGGAAGGCAATCGGAGAGGTCTGCCATATGTTCACGCCAATGGAGTGCCGGAATTTCTTCAGGGCAGTCGGCTGTGAATTCACGTGATGCGAACACGCTCTAGCCATGTCCTTTATCGGTGTCGATCTTCACACGACGTCTTTCACGGTCTGCCGGCTTGAAGCTGACGGCAGCGAGATATTTGAAACCTACCAGCTGGCAGCGGCCGATCTGGAACGGTTCTGCCTGAGCCTTGATGCGGACGACGAGATTGCCGTGGAGGCGACGGGCAATTCGGCCTGGTTTCGTGACGAGGTGGTCGCTTGCGTCGGCCGTGTTGTCGTGGTCAACCCGAGGCAGTTCGGCGTGATCCGCAAGTCGGTGAAGAAGACGGACAGGAACGATGCCCGGGCACTGGCCTTCTTCCTGTCGAAGGACATGCTGCCCGAGACGCGTGTGAAGACGGTTGCCGAGAGCGAGTTGGCGTCACTCACCCACACGCGCGATCTTCTGGTCAAGCAGCGCACCCGGCTCATCAACAAGATCCATGCGCTGCACACGCGCCACGGCGTCAAGCTGAAGAAGGAAAGCCTGGGCTCGAAGCGGCGGCTCAATGCTCTGGAGGTCGGCCGGTTCTCGACACTGGAACAGGTCGAGTTGAAGGCCCTGCGCGACCAGGCGCTGAGGCTTATGGCGACGATTGGCGAACTGGACGGTGCGATCGAAGAGGCCGCCCGGGAACTGGATGGCTACGACGGCCTCGTCTCAATCAAGGGCATCGGTCCGCGCTCGGCGGCCGTGCTCCTGTCGGGGATCGGCAACGTCGATGACTTCGAGGACGCCGACAAGCTGGCTGCCTATGTGGGCATCGTCCCGCGCGTCAGCCAGTCGAACGAAACCGACAACCGGGGGCGGATCACCAAACGCGGCAACAAGCTGATGCGCACCACGCTGGTTCAGTGCACGCTCATTGCCATCCGATACTCGGGCTACCTCAATGCCTTCTACCAACGCATCAAGGCCAGGCGCGGGGCCGGCAAGGCGATCATCGCGACCGCACGTAAACTGCTCGCGATCATCTACGACACGCTCAAGAACGGCTGGGTCTTCGAGGACTTTCCGGCCTTCAAGATCGCGGGGCAGAACATTCCCGCTGGACAACCATCATAGGAGAATAACAAGGATGACCGGAGCTTTCTCAACAGTCCGGACATAGGCAACCGGTTCCGGCAATACAGGGCACAAGGGTTTGCTACACGAGGTCCAAGAACATTCCGGCCGAACACTTCCAGTCTGGCGGTTCCAATCACAATTCAGGATAGGGTTGTCGGCTGCCTGTCGATCATCTGGATTACCTCCGCATTGTCCATGGCCGAGGCAACAGGCCGCTACGTTTCGCCGCTAAAAACTCTATCGGAAGAAATTTCTGCCTCTTTATGACTCGCGCGCAGAACAGTGGTGAACACGCGCCAGCCTTGAAAGCTAATCGATCAGACCGAGCTCACTCCGCGGCAGTGCGAAACTGTCCGGTGGACATATTTCTCAGCGCCAAGCTCAGGCTATCCAGATCGACGGGTACAAGCTCCACCAATTGGCGTACCGCCACCTCTTTGGAAAGACCGGAATCGACAGCTTTTTTGAGGATTTTTGTGATCTTTTTTCACAGACCAACGGTTCCACAAACCTGTTGTACGTCATAACAACCTCCACCAAAAGTTGTGATTCTTACGACAAGCAACAAATTTAAGAATCAATTAACAACTTTGATAACACGTTCGGCTCCTACCGCAAAGAGCCTTGGCTGCAATCTATCGCAGGGTTTTCTTGCCTGAAGATTGTGCGGGCCCGACAGCGGCTCCAGTTTCAAACGGGCAGTTAGACTGAACCCAACCAATGCTTAAAGAAAACATGATTTTTTCAATTTCTGTGTTCCCATAAACTTGTCTGCAATTGCTGGCATACCAGCGCGTTACCTGGAAGGATCGGGATATGTCCATTGAAACAGTTGACACCTTGATTGTTGGTGGCGGACAGGCCGGTCTGGCAATGAGTGAACACCTTGGCAATCACGGCATTCGCCACCTTGTTTTGGAACGCGAAAGAATTGCCGAGCGCTGGCGAACCGCACGATGGGATTCTCTGGTTGCCAATGGTCCTGCATGGCATGACCGTTTTCCTACAAAAGAATTCTGCGACGTTGGTCCGGACGAGTTTGCTTCAAAAGAGAGCGTGGCTGCCTATCTTGAGGCTTTCGCGGAGCAGATCAATGCGCCCATCTGTTGCGGCGTTGAAGTTACAGGAGTTCGAAACAATCCTGACGGTGAGGGATTTCTGATCACATCCTCCCAAGGGGCCATCGTGGCACGCAACGTGGTTGCTGCAACCGGTCCCTTTCAGACCCCTGTCATACCGCCGGTCATTCCGGAAGTTGCCGGCCTCACCCAAATTCACTCGAATGCCTATTACAATCCGGATCAATTGCCGCAAGGAGCAGTGCTGGTGGTCGGAGCCGGCTCATCCGGCGTTCAGATTGCCGACGAACTTTTGCGTTCTGGACGGCAGGTTTATCTATCGGTAGGGCCGCATGACCGACCCCCCAGAAGTTATCGCAGCAAGGATTTTGTCTGGTGGCTGGGTGTTCTGGGCAAATGGGAAGCCAAAACCCCGCCCGCAGGCAAGGAGCATGTAACCATTTCCGTAAGCGGCGCTCATGGCGGACATACGGTAGACTTTCGCCGTTTGGCAGAAGACGGCATGAACCTGGTCGGGATGACTAAAAACTACACGGATGGCGTCCTTCATTTTTCAGATGATCTGGAAAAAAACATCAATGAAGGAGATGAGAATTACCTTTCTGTCCTCGAAGAAGCCGATCGGTATATTGCTGAAAACGGAATTGATCTGCCAGAAGAACCTGAGGCAAAGGAAATCGGGCCGGATCCACAATGCTTCGCATCACCGTTGCTTCAACTGAACCTCAAAGAAGCCGGCATTCACACAGTGCTTTGGGCTACCGGTTACACACAGGATTTCGGCTGGCTTAACGTGGATGCATTCGATGACAGCGGTAAACCGGCTCACGAGCGTGGCATATCAAAACAACCGGGCATCTATTTTCTTGGCCTCCCCTGGCTTTCCATGCGCGGCTCTTCTTTCATTTGGGGCGTATGGCAGGATGCCAAATACCTGGGAGAGCACATTGCTGCGCGCTCCAGTTCACAGGCGGCATGACGTCAGGCTAACAACATCCACCTGCTGACGCGGCACACAATTCACCGTAACTTGAGGGCCGCCTGTCACGAAACAGGCCCCAGGCCGCTCTTTTCCTGCGAATATCTTCAAGATCAAACGTGGCAAGACGAAATCCTGATTCATCCTCCATTTCCTCGACTTTCAATCCGGTCTCATCAGCTATGAAACTGCCGCCATAGAAAGTCATTTCCTCTCCCACATTCTCTGTTCCAATGCGATTGCTCGCCGCAAGCACGGCCATATTTGCAGCCGCGTGCCCTTGCATGGCACGCTGCCAATGCCCTTTGGAATCGATATGCGGATCTTTCGGCTCTGAACCTATGGCGGTTGGATAGAGCAACACATCCGCACCCATCAAGGCCATTGAGCGCGCGGCCTCGGGAAACCACTGATCCCAGCAGATGCCGACGCCGATACGCCCGACCGCCGTGTCCCATACCCGAAAACCGGTATTGCCGGGAGTGAAATAGAACTTCTCCTGATAACCGGTGCCATCTGGGATATGGGTTTTTCGGTAAATGCCGAGCACCTGGCCATCCGCGTCGACAATTGCGATTGAATTGAAAAACTGTCGATCGGTTTTTTCAAAGAAACTGACAGGCAGAACAACCCCCAATTCCTTCGCCAATCCGGCAAAATGAGCAACAAGTGGATTGTCCTCTGCCGGTTTGGCGAGATCAAGATGTGTCGGGTTCTGTTCGCTGCAAAAATAGGGAGTTTCAAACAATTCCTGGAGTAATACGAGGTTGGCGCCCTTCCCCGCTGCATCCCGCACCATGGCTTCAGCCCTGGCAATGTTATCTTCGGTTTTCCAACTGCAGGCCATTTGTGTAACGGCTAGCGTAAGTTTTGTCATGATGCATCCTTTGCAATGGCCAGGTCTGTAATCTGTGTTGATAAGGGAATGTCATGTTCCCGCCAATCGTTGGGCAGTTCGGCAACGAGAAGTCCCACGCCCTCCCCTTTGCCGGCAAGTGCATATCCATCCGGTCCGCAAATCGTACTCAGACCGACATAGTCAAGGTCCCCTTCAGAGCCGCAGTAATTGGCATAGAGAATTGTCAGAGCATTTTCTGCGGCTCGAGCCGGCACCAGGATCTGATTTACATTGACAAATGGCATCATGTTGGCTGTCGGAACGAGCACAACCTCCGCGCCGGCACGTTTCAGCGCGCGAACGTGTTCTGGAAATTCCACATCATAACAAATCAGAAGACCGAAGCGGACATCCCTGTAATCGAACGTCACAAGCTGGTCGCCTGGGCTGAACAGCCCCTGTTCGCGTGGGCCGAAGAGTTGTATTTTTCGGTATTTGGCAATAATACTGCCGGTATCGGAAAAGGCATAAGCCGAATTATAGACCGCATCGCCCTCGAATTCCGGCAAACCAATTGCAAGTGCAACACCGCTCGCTTTGCATTGGCTCGAAATCTCATCCAGGTGGGTGCCCCAGCCATCAGGCATATAATCGGATGTCGCGTCATAACCCGGCAAAAATAGTTCGGGCATCACCAGCAGCTGAACCTCTGATTGTGCAGCCAGCTTGAGTGCCTGTTTAACAGTATCCAAGCCTGCCGGAATGTCTCCGGCAGGCGATGTCGTTTGATAGACGGCTACGCGCATCAGCTACGCAGACGGGTCCAGATCTGGTCGTAAACCTTCTGGGTTTCCTCATCGCATACCGCAATGAAAGCACCAGCTCCGGCACCATCGCGCGGATTGTTTTCCGGCATTTTTGCCAGTTCCGGATCAAGATGCTCCGCGACGCCTTTCACACCGGCAGCATATCTCGCGTAGTTGGTGACAGCGGCAATATTTTCCGGCTCCAGCAGGAAGTCCATGAACTTGATTGCATTGGCGCGATTCGGCGCATCCTTCAGGAGCACCACATTGTCCATCCAGACAACGTAGCCTTGATCTGGATAGGAATACTCAACGTTGGCACCTTCTTCACGCGCCTTGGCTGAGAAGCCATTGTAAATCATGCCGACCGCAGCATCACCGGAAACCAGCACATCCTTTGCGATATCGGAACCGAATGAGGCCCAGTCACCCTTTGCACCCTGTAAAAGTTCGTCGAGCGCCTTAAGCTGTTCGCGATCGGTGGAACATTGCGAAATTCCAAGATGCAAGGAGGCCATGGCAATCACCTCACCCTGACTGTCCAGCATGTTGATCTTGCCTTTCAGTTCTGCCGGTGCATTGAACAGAATATCGGTTGTATTGATATTGCCGGAATACACATCTCGGTTCACAGAGAAGCTGGTTGAACCCCACTGATAAGGAATGGAATGTTTGCGGCCCGGGTCAAAATCGACGTCGATCCACTGGCCTTCAATATTGCCGAAATTTTTCAATTCCCCAGACTGGATAGTGTCCAGCAGGCCTTCGCCCGCCATGATCTCCACCATGTAATCGCCAGGTACCGCAAGGTCGTAACTGCCGATTTTGCCAGCCTTCAAAGCGGCAAGCATGGCTTCGTTACTGTCGTAGGTATCCATGGTTACGTCGACACCGGATTCCGCTTCAAACTTCTTGATGAGTTCATCCGGAATATACTCAAACCAGTGATAGAGTGACAGTTGTCCCTCTGCAGATGCGGGGCTGACTGCCAGCAGCAACGCCGCCCCGCCCAATAATGCTCTTAGTTTCATAGTTTTTCTCCCTTTCAATTTAGTCTTTTGGTTGAATCTCCTCACCACGCTTGCCGATAAAATACGACAAGGTTACCAGAAGAATCGAGACCAGCAAAAGCAAAGTGGACAGAGCCATGATGTTTGGCTTGATCCCTTGTTTTACCGATCCGAATATCGCCGTAGGCAAAGTCTCCACGCCTGCGCCTTTGACGAAGTTCGTGATGATAAAATCATCGAGCGAAATGATAAATGCGAGCAGAAATCCGGATAGAATTCCCGGCCACATGATTGGCATCAGCACATAGCGGAACGTGGGCCAGCGGCTCGCATACAAATCCTGTGCCGCTTCCTCGTAGCTGGCTTCAATCCCCTGCAACCGCGCCGATATGGGCAAATAGGCAAATGGTATGCAAAATACGATATGTGCCACCAGGATAGACAGGGTACCGAGCCTGAAACCAATTGCGGAAAAGAATATCAGCGTTGCCACAGCGGTTACGATTTCAGGCACCATTATCGGTAGTGAAATCAGGGCAAAGGACGCTGACTTGCCCCTAAAACTGCCACCGCGGATCATGCCAATAGCCGCTGAGGTGGCAATGACAGTTGCAACCAGTGCCGCCATCACCGCAATGACAAGAGAGTTCCACGCAGCAAGCTTGAATTTTTCTGATTCCGGACCGGTAAATATGTCCCAATACCAGCGCAGTGACAGGCCCTGCCACTTGGTGATCGAAATACTGTCGTTGAAACTGTAAATCATGACGACAATCAACGGAGCATAGAGGATAAACAGGCACAGACAGGTTACGCCAAAGAAGCCGGTATAGTGTCTGATGTTGAATCCACTGCCCATCACGTCTGCTCCCTATCCTGCGCTCGGGCATAAAACGTGAGCACGATGAGCACCATGCTGAGCAGGATCATGGATGCGGCGGCACCAAAGGGCCAATTGCCGGCATTACCCTTGAATTGTTCTTCTATCAGCGAGCCGATCATAAACGTCTTCGCTCCGCCCAGCAAATCAGGAGCAAGAAAAGCGCCAAGTGAAGGCACGAATACAAGGATGCAGCCCGCGATGATGCCTGGCTTGACCACCAGAATGAGGATACGCCAGAGGATCGTCCATTTCGGCGCGTAAAGGTCAGACGCAGCTTCGGAAAACGCAAAATTATAGCGCTCCACTGCCGCATAGATAGGTAGAACCATAAACGGAAGGTATGAATAGAAAAGGCCCAGTTGCACGGCAAAATTCGTGTTGATGATAATAAGCGGCTGGTCAATTATTCCAACAGACAAAAAGGCATCGTTCATCGGTCCGTTTTCCCGAATGAGGAACTTCATCGACACCGTGCGGATCAGCAGATTGACCCAATAGGGAATGGTCACCAGAAACAGCCAGATTGCCTTGCTCTTGTCCGCCCGGGTCGCAATAAAAAACGCTGTAGGAAATCCAATGATGAGGCAAAACAGAGTTGCACCGGTGGCTTGCGCAATTGAACGCACAAAAATAGCGATGTATTTCCATTCGATTGTCGGCGGATCATCACCGAACAGCCCGCGGTCGAACAGAAACTGGTCATAGGCTGCCAGCGTCGGCTCCCAGATTACTCCACCGCGAAATTCCTTGGTAAGGAACGAATATACGAGCATCAAAAGCACCGGCAACGCCAGAAAGAAGCCGATTACCAGCCAGCTTGGAAACAACAGCCACAGTCGCACCGGTGAAAAGGTTGACGAAACGGTTCTGCCGCTGCCGGTTCCTGCTGCCATCAGTCCACCAAAAACCTTGCGGCTCCATCAGCAATGCTGACAAAGACCGGGTCTCCCTCTTCGAACTGGCCACTGGCACCCGAACTGTTTTGCATTCGGGAAACCAGGAAAAGATTTTTGTCCAGCGCGATCTCAATCTGTGAATCCGTTCCCAGGTAGGTTGATCTGCCAACCACGCCTTGCAGGTATTCACCTTTCGGTGCCTTTGCCGACAGAACCAGCCGCTCAGGCCGAACAGACACAGCGCCTGCCTGCCCCTTCGACACTTCATGGTTTGTATGTGCATGCAGCACTTCACCATCCGAAAGTCGGCATGTGACAATATCACCTTTTACAGTCTCGATTTCCGCTTCAAGCAGGTTGGTGTCACCAATGAAATCCGCAACAAACCGGTTGGCCGGATGTTCATAGATTTCCGACGGTGTGCCGATTTGCTGGACGAGGCCAGCAGACATTACCGCTATTCGATCAGACATCGAAAGCGCTTCTTCCTGATCATGGGTTACAAAAATGAAGGTGATGCCGGTTTCCTGTTGCAAACGTTTCAGTTCCGAACGCATTTCCTGACGCAGTTTCAGGTCAAGTGCAGACAGCGGCTCATCCAGCAAAAGCACTTTCGGCTTTGGAGCCATGGCACGAGCCAGTGCGACGCGCTGTTGCTGACCACCGGATAACTGACTGGGTTTGCGCTGAACAAACTGCTGGAGTTGAACCATCTCCACCATTTCAGCGACGCGTGCATCGATTTCAGATTCTGACCATTTCAGCATACGCAGGCTGAACCCGATGTTTTCCGTAACCGTCATATGGGGAAACAGAGCGTAGTTCTGAAACACTGTATTGACCGGCCGCTTGTTCGGCGGAAGGTTCTCGATTTCCTCGCCATATAGATGAATGGTGCCGGCTGTTGTGTCTTCAAAACCGGCAATCATCCGAAGCAGGGTCGTCTTCCCACAACCTGACGGACCCAGCAGGGTGAAAAATTCATTGTCGGCAATATCAAACGTCACCTCACTCAGCGCCGTGAAATCACCAAAATCCTTGCGAACCGAATGAAGCGATATTGCAGAATTCATCAGTTCACCGCCAGTTCCGCAATTTCCCGCCTGAAAGGCAATGCATCCCCAATATCCTCTTCATCCAGAGTGCGCGCATAATTGTGCCCGGCATAGGTTGCCCAGGCTATCGGGCCCGGTGCGTTTGCATCACCAATTAACCTGACAGAAAGGACCCCCGCATCCAGCCAGTCAACTTCGCGCATCTTCAAGGTATTGTAAACCTCATCATTGGCAAGACGCGAAGCAACCATGACCACCGCATCTGCTTCAACCTCACGGGTTTGATCTGTATATGTACAGTTGGTTGTTACCGTCTGCCTGTTGATGGAGACGACGCCACGATTGAGTTCTATCACAACACCCATTTCCACCAGGCGCCTGTGAATTTCAGCCTGTTCAAGCGTATTGTTTGTCCAGTCCGAGACATAGGCGCATGGCGTGATCAACGTCACTTCACATCCCTTCTGGATCAACAATTCCGCCAGGACACCACCCATGTAATAATGGTCATCATCATAGAGAACCACTTTGCCTGTTGGCAGGTTAGCGTTCATCAGATCGTCAGGCGTGAAGAGAGGCATGTTTTCATCTATAGACATCGGCACAACATGCTGGCGGGAAACGCCGTCTGCGCGCCATGTAGAACCGGTCGCGATACAGACATTGTCAAAACCGAATTCCAGTATCTGTTCAGCATCCAGCGCGGAATCAAAATAAGTTTCCACATTCGACATTTGGGAAAGTTGATATTCCCGGTAGTCCACCACCCTGCCCCAGGCGGACAGACCGGGCAGCAACCGCTCTTTTGCCACCCTCCCACCAAGGCAGTTGCGCGCTTCTGCCAACGAAACATCGTAACCGCGTTCAGCACAGGCGCGTGCCGCTTCCAGTCCGGCCGGCCCGCTACCTACCACCAGGACAGATGCGCTGGCACCCTTTGCGTTCATGATTTCGGGATGCCAACCCTTGCGCCACTCCTCCATGAATGTCGGATTCTGCGTACAGCGGCTTATCGCCATCGTCATATCACCGGTAATGCAGATGTTGCAGCCTATGCATTCGCGGATGTCTTCAATCCGTCCTTCTTCGATCTTCTTTGGCAGGAACGGATCAGCAATGGACGGGCGCACACAACCTATGAAGTCGATCGTGCCAGATTTCAGCTGTTTCACCATGACATCGGGACTTGTGAACCGTCCCACGCCCACCACCGGTTTTGAAGTGAGGTTTTTGATCCCGGATACAAGCTCAAATTGTGCAGCCTCTTCCTTGAAACGCGACGGACCGGAACAATCCTCCCAGGCACCGTGGGCAAGATCCCACAAGTCCGGCAAGTCTCTGTTCATCTCGATGAACTCACGCACTTCAGAATTGGCAAACCCCAACTCACCAATCATCTCATCAAGCGAAAGCCGCAAGGTGAGCCCCATGGTCTCACCGACCTCTTCGCGCAAGTCCTCCACCACTTCCCGCACAAAGCGAGCGCGGTTTTCCAGACTGCCGCCATATTCATCGGTTCGCTGATTGGTAGCGGTTGACAGGAAATGCTGGAAAATCCCGAAACCATGGGCACCATACAAACAGATCAGGTCAAACCCGGCAGTTCGGCTGCGTTTTGCCGCATTCACAAACCAGCGGCGCAAATCCCGGATGTCGGACTTGTCGAGCGCGCGTGCCTGAAGCGGATCATTGGTAAAGGTGCGGATCGGCATGGCAGATGGAGCCAGAGGCACCTCGCGAGTGTACAGGTTCGGCCCGTTAATTCCGGAATAGGCAAGTTGAATGCCCGTAAGCGCACCGTGCTCCTTCATGCGGTCGGCCATTTTGGCAATCATCGGAATATCACTGTCATCCCACAACCGCAGTTCGATAAACGGCGTTATTTCTGACGTATGGTGCATTTCGCACTGTTCTGTGAAAATCACACCCCAGCCGCCCTGGCTTTTGATGCCGCGCATTTCCGCGGCTGCTGACGGATCGCGGTATCCTCCGCCATTACAATGAGGCACCTGATAAAACCTGTTTTTAGCAATCACCGGACCTATGGCCATGGGTTCAAAAAGAATATCATACCGACTGTCGCGGCTCATTGGGTTGCCTCCCGGACACGCATCCCTGTTTAGCGGAATTTCGCGCGCATCTTCGACAAGTTTGATGATCAGAGCAAGAACCCAGTTCGTAAGGCTTAGTTAGGTTCATACTAAGCACTCCCCGAAATTGCTTTGGCTTTGAATTACTTGATAATTTTAGCAAACCTGACCGCCCGGCAATGTCGGCCTTACGGGAGGCAATCAATTCCCGGAAGCCCCTGGGTGCGAACGCGGTTTTGCATATGTTCAAAAAATCCTGCCACGATGCCGGATCGCAGCCCGGCCTGTTTGGTGGCAAGCCCCAGAACCATGGGTCGGACGGGATCTTTCAGCGGTATAAAAACCAGGGGTTCCCCGTCAGGCGCATGGGCGGTTTTTGTCCTCAGATTGATGAGACTGAACCCGAAACCATTGGCGACCAGACCACGAATTATCGACATGTCCGATGTCCGCTCCGCCACATTTGGCCTCAGACCAGCGGCTTGAAACATTGAAAGAAAATACTCCCGGCTGAGGGGCAGATCCAGCAAAATCAGGGGCTCCTCTTCCAGGTCCTTCAAGGACAATTCTCCCTTTTGAGCAAGTCGGTGCCCTGTTGGCAGCATGACATAGGGTGGCAGATTGGCCAGCTCTTCGAATACGATGTCTTTCGGGATTTCAAGATCGTAAGTCACAGCCACATCTATTTCGGCCCGGCCCATCATGCGAAACAAATCTACCTGGTGACCATCGCGCAGCGACACGGATGCATCGGGAAATTCACATTCAAAGGAACGCCTGACCGATGCACTCAGCATCGGCGCGACTGTTTTCAGAAACCCAATGGAGATCGGCCCTCTCGGCTTTTCTGTTATGTCAGAGGCCAAATCGTTAAGGGCCGCAGCATCGTCAAGGATACGCTTTGCTTCGTTGAACACCCGTCGCCCTCCGGGGGTCAGCGCCAACCCCTGCGCATGATGGCGGACAAACAACTGGATACCCAGTTCAGCCTCCAACTGGCTGATCGCGGCCGAGATCGACGGAGAAGAAACGTTCACCTGTTGTGAGGCAAGTGCGATCTTGCCGGCCTCCCCGACCGCCACAAGATATTCCAACTGTCTGAACGTATATCGCAAGGGCATGCGGATTCATGACTGGTTACTTCCGCAAAATCAAGCGGTTCGAAATCGGTGCGGCTTACTTAGCCACTGATATTGGAGAATTCGTTATTTGCGCCGAAATCAAGATGCGCTTCGTGACTACTGTCGAGTTGAATTTCGAATGAACTGTCGATTTTCGCTTGTTTGACTATCTTTCCGGGCTGATAAGTCACGGCTTCAGAGAATATGCGATACGTGAATTCCAGTGGAAACTGATAGGTTGAATTGGGCAAGAGCTGAAATCCGAGAGCCGAGGCTTTTGCTGGCGAACTACGATCGGTCCCCAAAGTAAGGGTTGTGGTATATTGCAGTCCTGCATCGAGTTGCGACTGGCTGGTTGGTATTTTTTCATCGGTCGTTACTGTCGCCGTACCGGCATCACCGGTAGCCAGACTTTTCAGTTCCGGAGCGCCCGTCAAAGCGGTTCCGCTGAAGGTTACATTGGCGCGGTTGTTTTGCCGCAAATCAGTGGGTATTTGCGTTATCACATCAAGTTGGCTGGTTCTGGCGGGAATATTTTTACCTAGACACATGCTAAAATCGCCATCCCATGCGAAAATACCGGTCGATACTATTGTCTGCTTTACACCGGGAACCACCCCCACCATCCAACCGTAGGTCTCAAGCGGTTGGGTAAGTGAAACCGGGTTTTTGGCGGTCGCAAGCAGGACAAACGCGTAATCTGCACTGGAATTGTTGGTCACCTGTACTGAATAGATTGAACCCGTTTCAACATAGGGTTTGGTTCGACTTAACTGATAAACAAGAAAACTCATGTTGCTTCCGCCAATGTTGGTTGATCCGGAAAATGCGAAGTGAAGCGCGCAGGGCAGTCAGTTCGCTTCACTTCGCCGGCACACTGCGCTTGGGGCGGCACAGTGTTACCGCGGGAGGAATCAGGCCTTGACCCATTGCAGATCATCAGGCGGCGGCACTTCGAGACCAACAGGTCCACGTTGGCCATAAACCTCTGGAAGTCCTGATAGTCCTTTGAATTCCTGTGTGAACGAAAACGACGAATTTTTGTTTCTGTCGGCAGACTCACAAGCTGAGATGAACACATCGCCAGAATATCCAACGGGAAAAATACCCTTGGCATTCAACCAAAGCTCTTTTCCTGATACCCAGAAGGCCTTGGCCGCATCGCCGATGACCGGTTGATCTTCATCACCGTCTTTTGCACCATGGGCGGTTACAAAAAGGTTTTCTGATTTTCCGAGCATGGGTATCGCATCGTCAAATACCTTGTAAGTTGCACCATAGATGGCCGGTTCCGAACCTGACTGTTTCTCAGCCTGTTCAAAAATTGAATCGTCATCCGTGCAAGCAACAATTATCATTGTCCTTACTCCTAAATTTCTGAATTTTTGGTGGTTGCCCTGAAGCTGATGCCTCAGGGCTGGATTTTATGCCGGCACGAAGGTGTTTTCTTCGGTGAAGTTGAGCGTCTTCGTCGTAACCCCGTCGAATACAACCTTGTACGGGTCAGTAGTGATGGATGTATCGATTACCTGTCCTTCCAGATACTGGCCCGAAAGAATGTAGTAGGTAGGTTTTGGTGTGAACTGGTAGTTCTCGTCGGATAGCAGTTGCACAGTTACCGCAGGCTTGTTGTTCATCCCGATACCCAGGTTGACTTCCATATTCTCCGATTGCTGTTGAGAATTGGTCGGCAGGGTATTGTTGGCATCGATGGTAATCTCGCCGCTCGGTCCACTGGTTGGTGCGCCGGCAAAAGCAGGTGCTCCATTGGGGAATGAACCCGAATAGTCGGCTACAAGCTTGTTCTGGGAGTCAACCTGGACAGACACACTGTCATTGGTGGAAAACTGGCGCGGACTTGAAGCTGTACCCATTTGTTGCAGATAACCGGTATAAGCTGTGTAATCCACGTACCAGAGGAACTGGGCTGCAGAGGTGTTGCCGCCCGTGTGGGCTGCAGCACTGCCAACCATCCAGGCAAGGCTGAGCGCATTCAGATCTGCTCCGTTTATGTTCGGCAGTTGCTGAAAGAGGCAAAAATGCTGAAGTTCCGAGTTTAGGTTATTCACCTTCAGGGTGTATTGCTGGCCCTGTACTTGCGGCGCACCAATAATTGAAATGTTCTCTTTTGCCATTGGGGGATCTCCTTATGTTTGGCTCGTATTTCGTGTCGACCCCGAATGGTGTTGCCGGAGTGACACGGTGAACGTATGGAAGTTGGCAATGGCGGCCAATCGGACAAACCCTGAGGTTTCCCTTCAATTTTTGAGGGATTTCGCTTCAAAAAACCTGATCACAACACGGAAATCCTGTTGGGAATTCCGCCTGCGAACCGGTCCGGGCATTAAGAACCGGCCAAGGGTGCGAACAACGGGCTTTAACCGAAACATCAAAAACAGGGATAGCGGAATTAATTTCGGCAAAAGGCGTAGGGGCGCATGCAAAAGGGGTTGGTTGGGCCTGCCCTAGATTGGGTCTACACTGGTGATATCATTCCTGATGGCATATTTGGTAAGTCCGGCAATGCTGTATATTTCGAGCTTTTCCATCAGGTGTTCGCGGTAAGTACCGATCGTTTTCACACTCACGCTCATCAGGTTCGCAATGCTTTTGGTTGGATGGCCTGCTACAATGAGCTCTAGAGTTTCGCGCTCGCGTGCCGTCAACTTGGACAGCCGACCCGCATCATCCGCTTCGGTGCCTCTGAGATAGCCCTCTATGACAGCCGGAGTAACCGCCGGAGACAGGAAAGCGCCGGAATGATGGGTGCTGCGGATAGCAAATATCAGTTCTTCCACCGGACATTCCTTGGCAAGCAGACCCGCAGCGCCGCCAGACAAAACGCGCCGCATCTGATTTTTCTTGATGGTGCCCGAAAGACAGATGATTTTGGCAGATTGCATACCGGCCGCTTCGGATCCGGTGTCTTTCAGATAATTCGAATAGAAAATGGAGATGTCCATAATCACAATATCCGGTTTGGTTTTCTTTACCATAATCAAGACCGGATTTGCGCCTGAATGGGCTCCGACGATATCGAACTCAGGAACATCATCAAGTGCGGCGCGCAGACCAAGCAGAAATATCTCATGGTCATCCACTATCAATACTCGAATACTCAATAATGCCCCCATATTGAGAATTTACCCTATACGCTACAAACCCGCCGCGTGGTCAGATTATCATATCAACAACAACATAACTTCTGACTAGATATCACCTATTTTTACACCTTTTCATAAATTTGAATTTATTTTATATTTCGATATTTATTTGTGACAAATTACACACTATAAATATTTTACTTTTTGATTTTTTTCACAAAAAATTATTAGTTATATCAATTTTATATGATGATTACAATATTACTCAAGGTATTACCGAATTGAATCTGGGTAACCAGCCTGGCTAGAGCGTGTTTGTGTCGAGTAGATTCAGTTTCTTTCCGTGCGCGAATATGATTCTGATTGGGGTGACCTGATTCGGTTCGAAGCCAAGGATTTTCAATGCCCAAGCCCCATCCGATTGAATTGCGTAAACGTGTTGTAGCTCATGTAGAAGAAGGCCACACTCATCGTGGAACGGCTGCCCATTTCAAAGTCTCCGTCAAATTTGTGAATGATATGGTGAAGTTGAAACGTGAAACTGGCTCGCTTGCTCCAAAACATAACCCGGGAAAAACAGGCCATGGCAAGCTTTCACCCTATAAAGACTGGCTTCGAAAACGGGTTGATGAACAAAAGGACATTACAATCCGTAAGCTTTGTGCGGAGCTGAACGAAAAATTCAACCTCAATGTCCATCATTCGCCTGTTTGGCATGTTGTGCGCAGTTTCGGGTTGTCGCATAAAAAAAGACTATTTATGCCAAGGAGCAACACCGCATCGACGTGAAAAAAGACCGCGAACTCTGGAAGACAAGGCGTGTTCCGTTTTTGAATCGGTCGATTGAAAAACTTGTCTTCATTGATGAGACGTCCACAAACACCAAAATGGCCAAGCAAACTGGATGGGCCCCAACAGGAGAGCGCCTCATAGATTTTGTCCCTCATGGCCACTGGAAGAAGCAGACACTTATCGCAGGCCTGCGCAGTCATGGACTGGTTGCGCCCTGGGTTATTGACCGGGCCATGACCAAAGAAATCTTTGAGATTTATGTTGAGACACAGTTGGCGCCAGAACTGGAAAAGAGAGATGTCGTAATCCTTGACCACCTAGCCGCTCACAAGAGCGAAAAAGCCGAGCAGATCTTGCGAGATATCGGCGCATGGTTTTTGTTCCTGCCGAAATATTCCCCAGATCTCAATGCCATTGAAATGGCCTTTTCGAAGCTCAAGGCTCATCTGAGGAAGGCAGGCGCCAGAACCTTCGATGATGTCTGGAAGGCAATCGGAGAGGTCTGCCATATGTTCACGCCAATGGAGTGCCGGAATTTCTTCAGGGCAGTCGGCTGTGAATTCACGTGATGCGAACACGCTCTAGGCACTGGCATTCCAGCAACCAATGGCATGCACCGGTAGCAAGCATTTAACTCCCGACGGGCTTATCGCGCAGCAAGTCCAAATCCCAGCAACAGCTGGGCGGTAGGCTTGTCCGGAACTCCTCCGGTAAAGTGAAGATCATCGGAATTTGTGGCTGCTTCATTAAGTGATTTGCCTCCCATTTCACGCCACAGACTGAAAGCTCGTCTGGCAATAGCCTCGGAAGTGTCAATCCAGTCGACAGGCCAGGGAGCCATTTTCCGCATACGATTGACCAAAAACGGATAATGGGTGCAGGCAAGAACGACAATGTCCGTGTATCGATCACCTTCCCTGATGAAACAGTCGGTTATTTCGCGGGCAACCTCCGCTTCATCGGTAAACCCACCACGCAGATAGGTTTCCGCCAGTGCGGCCAGACGCGTACTGCCAACCAGATTGACCTCGCACCGGCCCGCATACTCATCAATCAAATCACGGGTATATTGGCGTTTGACGGTACCTGGAGTGGCCAGTACCGATATCAGCCCGGAGCGGGTTCGTTCGGCTGCCGGTTTGATGGCAGGTACTGTTCCCACAAACACCGCTTCGGGATAGGCTTCGCGCAACGCCGCAATCCCGATGGTTGAAGCGGTGTTGCACGCTATGACACAAATATCCGGGTTCCAGCGATCCAAAAACTCGCCAAACAGCTCTACCATTCGGTCCCGGAGCCTGTTGTCCTCCCAATCACCGTAGGGAAAAGCTGCATCATCAGCTACATAAATGTAACGTTCTTGCGGCATCAGGACCCGTGTCTCACGCAACACGCTTAGTCCTCCTATGCCGGAATCAAATACCAGAATTGACACGTAATCTGACCTAAAACGTCTTTGTTATTAATCTGCTCAATCCGGATAATCCTCCAGACTTGGGATTGACCTTTGCCTTCCGGCGCGCCCGTTTTGCTGACAGGTTTCGCAACCGGATCCGGTCTGTTTCACTGAATTCAAATAACAATCGCTTTCTGGCAAAATTGCGAGCGTGCAGCCAACTGAAAATTGCACCCAGACACAGACCGGCAACCACGTCGCTGGGAAAATGTGCACCAATAACCAACCGGCTCACTCCAATCCACGCCGCAAGTGCAATCAGTACTATTCCAAACCTCGGGGCCAACAGAAACAGCGCCATGCAGAATGCACCGATCGTTGTCGAGTGTCCGGATGGAAATCCAGATACCTCTAATGCACGGTAAAACGGCAATGAATTCCAGATGTCATTCTCCGGAAAAGTAACGACTGGTCTGACCCTCCCGATCAGGGCTTTCAATCCGATTGCAATCAATCCGCTGAATGCAATTGCGGTAAACAGGAAATAGAATTTGAGAAACAGATGATGCCAACGGATAGACACCGCGGTCCCTGCCTCGGCAACATTGAACAGAGACATCAATAACAACACACTGCCTGTGCTCCAGAGAATCCAGTCGGACTTGCCAATGTCTGTCGTCAGAAAGAATATGCTTGATCGATCCTGACGCCAGCGTTTGCCATCGTACCATTCAAAATAAACCGGGTCGCCAAAATAATAGGTGGCAAATATCGCACCCAGCGCAAATGCAAAAACCCCAAGGCATATGGAAATGCCTGGCAAAATCCCAAACCGGGGATCAGGTTTGCGTTTTATCAGGAATCTCAAATAGTCAAAAACTGTTAGCAACCAGGTATTTATGGCATTTCCCCCGGAAACGGTCGCCTATCAACCGTCTTCATTCGACATGGTAATGCAGCAATAGCGGGATCATTGCAAGAGACGCATAAATTTCATCGTTTTGGGGTTCGACGCCAGTCGAACCAAGCCCGCTACATTTCCTCGCCCGGAATTCTGCCTTATTCACCATTCCCCGGTTTTTGACGTGATTTCCAGCGGCGTTCCAGAGCCGCTACCACACCGTGCAACAAGTGAATTTCCGGCTCTTTGAAACCGGCATGCACGAACGTGTTCTGCAAATTTCTCAGCATACGCTCCCGCTTTTCGGGAGGATGAAAATAATGGGCATCATCCAGAGCCGTTTCCAGATACTGCATGAAACTGGCAAGTACTTCTTTTGTTGCCGGTATGGCATCCGGTTCACGGAAGTTCGTGATGCCTGCTCCCCTGTAATTCCGCATCCATTCATACGCAATCAGCAGCACGGCCTGGGCGATGTTAAGGGACGCAAAGCCCGGATTGACCGGAAAAGTAATAATCTCATCCGACAGGGCAACTTCGTCATTCTCCAATCCCCAACGCTCACGCCCAAACAAGATACCGACGGCGCTTCCCCCTTCCATCCTCTCGCGGATGAGCGGTATCGCTTCATCCGGTGCCAGGACGGGTTTCAACATGTCCCGTTGCCTGGCAGTGGTTGCAAGGACATGATTGAGGTCAGCAATTGCCTCACCCAATGTCTGGAATACCCGGGCGCCGTCTATCACATGATCCGCCCTGCTCGCGGCAGCCCTCGCCTTTTCACTTGGCCAGCCATCTCTCGGATTTACCAGTCGCAGTTCGCTGAGGCCGAAATTTGCCATTGCACGGGCAACCATACCGATGTTTTCACGCATTTGAGGCTCTACAAGGACGATAACCGGTCCTCCGGTGATTAGATTGAGTGTTTTGTTGGTTCCGGACATGATGTGGTCAGGTTTCCCAGGATTCGAAATTCCCACGATTTGACGGAATTTTTAATTTCTTGCAAGTTGCACGACGTGCTTACGAGGCAGTATATGAATATATGCGGGAAAAATACCATTGACCTATGATTTTGTGATTGTCGGAGGCGGATCGGCAGGCAGCACCCTGGCGTCGAGGTTGTCGGAAGATCCGGAGATTTCTGTTTGCCTGCTGGAAGCCGGAGGTGACGGAAACAGCATACTGAACCGGGCACCTGCAGGCATTATTGCTTTGTTGCCAGGCCGACCGAAAATCGGCAATTGGGCATTTGAAACAACCCCGCAAAAACATCTTTTGGATCGAAAAGGGTATCAACCCCGGGGCCGCGCGCTCGGTGGCTCAAGTTCTCTAAACGCGATGCTTTATATCCGTGGACACCAAAGCGATTACGATGACTGGGACAAACAAGGCTGTACGGGGTGGGCATGGAAGGATGTGAAGCCCTATTTCCTGAAATCGGAAAGGAACCAGCGCGGGGCCAGTGATCTGCATGGTGACAGTGGGCCGCTTTTTGTCAGCGAGCAACAAAGTCCGCGGAAAATCTCTCAGGATTTTGTCACCGCTGCCGGAGAATGTCAGTTCAAGGTCAATGATGACTTCAACGGCCCTGATCAGGAAGGTGCGGGGCTATATCAGGTTACCCAGTATCATGGCGAAAAGAATGGGGAACGGTGTTCAGCATCCGCGGCATATTTGTTACCCAACATGGACAGGAAAAACCTGACCATCATAACAAGAGCGCAGGCTCTTAACATCGTGTTTGAGGGCAAGCGCGCAAACGGTGTTCGCTATCGCAAGGGCGGGGTTGAACACACAGTAAAAGCAGGCCGGGAAGTTATTGTTTGCGGAGGCGCTTTCAATTCACCACATCTTCTAATGCTGTCGGGTGTTGGACCTGCTGAACATCTCAAACTCAACGGCGTCGAAGTGGTCCATGATCTTCCTGGTGTGGGAGAAAACCTGCAGGACCATGTCGACACGGTGCTGGCATGGAAGACCAAAGAGACTGATTTGTTTGGTCTGGATTTTGGGGCAGCGTTCCGGTTGTTGAAGGCCATGAACCAGTGGCGCCGGGATGGAACCGGCATGATTGCTACTCCATTTGCAGAGGCAGGAGCGTTTCTCAAGACCAACCCGAAGCTCAAGCGTCCGGACATGCAGATTCATTTCGTCATCGGCATCGTGGATGACCACGCACGCAAACTGCATTGGGGGAATGGATTTAGCATTCATGCCTGCGCACTGCGACCGAAGTCACGGGGGCATGTCGGTCTGCGCAGCAACAATCCGCTGGACGCACCACTGATCGACCCGAATTATCTGTCCCATGAGGACGACATGGCCGTTCTGTTGGAGGGCACGAAGATCATTCGCAGAATCGTGGCTGCACCTTCATTTCGTGGCTACTGCGATAAGGAGATGTTCATCAATGGACCTCTGGAAGACGAGGCGATGAAAGAGCATATCAGGAGCCGGGCAGACTCGATTTATCATCCCGTAGGTACCTGCAAAATGGGGATTGACGATCAGGCAGTGGTTGATCCCCAACTCAAGGTGCACGGAGTTGAAAACCTGCGTGTCGTTGACGCTTCAGTCATGCCAACCCTGATTGGGGGCAATACCAATGCACCTACAATCATGATTGTGGCGCAACATAAGTCTTTGCGTATGACGAACAAAAGTCTTTGCTTTTCCGGCCCAAAATGGCTTGAAATTCTGGTGTGATTTCGGGGCCTTTTGGGCGACAAATCCTGCCTCTTGACGCAGCCTTTGCAAGGCCGTTTCAGGGCCATTGCAGCGTCGTTTTCTACTGGTAGAAGAGAGCGACAAAGCCGCCGTCGAAATTGTCGCTTGCCCCTGCGGCGATCTGGAGTTGCGTCAATGGCCCGGCGAGTTCCTTTCGGCCCACCAATGTCTCTGGCCGGTCGCTGTTGTCCCATGTTCCGGCAGCCACCCACAGGTTTTCCCGGACATTATCGAGGCGCAGTTCGCCTGCCACCATGCGTGCGGGGTCGCCAACGTCCATCCGAAAGGCTCCTTTTGCGACCTGCGCCCGGCTTACCGAGCGGTAGTTTCTTTCGATGTCAATTGCGTTGGCATCACCGAGCCTGACCAGGATGTTCTGCGCGCCGGTCAGCGACAGGTCGGCGAAGACCAGCTTGAGGTGTTTTGTTCCGGCCGGGATGTTGCTGAAGATCTTGTCCTGGCCTGAGTTCATGGTCATTGGCGAATTGGGGTGTTCCAGCCAGCCGCCCAATCCGCGCGGTCCGGCTTCGCCCCGCGGCCCCTGATTGCCGGTATCGCCCTTGTCGCCCTTGCGGCCCTGTTGTCCGGGCGGGCTTTGGCGGTTTGGCCCCATTCGGTCCAGGTGGCTTCACAATATATCGTGAGGATCACTGGGTGCTCGATGGTACCGAATGTGAATTTCCATGCAAATTTGACCCACTTGGGTGGGTAATTTTCAAGTAAAATTGACCCGCCTGTTTTAGGTTTCGCGTTTTAAGCGCGAGGAAGAGACAGGTGTTACAAATGGAAACGGTTTTGAAGGTCCGTTGCTGGATATTGCGCGGTGAAAAGAGCATTCGACAGGTAAGTCGTGAGACGGGAGTTTCGCGCAATACGATCAGGAAGTATTTGAAGGATGATGGGGAGCCTCGTTATCAGCGCCACACTCCTGCACCCTTGCATAAATTGCTTGGGAAGCATGCAGACAAGCTTCGGTCACGCTGGGAGCATGATCTGAAGCTGCCGCGCCGGGAGCGTCGCACAGGCAAGAAGCTTTACGAGGAACTGGTTGGGGAAGGCTATAAAGGGTCTTATTCAACGACCCAGCGACTTATCCGCGAGTTGAAGCATTCGAGTTCGGGGTCCAGAGGAGCATTTGTTCCCCTGCAGTTTGCGGCAGGTGATGCGGTTCAGTTTGACTGGAGTGAGGAACACGTTGTTCTGGGCGGAGTACCCCAGAAAGTGAAGATTGCCCACTTCCGGCTTTGCCACAGCCGCAAGCCGTTTGTATACGCCTATCCCAGCGAAGTGCAGGAGATGGTACTTGATGCTTTTGTGCGTGCGTTGGCCTTTTACGGGGGAGTTCCCCGCCGTGTCATCATCGACAATCCCAAGACTATGGTCACCTATGTATCGCGTTCGAAGGAACGAATGTTCCATGCACGTTTCCTTGCCTGTATGAACCATTACGTTATGGAGCCGGTCGCCTGTACGCCGGCATCTGGCTGGGAGAAGGGCCAGGTTGAGAACCAGGTCGGGTTCATACGAGCAGAGGTGTTTACGCCCAAGCTTTCCTTTGATGACCTTGATAGCTTGAATGAACATCTGGAGCGGCGTTGTCAAGAACTTGGCGAACGTGCGCATCCCGGGATGCAGGATCGCACAATTGATGCGGTTTTTGCAGAAGAGGTTGCCGCGCTTCGCCCTCTCGGCCAACCCTTTGACGGGTACATCGAAAAGAGTGTGCGGGTGCGTTCCACCTGTCTGGTTCAGTATGATAACAATCGTTACAGCGTGCCTTGTCAGTTTGCCGGGCAACAAGTCTCGCTGCGAGCCTATGCCGGGCGAATAGTTCTTGTTGCGGATCATGAAGTAATTGCCGGGCACAAACGTCGTTTTACCCGCAATATCAGTTACTTTGAGCCCTGGCACTATGTGCCATTGCTGGATCGCAAACCCGGTGCCTTAAGAAATGGCGCCCCTTTCGTGGATTGGCAATTGCCAAATGTTATGATGACGATCCGGGATCACTACATGCAGGACAAGGGAGGGGACCGGGATTTTGTCGATCTTCTGCTGCTGGCACACAAGCATGGAACAGAGGTGATCGAGCAGGCCTGTAAGCTGGCTGTAAAGCAAAATACCTTGCGTCTTCCTGCCATCATCAATCTGATTAATCAATTGCAAGAACCGGAAATTACGCCATTGAGCGAAACCGGCAATTATCCTCTGATCTCAACTGTCCCGCAAGCCGACTGCAAGCGTTATGAAGCTCTGTATGAGGTGACGGCATGAACGGCCTCATTGAACAGCTGGCAGGGTTGAGATTGCATGGAATGGCCTCTTGCGCACAGGACTTGCTAAGTGCACGTCAGCCGCCAAACCTGGCCACGGCGATAAAGCAGTTGATAGAGGCAGAGACCGTGGAACGAAGGGTGCGTTCGGTCCGGTATCAAATGCGCAGTGCAAACTTCCCTCATCACAAGGACTTTGCCACCTTCGATTATGATGCGGCGGCTGTAACCCGAACACAGATTGAACCCTTGTGTTCCGGACAGTTTATTGCCGATGCACATAATCTGATTCTGGTTGGTGGAACGGGAACTGGAAAATCCCACATTGCCATTGCTCTTGGAACAACGCTTGTTAATCACGGCAAGAGAATTCGGTTCTTCAATGCTGTCGACCTGATCAATGCGCTGATCAGTGAACAGGCAGAGGGAAATACCGCAAGGATCGTACGGCAATTATGCGCACTGGATTGCGTCATTATTGATGAACTCGGCTATATTCCGTTCCCAAAGTCCGGCGGAGCGCTACTGTTCCATCTGATCAGCAAACTGTACGAGAAGACAAGCGTCATCATTACAACCAACCTGGAGTTCGGGGAATGGACGCAGGTCTTCGCAGATGCAAAGATGACAACCGCACTGCTGGACCGAATTACCCATCATTGCACCATTATAGAAACCGGGAATGCATCATACCGGTTTGCTCAAAGCAAAAAACAAAAAACTCAATCCTGATCAGAAAAAGCCCCCGGACGATCTTGCAATTGGAGAGCTGATCGTCCGGGGGCTTGCGTGCAAAAACGGTGGGCCAGTTTTAATTTAACATTGACAGCAAGGAAATCATAACCGACCAGTTTGGCCGATATCACATCGCCTGTGATGCGGTGCCGAACGACCGGATTGGTTCGAATTATATTCTGAAACTGAATTATAATACCCTGCCGACCGGATATCGCGTGACAAGCGAAAACCCGCGCGTCATTCGAATCACACGGGGCAAATTGTCAAAACTCAACTTTGCCGCAGCAAATCTGCGCCGCGTGACACTGGCGTTGAACGAGGAATCTTTCGAGCCGGGCAAGCTCAAACTGAAAGAAGAATCCTTGCGTGACTTCGTTCGGATAATGCCTTTGCTTGCTGAGGAAAGATCGGTACTGGAGCTGTATTACACCGATCGGGATCGCCTCAAGGCGGTAAAGAGCCTGATTCAGAAAGCCTGGAAGGCCAAACGTAGACCTCATCCACTGGATATCGAAATAGTGGAAAAAAGGTAGTAATTTCAGATACTTTTCAGTTTTCTTCCGTAACGTAAATTAACGATCTGTAAACCTAATCAGTGCATAGTTTGTTAACTATGTTGGGTAACAGAACGGTTAGATTTGGCCGCCTTAAAAAGGCTGGCCTGATGGTGCTTGGTGGACTCGCCTCTGCCGGGTTCATCTCGATGTCTTCCGTACCGGCTCATGCCAATTGCTCGCAAGATTCATATGTGGACGCCCCGGATTGGCAAGACATTTTTTGATGTTTTGATCGGTTGCTTTCATATGTCCGGCCTGTTGATGCGATATTTGATAGATCGCTGGCCCTGATGGAAATCCGCAAACGAGGTTCCTGATCAAGATGACGCGCTCATGGGGCGCATTGAATCACACGGTGTAACCTCGTTTTTGGCTGATCATGTCACATCACTTTCTGCCATTACCAATTTCTGTGCCTTGCCTTCAAGCGGCGCTGATTCGCAAGGGGTTATAGCGCTGTCCTCTGGTCATAAGAACCCAGGCGATGCGAGCGGTCTTGTTGGCCAATGCGACAGAGACCAGTCTCACAGGTTTCTTTTCCAGCAGACCATTGATCCAGACCGCGGTCGGGCTCTTCTTGTTTCGATTGTGGCGAATAACAGCTGTCGCACCAATGACAAGCAGGCGGCGAATATACCGGTCTCCCTGCTTTGATATGCCAGCGAGCCTTACTTTGTCACCGCTTGAATGCTGTTTGGGGACCAGGCCAAGCCATGCGGCGAACTGCCGTCCGCTTTTGAATTGTCCCGGATCGCTGACGGTTGCCATCAGTGCAGTGGCTGTGATCACACCAATACCCGGAATGGCTGCCAGGCGCCTGCTGGCTTCATTTTGCCGGTGCCAGTCACGCAGGACCTTCTCAAGAGCCTGCAATTCTTCCTCCAGTTCGAGCAAGCGACGGGCAAGCGTTGCCAGCGCGACTTGTGCAATAGCCGGCAGGACATGCTTCTCGTCGTTTTCGTTGAAGATGGAATGAGCCAGCTTGACGATGTTCCTGACGCCGGGGGTGGTGACAAGACCGAACTCTGCACAATGAGCACGCAGTGCATTGGCTGCCATGGTGCGTTGCCGCACAATCAGGGAACGGGTTCGGTGTATCATCAGGATACTTTGCTGCTCAGGTGTTTTGACAGGCACGAAACGCATGGTGGGCCGCCTGACAGCCTCGCAAATCGCTTCAGCATCGGCAGCGTCATTCTTGCCCCGCTTTACGTAGGCCTTGACGTAGGCAGGAGGCATCAGTCTGACCTCATGACCAAAGGCTGCCAGGGTGCGAGCCCAATAATGGGCAGTGGCACAAGCCTCCATGCCGACAAGGCAAGCTGGCAGTTTCGAGAAAAAGCCTTTCAACTGTTTTCGCCGCAACCTTTTGATCACGATAACACTGCCATCATCGTCAACACCGTGAACCTGGAAGACACTTTTGGCAAGATCAAGCCCGATCGTGGTAACTTTCATAAGGACGCTCCTTCGTTATTTGTGGTTCATTCATCAACAACCACCTTACGACAATTCATTTGCCGGTATGAGGGGGCGTCCACCTCATCAAGTTGTCAGTCAGACCTGGAATTTCTGCTCGCAGCAGAAGAAGCGTTGACCTCGGCACCGACGAATGCCAGTCGGGATTCCAGCATCTCAATCAGCGTCGATGGCGAAACAATTGTAGGATCCCCCACACAGCGTGATCACATCATCCGAACCGACAAAGCGCTTGAGGCGACTGATATTCAGGTAAAATATGATGGGCTGGATGTTACCCGCCGGCTCAACGTTTCGACGGCAGATATCAGACGGACTTACAAACCGGGAGAAAAGATCCGGTTCGTTGGCAGTTGGAACTATCCCGGTTGGATTGACCACGCCGAAGTTCGCATCTTCCGGAAGTCAGACAAGTATTCTACAGAGGCAATCGCATTGCCGATTGAAATTATCGAAATGCCACTTGATGGGACAGGAAACAGTGCCGTCGAGTGGAATGCCCGTTCGGAATTCGATATCCCGGAAGGAGAGGAAGATAATCTCACCTATGTTCTTCGGGTATATGACAGCGCGGGTCGTTTTGATGAGACCTTGCCATTGGGCCTGAAAATCAGCGAAGAAGAAGTGGCGGTGGAAGACCGTATCGGTTCCGTTCCGGCTGTACCGGGAGAATCAGACGACCGAACAGGAATTTCCAACATACCATTGTATGGTGGTTCGGTAACTGTGCATGGCCGACACATTCCCACAGGCTATTCTGTTCGGGTTCTCGGGAGTGATGTTCAGGTTGATGAAGGGCAACGGTTTGTGGTCAGCCGCATTTTGCTGCCCGGGGATCATGTCGTCGATGTATCTGTTCTAGGAGGAACCAGGGATTCAGGCCTGGAGTTTGAACGGGATATCCACATTCCCGACAGCGAATGGTTCTATGTTGGACTTGCAGATATCACACTCGGCAGACGCCTGGGTTCGGACAAGGAAATCCTCGCCCAGTCCTATCCCGGTGAATTTTCAGAAACCTATGAACGGGGCAGGCTTGCGCTTTATCTGAAAGGAAAGGTGAAGGGCGAAACACTGATTACTGCCGCGTTTGATACCACCGAAGAGGAACTGGATGACCTTTTCCGGAACCTTGATGAAAAGGATCCGAGGCAATTGTTGCGCAATCTGGATCCGGATGATTTTTATCCGGTCTATGGAGATGACAGTACCACCGTTGAAAATGCGCCGACGGCTGGCAAATTTTACGTGCGAATTCAACGCGGCAAGAGCCATGTCCTTTGGGGCAATTACAAGACCCGTATCAATGGCACAGAGTTGGCGCGTTTTGAACGGGGCTTGTATGGAGCGCATGCGGTTATCCGCACCGATTATGTGACTTCGCGGGGCGAACCGGTGGCAGAAGTGGAGGCTTTTGCCGCTGAGCCGGGAACACTTCCCCAACGTGACGAATTAAGAGGAACCGGTGGCTCCGCCTACTTCCTGCGGCGTCAGGACATCAACCAGGGCAGCGAACAAATCACCATCGAAGAGCGTGATCGCATCACTGGTCAGGTTGTTACCCGCACACTGCTGCGGGCAGGGGACGATTATGAAATCGATTATGTTCAGGGTGTAGTGCTTCTCAAACGTCCGCTTCAGTCAACTTCGGCTAGCAGCGGTGCCGTAAAGCAGACTGCCATTGGAGGTAATGAACAGTTCCTCGTTGCGGTATATGAATATACCCCCACGCTTACCGATCTTGATGGTTTTACCTATGGCGGCCGGGTTCAGGCCTGGCTCACCGACAATGTCAGGGTAGGGACTACAGGATATATTGAGGACACCGGATTTGCCGACCAATCACTGTTTGGTGCCGATGTTCTGATACGTCTTTCGAACCGAAGCTTCTTTGAGTTCGAGTGGGCGCAATCTCAGGGAAACACGTTTGGCATTGTGACATCTGTTGATGGCGGATTTATCTTCAATCCGGTGAGCGGCAACAACAATACGGGCCGGGATGCTCAAGCCTGGCGTGGCAAGGTGGCACTTGATCTGGCTGAAGTTACCGGCGGTGAATACGAGGGCAGTGTTGGGGGATATTTTGAGCGCCGCGATGCAGGGTTTAATGCACCGGGTCGTTATACGCAGGTTGCCGAGCGTCTGCATGGCGCCTTCATTGATGTGAAGGTCAGCGAGAAGACAACCATAATTGCCAAATATGACGAAGTAAATCGCGCTGATGGCAGTGATCGCCGGGAAGGCAATGGCGAAATTATTCACAAGCTGAACCATGAATATACCGCGAGTATCGGCGTTACCCATTCTGATGAGCAAATACCGGTCGGCTCTACTACCGGTGCAGGTGCAAGAACGGATATCGGCCTGCGGCTTACGCGAACCTTTGACGAGGGCAACTCGATCTGGCTTTTCGGTCAGGCCACAGTTGCAAGAGACGGCACACGCAAACGCAATGATCGTGCCGGTGCCGGTTTTGAAACGGACTTGACAGACAAGATATCCGCATCTGCCGAGATATCCTATGGAACACGGGGCCTGGGCGGTCTTGCAGCCCTTACATACTCACCCAATGTGGATGACAAATATTATTTCGGCTATCGACTGGATCCTGATTCAACCGCAGGTGATCTCAATGGCTATGATCCTTTCGGCCGGGATTACGGTTCAATTGTTTACGGAGCGAACCGACGCCTCAACGATCAGCTCACCGCGTTCTTTGAAGAAAACTATGACTTTTCCGGAACCTAGAGATCCCTGACACACACATACGGGGTTACCTACACGCCGGATGATCGCTGGACAGTTTCCGGCGGCATCGAAGCAGGTGAAGTCTATGATCGCGCGAACGGAGACTTCGACCGTATTGCAGTCTCCGGTTCCCTTAGCCTGAGGGAAGAGGTCCGAAATGGTTCATTGCGGTTCGAAGCGCGGTTCGAGGATGGTGTCAATGTCTCGACACGTGACAGGAACACCTACCTGCTTTCAGGCAGCTACGGATACATTCGCAACGATGACTGGCGGTTTATCGCAAGTTTTGATGCTGTTATTTCAGAGTCCGATCAGGGTGCGATCCTGGATGGCGACTACATCGAAGGCTCTATCGGCTGGGCATACCGGCCGGTGCTGGATGATACCCTGAACGCGCTTTTCCGTTACACTTATCTGGAAGACCTTCCCGGGGCTCAGCAGGTTAATGTGCAGAACCAATTGCTTGGACCGCGCCAACGCAGCCATGTGCTGGAAGCTGATTTCATATACGATATTAACGAACGGCTTTCAGTTGGCGGCAAATACGGCTTCAGGATCGGTCAAATATCGGCAAACCGGAGTCATAACTTTGTCGATTCATCGGCTCACCTGGCAATAGCTCGGCTTGATTATCATGTGGTTGACAAATGGGATCTGATTCTTGAGGCACGGGCATTGTGGCTGGAAGAAGTTGAACAAGTAAATGTCGGTTATCTCGCCGGTGCCTACTACCATTTGAATGATCAGATCAAGATAGGCCTCGGCTACAATTTCAGCCGGTTCTCGGATGATCTTACTGACCTCACCCTTGATGATGAAGGTGTCTTCATAAACCTGATTGGCAAGTTCTGATGACGACCACACCGCAGACGCTTGGGGGAAGCCTATCCGTAATTCGCCGACAACCAGTCTCGGAAATCGGTTTTTGCTCGCGCACTCATGGCAGTTTTCTTTGCAATCGTCTTGTCCTTGCCACGCCAGCGTTTTACACCTTCCGGTTTTTTCAGGCTGCCTTCCGGCAGCGGCGGCAAAAGCCCGAAATTAGAGCGTGTTTGTGTCGAGTAGATTCAGTTTCTTTCCGTGCGCGAATATGATTCTGATTGGGGTGACCTGATTCGGTTCGAAGCCAAGGATTTTCAATGCCCAAGCCCCATCCGATTGAATTGCGTAAACGTGTTGTAGCTCATGTAGAAGAAGGCCACACTCATCGTGGAACGGCTGCCCATTTCAAAGTCTCCGTCAAATTTGTGAATGATATGGTGAAGTTGAAACGTGAAACTGGCTCGCTTGCTCCAAAACATAACCCGGGAAAAACAGGCCATGGCAAGCTTTCACCCTATAAAGACTGGCTTCGAAAACGGGTTGATGAACAAAAGGACATTACAATCCGTAAGCTTTGTGCGGAGCTGAACGAAAAATTCAACCTCAATGTCCATCATTCGCCTGTCTGGCATGTTGTGCGCAGTTTCGGGTTGTCGCATAAAAAAAGACTATTTATGCCAAGGAGCAACACCGCATCGACGTGAAAAAAGACCGCGAACTCTGGAAGACAAGGCGTGTTCCGTTTTTGAATCGGTCGATTGAAAAACTTGTCTTCATTGATGAGACGTCCACAAACACCAAAATGGCCAAGCAAACTGGATGGGCCCCAACAGGAGAGCGCCTCATAGATTTTGTCCCTCATGGCCACTGGAAGAAGCAGACACTTATCGCAGGCCTGCGCAGTCATGGACTGGTTGCGCCCTGGGTTATTGACCGGGCCATGACCAAAGAAATCTTTGAGATTTATGTTGAGACACAGTTGGCGCCAGAACTGGAAAAGAGAGATGTCGTAATCCTTGACCACCTAGCCGCTCACAAGAGCGAAAAAGCCGAGCAGATCTTGCGAGATATCGGCGCATGGTTTTTGTTCCTGCCGAAATATTCCCCAGATCTCAATGCCATTGAAATGGCCTTTTCGAAGCTCAAGGCTCATCTGAGGAAGGCAGGCGCCAGAACCTTCGATGATGTCTGGAAGGCAATCGGAGAGGTCTGCCATATGTTCACGCCAATGGAGTGCCGGAATTTCTTCAGGGCAGTCGGCTGTGAATTCACGTGATGCGAACACGCTCTAACATTCATTGGCTGAAAAGATCGCCTGGAACGCTCATTGCTTTCTCCGCTCTCGTCATACGCAATATGACCCGTAGTGATGTGATGAAGAAGGCTACCGGTAGCAGTTGTAATGGGTGGAGCCGTCAGCGGTTGCCCTAGTATTTCCGCTGATGCGAAGCGTGCCGCCAGGATGCCAATGGCAGCACTTTCCACATATCCCTCGCAGCCAGTAATCTGCCCGGCAAATCGGATGTGAGGCTGGTTGGCGAGACGCAGGGTTTCGTCAAGGACTTTGGGTGAATTAAGGTAGGTGTTGCGGTGAATCCCACCCAGCCTGGCAAACTCTGCATTCTCCAGGCCCGGGATGGCCCGGAAAACATCTACCTGCGCACCATATTTCAGTTTTGTCTGAAACCCCACCATATTATAGAGCGTGCCCAGGGCGTTATCCTGGCGTAGCTGAACGACTGCGTAGGGTTTCTCTTCCGGCTTATGCTCATTGGTGAGGCCCATGGGTTTCATCGGCCCGTGACGCAGGGTTTCGCGTCCCCGCTCCGCCATCACCTCAATCGGCAGGCAACCATCGAAATATGGGACGTGCTCCCATTCCTTGAATTCGGTTTTTTCACCTTCGAGCAGGGAGTCGATAAAGGCGTTGTATTGCGCCTCGTCCATGGGGCAATTGATATAGTCTTTGCCTATGCCGCCGGGCCCTACCTTGTCGTATCTCGACTGGAACCATGCCTTGCTGAAATCAATCGAATCGAAATGTACAATGGGTGCAATGGCGTCGAAAAATGACAGTTCGTCCACACCGGTCGCGCTGGCTATGGAAGCAGCCAGGTCAGGCGCAGTGAGCGGACCTGTCGCGATGATTGCGGGGCCGGTATCCGCTGCTGGTATCGCATTGGCCTCCTGACGGACAATTGTGATTTTTGGATGGGCCTCCAAAGCCTGCGTAACCGCCCCCGCGAATTGTCCGTCGTCATGGGTTTCTGGACAGACCGCAGCTTGAGCTAAGCGAGTATCTGGCTCATCTGTTTGTCGATGTTAAGCGACCTGCTTGCGGTATTGCAAGCGCCGTTCGTTGATAGTCTTTTGCTTGATCCTTTCTCGTTGTTGCAGGATTTGGTCGCCACGTCCGAAGTAGACGTCGGCGGGTGTCAGGTTCTTCAGGCTTTCGTGGTATCGCCTGTGATTGTAGTGGCTAATGAACCTACCGATCTGGCCTTTCAGATCGCCGGGCAGGAAGTAGTTTTCCAGCAGGATGCGGTTCTTCAAGGTTTGATGCCATCTCTCGATCTTGCCTTGTGTCTGGGGATGGTATGGTGCGCCACGAACATGATCCATGCCGTTGTCATCGAGCCATTCAGCCAGTTCGGTGGCGATATAGCTGGAGCCATTGTCTGACAGCAGTCTTGGTCGATGATGGACATTGATCTGATCACAGCCAGAGGCCTGCAGCGCGAGTTCCAGAGTGTCAGTAACATCGCTGGCCTTCATAGTCGTACACAACTTCCATGCGATCACATAGCGGCTGTAATCATCGAGAATGGTGGATAGGTAGAACCAGCCCCAACCAATAACCTTGAGATAGGTGAAGTCCGTCTGCCACAGCTGATTGGGCGCAGTTGTTTTGTCACGGAATTCGTTCGCAGCCTTGATAACCACAAAGGCAGGACTGGTAATCAGGTCATGGGCCTTGAGAAGCCGGTAAACACTGGCCTCGGACACGAAGTAGCGCTTGGTGTCGGTGAACCTGACAGCCAGTTCCCTTGGAGATAGTTCTGGCTCCTCCAATGCCAGATCGACGATCTGTTCACGCACATCGTCAGGAATACGGTTCCAAACCCGTGCGGGCATGGGAGCCTTGTCTTCCAAGGCATCCACGCCACCAGTCTGGTATCTGTCATACCAGGTATAAAAGGTTGAGCGTGGAACACCCAGTCGATCCAGTGTCTGCTTGGCTGGAAGATGCGATTGTTCTACCAAGCGGATGATCTCAAGCTTCTCGGATGCAGGATACCTCATTCGTCGTCTCCCCCATCGCCTGTCATGCTTTTTTTGAGCAATCGAAGTTCCAGAGCCTGTTCTGCTACGACCTCCTTCAGATCCCGGGCTTCCTTGCGAAGTCCCTTCACCTCATCGGTATTGGCCTCACGCATCGTATCGCCAGCCAGCCTCTTCTTTCCGGCTTCCATAAATTCCTTGGACCAAGAGTAATACTGGCTCTGGGCAATTCCTTCCTGACGACACAGCTCGGCAATGCTGTCTTCACCACGAAGGCCGGAAAGCACAATCCTGATCTTTTCTTCCGAAGAAAACCGACGTCGCGTCTGTCGTTTGATGTCTTTTACAACACGATCAGCATCGTCGGTCATTCGTTCGTTCTTTCGTCTCATCATTTGCTCCTTGATAGCAATGATGAGCCAAAATCACTCCCTTACGCAATCAACCCAATCTGTCCATTAGGCGCTGACCGGGTACAAATCGCACTTGAAGCACCTTTAGATTTTCATTCTCAATAAATATTCATCAAAAAATCATACTAATCGAGATGAGCATGCAACCAGATATCACCTTTTAGCAAATTATTAAACGGCAACCTTGTCCGCAATGCTGCTAAATGTTGCCAGAAACAGACGGATTACGGCTTGTAGGTATTCAAGATTTACTGTGAGTCCAGTGCGGATGCATGACCGGTGCCGCTCAACAGTTAACCTCGTAACTTTGTTATCGGATGTTCAACAGGTTTCTGTCACCTGGTATCCGGTCAAACAAGACTGCGCCTGATTGGCCGGAACAACCGCTGCGTTTTCATCTCATCACGCGACACTGAAGCTTTCATCGCAAGGCATTCAAACGCTATTTCCAGGCTATGCCTTCTGGATCTGCTCCTTGCCAAACAGCACCGTCTTTCCGGTTGAGGATTACTCTAGTATTCAAGTTGATTTCAGCACGCGAAGCTTGCCTTTTGGATTACCAAGAACCCATCACAATCAGATAACCTGCTCGGATAACGGCATATTGATTTCCTTGGTGATTGCCTGAAGAAATAGAATGGCTTTCAGCAACTGAAACACAATTTCGGAGATTAAATTGGCCAGACGAATACTCAGTACCTGGATCATTACCGCCTTGGGGCTGATGCTTGTGACCATGGCAAGCGCAAAAGATATCAAAGTAGGCACACTGGTAATTAAAGATCCCAATATTCGCGCAACACTGCCCGCTGCCAAGGTTGCGGCCGGCTATCTCACAATTCGAAATGATGGAACGGAAGCTGACAGACTTCTTGGCGGATCAATGGATTTCGCTGCAAAAGTTGATGTCCACGAAATGAAGATTTCAGATGGTGTTATGAAAATGCGCCCCTTGAAAGACGGGTTGATTATCGGCCCGGGCGAAATGGTTGTTCTCAAACCTGGAGCAGAACACCTTATGTTCATGAAGCTCAAGGAACCAATGGTCGAAGGACAAACCCGTCTGGTGGTTTTGAAGTTTGAAAAAGCTGGCGAAATAGAAGTCAACTTCCCGGTTGGAGATGTTTCGGCTTCACATTCACAGCACACTCACTGAGGCTCACGTCGGAAATTCTGCCATAAATGCTGTTATGTGCTGGTCAAGGTATTGTGCCGGAAGCATTTGGCGCATCACGCTTTGGTGTGGTGATGCCTGTCGACAAGCTGTTGGATGAATTTCCCGGAGCTGGACATTTTTGCCCGGAACTTTTCGCTTTGAACAACTGGTTTTTCAGAAGACCAACCAAACTACTCCACATCCGAGAACGTTCTGATATAGGCGATCAAGTCCAGACGGTCTTGCTCTTCCTCAAACTGGGCCGGCATATTGCTGTAGGCTTCTTCGTCATCCAGAAAATCGATTAGGAAATCGCTGGGCTCCGGCAAGTAATCAAAGATTTTTTTCTCGTCCCAAACCAGTCCTTTTTCGCCAGCGGCGATCGTGCTGTCACCATATTCGAAGTCTTCATAGGTGCCCGCGGTTCTCCCGATGACATTGTTAAGAACCGGCCCTACAAGGTTTTCTGCATCGGGACCAATCTCGTGACAAACACTACACCACTCATCGAAGATTTCCTCACCCCTTGCCGGGTCACCACTGGCACCTGCCGGCAAAGGGGCAGTCAACATGGCAACAATTGCAAATTTCAAAAACAGTGGCGTTTTCATTGTGAGGGTTCCTCAGATATTTTTACTTCATTATTCGATTGTCGAAAACTGCAATCCACCGGTTAGTTCGCTGCAGAAGTCTCTACACTCACTTGACTGATGAATTCGGTAATTCTGTCGGAGGCTCGTTCTATGCTGGTGCCATAAGGTATGGTCCCTGCCACCTCACCATCGGCGTCAAGCAAAAAAACGGCTGACGTGTGGTCGACCGTGTAATCACCCTCATCGTCTATAGGGACGCGCTGAACAAACACATCGTATTTGAGCGCCAGTGAAGCGATCTGCTCTGGCGCACCTGACAGTCCCATTATCCTGTCTGAAAAATAAGACAGATACTCTTTCAAAGTATCAGGGGTGTCGCGCTCGGGATCCACCGAAACAAAAACCCAGGAAGCATCCTCTGCTTGCGTCTGCACGTTTTCGATCCATATAGACATTTCCTGCAAAGTGGTCGGACAAATCTCCGGACAATGCGTAAAACCAAACGTCATGATTGTTGGTCGCCCAAGCAAGTCGGTATGCTTTACAGTTTTGCTGTTCTGATCAATAAGGCTGAATGTTCCGGCTGCCGGTATGGTTGGGAGCGCTGGTTGAGATTGATCCTGTTGAGGCTGAGGGCCGGGTGATGCATCTCCAACGGTTTCTGGCTCAACCGAGGCAACCTGCTGATTGCCTGACTGAGATTGGTCACCAAATCCAGAAACGTTTTCTTCAGCTTGCGCCTCCTCAGCTTCCGTCTTTTCAAAGCGGGTCACTCCGATCCGCTGGTTTGCTGCGGTGATAATGCCCTGCAACAATTCGGCTTCCGCACCAGCTTGTAAACCTGCCAACAAACGGTCCTTCAATTCTTCGAACGTCGGAACCGGAAGCACCTCCCGCTCCGAGATCCAGACTGCATGGCAAGCACCCTCATGCATCACCAAATGAGCCGTGTTTTCAGCAAGTCCGACAAGCTTGTCGCCGTAACCAAACATAATGTGGCGGGTCATTACCGTGCCAACATCGCCGCGGCTATAGGCGAGATCCGGTATCACATGATGCGCTTCAGCAACCTGCTGAAAATCTTCAAGTGTATTGATTTTGCTGATCTCGATTTTACAGGTTGCTTCATCCCTGAACTGGATGTCACGCAAGAAAATATGCTCACCACCAAGGTTTTCCTTGGTGTCATTATAATACTGTCTTGCCTGCTCTTCAGTAGCCAAAGTCCTGGAGCGAATCCGTTGGTCTATAAGATCCCCCACCAGAACGGATTTTAGTCGTTGTCGGAGTTCGGGATCACGCCGCATTTCGTCCAGCGTGTACTGAAAGAGTAATTCTTCCCTCACCAGGCTATCGATAAAACGCGCCCTGCGGGTGCGCACATCAATCTGGTCACCCAACGTCAGGCCCTGAATTGCCCGCTGGACGTCATGCTCGCGAATGATGTGTGTTCCGACAATTGCAACGGCAGGATTGTCCTGCTCATTGGACGGGAATTCCGCTTCTTGCGCATAGCCGGAAGCAAATGGGGTCAGTGCCACCAGTGCCGAAATGCAAAATTGGCGCCAAACCCGCGCAACAGAAACTGGAGAAAATCGTTCACTCATAACTATCCATCACGTTGTTAAAATAGGCAATCGCGTTTTTTGAATGCCACACCCTCTCGCCCTTGGCGGCAGCCAGAATTTCGCCTCTGGGTCCGACCAGAAAAGTGGATGGAAACTCGCGCGCACCCCAGGTGTTTGCGATTTCGCTCTGCATGTCCTGAACGATCGGAAACTTCAATCCGAATCGGTCTCGGAAATCGAAAATCCGACCCGTGTTTTGCTCGGTATCTACTGACACAGCCAATATCGAAAAACGCTGCGGATCCATGCTTTCATACAAAGTCTGCAGTGAAGGCAGTTCGTGAACACAGGGAGGACACCAGGTAGCCCAGAAATTCAGCAACTTGAATTTTGTTTCACCGGCTGCGCCAATCGACCTCGGCTTGCCGGACAGATCATTCAAAGTGAACTCAGGTGCTTGAACTGGCGGTTCAAAAGCGACCATGTCAAATCTGTCACCCGTAGCAGTTTGAGAAGAGGCTGCCCTCACGCTGAAAGCCCCCGCACCAACGAACATTGAAATCCCAAGGGTAAAGTCTCGGCGTCTTATTTTGATCTGGGCTTTCCACGCACCATTACATGCCATCCGAATTCACAAAACTTGTCCAGCCTTTCAGAAACGCTTTCGAAACAACAGTCTCGCTGGAGTCTACCTTGATAGATATTCTGGTACATAACCGAAATCCTTCCTGCGTTAGAAAAAACGGGCCGCGCCAGCTAGCAGAAGCAGCGCCACCCGGTTTGCAAAGATTGCGGTCAGTAAAGTTGCCCGGGCTTTATGCCCCGACTTTTATACAAGCGGAGTACTTCTGCCTGCAGAAGCAATCATAGCAGGTCTGCTTGTCTGGCGCATTTGCAAAGAAAAAGTCTTTACCATGCCCGCAAAAGTGGAGCTCGGTCTTTGCACCTGGCAACGCTCCGAAGAGATAGAAGGCAGGGCTAGGCACTTTCTTTGTACCCGCAGGCTTTTCAGGCGTAACAGCAGCCAGCCATTTTTTGCCGTCCTTCTTGATCATTTCGTCCTTTTCAGAAGAAAAAGCGAGAATTTCGTAATCGCCGAAATTTCCGTCCTTGAATTTCTCAGGCAGAGCTATCTTGAATTTGCCGGATGCGTTCTTCTCACTGAGCAGACGAACCGCGCCAATCAGTTCGGATTTCTGTGCAACCGTGTCATGAACCCAGGCAAAAATGGCGCGATGTCCGTCGCGCATTTTCAGACCTTTGTATCCACCGGTAATCTCACCCTTTTCCAGATTGATCTTGAACCTGCCCTTGGCTCCGCCATCTACTTTGCCCTTGTAGCCTTCAATCAGGTTCGAACCACTCATCTGTACATGAGAAGGTTCAGCATGTGCTGCGGGCACGAAATAAATCAAGGCCGCTATAACAGAAACAATTGTGCTTAAACGAAGCATTTAATCCTCCAACCAATTTTATTGCATTCATCGGCCTAAGCGGAACCTGCAACTTGACACAAAAGGTTCCAGACCGACTCCTGGCTATCCTTGAAAACACTGCCATCATTTCCATGATGAAACAATTCACGATTTTGTAAGCGAGTTTGAGACCGCTCGAGCGAACAGAATCTTGCACGCTTAAGAGGAAATGATCCGTTGGAAGCGAACATTCACCCTACGAACTCCCTTGTTCAGTCTGCTTTCTGGCGTGGTGAAAAGCCCGTATTGCTGACATTTTGTGTTTTCTGTCGTCATAATTCTAACAGTGCAAATGACTGCTCCGAGACCATTTCTACACACTGTCCGTCGTCATGGGTTTCTGGACAGACCGCAGCTTGAGCTAAGCGAGTATCTGGCTCATCTGTTTGTCGATGTTAAGCGACCTGCTTGCGGTATTGCAAGCGCCGTTCGTTGATAGTCTTTTGCTTGATCCTTTCTCGTTGTTGCAGGATTTGGTCGCCACGTCCGAAGTAGACGTCGGCGGGTGTCAGGTTCTTCAGGCTTTCGTGGTATCGCCTGTGATTGTAGTGGCTAATGAACCTACCGATCTGGCCTTTCAGATCGCCGGGCAGGAAGTAGTTTTCCAGCAGGATGCGGTTCTTCAAGGTTTGATGCCATCTCTCGATCTTGCCTTGTGTCTGGGGATGGTATGGTGCGCCACGAACATGATCCATGCCGTTGTCATCGAGCCATTCAGCCAGTTCGGTGGCGATATAGCTGGAGCCATTGTCTGACAGCAGTCTTGGTCGATGATGGACATTGATCTGATCACAGCCAGAGGCCTGCAGCGCGAGTTCCAGAGTGTCAGTAACATCGCTGGCCTTCATAGTCGTACACAACTTCCATGCGATCACATAGCGGCTGTAATCATCGAGAATGGTGGATAGGTAGAACCAGCCCCAACCAATAACCTTGAGATAGGTGAAGTCCGTCTGCCACAGCTGATTGGGCGCAGTTGTTTTGTCACGGAATTCGTTCGCAGCCTTGATAACCACAAAGGCAGGACTGGTAATCAGGTCATGGGCCTTGAGAAGCCGGTAAACACTGGCCTCGGACACGAAGTAGCGCTTGGTGTCGGTGAACCTGACAGCCAGTTCCCTTGGAGATAGTTCTGGCTCCTCCAATGCCAGATCGACGATCTGTTCACGCACATCGTCAGGAATACGGTTCCAAACCCGTGCGGGCATGGGAGCCTTGTCTTCCAAGGCATCCACGCCACCAGTCTGGTATCTGTCATACCAGGTATAAAAGGTTGAGCGTGGAACACCCAGTCGATCCAGTGTCTGCTTGGCTGGAAGATGCGATTGTTCTACCAAGCGGATGATCTCAAGCTTCTCGGATGCAGGATACCTCATTCGTCGTCTCCCCCACCGCCTGTCATGCTTTTTTTGAGCAATCGAAGTTCCAGAGCCTGTTCTGCTACGACCTCCTTCAGATCCCGGGCTTCCTTGCGAAGTCCCTTCACCTCATCGGTATTGGCCTCACGCATCGTATCGCCAGCCAGCCTCTTCTTTCCGGCTTCCATAAATTCCTTGGACCAAGAGTAATACTGGCTCTGGGCAATTCCTTCCTGACGACACAGCTCGGCAATGCTGTCTTCACCACGAAGGCCGGAAAGCACAATCCTGATCTTTTCTTCCGAAGAAAACCGACGTCGCGTCTGTCGTTTGATGTCTTTTACAACACGATCAGCATCGTCGGTCATTCGTTCGTTCTTTCGTCTCATCATTTGCTCCTTGATAGCAATGATGAGCCAAAATCACTCCCTTACGCAATCAACCCAATCTGTCCATTAGGCGCTGACCGGGTACAACATCTGTAACGATGTTCTTGGCTACGGACCGCTGGAACCGCTTCTGGTTCGCGACGATATCGCGGACATAATGATAAACGGCGCGAAAAGGTCTTTTATCGAGGTTGATGGCAAGGTTGAGCAGGCAAACATGCGCTTCCGCGACAACACCCAGCTGATGAACATCTGCCAAAGAATAGTCAGTCAGGTGGGAAGACGGGTGGATGAATCAAGTCCGATATGTGACGCCCGACTTGCAGACGGTTCCCGGGTTAACGTCATCGCGCCGCCACTGGCGATTGACGGACCGGCACTCACAATTCGTAAGTTTAAGAAGGACAAACTCACGCTCGATCAGTTGGTAAAGTTTAATTCTATCACGCCGGAAGGTGCGGATATCCTTCAGATTATCGGCAAGGTTCGCTGCAACGTTATTATTTCAGGCGGTACCGGTTCCGGTAAGACAACACTGCTAAACTGTATGAGTGCTTACGCAGGAAACGAAGAGCGGATCATCACCTGTGAAGACTCCGCTGAACTGCAGCTTCAGCAGCCGCATGTGGTTCGACTGGAAACACGCCCGCCAAACCTGGAGGGTGAGGGTCAGATTACGATGACTGATCTGGTAAAGAACTGTCTGCGTATGAGGCCTGAACGTATCATCGTTGGTGAGGTTCGTGGCTCCGAGGTATTCGATCTGCTGCAAGCCATGAACACCGGTCACGACGGCTCAATGGGAACGATCCACGCCAACACGCCGCGCGAGTGTTTGAACCGTATAGAATCCATGATTGCCATGGGTGGTTTCTCCCTACCGGCAAAAACGGTTCGGGAGATTATCGTTGGTTCAATTGACGTGATTATACAGGCAGCCCGTCTGCGGGACGGTTCTCGCCGGATCACCCACATCACGGAAGTAGTTGGAATGGAGGGTGATGTAATCACCACCCAGGATTTGTTTATATACAAAATCGAAGGCGAAGATGCGAACGGCAAGCTTCTGGGTAAGCACGTATCAACCGGTATCGGTAGACCTGTATTCTGGGATAGAGCCAGATATTACAATGAAGAGGCAAGACTTGCCGCTGCACTGGATGCGGCAGCAGAAGAAGGTGATTACATATAGGGTAAGGCAGCGTCCATGTTTGGAATTGATGTAACAGTATTGGGCTTCATCGGGCTGGTCACGCTGGCTGCAGGCGGCATATTGTATGCACTCCTGTTCTCGCGGGTTGAGAACGAACGCAATCAGGATCGCCGTATCAAGGGGATCAAAAACAACACCGGTGACCGGGAGACCCGCATCAAGGCCGAAGCGCGGTTGGCGGATGCCAGCAAACGCCGGCAATCGGTTCAGAAGTCGTTGAAGGAACTCGAGGAAACGACCAAAGCCAAGAACCCCAACAAGGTCGGTCTGAAAGAACAGCTTAAACAGGCGGGCCTCGAAACCAATATTCGCCAGTTTTACATTTTCAGCATTCTCTTCGGTTTTGTTCTCGCGGTTCTGACACTGCTGTTCTCACAAAATCCGATGATGGCAGGGGCTGCACTTTTGATCGGCTCCTTCGGCCTTCCAAGATGGTTTGTTGGATTCAAGAAAAAGCGTCGTATGGACGCTTTTCTGGAAGCCCCCGTGCCATTCCGAAGTGCACCAGTGAAAACGGCAGCGTGATGAGCATTCTTCCTTGCGGGCGGGCCAGGCGATGGCGAGAATCTTGTAGAAGGAGATTCGCCTATGCCTCGCGGCTACCACCACCTGACCCAAGATGAACGTTGCCAGATTTGGGGGTTGAAGAAAAGCGGCCTCTCGCAGAGAGACATTGGGCGTGAGCTCGGACGCCATCACACGACAATCCGTCGAGAGATGCAGCGCAACAGCGGCGGCCGGGGCTACCGGTACAAACAGGCCCATAACAAGGCGACAGAGCGCCGCCACAGGGCGTCATCGGTGCCAAGGAAGATGACACCCGCCCTGTGGCAATTGGTCGAGGAGAAGTTGGCGGCTGGCTGGAGCCCAGAGCAAATTTCGGGTCGGTTTCGTCGGGAAGGCCAAGCCATGGTGGGGCGGATGCGGATCTACGAATACGTCCGCGCGGACCGCAGGGCCGGTGGCAGCCTTTACAAACGTCTGCGGCGGCGTGGGAAGAAACCGAATTGGCGCGGCGGCCGGCACGCCGGGCGAGGACGCATTCCCGGTCGTGTCGATATCAGTGAGCGGCCCGCGATCGTCGAACAGAAGTTGCGGATCGGTGACTGGGAGGTGGACACGATCGTTGGAGCGGGTCAAAGCGGCGCAGTGGTTTCGGCGGTGGACCGCGCCTCGAAGATGACCCGACTGGTACGGCTCGACAGGAAAACGGCCGAAGATGTCGGAGCTGCGCTCAGACGCCGGCTGGAGGCAGATCGGCACCTGGTTCACACGATCACTGCGGACAACGGTAAGGAATTCGCTGGCCACAGCAGCCTGTCCAAGGCGCTTGATGCCAAGTTCTATTTTGCCCGGCCCTACCACTCATGGGAGCGCGGGCTGAATGAACACACCAATGGACTGGTCCGCCAGTATTTGCCGAAAGGCACGGATTTCCGGTCTGTGACCGATGCCGAGGTCCAGGCGGTGGAGGATCTGCTCAACGCACGGCCGCGCAAGGCACTCGGCTTCCGGACGCCGGAGGAGGTGTTCAGAGATGCGCAGGCACCGCCATGACCGCTCTCAAACCTCTGGGAAGCGCACAGCGTGAAATCTCTCTTCGGCACAGTCTGTTCGAAGAGGCGATTGCGCTTGTGCGCAATTCTGCGGTAGGGGTATTGGTAACGGCAATTCAAGTCATCGCAGGCTCCGCCTGGCGGTGGTGCACCTCGGAGCGGAAACGGCGTTTTATAAAAAGACTTATAATTCCAAGATTTTGAGCCTTTTCCCCAATCTCTTTTATCGAAAAATTCCCCTCACCATAACTATGCAGACCAAATTTATAAGCATCCACGTAGTCATTGAAAATATCGATCAACTCCCCATCCGAAAACAAGGCAATCTTACCTAAGTTTTTAAACATCAGGTCTGCCTTTATGGATTCATACGCCTTAATGTTTTTTTCTAATTCCGAAGTAAGTGCATTCATTTCTTCCACCTTGCAATGGCAGCTAGTTTGGCTGTCTTTTTCCTCTCTTTTGAAGATGTTTTTTCGAAACGCGCCTTCGCACCAGCCAACCCGCTATTGCGCTTGGCAGGTTGGTTGTATCCGGTTTCCTGAACTTCGCCTGTGGCAACACGGGCAACATGCACAGCGTTTCCAATCACGTCTGCGGGCCGTCGCTGGCCTTGTGGTCCTTTAGGCATTGCCGGGAGTTCCTTTATTTTATTTTCTCAATAATTTTTGCAAGAAGCTTGATCACGAAAAGCAGCGGAAATATCCAACCAAACAAAGGAATTAAAAATACTAAAGACCAAAACCATTTATTTAATCCTGCTATTGGCGCAACCTGATACGCGACTACTGAAAATGGGATAGACCACAAAAATAATATTAAAATTTGCCATATTCCAATATTCATCGTAACCTTCCTTTACCGATAACATGGTACAACCGATTAACAGATAACAGGGTCTGTTGTCAAAAATAGAGCGTGTTCGCATCACGTGAATTCACAGCCGACTGCCCTGAAGAAATTCCGGCACTCCATTGGCGTGAACATATGGCAGACCTCTCCGATTGCCTTCCAGACATCATCGAAGGTTCTGGCGCCTGCCTTCCTCAGATGAGCCTTGAGCTTCGAAAAGGCCATTTCAATGGCATTGAGATCTGGGGAATATTTCGGCAGGAACAAAAACCATGCGCCGATATCTCGCAAGATCTGCTCGGCTTTTTCGCTCTTGTGAGCGGCTAGGTGGTCAAGGATTACGACATCTCTCTTTTCCAGTTCTGGCGCCAACTGTGTCTCAACATAAATCTCAAAGATTTCTTTGGTCATGGCCCGGTCAATAACCCAGGGCGCAACCAGTCCATGACTGCGCAGGCCTGCGATAAGTGTCTGCTTCTTCCAGTGGCCATGAGGGACAAAATCTATGAGGCGCTCTCCTGTT
Source organism: Rhizobiaceae bacterium (assembly GCA_965198665.1). Taxonomy (GTDB): domain Bacteria; phylum Pseudomonadota; class Alphaproteobacteria; order Rhizobiales; family Rhizobiaceae; genus JAALLB01. The sequence goes on along the minus strand of CBDAPT010000006.1, from coordinate 666,637 downwards.
GGGGCCCATCCAGTTTGCTTGGCCATTTTGGTGTTTGTGGACGTCTCATCAATGAAGACAAGTTTTTCAATCGACCGATTCAAAAACGGAACACGCCTTGTCTTCCAGAGTTCGCGGTCTTTTTTCACGTCGATGCGGTGTTGCTCCTTGGCATAAATAGTCTTTTTTTATGCGACAACCCGAAACTGCGCACAACATGCCAGACAGGCGAATGATGGACATTGAGGTTGAATTTTTCGTTCAGCTCCGCACAAAGCTTACGGATTGTAATGTCCTTTTGTTCATCAACCCGTTTTCGAAGCCAGTCTTTATAGGGTGAAAGCTTGCCATGGCCTGTTTTTCCCGGGTTATGTTTTGGAGCAAGCGAGCCAGTTTCACGTTTCAACTTCACCATATCATTCACAAATTTGACGGAGACTTTGAAATGGGCAGCCGTTCCACGATGAGTGTGGCCTTCTTCTACATGAGCTACAACACGTTTACGCAATTCAATCGGATGGGGCTTGGGCATTGAAAATCCTTGGCTTCGAACCGAATCAGGTCACCCCAATCAGAATCATATTCGCGCACGGAAAGAAACTGAATCTACTCGACACAAACACGCTCTAAGAAGTTCAAACTGAGACACCACCCAATATTCAAATAAATCTCCATAATCCGTCGTTTGCCCAGGACTGTTTCTGCCATCAAGGCATAGGGAATTTCCAGGCCCTTTCGGACAAAAGACCGTTCCGGCCACAAAAACAGGTTTTTCACCAATTGCATGGTAATTGTGCTTGCCCCACGGGTGCGTTCGCCGCCGATCGCATCGTCAATCACCTGATTAAGCGCATCCCAGTCAATGCCGTTATGGCTGCAGAACTGACCGTCTTCAGACATCAAAACCGACTGGTATAACGTCGGAGAAATATCCTCAAACTCCACCCATTCCCGCTTTGCGCCATTGCCTGCCAGGCTTTCCATAATGATGAGGGTGGAAACCGGGCGAACGAATTCTATTCTGTAAACCATCAACAAAAATGCCGGTATCAGAAAGATTGCCAAAACAAAGGCCAGGACAAAACGAATCGCAAACATCCACCGGCCGCGCCGGAAAAACGGCAACCGGCTTCGGCGTGATTTCACAGCCGGCTTTCTTCTGGTTCGTGTCGATTTTCTGGTCTTGGGTTTGCCGTTCGCCATGGAAACTTTCTAGAGCATTTTGTCTCAACAAGGAACTGTCCTTGACGAGACAATGTGTAAGTGCGACGACAATTGGAAAATTGGACACGGGAACCCCATGACGGACTTCATCACTCGCCTGGAATCTCATGCAGAGCTGATTGAATCCGCATTGGTCGATCACCTGTCGGATCATGCGTTGGAATTCGAAACAACGCGGCCTAAAACGTTGATGCAGGCCATGCGGCATTCATCACTCGACGGAGGCAAGCGATTGCGTCCGTTCCTGGTCATAGAGAGTGCCGCGCTGTTCGGGATTTCCCCAGATGCGGCGGTAAATGCGGCAACAGCGCTAGAGTGCATTCACTGCTATTCCCTTGTCCATGACGATCTGCCTGCCATGGATGATGATGAACTCAGACGTGGCCGCCCGACCACCCACAAGGCATTTGACGAGGCAACCGCTATTCTGGCTGGCGATGCGCTGTTGACACTGGCTTTCGACATTCTTTCCCGCCCTGAAACACACCAGGATGCAGAGGTCCAAATCGAACTGGTGAAAATGTATGCCCGCAACGCAGGCCTGGGTGGCATGGTAGGTGGCCAGATGCTCGATCTGGAAGCAGAAGCCAGTTCGCCTGACGCACAGGCAATTACTACTCTGCAAACAATGAAAACCGGGGCATTGCTGCGATGTGCCTGCGAGGCCGGAGCCGTTCTGGGAAGTGCTGACGAAGACAAACGGGGCGCACTATTACAGTTCGGCACTCATGTCGGAAAAGCCTTTCAACTGGCCGATGATATTCTGGATGTAACCTCTGACGCACAAACCATGGGCAAGCTCACCGGCAAGGATGCCGATCGAGGGAAAGGCACGCTTGTGGGATTGTACGGATTGGAAAAATCACGTTCGATGCTGGAAAGTTTCCAAACAGAAGCATTGGACAGTTTGCAGGGTTTTGGTGAGGAAGCTGATGTTCTGCGACAGACCGCACGTTTTGTCGTGGAACGCAAAAACTGATCTTCGATATCAGTCGTTCAGGCGCTTTCGGACCGTGTCTATCAATGCGTCTGATACAACGCGAATGCGATGCAGTTTCGCATAATCCTCATGGACAATGTACCAGAAACTGCGGGTGAACGAGATTTCATCCGGCAATACCTTCACAAGTTGCGGATATTTGTTGGCAATAAAATCATGCAGTATACACACGCCACCGTTGGCTAATGTTGCCTCCAGCTGCACGTGGATACTGGTACTGGTAAGATACGGTTTGATATCTGGGGCAATCAACGGAATATAATCGAGTTCCTTATCGTAAATCAGATCGGGAACATAACCAATTCCCCGAATTTTCTTGAGATCTTCAACCGTGTTGATCTGGGGTTGCTGATCAAGATACTCACGTGTACCGTAAAGGTGCAAAGTATAGTCGGTAATCTTGCGGTATTTCAGCCGGCCCGATGTGGGGGCCGAAACTGCAATCGCAATATCGGCCTCGCGTTTGGAAAGCGAAAATGTTCGCGGCATTGTCGCCAGTTGCAATTCCAGGCGCGGATGCGCCTGACACAAATCTGCGGCGCATTTGGCCAGAATGCTCGTCGCAATCCCTTCTGTCGCACCAACCCTGACAACGCCTGATACACGATCAGACTCCCCGGAGAATTCGGTTTGAGCGGCGATGGCACTGGTTTCCATGCCCTCAGCAATTGTTATAAGTTTTTGCCCCTCATCAGTAAGAGAATAACCTTGGGGGCTGCGATCAAACAAATGGGTTTTCAGTGCTGCTTCCAGTGCTTTGACACGCCTTCCCACGGTTGCGTGATCGACTCCAAGCTGCTGTCCGGCAAGACTTAACTTACCGGTTCGGGCCACCGCCAGAAAATGTCTGTAGTCATCCCAGTTCAAGTCGTTTTATTCCAAATATCGAAGCCAGACAAATTCGCTTCATGGGAATTCAAAGGCCGCTTTCCTGCTTTTCGAACATTCCCGATTTCAAGAGAAGTCGAAACGCGCTATCGTCAGTTTAACTGGCTTGCTTATTGTGCAATCTTGCAAAATAAACTCGCCAAAACGCTCATTGTATATACAAAAACGAACAGATAAAAAAGCTCAAAATTCAGGAGAACCTTAATGGAAACAATCTGTCATTACATCGACGGCAAGCTGGTAGAGGGGAAATCCGGCCGCTTTGCTGATGTTTTTAACCCGGCAACGGGCGAAGTTCAGGCTCAGGTACCGTTGGCAAGCAGTGATGAACTGAATGCGGCTATTGCGAGTGCCAAGGCGGCTCAACCTGCCTGGGCTGCAGAAAACCCGCAAAAGCGTGCCCGTGTCATGATGAAGTTTGTTTCGCTTTTGCAGCGCGATATGGACAAATTGGTAGAAGCGCTTTCACGCGAACACGGCAAGACCATCCCTGATGCGAAGGGTGACGTACAACGCGGCCTTGAGGTTGCGGAATTTTGCATTGGCGCGCCTCATTTGCTGAAAGGCGAATTCACGGAAGGCGCTGGCCCCGGCATTGACATGCATTCTGTACGCCAGCCATTGGGTGTAGTTGCCGGAATTACTCCGTTCAATTTCCCTGCAATGATTCCAATGTGGAAATTCTGTCCGGCGATCACCTGCGGCAATGCATTTATCCTGAAACCATCCGAGCGCGATCCGTCTGTGCCAAATATGCTGGCTGAATTGATGAAGGAAGCTGGCCTTCCCGATGGTATCCTGCAAGTGGTCCATGGTGACAAAGAAGCGGTTGATGGCATTCTTGACCACGAGGACGTCATGGCTGTTGGCTTTGTCGGTTCCACCGCAATTGCCGAATATGTCTACACACGCGGCTGTGCCAACGGAAAACGGGTGCAATGCTTCGGCGGCGCCAAAAACCACATGCTGATCATGCCGGATGCAGACATGGATCAGGCTGTCGATGCCCTGGTTGGTGCCGGTTACGGCGCTGCGGGCGAACGCTGCATGGCTGTTTCCGTGGCCGTACCGGTTGGTGAAGAAACTGCAGACCGTTTGATGGAAAAACTAACCCCACGTGTCGAAAGTCTGAAAATCGTCCCCTATACGGCAGGAGACGATGCAGATTTTGGACCGCTGGTCACAAAAGATGCCTACAACCGCGTAAAAGGCTATGTGGATGCAGGTGTTGCAGAAGGTGCAAACCTCGTGGTCGACGGTCGCGACTTCTCCATGCAGGGCTATGAAAACGGTTACTTCATCGGCGGATGTCTTTTCGACAACGTCACCAAAGACATGTCTATTTACAAGGATGAAATATTCGGACCGGTTCTCTCTGTTGTTCGGGCTCAGTCTTATGAAGAAGGTATCGATCTGGCGATGTCGCACGAGTATGGCAATGGCGTCGCCATCTATACCCGCGACGGCGACACAGCTCGGGATTTTGCAAACCGTATCAATATTGGCATGGTTGGCGTTAACGTGCCTATTCCGGTTCCGCTCGCCTATTACACCTTTGGCGGCTGGAAGCGTTCGGGTTTCGGTGATCTGAACCAGCACGGACCCGATGCTTTCCGTTTCTATACACGGACCAAGACAATCACGTCCCGTTGGCCATCCGGTATCAAGGAAGGGGCCGAATTCTCCATACCGACCATGAATTAGGCAAACAAGCAGGAGGGGTACATGGATTTCGGGCTCACAGAGGAACAAACAGCCATTTACGATATGGCGTTTGCTTTCGGGCAGGAACACATTGCCCCTTTTGCGATTGAGTGGGATGAAAAAGGCATTCTGCCCAAGGAAGTGCTCAAAGCAGCAGGCGAACTGGGAATGGCCGGCATCTATGTTTCAGAGGATGTGGGCGGTTCCGCCCTTTCGCGTTTGGATGCGACACTGATATTCGAAGCACTTTCCTATGCTTGCCCGTCTGTAAGTTCCTTCATCTCGATTCACAATATGACTGCATGGATGATTGATTCATTCGGCACCGAGGAACAGCGGCAAAAGTGGTTGCCGCAAATGACAACGCTTGAGAAATACTGCTCCTATTGTCTTACCGAACCCGGTTCAGGCTCGGATGCTGCTGCGTTGAAGACCAGAGCTGAGCGCGATGGCAACGGCTGGAAAATCAATGGTGGAAAGACTTTCATCTCCGGCGGCGAGGTTTCTGAACTCTATCTGGCAATGGTGAGAACCGGTGGAGAAGGGCCGAAGGGTGTTTCCGCTGTCTTGGTCGAAAATCCTACCGAAGGACTGTCCTTCGGTGCCAATGAACGCAAAATGGGCTGGCGTGCCCAGCCTACAGCCCAGGTTTTGTTCGACGATTGCAAAATCCCCGCAGACCAACTTTTGGGCGAGGAAGGTTCCGGTTTCAAATATGCCATGGCCGGATTGGACGACGGGCGGCTGAATATCGCTGCATCAGCATTGGGAGCAGCACAGTTCGCCTTGGACAAGACGCTCGTCTACATGAAGGAGCGCAAGGCATTCGGCAAACCGATCTCGGATTTTCAGGCACTTCAGTTCCGCCTTGCCGACATGGAGACGGAGTTGCAGGCTTCGCGCGTTTTTCTGCGTCAGGCAGCTTGGAAACTCGATCGAAAGACACCAGATGCCACCAAATTCTGCGCCATGGCCAAACGGCTTGTAACCGACTTGTCATTTCGTGTCGCCAATGATGCCCTGCAACTCCATGGTGGCTATGGATACCTGTCTGATTACGGCATCGAAAAGGTGGTGCGTGATCTCAGGGTTCACCAGATCCTCGAAGGCACCAATGAAATCATGCGCATGATTATATCGCGACAGATGATTGCGGAGGTATAACGTTGATCGTTACCGATGACATAAACATTCGCAAAGTAGGACAGGCTGGCCGCATCACCCTAACACAGCCGGAAGCGCTAAATGCCCTTACCTATGAAATGTGTATGTCGATCGGTGAAATTCTCAACGTGTGGTCAGACGATCCAACTGTCAAATTGATAGTCATTGACGCGGAAGGCAGTCGTTCCTTTTGTGCAGGGGGTGACATCGCAGAACTCTATCGAACCGGCAAAGAAGGCAATTTTGATTATGGCCGCACCTTCTGGGCGGACGAATACCGTATTAACACACGGATAAAAAACTACCCTAAACCGTTTGTAGCCCTGATGGACGGTATAGTCATGGGTGGTGGTGTGGGAATTTCCGCCCACGGTTCACATCGCATTGTTACGGAGAACACCCTTTTTGCAATGCCTGAATGTGGAATTGGCCTGGCACCGGACGTTGGCGGCAACTGGTTATTGTCACGCGCCCAGGGGTATGTCGGTGAATATCTTGGCATGACCGGTGCCCGGCTCAAGGCCGCAGATTGCCTGTATGCTGGAATTGCAGATGCCAATGTGCCAGCAGAAAAACTCGGCGAACTCATCGATGCTCTGGAGGATACAGCAGACCTTTCATTCGTGGACACGTTTGTTGCAGAGCCGGAAATCGGGGAATTGCACAGTGCCCAGGAAAAAATTGACAAGCATTTTTCCCGCAGTTCAGCCGTTGAAATAGTCCAGTCCCTTGAGGCAGTTGAGGATGATTGGGAAGCAACGGCTGCCAAGCTGATACGCAGAAACTCACCCCTGTCTGTAGCCTGTGCGGTTGATATCGTGCGCCAGTCGCGTAACCTGAAGAGAATAGAGGAAATTGTTCAGCTCGAATATCGCTTTACCTACCGATCAATGTCGGATGGAAATTTCATAGAAGGTATTCGGGCACAGATTATTGACAAGGACCGCAACCCGAAATGGGAACCGGCTACATTGGAAGAAGTTGATCCGAATGCAATTTCGGCAATGCTGGAACCTCTGGGAAAACACGAACTGTCATTTTGACAATTGACAAGATCAGGAGAAAAACGAATGGCAACTGTTGGATTTATCGGCCTTGGTAACATGGGCCTGCCAATGGCATCCAATCTTGTGAAAGCAGGGCACGAGGTTCAAGGCTTTGATACCACGCCTGAAATGCTGGAAGCTGCCAAGGAGATGGGTATCATCACCTGTGCATCAGCTTCAGATGCTGCCGAGGGAGCTGAAACAATCGTAACCATGCTGCCCAATGGTGCGATAGTATTGTCTGTTCTGGAACAGATCATACCGGCATGTACTCCCGGTACCCTGATCATCGACTGTTCCACCGTCGACGTGGAAAGTGCACATCAGGCACATGAAATGGCCAAATCCGCAAAGATGGGATTGATAGACTGTCCAGTGTCCGGCGGCATTGCCGGTGCAGCCGCAGGTACGCTTACATTCATGATTGGCGGCACGGAAAAGGATTGCAAAAAAGCCGAACCCTTGCTTGACATCATGGGCGGGAGACAGGTTCGCTGCGGTGAAGGTGGTGCCGGTCAGGCTGCAAAAATCTGTAACAATATGCTGCTTGCGGTTTCGATGATCGGTACTTGTGAGGCGTTTTCTCTTGGCGAGAAACTTGGCCTTGAACCACAAGCTCTGTTCGATGTGATGTCGACATCCTCCGGATCCTGCTGGTCCATCAACACCTATTGCCCGGTTCCCGGCGTAGGCCCGCAGTCACCATCTGACAATGACTACAAACCCGGGTTTGCATCATCGCTAATGATCAAGGACACGACCCTGGCACAAACAGCAGCAGAAACTGCCAAACAGGCAACACCGCTCGGAGCTCACGCTCTTGAACTCTACAAGCAGTTTGCCGAGGATACCAATGTCGACATGGATTTCTCCGGTATCATCACTTGGCTGGAAACGAAAGAAAGAGGGTGATCTATGAGTGATGTTGTTCTGTCGGAAAAAACTGGTTCTGTCGGATTGATAACCATCAACCGGCCTGATGCCCTTAATGCCGTCAATGAAGCTGTCATGAATGGCATTATTTCCAGCACGAAAACATTTGATGAGGATCCCGATATCGGCTGTATCGTCATCACTGGCGCTGGCAAGGCATTCATTGCCGGTGCAGACATCAAGGAAATGCACCATAAATCCTACATGGATATGTTCCTGACCGACAAACAATCCCAGTGGGAGGGGTTTGCCAATACCAGAACGCCGATCATTGCCGCTGTAAACGGATTTGCTCTGGGTGGCGGGTGCGAGCTTTCGATGATGTGCGATATTGTTTTCGCATCTGAAAAGGCAAAATTCGGCCAACCAGAAATTAAGCTGGGCGTGACACCGGGATGGGGCGGTTCTCAACGACTGACAAAAGCGGTGGGCAAGGCAAAAGCCATGGACCTGATTCTGACTGGCCGCATGATGGATGCGGAAGAGGCGGAACGGTCCGGCCTTGTTGCCAGGATCTTTCCGGCGGAAGATCTCCTGGCGGAAACCATGAAGGTTGCAGCCGAGATTGCCGAGTATTCGACACCGTCCGTTATGATCGCCAAGGAACAGGTGAACCGTGCGTTCGAAACCACGCTTGCCGAGGGCTTGCGGTTTGAGCGGCGTACTTTTTACTCGCTGTTTGCAACCGAAGACCAAACCGAGGGCATGGCTGCATTCTCAGAAAAACGGAAACCGGAATTTAAAAACAAATGATATCCCTCGGGGGGAAATAAATATGGATAACGTAATCGCAGAACTTGAAAACCGCCGGGCACAGGCACGGTTGGGCGGCGGGCAAAAGCGCATCGATGCACAGCACGCAAAGGGAAAACTCACCGCCCGAGAACGCATCGAACTGCTGCTCGATGAGGAAAGTTTTGAAGAATACGACATGTTTGTCAGCCATCGCTGTACTGAGTTCGGTATGGAAAAGAACAAAATGCCCGGCGACGGTGTCATTACCGGCTGGGGAACAGTCAATGGCCGCATGGTCTATGTTTATTCGCAGGATTTCACCGTGTTTGGCGGCTCGCTTTCGGAGACACACGCCAAGAAAATTTGCAAAATCATGGATATGGCGATGCGAAATGGTGCTCCTCTGATCGGCATCAACGATTCCGGCGGTGCGCGTATTCAGGAAGGTGTAGCCTCTCTGGGGGGGTATGCGGATGTTTTCCAGATGAACACCCTGGCCTCCGGCGTGGTTCCACAGATTTCGATGATCATGGGCCCCTGTGCCGGAGGCGCTGTATATTCACCCGCCATGACCGACTTCATCTTTATGGTGAAGGATACCTCCTACATGTATGTGACCGGGCCGGATGTGGTGAAGACCATCACAAACGAAATCGTCACCCATGAGGAACTGGGTGGCGCGTCTACGCATACCAAAAAGTCGTCCGTTGCCGATGACGCCTTTGACAATGATGTGGAAGCCTTGGCTGCGTTACGTCGTTTTATCGATTTCCTGCCTCTCAATAACCGTCAGAAGCCTCCGACACGACCTTTTTTCGACAAGATTGACAAGCCGGACCCGTCACTGGACACCCTCATTCCTGACAACCCGAACAAACCTTACGACATCAAGGAACTGATCGGAAAAATTGCGGATGAAGGAGATTTTTTCGAACTTCAGCCAGACTATGCCCAGAACATCATCATCGGTTTCATGCGGATGGAGGGATCAACCGTCGGGGTTGTGGCAAATCAACCGCTGGTGCTTGCAGGCGTTTTGGATATAAACGCCTCACGCAAGGCTGCACGTTTCGTGCGGTTCTGTGACTGTTTCAGCATCCCGATCCTTACACTGGTAGACGTACCTGGATTCCTGCCCGGTACAGCGCAGGAATACGGCGGCGTTATCAAACACGGTGCCAAACTGTTGTTTGCATATGGCGAAGCCACAGTTCCGAAAGTCACGTTGATCACCCGCAAAGCCTATGGGGGAGCCTACGATGTTATGGCATCCAAACACCTGCGCGGCGATGTAAACTATGCCTGGCCCTCCGCCGAAATTGCAGTAATGGGTGCAAAAGGTGCCACCGAAATTCTGTATCGGTCGGAACTCGGAGAACCGGAAAAAATAGCCAAACGTACCAAAGACTATGAAGATCGTTTTGCCAATCCGTTTGTTGCAGCCGAGATGGGCTTCATTGATGATGTAATCCTGCCACATAACACGCGCAAGCGTGTGGCCCGGGCTTTTGCATCCTTGCGCAACAAGGATTTGCAGAACCCGTGGAAAAAGCACGACAACATCCCGCTGTGAGTAAACAACAAATGTTCAAGAAAATACTCATAGCAAACCGCGGTGAAATTGCCTGCCGTGTCATAAAGACTGCAAAGCGGATGGGAATCACCACCGTTGCGGTTTACTCAGATGCCGACCGCGATGCACTGCATGTCAAAATGGCAGACGAAGCAATTCACATCGGACCTCCCCCGGCTGCTGAATCCTATATTGTAATTGACAAAATCCTTGCAGCAATCAAGGAAACCGGCGCTGAGGCAGTGCATCCAGGTTACGGCTTCCTGTCTGAAAATCCGAAATTTGCTGAAGCGCTTGACACGGCAGGATTGGCGTTTATCGGGCCACCCGTCGGCGCAATTGAGGCGATGGGGGACAAAATTACCTCAAAAAAACTCGCTGCAGAAGCAGCTGTTTCGACGGTACCCGGCCACATGGGTTTGATTGAAGACGCGGACGAAGCAATCAAAATCTCTAACGAAATTGGCTACCCGGTTATGATCAAGGCTTCCGCTGGCGGCGGCGGCAAGGGAATGCGAATTGCATGGAACGACGAGGATGCACGGGAAGGATTTCAATCCTCCAAAAATGAAGCGAAAAACTCGTTTGGCGATGATCGCATCTTTATCGAAAAATTTGTCACACAACCGCGACACATAGAAATACAGGTGCTTGGAGACAAACACGGCAACTGCATCTATTTGGGCGAGCGGGAATGCTCCATCCAGCGCCGAAATCAGAAGGTTATCGAAGAAGCCCCCTCCCCGTTCCTTGACGAGAAGACACGCAAGGCCATGGGTGAACAGGCAGTGGCACTGGCCAAAGCTGTTGACTACTGCTCCGCCGGTACGGTGGAGTTCATCGTTGATGGAGAGAAGAACTTCTACTTCCTGGAAATGAACACCCGTCTTCAGGTTGAACATCCTGTTACCGAGTTGATCACCGACATAGATCTCGTTGAACAGATGATCCGCGTTGCCAACAACGAAAAACTCACCATCACGCAAAGCGACATAAAGCTTAACGGATGGGCGATTGAAAGCCGTCTTTATGCAGAGGACCCGTATCGCAATTTCCTGCCATCCATTGGCCGTTTGACCCGTTGCCGCCCGCCCGAAGAAGGCGTGAGCGAAGACGGGACCATTGTACGCAACGATACCGGTGTATTTGAAGGCGGCGAGATTTCCATGTTCTACGACCCGATGATTGCCAAACTCTGCACTTGGGGCGAGGATCGCGCTGCAGCAATTGGTGCGATGCGTGAAGCACTAGATGGATTTGAGGTTGAGGGTATCGGCCACAACCTTCCGTTTCTTTCCGCAGTTATGGATCATGAGAGATTCTGTTCCGGAAACATAACCACTGCGTTCATCGCCGAAGAATACCCCGAAGGGTTCGAAGGTGTTTCTATCGGTGAAGCATCTGCCAGGAAACTTGCGGCGGCCGCCTCGGTTCTAAACATGATTTCTGAACTGCGCCGCACCCGCCTCACCGGTGCATTGGCCAACCATAAGCGTAAGGTCAGCAAGGATTGGGTTGCCGTTATTAATGGTAACCACATTCCATTGAAGCTCAGAAAGCTACGCAATGAAGGGGCAACTGTAAAACTCGATGACAATCGCATCGAAGTAGAAACTGACTGGCGTCCCGGTAACAGTCTTGCGAAAGTGAAGGTCGGTGATGAACAACTGAAATTAAAAGTCGACCCGACGAATACCGGCTTCCGCATCCGTTGGCGCGGTGCTGATATAGACGCAAAATTGCTATCGCCGAAACAGGCTGGTTACCTGGCGATGATGCCGGAGAAAATTCCACCGGATACATCCAAGTTTCTGCTTTGCCCGATGCCGGGTCTTGTTGTCTCGATTGCGGTTGAAGAAGGTGAAGAAGTTCAGGAAGGCCAGGCACTTGCGACTGTAGAAGCCATGAAAATGGAAAACATATTGCGGGCAGAAAAAAGGGGTACAGTGACCAAAATCAATGCCAAGGCGGGCGACAGCCTGGCACTGGATGATGTGATCATGGAGTTTGAGTGATGTCTGACAAAACCACCAAACGGGACTGGCTCGATCTGGCTTCCAAGGAAATGCGCGGCGGGGATCCTGGTACGCTTACCTGGCAGACCCCCGAGGGAATAGCTGTCCAACCACTGTATACTAGCGAAGATTTGCAAGGCATTGAACATCTCGACAGCCTGCCCGGCTTTGAACCGTTTGTTCGCGGTCCCAAAGCCACCATGTACGCAGGCAGACCCTGGACAATTCGCCAATATGCGGGTTTTTCGACGGCTGAAGATTCCAATGCCTTTTATCGACGCAACCTTGAAGCTGGCCAGAAAGGCCTCTCTGTGGCGTTCGATCTCGCCACCCATCGAGGCTACGATTCAGACCATCCACGTGTCGTAGGCGATGTAGGCAAGGCTGGGGTCGCAATTGATTCCGTTGAGGATATGAAAATCCTGTTCGACGGAATTCCCCTGGATGAAATGTCTGTATCCATGACCATGAATGGCGCGGTGGTGCCGGTCCTGGCCTCTTTCATCGTCGCAGGTGAAGAACAGGGGGTAAGTCGTAACAAGCTGTCAGGTACGATTCAAAACGACATCCTGAAAGAGTTTATGGTTCGCAACACCTATATTTATCCACCCGAACCATCCATGCGGATTGTCGCCGATATAATAGAATACACGTCGCAGGAAATGCCGAAGTTCAACTCGATTTCCATTTCCGGCTATCACATGCAGGAAGCCGGTTCAAATCTGGTTCAGGAACTCGCTTACACCCTGGCAGATGGCCGTGAATACGTCCGTGCGGCACTGGCAAAAGGCATGGACGTCGACGCCTTTGCAGGCAGATTGTCTTTCTTCTTCTGCATCGGCATGAACTTCTTCATGGAAGCTGCAAAATTGCGCGCTGCCCGATTGCTCTGGTCCCGGATCATGAAGGAGTTCAACCCGAAGGATCCCAAGAGCCTGATGCTGCGTACCCACTGCCAGACATCCGGAGTGTCCCTCCAGGAGCAGGACCCGTACAACAATGTGGTCCGTACTGCTTTTGAGGCCATTTCAGCTGTTTTGGGTGGCACCCAGTCCCTACACACCAATTCATTCGACGAAGCAATTGCACTGCCAACAGAAACCTCCGCCCGGATTGCCCGCAACACCCAGCTGATACTGCAACATGAGACCGGTGTTACCAATGTCGTGGATCCTTTGGCAGGTTCTTATTATGTGGAGAATCTTACCAAGGAACTGGCTGACGAGGCCTGGAAGCTAATCGAAGAGGTTGAAGCAGCCGGTGGTATGACAAAGGCTGTGGAAGCCGGATTGCCCAAGGCCAGGATTGAAGAAGCCTCTGCCGCCAAACAGGCCCGCATCGACAGAGGTGAAGAGGTGATCGTTGGGGTAAACAAATATCGCCTCAAACAACAGGATGATATCGACATTCTCGAAGTTGATAATGCCGCCGTGCGCCGCTCTCAGATTGCGCGTCTGGAACGCATCCGCAAGTCCCGCAATCAGGCTCTATGTAGCGAAGCTCTCAGCAATCTGACAAAAGTTGCCAGGACTGGTGAAGGAAACATACTGGCAGCAGCTGTCGAAGCTGCACGGGCACGCGCTTCTGTTGGCGAAATCTCAAACGCCATGGAACAGGCCTGGGGGCGCCATGTGGCTGAGGTACGTACGATATCCGATGTCTATGAAGCCGGTTTTGAAGGCGATGAAACCTATTCAAGGTTGAAGTCCGATATCGCTGACATGGAAACAACGATTGGAAGAAAACCACGGGTAATGGTCGTGAAGATGGGTCAGGACGGGCACGATCGCGGATCAAAAGTCATTGCCACAGCATTTGAGGATATGGGATTTGAAGTAATTGTCGGCCCGTTGTTTCAAACACCTGAAGAAGCTGCGGAAATGGCTGTGGCGGAGGATGTTGACGTGGTCGGCGTTTCTTCCCATACCGCCGGACACAAAACCCTTGCGCCAATGCTTTTGCAGGAACTTGCAAAACGCAATGCTGCCGACAAAATTGTAATTTGTGGTGGCGTCATTCCACAGCAGGATTACGACTTCCTCAAAGAAGCAGGTGTAGCCGAAATCTACGGTCCGGGCACTAACATCCTGGAATCCGCTTCCAGCCTTTTGGGACACATCAAAGAAAAATTCAGAGGCAAGAACTACGCTGCCGAATAGCTTGCGTTACTATCCTGCTTGACAACGTTCTGAACCTCGCAGAACGTAAATTCCGGTTGTGGTTCAAAAGGAGATGGCATGAATGGGGTGTGAGCGGTCATGCATCCCGACTCGGATAGAGTGCTGGGAGAGGCGGATAGGCTGCAGGCTGGATGTCATCTTAGGGCATTGCGACCCTGTAAAGGAGATTACCCGCCGCCTGTATCTGAACGACCAGCGTGAGGCCCGGTTCGGTCCGGTGACCTCGTATAGGAGTTTGGCGTGGCCGTTCACACCCTTGTCAGGGTTCCGCCGCTCACCAACGGGAGAAGTTTAGCCATGTCCTTTATCGGTGTCGATCTTCACACGACGTCTTTCACGGTCTGCCGGCTTGAAGCTGACGGCAGCGAGATATTTGAAACCTACCAGCTGGCAGCGGCCGATCTGGAACGGTTCTGCCTGAGCCTTGATGCGGACGACGAGATTGCCGTGGAGGCGACGGGCAATTCGGCCTGGTTTCGTGACGAGGTGGTCGCTTGCGTCGGCCGTGTTGTCGTGGTCAACCCGAGGCAGTTCGGCGTGATCCGCAAGTCGGTGAAGAAGACGGACAGGAACGATGCCCGGGCACTGGCCTTCTTCCTGTCGAAGGACATGCTGCCCGAGACGCGTGTGAAGACGGTTGCCGAGAGCGAGTTGGCGTCACTCACCCACACGCGCGATCTTCTGGTCAAGCAGCGCACCCGGCTCATCAACAAGATCCATGCGCTGCACACGCGCCACGGCGTCAAGCTGAAGAAGGAAAGCCTGGGCTCGAAGCGGCGGCTCAATGCTCTGGAGGTCGGCCGGTTCTCGACACTGGAACAGGTCGAGTTGAAGGCCCTGCGCGACCAGGCGCTGAGGCTTATGGCGACGATTGGCGAACTGGACGGTGCGATCGAAGAGGCCACCCGGGAACTGGATGGCTACGACGGCCTCGTCTCAATCAAGGGCATCGGTCCGCGCTCGGCGGCCGTGCTCCTGTCGGGGATCGGCAACGTCGATGACTTCGAGGACGCCGACAAGCTGGCTGCCTATGTGGGCATCGTCCCGCGCGTCAGCCAGTCGAACGAAACCGACAACCGGGGGCGGATCACCAAACGCGGCAACAAGCTGATGCGCACCACGCTGGTTCAGTGCACGCTCATTGCCATCCGATACTCGGGCTACCTCAATGCCTTCTACCAACGCATCAAGGCCAGGCGCGGGGCCGGCAAGGCGATCATCGCGACCGCACGTAAACTGCTCGCGATCATCTACGACACGCTCAAGAACGGCTGGGTCTTCGAGGACTTTCCGGCCTTCAAGATCGCGGGGCAGAACATTCCCGCTGGACAACCATCATAGGAGCTGGATATGGCGATTAAGATAGGAATGAAGCCTCCGCATCCGGGTGGGTTTATCAAGCGTTCCATATTGCCTGATGATCTATCCGTTACTGACGCCGTGTACCCGGTCAGCGCCTAATGGACAGATTGGGTTGATTGCGTAAGGGAGTGATTTTGGCTCATCATTGCTATCAAGGAGCAAATGATGAGACGAAAGAACGAACGAATGACCGACGATGCTGATCGTGTTGTAAAAGACATCAAACGACAGACGCGACGTCGGTTTTCTTCGGAAGAAAAGATCAGGATTGTGCTTTCCGGCCTTCGTGGTGAAGACAGCATTGCCGAGCTGTGTCGTCAGGAAGGAATTGCCCAGAGCCAGTATTACTCTTGGTCCAAGGAATTTATGGAAGCCGGAAAGAAGAGGCTGGCTGGCGATACGATGCGTGAGGCCAATACCGATGAGGTGAAGGGACTTCGCAAGGAAGCCCGGGATCTGAAGGAGGTCGTAGCAGAACAGGCTCTGGAACTTCGATTGCTCAAAAAAAGCATGACAGGCGATGGGGGAGACGACGAATGAGGTATCCTGCATCCGAGAAGCTTGAGATCATCCGCTTGGTAGAACAATCGCATCTTCCAGCCAAGCAGACACTGGATCGACTGGGTGTTCCACGCTCAACCTTTTATACCTGGTATGACAGATACCAGACTGGTGGCGTGGATGCCTTGGAAGACAAGGCTCCCATGCCCGCACGGGTTTGGAACCGTATTCCTGACGATGTGCGTGAACAGATCGTCGATCTGGCATTGGAGGAGCCAGAACTATCTCCAAGGGAACTGGCTGTCAGGTTCACCGACACCAAGCGCTACTTCGTGTCCGAGGCCAGTGTTTACCGGCTTCTCAAGGCCCATGACCTGATTACCAGTCCTGCCTTTGTGGTTATCAAGGCTGCGAACGAATTCCGTGACAAAACAACTGCGCCCAATCAGCTGTGGCAGACGGACTTCACCTATCTCAAGGTTATTGGTTGGGGCTGGTTCTACCTATCCACCATTCTCGATGATTACAGCCGCTATGTGATCGCATGGAAGTTGTGTACGACTATGAAGGCCAGCGATGTTACTGACACTCTGGAACTCGCGCTGCAGGCCTCTGGCTGTGATCAGATCAATGTCCATCATCGACCAAGACTGCTGTCAGACAATGGCTCCAGCTATATCGCCACCGAACTGGCTGAATGGCTCGATGACAACGGCATGGATCATGTTCGTGGCGCACCATACCATCCCCAGACACAAGGCAAGATCGAGAGATGGCATCAAACCTTGAAGAACCGCATCCTGCTGGAAAACTACTTCCTGCCCGGCGATCTGAAAGGCCAGATCGGTAGGTTCATTAGCCACTACAATCACAGGCGATACCACGAAAGCCTGAAGAACCTGACACCCGCCGACGTCTACTTCGGACGTGGCGACCAAATCCTGCAACAACGAGAAAGGATCAAGCAAAAGACTATCAACGAACGGCGCTTGCAATACCGCAAGCAGGTCGCTTAACATCGACAAACAGATGAGCCAGATACTCGCTTAGCTCAAGCTGCGGTCTGTCCAGAAACCCATGACGACGGACACTGACGCCGCCAAGGTGCTAGGTGTTGGACGTTCTGCACTTTCCAATCTCCTGAACGAGAAAGCATCGCTGTCTCCTGAGATGGCACTTCGTGTAGAGAAAGCATTTGGTGTAAAGATGGATACGCTTCTACGCATGCAGGCACGTTTTGATGCTGAGCAAATGCGTGAAAAAGAAAGTGATATTCTCGTCGATAAGTTTGTTCCCGCTTAGTTGCTCTGTATTTGTACCCGGTCAGCGCCTAATGGACAGATTGGGTACATGGTGAACGTATTGCAGCCGTTACCGATCAGGATGATGAAGACGACTACACGTCCTATGCTGGCAGAAGTGCCAAGATCAAGATGGACCAGCGAGGTCATTTTGTAACAACCGCAAAAATGAACGGCCGGCGTGTGGAAGTGTTGGTCGATACTGGAGCAACAAGCGTTGCAATCAACAAATCTACGGCAAGGCGGATGGGAATTCATCTGATAAATGCAGATTTCAAATACAAGGTTAGCACGGCAAACGGTGTAACCAAGGCAGCGTCAACATACATCGACCGAATTGAAATTGGTCGTGTGGTTGTAAAAAATGTTCGCGCCGCAGTGCTGGACGATAAAGCGCTCAATACAACGTTGCTGGGGATGACGTTCCTTGGAGAATTAAAAAGCTTTGAGGTCAAGAATCGACAGTTGGTTCTGACACAATAACATAACCTGCAGCCTGTTGACGCCACCGCTTCACGCTGGCAGTTTCATGGGAATTTTCGAATCGAGAGATTTCCATGTTCCCCAGAAGCAAACCGGACGTTTCGCCCAATACTCACGCATTTGAAATTACCCCACTTGTAAAACCGACAGGATTTCGTGAATACGATGCGCGTTGGTGGTTTGGCCACCCGGGATCGGACAAACCACCCGAACTCAACCTGTTGGGCATTCAGGCTCTGGGCATGGGGCTTGGCACACTGATTCAGGAGTTGGGGGCCGGGCCGGACATTATTATCGGGCATGATTTTCGTAGCTACTCAATGTCAATCAAACATTCTGTGACCAGTGGCCTGATGGCTGCGGGAGCCCGGGTTAAGGACATTGGACTTGCCCTGTCACCGGTTGCGTATTTTGCACAATTCGAACTGGATGTTCCATCGGTTGCAATGGTTACAGCATCCCACAATGACAACGGTTGGACCGGAGTTAAAATGGGCTGCGAACGGCCGTTGACATTCGGACCAGATGAGATGTCCCGATTGCGCGACATAGTTCTGAACGGAGATTGGAAACTGAAAGGCGGCGGTGAATACGAGTTTGTCGAGGGTTTTGCCGAGCGCTATATCGCCAGCCTTGCCGACAGAAAACCCTACAAGCGTAAAATACGGGCTGTTGTGGCTTGCGGGAACGGTACGGCAGGAGCCTTTGCACCTGCTGTTCTGGAACGCTGTGGTATTGAGGTAATCCATATGGATACTGAACTTGATCATTCCTTTCCCAACTATAATCCGAACCCCGAGGACATGAAAATGCTCCACCACATGCGTGACCGCGTCCTTGAGACCAGAGCTGATGTGGCGCTTGGCTTTGATGGAGACGGTGACCGGTGCGGTGTTGTGGACAATGAAGGTGAAGAAATTTTTGCCGACAAGGTTGGTGTAATGCTGGCACGGGACATTTCCCAGGTTCATCCAAACTCAAATTTTGTGGCGGATGTGAAATCAACAGGCCTCTTTCTCACTGATCCCGTTCTGCAGCAGCAGGGGGCCAAAACCGATTATTGGAAAACCGGTCATTCCTACATCAAGCGAAGAGTAAATGAATTAAATGCGATAGCGGGCTTTGAAAAATCCGGCCATTTCTTTTTTAACGAACCAATTGGAAAAGGCTATGACGATGGTGTCGTGACGGCTCTTGCTGTCTGCGATATGCTGGAAAGAAATCCGCAAAGAACCATGGCCGATCTGCGCCGCGCTTTGCCGGTAACCTACGGCTCCCCCTCAATGTCTCCGCATTGTTCCGATGAAATTAAATACGAAGTCGTGGATCGCGTTGTAAAGCGCTTTGAAGCGATACGTTCGGCAGATGAAAAAGTCGCTGGTCAATCCATTCGCGATCTAGTAACCGTCAACGGCGTGCGTGTCGTAGTTGAAGACGGAACCTGGGGACTTGTTCGTGCTTCATCAAACGAACCGAAACTGGTCGTTGTGGTAGAGAGTCCGGTTTCGGATGCCCGCAAGGTTGAAATGTTCGAGGCAGTTGATGCTATTCTGCGGGAGAATGAGGAAGTTGGCGAATACAATCAAAAGTTATAGTGAGCGCTTTCCACTTGCTAATGCGTTTACCATTTCTCGGGGAACGAAAACTCATGCTCATGTAGTACGGGTGGAAATTTCTGACGGGGTACATGTAGGTCAAGGTGAATGTGTTCCTTATGCGCGCTATGGCGAGAGCGTGGAGAGTGTTGTCGAACTAATCGATAATCTGCCAACGGATATCGGCCGTATGGAACTGCAGAGTGTTATGCCCGCAGGAGCAGCTCGTAACGCGGTGGATTGTGCATTCTGGGACCTCGAGGCCAAAATTACCGGCAAACCGGTTTGGGAGCTTGCAGGATTAACAAAACCCAAACAGGTCACAACTGCCTATACTCTCTCACTGGATACGCCGAGTGCCATGTTTGAGAACGCAGCAGCCAATGCATCGCGGCCTTTGCTCAAACTTAAACTCGGTACGCCGGATGATGTTCCTCGACTTCAAGCGGTACGTAAGGGAGCCCCAGATTCAGCTATCATTGTTGATGCCAATGAAGGTTGGGAAGTACCCACATTATTGTCTCTTCAACCCGCACTAATGGAAATTGGTGTTGCGCTTATTGAGCAACCGTTACCGGAAGCCGATGACAGTGCACTCAAAGACAGCGGGATTTCTATTCCTCTGTGTGCCGATGAATCCTGTCACAAATCCAAAGGGCTGGAGGATTTGAAGCACAAGTATGATGTCGTCAACATAAAACTCGACAAGACCGGCGGACTGACAGAAGCACTTCACATGAAGAAGAAGGCCGAAGAAATGGGATTTCAGATCTTCGTCGGCTGCATGGTGGGCACATCGCTTGGAATGGCACCAGCCACGCTGTTGGCTCAGGGCGCCAGTTTTGTAGATTTGGATGGTCCACTCCTTTTGGCTCAAGACAGATCGAATGGCTTGCGTTATGAAGGATCTATCGTGCAACCACCGACCGCGGAACTTTGGGGGTGACCATGTCAAGAACAGTGTATGTCAACGGCGAATTTGTCGCTGAGGAAGATGCAAAGATATCCGTCTTTGACCGCGGGTTTCTCATGGCCGACGCAGTCTATGAGGTGACGACCGTTGTGGATGGAAAACTGATTGACTACCCGGGCCATGCGGAAAGGCTGCAACGGTCTCTGGATGAACTGGAGATGGAAGCACCTCAGCAAATCGGTGACCTGCTCGACATCCACCGGGAACTCATAAGCAGAAATGAACTTACAAACGGTCTCATATACCTTCAGGTTTCGCGTGGAGTTGCGGATCGGGATTTTCATTATCCTGAAGCAGGAACTCCGACGTCGCTCGTCTTATTTACACAGGCGAAAGATCCCTTGAAAAATCCCCTCACCGAAACAGGTGCCCGGGTAATTACCGTTCAAGATCAACGGTGGGGCAGAAGGGACATCAAAACAGTCCAGCTACTTTTTCCCTCAATGGCAAAAATGATGGCCAAGAAGGCAGGTGTTGATGATGCCTGGCTGGAAGAAGACGGTTACATCAATGAAGGGACATCAAACAATACCTGGATTGTTACAAAGGATGGCAAGCTCGTAACGCGGCATTTGTCGAATTCAATTCTGCACGGCATCACCCGAAAGGCTACAATTAGATGCGCGCAATTACTGCAGATGGAAGTGGAGGAGCGCCCGTTCACAAAGGAAGAGGTTGCCAATGCGACGGAAGCATTTTTCACATCCGCGTCTGCATTTGTGTGCCCAGTTGTAGAGATTGATGGAAAAACCATCGGATCTGGCGAACCGGGCCCCGTTGTGAAAAAATTGCGGGAAATCTACCTGGAAGAAGCAAAGAAAGCTGCACTTTAGCAATGTTCCATCTCCCTTCAACATGCTAATTGTCTGAAATCGGAGGAGGAACCTGATGCCCACAAATGTTGCCCTGACCGGCCTTGCCCGTGATTTGGAAGCCCGTAATGATACTGGTAAACCTATCAGGATAGGTCTGGTCGGCTGTGGCGAAATGGGCACGGATGTGGTGACCCGGGTTGCTCACATGAAGGGGATAGAAATCGCTGCTGTTTCTGATCGGCAGGCGGAAAACCCGTTAAAGGCGATCGATATTGCCTACGGTGACCGCTCAAGAAGCAAACCAGCGAATACAGCAAGCGAAATTACCGCAGCTATTGAATCTGGGAAAATCGCTATTACGGAAGATTCTGTTTTGCTTGCGGAAAACCCGCTTGTCGACGTCGTGATTGATGCGACAGGGGTTCCTGCTGTGGGGGCGGAAATCGGCCTTCATGCGATGGAAAACGGCAAGCACCTGACCATGATGAATGTTGAAGCGGATGTTTGTATCGGCCCTTATCTGAAGTCTGAAGCAGAACGACTGGGGGTTGTCTATTCATTAGGTGCAGGGGATGAACCGTCATCGTGTATGGAACTGATTGAGTTTGTATCTGCAATGGGTCATGAAATCGTTTGTGCCGGAAAGGGCAAAAACAATCCGCTGAAGTTCGATGCTGTTCCGGATGACTACCGAGAAGAAGCAGATGCAAGAAACATGAGTGTCCGCATGCTTGTCGAGTTTGTGGACGGTTCAAAAACCATGGTGGAAATGTGTGCAATCGCCAACGCTACCGGTTTGGTGCCGGATAAAGCAGGTATGCACGGTCCCCCTGCAACCCTGGACCAGTTGTCATCTACGCTTATCCCTAAGTCTGACGGCGGGGTGCTGTCAAAAAAAGGATGCGTGGACTTTTCAGTCGGCAAGGGGGTAGCACCTGGAGTTTTCGTAATCGCCGACATGCCCCATGCAAGGATCACCGAGCGCATGGAAGATCTGAAAATGGGTAAGGGACCCTATTTCACATTCCATCGTCCGTTTCATCTTATTTCCCTTGAAGTTCCGCTAACCTGTGCCCGCGCCGTTCTCTATGGCAAGGCCGATATGGTACCACTATCCAGCCCTGTTGCTGAAGTCTGTGCTGTTGCCAAAAAGAACCTTAATGAAGGTGATCGTCTTGATGCAATTGGTGAGTATACCTACCGAGCCTGGGTAATGCAGCGTGATGAGGCTCAATCAGGCAATGCTATTCCTTGCGGTTTGCTTGAGGGTGGAACAGTGACAAGACCAATCGCCAAGGGTGAACTCATTACCCGGGACAATGCTATGGTTGCAAAAGGCTCCAAAATCGCTGAACTGAGAAAACGCCAGGACGAAATGATTGCGAGGCTCTAAGCTAATTCTGCAAAAAAGCTTACAAATTTCTGTGTTTTGCAACTGCGACAGGGTGGACTATTGTAGATACAGGGCATTAACGCCATATCTATTGAGACTTAAAGAGTAAAAGCATCATGGCCGTCGAAACACCGCTTCTCGACACAATTAAACTGCCTTGCGACCTGCGCGAAATCAATGAAAAGGATTTGTTGCAGGTGGCGGATGAATTGCGTGCGGAAATGATCGACGCAGTATCCCAAACTGGCGGCCATCTGGGTGCTGGGCTAGGCGTGGTCGAACTTACCACCGCTATTCACTATGTATTCAACACGCCTGATGACAGACTGATCTGGGATGTCGGTCACCAGTGCTACCCGCACAAGATCCTGACCGGTCGGAGAGATCGGATACGCACGATCCGACAGAAGGATGGTCTGTCTGGCTTCACAAAACGCGCTGAAAGCGAATACGACCCTTTTGGAGCTGCACATTCTTCCACGTCAATCTCTGCTGGCCTTGGAATGGCAGTCGGACGAGAATTGAAACATGCGAACAATAATGTCATCGCTGTTATCGGAGACGGCTCCATGTCAGCGGGAATGGCCTTCGAAGCCCTTAACAACGCAGGTTCAATGGATGCCCGGCTTATCGTTATTTTGAATGACAACGACATGTCCATCGCACCGCCAAACGGTGCGATGAGTGCCTATCTTGCGCGACTTGCCACCGGACGAACCTATATGGGGATGCGCGAAATCGGTAAAAAGATGACCACGTATCTCGGCAAGACAATCGACCGGGCAATCACTAGAGCCGTCGAACACGCCCGTGGATATGTCACAGGTGGCACGATGTTCGAGGAATTGGGTTTTTATCATATAGGCCCGATAGATGGCCATGATCTGTCTGTTCTGGTTCCGGTGCTGCGAAATGTGCGCGACAACGCCAAAGGCCCGGTTCTTATTCATTGCATGACCAAAAAAGGGCATGGCTATGCACCGGCAGAGGCCTCTGCGGACAAATATCATGGCGTTTCAAAGTTCGACGTGGTGACAGGCGCACAGGCTAAATCAACACCGAATGCGCCTTCCTACACCAAGGTATTCGGTCGAAGCCTGGTTCAGGAAGCTGAAGAAGACGATAAGATTGTCGGTATAACCGCAGCCATGCCATCAGGCACGGGAATGGATATTTTTGGAAAAGCCTTCCCTGATCGCATGTTTGATGTGGGTATAGCCGAACAACATGCTGTTACCTTCGCTGGCGGTTTGGCGACCGAGGGTTTCAAGCCGTTTGCAGCTATATACTCCACGTTTTTGCAACGGGCCTATGATCAGGTCGTCCATGATATTTCCATCCAGAATCTCCCGGTCCGATTCCCCATTGACCGAGCGGGTTATGTGGGCGCTGACGGACCAACCCATGCAGGTTCATTCGACACTACTTATCTGGCAACGCTTCCAAATTTTGTAGTGATGGCAGCCAGTGATGAAGCTGAATTGAAGCATATGGTCCGAACCGCCGCCGCCTATGATGAAGGGCCGATGTCCTTTCGCTATCCACGCGGTGAAGGGGTTGGCGTAGATATGCCGGAACGTGGAAAAATTCTTGAGATAGGCAAGGGTCGTGTCGTTCGTGAGGGAACCAGGATAGCCCTGCTTTCATTCGGTACCCGGCTTCAGGAATGCATGTATGCAGCTGAGGAGTTGGAAACCTTTGGCCTGTCAACAACCATTGCAGATGCCCGTTTTGCCAAACCACTGGATACCGACCTGATTAATCGTCTGGCGAACAATCATGAGGTCTTGATCACTGTGGAAGAAGGGGCGATTGGCGGCTTCGGTTCCCATGTTGCGCAGCATCTTGCATCATCCGGTGCATTTGATGAAGGTCGGTTGCGGTTCCGCTCGCTGTTTATGCCTGACATTTATGTGGATCAGGCAAATCCGAATGACATGAATGGAGGGGCCGGCCTCAATCGGGATGGCATCATCAAAACTGTCTTTGAAGCCCTGGGGCGAGCAAACGAAGCCTCGATTACCGCCTAATCAGAGACCGGCTGAAACTCAGGTGCCGTACTTGCTATGTCGGCGACTACTGCATCCAACACAAGAAAGCCGTTTTGTGTAGCACGGATGTTGCCATTCGGAAGTTGCTTAACCATGCCAATGTTCTCCAGGAATCTTATTTTGTCCTCTGGCAACTGAAGACCGGTGATAGCCTCATAGCGCAGCGGATTAAACCCTTCTGCAAGGCGAAGTCCCATCAAAATCAGTTCATCGGCGTGTTCCTCCGAACCCAGATAAACCTCTTCCTCCAGACCATGTCCCTTAACCATTGCCTGCTGCCACCAGTCTTCCGGATTGCGCAAGGTGGCGGTAGCCAGCCTACCGTAATTGGTGTGTAACCGGCCATGAGCCCCGGGGCCAACGCCTGCATATTCCTGTCCTCGCCAGTAAATAAGGTTATGTTGGCATTGAGTGCCAGGCTTTGCATGGTTTGAAATTTCGTAGGTTTCAAATCCTGCAATGGCGGTAATGTCTTGTGTGAGCTCGTAAAGTTGCGCAGCTCGTTCCTCTTCTGGAACCCGGAATTTTCCCCGTTCGTGGAGTTTAAAAAACGGCGTATCCTGTTCAATTGTAAGTTGGTAGAGCGACAGGTGATCAGCAGTAAGGCTGATTGCTTCTTCGAGTTCTGTTTGCCAGTCATCCAGGGTCTGACCAGGTCTTGCATAAATCAAATCAAACGACATGCGCTCAAAACTGTCATGCGCAATTTCTATTGCGCGCCTGGCTTCGTAGGCGTTGTGCATGCGCCCCAGAAACTTCAATTCTTTATCATCGAGTGATTGGATGCCCAGAGAAACGCGGTTTATACCCGCACTTCGATATTCTGCAAACCGGGAAGCATCTACACTTGTCGGATTGGCCTCCAGGGAAATTTCTGCTCCGGCCGCAATCGACCAGTGCCTCGAAATCTCATGCAGGATGGTTTCAACAGTTGCAACCTCCATCAAGGACGGGGTGCCGCCGCCAAAGAAAATGCTGGTAACCTCCCTGCCCGGTGCGATCGATGCCATGTGGGTTAGTTCAGCAGCATAAGCTTCAGCAAAAGTCTTTTGATCAATTGGGTTGTGCCTCACATGAGAATTGAAATCACAGTATGGACATTTCGCGGCACAGAACGGCCAGTGCACGTAAACGCCAAATGCCGTCGACTGACTGTTCATCAGGCTACCGCCAGACATTCACGAGCAAATCTGGCAAAGGCACGTGCGCGATGGGAAAGACCATCGTCTTTCCGACTTGCGTCCCAGCTGTGTTTTTCCTCTGCGGTCATTTCACCAAAAGTCCGTTCATGCCCCTGCGGTCGAAAGACCGGATCATAACCAAAGCCTGCATCTCCTCGCGGCGGCCAGATGATCTCACCTTCGACTTCACCCCGGAAATATTCCAGATGTTCATCTGGCCAGGCAAGACAAAGGACGGCTACAAAACGGGCGTCCCGGTTTGTAATCTGCTTACTTTCTAATGCTGCATTGACCTTCCGCATTGCGAGCGAAAAGTCCCTGCCAGATCCGTCTTCTTTTTCTGCCCAATCTGCTGTGTACACGCCAGGGTCTCCACCCAGCGCATCGACACAGAGCCCTGAATCGTCAGCCAACGCCGGTAGTCCGGTCAGCCGACTGGCGGAAAGTGCCTTTATCGCTGCATTTTCTTCAAACGTTGTCCCGGTTTCCAGAGGTTCCGGAAGATTGAGTTCCGCAGCTGATTTTGCAGAAAACCCATAAGGTCCGATCAGAAAATTGATTTCACGCACTTTGCCGGAGTTGTGACTGGCAACGACAATTTCCCGTTCGACAAGCTTACGCATATGGCAGAGTTCCGTTATCCGTTGCTGTTTTGCATTTCTACCAAATTTGCGATGCCATCAGTGGCCAGATCCAACATGGCGTTGAACTCCTCACGACTGAAGGGCGCCCCTTCGGCGGTACCCTGAACTTCAACAATACCTCCGGAGCCGGTCATGACAAAATTCGCATCGGTCTCAGCATCGGAATCCTCAAGGTAATCGAGATCGATAACCGGTGTCCCCTTATAGATTCCGCAGGAAATGGCGGCAACACTGTCTGACAGTACCTTCTCGGTTACCATATCTCGCTCCTGCATCCATTCGAGACAATCACGCAAGGCAATAAATCCGCCTGTAATCGACGCGGTCCGGGTTCCGCCATCCGCCTGAATCACATCACAATCGACAGTAATCTGGCGTTCGCCGAGTTCTTTCATATCAACGACGGCACGAAGCGATCGGCCAATCAAGCGCTGAATTTCAGAACTGCGGCCTGATTGCTTGCCTGCGGTTACCTCGCGACGCATCCGGTCATGGGTTGAGCGTGGCAGCATACCGTATTCGGCAGTGACCCAGCCAGTACCCCTGCCCCGCAGCCAGGGTGGTACCCTTTCTTCCAGGCTGGCTGTACACAAGACATGTGTGTCGCCGAATTTGATAAGGCATGAACCTTCTGCATGTTTTGCAAATCCACGCTCGATGGAAACTGCGCGCATTTCGTTTGCTGCGCGATTGGATGGACGCATCCGAAAAACTCCTATAGTCAATTTCAAGCTGCTTTTAGACGGTTCGTCAGGCGTTGGCAAAGCCAGAATTAGCAATTACATTTACAGGTATCGAAACAGATAACCGGGTAGCGCAAATGAGCGGTCCATCTGGAAAAATTCCAACACCAAACAGTCCTATCCTGGAGCTGGACGAGCGCGCGCGTGAAATTTTCAGGCATATTGTTGACAGCTACCTGACTACCGGTGATCCATTGGGTTCACGAACCATATCAAGACAATTGTCGGTCAACCTTTCGCCTGCCACCATTCGCAATGTGATGTCAGACCTGGAAATGCTGGGCCTGATTTATGCCCCCCATACGAGTGCAGGCCGCATGCTGACTGATATCGGCTTGCGGTTTTTTGTCGACAGTTTTCTTGAAATCGGCAATCTGGCAAAGGAGGAGCGCACCTCAATTGAAACTCAGATGAAGGCGGCTTCAAGTGAAAAGACGTTCGACAATGTACTCACCGAAGCCAGCCAGTTGCTCTCTGGCTTATCCAGAACCGCGGGTCTGGTGGTTACCACAAAGGCAGACCTGCGTCTGAAGCACATCGAGTTTATCCGCCTTGAGCCGACAAAGGCACTTGCGGTTATCGTCGGGGAAAACGGATCGGTAGAAAATAGAATAATTGCATTGCCACCCGGGACGACAGCATCAACTCTCACGGAAGCTGCAAACTTCATAAACGCCCAAATTGCCGGCCAGACAATTATGGAAGCCAATCAGGCACTCCACAAAATGCAGGAAGCGGCAAGACTTGAACTGGATTCGCTTGCAAGCAAATTGGTCGATACCGGGGTAGCCACCTGGGCTGGAAGTGCTGATGGACAGCCGGGTCAGCTGATTATAAGTGGCCATGCCAACCTGCTTGGAAATCTGGAAGCTGCAGATGATCTGGATCGTGTCCGTCAGTTATTTGGTGAACTCGAAGCCAAGGAAAACTTCATGAAACTGCTTGAGCTTACGGAAGCGGGGGACGGTGTTCGCATATTTATTGGTTCCGAGAACAAGCTTTTCTCTCTTTCCGGCTCATCGGTGATCGTTGCCCGTACAAGGATAGCGAACAGCGCGTTGTCGGGGCACTGGGAATAATCGGACCAACACGGCTCAACTATGCAAGGCTTGTTCCGATGGTCGATTACACTGCACGGGTAATCAGCAGAATTTTGCAATGATTATGCGGTTTTGGCACTTGATTTTTTGATTGCAAAACCTGATATCGTGTTCGAATTCCAAATTATATCGGGAACAGGCTGATGGCCGATCAAAACGAGTATCAAGAAAAGCAACCCCAAAAACCGGAAAGTCCAGATATCGAGAACCTCGCAGGTATGAGCGAGGAGGAACTTATCGCTGCACTGTCCGAAGAAGCTGCACTGGCAGAAGGTGCAGAAACCGCAAATACCGGTGGTGAGGGATTTGCCAATCCCTTGGAGGCACTGGCTGCGGAAAACACGCGTCAGGAAGCTGAAATTGCCGAGTTGAAGGACAAGATGCTTCGTACCGCAGCTGAAATGGAGAACCTGCGCCGTCGGACGCAAAAAGATGTTGCCGATGCGCGGAATTTTTCAATTTCCAGTTTTGCCAGGGATATGTTGGGCGTTGCCGACAATTTGCGCCGGGCCATCGATCATGTTGATGACGAGGACAAGGGACAATCCGGTCTGAAATCGCTTTTTGAAGGTGTAGAAATGACCGAACGCGAACTCCTCAACGCGCTCGAGAAGAATGGCGTAAAACGCATCTCACCTGAAAACGAGAAGTTTGATCCTAATTTCCACCAGGCGATGTTTGAGGTACCCAATACAGAGGTTCCCAACAACACCGTTATGCAGGTAGTACAGGTTGGCTATGTAATTGGCGAACGGGTTCTACGTCCTGCCATGGTGGGTGTGTCGAAAGGCGGACCAAAAGCTGCACCGGACAGTGACGCTGCCAATTAGCTGGAACGCTTCCTTTAACTGGTCAGAATCGTTATAAAATTAGGCTAACAAGGAATTGAAAGTTCCCCGCCTGATGCCCAAACGCAATCTCAAACTCGAGAAACTGATTGACCCCGATAAGCTTCGCGAGCAGTTGACTGCCCTGACAGCACATTCCAATGGCGACGGCTCTTCGTTCGGGATCCGGGCAGAAGTGCTAAAACTGTTGAAAGCCGCCTCAGAAGCTGGCCGGAACGGGGCTCGTGATCAGTTGTTTGAAGATGGCGATGGAACTGCATGTGCCTGGCGAATTTCTTATGTCCAGGATCAGATCATTCGCATAATCTATGATTTTGCGGTTACCCATGTTTACCGGGCCAAAAACACCTCATCAGGTGAACAAATCGCTGTAACGGCAGTCGGCGGATACGGCCGCGGAACTCTCGCACCCGGTTCTGATATCGATTTGCTGTTTGTGCTGCCCTACAAGCAGACCGCTTGGGCTGAGCAGGTAACAGAATACATCCTGTACATGCTTTGGGATATGGGATTCAAGGTTGGCCACGCAACCCGGAATATTGATGAATGTATCCGTCTTTCGAAAGAGGATATGACAATCAAGACATCGATCCTCGAAGTGCGTTTCCTGCATGGTGCCAGAGGTTTGTATGATTCCCTGTCATCGCGATTCTCTCAAGAAGTCGTGTCTGGAACGGCAAAGGAGTTCATAGCCGCCAAACTTGCGGAACGCGATGGCCGTCATGTAAAGGCTGGCGAATCCCGATATCTGGTTGAACCAAATGTCAAAGATGGCAAGGGGGGCTTACGTGACCTCCACACCCTGTTCTGGATTGGCAAGTATTTTCACAATCTGGGCAAGTCCCATGCCTTGGTAGGTGCCGGTATGCTGTCTGAGCGGGAATACCAGCGTTTCCGCCACGCGGAAAATTTTCTATGGACAGTCCGTTGCCATATGCACTTTCTAACCGATAGGGCAGAAGAGCGCCTTTCTTTCGATATCCAGCGAGAAATCGCAAGCCGGCTCCAATATACCGCACATGGCGGTCTGTCGGGTGTGGAACGGTTTATGAAACACTATTTCCTGACCGCAAAGGAAGTGGGCGATCTCACCCTTATCGCATGCGCGAAACTGGAGGAGCGACAGGCGAAAGATGTGAAACGCTGGGACAGGTTTTTGCAGTCTGTTGTCCGTCGCAGAAAAAAAATCAAAGGTACAAGCGATTTTGTCAACGACAACGGCCGGTTGAATATTGCAGATGTCGAAGTGTTTGAGCGAGACCCGGTTAATCTCATTCGCTTCTTCAAAGTAGCAGACGACACCGGTCTCGACTTTCACCCGGATGCAGTCGAGCTTTTATCAAAGTCCCTGTCACTGGTAGGACGAAATCTGCGAAAAAACCCCAAAGCAAACAAGATATTCCTGCAACTCCTCACCAGTAAAAAGAACCCTGAGCGAATGTTGCGGCGTATGAACGAGACAGGATTTCTCAGCAAGTTTGTACCCGCATTCCGGAAGGTAGTCGCGATGATGCAATTCAACATGTACCATCACTACACCGTTGACGAGCACCTTATCCGCTCGGTCGGGGCCTTATGGGGTATTGAGAGCGGAAAAACCGCTAGTGAGCATCCGTTATCCTCCGAGCTCCTGCCACAGGTTAAAGATCGGGTTATTTTGTATGTGGCATTGTTCCTGCACGATATTGCCAAAGGCCGCAAGGAAGATCACTCAATCGCCGGGGAACGGTTGGCCCGGAGCCTGTGTCCGAGATTTGGACTGGATAGCGAACAGACCGCAATGGTAGCCTGGCTCATAAGGGAACACCTTACCATGAGTGCAGTGGCACAGGGCCGGGATTTGTCGGATCGAAAAACCATTCAGAATTTTTCCGAAGTGGTCCAGGAAGTAGAACGCATGCGTTATCTGGTGATCCTGACCGTATGCGACATCCGGGCAGTCGGCCCGGGCGTCTGGAACGGCTGGAAAGGCCAGTTATTGCGTACGCTTTACTATGAGACCGAACTGATGCTGAATGGCGGCTTCTCCAAAGTGCCACTCAAGGCGCGTGTGTTACAGGCAAAGGAAGATCTTCGGGAAAAACTGGAAGGCTGGAGCGAGAAAGAAAAGGACACGTATACTGAACTGCCATATACCGCATATTACCTCTCAACAGATCAGGAAGCACAGGTTCGCCACATGAACTTCCTGAAGGAAACTCATGAGAAGAAACTCAGTCTGGCAACCTCCATCAACACGAAACAGTTCGAGGCGATTACCGAAATCACCGTAATTGCGCCCGACCATCCGCGTTTGTTGTCCGTAATCGCCGGTGCATGCGTTGCTGCAGGCGTCAATATTGTGGACGCCAAGATCCACACCACCAATGACGGGAGGGCACTTGATTCAATATTCATCAATCGAGAATTCAAGGATGATGCAGAGGAAATCCGCCGTGCCGCACGCATTGGTAAACTTATCGAAGAGGTTCTCAGCGGCAAAGCGTGCCTTCCCTCTGTAATCGCCAGAAACAATAAACTAAGGGGCAGATACAAAGCATTTTCCATCCCGCCAAAAATCAAGGTCAACAACGAATTGTCTGATACTTTCACAGTAATTGAAATCGAATGTCTGGACCGACCCGGGTTGCTATCAGAACTTACCGGTTCCCTGGCAGATCTCAACCTTGATATCGGCTCTGCCCACGTCGTGACTTTTGGCGAAAAAGCAAATGACAGTTTCTATGTACGTGATCTGGTAGGCCACAAAATAGAAAACCCTAACCGGCTCAAAAAAATCAGGGAAACACTCCTTGAAGTAATGCAGCCAAAAACCAAGGAACTGGCATCGTGAGCCTGGTCGGGAAATTTGCTTCGGTCGGAAGTGCTACGATGATGAGCAGGGTCCTTGGGTTTGTCCGGGAAGCCCTGATTGCCGGCCTGCTAGGCTCCGGTCCGGTTGCCGATGCCTTCTACGCCGCATTTCGTTTCCCCAACCTATTCCGGCGACTCTTTGCAGAAGGGGCATTTAACTCAGCTTTTGTGCCAATGTTTGCAAGCGAGTTAGAGACCGGCGGGCGAGTTGCGGCAAGGGAGTTCGCAGAGAAAATCCTGTCCGTGCTCATCGTTCTTCTTTTGGGACTGTCTGCCTTGGCAATCCTGTTCATGCCGTTATTAGTAGGGACAGTCATAGCACCCAAATTCGCCGAGAATCCGGAGAAGTTTGACCTCACCGTGATCCTGGCACGCGTAATGTTTCCTTATCTTGCAGCAATGTCCCTAGTGGCAATGCTTTCGGGAATCCTCAACGCGTTTCGGCACTATTTTCTGGCAGCCCTCGCACCGGTACTACTCAATATCGTCTTGATCTTTACGTTGCTTCTTGCGTGGCAGTCCGGCTGGAGCGATATGGAGTTGGGCATAGGCCTGGCTTGGGGTGTATTCGCATCAGGGATTCTGCAGTTGGTTCTGCTGATTTACGGTGTTCGCCGGCAAAATTTCGGCCTGTCGCTGCGGGTACCGTCGATGTCTCCGTCTGTTAAGCGGCTACTGGTTTTGGCTTTGCCCACCGCCATCGCAGGGGGAATTACCCAGATTAATCTGCTTGTTGGACAGATTATTGCATCGGCACAGGCTGGTGCTATTGCGATCATGAATTACGCTGATCGACTGATGCAGCTTCCATTGGGGATAATCGGAATATCCATCGGTGTCGTATTGCTGCCGGAATTATCGCGGGCATTGGCCAGTGACGATCGGCCGGAAGTCGACAAACTACAGAATCGCAGTCTTGAATTCGGCCTCGGTCTGACTGTACCTGCCGCCGTGGGACTATTCATGATTCCCCTGCCGCTGGTTGTTCTTATTTTCGAGCGTGGCGCATTTCTTCGCGAGGATAGCGAACTTGCAGCGCAGGTACTGGCAGCATTCGCTGTTGGGCTGCCGTCCTTTGTCCTCATCAAAATATTTCAGCCGTCTTTTTATGCCCGACAAGACATGCGTACCCCGATGTGGTTTTCAGGGGTCAATGCCGTATTCAATATCGCGCTCAGCCTCACTCTGTTCCCAATATACGGCGTGGTCGGGCTTGGTATTGCCACCAGTGTCGCGGGCTGGTTGAACGCCCTTCTTTTGTGGCTTGTATTGCACCGCGGAGACCATTTCAGAGTATCAGCAAAGACAATTCAAAACATATTTCTGATTTGCCTTGGAAGCTTGATAATGGCTGGCATGTTATACGCCGGTCAGAAATTAATAGGCGAGCCTTTGACAGAGGCCGGGTTGCTTTTGAAGATTTCTGGATTGGATTTCTCATAACAGCGGCAGCAGGCCTTTATTTCGCAATTGTAATAATATCGGGTGCACTTCCACGGGAATTGATTCGACGGTTGGTTCGGCGCAGCTGATAAAGCCACAATCTTCCCTTGCCAATGACGGGCGCTTCGGCCATAACCCGCGCAAATTCAAATACGGACATAACTAACAATGGTTCAGCCAAAAAACCGAGTATTTTCCGGTGTGCAACCGACCGGTAATTTGCATCTTGGAAACTACCTGGGTGCGATCCGGAAATTTGTTGCACTACAATCCAGCCATGAGTGCATTTACTGTGTCGTCGATCTGCATGCGATCACCGCAGAAATGGTTCAGGATAATCTGATCGGCCAAACCCGAGAGATTGCTGCCGCGTTTATGGCATCGGGCATCGATCCCAAGACACATATAGTCTTTAACCAGAGTCAGGTTCGCGAACATGCCGAACTTTCATGGTTGTTCAACTGCGTGGCACGGATGGGCTGGTTACGCCGAATGACCCAGTTCAAGGAAAAGGCTGGCAAACACGCGGAAGAAGCTTCTGTCGGATTGTTCGCCTATCCCACCCTGATGGCGGCTGACATTCTACTGTACCGTGCCACTCATGTGCCGGTGGGG
This sequence comes from Rhizobiaceae bacterium, assembly GCA_965198665.1. GTDB lineage: Bacteria > Pseudomonadota > Alphaproteobacteria > Rhizobiales > Rhizobiaceae > JAALLB01. Next base: position 632,295 of record CBDAPT010000006.1, on the reverse strand, counting down.
GACGACCAGAAACAGCATCTTGAACTCACACGGGAAATTGCAGGCAAGTTCAACCACGATTTTTCAGGGCGGATCACCGAGCTCGGCCATGGAGAAGGATACTTTCCATTAACCGAGCCAGTTATCGAAGGCCCCGCGACTCGGGTTATGTCATTGCGTGACGGAACTCGAAAGATGTCGAAATCTGAACCCTCCGACTTGTCTCGCATCAACCTGACTGATAGCGCTGATGATATCGCTAAAAAAATTCGCAAGGCAAAAACCGATCCGGAGCCACTACCAGATACACTTGAAGGTCTTGATGGGCGCCCGGAGGCTCGCAACCTGATCGGTATTTATGCGGCTCTGGCGGATACGAGTGCTGAACAGGTTATCTCGGAATTTGGCGGTCAGCAGTTTGGCCAGTTCAAACCTGCGCTTGCCGAGTTGGCGGTTGAAAAGCTCTCACCTATCAATGAGGAAATGCGTAAACTGATGGACAGCCCGGATTATGTTGATGGAGTTCTTGCTGACGGTGCCGATAGAGCACGACACATTGCGCAAGAGACCATGCGCGAGGTTCGGGAAATTTTTGGTTTCCTTGGCTAGGACGCCTGTAGTAATCTAATTGTATTGAGGCGAGGTGCAGGCATATGGTCAGCAAAAGACTAATTCATAAAGAAGGCCATAAGCGCAAGTTTCTTTGCGTGGTCGATTCCACCTCGGAATGTGAAAAAGCCGTCCTTTACGCAGAACGCCGTGCCACAAATTCCGGCGGCGCCCTTGCATTGTTGTTCGTCTCAGAGCCTGAGAGTTTTCAACATTGGATCGGCGTTGAAGAAATAATGAAAGCCGAAGCGAGGGAAGCTGGTGAGGCGGAACTTCAACGCTACGCACAATTCTGCCGCGAGCACGGTAATATTGATCCGGAACTGATTTTTCGTGAAGGCAAAACCCGGGAACAGATTCTTGAGCTGGTAGAAGAAGATCAGGATATCGCCTTGTTGGTCCTTGCAGCCGGCGATAGCAAGGAGGGCCCCGGACCGCTGGTTTCGTCATTAGGAGATTCCAGCAATTCGTTTTCCATTCCTGTCGTCGTCGTACCGTGCGAGATGACATTTGACGATATTGAAAACGTCACCTAGCTATTGCGCAAGGCATAAATACAGCGGTATTTTGCTGTCTCCTGTACCATCGGTCCGGATTTCGGCACTACAGGCTTGATTCTGGACCGCAACAGACTTACTTTGGAATTATTCTAAAAATTGGAGCTTTAGCCGATGTTTATTCAGACAGAAGCGACACCAAATCCGTCCACGCTTAAATTTCTGCCCGGTGTACCGGTGTTACCATCAGGAACCGCAGATTTTCGGGATAGCGATGAAGCCAAGGCTTCGCACCTGGCAGAGGCACTGTTTCGAATTCCAGGTGTATCAGGTGTATTCTTCGGTCACGACTTCATTTCTGTCACACGAGAAGGAGATGAGGAAAACGGCTTTGACTGGCAGCACCTCAAACCTGCGGTGCTGGGTACCATTATGGAGCATTTTGTTTCCGGTCGGCCGGTTATGCAAAACACCGGATCTCAGGCGGATTTAGAAGAGGAAGATTTCGATCCGGCAGACACAGAGATTGTCAACACAATCAAAGAGCTGCTTGACACCCGCGTAAGACCGGCTGTTGCCCAGGATGGTGGTGATATCACGTTCCACGGGTTTCGTGATGGCATTGTTTACCTTCATATGCGCGGTGCCTGTGCGGGATGCCCTTCCTCTACAGCTACGCTCAAACATGGAATACAGAATCTGCTGAAACACTTCATTCCTGAAGTGGTCGAGGTTCAGCCGGTCGGCGTTTTCGTCTAGTGCATGCTGCTTGCAATTGATACTTCGGCGCATCTGTGTTCGGTAGCGCTCTACGATTCCAAAAGTGATACAATCGTCAGCCGCCGCGTTGACGATATTGGTCGTGGGCACGCAGAATTGCTAATGGATCAAATAGAAAATTGTCTGGATCAGGCGAGCCTGAATTATAGCAATATCAGGCGCATAGGAGTCGTAACCGGGCCGGGAAGTTTTACCGGTGTTCGAGTGGGACTTGCAGCGGCCAGGGGGCTACGAGTTTCTCTTAATGTGGAAACGGTGGGAATTACCAGTCTGCAAGCCTGTGAACAAGCTGCTCTGGATACCGGGTTCAACGGTAGTCTGCTTACCATCCTGGATGCAAGGCGCGGTCAAGCCTATTGTCAGCTATCGGGCCGGGAAAAGCCGTTTCTGTCTGCATTCGAAGAATTATCTGACAAATTTCAGGATGAACCGGATGGTGTTTGTGGATCTGGCTGCCGCACTTTTCTGGAAATGACTGGCAAAAATATCTCCATAATTCACGAGTTATCGGCTCCTCCAATTGAAAACGTAGCCAGAATCGCTGGCGGATTAACCCCGAACGGACAGCCTCCGGAACCGGTTTACCTGCGTTCGGCTGATGCCAAACCACAAACCGGATTTGGCGTCGAGATTGCATAGGATATAAACTATGTGGCCCGGTTTTCTAAAAGGACTGATTGGACTAAAAACCAGGTCGGTCATTCAACCAGCAGTCAGAAGGGACTTTGCAGTTCTGTCCGAAATACACCGGGCCAGTTTCCCCAGAGGCTGGGGTGCCGGCGAATTTGAGTCGTTGCTTGCACAGGATGCCTATTTCTGCCTTGTAGCCCGAAAAGAAGGAAATGTAGATAAACCTACTTCCGGTTTCATCCTTGTGAAATCTGTACTGGATGAAGCAGAAATAATTTCTATTGCAACCAAACAGTCCGCGCGCAAAAAGGGTGTTGCGCAACAACTGCTGTCTGCAGCGGTCAGAAAACTGAGTGCAGACCGAACAACAAAGCTTTACCTGGAAGTCGAAGCCGGAAACACAGCGGCCATAAATTTATACAAAAAAGCTGGCTTTCGGGAAATTTCCAGGCGCGAAGGCTATTACTCGGATGAAGGCAACAATCCAGGTGCTGCCTCAACGGCGCTTGTCATGCAGTTAGAACTTGGGTAGACCGTAGCGGTCCGAAAACAATTTCAATCAAACGCATTCACCATGTCTCTTGAACAAAAATGTATAGACAAAGGTCTTCGCATGACCGGACAACGCAGAGTTATTTCTCAGGTCCTGGAAAATGCAGATGACCACCCGGATGTGGAGGATTTGTACAGACGGGCATCGAAGATAGACGGGAATATATCAATTGCCACTGTTTATCGGACCGTCAAGCTGCTCGAAGAAACAGGCATTATAGAACGCCATGAGTTCCGCGATGGACGTGCAAGATATGAGATTGTCCCGGAAAACCATCATGATCATCTGATCGATCTGAAAAGTGGGGAGGTGATCGAATTTGCTAATGCTGAAATTGAGGCTTTGCAGGAACGCATAGCGCGTGAACATGGCTTCCGCCTCGTTGACCATCGGCTTGAACTCTACGGGGTGCCGCTGGATACAGTCGAAGACGAATGATTGCCTCTACAAGAGTATATTTTGTGTTTGCAGCAGTAACCGTGATGACACTGATTCTGCTTCCGGTTCAGATACTTGCGATTGCATTAAATTGGCAGCTTTGTCGTAAGATCCCGTTGTTTTGGCATCGTTTTGCAGTGAAAATGATCGGATTAAAGATAGAGGTTTCCGGCGAACTGTCGAACCGACGGCCGCTGCTTATAGTGGCTAATCATATTTCATGGTCGGATATTCTTGTGCTCGGCAGTATCGCTGAACTCAGTTTTATTGCGAAACATGAAGTGGAAACTATCCCAGGAGCAAGCCTTCTGGCAAAAATGCAGCGTACCGTATTTGTTGTGAGGGCCAATAAACGCGATGCCGGAAAACAGGCCCGAGAGGTCACGCATCGGCTATTGGATGGAGATTCCATGGTTCTGTTTGCTGAAGGTACAACCGCTGACGGGCATCGCATACTGGACTTCAAGAGTTCCCTATTTGGTGCTGCCCAGTATGCGGTCAAAGAAGGTGGAGCAGAACAGGTGTTTGTGCAGCCGGTTTCCATTAGCTATACCAAATTGCATGGCATGCCGCTGGGTCGATACGGACGGACACAATCTTCCTGGGACGGCGACCGGGAACTGGGGCCGCACGTCATGAAATTTCTCAGATACGCTGCCTGGGATGTACACGTAGGTGTAGGCCGGCCGATCATGATCAACCAAACTACAAGACGCCGTGACATCGCAAAACAGACCAGAGACAAAATCCGCTCCATGCATCTGCAAACGGTTCATCGCGGAAAAATTGTTATTGGTGATGATGCGCAAACCACCGCATAAATCATTTCTCTTTTACGGAAAAAGTCGCCCCCGTGCCATTCCGAAGTGCACCAGTGAAAACGGCAGCGTGATGAGCATTCTTCCTTGCGGGCGGGCCAGGCGATGGCGAGAATCTTGTAGAAGGAGATTCGCCTATGCCTCGCGGCTACCACCACCTGACCCAAGATGAACGTTGCCAGATTTGGGGGTTGAAGAAAAGCGGCCTCTCGCAGAGAGACATTGGGCGTGAGCTCGGACGCCATCACACGACAATCCGTCGAGAGATGCAGCGCAACAGCGGCGGCCGGGGCTACCGGTACAAACAGGCCCATAACAAGGCGACAGAGCGCCGCCACAGGGCGTCATCGGTGCCAAGGAAGATGACACCCGCCCTGTGGCAATTGGTCGAGGAGAAGTTGGCGGCTGGCTGGAGCCCAGAGCAAATTTCGGGTCGGTTTCGTCGGGAAGGCCAAGCCATGGTGGGGCGGATGCGGATCTACGAATACGTCCGCGCGGACCGCAGGGCCGGTGGCAGCCTTTACAAACGTCTGCGGCGGCGTGGGAAGAAACCGAATTGGCGCGGCGGCCGGCACGCCGGGCGAGGACGCATTCCCGGTCGTGTCGATATCAGTGAGCGGCCCGCGATCGTCGAACAGAAGTTGCGGATCGGTGACTGGGAGGTGGACACGATCGTTGGAGCGGGTCAAAGCGGCGCAGTGGTTTCGGCGGTGGACCGCGCCTCGAAGATGACCCGACTGGTACGGCTCGACAGGAAAACGGCCGAAGATGTCGGAGCTGCGCTCAGACGCCGGCTGGAGGCAGATCGGCACCTGGTTCACACGATCACTGCGGACAACGGTAAGGAATTCGCTGGCCACAGCAGCCTGTCCAAGGCGCTTGATGCCAAGTTCTATTTTGCCCGGCCCTACCACTCATGGGAGCGCGGGCTGAATGAACACACCAATGGACTGGTCCGCCAGTATTTGCCGAAAGGCACGGATTTCCGGTCTGTGACCGATGCCGAGGTCCAGGCGGTGGAGGATCTGCTCAACGCACGGCCGCGCAAGGCACTCGGCTTCCGGACGCCGGAGGAGGTGTTCAGAGATGCGCAGGCACCGCCATGACCGCTCTCAAACCTCTGGGAAGCGCACAGCGTGAAATCTCTCTTCGGCACAGTCTGTTCGAAGAGGCGATTGCGCTTGTGCGCAATTCTGCGGTAGGGGTATTGGTAACGGCAATTCAAGTCATCGCAGGCTCCGCCTGTCGAAATTTTTCACCGCCAGGCCCTTTTTTGCATTCGGGCTTGCGCCCTCATTTCAAAAAGGGCCTGGCGGTGGTGCACCTCGGAGCGGAAACGGCGGGGCATGAAATCTTACGTTGCGTAATTTATTACAAGTATGTAAAAGGCATTTTGTTTTGAACCAGTGGGTGCTAGACTGTCAATAATGGCGGCGGCGTTAAGTATCAAACAGGACGGGGAATGTTCAGGGTTATTCCAGAATACAGCCACACAGTATTGAAATCTTTGCTGGCGGGCGCTGCTCTAACCTTGTTGCTGCCGGGTTGTGTATCCGGCAACAATGTAGGCACCGGTTTGCCTGGCAGCGCTACGCAGAACAATTTGCCCCGTGTACTTTCACCCAATCCGGTTGGCGAGGTTATCGGATCCGGAAATGTCAGAATTGCGTTGTTGGTTCCCTCTAGCATACCCGGCGGAGCAGCGGCAGTAGCCCGTGAACTTCGAAACGGCGCCGAACTTGCTATCCAGGATTTCGGAAGAAACCAGGTTCAACTCGTGGTGAAGGACACCAAAGGACAGGCAACAGAAGAACAAGCACGGGCGAACGAAGCTATTAGCGAAGGTTCTTCCCTGGTTTTGGGCCCGTTATTTGCGTCAAATGTGAGTGCCGCAGCGGGAGTGACCTTGCCTGCAAACATTTCCATGTTGGCTTTTTCCACTGACACTTCTGTTGCGCGCAGAGGTGTTTATTTGTTTTCATATACTCCGCAATCAGATACCAGGCGGATGATTCGATACGCCTGATCCATCGAACGCAGATCAATGATCGCATTTTTGCCGAAAAATGCAGAGGGTAACCTCCGTGACCGGATTCTGCGGGAGACTGCAAATGCCAACGGCGTCACCCTGAACATCAAAGAATATGATCGGACGCCTGAAGGAATTGAAATGCTGCTTCAGGAAGCTGCGGTGGAAGCACAGTCTTCTGATACGATTTACGTGCCAGAAGGTGGACCAATCCCCAGTCTCGTAATCGGCGGATTGCGCAGATTAGGTGTTGAAACCGGCAAAAAACAGATTTTCGGATTTGGTGCCTGGGAATCCATCGAAAAAGGTAACGGATATCTTGAAGGGGCTTTGTATCCAGGTCGTGATGTATCCCTTTTTGAAGCTTTCGCTGAGCGCTACTCGGGTAAATTTGGAGTTCAGCCAGGGGTTCAGGCAGCCTTGGCCTATGATGCGGTAACGTTGGCTGCGGAACTGGTTCGGATGAACGGAACCAATGCATTTGAGGCTCGAAATTTCGAAAGCGCACGCGGTTTCCAGGGAACAACGGGAGCGTTTCGTTTGCGTCCCGATGGAACAACAGATCGTGGTTTGGCCATGTACCGGATCAAAAATGGTGAAGGCCAGTTGGTGGAGCCTGCAATATCAGGTTTTTCCTCACGCGGGTTCTGAACATAACCGATAAGCTAGAGAAGACTCTTCAAAACCAGATCTGTATCCGAGGCTTGGTCTGGCGCAATGTTTTTACCGCTTTCCAGCATCTTTTTTGACACCATATAAGTGCGCGGATCGTTCATGGAATCCACCGCCAGAAGTTTATCTCCAGCGAAATAAAAATGCGAGATTGCACCTTCGCGATCGCCGGGGCGCACGACTATTTTGTCATATCCGCGATTTAGACCGGCAATTTGAAGTTTCACATCATACTGGTCTGACCAGAACCACGGGTAGGGTGTGTACTCTCTTGCTTCATCGCAGACATTGTCTGCTGCGCATTCAGCCTGATCTATTGCGTTTTGAACTGACTCAAGACGAGTAAGCTCTCCGCCATACTGAAACGCGGCGCAATCGCCCGCTGCAAAAATATCACTGTTTGAAGTTCGGCAATATTCATCAACCACAATTCCGCCGTCAACATCCAGTCCCGCATCGCTAGCCAGTTGCGCATTTGGAATGATGCCGATGCCCACAAGCACAAAGTCTGCGTCAACAGTGTCTCCATTTGAAAGATTAACTACTCCTGCTTTTCCGTTCCTTTCTTCAATTTTCTCTAGTCCGACGCCTTCATGAATACTGACGCCATGGTTGGTGTGTAAATTCCGGAACCAATCGGAAGTCTCAGGACATGCGACACGCTGCAGAATCCGGTCTGCCGCTTCGATCAAGGTAACGTTCAGCCCCTTTGGTGCGCAGACGGCTGCTGCTTCAAGGCCAATATATCCGCCACCGATAATCGCGACACTTCGCCCTTCAATAAGTTCGTCTGCAAAGAGGTCGACATCTGCTATGCTGCGCAGGAGATATACACCGGGAAGGTTCCCGCCAATTGCCTCGGGCAAGCTTCTGGGCCGGGAGCCGGTCGCCAGAAACAGCTTGTCCCATCCATAGACATTTCCAGCTGTTGTTGTGACCGTATGGGCGTTGACGTCTATGGCAGCTGCCTGTTCATTCGTCTTGCATCCAACCCGATTGTTCTCGTACCAGTCTTCGGGACGAAGCAACAGCTGTTCAGCACTCATTTCTCCGACCGCGTATTTTTTTGAAAGGGGCGGACGCTGGTAGGGAAAATGGTTTTCTTCTCCCAGAATGGTGATGTTGCAATCTGTATCCTTCTGACGGAGTTTTGCCGCAAAGGAAGCCGCCGCCTGGCCGCCGCCAATAACCAATATCTCTTTGCCCATTGTTTAGTCCTGTTGAATTCAATTGGAATCTTACGAATGAAATTCCTTGCCCTTTTTGTCAGAACATATCAATCTCATTTACGGCAAAAACTTTTCAGCAGCGCCCTGTTGGCAACTTTGTAATTAGGCCTTAGGTTAAGCCAGCTGAAAAAATGAACAAGCGTGCAATTATTCTGTACCGGTTTGCATAATTGCTAATCGAGACTTTGTGCGTTTTGTGGTTTGTTAGTTATGAGGAGATCGGACACAGGCCGCGATATTGGGTTGTGTTCAGCCGAAAATCCGGAACAATCGGATACGGCAAACGGGAGGAGACGGCTACAATGGCTGGTTCGGGCAACGTGTCCAAGAGCGGGGAGGAAATGACAACCTTTCCGCAGTTACTGCAATTGAACGCTAAGCGATTTGCCAGCAAACCGGCATTTCGCCATAAGGATTACGGCATCTGGCAAACCTGGACATGGAGCCAGGCATTCGAAGAGATCAGGGCCTATTCAATGGGCCTGAAGAAGCTCGGCATAAAGAATGGCCAAAAGGTTGCAATCATCGGCCAGAACCGACCACGCTTGTACTGGACATTTTGCGCAGCACAGGCAATTGGTGCCGTTCCAGTTCCAGTTTATGCGGATTCGGTTGCCGAAGAAATGTCATATGTTCTCGAGCACGCTGAGGTGACAACAGCGGTCTGCCAGGATCAGGAACAAGTCGACAAAATCCTCTCGATCAAGAACAATCTCAAGAAACTGAAGCATATTGTATACGACGAACCACGTGGTTTGCGCGATTATAACGTGAAAAACCTTCATTCAATTGATGCTGTTCAGGAAATGGGCCGCGATGAACTGGCGGAAAAGGGGGATGAGGCCTGGAAAGCCGGATATGAAAAGCTGAAAGGCGATGATATCGCCGTCATGCTGTACACTTCCGGAACGACCGGCAAACCCAAGGGCGTGATGTTGTCGTTTGACAATCTCGTAAAATCCGCGATCAACGCGAACGGATTTGACAGCCTGAACGAGACAGACGAAATCATTGCCTATCTGCCGCTCGCCTGGGTTGGTGACCATGTCTTTTCCTATGCGCAATCCTATACGGCGGGCTATTGTGTTTGCTGTCCTGAAAGTCCAGAAACAGCAGATGATAATCGCCGGGAAATTGCACCGACTTACTTTTTTGCACCACCTCGCGTTTTCGAAACGCTATTGACTGCGATCACCGTGCGCATGGAAGATGCGAGCAAAACCAAACAGAAGATGTTCAACTACTTCATGGATCATGCCCGCAAGGTGGGTGAGCCGATTCTCAATGGCGAGAAAGTGGGTGGCTTGGATAGGTTCAAATACCTGCTTGGTGAATTTTTGGTCTACGGGCCGCTCAAGAACCGTATGGGTATGAGCAAAATGAAAGTGGGGTATACCGCAGGCGAGGCGATCGGGCCGGAAATTTTCCGTTTCTACCGTTCCCTTGGTTTGAACCTTAAACAACTCTACGGTCAGACTGAAGCGTCGGTCTATGTTTCCGCCCAGCCGGACGGAGAAATACGTGCTGACACGGTCGGCACGCCTTCTCCCGATGTGGAAATTGACATCGCCGAAAATGGTGAAGTGATGTATCGCTCACCGGGAGTTTTTGTGGGTTACTACAAAAACGACAAGGCCACCAAGGAAACCAAAACCAAAGATGGCTGGGTTCACACCGGCGATGCAGGTTTCATCGACAATGAAGGACATCTGCGGATCATTGATCGGGCAAAGGACGTCGGAAAGTTGAAAGACGGCAGCTTGTTTGCACCGAAATATATTGAGAACAAGCTCAAGTTTTTTCCGAATATCAAAGAAGCCGTGGCCTTTGGTGACAATCGGGATCGCTGTTGCGTGTTCGTGAATATTGACCTGACATCCGTTGGCAACTGGGCAGAACGAAACAACGTGTCTTACGCGTCTTATCAGGAGCTCACCCAGCATCCGGATGTTATCAAGATGATGGGAGATCATGTTCGGGAAGTAAATGAAGATCTGTCCAGTGAAGAAATGATGGCCGGTTCACAAATTCACCGTTTTCTCATCCTTCACAAAGAACTTGATCCCGATGATGGCGAGATGACCCGAACCATGAAGGTGCGTCGCAGCTTTATTGGAGAGCGATACGGAGAGCTCATCGAAGCGCTTTACGATGGTTCGAGTGAGAAGTTTATTGAAACGGAAGTTGTATTTGAAGATGGAAGAAAAGGTGCAATCTCGGCAACGGTTTCTATTCAGGACTCCGAGGTGTTCGCACCCAGGGCAATGAAGGAGGCTGCGGAATGAATATAGCGGTCGATCCAAAAACCACCGGAGCAAACGATGATGTGGCGCCGGGCGAGACCATGCTTCACGTGGACAACATCTCGCTGTCGTTCGGTGGTGTGAAGGCGATTATTGATGTTTCTTTTGATATCAAGAAGGGTGAGGTCAGAGCGATAATCGGGCCTAATGGTGCGGGCAAGACTTCAATGCTCAATGTCATCAATGGTTTTTATCATCCGCAAGAGGGAACCATAACCTTTCGGGGAGAAAAACGACGCAAGATGCGGCCCTATCAGGCAGCGTCCAGTGGTATTTCTCGAACCTTTCAGAATGTGGCGCTGTTCCATGGCATGTCGACATTGGACAACATCATGGCGGGGCGCACCCTGAAGATGAACAAGAATTTTTTCTGGCAGATGTGGCGTCATGGCCCTGCTCTGCAGGAGGAAATCGAGCACCGCAAGGCGGTGGAGGAAATCATTGATTTTCTGGAAATCGAAGCAATCCGCAAAGAGCCGGTGGGCACACTTCCCTATGGTTTGCAGAAACGCGTGGAGCTTGGTCGCGCTCTCGCAGCGGAACCAGATCTTCTTCTGCTGGACGAGCCGATGGCCGGCATGAACCTCGAGGAAAAAGAGGACATGAGCCGTTTTGTCATTGAAGTGAATCAGCAGTACGGCACGACGATCGCACTTATCGAGCACGATATGGGCGTTGTCATGGATCTGGCGGATCGCGTCATGGTGCTGGATTATGGCAAGAAAATTGGCGACGGCCTGCCGCAGGAAGTACAGGCCAATCAGGACGTTATTGATGCATATTTGGGAGTATCGCACTGATGGAACTGTTGAGACAGATATTCATAGATCCGTTTGAAACCATGTATGCCCTGCCCGATCTGCTGTTGCAGACAATTTGGGAAGGTTTGGTGTCCGGAACGCTTTACTCGCTGATTGCGCTTGGCTTTGTTCTGATTTTTAAGGCTTCCGGCGTCTTCAATTTTGCTCAGGGCATTATGGTGGTTTTCGCAGCTCTTGCACTTGTTGGCATACACGCACTCGGTGTTCCTGCATATCTGGCGTTGCTGCTGACACTAGGGGTGATGGGTTTGCTGGCAATCACAGTGGTTCGGGTGGTGTTGAAACCACTGGTCAACCAGCCGGATATTATCCTGTTTATGTCGACGATCGGTATCACATTCATACTCATTGCCGGCGGCCAGCTTATTTTCGGTGGTGAGCCCAAGGCCATGATTACCACAGAACTTGGGCTTCCAACCGGCGCTAGTGACTGGGAAGTCGGTGGGGGCGTTGTAATCTTCCAGCACATCGATATTGCTGCAGCGATTATCGCAATTATCCTGATTGCCGGCCTTGCCATCTTTTTCAACAAGACCCGCATAGGCAGAGCGTTGCGCGCGGTTGCGGATGATCACCAGGCCGCATTATCTGTCGGAATTTCTCTCGAGCAAATCTGGGTGGTTGTTTGGTTCGCGGCCGGTGTCGTAGCGCTGACGGCCGGCATCCTGTGGGCGGCGAAATCGGATGTATCCTTCGCCCTTCAGGTTGTTGCACTCAAGGCCCTACCGGTTCTTGTGCTAGGCGGATTTACATCTGTACCCGGCGCGATCATTGGTGGATTGATTATTGGCCTGGGTGAAAAGGTATTTGACCTCTACTGGGGTGCACCAATTCTCGGGGGCGGCACGGAAAGCTGGTTTGCATTCATCATCGCCCTAATCTTCCTGCTTTACAGACCCGAAGGTCTGTTCGGCGAAAAACTGATCGAGCGGATATAGGGGGAGGCATACAATGTTTTATCGTGAAGCAGGCCAGTTCAAGACAACTTACGAAGCGGATTCAGCAAAGTTTCCGATTTTCCAGGACAACGTGTTTATCTGGATTTATCTGGCGATTGGATTCATAGCGATCCCGCTCCTGGCGGACGAGTTCTTCCTGGGAGCGATCATGATACCGTTCCTCGTGTTTACGCTGGCATCCATCGGCCTCAACATCCTCACAGGCTATACCGGACAGATATCGTTGGGAACCGGTGCATTCATGGGGGTGGGTGCCTATGCGTGTTACAAAATGACCCTTGCGTTTCCGGACATAAACATCATTTTCCTGATATTTGCCTCTGGGATATTCTCAGCAGCGGTCGGCGTATTTTTCGGATTGCCTTCACTTAGGATCAAGGGTTTCTATTTGGTGGTAACGACGCTGGCAGCGCAATTCTTCCTGGAATGGGCGTTTATTCGGATTCCGTGGCTATACAATTACAATGATTCCGGTGCGATCGAAGTTCCGCAACGCGAAACGTTTGGATTCATCATGACCGGAGCATCGGCTGATTCGGTAACAAGATACCTGGCCTGCCTGTCAATTGTTGTTGTCATGACCTGGATTGCATCAAACATCATCTCGGGCCGGATCGGACGATCCTGGATGATGATACGCGATATGGATATTGCAGCTGAACTGATGGGAGTTCGCCCGCTATATGCAAAACTGTCGGCCTTTGCGGTTTCTTCTTTCTATTGCGGCGTTGCAGGTGCAATGATGGTGTTTCTCTGGTTGGGCGCAGCGGAGGTTGAAAGTTTTGACTACAACCATTCCTTCGAGATTTTGTTCATGGTGATTCTCGGTGGTCTCGGCAGTCTGCTTGGATGTTTTTTGGGCGCTGCCATTATCTGGATCATGCCGGTCTTTATTCGTGCGGTCCTGCCGCCGGTTGTCGATACGATCACACCATGGGCGATTAATTCAGCCCAGGCAGATTTGGTGTCTGATATTATTATCGGAATCCTCATCGTTGTATTCCTGATTATTGAGCCGCACGGACTTGCCCGGTTATGGGCAATTGTGAAACAAAAATTGCGTGTTTGGCCATTCCCGTACTAGGATTGGCCCATTGCAGGGCTGGAAACCGGCCCTTCATAAACTGGTTTCAATAATTGCGGAAAGCATACCGCTTACCGCAGAGCGTTTGGGAGGAGTATCAATATGCTCAAGAAACTAATCCTTGGGGCCGCTGCATTTGCCGTTGCAGGTTCCATGCATGTATCCACGGCTAGCGCGGAAGATACACTGTATGTTCCGTCATTGAGCTACCGCACAGGCCCATTTGCCGGTGGTGGTACACCGTTTGCGAACGGATTTGCGGATTACCTGAACATGCTGAACGAGCGTGATGGTGGTATTGGTGGCGCCAGGGTTGTCGTCGAGGAATGCGAAACCGGCTATAACGCCCAGAAAGGTGTTGAGTGCTATGAGTCTACGAAAGGCAATGGCGCACTAGTTTATAATCCGCTTTCAACCGGTATTACACTGCAGTTGGTACCAAAGGCTCCTGTTGACCAGATTCCTGTGCTTTCCATGGGTTATGGCCTTTCAGCTGCTGCGATCGGTGAGAAGTTCCCATGGACATTCACTTACCCGACTTCCTACTGGAGCCAGATGTCGTCAATTCTCAAGTATATTGATGCAAATGGTGGCCTCAAAGGACAGAAAATCGGCTTCATTTATCTCGACGTCGGATATGGTAAAGAGCCTATCCCTCTGCTCGAAAAACTTGCTCCTGAGCTTGGCTTTGAATGGGTCGGTTTCCCAGTTGGCGTTAAAGAAATGCAGAACCAGTCAGCTACATGGCTGAATGTCCGCAAGGAGCGCCCAGACTGGATGATAATGTGGGGTTGGGGAGCGATGAACCCGACCGCTGTCAAAGAAGCCGCAAAAATCCGTTATCCAATGGACAAGTTCATTGGTAACTGGTGGTCTTCAGCCAACGCGGACCTGGATTCCGTGGGCGAAACTGGCAAAGGCTACATCGGTACTAACTTCTCTGGGATTGGCACGGACTTCCCAGCATTGCAGGACGTTATCAAACACGTGGTCGATGCTGGCAAGAGTCAGGTCGCAAGCAAGGATGACGTTGGCAAGGTTCTCTACAACCGCGGCCTCTTCAATGCTGTGATTGTTTCTGAAGCAATTCGCGCTGCACAGGCCGCTACCGGCAAAAAAGCCATCACCGGTGCCGATATGCGCGTGGGTCTTGAGACTTTTGACCTCTCCGAGGCTCGTCTGAACGAAATCGGACTCGGCGGCTTTACCGCTCCGATCAAAGGTTCCTGTTCAGACCATGAGGGCGCCGGATCAGTCTTCCTGCAACAGTGGAACGGTTCTGCATGGGAAAAGATCACGGATCCGATCGCACCTATGACAGACAAGGTGCGTCCGCTGCTTGAAGAAGCTGCTGAAAAGTATGTCTCTGAGCAGACAGACTGGCAAACCCAGTCCTGCGGTTAATCCAAAAACTGCAATCCCGGCTTTGCCGGGATTGCTTCTCCAACAAGAACGTTTCCCGGAATCAATGTCATGAGTGTTGCTGAAAATCTTGAACCGCAATCGTCAGAAACGATCCTGTCGATCAACAATATCGAGGTTATATACAATCACGTCATTTTGGTGCTGAAAGGTGTTTCCCTGACTGTGCCCAAAGGCGGCATTGTGGCCATATTGGGTGCCAATGGTGCAGGAAAAACCACCACCCTGCGTGCAGTGTCGAATCTGTTGCATGGCGAGCGTGGTGAAGTAACCAAGGGAAACATCATCTTCAATGGCGCAGAAATTCAATCACTGACCCCGAACGAACTTGTTCGGCGCGGGTGCATCCAGGCGATGGAGGGCAGACACTGTTTCGGTCACCTCTCTGTCGAAGAGAATCTGTTGACGGGAGCCTATACCCGTCGGGATGGCAATGCAGCCATAAAGGATCACCTTGATCTCGTTTATCAGTATTTTCCACGGCTCAAGGAGCGCCGCAAGGCACAAGCCGGATATACGTCCGGAGGTGAGCAACAGATGTGCGCCATTGGCCGGGCACTGATGTCGAAACCGTCGATGATATTGCTCGACGAACCTTCCATGGGGTTGGCTCCGCAACTCGTGGAAGAGATTTTCGAAATCGTTCATAACCTGAACCAGAAAGAAGATGTGTCTTTCCTGCTGGCCGAGCAGAACACAAACATTGCCCTGAAATACGCAACTTATGGATATATTCTAGAATCGGGCCGTGTAGTGATGGATGGCGATGCGAAGGAGTTGCGCGAGAATGAGGATGTGAAAGAATTTTATCTTGGCGTTGGTGGAGAGGGGCGCAAATCCTTCAAGGACGTGAAGCATTATCGCCGCAGAAAGCGCTGGCTCGCATAAGGTGCACGTTTTTCAAATGGAACTCCAGCAATGGGCTTATTTGCACTTATTGGCGTCGGAGTACTGGTATTGCTGATTTTCGGACCACAATACTGGGTCAAGTACGTCATCGCCAAACACAGCCGAAGAAGAGACGATTTCCCCGGAACAGGCGGTGAATTGGCAGAACACCTGGTTGAAAAATTCTCAATTGGAAACGTAGGTGTGGAAGTGACAGAACAGGGCGACCACTACGATCCGCAAACCCATATGGTCCGGCTTCTTAAAAACAATCATGAGGGGAAGTCCATTACGGCGGTTGCTGTGGCTGCGCATGAGGTAGGACACGCTATCCAACATCATCAGAATAGCCGTCTGCTCATGCTGCGCCAGTCACTCGTGCGCTTTGCTTCTGTCACCGACAAGTTCGCTGCTGTTTTTTTCTTTGTTGCACCCGTGCTGGGCATTATTGCGCGCTCACCGGCTGCATTTCTGGGCATCCTCATGCTGGGTATTGCCTTTATCGCGGTGAGACTTGTGGTTCACCTTGTGACGTTGCCAGTCGAGTGGGATGCAAGTTTCAACAAGGCACTGCCTATCCTTGAGCAAGGCGACTACCTCCATCCCGAAGACCTTCCGGCCGCCAAGCAGGTTCTGAAGGCCGCTGCGCTTACCTATGTGTCCGTTGCGCTCGCCAGTCTATTGGACCTTGCGCGGTGGATTCGAATTTTACGTTGAACAGTTGTTAGTCTGAAAAGGTATATTGCATGTCTGAGTATTTTGACGAGCTGGAAACCCAGTCATCCGAAACACGAGAATCAGATCTTTTTGAAACGTTGCCCGACAAACTCGCAGACATCGCCTCCCGTATCCCGGCATGGAAGGAGCGGCTATCGGGTGTTGATCTGTCACAAATAAATTCAAGGTCAGCCCTGGCAGGGATTCCCGTATTGCGCAAACCCGAACTGATGGAAGCGCAAGCGAAGGAACCGCCATTCGGTGGCTTTGTTGACAGTAAATTGCTTAACGGTAATCGCATCTTTATGTCACCTGGACCAGTGTGGGAGCCACAGGCGCCAGGACCCGATCCCTGGCAGGCCGCACGTGGTATGCATGCGGCAGGTATCCGCGCTGGTGACATTGTTCATTGTGCGATTGGTTTCTCCATGACTCCAGGTGGTGCAATTTTGGACGCAGGTGCACGGGCCTTGGGTGCAATCGTTTATCCCGCCGGTGTCGGCAATACGGAAGCTCAAGTAGACGCAATCGCAACCCTGAAGGCTTCTGTGTATGTGGGTACTCCGGATTATCTGCAAGCTATTCTGGACAAGGCCGATGAACTGGGAGAAGACGTTTCCTCTCTTAAAAAAGGATTTGTGTCCGGCGGAGCGCTTTTTCCGTCCATGCGCACAGCCTACGCTCAGCGGGGTATTGAAGTCATGCAGGCCTATGCTACGGCTGATATTGGGGCAATCTGTCACGAAACCAAACACAATGGCGAACTTGTTGATGGCATGATCTGCAACGAGAACCTGATTGTCGAAATTGTCCGTCCGGGGACGGATGATCCGGTCGCACCGGGAGAGGTTGGAGAAATTGTAGTCACTACCTTCAATAAGGCATATCCGCTCATTCGATTTGGTACTGGTGACATGTCTGCTGTTATTGATGAACCTTCACCCTGCGGCCGCACTAATCTCCGCATCAAGGGTTGGATGGGCAGGGCCGATCAGCGGACCAAGATTAAGGGCATGTTTGTCGATCCGAAACAAATCGATCAGCTGACCAAATCATTCGATAGCATCGAAAAGACACGCCTCGTTGTTTCCCGCGAAGACGCGAAAGACATCATGACCTTGCAGGTGACCGGGAAAAATGTTGATACGGCGGCTGTCGCCAACCGTTTCTCAGAAATTGTTAAACTCAAAGGTAGTGTGGAATCTGTTGATTCCTTGCCAAATGACGGCAAGGTGATTGACGATCAAAGAGATTACTCCTCATAAAGTCGCTGATAAATTCAGCATGTTTTTACACTTGACGTTTCAGATATTTCTATATAACTAGAATTATAGAAATAAATGGTGATGACATGGAAAACGTATCTGCCGCAGAGGGCTTTTCCGCCATGGGATCGGAGTCCCGGCTGGAAGTTCTGCAAACATTGGTCAAGGCAGGACACAGCGGCCTGCCTGTTGGTGAAATTCAAAAGCGTACCAATATTCCGGCATCTACCCTTGCACACCATCTGAAATTTTTAAGTGCTGCTGATCTCATCGTTCAGGAAAAGCAGGGACGCACAATTATAAACCGTGCAAATTTTGATCATCTGGAAAGGCTTGCCGGATTCATCCTTGAATCCTGCTGCCTTGATGAGGAATGAAACTATGACCGACCTTGTTCAATCGCCGCCATCCATATTCGACCGGCTGATGGGGAAACTCGCTACACCGTGGCTTGTAACCCTTGGCGCACCAGTTGTTGTTGCCATACTTGATAACACCAACTTCTTTCCGGTTCTCGAGTTTGCGGCCAGCGCGTTTATCGGCACACTTCCCTATATCACCTTCGCTGTTGTCCTGATAGCCGGATTGAAGTCGGCCGGTGCTGAGACCATGATTGCCGATGCGTTTAAAGGCAAGGAAATTCGTATGATATTTCTGGCTGCCATGTTCGGTGGATTGGCACCGTTTTGTTCCTGTGAAGTGATACCGTTTATTGCCGGACTACTCGCTCTGGGAGCACCATTATCTGCGGTAATGGCATTCTGGTTGTCATCGCCTCTGATCGATCCACCCACACTGCTGATAACTGCTGCAGCACTTGGATGGCCCTTCGCAGTCGGCAAGGCGGTCGCAGCAGTTGCCCTCGGCTTGTTTGGCGGTTTTGCAATCCGGGCGTTGATAACAACGGGTTGGTTTGCCGATCCATTGAGAGAATACAAACCTGCGGGTTGTTGCGGAGCCTCACCCATCGACGGAAAGCCCGTCTGGAAGTTCTGGAAAGAAGCACCCAGACGTATGGTTTTCCGGGACGAGTTTATAGTCAATGCACTGTTTCTGATTAAGTGGCTCGCACTCGCCTATGTCCTGGAGGCGCTGCTTGTAACTTATGTTCCAGCAGCCGTTATCGCCGGAGTGGTCGGTGGAGACGGGATCGTGCCAATCGCCATTGCAGCGGTCGTTGGCATGCCTGCTTATCTCAATTCATATGTGGCACCACCGTTGCTTGCCGGGCTGATGGAACAGGGAATGAGCGCCGGTGCTGCCATGTCATTCATGATTGCAGGAGCTGTAAGTTCTGTTCCCGCGATGGCCGCAGTATGGTCTCTGGTGAAGAAGAAAGTGTTTGCAGTCTACCTGGTCCTTGGGGTGACCGGCGCAATCGGTTCCGGAGTAATTTTCCAGGTAATCGTGTAAGTACAGCTCCCTGGTCGTCACGCGGAACGATATGAAAACTCGCTCCACCGTGCGGACTTGGCATCAAACAGCAATATGCGCCCAGCCAGGCTGTCTCCTGTACCGGTAATCTCCTTTATTACTTCCATTGCCTGCATGGAACCGATAATTCCGGTGAGAGCACCAAGAATTCCGGCTTCCTCGCAGGTTGGTAGCAGACCGTCCGGCGGCCGCTGGGGAAATATGTCCCGATAGGATGGATAGAAGTTTCCTTCTGCGTCTTTTACAAAAGGTTTGAGCGTGGTGATGGAAGCATCGAATTGGCCGACAGCACCGGTCACCAGCACTTTCTCGAGCTTGTGGCACAAATCGGCAACCAGATAACGCGTGTCGAAGTTATCGCTGCCATCGACCACAATATCGTAAGCGCCGATGAGTTCCTCACCATTATCCTCGGTGAGTCTGGAGTTGTGCTTCTCGACATTGACATTCGAGTTCAGCCGCTCAACGAACAGTGCAGCGCTATCAACTTTTGCCCTACCGGTCTGACTGGTATCGTGAATGGTCTGACGTTGTAGATTAGAAAGCGATACCACGTCATCGTCGACTATCCCGATTGTTCCAATGCCCGCTGCTGCCAGATATTGTATGACGGGAGAACCAAGTCCGCCGGCACCAATCACAAGGACACGTGCCGACTTCAATAATTGCTGACCGGCTCCACCAATATCTGCAAGGACAATATGGCGCGCGTATCTTTCAAGTTCTTCAGGTGATAGGCTCATGAACCATCCTATAGCGCGCTAACCACTCCATCCTCAACCGTCAAAAAATTCGCGCGGTTATCAAGAGCTTTAAACAGGTTTTGATCAGTTCCGGTCATCCAGGCCTGACAACCCAATGTGTCAATCATGTCATAGAGTGCAGCTCTCCTGCCCTCGTCAAGATGCGCGGCGACTTCATCAAGCAAGATAATTGGAGCAAATCGAGCCATCTCGCCGACCAGCCGGGTATGAGCGAGCAGGAGGCCAATAAGCAGGGCTTTCTGTTCTCCTGTGGAACATTGTCCGGCGGGCATGGATTTTGGTCGGTGTTGAACAACAAGATCAGATCGATGCGGTCCCTCCAGTGTGCGCCCTGCACGTGCATCTATGCGTCGACTGTTCTTCAGCCGTTCCTGATATTCGAGTTCCAGATCAGTGGCAGCAAATTCACCTACCTCACTTTCCAGCGTTCCGGACAACGTTACCAATGCATCAGGAAAGGGAGAATCAGGATCATTGTTCCGAACAATCACACTCGATAGCAGCGTGATCAATTCATGCCGGGCCATTGCTACAGCTACGCCCAACTCCGCCAATTGGACCTCCATTGCGTCAAGCCACGCTGGATCGGCATTATCTTCGGCCAGTAATTTGTTACGCGCGCGCATGGATTTTTCGAAATTGCTGACCCGTCTGCCGTGCTGCGGATCAACCGCCAGAACCATTCTGTCAAGAAAACGTCTTCGATCTGAAGCAGGCCCGGTAAACAGTCCGTCCATTGAAGGTGTAAGCCAGAGAATTCGTGAATGCTCCAGCAGTGCATCAGAAGTCTTTGCCAAGGCACCATTAATATGGACCCGACGTTGTGTGTCTACCCCATGCGCTGTTTCCTGCAGTCCTGTGCCGACATTGGTTTCACCCTCTGGGCCTGCTAGTTTGGCAAAAACAGTCCAGGCCCCGCTCCCGCCCACCTGGCCGACCGTATCATAAGATGCGCGTCTCATCCCACGACCCGGCGAAAGAAAGGAAATGGCTTCGAGGATATTTGTCTTGCCGGCCCCATTTTCACCGGTAAGGACGACATGGCCGGGCTCCACCTCTATTTTGGCCGCCGAGTAATTTCGAAAACCGGTGAGTTTCAGTTGTTCAAGATAAACAGAATTCACCGCAATACCGCTTTCCAGCTGTTATTTGACCCTGAGCATACATCTGCTTCGCTATCGGGATAGCAGGCAGGTTGCCTATACACGCATGGGCATTAACACATAAATGACTCCAGCTTCGGCCGGATCCCTGATTAGCGTCGGTGATCCCGGGTCAGACAGCATGAAAATAGTCTCGTCACCGGTCAGCTGATTGGTAATATCAAGCAGATAGCGGGAATTGAACCCAATATCGAGTGAATCGGAATTATAACCAACGGCAATCTCTTCTTCAGCTGTACCCGACTCCGGATTGTTCACCGACAATACCATCTGACCATCGGACAATTGCAGTTTCACGGCGCGACCCCGCTCGGAGGAAATTGTCGATACCCGATCTACCGCACTTGCGAAGGTAGCGCGGTCCATTTTGAGTTCCTTGTCATTTCCCGCCGGAATAACCCGGTTGTAATCAGGAAAAGTGCCGTCGATCAGTTTGGACGTGAGCACTGTCTCGCCGACGCTGAGCCGAATCTTTGAATCTGACAGTTCCACCAGTACAGCTGCATCGGGATCTTCGACAAGACGTTGAATCTCGCCTACAGCTTTTCTGGGTACAATGATGCCAGGCATACCTGCTGAACCGTCTGGTGCCTGTGTTTGCGAACGGGCAAGCCTGTGACCGTCTGTTGCAACCGCCCGTATCAGCGATTTGCCGTCTTCCTCAACGGTATGAAGGAAAATGCCGTTAAGATAATATCGTGTTTCTTCTGTTGAAATAGCAAACTGGGTATGATTGATCAGTTTGCGAATCTCGCCGGTCGCCATAGAAAACGAGTGGCTGAACTCACCAGCAGAAATATCCGGAAAATCCTCAACTGGAAGCATTTGCAGGGTAAACTGTGACCGTCCGGATGTGAGCTTCAATGTCGAAGAATCCCCGTCAACCGCGAGCATCACCTCTGACCCGCCAGGTAATTTCCGGACAATCTCATAGAGCATATGGGCAGGAACCGTGGTTGCTCCTGCCTGCTCAACAACTGATGGTGTCTTTTCGAATATCTCAAGATCGAGATCTGTTGCTTTGAGATGCAGCTCGCTTCCTTCTGCCCTCAACAATACGTTGGACAGGATGGGTATGGTATTGCGTCGTTCAACGACCCGATATACATGGCCCAATGACTTTAAAAGGTTTGACTGCTCCAGGGTGACACGCATGTGTTGTTCTATCCTTGATGATGCGTCTTTAGATCAGGATCACCTGAACGGTGCTCGCGGGTAATTTGCCGATATACAGTGATGAATTCTGGCCTGATTTTCAAGGTTAGCAGGCTTGGCACCCAATGCTTTTTGGGGAAAACCAGTCGGTTGACCAATTTTCCCCTAATCAGAGTCGATGCAGGATGATTCTACTCCAGGATCAGCCGCTTCAGCAATTCGATTTCATGCGAAAGTTTCTGGTCCTCTGAAGTCAGCGCTTCAATTTTGCGAACGGCATGCAGTACCGTTGTATGGTCTCTGCCTCCAAATCTGCGGCCGATCTCAGGCAGGGATCTGGGTGTCATCACTTTGGAAAGATACATTGCTATCTGCCTTGGCCGGACAATGATGCGAGTTCTGCGATTTGACAGAAGATCGTTTTTTGACACGTTAAATTGACGGGCCACAATTCGTTGAATGTCTTCAATTCGCACGCGTTTGGAGTCTGACGATTTAACCAGGTGAGACAAAATACGATCTAGTTCCTCAAAACTCATATTGCCCTCAGAAAACTGATGCTGAACGAGCAACTGGTTGAAAGCTCCTTCAATATCCCGCCCACTCGATGAAACCTGACGGGCAACATAATGAAGAATGTCCTCTGGAATATGCAAATCCGGCTGTTCAGCTTTCGCTTCCTGATATCTGGAGTTTAGAATTTGCTTGCGCAATTCGTAATCAGGAGCCTTGATTTCCAGTGTCACGCCTCCCTTCAAGCGAGAGCGCACCCGCTCATCGAGGCTTTCGAGTTCTGTTGGGGGACGATCTGCTGCAACCACAACTTGTCGGGCACTATCGATAAGATCATTCAACAGATGGCAGAACTCTGTCTGAATTGCCTGTCCTTGCAGAAACTGCATGTCATCAATCAGAAGAATATCAATATCACGCAGGGATTCCTTGAGCGTCAGAGCTGTCTTGTCCCTGATTGCAGAGGCAAACCGCCACATGAAATATTCAGCAGTAAGATATAGGACCCGCGCCTTTGGGTTGCGGCTGCGAGCACGCCACGCCAAAGCCTGAAGGACGTGGGTTTTACCAAGGCCAACGCCGGCGTGTACAAAAAGTGGATTGAAATGAGATGCAGTGATGTCGTCCGCAATAGTTTGCGCGGCAGCATGAACCATCCGGTTTGACTGCCCTTCAACAAAAGTTTCAAACGTGTGTTTCGGGTCAAGCGGTGAACCGGAAAAGCCGGAAGTCTGATCCAGTCTGCGAATGTTGTTGCGTGGGTCGCCAGAATGGGTAAGGGCATGCATTTTCGCCGGATTCAATGCACGTTTACTGTTCTCGGATTCCTTCTCTTCCTTGCGCGCTTCCGCCACGCTTGATTGAACGACAGGCTTGCGGATAGCAATATCAATTCTCAAAACGGAATCATCCTGAGCCTGCCAAAGCTCAAGAAGTTTGTCCCGGTATTTGGACAGAATCCAGCTTTTAAGAAAGGCTGTCGGGACACTCAAAAGGACAACACCACCCTCAAGGCTGCACAATTTCAGTCGGCCAAACCAACTGTTGAATACGTCAGATCCAAGCTGGGCTTTCAACTGTGCAATCACACGTTCCCAACTCTTTTCTGCTGTTTTTTTGCTGCTCCCCGTAGCCCGCTTGCCCATTTCATATTCCTTTACATTATTCTTGTATCCAGAAGCTGCGATGTCCAACTGCAACTTCGCTTCCGCCGCTTTTTTTTGGCGCTCCGATGTTCGGTTTAGGGCATTGTATCCAGCCGCCTGTGTCTGCTGTATCATCTTCACGCCTGAAATTTTCATCGTCATGAATACCCAAGTCATTCATTTGGAAAAATGCTCCTCATAGTTATTATTCCTCGTGGCCCCCCAATAAAATTTTTAATACCTGTATCTTTTCTCCTGCTATCTTTGGGCCCAGGGCAAGCCATCAAACTTCCATCCAGACACCATACCCCGATGCCCAGTTTCATTTGGTGTGCCTTCGAACCCGGCCAGTACGTTGTAGACGTTTTTATATCCAGCTTCTGTCAAAGCCTCCGCTGCCGCTATGCTCCGAACGCCTGACCGGCACAGCGTGAAAATTTGGGAATCAGGTTCTGACCCGACTGACTGCAATGTGGCTGAAGATTGGCTGACAAACTCAGGGTTGATCTGCATGGTAGGAAATTGTTGCCACTCGGCCAGTACGAGTTTTTTTCCGATTTGTTCCAGCACCGGGAAGCCGACAAAATTCCACTCCGCCTGGGTACGCACATCGATCAGCTGCGAACAAGGATCGTTTTCCAAAATGTTCCAGCAATCAACACAAGTGATATCTCCAGCGTATGACAAAGCGCACCTTTCCCGTTTCCTGAACAGACCACTGTCTGCAGGATCAAACTCTAAACTCGAATATGGCTTGCCCAAAATGAGCACAGAAGTACCAGCCAATAAGCCAGACCAACGCGCATTGATAACATTGCGGTCGTACGCTGTTCCAACCAGAGGTATTAACTCTACAATATGACCGTGAGAACCACGGTCATCGCCCTCCAAGAATAGTGCGCTTCCATCCTACGTTCCATCAAAGTACAAACCCCTCAATCTTTGATGGTCCAATCTTCCGGAGCGCCTACCTCTTCCCTCTAACTGCCTTCTGAAGAAGAATTTACAAAAGTGAAAAAGGACTGGCAAACGAAAATTGTTAAATTTGAGTTAACGACCATTCGCAAATTTTTTTGGTCAGCCAACCTAACGCTTGGTCAGATTTTTTTGTAAATGAATCAATGGTGTCCTCATCTCATGGTGTCGAATTTCAGAAAAAACTAGTGCAGAAATTTTTTTTCCGCATTTCTCCACTTGACAAGCGTTCGCGTCAAAATGATTCGTTTGTAATTTTTACTACAGCATAACTAATTGAAAAATAAAGATAATTTTTAGCAATATTCACAATGTGAATTTGCGCCTAATTCTGAATTAGTACCGGCAAGAATTCACAAATTTGAGAATGTTAGAAGGGGTCAATACCCTAAGGTTCATCTAAATTCTGCTTGAAGCGCATGAAAACCTGGATATCAAATGCCAGTAACGTTGATGAAAAATTTGGTTGTTAATTCAGTTCCAGTGTCAGAAAAAGCAATACACTGATTATCGCTGAATTTATGTAATAAAAAAGCCCGGTCAAAGCCGGGCTTTTTTAAATAATTAACAAAAATGATCAGGCACTGATCTTTTTAACACTGGCTGAAAGGCGGGATACTTTTCTCGCAGCTGTATTTTTCTTCATCACACCTTTTGTGACCGAACGCATTATCTCGGGTTGTGCAACTTTCAGGGCAGCAGCAGCTTCCTTGTCGCCGCCGGCGATTGCTTCTTCTACATTGCGGATATAAGTGCGAACGCGAGAACGACGTGCCTTGTTCACTTCGGTGCGGCGGGCAATTTTACGAACTGCCTTTTTCGCGGATGGAGTATTTGCCATATCGGACTTTCCTGTATGTTCATTTCCACGAGGCATGACCGTTTCTAAGCTACTGTCTCAAGCATATCGCGTCAGATGTCAGCGGAAAAAGAGACAGGCTGTACGTCTGCCTGTAAATTTGGCAAACGCATACATCGAAAGCGGCTCTGCGTCAATGAATAATGGCAGAGAATTATTCATCCGCGCGGAGCCGGTATCAACATTCATTCATTTTTGGCAGGTTGGGCAATAAAACGTCGAGCGTCCGGATTGAATGATACGTTTAATTGTACCGTTGCAATCGGGTTTGGCGCAGGCTTTTCCCTCTCGGTCATAAGCTTTGAATCTGTGCTGGAAATAACCCAGCTCGCCATTTGTCTGACGATGATCGCGCAGCGAGGAGCCGCCTGCAGCGATGGCTTCGGCAATTACATCACGAATGTTCAGAGCCAGATCCTCGCTTCGTCGGGTCGATTTTCCGCCTCTTCGAGTGATTGTTTTTGCCATCCGTTTTGGAGACAGGCCTGAGCGCCACAGTGCTTCGCAAACATATATATTGCCAAGACCGGCAATCAATCGCTGATCCAGCAGTGCTGCTTTCAGCGGTGACGATTTGCTGTCAAATAGGCGGGCCAGCGTTTCGCCATTCAGCTGGTTTCCTGTTGGTTCGATTCCCATGTTTGCAAAATGTGCACAGGCGGCCAGTTCGTCTTGTTTCACAAGATCCATAAAACCGAACCGCCTCGGATCATTGTAGATCACATAACTGGTCCCGTAGGACCCCTGCATTTGCAGAACAACATGATCATGTTTTTTCGTTTCAGATCGCGGATAATGAAATGTACCGGGCAGGCAACTGTCATTTCCAATTTCAATGCGAAAAGAGCCTGACATGCCCAAATGCATAATCAGGGCTTCACCGCTATCCAGTTCAGCCACCAGGTATTTTGCTCGTCTACCGATGTGGGTGATCGTCGTACCAGTCAGTCGTTCGGCAAAGTTTTCCGGGAATGCAAAACGCAAGTTAGGTCGGTTAATCGTGGCCCGCGCTATACGTGCATTTTCCATGGCGGGTTGCAATCCGCAGCGTACCGTTTCTACTTCCGGCAGTTCTGGCACGAAATTCCTTTAACCCTGCACAAAATGTCCGAGTGAAATCCCTTTGGCTTTCCTTATATATACTATAAAGCAGAACGGGAAAGATTTAGGGCTTTACAGGTATGTCAGAAATACGCACAACCAAAGCAGAAGAAATGGAGACGACATTCGGCTTTACAGACGTCGAAAAGGGTGAAAAGCAGCCACTTGTCAATGAGGTTTTTCATTCAGTTGCTGGGCGCTATGATCTGATGAATGATCTGATGTCAGTCGGAATGCATCGCTTGTGGAAGGATGCGATGGTTTCTTTTGTTGCTCCGCCCAGGGGAGATCGTGACTGGAAGTCTCTGGATGTGGCTGGCGGAACCGGTGACATTGCATTCCGTATAGTCGAAAGGGGCGATGCAAATGTGCACACAACCGTTTTTGATATCAATTCATCCATGCTGCAGATGGGTGAACAACGAGCAGCAGAGCGCAAAATTGAAAACAAGCTGACCTTCATTGAGGGAAATGCAGAAGAGCTTCCTTTTGATGATAATTCCTTTGATGCCTATACAATTGCTTTTGGCATCCGCAACGTTCCTCAGATGGAGGAAGCCCTGTCGGAAGCCCGCCGGGTTTTGAAGTATGGTGGGAAGTTTGTGTGTCTGGAATTTTCAGAAGCAGATGTACCCATGCTCGACAAGTTTTATGAGCAGTGGTCGATACATGCGATTCCCAGGATCGGCGGTGCGGTAACCGGTGACAGAGAATCGTATCAATATCTGGTGGAATCGATTGCAAAATTTCCCAACCAGGCAAAATTCGCCGAAGCGATCAAGGGGCAGGGGTTTGCAAACGTCGACTGGCGTAATTTCACCGGCGGCATAGTCGCCATGCACAGCGGCTGGAAACTTTAGGGCGGGACATGGCTTCAATAGGCTCTTATCTGGCGCTTGCCCATGCTGGCTGGGTACTTGTTCGTGAAGGGGTGATCTCTGCGCTACCGGCCGATGGTGCGACAGGCCCGGCAAAATTTGCGCATCGCATGGCCGGTGTCCTGGCCCGGCGACAGTCACGTAACCGCAAGCAGTCAGAACGCCTTTCAATAGCACTCAACCGGTTGGGCCCCAGTTGGGTAAAGCTTGGTCAGTTTCTGGCGACGAGGCCTGATGTGGTCGGCAAGTCTATTGCTTGCGATCTTGAACTTTTGCACGATCGTATTGCACCATTTGAATTGAAAGAGGCCAAGCGAAGGGTTGAGGAATCCATTGGGCGACTGGTCAGCGATGTTTATTCCGAATTTGGTGAATCGGTAGCCGCCGCTTCAATCGCGCAAGTGCACAAGGCTGTCCTGAAGGAATCCAGTGAAACCGTGGCGGTGAAAGTAATCAGACCCGGTATCAGGGCAAGGTTCAGAAAAGACCTCAGCACATTTTATGCCGCGGCAGGACTCGCTGAACGATTTGTTCCCGATGCCAAGCGTCTAAAACCGGGATCTGTCGTGGACATGCTGGCGCAATCCGCTCGCATCGAAATGGATTTGCGGCTGGAGGCGGCAGCGTTTTCTGAAATGGGAGAAAATATCAAAGAGGATGAGAATTTTCGGGTACCGGAGGTTAATTGGGAGTATACCGGCCGCGATTGCATCACTATGGACTGGGTAGACGGCATAAAGCTCACAGAAGTGGAAAGCCTCAAAAAAGCCGGTCATGATCTTGAGGCTCTTTCGATCAACCTAATTCAGTCATTCCTGCGGCACACTCTGCGGGACGGTTTCTTTCATGCAGACATGCATCCGGGAAATCTGTTTGTTGACGCCAGTGGAGACATAGTAGCCGTTGATCTTGGTATCGCCGGGCGGCTGGGCAAGAAAGAGCGTAGGTTTCTTGCGCAAATTCTGTTTGGCTTCATTACCAGGGATTACATGACCGTAGCCCGGGTGCATTTTGACGCCGGATACGTTCCGCCTCATCACGATGTGGCGAGTTTTGCACAGGCAATCAGGGCAATCGGAGAGCCTATCCATGGTCAATCTGCCGAGACCATATCGATGGCTAAGTTGCTGACACTTCTGTTTGAGGTAACTGATCTGTTTGATATGGAAACACGCCCGGAACTTCTGTTGTTGCAAAAGACAATGGTGGTAGTTGAAGGTGTCTCGCGCACCCTCGACCCTTCTTTCAACATGTGGAAGACTGCAGAACCGGTTGTTGGTGACTGGATCGCCCGCAATTTGGGACCGACTGGTATGCTGGAAGATGCCAGGGAGGGGCTTTTGGCAGCCCGGCGGCTCATACATCTATTGCCAGAAATGGCGGAAAAAGCGGAAGCCTTATCCCTGGATATGGAAGCCATGATTAAAAATGGCATGAAGCTCGATGCGGCTACAACTGAAGCTATCGGGAAGGCAGAAGCCAGAAATAATCGATGGGGACACATTGCACTTTGGGTGATTGCAGCAGCGGCAGCCTATTGGGTCATTTCTTCAGGCGCAAACTAGACTGGCAACGCTGTCGTGTCCTTGATGTCTTCCATGACAAAGCTTGCTGACAAGTCCGCTATCGGCACCTTTACAATCAGCCTTTGGTAAAATGTGTCGTAGGTTTTGACATCCCGGACTCGGACGCGAAGCACATAGTCCAATTCCCCGGTCATACGATGGGCGCCAATGATTTGCGGCATTGACGAAACAGCTTGTTTGAATTTTTCCAGCCACTCAGGATCATGGCCCAGTGCCCGGATCATCACAAATACGAGCAGTCCCAGATCAACCGAATCTGGATTGACCAAAGCAATTCGTTTTTCGATGATTCCGTCCGCTTCCAGCCGTTTCAGGCGCCTCCAGCAAGCATTTCGCGACAGATTGATGGAATCGGCAAGTTGGTCGATGCTTTGCGATGCATCTTTCTGCATTCGTCTCAAAATTTTGAGATCAGTTTCATCCAAATCACTCATACGTGAGAATTTATCCCAATTGAATAGAAAAGTAAAAGACAAATTCGGAACTTTTCCCATCCGCCAGGTGTTATTGTCACTTAAAGGAGAAAAAAGATGAAACAGTTTGTCCAACGCGTCTTTATTCACCACCCTCATTCCGTTGATGAATCCTATGTCGAGCATTTTGGTTTTGCTATGAAGTTTTCGGGCACCCTGTTTTTTGCAGCATTTGCCGCGCTGGTGCACGCATTCATCCCGGCCCTGTGTGAGAGAACCGCCAGTCGGAAGATCAATGATCTTCATGCAAGGATGCACAATCGATAATGCTATCTAGCTGAAAAAATAGGATAAAATATCTGTTTTACCAAATATAAGTGAAACTGTGAGACCCTGAAAGCAGGACGAAATATTGGAGTTGGTAATATGTGCCGTCTTGCAGCTTATGCAGGCCCTCAAATTGCACTGGAAAAAATTGTAATCGCGCCGCCACACTCGCTGGTAGAGCAAAGCCAGAGTGCGAATGAAGCAAAACTTGCCGTGAATGGCGACGGTTTCGGCATCGCTTGGTACGGTGACGACGACAGGCCCGGCCAGTATCGCGATATTCTTCCTGCATGGTCAAACAGCAATTTGCCCAGCATCTGCCGAATGATAAAATCACACCTGTTCATGGCCCATGTCCGGGCCTCGACAACTGGCGGTACTTCATGGACAAACTGCCATCCTTTCGTTCATAACGCCTGGTCGTTCATGCACAACGGCCAGGTCTCGGATTTCGGCCGAATTCGCCGAAGCTTGGGGTCCCAGTTGCCAGACAACCTTTACGAACTGAGAAAGGGAACGACTGATCCCGAGTTGCTTTTTCTGCTGCTTCTTAACAATGGGTTGGAAAAAACCCGAAGCTTGCCTGCGAACGGGTAATTGGCATGCTTAACGAACAGCAAACAGATAATGATCTGCCGAACCGCCTTACCTGTGTCTTCAGCAATGGGAACAAGCTTCATGCTTTTCGCCACTCCTGCGACTGCAAAAGCCCCACATTGTACCTTTCTGAAAACCTCTCTGAGGGGGGACGTGCTTTGGCTTCTGAACCCCTGGACGGTAATTCGGATAGTTGGATCACAATTGGGGAATCCGAGTTTGTAACCATCTCCGGCACAGGTGTGTCCAGAGAACCGCTCGTTCTTGCCCCGGCACTGAAGGGTGCCGCTTAACATATTTTCAGAATTTTCAATTCTGTCATTAGTTGGTAGCAATTGCATTTATTGATGCCGACCGGTTAGACTGCTGGCGGTAGTAATTCTTGTAAGGGTATTTCCGTGAAATTGAATGAGCTTGGCCGCACCGGCGTTAGGGTGAGTGAACTATGTCTGGGTTCAATGACCTGGGGAACACAAAACACTGAAGCCGAAGGCCATCAACAAATCGATTATGCCCTCGACAATGGTATCAATTTTATCGACACGGCAGAGATGTATCCGACAACCCCTTTGTCTAAGGAAACTCAGGGAGACACAGAACGTGTAATTGGCTCCTGGATTGGCAAATCCGGAAGACGTGATGATGTGATTATTGCAACCAAAGTGTCGGGATCCGGTTACATGGCCGTGCGTGATGGAGTTCCGATTTCGGCAGACACTATTGAGACGGCGCTTCATAACAGCCTTGAAAACCTGCAGACCGATTACATCGATTTGTACCAGCTACACTGGCCAAACAGGGGTTCGTATCACTTCCGCCAATCCTGGAAGTTCAATCCGACCAAACAGGATAAACAACAAACTCTCGATCATATGAATGAAGTGCTCAATGCGCTCGACGGGCACATCAAAGACGGGAAAATTCGTGCCGTCGGCCTCTCTAATGAAAGCGCCTGGGGGACCGCAAACTGGCTACGGATTGCCGAGGACAATGGACTGCCCCGAATGGCGTCCACCCAAAACGAGTATTCACTCATGTGCCGTTACTTTGATCTCGACATGGCAGAACTTTGCCACCACGAGGATGTCGGCCTGTTATCCTTTTCACCTCTTGCGTGTGGCTTGTTGACCGGCAAATATGCCGGGTGCCAGGGTGACGATCGCCCAGCCGGGTCGAGGGCTGATATCAGCAGTGCCAGTCTTGGCGGACGGTGGAACCCGATAGCCCACGCAGCAGTGGATGCCTATGTCAAAATCGCCCGAAAACACGGACTGGATCCAACGCAGATGGCGCTGGCCTGGTGCCTTAGTAGACCATTCATGGCATCAGTCATTTTTGGTGCTACGACAATGGATCAGCTTGAAAACTCAATCAAGGCAGCGAGCCTGACCCTTAGTGAGGAAGTCATGGACGATATCCTCGAAGCTTACCGGGCGTTTCCGATACCCTACTAGAAACGCTTTTTGTTACATTCCTATGTCCACGATCTCGGCAACTTCCACACTGCCTTCTTCGCCACAAATAGGACAACCTTTCGCCAGTTCGACGGCTTCCTGTTCGTTTGCGGTTTCAACTATTGTGTACCCGGAGAGGGGGTTGCTGCCACCGTTGTCGGCAACACCTGAGGCGCTGACAGTTTTCGACATACCAACCGGATTTCCGGGGTCAACCACCGATGATTCCATCCCGGCAAACCAGTCCTTCCATTTCTGCATCTGAGCTTCGCCTTCTTCAGGCGTCTCGGGCATTTTTCCGCCGTGATAAGCAAATATGAATTTAGGCATTTGTTCTCTCCTCTTTGAGACTGAGTATTGATGGTCTTTTCGCAAATTCAACCGGACCTTTAGAGAAATGCTCTAACCGACCATTCGCTCCAGTTTTTTGAGTGATGATGTCCAGCCCATATTGTGATTAGTGACACTTTCCTCGTCCGGAAGATTGGAGTGGATCAGCGTGAATACGGAGCCGCCATTTCCGTCTCCCGTTACCTCAAAGCGCACATTGCTTTCATGGCCCCGATCATCGTTCTCGTCGTGCCATCCCCAGGTAAGCTCTACTGTGGAATTGGGCTCAACATTGGTGACTTCACCTGTTACCTTGTATCTCCCGCCCTCGGCATTGACCATAACTGAACCCCATGGACCCGGGTTGGTGAAATCGAGGCTCATGCCCTCTACAGTCATTCCTTCCGGTCCCCACCATTTGAGCAGGTTCTCTCCCTTGGTAATGAAATCAAAAACCGTTTCCGGTGAAGCGGAAAAACTCCTTTTCAATTTGAGTTCGGTCATTTTTTAGATATCTCCCTGTTGAGAGCCTCCGACAGACGGTTGAGGCTGGTCTGCCAGAACTCTCGATGGCTGTAGGTCCACGCACTTATGGTTTCCACTGCCTGAGGTCTGACGGTGTAAATTCTTTTTTGCCGATCAATGCGCTGTTCAATAACACCTGCGTTTCTGAGGACTTTAAGGTGGCGGGAAATCGCCGGTGGAGAAATCTCGACCCCTTCCTGCAGTTCCCCGGCGCTCAACTCCCCTTCGTTCAGCAGGCGTTCGACAATGGCGAAACGGGTATTGTCTCCGAGGGCGGCAAACGTTTTGATCAATTGAGTCATTGAAGTTTATTTAACTAATATATTAATTAATGATAGTGTTAAATATAAAAAGAGTCAAGCCCTTTATTTTAGCGGTTTATGAGTGCTAACCTCATGCAACCTGATTCCGGAGGAGCCATGTGGATTCGTCTTTTCTTGATTGTTGTACTGAGTTGCATCATCCCTGCGAAAATCCATGCGCAAGACCGATCAGCGGTAGAAAAACAGTTCCAAACATGGCTGAAAAAGGATTTGTGGCCGGAGGCTCGTCAGATGGGAATTTCCGCTCAGTCCTTCAACGCGGCATTTACAAATGTCAGGCTGAACTGGAAACTGCCTGATCTTGTGCCCCCGGGAACTGCAGTTGAGCCAACTCGTCCCCAAGCACAGGCCGAATTCAGGTCACCTGGACACTACTTTAATGAGAACAATATAGTTCCGGTGGTGGCGCAGGGGCGCAAACTATTTGCCATGCACAAGGTGCTGCTTGCCAAGCTGGAGAAACAATATGGTGTCCCGGGCCGGATTATTCTCGCAATCTGGGGGCGGGAATCAGTTTTTGGACGGGTTGCCATACCCCATGATTCGTTTCAGGTATTAGGAACAAAGGCGTTCATGTCGACACGAAGGGAGCTGTTTCGCAAAGAGGTGTTGGCTGGCCTTCAGATGCTGGAAAAAGGTTATGCAACGCGTAAGCAAATGAAGTCATCCTGGGCAGGTGCAATGGGACAGCCGCAATTTCTGCCATCATCATTCCTTGAATATGCCGTCGATTATGACGGGGATGGGCAACGCAATATTTGGACATCAGTGCCGGACACACTCGCATCCATTGCTAATTACCTAGCCCAATTTGGCTGGCAGCGGGGAAGGGATTGGGGCTATGAAGCGAAAATACCGATGAGCATCACCTGTGCGCTGGAAGGCCCAGACCAGATGCGCTACATCAGGGATTGGGCCAAAGCGGGAGTAACCAGGGTTTCAGGGAAACCATTTCCTGCATCTGAGTTAAACGAGCAAGGCGCAATATTGCTGCCGGCAGGCCGCTCAGGACCGGTCTTTGTTGCCACACCAAACTTCGACACACTGAAAAAGTACAATAATTCGGATCTCTATGCCCTGTTTGTGGGCAACGTGGCTGATCGTATCCAATACTCTAACAAACCGTTTGTAAAAGGATGGAAGCCAGTAACCGGTCTCAGGCGCGGCAATGTTATGACGATCCAGAACTCACTCGTTGCAATGGGATATGATGTTGGTGGCGCTGACGGTCTCGCGGGATTTAAAACCCGCAGATCAATAGGCCACTGGCAGGGTAAAAACGGGTTAGTTCCAACTTGTTTTCCGGAAAAAAGCCTGACAATTCATTTGCGATGATATCATTGATAGCAATCTATTGATATCAATGATATCAAGCCTTATGTTTCTTCTATGGCAAGCATCACGATCCGCAATCTTGACGAAAATGCAAAGCAGGCATTGAGAGAACAGGCAGCCAAAAATGGCCGCTCAATGGAAGAAGAAGCGCGCATCCTGTTAACCGGACTGGGAAAGTCCGCAGCCCTGGAAGCTGTCGGTACAAAGGCTGCATATAATGACCTCTTAGAGCGAAGCAACCTGCAGGAAGACCTGAAAACAGCAGCTTTGAACGGGAAGCGGATTCTGTTGATAATCTCGGGTGGAATTGCGGCCTACAAATGTCTGGAACTGATTCGCCGGTTGAGAGAGCAAAGCGCTGAAGTGATACCCGTGTTGACCCGGGCAGCACAGGAATTCGTAACACCATTATCAGTTGGCGCCATTTCCAACGGCAAGGTGTTCACTGATTTGTTTGATCGGGATGATGAGCATGATATCGGACATATTCGATTGTCGCGAGATGCTGACCTGATAGTCGTAGCGCCGGCAACGGCAGATATTATGGCCAAAATGGCCGGAGGCCATGCTGATGATCTGGCATCAA
Organism: Rhizobiaceae bacterium; assembly: GCA_965198665.1. Lineage (GTDB taxonomy): Bacteria > Pseudomonadota > Alphaproteobacteria > Rhizobiales > Rhizobiaceae > JAALLB01. The sequence continues at coordinate 597,139 of CBDAPT010000006.1, read as the reverse complement.
CTGTTTTGTTGGCAACGGACAAACCTGTGTTGATTGCCCCTGCAATGAACCCATACATGTGGTCGCATCCGGCAAACCAGCGCAACATTAAGACACTTCGCGAGGATGGCATTCGCTTTATCGGTCCCAATGCTGGTGAAATGGCAGAATCCGGAGAAGCTGGTGTCGGGCGAATGGCTGAACCCGCAGAAATTGTTAACGCCATAATTGATCAGCTTTTGCCTCGTCAGGACAGCAAAAAGCCGCTTTCCGGCAAACGGGCTATCGTTACATCCGGGCCAACCCACGAACCAATCGATCCGGTCAGATACATTGCCAACCGCTCTTCAGGCAAGCAGGGTCATGCAATTGCCGAGGAACTTGCGCGGCAGGGAGCCGAAGTAATCCTTGTTTGTGGACCGGTGACCATTCCTGACCCGGACGGAGTTGAAACCGTGCATGTGCAAACAGCACGTGAGATGAAAAAAATGGTTGAGGCCGCCTTGCCGGCTGACATAGCTGTCATGGTTGCAGCAGTGGCTGACTGGCGGTCAGCGAATGAGGCGGGTGAGAAAATGAAAAAGGAAGGGGGCCAGGGACCGCAATCTCTGAAGCTGGTGGAAAACCCCGATATCCTCAAGGGATTAGGCCACCATGAATTGCGGCCGCAGCTACTCATTGGATTTGCCGCCGAAACCGAAAAGCTTGAAAAGCATGCAAAGGCCAAGCTGAAGCGTAAAAATGCCGACTGGATTGTCGCCAACGATGTGTCACCGCAAAGCGGCGTAATGGGCGGAGATGAAAATATGGTTCAGCTGTTAAGCGGAACCGGTGCAGAAGCCTGGCCAAAAATGACCAAACAACAGGTAGCCAGCAATCTGGTCAACAGGATAATTCAGCATTTTCAGACTGAAACAGTAGAGGTTTGATCGCTTCGATGGTATGCGGACCGGTAAGGAGATTCTCATGTCTGCATTGACACTCGGTATTGACCACCTTGGACTTACTGTTCCCGATCTTGAAAAAACTGTTTCGTTTTTTACCGATTGTCTGGGTTGGCGGCAGGTTGGCGGAAAACCGGAATATCCATCGAAGTTTGTTAGTGATGGGACCTCCGTGCTAACTATCTGGCAAGCGAAGACAAATGCGCCCATCGTATTTGATCGGAAAACCAACATCGGCATGCATCATCTGGCCTTCAAGATAGAATCCGAAGAAGCGCTTAATTCTGTCTTTGATAAGGTTAAAGACTGGCCCGAAATAAATATTGAATGTGCTCCGGAATTTTCAGGCAACGGACCAAAAGTCCACTTCTTCATCAATGAACCAGGCGGGTTACGCCTGGAGTTTGCGTATGATCCAAGATGACCAGACTTAATATAATTCGCCTCCCTCATGGAGAGAACCTTGAGTTACCCTCTTATGAGACCGAAGAAGCAGCGGGTATGGACTTGCGGGCTGCGGTTCTGCCGGACGAGCCCATGAACCTGAAGCCTGGGGAAAGGAAACTTGTACCCACCGGCATGATAATGGAAATTCCGGTGGGTCATGAAGGGCAGATCCGCCCCAGATCCGGGCTAGCCTACAAAAACGGGATTACCTGCCTCAACACCCCTGGTACGATTGATGCCGACTATCGCGGTGAAGTTATGGTGTTGTTGATCAATCATGGTGAAGAGGCGTTTGTTATCGAGCGCGGCATGCGAATAGCGCAAATGGTTATTGCTCCGGTCACACAAGTGGAAATTGCTGAAGCATCATTGGCCAATGAAACTGAACGGGGCGCCGGAGGGTTTGGTTCAACAGGTGTGTAACTCCCATTCATGACATGGAATTGATTTGCAATTACAACGCGCCCGGGTTCGATAGAGTGCAAGACATGCAGAGGTTCGAATATGTTCAGGTTGCTTGCATTAACCCCCTTCCTTGTCATGCTGTGTTTTGGTGTTGCTCCGGTTGCAGCGTGCGGACCAGACAGTGACTGCATGGTTGGCGATCGCCACTACCGTATCCGCTTACCTGAAGGTTTTAGTGGAAATGAAAAGATAAGCGCCATAGTTTTTGCCCATGGATACCGTGGAAATGCCAGGGGTATGATGCGGAACAAATCCATGGCCGAAATGGCGCAAAAACTGGGTGTGGCCCTGATATCAACCAAATCCTACGAAGATGATTGGCGAATTCCCGGTGTCCCGCGTAACACAGGGACAGATGGCTTAATTGAACTGACCTATTTCGATGCGGTTGTTGCGGATGTCACCAGCCGCTATCCGATCGACAAAAATCGAATGATGATGTCCGGATTTTCGGCTGGTGGTATGATGGTGTGGAACCTGATTTGCCACAGGAGTGAATTATTCGCCGGGTTTGCTCCGATGGCAGGAACTTTCTGGGAACCGGAGCCGACAACCTGCGATACACCTCCAGCAAATGTTGTTTACATTCATGGGCAAACAGACAAGATTGTTCCTCTAATGGGACGACCTATAGTGGATACCCACCAGGGTCAGGTGCCTGACGTGTTAGACATGTACTCACAATATGGAGGTTACACGCCTGCCGGACAGAACGTGCATGGAGAACTGAACTGCCGGGAAAACAGGAACGCAGCCGGTCAGGTGCTTGATTTTTGTCTGCATCCGGGCGGACATTCCTTCAAAACCAGTTATGTCCTGCATGCCTGGCGGTCTCTGGAAAAAGCCGGGAAACTCTAGGCGTCCATCCGCTTTTCAAGTTCAGTACGTTCAAGCAGACCATCGGTTGTGTTGACGTGGGAGACGACAGAGGCTGCATTGTGTGCAGCTGCCAGCAATGCCTTGGTTGGACCAAGCCCAGAGGATAATCCCCAGGCAAGTGTGGACACAAATGCGTCACCAGCACCGGCAGTACCGGCGACAACTACCGGGATGACAGGTTGATGATGGAGTGTCTTTCCATCGTACAGATAGGCGCCTTCTCGCCCGTAAGTGACCAGCACATTCTTTGGCCCATGCGCATGAAAAGCCTCGCAGAACTGATACAATTTAAGCAGACTTCCCTGGGAACGCAGCACCGGTTCATCCCGTTCCGGTTTTGACCATTCAAGCTTCTCGTCCAGGGCCGACAGGCAGGGGACCAGGGCAGCTGCCTCTGCACCGTTGATGGAAATCAAGTCCAGGTTTTTGGATGCGGTCAGCACCGTATTTGTTCTTGTCGTGATTTGCCGAATTCCCGGATTGCATGAAACGAATGCATGTTCCGTCGCCGCGGTTTGTGCGATGGCCGGAAGCATGTTTGCAGAATCTCCGCTAAGCGGCGCTATATGAACCAGCTGGGCTCCAAGAGGTGTCACTTGTTCCAGGTCTTTTGGCACAAGGGTTGTGTTTGCGCCCCGTTGGGTGAAGATTGCTGCATTCTTGTCATGGCTGGCAATCATCACCGCAGAGCCGGTATTGTGGTTTGGATCGCACAAGAGCCTGTCAGTGACCACCGCATGCTTTTCACAGTGGTCAATAACGTGATCGCGTGACGGATCTTCACCGGTCTTGGCGATGGCCGAGACTTCACAACCCAGTTTTGCCAGGCTTACCGAAGTGTTCAATCCACCTCCGCCAATATGTGTGGTTATGGAACTTGCCTCTACTTTCCGACCCGGTTCTACAAGCAGGAACTGCTGATGCGCATTGGAAAGGGAAATCTGCTCAATGGAGTCAGACTCCAAAACAGCAATGATGTCTACCATTGCGGATCCGAAGGTAACAGCTCTCACCTGGGTTATTCCTCCCCAGGCAGAACGCGATCGGGTGGTCTGTGATTGTCTACCCAGGTTCGGATGTTGATCAACACCCGTTCGCCCATTTCCATACGACCTTCCTTTGTAGCAGATCCCATATGTGGCAGCAGAACTACCTTACCCTTCTTGACCAGAGCCATGAGATCGCTGCCAACAGCCGGTTCATGTTCAAACACGTCCAGTCCGGCACCACCAATCCGGCCCTGAGCAATAGCCGCCGTCATTGCCACTTCGTCAATAATTTCACCGCGTGCGGTATTTATGATGATTGTTCCCTTCTGCAGCAATTCGAGACGTTCTTTGTTCAGAAGGTGATAGGTTGCAGGCGTGGACGGACAGTTGACGGAAACAAAATCCACTCTTGTCAGCATCTGCTCGAGGCTGTCCCAATAGGTTGCCTCCAACTCTTCTTCGGTCTGTTCTGCAACCGGATTCCTGTTGTGGTAGTGAATGGACAATCCAAAAGCCTTTGCACGACGGGCAACCGCAGTACCAATCCGGCCCATACCAATAATTCCCAGGCGTTTTCCCCATATCCGATTACCCAGCATCCAGGTTGGTGACCAGCCTTCCCATCTGTCCTTGTTGATTGCCTGAGCGCCTTCTACAAATCGCCTGGAAACGGCTATCAAAAGACCGATGGTCATGTCTGCAGTGTCTTCGCTCAGCACATTAGGGGTGTTGGTTACGGTGATGCCTTTTTCAGCTGCCGCCGCAATGTCTATGTTGTCCACTCCATTGCCGAAGTTGGCGATCATTTTCAGTTGCTCACCGGCTTGGGCAATCAAGTTCGCATCTATTTTGTCAGTCACGGTGGGAACAAGTACATCGGCAGCCTTTACCGCTTCTATCAATTGTTCTTCATCAAACGGCTTATCCTGCAAATTCAGTCGGGTATCAAAAAGTTCCCGCATGCGTGTTTCAACGGAATCGGGCAACTTGCGTGTAACGATAACGACTGGTTTTTTCGCACTCATTAAAATTCGTTCCTGTTTGGGCATTGAGCCTTTGTTGCTAGCCTGGAATTCGTTTATAAACAAAAAAGGCGTTGCGATTTGTTTACCAGACCTGAACACTAACTCAAACAAACATTGCAGGATCAGATGAAGCAAAAATTGCATTTTACCAGAGTTTTTTTCCAACCGGTACTCAGATGGACTGTTGTCAAGGCTATGGTGCTAGCCATTGCAGGGATGAGTATAACCAGCATGAGTTCAGTGCCTGGAGTTTACGCGCAATCCTCAATATCCGGCAAAACCGGGCTTCCTGTACCCAGGTTTGTCAGTTTGAAGTCGCAACGTGTCAACATGCGCATTGGCCCCGGGAAACAGTTCAAGGTTGTGTGGCTTTATCTGAAAAAAGGACTGCCCATGGAAATCATCCAGGAATACGATAACTGGCGCAAAGTCAGGGATCCGGAAGGAAATGAAGGTTGGATTTTGCACTCACTTCTTTCCGGCAAACGCACGATTATCGTTAATCAGGGTGAAACTGACAAAGCAGCGGGTACTGTTGACATGCGCGAGAATGTTTCAGACGATTCCGTGATAATTGCCCGCGTCGAGCCCGGTGTGGTGATGGAAGTGAAAGCGTGTCAGGATCAACGATGTCTCGTCGCAGCCGAAGGGGCAACCGGCTATTTGGAAAAGAAGTTCCTGTGGGGCGTTTATCCGGATGAATTAATCGAAGAGTAGGCAATTCCGGCGTTGCGTATAATCCGTAAAATCACCGCTTACGTTGATTTTTCCTAACACGGACAACCACGTCTACACGGCTAATTTCCATTCCCTCAGGCGGTTCCGGCAGATTTTCGACAGAGACAAAACCTTCTGGCATATCAATCACTTCGTTGGTGTTCTCTATATAGAAATGATGGTGATTGCCGGTATTCGTATCAAAATAGGTTTTGCTGGAATCAACAGAAATCGCCCTCAGCAAGCCGTTTTCTGTAAACTGATGCAATGTGTTGTAAATGGTTGCCAGAGACACATGGACACCGGCGTTTTTGGCTTCCTCAAACAGGTCCTCTGCGGAAATATGCCGATCACCCTTTGAGAACAGAAGTTCGGCCAGCGCCACGCGTTGCCGGGTCGGCCTCAAAAATGCCTTTCTTAGCAGGTCTTCTGCGGTTTCCAATTCCATCGTTGTGTTTTCCCGGAAATCCTTCCTTCGCCAATAATATAATGGTTTAGAATTTTTGCTGCAACACCAATTTGGCCAGACTGAATTGTAGGTAAACACACGTTATCAAAGAGGCCGGCCTGTGGATTTTATCACGGAATATTTCAAAACTTCCTTTGTCAGTGATCACAGTGGTGTGCTAAACGAAATGGTAGATAATAAGGCAAGTACTACGAGGGCACCTGAATAATATGAGTGAACGCAAATCCAGCTTCGATTACGAAGACATCCTTAGCTGTGGCCGCGGTGAATTGTTTGGACCCGGTAATGCTCAGCTGCCTGCACCACCGATGTTGATGTTTGACCGTATCACCGAAGTCTCGGAAACAGGTGGAGAATTTGACAAAGGATATATCCGCGCTGAACTGGATGTTAAGCCGGATCTATGGTTTTTTCCTTGCCACTTTATCGATAACGAAATCATGCCGGGTTGTCTTGGCCTGGATGCGTTGTGGCAATTGACGGGATTTTTCTTAGGCTGGCTCGGGGAACCGGGCTATGGAATGGCGCTTTCTACCGGCGAGGTAAAATTCAAGGGCATGGTCACACCCAAAACCAAGCATGTGGAATATGGTGTCGATTTCAAGCGGGTCATGAGGGGACGGCTGGTACTGGGAATTGCAGACGGCTGGTTAAAGGCTGACGGTGAACAGATTTATACTGCAAAAGACCTGAAGGTCGGTTTGTCCAAAGAAAAGGCCTCTTGAACGGCCTGAAGTCAGAAGGAAAGCGCCATGAAACGCGTTGTTGTAACCGGAATGGGCATTGTCTCATCTATCGGCAATAACACACAAGAAGTACTAGCCTCCCTGCGAGAGGCAAAATCTGGGATTTCAGCCTCAGAAGACTATCAGAAATATGGATTTCGCTGCCAGGTGCATGGTCAGCCCTCTCTGGATCCATTCGAGGTTCTGGATCGTCGTACCGCACGGTTCATGGCAAAGGGTACCGCTTGGAACTATATTGCCATGGAGCAGGCAATTCAGGACGCCGGTCTCGAGGAAAGTGACGTCATTAATCCAAGAAGCGGTATAATCATGGGCTCAGGTGGCCCATCCACAAAAGTGATATTTGAAGCTGCTGATATTACCCGGGAAAAAGGACCTAAGAGAATTGGGCCGACTGCGGTTCCCAAAGCGATGAGTTCAACGGCCTCGGCGGTTCTCGCCACCCAGTTTCAGATCAAGGGTGTGAACTATTCGATTTCATCTGCTTGTGCCACCTCCAATCACTGTATTGGAAATGCCTACGAAACAATTCAGCTGGGTAAGCAGGACATTGTGTTTGCCGGAGGCTCGGAGGACCTCGACTGGTCCATGTCGAACCTGTTTGATGCGATGGGTGCTATGTCATCGAAATACAATGGTTCGCCTTCGACTGCATCGCGCGCTTTCGATGTGAACCGGGACGGGTTTGTAATCGCGGGTGGCGCCGGTGTTCTGGTTCTTGAGGATTTGGAGCATGCCAGGACAAGGGGAGCCAAAATTTACGGTGAAATTGTTGGTTATGGCGCAACTTCCGACGGCTATGATATGGTCGCACCATCTGGTGAGGGCGCCGTTCGTTGCATGAAGATGGCTATGGATACGGTGAATGATCCGATCGACTACATTAATCCGCATGCCACTTCCACGCCCGTGGGTGACGAGAAGGAAATGCAGGGTGTGCGGGAAGTGTTTGGTGCAAACACACCTCCGATTTCTGCAACCAAATCCCTCACCGGCCATTCTTTGGGTGCCACAGGCGTGCAGGAAGCCATTTACTGTCTTTTGATGATGCAGAACGGATTTATTGCCAAAAGCGCTCACATTGAGGAAATGGATCCGGCGTTTGGTGAAATGGACATTGTCACTGAACGGCGCGATGATGTGGAGCTGAACACAGTGATGTCAAACTCGTTTGGCTTTGGTGGTACCAATGCCACTCTGATTTTCCAAAAGCACACCGGGTAGAGGTGATTATGGGAGATTTGATGAAGGGCAAGCGCGGGCTTGTCATGGGCGTTGCCAACAACCACTCCATCGCTTGGGGAATCGCTGAAAAACTAGCCGAAGAAGGTGCGGAACTTGCGTTTACCTATCAGGGTGAAGCGTTTGGAAAACGCGTAAAGCCGCTTGCAGAAAGCGTGAATGCGAAAATGCTTCTGCCTTGCGATGTAGAAGATATTTCAACCGTGAATGCTGTGTTTGACGCACTGAAACAGGAATGGGAAACAATCGACTTTCTGGTTCACGCTGTCGCGTTTTCCGACAGAGATGAACTTAAGGGCTTGTATGCGGATACGACACGGGAAAACTTTTCCCGTACCATGGTGATTTCCTGTTTCTCGTTCACCGAGATTGCGCAACGGGCGGCAGCCATGATGACGGAAGGTGGCTCCCTGTTGACCCTTACCTATGGCGGCTCTACGCGGGTTATGCCGAACTATAATGTCATGGGTGTCGCCAAGGCGGCTCTTGAGGCAAGTGTCCGATATCTGGCAAACGACTATGGTCCCAGCGGTATCCGTGTAAACGCCATTTCCGCCGGACCTGTTAGAACCCTTGCCGGAGCGGGCGTTGCTGATGCCCGAGCCATGTTCAACTACCAGAAAAGAAACTCTCCTCTCCGCAGAACCGTGGATATTTCGGAAGTGGGTGGTTCCGGACTTTACCTGTTGTCGGATTTGTCTTCGGGCGTCACTGGGGAAATCCATTTCGTTGATTCCGGCTATTCAACTCTTTCAATGCCGAGGCTCGAAGAGTTGAATGAGATGGATAGCAGATCAGATTAACGGGTACGACTACTTTTTATAGCTCACAGTCACTTCAGGGCTTCGAGAACTTTGAAGCCCTTCGCATCCCGGACTGCTCTGACATCTCTAAACTTTTCCGAAAGTGTCCTTTCATAAGGAAGGTTTCGATTGGCAACCATCAGCAGACGTCCGCCACGGGGTAAAGTTGATGCTGCCACTTCAATGAAACGTTGTCCCAGACCGGGTTCCGCTGCCCTGCCGGAATGGAAAGGCGGATTCATGATCACCCAGTCGTACGGTTTTTTGGCAAACTCAGTTGTGACATCACACCAGTGGAAGCAATCATCGTCGATATTGAAACCTGCTAGATTACGTTTCGCAAAATCCAGTGATCGGTGGTCTGCTTCGAAAAGTTCCAGACGATCAACGTGAGCGCTGCGCTTGAGAAGCTCCGCTGAAAGAAACCCCCATCCTGCACCAAGATCAGCAATCTTGCCCTTGATGCGACTGTCAAAATGCTCGACCAGAAGTTTCGATCCGATATCCGGACCTGATGACGAAAACATGCCTTCGGCTATCCAGTAATTTTCTGCTTGCTTGACAAGTTCTTGTTCCTCGATAGCGCTTTTGTGTGATTTATCAGCCCAAAATACAACGGCATGATGTTTCGACAGGCTGTCATTAATCTGCGAGTACTGAGAAAACCATTTTCGAAATGAGGTAATCCCGTCTTTCTTGTTACCTGCGACAATCAACCGGCTACCGGCATCAAGCCGGTTCCAAATCCGGTTGCGCCCTAGCAGAAACATGACACTTCCTGGCTCGGGGTCAAATCCATCTCCGGGATGCACCGTTCGATAACCCTGATCCTTAAGAGCCAGATAGACAGACCGGTGTTCCTGGCTGCATAGCATGCGCCTTTTGTGGTCTTCCCGAAGATCCGGAATCGGACTGGCGTTGATAAAATTCCAGGTTTCGCTGTCCTGTTGTCCGACGCCTCCTTTTTCCAGAGCCAATCTCAGTGCGTCGCGGTAGTCTGGCTTCATATCTGCATTCAGTTGGACAGAGGCTGACCCAGATTACCAAACTGCTGATTCAGCCGAAAATCCTCAATCTCGTTTTGAATTCGGTAGAACTCCGCTTCTCGACGTCCCAGTTCCCTATTGAGATCATTAATCTTGCGCTCGTTAGAACGGATGATACTCTCTCCTGAAGACTGATCGATTTTGCCTTCACTTATTTGTTGTCGGGTGCTGGCAATAACCGATTCAGCGCCGCGAATGTTACTTTTGATAGTATTCATTTCACTTTGCTTGCTGTGCTGCTTCAAGCCCACCTGATAGCCTGATTGGAATCCGGGAGCCAAATCCGCAGGACATGTGTTTGCGTAGCTGCCGCCCTTTTGACCGTGGGCAAGGCCGCTCAATGGTGTACAAAATCGGCGAATTCCAACCTGATAGCCCTCATTCCAAAGGCTCTGATTGGGAACTACCCCAGCCCGTTCACAGGCTTTTGCGTGGTCTCCAAATCGTTGTTGTGGAGGATGCCCGGCAGCGCCGTCTTGCTCACCGACAACACGCCAGTCTGCAGCGACACATTCCTCCTTGGATAGCGTCTGGCAGCCAGCCAGCACAATGAAAAAGAGAGCGAAAAAAATTCCAATAATACGCATTACTTAAATTTCCCCAGGGTACCCTGAAATGTTTTGCCTTCAGAATTCAAAAATAACAACAAAAAAAGCCGGGAATGTTCCCGGCTCTCAAGTCGCAAAACAGCAAAATCAGTCGTCGTCTTTGTCTTTTTCTTCTGACTTTTCTTCTTTGGCTATTTCCTGGCCGGTTTCCTGGTCAACCACTTTCATGGAAAGTCGCACCTTGCCGCGGTCGTCAAAACCCATGAGCTTAACCCAGACCTTATCGCCTTCCTTTATGACGTCGGTAGTTTTAGCCACTCGCTCGTTGGCCAGCTGAGATATGTGAACAAGGCCATCCTTTGAGCCGAAGAAATTCACGAATGCTCCAAAGTCTACAGTCTTGACAACGGTGCCTTCGTAGATTTCGCCGACTTCCGGATCATCGGTAATTGAACGGATCCACTTTACAGCTGCTTCAATCTCCTTCGAAGTGTTCGATGCAACCTTTACGGTGCCATCGTCCTCAATGGATACTTTGGCTCCGGTTTTTTCAACGATTTCACGGATTACTTTGCCGCCGGAACCAATGACTTCGCGGATTTTGTCGGTTGGAATAGTGAAGCTCTCAATGCGAGGTGCAAACTCACCAAGCTCCGCGCGGCCTTCTGACAGAGCCTTGTTCATTTCACCGAGAATGTGCTCACGCCCTCCTTTGGCCTGCTCAAGAGCGATTTTCATGATTTCTTCGGTAATGCCGGTGATTTTGATGTCCATCTGAAGCGATGTGATGCCTTCAGCCGTCCCCGCAACTTTGAAGTCCATATCACCAAGGTGGTCTTCGTCTCCCAGGATGTCGGAAAGAACTGCGAAGTCGTCACCTTCCTTGATAAGCCCCATGGCGATACCAGCTACCGGCGCCTTCATAGGTACACCTGCATCCATGAATGCCAGTGATGTGCCACAAACAGTCGCCATAGAAGAAGAACCGTTGGATTCGGTAATCTCGGAAACTGCACGCAGGGTGTAAGGAAACTCTTCCTTGTTGGGAAGAACCGCCCGAACGGCGCGCCAGGCCAGTTTGCCGTGACCAATTTCACGCCTTCCGGTGAAACCGATACGGCCGGTTTCGCCCACAGAATATGGCGGGAAGTTGTAGTGCAACATGAAGTTTTCCTTGTAAGTGCCAGTCAGGGCATCAATCATCTGTTCGTCGTCAGATGTACCCAGTGTTGCGACTACAAGCGCTTGTGTCTCACCGCGGGTGAACAGCGCGGAACCATGAGTCCGGGGCAGGATGCCGACTTCTGATACAATTGACCGGACAGTGGAAAGATCGCGCCCATCAATGCGTTTCCCGGTCTTGATAATGGAGCCGCGTACAACATTGGCCTGCACAGCTTTCAAAACGTCTCCGAGCACATTGGCTTCATCTTCGGTGGATTCTTCGGTAAGAAACTCCTCTTTTGCTTTCGCCTTCGCCTTATCAAGAGCGTCATAGCGATCCTGCTTGTCCGAAATCGTATAAGCAGCCTCGATATCAGCTCCGACGAGTTCGGTGACTTTTGCCTGAAGTTCCGAGTGATCCGGTGCTTCGTGCTCGCGAGGTTCTTTTGCTGCCTTTTCGGCGAGTTGTACAACCGCATCGATCACCGGCTGGAATTCTTCGTGGCCGAACATGACCGCGCCGAGCATGACCTCCTCAGACAGTACTTTTGCTTCAGATTCCACCATCAGTACGGCGTCGCGTGTTCCGGCAACCACAAGATCAAGATCAGACTCATCCATCTCGTCAATATTCGGGTTCAGAACATATTCGCCGTCGATCAAGCCGACCCTTGCCCCGCCGATCGGGCCCTGGAAGGGCACTCCGGAAAGGGTGAGAGCTGCAGATGTTGCCACCATTGCAGCTACATCAGGATTGTTTTCCAGATCGTGGCTGATAACCATGCAGGTTACCTGGGTGTCGCATTTGTAGCCATCCGCGAACAGAGGGCGGATCGGACGGTCTATCAAACGGGAAACAAGGGTTTCGTTTTCAGAAGGCCGGCCTTCGCGCTTGAAATAGCCGCCGGGGATCTTGCCCGCAGAGTAAGCTTTTTCAATATAATTTACAGTCAGTGGGAAGAAGTCCATTCCCGGTTTTGGTGATTTGTCTGAAACGACAGCGCACATAACGGTAGTTTCACCGTAAGTAACAATCACACAGGAATCAGCCTGTCGGGCAACTTTTCCTGTTTCGATTGTGAGAGGGCGTCCGCCCCAGTCGATTTCTACCAGATGATGATCAAACATTTCTTGTCCTTATGCGTACGTACAGGCGCTCGCCCGGCGCTTCCGGGTGATATCGAACGCCACTGTTAGGCCTGTCTGTGGTGGCTTAACCCAAGGGCAAGACAACGAGGGGTCCAGTTTCACCAATCTTCCGGACCGCTTGTAATCCTGCCCCCTTACATGAGCCGTTACTAACAATCGTTCAAAACAAACAAACAGGCTGAAGTTATCTTGAACGAAAACGGCGCAGCATAAGGATGCTGCGCCGGAAAATTTTTATCGACGTATGCCGAGGCGGGAGATGAGGTTTTTGTAACGCTCCTCATCATTTGCCTTAACGTAATCAAGAAGCCTGCGCCGTTGGGATACCATTTTCAGCAGACCACGACGGGAGTGATTGTCTTTCTTGTGGTCTTTGAAATGTTCGGTAAGGTTCTTGATGCGTTCAGTCAACACAGCAACCTGTACATCCGGTGAGCCAGTGTCACCATCCTTGGTTGCATATTCTTTCATGAGCTCAGCTTTGCGCTCTGCAGTAATCGACATCGGATTTTCCTTCTTTTGCAGGAAGCCGCGGCCTCCATGTTGGCATTGACACCCTCAGCCAAGATGTCGTCCAGCTGGGGTCATAATCAAAGAAACGGGCACAAATGGCCCGTTTCTGCGATGCATATAGTCCAATTCCGAAAATAATGCCAGCTTTTTTGTTTGCTAGAAAAATGTTCAATTGAGCTTGGCGACCTCGCCTTCGTCACCATAGTAATTTTGCCAGGCAAACCAGAAACCGATATGGCCGGCCAGTCTCCTCAATTCACTGCCATCGTCAGCGATCAGAGCGTCCTCTGTTAGAGTCCATTCCCTGCCATCTCCCGTGACTTTGCCAGAAGTTCCATCGCCAGAAAACTCGATACCCTGTGAATCATAGGCCCTTACTGTGCGGCTGCTTTCGTCGCCGACAAGGACGATAGTTAGATCTCCTGCTGTATCGTTAATGACCTTGCCACCGGCAAAGTACTTGATAGGCCAGGCTTTCTTGACATCTCCATCGCGAAGCGAGAACACATAGTCCTTGGCTTTGTGCTCGGACGTGTCCACCAAAGCCGGAAACATCAAATCCTCGCTTTCCCAATACGCCTTGTATGCGACCCCGGTTCCATAGTCACGGCTGATAGCCGGTATCAACGGAAATCACTCGAGTGGTCGGATTTTCCTCTCGCCACCGCTCCCAGGTGGTGATGACAACCGGCCGCACTTTCAGTTCTGTGCCGCTGCCAACCAGGGGACCAACCACGGGCTTGCCAGTAAACTGGTTCCACAGAGTGTGGGTATAGGTGTCGTACATGAGCTTGTTCGACCGGTAGAGGAAGCCCGACGAACCAAAAATCAATGGGTGTGGGTAACCGTCTATTTGTGTCTCGAACAGAATTCCGGAGCCGCAAAGGGTACAGTATGCGAGGCTGACAGGGATGCCGCCCACCACATCATTGAACATTTCATGCCAATCGAGGATGCGCAGTGGATAAGCTCTCGCATCGCCGTTGATGTTGACACCAAACACCAGGTTGTCCGGGGTCATATAAGTTGCCTGATCCGCATCCAGCAACTTTGGGTTCGTGAGGGCAGCGATACCATCCTTTACTACGCCACCCCAGGTGATTTCTTCAGCCCGGATGGTGTATTTTCTGTCGCCGCCAAGAAATAGCTGGAAATTGCCATCTATGCGCTTGTGGACGTCAGCGTGAATCTGTTCGAATCCTTCAAATGGTCGGATCTGGGGATTGCGTTCCTGCCACAACATCCACTTGTTCCAATCGCCGCCGTAAAACTCGCCAGTTATTTCTTCAAGGGCGGCACCGAGTTCTTCGGTTCGCGGTGAAACGCGCATCGCCAATATCAAAACACCTGCACTGTCGGGGTTTTTGCGTTCTTTGAAGAATTCCAGCGCTTCAGTAAATTTGTCCCTGTCCAATCTGGAAAACAGATCGCGGGCTTTCTGCTCGAGTTCCGATGATGCAATAGCGGAGACTGGATACATCATCCCAAACATCACCATAAGAAATATGGATTTGCGTAGCAATTGTGCGAGCATTCTGCTCTCCTATGTTTCACCCCACCGTGTTTTAAGAGAAATAGCCGTTCACAGTCGAATGGACTTTTTGTGAGTGCACGGGTTTGGGTTAGGAATTGTAAACCATACTACGCAATGTTTCCGCAAATTCCTTGGTGTATTCTTATGTGAATGGTGGAGGCTGAAATGTTTGCGAAAATCAAAAACAGTTGGGCACTGGCGCAAGAGTGCTGGCGCGTTCTCATGCTAGACAAGGAAATGGTGGCATTTCCCATGCTCAGTGTATTTTTCAATGTGATTGTGCTGGGACTGGCCTATTTCATGATGGTACGCTTCGGAATTATTTCCGCGGCCGGAGAATTGATCATCGGTGATGGCCAACAATGGATTTTGTGGACTGCATTAGCAGCAACAGGGTTGATGACGTATTTCGTTTCCAGCTATTTTCATGCAGCTCTCGTAGCATGTGCAATCATTCGGTTTCGCGGCGAGGACCCGACGATTGACGATGGTCTTTCGGTGGCAAGCAAGAGACTTCTGCATATCCTGGTCTGGTCTTTCATATCCATCGTATTCGGTGTTCTGTTCGGATTTATCCAGGGACTTTTCAAAAGCAAGTTTATGCGATCGCTTGTCGGAAGCGTGTTAGAGACTGGCTGGAATGTTTTGACCGTGTTCGTGGTGCCCTTGATTGTGGCGGAAAACCTAAGTTCGTTAGCTGCAGTTTCCCGTTCAAGGGAATTGTTGAAACAAGGATGGGGTGAATCGCTCAGCCTGGAAATAGGGTTTTCCTGGTTGGCGACTTTAACTGCCATGCCCATCGGCGCGATGCTGTTTGCAACCGTATATTTGGCCAGTTCTGCCCCGCAACTCGCGATGGGCTTCGGTCTTGTAACAGCTGCATTTGCGGCAACAGCCTGCCTTGTGTTTTCTGCGCTTAATGGAATTTCCAAGGCTGCCATGTACAACTTTGCCAATGGCGACAGAGTTCCCGATGCATTGGACAAGGACGTCTTAGGCAATATTGTGATGCGCAGCGCTTAGGCCCGTTAAAGGGACGTCAGACATATGAGTGCAGGAACACCCGTTTGGGCTTGAATTGCCCGCGATCCACCTCACCGATTGCGATCAGTTCATCTCCCAGCGAAGCGAACGCCTCATCTGCGTGAGCAATTGCATCCCGTCCGCGTAGAACAACTGAATTTCCCAGTCTCAGGCGGTGCACCTGTTCACGGGTCATCTGTACTTCAGCCATGTCTTCAAGTGCAGTTCCGGTGGTGAATAATTCCTCATCAAGCTCGTCTAGATTGTCTTCCAGCTCAAGAAGTTTCTCCAGTGGGATCAGATCTTCCTCCTGGAACGGTCCAACCGAAGTTCTACGCAGTTCACTGATATGGCCGTAGCACCCCAAATCCCTTCCCATGTCACGTGCCAACGCACGTACATAGGTACCCTTCCCGCATCGGGTTTCATATGTCGCAGTATCTTCAGTCATGGCGATTATGTTCAGCGAATAAACTTCGACTTGTCTGGGTTCAATCGCGACTTCCTCTCCTTCACGAGCCAGTTTGTAAGCCCTTTGTCCGTCAATTTTGACAGCGGAAAACATCGGGGGAACCTGACTGATAGTGCCGGTATAATTTGGCAGAATCGCAGATAGTTCTTCTTTGCTAGGGCGAGTTTTTGAGGTTTTCGTAACTTCCCCTTCAAGATCGTCCGTGTTCGTTTCCGCGCCCCAGGTCACCGTGAACCGATAGGTTTTTTGACCATCCATAATGTAGGGTACGGTTCGCGTGGCTTCGCCTAGCGCTAACGGCAACATGCCGGATGCGAGTGGGTCAAGCGTGCCCGCATGTCCGGCTTTTGCAGCCTTGTATAGCCACTTGATCTTGCCGACGCATTGAGTTGAACCAATGCCGACAGGTTTGTCCAACACCACCCAGCCAGAAATCGGGCGGCCCTTCTTTTTCCTCTGGCGGCCCATCAATCCTCACCATCCAGGTCGCGTTTCACCGCTTCGGAATGCAGTAAAGCATCAATTTTCGAATAATTGTCGAAACTGGTATCTTCTCGGAAACGGAATTCGGGCATGTATTTCATCTGACATAAAAGAGGGGACAACCGACCGCGAATGAATTTGGCATTTTCCGCCAAGGCCTTGATTATCGGTTTTGCGTCTCCTCCCCCTAATGGTGAAACATAGGCTGTTGCAATCTTCAGGTCCGGAGACATGGAAACTTCAGAAATTGAAATTACTGTCGAAGTCAGGCGATCGTCCTGTACCTCGCCGCGCTGTAAAACGCGGGTGAGGGCATGACGCACCATTTCACCCACGCGCAATTGCCTTTGGGATGGCCCTTTGGCCGAAAACTTACTCATGGTTGGTTCCTTCCATCCTGCCGGGATAGGACCGGAAGGACGTAATTAATTTAATCATTCGGTTCAGTCTAAAGTGACCGCTCAATGTGCTCAACGCGGAAACACTCGATCACATCGCCCTGACGGATATCCTGGTAGTTTTCAAACGCCATCCCGCATTCCTGTCCACCCGGCACTTCGGCGACTTCATCCTTGAAGCGTTTCAGAGTTGAAAGCATTCCTTCATGGATAACCACATTGTCACGCAGTAGTCGGACGCCTGAGCCGCGCTCCACCTTGCCTTCGGTTACTCGACAACCGGCAACCTTGCCGACTTTTGAAACGTTGAAGACTTCGAGAATTTCAGCGTAACCCAGGAAGGATTCACGACGTTCCGGCGCCAGCATGCCTGACATCACACCCTTCATGTCATCGACGAGATCGTAGATGATAGAATAGTAACGGATCTCGATGCCTTCAGCCTCAGCAGCGTCACGAGCCTGCTTGTTGGCGCGGACGTTGAATGCAAGGATTGGTGCATTGGAAGCTGCAGCAAGGGCCACGTCTGACTCGGTGATCGCCCCCACTCCGGAATGAACGATTCTTGCTTCCACCTCATCGGTATTGAGTTTTTGCAATGATTGGCTGATGGCTTCCGCAGAACCCTGAACATCCGCTTTGACCAGAACCGCGGCTTCGCTAACATCGTTGGTTTGAAGCTGGCTCATCATCTGTTCAAGTGAACCACGCGAACCTGCTGCGCGTGCAACAGCCTTCTCGCGGGACAGACGCTGGCGGTAGTCGGAAATCTCCCGGGCACGAGCTTCATTTTCCACGACACCCAGACGGTCTCCGGCTGCCGGAGCTCCATTCAGACCCAGTACTTCGACTGGCATGGATGGCGGAGCTTCTGAAATTTGGTTTCCGTGGTCGTCTACGAGCGCGCGAACCTTGCCCCATTCATCCCCGGCGATAACAATGTCACCGGTTCTCAACGTACCGCGATTGATCAATACCGTGGCAACGGGACCACGTCCCTTGTCCAGTTTTGCCTCGACAACAACGCCTTCACCGGCGCGGTCCGGATTGGCTTTTAGATCCAGCAATTCTGCTTGCAGAGTGACCGCTTCCAGAAGCTTGTCCAGATTGGTTCCTTGCAGTGCGGATACTTCAACCGCGAGGGTTTCGCCACCCATGTCCTCCACAAACACTTCGTGCTGAAGCAGTTCTGTCTTTACTTTGTTGGCGTCCGCTGCGGGTTTGTCCATTTTGTTAATGGCTACGATAATCGGTACTTCGGCGGCTTTAGCGTGATTAATCGATTCAATAGTCTGCGGCATTACACTGTCATCCGCTGCGACGACCAGGATGGCAATATCCGTAATCTGGGCACCGCGAGCCCGCATCGATGTAAACGCCTCGTGTCCCGGTGTGTCGATGAACGAAATCAACTGACCATTGTGTTCGACCTGATAAGCGCCAATGTGCTGGGTAATGCCGCCGGCTTCTCCCGAAACAACATTCGCATTGCGCAAAGCATCCAGAAGAGAGGTTTTGCCGTGGTCTACATGACCCATGATCGTAACGACTGGCGGACGGGATTTAAGATCACTGTCATTGTCGGGTTGGTCGAAAATCCCTTCTTCGATATCGGCGTCGGATACACGTCTTACGGTATGACCGAATTCCTCGGCAATCAGTTCGGCTGTGTCCGCATCAATAATGTCACCAGGTGTCATCATCTGGCCCTGTTGCATCAGGTATTTGATAACATCAACAGAGCGTTCGGACATCCGGCTTGCCAGTTCCTGAATGGTAATAGTTTCGGGCAATTGCACTTCGCGTGAGACCTTTTCTCGTGGCCCGGTTTTTTGTTGGGCCGCACGTTTCTGCTTTTCCTGTCGGCGGCGCAAAGCAGCCAAAGACGGCCCCCGACTGCCACCATCCTCATCAAGGGCATTAGAGAGGGTAAGCTTGGTTTTCCTTCGGTCATCTCCGCCTTTCGGGCGCGATGATTTCGGTGGTTCTTCTGGCTTTTTGCGTTCGAACGGTTTCAGTTCTTTTGGCTTCGGTTCTTCTCGGGTAACCGGTTTTCCGCCATCTTCCGCTTTGACCGCAGCCGCAGATGCTTCGGCAGCACGTTCGCGTTCTGCCGCTTCAAGGCGGGCATCTTCTTCCGCTTTCAGTTTAGCAGCTTCTTCACGTTCCTGGGCGCGACGGGCGTCTTCTTCGGCCCTGCGTTGATCTTCCTCGGCTTTGCGCTTGCTATCCTCTACATCGCGTACTTTGGCTTCTTCCAAGGCACGTGCGCGGGCTTCAACTTCACTTTTGGAGAGGTTGGTTGCCGCATCAGTATTTTTGGTTTCAGGAGCGGCTTCAGCCGGTTTGTCCGCTGCAGGCGGGGCTTCACCAGGCTTCACAATCCTTCGCTTCCGCGTCTCAACGACCACGGACTTTGTTCTGCCATGGGAGAAATTTTGACGCACGGTACCCTGCGACAGGCCACCGCCTCGCAAAGTAAGGGTCTTTTTCTTGTCCGGGCCAGCGTTGCTGTTGCCTTCGTTTTCGCTCATGCTTTACCTTGTAAATAAGTGCTGGCGGCTTTTTGGACCCAATGGCCAATAAAATCCAGCTTTTTGTTCGATTTGTCTTACTTTTTGGTCACTCACAATCCGAGAAAATTTCAATCCGTCGGATAGTATCTCGAATTTTTTCGCTCAAACCACTCTTTCTGATGCCGATGTGCACGGTATTGACGCTGCCCGAAAGGGCATCCATTTCTTGTGAGCTCAGCAAATTTTTCAACTCCGGCCCGGATGTATTTTGTTGTATCAAACGGGCCAGCTTTCGCTTTGCGTCACCTTCCTTGTCATTGGCTTGAAACACAAGCTCCAGGTTGTCAGACCTGATTTCCTCTTCGGTCTTCGAGTTGCCCACAACCATAACATTGGCCTTGCGCGCCAGAGACAGCAGGCTTGTCAGCGAACCTCGAAGCTGACTTTCTATCGTGGCAACAAGCTCGGGTGTTACGACAACAGACTTCTTAAAGCCACGTGAAAACAGTTGCTTCTCGACAGCTGTCCTTACCAGATCCTTGCGAGCGGTAATCCAGACACCACGTCCGGGGAGCTTTTGTCTCAGGTCAGCAATAACCTGTTCTCCCGGACCCAGCACAAAACGAATCATTTCTTCCGGGAGTTTTTCAGTCCGCGTGACAATACATGTTCTGTGTTTACTTTTCGCTCCAACCAAAGGATATCGCACAAGTTTACCGATCCAACGACAGGATTAGGCCGGCAGGTATGCGGCCCCACCTGATCAGAAAATACGGCCCGGTTTCTTGACCTCCTCTTCAATCACCTCTTCGGCTTCTTCTTCGTCCTTTGCTTCAGCAGCGGCAAGTTCTTCTTCGGTTACCCAGCCGGCCTTGATACGGGCAACCATAACCATTTGTTCTGCTTCGACCCGAGAGAGTTTGAATTTTTCAAGAATGCCATCGAAGTGGATATTCTCACCGTCTTTGCGCTCGTTCCATCCTATCAAATCGTCCGCAGCACATCCGGCGAAATCGTCAAGGGATTTGATCTCCTCTTTACCCAGCTTCACCATCATCTGTGTTGTGAGGCCATCGATTTCGCGAAGACTGTCTTCCACACCGAGGGATTTGCGTTCATTGTCGAGTTCAGTTTCCTGTCTCTCCAGGAATTCCCGTGCGCGGGCCTGGAGCTCCTCGGCAGTCTCATCATCGAAACCTTCGATAGAAGCGATTTCAAGCATCTCAACGTAGGCAATTTCTTCAACTGTAGAAAATCCCTCGGAAGCAAGTAACTGTGCAACCATCTCGTCAACGTTCAATGCCTCGATAAACGCATTGGCACTGGTCTCGAACTCGGCCTGCCGGCGTTCACTTTCCTCGTGCTCTGTCATAATGTCGATATCCCAGCCAGTCAGCTGGGAAGCCAGGCGAACATTCTGGCCGCGACGGCCAATGGCAAGTGACAATTGATCATCAGGCACCACGATTTCAATGCGCTCGGCTTCCTCATCCAGAACAACTTTTGCGACTTCTGCCGGCTGCAGAGCGTTCACGATGAAACTTGTCGATTCTGGTGACCATGGAATGATGTCGATTTTTTCACCCTGCAGTTCACCGACAACTGCCTGAACACGCGATCCTCGCATACCCACACAGGCGCCAACGGGATCAATCGATGAATCGTTCGAGATTACCGCAATTTTGGCGCGTGATCCGGGGTCACGGGCAACTGATTTGATTTCGATAATCCCGTCATAGATTTCCGGCACTTCCATCGTGAACAGTTTTGTCATGAATTGTGGATGTGTTCGTGACAGGAAAATCTGCGGCCCCCGTTGCTCGCGTCGCACATCATAGAGATAGGCGCGGACCCGGTCACCGTAACGGAAATTTTCCCGCGGAATCGTTTCATCCCTTCGGATGATAGCCTCGCCGCGGCCCAAGTCGACAATCACATTACCATATTCCACGCGTTTTACGGTGCCGTTGAGAATTTCACCGACCCGGTCCTTGAACTCGTCGAATTGACGGTCACGTTCGGCATCACGAACCTGCTGCACGATTACCTGTTTGGCAGACTGGGCTGCAATCCGTCCGAAATCCATCGGCGGAAGTGGCTCGGATATGTAGTCTCCAAGTTCGACAGATGGTTCTTTGTCACGGGCAAGTTCGAGGGCGATTTGTGTGGTATAATCCTCAACAGTCTCCACAACTTCCAGCAATCGCTTCAAGTTGATATCGCCGGTCTTTGAATCAACATTGACATGCACGTTGGTTTCCTGGCCGTATCTGGATTTTGCAGCTTTTTCAATTGCATTCGCCATTGCGGAAATAACAATTTCCTTGTCAATTGCCTTTTCGCGGGCAACCGCATCTGCAATTTGCAGCAATTCAAGCCTGTTAGCACTCACTGCCATAGTCTTCTCCTTCATCTTGCGTTTGGGAGCTTCATCAGCCCGGGCAACGCAGGTACCCGTTTGAGTTTGTTGATGCACTTTTCACAAAACATCTTAGCTTCGATAAAATGTGCATTTGCACCATCAGCACCTGGCGCAGGGTTCAGTTGTTCGACCTATTATCCTCGTCGTCGTCTATTCCGTTCGCCTCCCGCAAAGCCTTGTCGCGTTTCAGTGCCTCGTCGATCAGTTCATCAGTGAGCACAAGCTTCGCATCCTTTATTTCACCAACCGGAATTACAAATTCGGGTTCTTCATCCTTTGCCGGGGCTTCCCGTCTGAAGGTGATGTCCTCTCCGTCGACATGCAGGATGAGCCCTTTGTAGCGCTTCCGTCCGTTAATCATCTGGCGGGTTTCGAGTTTGGCAATATGACCACTCCAGGTCTTGAAATCGGACTTTCGTACCAGAGGGCGATCAATACCCGGCGATGAAACCTCCAGATGATAGGCTCGATCAATTGGGTCCTCAATATCCAATACGGGTGAGATTGCCCGTGAAATCTCCTCGCAGCCAGCAACGTTCATGGTTCCGTCCGGCCTTTCTGCCATGATCTGAAGTGTCGTTCCATTGACACCTGAAATCTTGACGCGCACCAACCTGAATCCAAGATCTTCGACCTCAGGCTCAACAATGGCGGCAACCCTGGCTTCAAGTCCGCTTTCTGTGATCGTACGTGGTTCGCTCATATCCGCATTTGCTCACAACACCGGCAATAAAAAAGAGCGGGTGCCGGGTGGCTCCCACTCTCGCAAAACGCCGAGAATTTTCACTTCATATACGCCTCATGAATGCATTTTGCAATACATTGGTTGCAAATACCGGATATGCGGTCAGTTGTTCAGGTGATCGGCTATTAAAGAAACCATCTCAAACATCACTGCACCGGCGGTCAGCGCAGTAATCTGATTGCGATGGTCTTTGGTAGGCATCAGACAAACCACATCACCACCGATAATGTTCAATCCACGGACCGAACGGAGAATTGCCATAGTTTCATCTATTCCAAACCCCTGTTCACCCGGTTCCAGATTCGAAACTCCCAGAGCAACTGTCGGATCAAGACAATCGAGATCAAACGTGATGTATAGCGGCGTATCACCGATAATTTCGGGAATCATTTCCAACCAGTGTTCAAGCCTTTTCTGCCTGTATTCGGCCATCGTTACCACATTGTAACCGTAGTCGTAGCTGCCCTGTAACCAGTCCAGTGTGCGGGGATTTCCGCGAAGGCCGATCTGAACACTCTTGGTCGGATCAACGTGACCCTGGTCAGCCAGATAGGCACCCCAATGGGCAGCGCTTTTTTTGCGCCAAGAAAATGATCGACTGAAGTGAAAACGTCTGTATGCGCATCCATGTGCAAAAGTGCTATCTTCTCACCCCTTGCCATATTGCTGTTTTTGGCACCCAGCGCCTGCAGAATTCCACCCGTAACGGAGTGATCACCGCCGATGGATACCGGTCGGGCTCCTGCCTTGTCGACCTTCACAAAGAAATCAGTCATGCGCTGTATGGAAGCTTCATTGTCATTGGCTTCCGGAAACGGGACATCACCCAAATCTCCTATTTTCAATAGATCCCAGGGATCAATCCCAAAATTCATGTGCACCCTTCTCTGGACAGCGGAAACATTACGTACCGCTCTCGGGCCAAGATGCTGGTCACGCTCTGTAGTGCCATTGCCCGCGCTGTGCGGCACGCCAACCAATGCGACGTCCAGACCCTCAGCGCTGCTGCGTTGTTCACAACGAAAAAGGGTGGGTACTCCCCACCAATAAAGATTGTCCATCATTGCTCGGTCATGTTGCTCTGACATGTGCATCCTCCCTCTTGCCGGTGTTTTCCATGTATTTTGGTCACAACACCAAGTTGCTGTGGCGCTATTTGCGTTCGAACCGTAAATAACATGGCTTGCGGCCTTCCCGAACAGCTTTTGCCTCGTATCGTGTCTGGATCCAGTTATTATAGGAACTGTCCCAATCTGCCGCTGTTTCAGCCTGCCACTCAAAGTCAGGATGTCGCTCACAGTGCTGCAATGTCCAATTGATGTATGAGGCAATGTCTGAAGCAAAGTGAAACTTGCCGCCGTTCTTCAAAACTCGCGCTATCCGATCCAGGTTCCGCTGATTTACAAATCGTCTTTTCCAGTGACGCATTTTCGGCCACGGATCAGGATACAGCAAATCCACTCTGTCCACGGAACCATCCGGCATCCAATCAAGAAGCTCGACTGCGTCGTCGTCATACAACCGGATGTTTTCCAGAGAGTTGTTTTCGATTGTTCGCAAGGCCTTGGCCATGGAGTTCACAAACGGTTCGACACCAATATACCCGTTCTCCGGGTATGACTTGGCCTGGTGAGTAAGATGTTCACCACCACCAAACCCAATTTCCAGAACCAGAAATTCGAATTTTTTTGAAAATACCGAGCCAAGATCATCCGGCGTGGGCTTTGCCACATCCAACAGCAGCGCGGGCATAAGAGCGTCAAAACGCTGCATCTGCCGTTGTGATAATGACTTGGCTTTGCGTCGTCCAAAAAAAGCCTCCGAACGACGATGTTTTTTGTGCAGTATGTTTTTTGGCGTTTTCAAGCCTCAGGATGCTGCCTTTACAGCCTCTTTCAGTGCTTTTGTAAGGTCAGTTTTTTCCCACGTGAAACCACCTTTCACGGCTTTTCTGCCAAAGTGGCCATACGCAGCGGTACGGGCATAAATCGGACGGTTCAGATCGAGATGCTTACGGATACCAGAGGGAGAAAGATCAACGACCTCGCGAATAGCCTTTTCCAGGACGTCACCCGTCACACTGCCAGTGCCATGGGTATCCACGTAAATGGAAAGCGGTTGCGCTACACCGATCGCGTAGGATAACTGAATGGTGCATTTTTCAGCAAGTTTGGCGGCAACAATATTCTTTGCGATGTAGCGCGCGGCATAAGCGGCAGAACGGTCCACCTTTGTTGTATCTTTACCCGAGAATGCGCCACCTCCGTGAGGCGCTGCGCCCCCGTAGGTGTCAACGATGATTTTACGGCCTGTCAGACCGGCATCACCGTCCGGCCCTCCAATAACAAATTTACCGGTTGGATTAATGTACCAGTCACAATCGTCCGAAATCGGAAAATCTCCCAGTGCCTCTCGGACAAAAGGCTCAACGACAGACCGAACTTTTTGAGAATCCCAGTCTTCATCCAGATGTTGTGTGGAAACTACAATCCCGGTCACTTCAATAGGCTCACCATTTTCGTACCTTACGGTGATTTGAGATTTGGCATCCGGTCCCAGTTTACCGGCGTCTCCTTCGCCCTTCTTTCGGGCTTCTGCCATGAGTTCCAGAATCTTGTGACTGTAATAGATTGGGGCTGGCATGAGATCCGGCGTTTCGGTGCATGCGTAGCCGAACATAATTCCCTGATCGCCCGCGCCTTCTTCACCCTGTTTGTCCGAAGCATTGTCGACGCCCTGGGCAATATCCGCCGATTGCGCATGCAGCAACACGTCAACTTTGGCGTTCTTCCAGTGAAAACCGCTCTGTTCATAGCCAATGTCACGGATGGCACGACGTGCAGCAGAACGGAAACGTCCCGGTGCAATTATCGGATTGCCGGAGGCATCGCTTACCACGTTGCCTTGTTTATCTTTTTTGAACAACGTTTCGGGAACCCGAACCTCACCGGCAATTACCACCCGATTGGTAGTGGTAAGTGTTTCTGCAGCTACGCGGACCGTCCATGGATCAACACCAGTTTTTTTGGCCTCTTTGTATACCAAGTCGACAATCTCGTCAGAAATCCGATCGCAAACCTTGTCAGGATGACCTTCGGAAACGGATTCGCTTGTGAAGTAAAAATTTTGCCGAGCCATTCGATTTCTCCGGGCTATAAGGATATATACGTTTCTTTATATCCTGATTGAAACACACGCGTTTATTGTCGTCTTGGCCCAAAAGGTCAAGAAGTTAGTTTCATAAACAGGCCAGAATCTGGCTTATGCTTCGTCTTCCGCGAGCGACTTTACCAGATCGATAATTTTCTTCCGGACCTTGGGGTCCTTGATCTTCGCAAATGCGCGGTTGAGCTGCAAACCTTCTGTCGTTGCCAGAAAATCAATCGTGTATTCTGGCGAAGACGGTTCTGAAAGACCCTCGGTTGCTTGTGAACCGTAGCCTGGTGCGTCCTCAAAAAAGAACGATATTGGTGTTTTCAAGATTGCAGAAATTTGCTGCAGCCTGCTGGCACCAATACGATTTGCCCCCTTTTCATACTTTTGCACCTGTTGAAAAGTCACACCCAGGCTTTCGCCCAGTTTCTCCTGACTTAATCCCATCATGGTGCGCTTGAGACGAACTCTACTACCCACATGTATGTCTATGGGATTTGGTTTCTTTTCCTTGTCTGTCATAAGTTACTCGTTTCCCTGCCTTATAATGCAGATCGAACGGATTCGATTCTGCATCCCCCAAAATTGAGCCATTACAATGATAGACGTTAACTGTCCGCGACTCAATTAAACGAAACAAAAAAATGTCACGTTGTGTTCCGTAAGGTCATGTTTTCCTTACAGGAATTAGTCCTATAGCAAAGAAACCGGCTAACACTGACCAAAATATGATATTTCCGTAAACAGCGTAAATGGTTATGCTTAATGCTGGTGGAAGCCCGGCATCAAGAACGCCTCGTTCAGCCAATTCCAGTCTGACAACCGATTCGCCATAGGCTGAGTAGATCCCGGAAACACCCGAATTAGCCGCCCTGACCACCGGCAATCCTTCTTCTACACCGCGTACTATTGCCTTGCGTTCGTGTTGGTATGGACCGGGAGTGATGCCAAACCAGGCATCATTGGTAAGGTTGAGAATCCAGCCGGGACGGATTTGCTGCTTCCAGATATCCCCAGAAAAAATAATCTCATAACAGACCAGTGGCAGGAATGAGGGGCCTAATCCTGTCGAAAGCAGTTTTCTTGAGTTTCCGGCAGTGAACCCACCCTGAACCTGCGTGAGTTGTTCCAGGCCCAGCGATTCAACGATCTCTTGCAAGGGGAGGTATTCACCAAATGGAACCAGATGAACCTTGTCGGCAGCAGATACGATGATTCCCTTGTCGTCGATCACATAGACAGAGTTGAACACCAGTGAATTACCTTCAGATGAGCCGGATTCAGCTCTTGCTGCCCCTGTAATCAAACTTGTGCCTTCGGGCAACATGGCCGCAATTGAAGACAGAGCATCACGTCTTTCGGTCAGCAGGAATGGAAAAGCTGATTCTGGCCATATCAGATGTGTCACACCTGAGAGGTTATTGTCGCCCGCTTCAGTTACGGATAAATCCAGATAGCGCTGGAAAAGCTCGGCTTCAAACTTCGGGTCAAATTTTTCAGCCTGATCGATAGCCGGTTGTACAAGACGCAGATTTACATTTTCGACAAATCCGCTTTGCTTGCTGTCGAGACGCCATACGCCGTATCCGACATGAACCGTTACAAGCGCAAGCCATAAAAACAGCAATACATATCGTTTCGGTGAGGAAGAACTGTGCTCGGTCGCCAAATATATCGGTAATGCAGCAACCAGTATCACGAATGCGGTAACGCCATAGATTCCCAGAACAGAAGCGGTTTGCATGGTTTGCGGATTAAAATAGGCGGCATATCCGATCGCATTCCACGGAAATCCGGTAGCAACGAACCCGCGAAAATATTCAAATAATGCCAGACAGCCAGCAAGCATGAACAGCCTGCGTGCCTCACCGAACCAGAACAGCCGTGCCAATGCAGTCGCACAACCCCAGAACAGTGCCAACACAGCTGGAACAGCGACCACCGCAATTGGCAATGCCCATGCAAATGTTTCTGCCTCTACAAGGAAGGCATTACCAATCCACCACAGTCCCGCTACAAAATATCCAAATCCGAAAAAGAAACCCGGTTTGAAACCTTCATACAATCTGGAGAATATCCCAGCCGATGGTTCGCTGCTTGCGCCATCAATCAGCCAAACGAGCACTGGAACTGTGAGAAACAATGCAAACACAAAATCGAAAGGGGGCATAGCCAGTGAGGAAACAGCGCCAGCAAAAAAAGCCGCAGCATTTCGCGACCAACCGGACAAAAGAATAAACCATCCCTCTATCCGTTCGATCCTTTGTGACAACGCGTTTACGGTTTTTCCCAAAACTGCCTCATAGGTGCGGCGACGAATCAGCTTCGCCAACACAAAAGTCTTAGATCAACACGACAAAAAAGGGAATCAATCCTTGAGAGGGTAAAGAAATTCCCCTTATGGACGCTTAATCCGCCTGCGTGCGGACCTGAGCAATTCAACTCTCCGAATACGCCTTGGATCTGCATCCATTATCCGAAATTCAAACCCATTTTTGACAATAACTTCACCTCGCACCGGAACCCGACCCAGAATGTCAAATATCAGTCCGCCGATCGTATCCACATCGTCTTCATGCTCTCCAAAAGCAAACTCCTTGCCAAGAAGTTCTCGCAAATCATCAAGCTCTGCCTTTGCATCGCAGATATAGGTTCCGTCATCCCGTCCCTGAATATGGTTTTGTTCATCATCGTGCTCGTCTTCGATATCTCCGACAATTTCCTCGACAATGTCTTCGAGCGTGATAAGGCCGTCAGTTCCGCCATATTCATCAATCACCAGAGCAATCTGTGTACGCTCCGCCTGCATGCGGGCCATAAGCTCCCTTGCACCCATGGATGGCGGTATGAACATCACTTCACGAAGCAGCTTCAAGCCCGCAATCGGTTTTGCCAGGTCGACTTTCTTCAGATCCAGATTTGCAGGCAATTGCTTGCGTCGTTTGGCAACTTCAGAGCGACTCAAAGAAGAAGCCTTTAATATGTAGGCGACGACATCGCGAATATGAACCATACCTCGAGGGTCGTCCAATGTGTCGTCATAGACCGGCATCCGCGAATGTCCCGAGTCTTCAAACACCTTCAGCATTTCGGCCAGCGATATGTCCTGACTGACCGCAATAATATCGGTGCGCGGAACCATCAACTCCTCTACCCGCATATCCTGCAGTCGCAGTATGCTTGTCAGCATTACCCTTTCTTCGGGGGAAAATCCTTGCGCAAAACCCTCGTCATCTGACAGGGCATCAGTCAAATCTTCTCGAATTGTGGAGCCATTCCTTTTGCGGCCAAAAAGGCGTAGCAACCAGGAAAACACGGAATTGCCTTCGCCCGGGTTATCGGCCGAATTCACGGGTACCAGAGATCTGTTGGGTTGAAGGGGTTCTTCGGGAGTTTCAGCCGAACCGCTACTAGAGGGAGGCTCTTCAGGCTCTGCAGTTTTTTCAACACTCACTGTGTTTGTTCGCTTTCATAAGGATCGGAAATCCCGAGTTCTCCCAGAATTACCGTTTCCAGGCTTTCCATTTGATGGGCCTGTTCGTCAGTTTCGTGATCATACCCGAAAAGATGTAAAAATCCATGAATGATCAAGTGTGTAAAATGGTCATCGAAAGACTTGTTTTCAAGTTCTGCTTCACGATGTGCCGTTTCAATAGAAATCGCAATATCCCCCAACAAAAATCCACCAGGTTCTCCCGGTTGTAGTTCATCGGCAGGAAAAGACAGGACGTTTGTGGGTGTGTTCTTGGAGCGCCATTGCCGGTTTAATCTTTGAATAATTGCGTCATTTGTCAGAAGAATGCTGAGTTCAGCGTTTTCCATGTATCGAATTCCCGCGGCTTTTTCAGCATGCAAGATAGCTTTCTTAATTACCGGAACAAGCCTGTCCTGCGAGGAATCATCTACACCATCATATGCAACATCAATTTTCAGATCCAAAGTCATGTATTTTTGTTTTTGCCGGTGCCCTTATCATAAGCCTGGACGATTTCTGCGACCAATCGGTGTCGAACAACATCTTCCGCTTTGAAGCGGATACGTGAAATTCCCTTGATCCCACCCAGTAAGTCATAGGCTTCGACCAGGCCTGATTTTACGCCGGCAGGCAAGTCAATCTGGCTGGGATCACCGGTTACGATCATTCGTGAATTTTCACCGATTCGGGTCAGAAACATTTTCATCTGCATGGAAGTGGTGTTTTGCGCTTCATCCAGAATTATCGCTGCATTCGACAAAGTGCGTCCACGCATGAATGCCAATGGTGCAATTTCTATTACGCCGGATGTTATTTCCCGTTCGACTTTTTCTCCTGGTATCATGTCGTACAGTGCATCATACAAAGGCCGCAGGTAGGGGTCGACTTTCTCCTTCATGTCACCAGGCAGAAACCCAAGGCGTTCCCCTGCCTCAACCGCAGGTCGGGACAAAATAATCCGATCAATGGCACCGCGTTCAAGCAAAGCTGCCGCATAGGCAACTGCGAGATAGGTTTTGCCGGTGCCTGCTGGCCCCACACCAAAAATCAGCTCGTTATGATCCATGGCCCTGATGTAGGCGTCCTGGGTAGGCGTACGTGCCTGGATGGTCTTCTTTCGGGTGCCGATCTTCGCCATGGCCAACATACTGTTTCCTTCCATGTCAGGAAGGGACATCTGGTTATCTGCAATGGCCATCCGAATAGATCCGTCAACATCCCCTGTCTGGATCTCCTCTCCCGATTGCAGGCGTGCGTAAAGATGTTCCAGGGCGATTCTTGCCTGATGAATTGCAGTACTCTCGCCATTGAGGAAAACTTCATTTCCACGCGCAGTTGCTTCGATGCCAAGTTGTTGTTCGAACATGGCAAGATGCTGGTCAAATTGCCCGAACAGACGTTGTGCCAGGTGATTGTCATCAAAACCGAGTACTATGCATTCGGCGTCATGAGCTTTTTTTGTGGATTTTGAAGCTGTTTTCTTGACGGATTTCCTTGGCTTGCTGCTCAACAAACTCTCCTGTCAGATACCGTGCGCATTCAGGCTGTTGGGGCCTGCATCCGAAACTTCAACATGAACCATGTCGCCGGGTTTGCCAAGGCTTTCATCGACGATCACTGATTGCAACCAGGGCGAACGGCCAATCAACTGTCCCGGTTTGCGGCCTTTCTTTTCAAGCAGGATATCGATCTTGCGTCCGATACAATTTCGGTTGAAGGATTCTTGTTGTTGGTTTAACAGCGCCTGAAGCCGCTGCAGCCTCTCCGACTTTATTTCTTCCGGCACCTGTTCACCCATATCGGCACCAGGTGTGCCCGGACGTGTGGAATATTTAAAGGAGAATGCAGATGCATAATTCACTTTTTCAACCAGTTGCATTGTCTGTTCGAATTCCTCTTCTGTCTCGCCAGGAAACCCGACAATAAAATCTCCGGAAATCGCCATGTCTGATCTTGAATCGCGCATTTTGTCTATGATGTGCAGATACTCATTAACTGTATGATGGCGGTTCATTGCTTTCAGGATCCTGTCAGCACCGGCCTGAACTGGCAGATGGAGATAGGGCATCAGGCAGGCCAGCTCGCGGTGGGCAGAAATTAGACTTTCATCCATGTCAACGGGATGACTTGTTGTATATCGCAGTCTTTGAAGGTTTGGAATTTCAGCAAGGTCACGCAGTAATTCACCCAGTCCCCATTCCATTCCATCTGGCCCTGTGCCGTGCCATGCGTTCACATTCTGGCCCAACAGGGTTATCTCGCGAACTCCGGCTTCGACCATCGAATTTGCTTCTTGCCGGATCTGCTCAACCGATCTGGAAACTTCAGCGCCACGGGTATATGGAACAACACAAAAGGTACAGAATTTGTCACAGCCTTCCTGAATTGTGAGGAAAGCTGCAACGCCGCGAGATTTAACTTGCTGCTTGGTAGCCAATGGTAGTTTGGCAAATTTTTCTTCAATCTCAAATTCGGTTTCAACTACCTGCTGGCCCTGTTCCGCCTTGCGGACAATTTCGCCTAAGCGATGGTAGGTCTGCGGACCCGCAACAAGCCCTACAGAGGGCGCACGAGCAATAATTTCTGCACCTTCGGCCTGGGCTACGCATCCGGTCACACCTATTGTCATCGGCCTGTTGGTATCTGCCCGCTTATCCTTGATTTTCCGAATTCGGCCAATTTCCGAATAGACTTTCTCAGCAGCTTTTTCACGAATATGGCAGGTGTTCAATAAAACCAGATCGGCGTCTTCGATCTCCTTGGTGCGAACATAGCCCTCCTGCTCCAGCGCGTCTTCCATGCGAGCGGAATCGTATACGTTCATCTGGCAGCCATAGGTCTTCACAAAGACTTTCTTGCTGTCGTCACCTTTGCTGTCTGCTTCAGAATTGGCCATAAGTTGTTTCTTGTTGAAAGATTTGCCCAGTGGAAGTTTTTATCGACGCCGTTTCCGCTCCGAGGTGCACCACCGCCAGGCCCTTTTTGAAATGAGGGCGCAAGCCCGAATGCAAAAAAGGGCCTGGCGGTGAAAAATTTCGACAGGCGGAGCCTGCGATGACTTGAATTGCCGTTACCAATACCCCTACCGCAGAATTGCGCACAAGCGCAATCGCCTCTTCGAACAGACTGTGCCGAAGAGAGATTTCACGCTGTGCGCTTCCCAGAGGTTTGAGAGCGGTCATGGCGGTGCCTGCGCATCTCTGAACACCTCCTCCGGCGTCCGGAAGCCGAGTGCCTTGCGCGGCCGTGCGTTGAGCAGATCCTCCACCGCCTGGACCTCGGCATCGGTCACAGACCGGAAATCCGTGCCTTTCGGCAAATACTGGCGGACCAGTCCATTGGTGTGTTCATTCAGCCCGCGCTCCCATGAGTGGTAGGGCCGGGCAAAATAGAACTTGGCATCAAGCGCCTTGGACAGGCTGCTGTGGCCAGCGAATTCCTTACCGTTGTCCGCAGTGATCGTGTGAACCAGGTGCCGATCTGCCTCCAGCCGGCGTCTGAGCGCAGCTCCGACATCTTCGGCCGTTTTCCTGTCGAGCCGTACCAGTCGGGTCATCTTCGAGGCGCGGTCCACCGCCGAAACCACTGCGCCGCTTTGACCCGCTCCAACGATCGTGTCCACCTCCCAGTCACCGATCCGCAACTTCTGTTCGACGATCGCGGGCCGCTCACTGATATCGACACGACCGGGAATGCGTCCTCGCCCGGCGTGCCGGCCGCCGCGCCAATTCGGTTTCTTCCCACGCCGCCGCAGACGTTTGTAAAGGCTGCCACCGGCCCTGCGGTCCGCGCGGACGTATTCGTAGATCCGCATCCGCCCCACCATGGCTTGGCCTTCCCGACGAAACCGACCCGAAATTTGCTCTGGGCTCCAGCCAGCCGCCAACTTCTCCTCGACCAATTGCCACAGGGCGGGTGTCATCTTCCTTGGCACCGATGACGCCCTGTGGCGGCGCTCTGTCGCCTTGTTATGGGCCTGTTTGTACCGGTAGCCCCGGCCGCCGCTGTTGCGCTGCATCTCTCGACGGATTGTCGTGTGATGGCGTCCGAGCTCACGCCCAATGTCTCTCTGCGAGAGGCCGCTTTTCTTCAACCCCCAAATCTGGCAACGTTCATCTTGGGTCAGGTGGTGGTAGCCGCGAGGCATAGGCGAATCTCCTTCTACAAGATTCTCGCCATCGCCTGGCCCGCCCGCAAGGAAGAATGCTCATCACGCTGCCGTTTTCACTGGTGCACTTCGGAATGGCACGGGGGCCCTTTTTTGATGCCAGCCTGTACTGTTTTGACAAAGCTCAGCCTTCCTGGTGGGAAGCATCTCTGGGGGATATCAAGGTAGATAGTCAGCCACTGAGCAAGACAGAACATTGCGATGTTGCAATTATTGGCGGCGGTTATACTGGCCTTTCGGCAGCCTATCATCTGGCAATGGAGTATAACGTTGAAGTTCGAGTTCTCGAAGCCGGGCATATAGGTTGGGGTTCTTCCGGCAGGAACGGCGGATTTTGCTGCATGGGCGGAACCCAGATCAGCCCAGCAAAACTTGCAAAGAAATACGGGTTGGATGAAGCGAAGGACTTTTACCGCTGCCAGAGCGAAGCCGTCGACTTAGTTCGGCAGATTGCACAGGATGAAGGCATCGATTTTGAAAGCCAGGGCGATTGCGAACTCATAGTTGCTGAAAAACCATCCCACTTTCAGGAACTTTCGGAAGAATGCCGATTTCAAAAAGAAACCCTTGGAATCGATGCAAAGATGATCTCCAAGGAGGAATTTGCTGAAAACGGGTATGATGCTCCTCATCAGAACGGAGCGATGGCCCAGCGTCCGGGATTTGGCTTGCACCCACTAAAATATTGCGTGGGTTTGGGCAAGGCGGCAGCCAAAAGAGGAGCCAAACTCCACCCCCGCAGCAAGGTGGTCAACTGGAGCAAACACAATGGCAAGCATTGCCTCGAAACCGAAGGTGGCGGAAAGCTGACTTCTGAGCATGTTATTGTCGCATGCAACGGTTTCATGCCAGAATCCCTGCACAGTTCATTCTCGGCCAGAACGCTTCCGCTGCAGAGCCAGATCATCGTGACACGTCCCTTGAGCGACGATGAAATTGCCGCGCACAACTGGGTTACACAGAGCCCAGCCATCAATTCTCGCAATGTCTATTTCTACTACCGATTGTTGCCAAGCAAACGGTTTATGATAGGCGGTAGAGCCGACTTTCAGGGCACCCAATCGGGAGCGGAGATTACGGCTGAGAATCTGCGCCAATCGATGATATCGCTTTGGCCTGAATGGAGAAATGTGGAAATAGAATACATGTGGCGCGGTTTTGTCTGTTTCACCACAAAACTGCGTCCGTCAATAGGCAGGTTGCCGGATGATACCAGTGTTTATTTTGGTTTCGGCTATCATGGAAACGGAGTAAACAATGCAACCTGGACTGGACGTGAACTGGCCCGATGGCTTGCTGGCAGCAACGACCGGTCAAGTCCACTGCCATCCCATCTCCCTGCTGTGGTCCATGGGATGACACCAAAATTTCCGTTTCCGCAGTTGCGACGTTACTATTCTATGGCAGGGGTAGGATGGCATCGGTTCAAAGACATGATTGACCGGTCCTAACGCGAGGAATTGATTCCATTTCTGAATACAATATCAAAGGCAGTTTTTTCAAAGCTTCAAAAGCCGAGCCCGGCCTGTATATTGCAGCTACCCCCATTGGCAATCTCGGGGACATTACACTCAGGGTGCTGGAAATTCTGGCCGGTTGCGACTTGATAGCCTGCGAGGACACAAGGGTTACCGGAAAACTTCTTCGACATTTTGGTATTTCCAAGAAGACTGTTTCATACAACGAACACAACGCGAATGTTTCGGGGCCGAAACTTTTGAGAGAAATAGGCGATGGTAAAGCGGTTGCATTGGTTTTAGATGCAGGAACACCGATTATTTCGGATCCCGGATTTCGACTGGTTGAAGAAGCAGTTAAACGACGGATCAATGTCGTGCCATTGCCAGGTGCTTCGGCCCCTCTGGCTGCTTTGGTTGCCAGTGGGCTCTCACCGGAAACGTGGACTTTCGGCGGATTTCTGCCAAACAAGCAGGGTGCAAGAATCGACCGTCTCGCCGTACTTTCCAAGTTGCCATTGACACTGATTTTCTTTGAGAGCCCTAATCGGCTGAAGAAAACGCTGGCAGATATGGTGGCAGTATTTGGCCCGGATCGCTGCGCGACGATTGCCCGTGAAATCACCAAGATACATGAAGAGGTTACTACCGCCCCTCTTGCCAGTCTGGATGAAGAGTTCCGCTCCCGGGAAATCAGAGGTGAAATAGTCATTGTTATATCACCACCAGAACCTGAAATGCATACTGATGAAGAGACGCTGCTAAAAGAACTTCTGGAAACCATGAGTGTTTCCAAAGCCGCAGCCGAAGCTGCACAATTGACCGGTGGTTCCAAGAGGGACCTGTATCAAAAGGCTTTGTCCCTGAAAGGAAAGCGTGAACAAGAACCCCAGGACTAAACGCATACGCGCCTATAGCCGGGGAAAATTGGGCGAGTGGATTGCTGCAGTGTTTTTGCTTGCCAAGGGATATCGGATTGTTGCGGTTCGATACAAAACAAAACTTGGCTAGATCGATCTTATTGCAAGGAAAGGAAATCTGGCAGTTATGGTGGAGGTTAAATTCAGGCGTTCTGTCCAGGATGGCTTGAATGCGGTGGGGTACACTTCACAAAGGCGGATCAGCAATGCCTGTGACCTGTGGCTGGCAAAACAGCCCGACTACGATACTCTATCTGTCAGATTTGACATTATTATCATCCAGCGATGGAGACTGCCGGTTCACTTCAAAGATGCGTTTTGACGTTGCAACGGTGCTTTGGGCACCTTAAAAATCTAGAAGTGCAATTGTCGATTTCCGGCCAAGCTTCGAAAAAGCATCAAGCCGCAAAAATTCTCGAAAAGTGCCGTTTGAAACAGGAGTAAATTTATGGGTCTCAAAATAGGCATCCAGATGGACCATGTGTCCTCCATACAAATTGCGGGCGATTCGACATTTGCATTGGGACTGGAGGCGCAGTTCCGGGGACATACACTCTTTCATTGGGAACCTGACCGCCTGCAATTGCGCGACGGACAGGTAATGGCACAGATCGAGGAAATGACACTACAGGATATGGAAGGTGACCATTACACACTAGGCGAGAAAGTGGACACAGACCTTTCACAGCTTGACGCAATTCTGTTGCGGCAAGATCCGCCATTTGACGTGGCCTATATCACAACCACGCACATTCTTGAACGCATTCATCCATCTACACTTGTAGTAAATGATCCTGCTTCAGTTCGTAATGCGCCGGAAAAAATTCTGGTCACGGAATTTGCTGACCTGATGCCTGAAACCCTGATTACCCGGGACTTCGATGCCATTGCCGCCTTTCGCAAAGAGATGGGAGATATCATCATCAAACCGCTATACGGAAATGGCGGTGCCGGCGTATTTCTGCTGCCGGAAGCAGATATGAATTTTACTTCCCTCCTGGAAATGTTCGATCAGCAGTTTCGTGAGCCACTGATAGCCCAACGATATCTTAAGGAAGTACGCGGTGGTGATAAACGAATTATTCTGGTGGACGGCGAACCTGTAGGGGCCATCAACAGGGTTCCGGCTGAAACAGATGCCCGTTCTAACATGCATGTCGGGGGTCGGGCTGAACACACGGAACTTACTCCAAGAGAACGTGAAATTTGCGAACGCATCGCGCCCACTCTGAAAGAGCAGGGATTTATATTCGTAGGGATAGACGTGATCGGCGATTACATGACAGAGATAAACGTCACTTCTCCAACCGGCATTCGCGAGGTCAAGAAGTTTTCAGGCACCGATATTGCTGCCCTTGTCTGGGACGCAATCGAAAAAAGACTGTAAGCCAAGAGTAATGACTGAAGAAATTCCATATCTGAATTTTCTACAAGATGGTTTCTCAACGCGTTCTGCTGATGTTATTGAAGCACGGAATCAAAACTGGTGCGCACGAACTCCGCTCGGCCTTGCAGTACTGCGGCATCGTCCGGTTGGAATTCTGCTACGTGACAAGCGTCTGCGGCAAGGTAGCTATGCCTGGCCAGACGTAAACGGATTGGCTGGAACATTTGCGCAGTTCTGGAAGCTAGAGCGTGTTCGCATCACGTGAATTCACAGCCGACTGCCCTGAAGAAATTCCGGCACTCCATTGGCGTGAACATATGGCAGACCTCTCCGATTGCCTTCCAGACATCATCGAAGGTTCTGGCGCCTGCCTTCCTCAGATGAGCCTTGAGCTTCGAAAAGGCCATTTCAATGGCATTGAGATCTGGGGAATATTTCGGCAGGAACAAAAACCATGCGCCGATATCTCGCAAGATCTGCTCGGCTTTTTCGCTCTTGTGAGCGGCTAGGTGGTCAAGGATTACGACATCTCTCTTTTCCAGTTCTGGCGCCAACTGTGTCTCAACATAAATCTCAAAGATTTCTTTGGTCATGGCCCGGTCAATAACCCAGGGCGCAACCAGTCCATGACTGCGCAGGCCTGCGATAAGTGTCTGCTTCTTCCAGTGGCCATGAGGGACAAAATCTATGAGGCGCTCTCCTGTTGGGGCCCATCCAGTTTGCTTGGCCATTTTGGTGTTTGTGGACGTCTCATCAATGAAGACAAGTTTTTCAATCGACCGATTCAAAAACGGAACACGCCTTGTCTTCCAGAGTTCGCGGTCTTTTTTCACGTCGATGCGGTGTTGCTCCTTGGCATAAATAGTCTTTTTTTATGCGACAACCCGAAACTGCGCACAACATGCCAGACAGGCGAATGATGGACATTGAGGTTGAATTTTTCGTTCAGCTCCGCACAAAGCTTACGGATTGTAATGTCCTTTTGTTCATCAACCCGTTTTCGAAGCCAGTCTTTATAGGGTGAAAGCTTGCCATGGCCTGTTTTTCCCGGGTTATGTTTTGGAGCAAGCGAGCCAGTTTCACGTTTCAACTTCACCATATCATTCACAAATTTGACGGAGACTTTGAAATGGGCAGCCGTTCCACGATGAGTGTGGCCTTCTTCTACATGAGCTACAACACGTTTACGCAATTCAATCGGATGGGGCTTGGGCATTGAAAATCCTTGGCTTCGAACCGAATCAGGTCACCCCAATCAGAATCATATTCGCGCACGGAAAGAAACTGAATCTACTCGACACAAACACGCTCTAAGTGTCATTTCCACAGAAGGCGAAACGCACCGCAAGCTGCGCAACCTCGCTATGCCTGCCCTTTCTCCAGAATTCATTGAGTCCCTGAAACCACAGTTTGATACAGTTTCAATGCGATTGACCGAAAAACTGCGCATGAACAGCCGCTGTGAATTTGTTGCAGAATTTGCTATTCCATTTGCAGGTCAGGCAATATGCATTCTGCTGGGAATGGACACCCGGGACTGGCGACTGATTTCTCATAATGCCTCTGCCCTTGGCCTGGCAATGGGGCTTGATAGCAAATCTCACGAACCAGAATTCAATGCAGCCTGCGACCGCCTGTTGGTGTTAGCAGCTAACCTGATTGACGACGCCCGCAAGTCTCCCCACAAAGAGAGTTACATAACGCGACTGGTTCGTCGATTTGATGAATTGGGAAATATTACCGATCAGGAACTTCTGGACTTAGTGGTCATCTCGATTTTTGGAGGCGTTGACACTACCAAGTCGCAACTCGGTCTTGCCATGGGCCTGTTCATTCAGCATCCTGATCAGTGGCAAATCCTGCGGAACGATCTCTCTCTTGTTCCACAAGCAATTGAGGAAATCGTCCGCACTTCACCAACAACGACATGGGTTACTAGGGAGGCAATAGAGAGTTTCAGCTTTGAGGATCAGCAAATTCAGGAAGGCGAGACCCTGCATCTCCTGGTACATGCATCCGCAAGCGATCCGGAAGTTTGTAATTTTCCAAGTTTTGATATCACGGCCAAGCGAAAAATTCATTTTGGCTTTGGTGGAGGTGCGCATCATTGTCTTGGCGCTCTGGTTGCGCGAACTGACATCGCCTCCGCGCTGACCGGTCTGGCCGAAACTCTGGAGCGATTCGAACCCGACGGCAAGGCCGAGTGGTTACCAGAGAGCGGGAATACCGGCCCCCTTAAATTACCAATCAAGTACGAACTGGCGGAGTAACGGGTCAGACAATTTACTTTTCAGCAGCTGTAATGGCTTTTACGATTGCCTGTCTGGCTTCATCTGCGCCACCCCAATGATCGATTTTTACCCATTTTCCGTCTTCCAGATCTTTGTAACGCTCAAAAAAGTGAGCGATCTGATCGACCAGCAATTTTGGTAGATCCTCAAGGGAACTGACATCGTTGTACATGGCAGACACATGCGGGCTTGGGACCGCCACGAGTTTTTCATCACCTCCCGCTTCATCTGTCATGTGGAGAATGCCAACCGGTCGACAATTGATTACGGAGCCCGGGATAAGCGGCCGTTTGTTTGCAACCAGCACGTCTATTGGATCACCATCATCGGAAAGTGTGTGTGGGATAAATCCGTAATTTCCCGGATAACGCATGGAGGTGTAAAGAATTCGGTCAACGATCATCGTTCCGGCTTCCTTGTCCATTTCATACTTTACCGGTTCTCCACC
Source organism: Rhizobiaceae bacterium (assembly GCA_965198665.1). GTDB lineage: Bacteria > Pseudomonadota > Alphaproteobacteria > Rhizobiales > Rhizobiaceae > JAALLB01. Next base: position 557,122 of record CBDAPT010000006.1, on the reverse strand, counting down.
GTAAGGCACTTCAATAATAACGTTAATGTCCTCGGGCGGATTCGTACCGGTTTTGATTGCATCAATACGCATTGTGCTGCTCTTTCGTAGTAGCCTGTGTTGGTTCTGACGCCTTATAGAGGAGTTGCAACCATCTGCAAGCCGCCTTCCGGCTGCGTTGTCAATTTTTGAACCGGCCAGGGTTCATTTGCACCGGGGGCCATTTCGAACCGGAACCGGGACAACAAAACACCCAATGCGATCACCGCTTCCTGAAGCGCAAATGTGGCTCCAATGCAGATTCGTGGTCCAGCACCGAAAGGCAGGTATTGGAACCGGTCCAGCTTGTCCCGGTTCTCAGGCAGAAAGCGCGAGGGCATGAATGCGTCCGGATTATCCCAATACTTGCGATGCCGGTGTAAGGTCCACGGCATAATCATTGCCTGTGTCCCTTTGGTGATGCCTTTCCATTCGGTATCTTCTACCGCTTCCCGGCTGATATTGGGCGCTGGTGGATACAAACGCATGGCCTCTTCAAAAGCTGCACGGGTGTGGGGCATTTCTGCAAGCCAGTCGAGCGGGTTTTCGAATTCTTTTACTACCCGCTTCACTTCCGCCTCAACAATACTTCGCTCTTGCGGTGTTTTGGCCAACAGATAGAAAGTCCAGCCCAAGGCGCGAGCAGTAGTTTCATGACCCGCTCCGATGAAGGTGATCACGTTGTCTTCAATTTCCGCTCTTGAAAGACCTTCTGTTCCCTCGGTTCTTAACAACAGTGTCATGAAGTCATCAGGAACCTCTTCCCCGCGATCCATCATACCCGCACGCATCTCCACAGTCTCACGAACGAGGCCTCTGAAATATCGCAGGGGTTTTCGACCACGTAACCGGGTAAACCGGGGTATCCACTCCGGTGCAGCGACAATGTCGAACGGATCGACACGGGCCGCAGTTTCAAAAAGTCGTTCAACCTGTTCACCGAAATCTTCCGGCTCGCCTGCAATCTGACCAGAGAAAAGAGTTTCGGCGAGTATATCAAACGTCAACTCGGTCATGTGATGCGCCATATCAAATGGTTCATCCATGCCATCGTACCGCTTCACGAACTCAAGTGATGTGCTGAGCATGGACTGAGCAAAGCCATTGATGTGTCGTGGCGTGAAAACCGGCGCCATGGCTTTTCGTGATCGTTTCCATACCGAACCCTCAGCGGTGAGCAGTCCATCACTCAATATCGGCCGGAGGATTAACTGACGTACCCGAGCCATTTTGAAATATTTTGCTTTTTCCACCAGAATATGACGTATGAGGCCTGGATCGTTGGCGACCAGAAGCGGACCACCAATACCGGAGCGGATATATACATAAGGTTCGTTGTATGATGGTTCGCCCCACAATTCGATAGGATTGTTATAAACAATACGAAACATTTGCAGGAGATTGGGCGGCGATGACCTTGGCCCGGGCGCTGGCGGAACAAATGGCAATGTAGTGGTGTCCATGACTGTCTCCTGACAATACAAAGATAAGTAAGGCAGCGAAAAAATCCATATGTTCGGATGCCGCAGAGTAGATCTGTGCTGCATGAAATTACTGCGCGCTAAACATCCATTATGTGCGGCATGAATTGCTCGTGATTGCAGTGATGCAATTCCCCCTGCCGGTTTTGGCGGATTGGGCATCACTACTGTGGAAAAAGGTGACGTCGGGGGGTCGAAATTTCATGTTCAAAATTTGGATTCCTGCATGAAAAAGCCTATATCTATGGTGACAGAAAACAGTTGATTCGCCGGTTTGAGAGCGAGTCTCGCCAAAGCAGGAACTTGATGACCGAAACCCCTGAAATTCCAGAAGAAAATGCTGCTGATTCGGCTGAATATGGCGCCGATTCCATTAAAGTCCTGAAGGGATTGGATGCCGTTCGCAAACGTCCCGGCATGTATATCGGCGATACCGATGACGGGTCTGGACTTCATCACATGGTTTATGAGGTTGTCGACAACGGAATTGACGAGGTTCTCGCCGGCCACGCTGACCGTGTTACTGTCACACTGAATCCGGACGGTTCTGTTTCCGTCACCGACAATGGGCGGGGTATACCGGTAGATATTCATGCAGAAGAGGGCATTTCGGCGGCAGAAGTCATCATGACACAGCTGCACGCTGGCGGAAAATTTGACCAAAATTCTTACAAAGTGTCCGGGGGTTTGCACGGTGTGGGCGTTTCCGTTGTAAATGCCCTGTCTGTTTCCCTAAAGCTCAGGATCAAGCGTGATGGTAAAATACATGAAATGAGCTTCACGCACGGTGTTTCGGATGCGCCATTGTCCGTGACCGGAGAATGCGGTGAAGAAACCGGTACTGAAGTAACATTCACGCCTTCCGCTGAAACCTTTACAATGGTTGACTTCGACTACAAGACCCTTGAACACCGGTTGCGGGAGCTTGCATTCCTGAACTCCGGCGCACGCATCGTCCTTACTGACAAGCGTGGGGCTGAGGAAGTTTCTGAGGAACTTTACTACGAAGGCGGTCTGGAAGAGTTTGTAAAATACCTGGACCGAACAAAGAACGCTCTAATCGAAAAACCGATTTATCTGAAATCCGAAAAAGAGGGCATAACCGTCGAGGTTGCTCTGTGGTGGAACGACTCCTACCACGAGAACGTGCTTTGTTTTACCAACAACATTCCCCAGAGGGATGGTGGTACGCACCTGGCTGGATTCCGTGGAGCTCTTACCCGCCAGGTGAACGGTTATGCTGAAAATTCTGGAATGCTGAAAAAGGGAAAGGTTTCGTTGTCCGGCGATGACTGCCGCGAAGGCTTAACCAGTGTGTTGTCGGTTAAGGTTCCGGATCCAAAATTTTCTTCGCAAACGAAGGACAAACTGGTTTCATCCGAAGTACGGCCGGTTGTCGAGAGCCTGGTCAATGAATCGTTGAACGGTTGGCTGGAAGAAAACCCGAATGAAGCCAAGATGGTAATCACCAAGGTGGTGGAAGCTGCCGCTGCCCGAGAAGCCGCAAGAAAGGCGCGGGAACTCACACGACGAAAAGGGGCGCTAGACATTGCCTCACTGCCCGGCAAGCTGGCGGATTGCCAGGAACGAGATCCGGCAAAGTCAGAACTGTTTCTTGTTGAGGGTGACTCTGCAGGGGGTTCAGCCAAGCAGGGACGCAACCGGGCCAATCAGGCGGTGCTTCCGTTGCGCGGAAAAATTCTGAATGTGGAACGGGCCCGCTTTGATAAAATGCTCTCCAGTCAGGAAATCGGCACTTTGATAACCGCATTGGGCACCGGCATCGGCAAAGACGAGTTCAACATTGAGAAATTGCGATACCACCGCATAATAATCATGACGGACGCAGATGTGGATGGCGCGCATATCCGTACGCTTCTGCTGACTTTCTTTTTCCGGCAAATGCCTGAGCTGATTGAAAAGGGACATCTCTATATCGCCCAGCCACCATTGTACAAAGTCACGCGTGGCAAATCGATGCAATATCTGAAAGACGAACACGCACTTGAGAATTTTCTGATTGAAGGCGGACTTGATGAGGCACGCCTGGAACTTGCGGATGGCGAAGTTCGTTCCGGTGCCGATTTACGTGCTGTGATTGATACCGCATTGAAGATAAAGGTTCTGATAAACGGCCTGCATACACGCTATAACAAGGATGTTGTTGAGCAAACCGCCATTGCAGGCGCGCTTGATCCAGAGCTCACAGGAAATCGGGAGCTTGCATCACAGGCAGCTGACTACGTTGCAAAAAGACTGGATATCATTTCAGAAGAAACTGAACGCGGATGGCAAGGATCGATTGATGAAGATGGCAGCATCAATTTTTCCCGCACTGTCCGCGGCGTCAAGGAAGTTGCACAGATCGATCCAGCGTTAATGGGATCCGCGGATGCATTGAGACTTGATGGCTTTGCTGCTGACTTGCAGGAGGTTTATGGAAGACCGCCCGTGTTCCACCGGAAAGAACAAAGCGCAACCATATCCGGGCCGCGCGCATTGCTCGATCAGATTTTCGATGCAGGCAGAAAAGGAATTGCACTCCAGCGATACAAGGGGCTGGGTGAAATGAATCCGGATCAACTCTGGGAAACTACCCTTGACCCCAATGTGCGATCATTGCTTCAGGTCCGGATCAACGAGGCCGCCGATGCAGACGATTTGTTTACCCGTTTAATGGGTGAAGAAGTGGAGCCTCGCCGGGACTTCATACAGTCTAATGCCTTGAATGTGGCAAATCTGGATATCTAGAGACAACCTGGACAGGGTATTTGAGTCTATCGGTCAGTGAGTCCTCTTTACCCGATAGGACTCAACCACGCTGAACGCAACTGACGTCATCCGCTCAAGTGATTGCATCGACTTTGCTATCAGCAGCGCACCCTGAAGATTGGCAATGAACATACGGGCCTGATCGGTGGGCGAGCCTTCAATTTTGATTTCGCCGGCTGCCAGTCCTGCACGCATTACTTTTTCCACCCAGGCTTCGTTGCGCTCAAAAAAGACACCGATGGCTTCCTGCATTTGATCCGAAAGAGAATCATGTTCTGCTGCGAGCATTCCGCAAAGGCACATTTTGTTCTCGTGCATAGAACCTTCGAATATTCCGGCGTATTCGCGCAGTTTTATAAGGTTGTTTGAGGTAGAATGATCAATTTCTTCCAATGATTCAAAAACAGATTCTTCAAATCTGGCAATCAGTTGCAGGCCAAGATCCGACTTGGTTGGAAAATGGTGGTGAACGCTTGCTTTGGATACACCGACAACATTGGAGATATCTGCATAGCTGAAACCGTTGAATCCGCGTGAACGCACGATTCCCTCAGCAACATCTAGAATTTGCGAATATCTGGACTGATCATCCATAAAGTAACCAACACGTGATCGTGTGTCTCCACCTAATAATATCCAAACTGGGCCGACTGATTTGTTTACCTTTCTGAAGGTAAGTGTTCCATGTATATTAATAGCCTAAATTCCGGATAAAGATAAAAAAGGTGTTGGAAACACCCATTCCGACTAATTATCAAAGGGCTGACCAGAGTAAACGCTCCAACTGTAACTCTGCCCGAACCAATCAAAAAACACGTGAAGCCATTAAAAATACATATTTCGGCAAATTAATCATGTCTTTATCTCAGATTCAGATTATATTATACACTCTGAAAATCTGTCTAGTCTATCACGTTTTTTACATTGGCGCGAACATTCCGTTTGGCTGGCGCACTTTTTGGTGTATGTTTTGGAAAAACCAACCGGTAGGTAAACAATTGGCAAGCAAAGATAAACCGAAACCTACTGCATCGTGAAACGGGGCTGGCATTGGAAAGGATACAGAAAAATCCAGACATTAACAGCTCTCGCAGCCTCGCGAATGCAAGTGAGATTGCTACACTTGTGATGCATTCGAGCAGTTTTGCCCAAGCAGCAGAGTTTCTTTCCCGGTACCTTGGAGAAATGTCTTGCGGTCTGTTGTTCGTGGGCGACTATGATGCGAAATCCGAAACCAGTTCCCATGTCATCTGGTCTGAATTTTCACCGGAGCTAACACAGCTGTGCGCTCACTTTGATGAAAAAAGGGGCTGTCCGCTTGTGCAAATGGCGATAAAAAGCGAACTGTCTTTTGAAGGTCTGGGATTTTACCTGGCTGGTTTCGACGATTTTTTCAGCATGAAATATCTCAAGGAGATGAAAAAGCTCGGCTATCACCAGATCGGCGTTGTCCCGGTACGGGCTGACGATCGGTTTTTTGTATTTTTCATCGGTCTGGATGACATCGAGTTTTCCGAAAAGGTTAGAGAACACCTGTGTTGTACACTGGCGCAGTTCATGGCTTCTGTATCTATTCGACATCTGAATTCAGTCGCCGATATAGATCGGGAAGCACCGCCCAAGAACCTCACAATCTCAAAACGCGAGAAAGAATGCCTTACCTGGACAGCACAGGGCAAAACCAGCTACGAAATCTCCATCATCCTTAAATTGTCCGAGCACACGATAAACAACTACATCAGCAATGCCTGTCGTCGTCTCGATGCAGCCAACAAATCCCACGCGGTTGCCAAGGCGATCATGATGGGCATGATAGATACCGGCGAAGTTAACTAACACCTTACCTGCCCTCCTAACAGGGCATTGATTTATTACTCACCCACAGGTGATTTGAGTTCATCTGCGGCTGGTGTCTAACTTAGTCGATGGAGTGATTGGCACGGGTCGAAATTGTGTGAAACATAAAAGGCAATCTGCAAGTAACAATAAGGAAATGGAAAATTTGCCAAAAAAGCGACCGCGATTTTGGCAATGGGCAGCTCTGGCCTTCATTGTTGCCGCATTAGCCGGTTCCGCACTTTTTGCCAATTCAACCATCGGCATCAGTTGGATAGATGGATATCACTCATTCCCGCAGATGATTGCCGAAATGGGCTTCTGGGGGCAGTTCGGCGTTATAGCCCTGATGATTATTCATTGCTTTGTTCCATTTCCAGCTGAGTTTGTGGCGCTTGCCGCTGGAAGCGTCTATGGTGTTTTTTACGGCACCATGCTGACCTGGTGCGGTGCTATGATTGGCGCCATGCTGTCGTTTGGCCTTACCCGTATGTTCGGACAACCAATTGTTTCGTGGCTTCTGACCAAACGACAAAAAGCCCTGCTTGATCAGTGGACGGAGGATCAGGGCGCGATGACACTTTTAATCAGTCGCTTCATTCCGGTAATAGCGTTTAATCTGATAAATTATGCTGCCGGTCTCACTCGAGTGAGCTGGTGGACATTCTTCTGGACAACCGGTGTAGGTATCCTGCCTTTGACTGCACTGATGGTTTACATGGGTAGTCAGATGCGACATCTATCCTGGCAATCCCTGCTGATCCTGTCGGCCATCTGCATCGTCATCATGGCGGTTCTGCACTGGTATCGAAGGCGAACTAGCTAGTCAGAATTTTCATTCACAAATCACGTGCGTGCAGGTTCTGCCATGGCAGCCGAGGTCCAGATGCAGATGATCTCTGTGATGTGTATCAGATTCCGGGCCCAGAATTGTTGTAAAGCGCTTGCAGGCCTGATCTCGTATTTGCCTGAGAAACTCACCTTCCTGTGTGATTTCAGAAGCCGTTCCATCACCTATTGGCCCCCAGTTGTCGAGTATCGTAACCGTTTTGCCATCTTGCAATTTGAAGCCTGTCACATCCAGCGCATTCGCAAATCCATGTTCGGAAATTTTTCCGTCCGGAGCATTATTGCGACGTCGGCACAAATATGAGGTGCTGGAAATAATGGTGGAAAGACCCGAGCCAAGGTGTTTGCGGGCTGCTGCGTCCACTTCTTCAACCCAACCCGCTATCTGCGTTGCCATCCGGCAATTCAGGGTAGCGGGTGATGAAAGCCTGAAACTGGCAAATCCGGTAACCTCCAGCGGAGACCGCTCCCCGCACTCACCTTCACTTACAGGCGGGATTTTCTTTGCTTTGATCAGCCCGTTCAATAATATCGGACAGGCAGCCTGATAGATTCGGTTCTCTTGTTTCTTGGATGACGTACTGGATTTAACCAGTTCAGAAGCTTCGGGAGCGTTTTGTGATGCCCCCGAAAGTGGACTGGGTGTGGGAACCGGTAACGACTGGGCAGTTGATTCAAATGCGCAAAGGCTAAGAAAACCGCCTGTAAACAACAAAAACAACACGAATCTTACCATGGGTTATCAGTGACAGTTTGTACTCAACACATCAAGCCCATTGCATTCCTGAACAACGGTGTTACATGCTTTTCAAATGAATAAAGATGCAACTGATACACAAAAGCCACAAGGCAGTTATCCCGGTCGTGACAACATCCGTAACTTCTCGATTGTTGCGCATATCGATCACGGCAAATCCACCCTCGCGGACCGGCTGATCCAGGACACCGGCGGCCTGGCAGAACGTGATATGCAGGAACAGGTGCTCGATAATATGGAAATCGAGCGCGAACGGGGCATTACCATCAAGGCGCAGACTGTCCGACTCCACTACAAGGCGCGGAACGGACGAACCTATGTACTAAACCTTATCGATACACCTGGCCATGTGGACTTTGCTTATGAAGTCTCTCGCTCACTGTCTGCCTGCGAAGGGTCATTGCTGGTTGTGGATGCATCGCAAGGGGTTGAAGCCCAGACACTTGCCAACGTCTACCAGGCCATCGATAACGACCATGAAATCGTCCCGGTATTGAACAAAATTGACCTGCCCGCCGCCGAACCTGACCGGATCAAGGAGCAGATTGAGGATGTTATTGGCCTGGATGCGTCGGAGGCGATCGAGGTTTCCGCCAAAACCGGCCAGGGGATAGAAGAAGTGCTCGAAGCAATTGTTCATCAATTGCCCGCTCCATCGAATGGTGAAATCGGTGAGCCGCTGAAAGCCTTGCTGGTGGATAGCTGGTATGATGCCTATCTGGGTGTGATTGTGCTGGTACGGGTAATTGACGGTACTATCCGCAAAGGCCAGACCATCAAGATGATGGGAACGGATGCCAAATACCTGATTGATCGGGTTGGTATCATGACTCCGAACATGATTCCCGTTGAGCAGCTGGGCCCCGGAGAAATCGGTTTCATAACAGCTTCGATCAAGGAAGTGGCAGATACCCGGGTTGGCGATACGATCACAGAGGAAAAGCGCCAGACAGCCGAGGCATTGCCCGGTTTCAAACCGGCGCAACCGGTGGTGTTCTGCGGTCTGTTTCCCGTCGATGCAGCAGATTTCGAGGATTTACGGTCTGCTGTAGGCAAATTAAGACTGAATGACGCGAGTTTCTCCTTCGAAATGGAAACTTCAGCCGCGCTCGGTTTTGGTTTCCGTTGTGGGTTTCTCGGTCTGTTGCATCTCGAAATCATTCAGGAACGTCTTGAGCGCGAATTTGATCTCGATCTTATCGCCACTGCACCAAGCGTTGTTTACGACATTTATTTGAAGAATGGTGAAATCCAGCACCTGCATAATCCGGCAGACATGCCCGATGTGGTCTACATTGAGGAGATCCACGAACCATGGATCAGGGCCAAAATCCTGACGCCCGATGAGCACCTGGGGGCTATTCTCAAACTCTGCCAGGAGCGGCGCGGTATACAAATTGAGCTGACATATGTAGGAAAGCGCGCCATGCTCACCTACGACTTGCCGCTCAATGAAGTGGTGTTTGATTTTTATGACCGTTTGAAGTCCATCTCCCGTGGATATGCGAGTTTCGACTATCAGATCACCGAACATCGGGTAGGCGATTTGGTGAAGATGCAGATTCTTGTCAACGAAGAACCGGTTGATGCTTTGTCCATGCTGGTTCACCGTTCCCAGGCAGAAAAACGCGGACGCGTGATGTGCGAAAAACTGAAAGAACTGATCCCGCGCCACCTGTTCAAAATTCCGATCCAGGCAGCAATCGGTGGCAAGGTAATTGCCCGTGAAACCCTGTCCGCCATGCGTAAGGATGTTACCGCCAAATGTTATGGCGGCGATGCGACCCGCAAGCGCAAGCTGCTGGACAAACAGAAGGCCGGCAAGAAGAAGATGCGCCAGTTCGGACGGGTTGAAATTCCGCAGGAAGCCTTCATCCAGGCGCTTAAAATGGGTGATGGATAGGATCCATAGACTTAGAAAGGCTCGACATGTCTGACTATGCATCTGCAAAAAAGACGGGCTTTGATGAAATTCCTGTTGTCGATATCACCGGCATCGGCGGTGATGCAGATACCGTCACGTGTATCGGCCGTGAGTTGGTGGAAACAGCAAGGAGAGTGGGCTTCTTCTACATCATCAACCATCAAGTGGATCCTGCTGCACGATCAGCCGCATTTGAGGCTTCAAAACGATTTTTTACCTCTCCTCAGTCAGTTAAGGAGAGCATTTCGGTCAACCAGAACCAACGAGGCTGGCTGGGTGAAGGCCTTACACGCCTGGAGGGCTCGGCAACGCACGATTCAAAAGAAGTTTTCTTCTGGGGCTGGGAAATAGATAATAATGACCCGGACTACCTCGCTGAAGTGCCCCTTGTTGCACCCAATCAATGGCCGGACACGCAGGCACCCTGGCTGAAAGATGCCATTACAGATTATTACATGCAGGTAGTTGATCTCGGGCACAACCTTATGCGAGCCATTGCCGTCGGCCTGGGGGCAGATCCAGAGTTCTTTGCCGGGCGATATCACAAACCCCTGGCCCGCGGTCAATTGGTTTACTACCCGCCAGCCAGCGAAGAGGATTTTGCAGATGCAAGATTCGGTGCTGCCGCGCACACAGATTTTGGCGCACTTACCATTCTGGCCCAGGATGACAATGGCGGGCTACAGGTTCTAAATCAGGATGGTGACTGGATTGAAGCTCCCCCCATTGAAAACACATTTGTCTGCAATATCGGAGATCTCTTGCAGATATGGACCGGTGGCACGCTGATATCCACCCGCCACAGGGTCATAAACCGATCAGGCAAAGAAAGATTTTCAATCCCGATCTTTTTCGATCCCACAAGCACTACGATGATTGATCCCGCTGATCTCGGCTTTCCACGTGTGGAATCGCCGATAACTGCCGGAGAACACATTTCCGGTAGAAATCGCAAGAATTTCAAACACTACGCAAAATCCTCATCCAACCTTACCTGACAACAGCGTGTTCAACGAGTACACAGGCAAGGAAGTGGCGTGTTCGATTGCGTCTGCATATGGCGGCATGTTTGTACATTCCAACAACAACGCTCTCACCGCCGGGTGTTCGTTCAGCAGACTGATCGCGGCATCAACATTGTCCTGGCGGCACACATTCACGTCAAAGTTTGATCGATTTTCCAGAATTGCATTGGTGAATTCCCTCCCGCCTTCCGTTGTGCCAACCGGAACCGCAGGCGAAATACCCGACCTCACCAATATTTCCTTGTTCAGAGACGAACGGGATATCGTAAGAATTCCGATCCGGTCTTTACCATAACGTGCTTCCAGATCGGGCATTAGGAGTAAAGAGGAGGTGAATATCGGAACTGGTAATGATGCTTGCAGCTCTTTTTGAAAGAGCGCCAGAAATCCACAGCTTGTAGTCAGAACCGTTGCCCCTTTATCGATCAGCTGCATTCCTGCATCGATAAAAGGTTCGATCAATTCCTCAGACTGCTCCAAAACCACGCGTTCTGGTGAGGCTCCCTCCACCACTTGATAAAGAACAGGGATGTTGAAACCAGCCGGATTGCCGATGTCTCCGACAAGGCGTGGAAATCGGGTATCGAGCATCAGAACGCCTAGTTTCTGGGTTTTGTCAGTCAAGGTTTCCAGGCTCGTAATTTAAGCGGCTGCAAAGAAATTCTGTTTTGGTCTTGCGAATACTAAACCGTTGCGGTTCTATTGCCATCTGGAGCAACTTTAGTCAAAGCGGGATCGCGATGGAGAAAGATGTTCTATTGAAATCAATATGATATTTGCGTTTTCCTGGCGATGAAAAGTTTTGAAGCGCAAGTTTGAAATTTCAAAGGGAGGATTTCATGAGAATCTTGAAGAGTTTGCTTGCGGGAACAGCAGTTGCTGTTGCTATGGCCGGTAGCGCGGCGGCTGAAAAATGGGACATGCCGATGGCCTATTCAGCTTCCAATTATCATTCGGAAAACGGAGCGAGTTTCGCCAAATGCGTAACGGACAATTCTGGCGGACTGGAAGTTGTCACTCACCCCGGCGGCTCGCTGTTCAAAGGTGTAGAAATCAAAAGAGCAGTGCAAACCGGACAAGCTCCGATTGGCGAACGGCTGCTTTCTGCTCATGCCAACGAAAATCCGCTATTTGGAGTCGATTCCGTGCCTTTTGTGGCAACATCGTTTGACGCCTCCGAAAAGTTATGGGCCGCCGCACAGGAAAAAATGAAGGCTGCCCTTGATGAACAAAATCTAGTTTATGTGTATGCCGTGCCCTGGCCGCCACAGGGCCTTTACTTCAAGAAAGAAGTTAATGCGGTTGCCGACATGCAGGGCATAAAGTTCCGCGCCTACAACGCGGCCACATCCCGGATTGCGGAACTGGCCGGCATGGTTCCGGTTCAAATTGAAGCGGCTGAACTGTCCCAGGCTCTGGCAACCGGGGTGGCAGAATCTTTCATCTCTTCGGGTTCCACTGGCTATGACCGCAAGGTATGGGAACATCTAACCCATTTTTATGACGTCCAGGCATGGCTTCCGCGCAACACGGTTTTTGTGAACAAGGATGCGTATAACGGCCTCAGTGATCAAGCCAAAAAAGCAGTCATGGATTGTGGAGCGGAAGCAGCCGCTGCAGGCCTTGCCAAAGCGAAGGAACTGACAAGTTTCTATCTTGAAGGCCTGGCCGATGGCGGCATGACAGTTACTGCCCCTGGCGAATCGTTGAAGAACGAGTTGAAGGCTTTTGGTGAAACAATGACCAGTGAGTGGCTTGAGTCTGCCGGAGATGATGGCAAGGCAATTATCGACGCCTTTAACAATTAAGAAGTCTTGCAGCCGCATACACATGCGGCTGCTCGTGCATTTCGGGGAGGAAGATGCGAAAATTTCTGGACAGGCTTTACACTGCATCGGGGGCACTTGCAGCTATGTGCCTGATGGTGCTGCTGGGAATAATTGTGGCACAAATGATTTGCCGATGGCTTGGCATATCATTTCCTGGCTCTACAGCTTATGCCGGTTATTTCATGGCAGCATCTTCGTTTCTGGCATTTGCCTATGCGCTTAACGCGGACAGCCACATTCGCGTAAGCTTGTTTTTGAACGCTTTGGGGGAGCGCCGATACTGGGCTGAATTGTGGTGTTTTGCAATTGGGGCACTGGCTTCGGGCTACATGGCTTTTTACGCGGTTCGACTGGTACAAGGCTCTATTAGGTGGAACGACATCAGTCAGGAACGTGATGCCATGCCACTTTGGATTCCCCAGATACCGGTGGCGATAGGAGCGATCCTGCTGGCGATTTGCTTTCTCGATAATTTCCTATCGCTGGCCAAAGACCGCAAACACAACGTGAGCGGTGAGAAATTTTCCGGGCCGGAGGTGTAAGGCCATGGATGAGTTTTACGCAACCGGCATATTCCTTATGGTTCTGTTTCTGCTGCTGGGCAGCGGTGTCTGGGTTGGATTGGCACTGCTGGGGGTTGCTTTTGTGGGCATGGAACTGTTCACGACCCGTCCGGTGGGTGATGCAATGATGACAACCATTTGGAGTTCATCATCGTCCTGGACACTGTCTGCGCTGCCGCTATTTATCTGGATGGGTGAAATCCTGTTTCGTACACGCCTGTCTGAGGACATGTTCAAGGGCCTGTCGCCTTGGATGGCACGCCTACCTGGCGGACTGGTTCACACAAATATTGTCGGTTGCACGGTCTTTGCAGCAGTTTCCGGTTCCTCGGCCGCTACTCTGACGACTGTTGGCAAGATGTCCATTCCCGAATTGCGCAAACGGGAATATCCTGAATCGATGGTGATCGGCACCCTTGCGGGCGCGGCAACATTGGGTCTGATGATCCCCCCTTCTCTGACGTTGATCGTCTACGGCGTTACAATAAACGAGTCGATAACCAAGTTGTTCATTGCCGGTATTGTTCCGGGCCTGTTTCTGGCAGCAATGTTCATGATTTATGTAGCAATCATGTCGAAGGTTTCCCGGGAGTTCAGTCCAAAATCGGAACCACGCATGAGCTTTTCGGAAAAACTCTCGAATTCGCGCTTTCTGATTCCCGTAATCTTGTTGATCCTGCTAGTAATCGGTTCCATGTATCTGGGCTTTGCAACCGCGACGGAGGCAGCAGCTTTCGGAGTCCTTGGCGCGCTTGGATTGGCTGCATTACAGGGTTCGCTCAACTGGAAGAGCTTTTCCGACAGCCTGATGGGTGCAACGCGAACTTCTGCCATGATTGCTTTGATTCTGGCTGGTGCTGCGTTTCTTTCCTTATCTATGGGATTTACAGGTCTTCCAAGAGCGCTCGCGGAGTGGATTGCCTCACTCGAGCTGTCCCGCTTTGAACTGCTGATGGCACTGTTGGTTTTCTATATCGTTATCGGATGCTTCCTTGACGGAATTTCTTCCGTCGTTTTGACGATCGCGGTTGTCGAACCGATGATACGGCAGGCCGGTATCGACATAATCTGGTTTGGCATATTCATTGTTGTGGTTGTGGAAATGGCTCAAATCACGCCGCCAATAGGGTTCAATCTATTTGTTCTTCAGGGAATGACCAATCATGAAATGAACTATATAGCCAAGGCGGCTTTGCCTATGTTCCTTCTGATGGTTATCATGGTGTTTGTCCTTATCGGTTTTCCTGAAATTGCAACCTGGTTGCCTGACAATATGCGGCAGGGGCCGTCTGGTTGATCAGTAACGCTCTCATCTGGTTCGCGGTGAACGGCAGGGTTTTGCTCGTCGTTGGCCTGATCGCTGGTATATCGCTTCCTGACATTGCACTTTTTCTAAAAGAATATCTGGGACTGATGGTAGCTGCACTTCTGTTCCTCAACGCTTTCAGGATAGGATCCTCGGCAACACTCGGTTCCCGCGCCCAATTGAAAGCATCACTTGTCTTGATTGTTGTACTTCAGTTGGTGCTTCCATGTGGGCTGGTTCTCGCTTTGGGCCTGTTCAGCATAGATCCGGTTTCAAAGACAGCACTGATCATCATGGCGTCTGCGGCCTCAATTTCAGGCGCGCCCAATATAACGAGGCTTCTGGGCCATGATCCTGCAGTCAGCCAACGATTACTGATACTGGGAACCGCTCTATTGCTGCTAACCATCCTGCCGGTGTTTTCCCTATCCCCGAACCTTGGTTCTGCAGATCTTGTCATACCAACTGCATTGCGTCTGCTTCTGGTTATCGTTGCATCAGCAGGCCTTGCATATTTTATCCGCGAAAAGTGGTTTTCAAAACTGGAGGAAAGACAGCTGCAAGCGGTTGACGGTCTATCCGTTCTGGTCATGGCTGTGGTCGTCATTGGATTAATGTCTGCGCTTGGTCCGGCACTTATCAACAATCCGGAAAAGGTTCTTTGGACGCTGGTTCTGGTATTTGCGGTGAACTACGGCTTGCAAATTTTCTGCTTCTTCAGCCTGAAGGTAATCGGACCGGGCCCTGATCAGGTGGGCATCAGCGTTGTATCAGGCAACCGTAATATGGCTCTGTTTCTGGCGGCACTTCCGGTTGCAACAACCGAACCGCTTTTGCTGTTTATTGCCTGTTATCAACTGCCAATGTATCTAACGCCAGTTCTACTCGGTCCAATTTACGGCAACCGTCATATCTGAGTTATTCACTACGCCAGGGCTTCGTTCTGAAGCTTTTTGTAAAACGGCAAATGATGATCAAGAAACTCGGCCAGCTGCGGCGCCGTTTTACATTGCTCATCAAACTGCCACTGTTTTCGCTCTGCATCGTTTTTGGCAACCGGCCTGATGCCGGATGAACCGAGGACCTCCTGGTGCCAACCGGATACCTGTTGCCAATCATCGAGTTTTGCATCCCCCCATTCAAACGCATTCTCAACAAAGGAAAGACCAATAGCATTCCAATAGGTTGCCATTACGCCCTGTGGATCGTTAGCTATGGATTCTGCTTCTACAACCACAGATTTGAAGCCTCGGTCACGCAGACCTTCAAAATGCCTCCATTGCGTTTCGATGCCAATTTCCTCCAGCGTCACTTCGCTATCAAGTTTGTAATAGGAGAGGATTGATGCCACCGGGTTTCGGATAAGAAAGGTATGGGTCAATCTGGAAAGAAATTCATCATCTTCAAATAATTGCGGAATGACATAGTAGCTCATATCCTTGAAGAATACCGGTCGTGATTTGGCTTGCTCCAGTAACCAGTTGCGGATTTCGACATAAGATAAGGGCCGGTCGTCTTCAGTTTCAAAATGCGGCATCTCCCGGACTTTGCGATGAACATAATAGTCGTACATGAACGGTTCGTGGGCACAAACCATATCCCCGCGCTCCCGCATGATGCGTTCCATGGCTGTGGACATGGAACGGGGATGGGACCACAAAGCCACAATGGGGTTGGTTGCACTCATTGTTCCTCCAGTTCGGTCAGCATTTCAGGGATGCAAATGCGCTGTCCAGGCCATCTGCGACTTTTCCGACATCATCAAGGGAAAGGCACAATGGCGGCACCATTCGCAAGCAAGACTGAGTAGGGCCGGACTTTGACAACACAAGTCTTTGTTCGCGGCAGTTTTCGAAAACCGCAGCGGTGGTTTCCTTGTCCGGTTCTTTCGTTTTGCGATCCTTTACCATTTCAATGGCCAACATAAGGCCGCGCCCCCGCACATCTCCGATTGCCTCATGCTTGTCCTGCAACTCCCTTAGCCGTTCGAGCAGGGCAGCACCGACGACTTTCGCATTTTCCTGAACCCTGTCTTCTCTTATGACTTGCAATACGGCTCGTCCGGCTGCACAGGAGGTGGGGTTGGCTCCATAGGTGTGAAACAGAAATTTTTCTGCCATTGGTTCAGCGACATGCTTTCGGGCAACCACCGCACCGAGCGGGAATCCGTTGCTAATGCCCTTGGCCATGACGACAATGTCGGGAACCACACCATCTGCCTCGAATCCCCACATGTTATCTCCGGTTCGGCCGAAACCTGATTGTACTTCATCAGCTATATACAGGCCTCCAGCTGCCCGGACACGCTCTGCGGCTCCGCTCATGTATCGGGCTGGCATTTCTATTATCCCGCCATAGCCTTGTACGCTTTCCACCAGCATTCCGGCCACTTTTCCGGACGTTGCGGAAGAAATTGTGCGCTCAATTTCATCGAGATACGGTTGTGTACCTTTACCGAAAATACCCCGGTACTGGTTCGGTTCGGCCACAAAGGCTACATTTCCCGGCATGCCCGGATGCCGCCAACCTGCAATTCCGGTGACAGATTGTGCGGCCGCTGTCGGCCCATGATATGCCGTTCGCAGCGCTAGCAAATCAAGGTTACCGGTATATGTGTGCGCCATAGTCATGGCCAGATCAATTGCTTCCGCGCCTGAATTTGTAAAATGGACAACCCAGTCTTGTCCCGCCGGCATGGTCGCAGCCAGTTCCTCCGCAAGACAAGCAGGTGTCGGATGGTAGAACATGGTCGTGCAATGTGTGAGGGTTTGCGCTTGTTCCATCGCGGCGGCTACCACCTTTGGGTGAGAATGGCCAACCGAAATACAGACATTCATACCAAGCAAATCAATATACTTGTTGTCTTCAGCATCCCATAAATATTGCATGGATCCGCGTTTGAATACGATCGGCTCCTTTAACGGCACAAATTTGCTTTGCGATGCCGCGTAATATCGGTCACGACGTTGGGCGGTCTTTTCAATTGACCAGTCCGTTTGCAAAGGGGAAGTCATTTCCATGGTATTTTCCTCTACGATTTCAAGCGTGAATTGTCCGGATCAAACGGGGGCTGTTCAAGAATAACAGCCCGGCGTTTTTTCCCTAGTATGGATACGTGCAGATTTTTCCGAGCGGAACTGTCTCTCAGGTAGGCGAGTGCCAACGTCTTGCCGGTTCGGTGACCATAGGCTCCGGACGTGACGATCCCAACCGGGCGGGCGTCCAGCCATACGGTGTGGGCATAAAACGGATCCACTTCGCCCGTTTCTATTTCGAGTAGTACCATATCCCAAGCGGTATCGGCATCGTGACGTTCAACCAGCCCGTCACATCCGGTAAATCGCCGATCCTTAGTCCTCACCAGGAAACCAAGTCCTGCCTCAATCGGCGTTCTTTCGGTGGTCAAATCTGTCAATGTTCAATTAAAACTGACCCACCGTTTTTGCACGCAAGCCCCCGGACGATCAGCTCTCCAATTGCAAGATCGTCCGGGGGCTTTTTCTGATCAGGATTGAGTTTTTTGTTTTTTGCTTTGAGCAAACCGGTATGATGCATTCCCGGTTTCTATAATGGTGCAATGATGGGTAATTCGGTCCAGCAGTGCGGTTGTCATCTTTGCATCTGCGAAGACCTGCGTCCATTCCCCGAACTCCAGGTTGGTTGTAATGATGACGCTTGTCTTCTCGTACAGTTTGCTGATCAGATGGAACAGTAGCGCTCCGCCGGACTTTGGGAACGGAATATAGCCGAGTTCATCAATAATGACGCAATCCAGTGCGCATAATTGCCGTACGATCCTTGCGGTATTTCCCTCTGCCTGTTCACTGATCAGCGCATTGATCAGGTCGACAGCATTGAAGAACCGAATTCTCTTGCCGTGATTAACAAGCGTTGTTCCAAGAGCAATGGCAATGTGGGATTTTCCAGTTCCCGTTCCACCAACCAGAATCAGATTATGTGCATCGGCAATAAACTGTCCGGAACACAAGGGTTCAATCTGTGTTCGGGTTACAGCCGCCGCATCATAATCGAAGGTGGCAAAGTCCTTGTGATGAGGGAAGTTTGCACTGCGCATTTGATACCGGACCGAACGCACCCTTCGTTCCACGGTCTCTGCCTCTATCAACTGCTTTATCGCCGTGGCCAGGTTTGGCGGCTGACGTGCACTTAGCAAGTCCTGTGCGCAAGAGGCCATTCCATGCAATCTCAACCCTGCCAGCTGTTCAATGAGGCCGTTCATGCCGTCACCTCATACAGAGCTTCATAACGCTTGCAGTCGGCTTGCGGGACAGTTGAGATCAGAGGATAATTGCCGGTTTCGCTCAATGGCGTAATTTCCGGTTCTTGCAATTGATTAATCAGATTGATGATGGCAGGAAGACGCAAGGTATTTTGCTTTACAGCCAGCTTACAGGCCTGCTCGATCACCTCTGTTCCATGCTTGTGTGCCAGCAGCAGAAGATCGACAAAATCCCGGTCCCCTCCCTTGTCCTGCATGTAGTGATCCCGGATCGTCATCATAACATTTGGCAATTGCCAATCCACGAAAGGGGCGCCATTTCTTAAGGCACCGGGTTTGCGATCCAGCAATGGCACATAGTGCCAGGGCTCAAAGTAACTGATATTGCGGGTAAAACGACGTTTGTGCCCGGCAATTACTTCATGATCCGCAACAAGAACTATTCGCCCGGCATAGGCTCGCAGCGAGACTTGTTGCCCGGCAAACTGACAAGGCACGCTGTAACGATTGTTATCATACTGAACCAGACAGGTGGAACGCACCCGCACACTCTTTTCGATGTACCCGTCAAAGGGTTGGCCGAGAGGGCGAAGCGCGGCAACCTCTTCTGCAAAAACCGCATCAATTGTGCGATCCTGCATCCCGGGATGCGCACGTTCGCCAAGTTCTTGACAACGCCGCTCCAGATGTTCATTCAAGCTATTAAGGTCATCAAAGGAAAGCTTGGGCGTAAACACCTCTGCTCGTATGAACCCGACCTGGTTCTCAACCTGGCCCTTCTCCCAGCCAGATGCCGGCGTACAGGCGACCGGCTCCATAACGTAATGGTTCATACAGGCAAGGAAACGTGCATGGAACATTCGTTCCTTCGAACGCGATACATAGGTGACCATAGTCTTGGGATTGTCGATGATGACACGGCGGGGAACTCCCCCGTAAAAGGCCAACGCACGCACAAAAGCATCAAGTACCATCTCCTGCACTTCGCTGGGATAGGCGTATACAAACGGCTTGCGGCTGTGGCAAAGCCGGAAGTGGGCAATCTTCACTTTCTGGGGTACTCCGCCCAGAACAACGTGTTCCTCACTCCAGTCAAACTGAACCGCATCACCTGCCGCAAACTGCAGGGGAACAAATGCTCCTCTGGACCCCGAACTCGAATGCTTCAACTCGCGGATAAGTCGCTGGGTCGTTGAATAAGACCCTTTATAGCCTTCCCCAACCAGTTCCTCGTAAAGCTTCTTGCCTGTGCGACGCTCCCGGCGCGGCAGCTTCAGATCATGCTCCCAGCGTGACCGAAGCTTGTCTGCATGCTTCCCAAGCAATTTATGCAAGGGTGCAGGGAGTGTGGCGCTGATAACGAGGCTCCCCATCATCCTTCAAATACTTCCTGATCGTATTGCGCGAAACTCCCGTCTCACGACTTACCTGTCGAATGCTCTTTTCACCGCGCAATATCCAGCAACGGACCTTCAAAACCGTTTCCATTTGTAACACCTGTCTCTTCCTCGCGCTTAAAACGCGAAACCTAAAACAGGCGGGTCAATTTTACTTGAAAATTACCCACCCAAGTGGGTCAAATTTGCATGGAAATTCACAATCTGCGTAAGACGCAGGATTTGGTCGCGATATGTTGTGGCCATTGTGCCAATATCGATACTGGCAATCTGGCCAATACGCAAGCCTTTATTGCCTCATGGCCAGTCTTTTGGCAGTTTGGCCAACATGAACCAGAAACAACTGACGAACCTCATAGATAGACGCCTGGTCGACTTGGGGCTGTCAGCCTCCGAGGCATCGATCAAGGCAGTGGGAAATCACTACCTCATTCGAAACATTCGGCGGCGAGGTGGAATGCCTTCAGTCGAAAACCTGCAATCGCTTTGTGATGCCCTCGGCCTTGAGTTCTACATAGGCCTGCCTCGACAAGGTGGTGATTTGGTCGACGCTGCCCCAGACTGGACAGTCACGGGCACCCAGGAAGCCCCGCATCACGGTATTGAACGCTGCA
Organism: Rhizobiaceae bacterium; assembly: GCA_965198665.1. GTDB lineage: Bacteria > Pseudomonadota > Alphaproteobacteria > Rhizobiales > Rhizobiaceae > JAALLB01. Next base: position 536,511 of record CBDAPT010000006.1, on the reverse strand, counting down.
ACGGTTGGGGCTGGGGCAAGGACGTGCCGAAGCACGAACTTCTGCTGCTGCCGCAAGCGGTTGGCGACAAGGACGCCTTCTGGGTGACCGCGACGGGTGCATCAATGGCGCCCGAGGGGATCGAGAGCGGCTGGCTTTGCCTGGTCTCGCCGGCCGTTCAACCCGTGCCGGGCGACCGGGTGTGGATTCGCGACACCAGTGGCGCGGCATCGATCAAGCGGCTTATCTCGGTCGAGGACGACGGCACGCTTCACCTGCGCAACTGGCGATACAAGCCGGCCGGCCAACCGCAGAGTTTTGAAGAGAAGCGGTTTCCGGCCGACATTGAGCGCGTGCACCCTGTGATCGCCGTGCTTGGCCTGACGGAGGGTGCAAGCATGGCGGATGCCGTAAGCACGATCGAAGTGCGCCTGAAGGATGTGGGCGGCGACAGCGATGTTGCGGCGGCGATAACGACACAGATGGAGGCGCTGCGCTCGGAACTGAGGTCCGAGATAGCCGATGCGAAGTTCGCGGTGCAAGAGGGTCTGGCGGACGCCTCGGCGCTGGTAGGCGATGAAAACGACCCGCCGGGGGCTCGGCCGGTTGCCGTAGGCGAACTGGCCTCTGTCGCCGGCAACGGTGCGACGTTCCTTTCCGAAGAGGTCTTGGGGCGGGTGTGGTTCCGCCGCGCATGGCTCGATGAACACGACCTCGATGCGGAGCACTGCGCGGTCATCGGGGTTATGGGCGATGCAATGGAACCGACGCTGGTGGACGGTGCGAAGATCCTGATCGACCGAAGGCAAACCGACTGGCGGACGGGCGATATTTTCGTGATTCAGGCCCCGGATGGCGTAGTGGTCCGGCGCACAGGCGAGGACGCCAATGGCAAGGCACTGATGCTGAGCGACAATCCATCATCGGAGACTGCCGCCTGGCCCGAAGAAGCGAAGGTCCTCGGCCGGGTGGTATGGACCGCCCGAACGCTTGTTTGGAAGTAGGCGAATACCCCACCCCCTCGCAAAAGTCAGACGGCGGCGATAATGCAACCGTAAATCGAGTCCCACTTCGCCCCGACAAGTGGGACTCCCTTGTCCCGGGCAAATGAACCGCTAGGAAGCCTCAAATGCTTGTTTTCCGGGATCGTATACACCCCAAAACACTCTCATTATTTTTCATTTTCCTATCATTTGTGCCAAAGAATGAGCTGATTTTTTTCGTTTTTTTCATTTTTGTGCCAAAGAAATATTGTTGCGCAAGCCGCTTATCCCATTGAAACATAGAGGCTTTTCCGAAAATTCTCCCAAAATTCGCTTGTGCAGAATGAAAGACCCCCCATAGAAGTAGGAATACCTTTTGCCGGTGAGTTTAGAGTTGCTGTCTTCTTATAGACTAACCCGCATCTTTACCGGATTTCCTTTTTGCCGAATGTTCGCGCCACACAATTACCAGGCCACCGCCGACAATCAGGAATACACCTGGTATAAGTCGGTCAAACGGTGCTTCTGCAAAAAATATCCAGCCTAAAACGAATGAAAACGGTATGCCGAAATATTCAAACGGAGACAGGCTGCTTGGTTCGTAAAGGCGATAGGCAGATATCAGGCAGAATACCCCCAGTCCGCCTGCTACGCCCATGGCAACAATCCAGAGCCAGTCTTGCAGCGATTCAATCGCAATAAAGCTGCCGGTTACAATGACCAGCACAACTGACCCGGCAAGCGCCCCGACATTTGAGTACAGGTTAATCAATGCGGTGCTTTCAGACTCATCAAAGAGTTTGGCCGAGACGCTCAGGCAGCTGTAACCAAAAGCGGCAACAAGTGGCAATATTGCAAGCCAGGTGAAACTTTCGGCATTAGGCTGCATCACAAGCACAACTCCGGTGAAGCCGATCAGGACAGCCAGCCAGCACCACAGGCCTACGCGGTGACCCAGAATCGGAATCGACAGGGCCGTGATAAACAATGGCCCGGCAAAAGCCAGGGTCGTGACTGTGGCAAACTCCATATGTGTCAGCGCCATGTAATAAAAGAGTTGCGCGAGGACGACAAAGCATCCGCGTATCAGTCCCAGTTTCCATTGTCGCATTACAACCGGGCGGCCTGCATCATTCCATTCCCGGGACCAAAGCAGTATTAGAACGGTCGGCAACAATCCGAACAGGTTGCGAAACATCGACATTTGCGGAGCCGGGTACCGTTCTCCCAAATGTTTGATGATTGCACCCATGATATCGAACAGAAGAATTGCCAGCAGAATTATTGCGGCGGCTGCAAAGAAAGATGTTTTGTTGCTGGTGGGTTTCACGGACAGGCTTTTTTTGATTTGGCATCGGCCAAAATAGATTTAGCCCTGCACCCAGATAGCAGAAATTGCCGGATGAACATAGGGCCGGGTGGGCATTGGTTTAGACCAACCGTAATTCAGGCCTGGTGCCAGCTATTGTCACGTGAAACGATCAACGCTCTCACCGCCAGCCGCAATCCCTCATCCAGGTCACTGGATACAAGCCCTGGACCCAGCCGGTTTGCAGCATCAGCGTGCAGCCAGACCGCTGAACTCGCAGCTTCAAAAGCTGGCATGCCCTGGGCTGCCAGGCCCGGCAACAGTGCCGGCCAGTACGTCTCCACTGCCAGCCGTTGCAAGCCAGGGTGGTGCATTATCCGAAATACTTACCTGACCTTGTGGTGTTGCAACCACTGTATCAGGCCCTTTTAGGATCACGGTTGCATTACTCATCACAGCCGCGATTTTTGCCCTGTCAATTTTACATGCAAGGGCTGATTCTTCCGGAAAAAGTCGGGAAAATTCGCCATCATGAGGCGTCAGAAACACCGGCGCCCGGCATGCACGTATTGCATCAAACAAAATTCCGGGAGCGTTTTCGAATGATGTCAGGGCACCTGCATCCAACACCGTGACCTTGCACTTTGCGAGAACTTTCAGCACCATCTTCTGTGTCTTGCGGCCAGGCGGTAATCCGGGGCCGAGCCCGGCACAGGTAATGCGTTTATCGTCCATCAATTCGGCAACTGCCTTGGGGGTGCCGGCCTCCACAAGCATGACAGAGGTGAGATGCGAAGCGTTGACATCAAGTGCATCTGCCGGGCTGGCAACCGTAACCAGTCCGCTGCCAATGCGCAGTGCTGCATCGGCCATCAATCGCGCTGCTCCGGTTGCATGGGCAGGTCCCGACAAAATAACGGTACTACCACGATCAAATTTATGCCCTTGATGCGAGGGAATGGGAAAATGATCCAGCCACAGTTGCGGATTGTTTCGAAACCCCTCACATCCGGTTTGTGCAATGACAGATTCGCCTATACCTATCTGATGCAAACTGCGCCTGCCACAACATAGACGCCCTGGCATCAGGAGATGGCCAGGCTTCAGGCGAAAAAAGGTGCAGGTGACTTTTGCCCTGATCGCTTCTCCCATGATTTTGCCAGTCCTGCCATCGACACCGCTGGGCAAATCGACCGACAATACCGGAGTTTCGCTTGCATTGATTTTTGAAATGGCGGCCGCAAATTCACCGCCGACATCGCGATCCAGCCCTGCACCCAGAAGCGCATCCACGATCACATCATACCCTTGAAAACCGGTCTGATCCAACAGCATGGGGGGATCCAGACGAGCCAGAGCAAGCTCCGCATCCCCGGAAATACGGGTAATGTCACCACAGACAACAAGAACGCTGCGGGCATTTGGGAACTCCTTCTCTAGCAGGTCTGCAATAGCGATACCCGCATTCTCCATGAGCTTAATGCCTGCAGTGCCTGCTTCTATGGCCAGGCGGTCGGCATTGCCCATTTGGGAAGGTGTCAACAATTCGTCCATCGGTTACCCGTCAACTTAGATCCGATTGCTTGCTGCCAAGAAGATAGTTAAGGAAAACCTGCCGGTCCAGCAACCTGAAACTAATTATTTCGGATTCCACGCATACCATGCTGGAACCAGGCAGAGGCAATGGGAGACCGGTTTAATCTTCAGCAGCCGATAAACACAGGTATTGGTTCAGGTCAGAACAAAATTCACCGCTTTTTTTGCGATTTTCACGAAATATTAGCTGCATGGGCACAGATTGTATGTCGGCGGGATAGTTTTGGATGTCCTCGACGGGAAGCTATCGTTTATGAAGAATACGAAATTTTCGATACATCGTTGGTTCGCAGTGTTCATCATGCTGCTGATTATTCCCAGCCTGGTATTGGCATTTCTGTGGTTGCGCCTTACCTGGCAAGACAGGCAGGAAATAGATACGGCCAGAATTGGTCTCAACCAGATTTCCCTGCTGCAACCGCTGATAGCCGCTCGGCTGGATGGTGAAAGTCCGAATGGTCAGGAATATCAAACGAATTATCAGGAGTTTCTGGGAAGTTTAAGCAATAAACAAAAGAATGTGCTTGCTGTTCATCTGGAAAGAATCAAGGAGAGCAATTCTGCAGTACAGGCAGTCGCTGCCGCGCACAAAGTTGTTCTGTCCGTTACACAATCAACCCAGGTACTTGCCGTTACGCCACCGGAAGCAATTGCCTTGCCGGAACTGCTTTCGCACTTTTTGTTACCCGTCGTTGTCGAATCTTCCCGTACGGTGCGAATGCTGGAAGCCATGTCCGCCAGAAAACAATTCAATGACTGGGATCGGATGTCTGTACCTGTACAGGGAGGCTAGTTCAAAATCTCTGCCGACCTTGTTTCGAGACTGTCACGGGATGAAATAACCTCGGACACAAGCCGGTACAGTGATGTTATCGTCGCAAACGCTGCCGAATTTCGTCAGAAAAACCTTAGGCTTCAGGGAGCAATGGGCATTCAGGTACGTATGATGGCCATGGCCAAGTCTGGCAAAGAACTCAAGCTAAAGGATATCAAAGCGGCACATAAGGAACTGGTAGCCGTAACTTTGAAATTCTGGGTAAACTCGCTTGCCGGACTGCAGACCAAACTGACTGATCAACGTGACAAACGTACGACGGATATATATATACGACAGCCTTTATCGGCGCGTCTATCATAGTTTCCGCTTTGGCTATTATCTTGCTTGTCAGTCGGGCGTTTACCCAACACACAGTTCGGGAAATTGACTATGCCAGTTTTCATGACAGAACCACCGGCCTACCCAACCGCAGATCACTGGTAAAAAAGCTCAAACACGAACTCTCAATACGCTCAGATCAAGAAGCAGGATCGGAAATGATACGTGCGCTTCATTTGGATCTTTCGCAATTCAAGTTGATCAATGATACCTTGGGAGAACAGACAGGAGACCAGGTTTTGCATCTGGTCGCGGACAGATTGTCTGATGTTATCGACAACAAAGACAGCGTGTATCGCGTCGGTGGAAACGAATACGTTATCCTTTCGCCGGTTGTTTCCGGGAAGGATGATATCGAGGAGAAAGTGGAAGAAATTTCGCAGGCGATTTCGGAGATTAGAGCGTGTTTGTGTCGAGTAGATTCAGTTTCTTTCCGTGCGCGAATATGATTCTGATTGGGGTGACCTGATTCGGTTCGAAGCCAAGGATTTTCAATGCCCAAGCCCCATCCGATTGAATTGCGTAAACGTGTTGTAGCTCATGTAGAAGAAGGCCACACTCATCGTGGAACGGCTGCCCATTTCAAAGTCTCCGTCAAATTTGTGAATGATATGGTGAAGTTGAAACGTGAAACTGGCTCGCTTGCTCCAAAACATAACCCGGGAAAAACAGGCCATGGCAAGCTTTCACCCTATAAAGACTGGCTTCGAAAACGGGTTGATGAACAAAAGGACATTACAATCCGTAAGCTTTGTGCGGAGCTGAACGAAAAATTCAACCTCAATGTCCATCATTCGCCTGTCTGGCATGTTGTGCGCAGTTTCGGGTTGTCGCATAAAAAAAGACTATTTATGCCAAGGAGCAACACCGCATCGACGTGAAAAAAGACCGCGAACTCTGGAAGACAAGGCGTGTTCCGTTTTTGAATCGGTCGATTGAAAAACTTGTCTTCATTGATGAGACGTCCACAAACACCAAAATGGCCAAGCAAACTGGATGGGCCCCAACAGGAGAGCGCCTCATAGATTTTGTCCCTCATGGCCACTGGAAGAAGCAGACACTTATCGCAGGCCTGCGCAGTCATGGACTGGTTGCGCCCTGGGTTATTGACCGGGCCATGACCAAAGAAATCTTTGAGATTTATGTTGAGACACAGTTGGCGCCAGAACTGGAAAAGAGAGATGTCGTAATCCTTGACCACCTAGCCGCTCACAAGAGCGAAAAAGCCGAGCAGATCTTGCGAGATATCGGCGCATGGTTTTTGTTCCTGCCGAAATATTCCCCAGATCTCAATGCCATTGAAATGGCCTTTTCGAAGCTCAAGGCTCATCTGAGGAAGGCAGGCGCCAGAACCTTCGATGATGTCTGGAAGGCAATCGGAGAGGTCTGCCATATGTTCACGCCAATGGAGTGCCGGAATTTCTTCAGGGCAGTCGGCTGTGAATTCACGTGATGCGAACACGCTCTAGCATATCACCAGAACACAGTGTTTCTCTCAAGGCCTGTTTTGGTATTGCAGAGAAACCATTTGGGGGACTTGTCGTAGAGGAATTTCTCAACGATGCCGCCCTTGCGCTTTCTGCTGCAAAAAGCGCCGGGCAGTGCGGTTATCGGGTTTTTGGCCCTGAATTACGGATTGCCTTTGAGCAAAGCAGTCGGGTGGCTCAGGAACTCATACAGGCGATGAAGGACGATCATATCGAAGTCTGGCTGCAACCCCAGATTGAGCTGGAAACCTGTTCCATTGTCGGCGCGGAGGCATTGGTTAGATGGGTAGATCCGAAAGACGGTGTGCACAGTCCAGCTGCTTTTCTCCCGGTGGCTGAAGAAGCAGGATTGATGGAAGAGTTGGATGCGATTGCCCGCAGAAAAGGGCTTGAGGCCATCAGCCGCATCAACCGGGAAACCGGCCTTGATCTAAGCCTTGGCCTGAATATGACAGCCCAATTTCTTTCGTCGGAAAACTGTGTTGAGTTGTTGTTGTCGGAACTTGCAGCAGCCAATCTCTGTCCTTCGCAAATCGATATAGAAATCCTCGAAACAGTAATGATCGATGAAACAAACGCTTCGGCTGTCAAAGACAATATCACGCGATTATCAAAACATGGATTTCACATAGACCTCGATGACTTCGGTACCGGTCATGCAAGCATTTCCAGCTTACGTGACCTGCACGTTGATCGAGTCAAGATTGATCGCAGTTTTATCGTCGATATCCATGAAAACCAAAATCTCCAGACGTTCACCAATGCTCTGATCCAGCTGAGTAAAAGTCTGGGTATCCGGGTACTTGCTGAGGGTATTGAGCGCGAGGAGGAAGTCCAATGGCTTGCGAGGCACGGATGTGAATACATACAGGGATACCTGATTTCCAAACCGGTACCGGAAGAAAAACTATTGCAACTCTTAAGCGTCGAATCCAGCGAGCTTGCAGCCTGACAATTCTCATTGCTCTTGCTAAACGAAACTGGAATTTACTCTTCCATCAGTCCCTCATTTAATCAAGGTGTATCCGTTCTTCGTCGTCAAGATCAGTTCCCTGCGTGTAAGTGTATTGCGAATTTTCTTTCGAAGTCGGTAGATATGTGACTGGATGGTATGAGTCTTTGCAGCAGGATGATAACCAAGGGCGTTTACCGCCAGTTCTCTTTTTGAAACGACTTCCCCACGCCTTTCGCTGAGATATCTGACAAGCCTGTCTTCCGTGCTGGTCAAACTCAGCTCGACACCCTTATTGTTCAGAAACGTGCCCTTTGACGGCATATAGCTGATCGGGCCGATATGATATTGCGGCACAGAAATCTCAATTTCCACCTGAATGGTGACTTTTTCAGGCAGCCTGGTTGATGTTGCCTTTTCAGGGGCTGCGATACCACACGGCATCAATGATGCGCCGAGTGGCAATTTGAGGGATGGTTGCTCGGATTGCTGCAACCCGTTCCACTTCAGAACCAACGGCGCAGTGAGTCCTGCTGATCGCAGGGTTTTCACAGCTTCTACAATCGTTGGATCGACCGGCAGGCCTACCTCTATTGCTTTAATCGTTGCCGGAAGGGTTTCGGCATGGCCCGCAGTCCGCTGGTCCGATTTTGAATTCAGCAAGAATTGTTCAAACGTTTGAACATGCAGATTATTTTCAGCCAATAATCTGCGGCATAGTTGTGTGCCGCCATCGACCAGCACAAGTTCTTGTTTCGTATCTTTCACGACCAAACCACCACGTAACGTCAAGTATAAGGAGTGTTCTCCCGGACACAGGATGCGCGGGAGACAGAATGCAGTATTAAGATGCAGCTATTGGATGAAAGGTTACAAATTTTTTTCAGAAACTGGCCAGCACAACTGAAATCACTCAGCCACTGCCGGCAACCGGAGACAGTCATCAGCCAACGGTACAATTGGCGAGAGGTCCTGGTGATGCTTGAAATTCGGCCGCGTCGGCTTTTGCAGCGCGTTTGAAATCGGATTGGCAATTAGGGAGAATATGGCCCGGTCCCAGGGAGACATGTTGTTGGGCGAACCATGAACCAGCGTATCGTGGAAAATCAGCATTGTCCCTTTTTCACCCTTGGCGGACACTATACCTTTTTCAGCCACCAGATTGCCTACACGTTGTTCGTCACAGACCCATAACGGATAACTGGTGGTTTCGGTATCAAGCGTTGCACCGTGTTCGCCGCTTTTGTGAGAGCCGGGAATAAAGTAAAGCGGGCCGTTGAACTCGGTAACGTCATCCAGAAAAATATGGAGGTTCAGCGCCTTGGGTTCCGGCACACCGTCCTCCTCGTGATGGGTGGCAAAATCATAATGCCACTGCCATATTTCGCCGGAAAACGCAGCTTTGACATTGACCTTTACCTGCTGGATATAGGCGTCTTCTCCCAGTGCCTGAAGGGCAGGCTCCACCAGGCGAGGATGCCGTACAATGCGCGAATAGATGTCGTCGCGCAGATGCAGACCCATGGATGTACGGACCTCGCCGGACGCGCGTTCGATAATGTTGCCGGGATGATCTTCAGCAAACAGAGCAGGCAGCCTTGAGCGCAGCAGGTCTACCTCTTGCGCCGAAAAGCGGTTGGGTAAAATCAGGAAACCATCCTGGTCGAGTTGTTCGAGTTGATCACCGCTCAGTTGCATATCAGTCTCCCGGCCTGTTGCGCGATTTGGCTGTATGACACACGACAAGCTTCGACTTGGCAAGGGCTGAGGACAAAAGAAAAAGGCCGGTCACAAGACCGGCCTCAATTCATCTGGATGATGCGCCCGTGGCTTACATCATGCCGCCCATGCCGCCCATGTCAGGCATTGCCGGAGCAGCAGGTGCATCTTTCTTAGGTGCTTCGGCAACCATAGCTTCTGTTGTGATCAACAGAGCAGCAACAGAGGCAGCGTCCTGCAGCGCGTGGCGAACCACTTTTACCGGGTCGATGATACCCATGGCAACCATGTCACCGTATTCGCCGGTCTGGGCGTTGTAACCGTGGTTACCTTTGCCATCGAGTACTTTGCCCACCACGATAGAACCTTCGTCACCAGCGTTTTCAGCAATCTGACGAATTGGTGCCTGCAGTGCACGGCGTACGATGTTAACGCCAGCGTCCTGGTCAGCGTTTGCGCCTTGAGCAGAAATTGCCTTGGAAGCTTTGAGAAGGGCAACACCACCACCGGCAACGATACCTTCTTCAACCGCAGCGCGAGTCGCGTTCAGCGCATCGTCAACGCGGTCTTTTTTCTCTTTAACTTCAACTTCGGTTGCACCACCGACGCGGATTACAGCAACACCGCCGGCAAGTTTGGCCAGACGCTCCTGCAGTTTTTCACGGTCGTAATCTGAAGAGGTTTCTTCGATCTGCTGCTTGATCTGATCAACGCGGCCTTCGATCTCTTTTTTCTTACCGGCGCCGTCAACGATTGTGGTGTTCTCTTTCGAGATGTTCACTTTCTTGGCAGTACCGAGCATGTCGAGAGATACGTTCTCAAGCTTGATGCCGAGATCTTCTGAGATAACCTGGCCACCGGTCAGGATCGCAATGTCCTCGAGCATGGCCTTACGGCGATCGCCGAAACCTGGTGCTTTAACCGCAGCAATTTTCAGACCACCGCGCAGTTTGTTAACCACCAGAGTTGCCAGTGCTTCGCCTTCAACATCTTCTGCGATGATCAGCAGCGGACGGGAAGATTGAACAACGCTTTCAAGAATTGGCAGCATTGCCTGCAGGTTTGAGAGTTTTTTCTCGTGCAACAGGATGTACGGGTCTTCGAGATCAGCAATCATTTTTTCAGGATTGGTGACGAAGTATGGAGAAAGGTATCCGCGATCGAACTGCATGCCTTCAACGACTTCGAGTTCGGTTTCAGCAGTCTTGGCTTCCTCAACTGTGATGACGCCTTCGTTGCCGACTTTCTGCATTGCGTGTGCAATGTCTTCGCCGATTTGGACTTCACCGTTAGCGGAGATTGTTCCAACTTGGGCAACTTCTTCGGAAGTCTTGATTTTCTTGGACTTCTTGACGAGTTCGCCGATGACTTCTTCAACAGCCAGATCAACACCGCGCTTCAGGTCCATCGGGTTCATGCCGGCGGCAACTGCTTTTGCGCCTTCTTTGACGATGGACTGTGCCAGAACGGTTGCAGTGGTTGTTCCGTCACCTGCCACATCGTTGGTTTTGGAGGCAACTTCACGCACCATCTGCGCGCCCATGTTTTCGAACTTGTCTTCAAGCTCGATTTCTTTTGCAACAGAAACACCATCCTTGGTGATGCGCGGGGCACCGAATGATTTGTCGAGAACAACGTTACGGCCTTTTGGACCGAGGGTAACTTTCACCGCGTTTGCAAGTGTGTCGACACCTTTGAGCATGCGCTCACGGGCATCAGAACCGAATTTTACTTCTTTGGCAGCCATTTTTAGCTCCTAATTGTATGTACGAATTACAGAATATCTTGAGGCGTTGCGGCGGATTAGCCGATGATGCCCATGATGTCGGATTCTTTCATGATCAGCAGATCTTCGCCGTTGATCTTGACTTCTGTGCCGGACCATTTGCCGAACAGGACATGATCGCCTGCTTTCACGTCAAGCTCGACCAGCTTGCTGCTTTCGTCACGTGCGCCGGAGCCAACTGCAACAATTTCACCTTCAGAAGGTTTTTCCTGAGCGGTATCGGGGAGGATGATGCCGCCTGCTGTTTTTTCCTCGGAGTCCACCCGGCGAACAACCACGCGGTCGTGCAGGGGACGGAATTTCATTTTAGCCATGATGTATACCCATATGCTAGAGCCTGGCCTTTTATGCAGCCTGATGCTCAATTTACGTTCCAAACAAATTAGCACTCATGTTTAGTGAGTGCTAACGGCGGGTAGATAAGAGCAGTGGGATAGAATGTCAACCCCCGTGCCATTCCGAAGTGCACCAGTGAAAACGGCAGCGTGATGAGCATTCTTCCTTGCGGGCGGGCCAGGCGATGGCGAGAATCTTGTAGAAGGAGATTCGCCTATGCCTCGCGGCTACCACCACCTGACCCAAGATGAACGTTGCCAGATTTGGGGGTTGAAGAAAAGCGGCCTCTCGCAGAGAGACATTGGGCGTGAGCTCGGACGCCATCACACGACAATCCGTCGAGAGATGCAGCGCAACAGCGGCGGCCGGGGCTACCGGTACAAACAGGCCCATAACAAGGCGACAGAGCGCCGCCACAGGGCGTCATCGGTGCCAAGGAAGATGACACCCGCCCTGTGGCAATTGGTCGAGGAGAAGTTGGCGGCTGGCTGGAGCCCAGAGCAAATTTCGGGTCGGTTTCGTCGGGAAGGCCAAGCCATGGTGGGGCGGATGCGGATCTACGAATACGTCCGCGCGGACCGCAGGGCCGGTGGCAGCCTTTACAAACGTCTGCGGCGGCGTGGGAAGAAACCGAATTGGCGCGGCGGCCGGCACGCCGGGCGAGGACGCATTCCCGGTCGTGTCGATATCAGTGAGCGGCCCGCGATCGTCGAACAGAAGTTGCGGATCGGTGACTGGGAGGTGGACACGATCGTTGGAGCGGGTCAAAGCGGCGCAGTGGTTTCGGCGGTGGACCGCGCCTCGAAGATGACCCGACTGGTACGGCTCGACAGGAAAACGGCCGAAGATGTCGGAGCTGCGCTCAGACGCCGGCTGGAGGCAGATCGGCACCTGGTTCACACGATCACTGCGGACAACGGTAAGGAATTCGCTGGCCACAGCAGCCTGTCCAAGGCGCTTGATGCCAAGTTCTATTTTGCCCGGCCCTACCACTCATGGGAGCGCGGGCTGAATGAACACACCAATGGACTGGTCCGCCAGTATTTGCCGAAAGGCACGGATTTCCGGTCTGTGACCGATGCCGAGGTCCAGGCGGTGGAGGATCTGCTCAACGCACGGCCGCGCAAGGCACTCGGCTTCCGGACGCCGGAGGAGGTGTTCAGAGATGCGCAGGCACCGCCATGACCGCTCTCAAACCTCTGGGAAGCGCACAGCGTGAAATCTCTCTTCGGCACAGTCTGTTCGAAGAGGCGATTGCGCTTGTGCGCAATTCTGCGGTAGGGGTATTGGTAACGGCAATTCAAGTCATCGCAGGCTCCGCCTGGCGGTGGTGCACCTCGGAGCGGAAACGGCGCAAGAAAAGAAAGGGCGGATTTTGGAGATTAGTTGGTTTGCTTCCGCGTTATGTTCTTATATCTGTTTGCAAATTAAGCGCCACATGTTTTTATCAGAGCAAACTTGCCCCCGCCGTACCACTAATTCCTGAGGGTTGGATTTTTCAGTTTGATCCGCTGTCCGTATCCGAGCATCAGCAAAATGAGGCTGGTCGCAATGATTGGCATATGTCCTACCAGTTCGATCAGGGCACTGTCGTTTTCGTTGGTCAGCAGAAACACAACATTGGAAAGCAGCATCAGACCAGCGATAGCCAGGGTATTCAGTCGGGTAACCACGCCCAGGATCATGATGATCCCAAAAACAACTTCCATTGCCCCTGCGGAAAGAACAAACAGTTGATCTGAATACCAGTCAAAGCCGAGCAGCGGCATAAAGTTCCAATTGTAATTTGCAACGAAACTTTGACCCAGCATCGCGCCTGAAAGTTTTTCGGTAATGCCAAGTATAACGAGGGCAATGCCGGTAAAGATGCGCAGCACGTCAACCGAATAGGGTTTCAGCTTTTCGCGCATCTTCTCATTGGGGGCATGATTGAAAAACAGGAACAGGGCAATTCCGACAAAATTGACATATTCAAAGGCCTGGACAAAGCCAAACTGCACAATTGTCCCGAGAAACAGCACAACCAGCAATACCGCTGCATAGTGCACGAAGTGATTGGATATAAACAACAGTCCGATCAATGCCTGAAGGAATACCAGCGCGATGCCGAATGCGCCGTAAGCCGACATATGCGGCGCAATCAGTTCACCGCCATAAGCCGTTAACAGCAGTGACATTCCGGTCAGAATGCGCATCAGCTCCATTACGTCATGGCGGATTTTTGTATTTACGATCGGTACAACCGGCAGGCGCCCATCCAGCACGATTGCGATTGATATCAGGGTGATACCAATCCCGATCCATATAAGAACCGGCCAGTCGGTAAAGCTGTAAAGCGGAAAGCTGGAGAGTGTCGGATCATCCGGGTCTGTAAACCAGCGAACATGAGCGCTGGCAAAGTCGCCAAACACCAAAAAACCTACAGCAGCAACAAGACATCCAAAAAGGCAAAAGCCGAGGATCTTTTGGATGATTGGAATGCGGCGATCCAATAGCGTCTTCATGAATTTCTCCAGCTGGTGGTTCAGATTCAGAATATCGTATTTCGTCCATTTTGCGAACATAATCAATTGACGTTTTGCCGGCTGTGGTTGGCAAGAAAACCGGGGCTGACATTGGTGCTACTTATATAATTCTTTATTTTTGAATTGCACCAATGCGGACGAATTTGCCTGACGAAATTACATCGCTGGTGGGTGCTTTTGGGGGAGTGGATATTCTACAGGTTCTGCTAGGGTACGCTTTGCGGACAAAATGACATTTTTAAATTTGCGCACTATCCGAAAATCGACGTAACTGACACTGCGCCAAATTTGCCGTATGGCTCAATTGCACTCGCTAGGAAGTTTGCACTGACAAACCTCTTTAGAATTTCCAGTGTGGTTAATTATGCGATTTATTGGCCAGCTTTACGCGGGGGTAAAGATGAAGATTCACTTCTTCAACGCCTCTCGAACAACATCGAGAGCTTCTTTTGCTGGTGAAGTTGGTGTTTTGCCAAAGTCAATTTCCCTTGGAAGTAAAGAACTCTCCCAAGAACCGAAAGAATTGGCATTGTTCGAAACTAAAAGCAGTGAGTCTGCTCTTGATAAATAGAAAGCAGACATTCGCATACTGTATCGATAAATTCCGACCAATATTTGCACCAGGAAAACTACAATTAGCAAAATACCTATTCGTGTAACTGCAGATGCAATCAAAAAATTTGAATTTGTTTGCACGAAATTTCCGGCGCCGGTATCTGTTGATATAATATCCAGTATGGCTTTTTCATATTGCTTAATCTGCTCATTGACTGCAGAATGTACCCGGTCAGCGCCTAATGGACAGATTGGGTTGATTGCGTAAGGGAGTGATTTTGGCTCATCATTGCTATCAAGGAGCAAATGATGAGACGAAAGAACGAACGAATGACCGACGATGCTGATCGTGTTGTAAAAGACATCAAACGACAGACGCGACGTCGGTTTTCTTCGGAAGAAAAGATCAGGATTGTGCTTTCCGGCCTTCGTGGTGAAGACAGCATTGCCGAGCTGTGTCGTCAGGAAGGAATTGCCCAGAGCCAGTATTACTCTTGGTCCAAGGAATTTATGGAAGCCGGAAAGAAGAGGCTGGCTGGCGATACGATGCGTGAGGCCAATACCGATGAGGTGAAGGGACTTCGCAAGGAAGCCCGGGATCTGAAGGAGGTCGTAGCAGAACAGGCTCTGGAACTTCGATTGCTCAAAAAAAGCATGACAGGCGATGGGGGAGACGACGAATGAGGTATCCTGCATCCGAGAAGCTTGAGATCATCCGCTTGGTAGAACAATCGCATCTTCCAGCCAAGCAGACACTGGATCGACTGGGTGTTCCACGCTCAACCTTTTATACCTGGTATGACAGATACCAGACTGGTGGCGTGGATGCCTTGGAAGACAAGGCTCCCATGCCCGCACGGGTTTGGAACCGTATTCCTGACGATGTGCGTGAACAGATCGTCGATCTGGCATTGGAGGAGCCAGAACTATCTCCAAGGGAACTGGCTGTCAGGTTCACCGACACCAAGCGCTACTTCGTGTCCGAGGCCAGTGTTTACCGGCTTCTCAAGGCCCATGACCTGATTACCAGTCCTGCCTTTGTGGTTATCAAGGCTGCGAACGAATTCCGTGACAAAACAACTGCGCCCAATCAGCTGTGGCAGACGGACTTCACCTATCTCAAGGTTATTGGTTGGGGCTGGTTCTACCTATCCACCATTCTCGATGATTACAGCCGCTATGTGATCGCATGGAAGTTGTGTACGACTATGAAGGCCAGCGATGTTACTGACACTCTGGAACTCGCGCTGCAGGCCTCTGGCTGTGATCAGATCAATGTCCATCATCGACCAAGACTGCTGTCAGACAATGGCTCCAGCTATATCGCCACCGAACTGGCTGAATGGCTCGATGACAACGGCATGGATCATGTTCGTGGCGCACCATACCATCCCCAGACACAAGGCAAGATCGAGAGATGGCATCAAACCTTGAAGAACCGCATCCTGCTGGAAAACTACTTCCTGCCCGGCGATCTGAAAGGCCAGATCGGTAGGTTCATTAGCCACTACAATCACAGGCGATACCACGAAAGCCTGAAGAACCTGACACCCGCCGACGTCTACTTCGGACGTGGCGACCAAATCCTGCAACAACGAGAAAGGATCAAGCAAAAGACTATCAACGAACGGCGCTTGCAATACCGCAAGCAGGTCGCTTAACATCGACAAACAGATGAGCCAGATACTCGCTTAGCTCAAGCTGCGGTCTGTCCAAAAACCCATGACGACGGACACATCTATGGCCGCGCTGGAGAGATTTGGTGCTCAAAGGCTGGCAATCCTAACGCCTTATGTGGATGAGGTGAACGCACAAATAGCCTCACACATCGAAAATGCCGGAAAGGAAATTCTAAAGTTTTCGTCTTTTCACATCGAAGAAACCGAGGCGTTGGCCGCCTTAACCAGTGAAGCCATTTACAATGCCGCACTGAAAGCAGACCACAGCGAGGCGGATGCCCTGTTCATCTCGTGCACCGCAATTCGCGCAGTTGACGTGGTTGAGCAGATTGAACGTGAACTGGGAAAACCGGTGGTTACGGCAAATCAGGCAATGTTCTGGCAGGCGCTCAGGGCGGCAGGTTGTGATTCCACGATAAAGGGCTACGGCAGGCTGTTACGAGAAAGTTGAGGGGAGCAGGATATGAACCGGGACAAAATTCTCCGCGAACCTGCAAGGGTTCTGGATCAGCGGGAGCGACAGTTTTACTTTGACCAGGGTTACGTGGTGAAAAAACGCGCCATAAATCAGGTTTGGCTTGATCGGCTGAACTCAGCCATGGATGCTCTTGTCGACAGTACAAGATCAATGACAAAGTCGACACAGACATACGATCTTGACGCAGGCCACACGAGCAGTGAGCCGCGTCTGCGCAGGATTGCATATCTTGATGATCTGGATCCCGTATTTTGGGAGTTTTGCAAGGATTCTCCCCTGGCCGATCTGGCCGCCGATCTTCTCGGTCCCGATGTGCGGTTCAGAGAGTGTCTGATAAACTTTAAGTGGGCCGGTGGCGGACAGGCAGTAAAGTGGCATCAGGATTTTCCGTTTTACCCTCTGACAAATACAACGGTTGCCCAGTTTCTGGTCTGTCTGAATGATGTCAGTTCCGAGCAGGGGCCACTGCAGGTGGTGCCGAAAAGTCACGAAGGGCCTTTTTATTCGCACTATGACGAAAACGAGAACTGGCTTGGATATATTGAAGATCAACATCTGACGGAAGCAGGGCTTGAGACATCCGTGGATCTGACCGGCCCTGCGGGAACCGTAACCGTACACCATTGTGCCACGCTGCACGCTTCGCGCGCTAACCTGAGTAGTCTGGGACGGCCAGTGCTGATCGTTACCTACTGTGCGTGTGATGCAATGGGATATACGGCGGTTTCATATCCATCGTCGAATTGCAAAAAAGTCGTACGCGGCGAAGAAGCAAAGTTTGCCCGTATTGAACCTGTAACGGTACGCGTTCCTCCAGACTGGTCAAACGGCTACACTTCAATTTTCGAACATCAGGAAGACGCTTAATCATGGCACCACCATTTACAAAAGAAGAATACGTTGATCGCCTGGATAAAGTTCGCCGGTCCATGCAGGCCAAAGGTTTGGAAGTGCTTGTTATCGGAGACCCGGCAAATGTGAATTGGCTCACCGGATATGACGCCTGGTCGTTTTACACACCACAGATCATGGTTGTTGGACTGGAGCTTGCGCCTACCTGGCTCGGACGGGAAATGGATGCTGGAGCAGCAGCCTTTACAACCTACCTTCCAGCTGAACAGATAGTTTCCTTTCCCGAAAATTATGTTCAGCAAAAAGAAATTCACCCTGCCCAATACATGGCGGAGTGGATGAACGCCAAAGCCCTCAACGGAAAAAAAGTTGGATACGAGAGTGACGTCTATTTTTTGACACCGGCGGCTGTAGAACATCTGAAAGCCGGATTGCCGGACAGCACCTGGACTGACTGTGGCTTGCTGGTCAATTGGGAGCGACTGATCAAAAGCCCGGCTGAAATTCTGATGATCCAGCAGGCGGCTGCTATTGCCGGTGAGGCCATGAAAACTGCTTACGACGGTGTAAGGCCGGGTGTCCGCCAATGCGATCTGATGGCCGACGTTGTTGCAGCACAAATCAGGGGGACGCCAGAATTCGGTGGTGATCAAACCGCATTGCATCCACTGGTACTCGCCGGCGAGGCAGCGACAACCGCACACCCCATGTGGACCGATGCACAATTTGAGCAAGACCAGACAATAGCTTTTGAACTGGGTGGTTGTCGCAAGCGATACAATGCCGGGCTTGCACGGACGGTTCATCTTGGAAAACCCCCGCAGGCGTTATTGACAACAGCAAAAGCTGTCGGGGAAGGCATGGAAGCCGTGCTGGGCACTATGAAAACCGGCGCGCTGTGTTGCGATGTGCATGCCGCCTGGCAGGCCGTTCTGGATGAATATGGGTTGGAGAAGAAAAGTCGGATTGGATACTCAATCGGTCTTGGCTACTCACCGGACTGGGGAGAACATACAATCAGTTTTCGCCCTGATGACCACACACCACTGCCGGAAAACGCCGTCGTGCACATTATCCTGGGCATGTGGATGGATAATTGGGGAATGGAAGTCAGTGAGACTATTCATGTCAGCGGTGATCGGGCGGTATGTCTGACACAGTTCCCTCGCGAAGTTCATGTTATTGATGGGTGACCTGGAGAAAGTAATGGGAAAAAAACTCACGAACGAACAAATTGAAGCCTTTCATCGGGATGGATTTGTTTCTCCGGTTGACGTGTTTTCCGAAGAGGAGGCGTTACGCCTTCGCAATGAACTTGAGGCGGCAGAAAAGAAGTGGCCGGAGGCGTTCAAGGGTGCTGCCAGAAACAATGCACACTTGAACCTGATGTGCCTTGATGAGATCGTTCATAACAGCACGCTCGTCGATGCCATAGAAGATCTGATCGGTCCGAACATTCTCAATTATGGCTCCGTTTTGTTTATAAAAGAGGCCGGGGATCCGGGATTTGTCAGTTGGCATCAAGACGCGCGCTACATGAGGCTTGATGAGGTGGACGCCCCCTCATACCGGCAAATGAATTGTCGTAAGGTGGTTGTTGATGAATGAACCACAAATAACGAAGGAGCGTCCTTATGAAAGTTACCACGATCGGGCTTGATCTTGCCAAAAGTGTCTTCCAGGTTCACGGTGTTGACGATGATGGCAGTGTTATCGTGATCAAAAGGTTGCGGCGAAAACAGTTGAAAGGCTTTTTCTCGAAACTGCCAGCTTGCCTTGTCGGCATGGAGGCTTGTGCCACTGCCCATTATTGGGCTCGCACCCTGGCAGCCTTTGGTCATGAGGTCAGACTGATGCCTCCTGCCTACGTCAAGGCCTACGTAAAGCGGGGCAAGAATGACGCTGCCGATGCTGAAGCGATTTGCGAGGCTGTCAGGCGGCCCACCATGCGTTTCGTGCCTGTCAAAACACCTGAGCAGCAAAGTATCCTGATGATACACCGAACCCGTTCCCTGATTGTGCGGCAACGCACCATGGCAGCCAATGCACTGCGTGCTCATTGTGCAGAGTTCGGTCTTGTCACCACCCCCGGCGTCAGGAACATCGTCAAGCTGGCTCATTCCATCTTCAACGAAAACGACGAGAAGCATGTCCTGCCGGCTATTGCACAAGTCGCGCTGGCAACGCTTGCCCGTCGCTTGCTCGAACTGGAGGAAGAATTGCAGGCTCTTGAGAAGGTCCTGCGTGACTGGCACCGGCAAAATGAAGCCAGCAGGCGCCTGGCAGCCATTCCGGGTATTGGTGTGATCACAGCCACTGCACTGATGGCAACCGTCAGCGATCCGGGACAATTCAAAAGCGGACGGCAGTTCGCCGCATGGCTTGGCCTGGTCCCCAAACAGCATTCAAGCGGTGACAAAGTAAGGCTCGCTGGCATATCAAAGCAGGGAGACCGGTATATTCGCCGCCTGCTTGTCATTGGTGCGACAGCTGTTATTCGCCACAATCGAAACAAGAAGAGCCCGACCGCGGTCTGGATCAATGGTCTGCTGGAAAAGAAACCTGTGAGACTGGTCTCTGTCGCATTGGCCAACAAGACCGCTCGCATCGCCTGGGTTCTTATGACCAGAGGACAGCGCTATAACCCCTTGCGAATCAGCGCCGCTTGAAGGCAAGGCACAGAAATTGGTAATGGCAGAAAGTGATGTGACATGATCAGCCAAAAACGAGGTTACACCGTGTGATTCAATGCGCCCCATGAGCGCGTCATCTTGATCAGGAACCTCGTTTGCGGATTTCCATCAGGGCCAGCGATCTATCAAATATCGCATCAACAGGCCGGACATATGAAAGCAACCGATCAAAACATCAAAAAATGTCTTGCCAATCCGGGGCGTCCACATATGAACCACATTTAGGCATCACAGCATGGGTTGCTTTGTCAGAAGCCAACGACGTCAGCGGATGCATGCAGATGATCCCGGGCAGTCATAAGGAAATCCTGGATCATAACGATACATTTGGTGAGCAGAACATTCTTACCCGCGGCCAGGAAGTGGAGGACGTGGATGAATCCATGGCTGTTTCCACACCGCTGCATCCCGGACAAATGTCCATTCACAGTGCGCGGGTAATACACAGTTCAAAACCAAATTGCAGCAACGACCGACGGATAGGGTTTGCCATTCAATCCTACCTTCCACCTGAAGTTGAGCAGACAATTGTCAGGACTGGCGCGCAATTGGTAAGGGGGACTGACACCTTTTCCAATTTCGAACCGCTGGGCCGTCCCAAACAGGACATGGATTCAGGCGGCGTCAGCGCCAGGGACTGGGTAAATGAAACCTGGTCGGAAATCCTTTATCACGGTGCTGAGAAACGTCGGGATTACTGAGCCACTGGACAAGTCTGCACGGTTTGTTACGCTGAAATGACAACCAACTCATCAGACATGAATTCTGCAGACGATGACTTTGTTCAAGGCCGTTTTGGGAATGTGCATGATATTCGCGTTATTTGCGGATGCGACTTATGCCGACTGGCTGAAAGACCGTACAGCCTTTGTCACAAAGAACGCCCGCCCGGTTCCCAGAATTTCGCGCCCCTTTCCATCCAATGTAGATTTTGTAAGTGGAAATAAGAAAGCAGACAAGGAAGTCAGGCAGTTTCTGGAAAAGGAACTGGATCGGTCTAAACTGGTTATCAAAATACCAGCGGACACAACGCATTTGGCAGATGAAAACTTTGATCGGGTTGCAGCTTTATTGCGTGTGGATGGCAAGGAAGTTCAAATGGAGTTTGTGCTCTCTGACGTATATCCGGCTAAAATAAGATTGCATGACCCGATTTTGTCGCTCTCCCTACCATTGGCATCTGCAATTCGCCACACGCACCAGGAACTGGACGGCCAAGCCAAACCGATACCTGAGAAACTGCAAAATCTGCTCGCCCGAATCTTGCCAAAAATTGTATTACAGCATGCGCGATACACGACAGGCGAGTTGCAGATCCGGCTACCGGAACTGATGACGAATCCGCCCGGTTTGTACGGAGACAATGGTGCATCGACTGTCGGCGATATTATTGTATTCCCAAAGGTTCCAAATCTGGACAATCCGGATGACTTGCGGATTTGGATCCGCCAGTTGCACCATGTCTATCAGTACCAGGAATGGGGTATTGATCTGTTCGCCTATCGATATGCAAAACACAAGAGCAGAGTTGAATAGGAAGCAGAACAAACCGTCGCCTATGTAGACAGTTATTTCTCTCAACTTGAGAAAGAAAGGTTGAACAGGCCAAGACTCACATTCTCTACACCGCTCTTTGCAAAATCAACACAGATTGCAACAGCGCTTGGCAAAACCGTCGTTTTCCAGGGAAACAGCTCCCAAGATCCGCTACAGTCGTTGCGGCATTTCAGTTTAACCGAACAGTGCATTGTCAACGGCAGTCACATATTGATTGCAGAAGGCGGATCGGTTTTCTCGTTGTCACATGGGGGTATTCCAGTCGGAACACAGCTTGAGGGACTCGATAAATACAATTGTGAATTTGACATTTGGATCGGACACGAAAATGTCCGCTATTGTGTTCAGCGTGACACCGGGTATGTATTCCCCGGCACCCCGCCCACCCATGCCGGGCAATGCGAGAAGTTGAACCGGGCGGACTGAAGAAAAGCAAAAACAGCAAAAACCTTATGAGAGTAGATATAGTTCCGGCAATACCATGAGCTACCGGTTTCTTCGTTCAAACCAAAACCGGAGTTTTGACACCCGTAGCCGCCGGGATCATCCACCATTTCCGGGCGGCACGTCGAGGGCGGGGTTCTCATCAAAAAACCCTTCCGGCATCCAATGAAATCCAGCGTAAACCACCGGTTGAACCGGCCAGTCTTCCGGCCGGGGAAGGTGGCTGAAACTAAGCGTATACCAGGTGACAACTTCAGTTTTGTCCAAAGAACGATCAGCTTTGATCCAGGCCGGCAATCCTTCACCAGGCCCACTTTGATTTGGAAACCAGCCTGCCGGATAAAGCTCATTGGCATCAAACGGTGTCGCCCAAAAATGCTTGAACATAAAGCCTGAGCGTTTTGCAACTGGCGCCTCGGGATCGAGCAGGGGCAATGCATTGGTGCCTGGTGCGAGCTTGTAGGCGACCGATTCACCGAGGGCATTTCTGGAACCTGAATTCACGACTTTCCAGTAACGTCCCCGCGCGAGGTTTAGTTCACGTGCCGCTTCGGATTCGCTGGAAAGTTGCCTGTCACTGATTTTCACTGCATTACCATGTGGATTGTCTGGCCCGAGCGGTGCCGGCACAAACTCCACTTCATGCACGGAATTGTCCGGTCCATCCACACACATGTCAAAACGGAAGCTGAAAGTGTGTTGATGTACATGGGATTCAATGCCCGGAGCTATCATTGCGCCATACTGTGGAGTTTCGCCTGGCGCAATCGCGCTGGGAAATGGAATGCCGGTTGCCTTTACTTCAACACCTATCGTTCCGTCCTGATAAAAATACCAGAAGAAACCATAGACATAATTTCCAATTGTGCAGATTGACGAAATCACAAGACGACGCGACCGCACTGCTCGCATCTTGCCGGTCATGGTATCGGTGTGTTTCCAGAGAAGCCCGAAATCCTCTTCATGCATGCAGACTGCGTTTTTGATATCCCGCGGGTTTCCGCTCCAGTCATGGGTACACAAATCAAAATAGTGGATATGTCCAAGGCAATCACAACCCAGCAAGAGCGAATCGAGATTGCTGCCAAGTCCGTATTCTCCCGTATCAAACGCGTTGCGTCGATAATTGCCGCCAGTGGGATCACCGTAGGGTACTACCATCTCGGCCATTGAGGCACGCCGCATAATTGGCCTTGGTTTTCCCCCGTCCTCATAGGCGATGTTGTGCAATACCAGTCCTTCGCGCTGATTAAACCCCACCCGTACATGCCATCGCTGCCACTCAACCGAATAACCATTGACCTTGAAGCTGGGACCGTCCGGCTGGGTAATTTCCAGGCGCTTGATATCGGTACGCAAATTTTCGGTTGGGCGAATTGACTTCGTGTCAGGTGGTAATGGAACAACCCCGAAATCATCGATTTTGATTACCTTCCCGCGTTGCAAGTCGACCACCGGATGAAGATTGCCAATAGGCCGGCCATACCGGTTATCTCCCGCTTCATTACATACCCAGCAATGACAATATGCTATGCGTTCGCCCTGTTCTTCCTTGATATCAAAGTTTCCGGCAGCCCAACCTTCTACCAACACGGTCTCAAGTTTGGTTATGCCGCGTTTTTTGAGAGCTTTAACGAACCGTTCGTCCTGTTTGACGATGATGTCACACGCGGAAAACTCATCCGGCACTATGCGTGCCTGCGCATCCTTGACATGTTGCCAACTTTCGATCCGATCCTCGTCAAGGTTTACAATTCCATTCAGGGTGCGGTTGGAACTGGGCTCGTAGCAACAAACATAGGCACGCCGCTGTACCTGGCCATCGGGTTCCTCTGATCCTGGGAGCGGAAGTCTTGGCTCTTCCAGTGTTATGGTTTCGAACCATCCGCTCGAATCCATTTCTGCATCCCGTTTTATGATGTTTACCGCTTGCACGATTTCTTCCCGGTTCAAGGGGTCAAGTGGATGCGATGTGAAATTGCTGTTCATGAAATGAACTTAAAGTCAGAAGTCTTGCGAATTCAATCACGAAATCAGACTTATACACCTACAATTCATCATGAGATTGCAACCGCGCTGTAAGCTGTAGCCTTGTCACCCGGAGCGGATATTTCGATTTCACCTCATACCCAAATACCGTCCCAATAAGGTTACATTTCAGGGTTGTTCCGAGAGTGAACGCAATCCATGGCCGGGCAACGACATAGTAAATCGGTTGAACAAGATTAATGCCGACAATGTCACGCAAAATTTATGTTCTTCCATGTTTCAGGCCTGTTAGGGTGAACCGTCGAACCAAATCATTTGCATCAAATCCTGATCAAACCCAGAGGGATCGATCAAACTTTGCACCCTGTTTTCAGCAAAGGAATTAATTCAATGAAGAATAAGTTGAAACAATTTTTGCCAGCCGTTGCCTTTGTCGTGATTGGCTGGTCCACGTCGCAAGCAGTGGCCGAAACTGAAACTCTCACCGTAGCTGGGGGCTGTTTCTGGTGTGTGGAATCCGACTTCGAATCGGTCGCCGGTGTCAGCGAAGTGGTATCCGGATATACCGGTGGAGAATCTGAAAATCCCACCTATAAACAGGTGGTCCAGGGAGGAACAGGTCACTACGAAGCGGTGCAAATCCATTTCGACCCGGAAATTGTTTCGCGAGAGCAGCTGCTGACGTTATTTTTTCGGTCAATCGATCCAACCGATGCAGGTGGTCAGTTTTGCGACAGGGGCTTCAGCTATTCAACAGCCATCTTTATTGGCAGCGACGATGAAAAAAACTATCTGAAGACATAAAATCCAGAGCGCAGGAGGCGCTCGGCCAGCAGATTGTGACGCCAATTTTGGATGCAGGCGAATTTTACCGTGCGGAAGACTATCATCAGGATTACTACAAGGGCGAAAAACTGCTGATCACCCGATTTGGCCTGGTGAAACAGTCGAACGCCTACAAGCGTTACCGCAAGGGCTGCGGTCGGGATGCCCGTGTTCTGGAACTGTGGGGCGACGAAGCCGCTTTTGCAAAGGCACACAAATAGGAATTTGAGAGCATCAGAACTTAATACCGACGGAATTAATCGATGACCGTTGCATATCGTTCATCCGGCTAATGGCCTTCACCAGCCGCAAAAAACTTGTTTTGTGTCACATCAGATCCAGAATGTTACTTTCGGCCAAGGCCAGTCCGTGCGTCATACCTTGTCCGTTGGTCATTGTTACCAGTCTGACGTTCGGTTGCGGCGCAATGTTTACGAAATCTTTGTCGGGGTGATAGGCGTAGTGGCCCAACCATCGATCAGCAATTTCTGTATTGGCGAGATTTATACGCTCTGACAAATACTCAAGGACCAACCGGTCTGCTTCCTCAATACGTTCAGAAGCGATTTCCATTCCATATTTATGCGTATCGCCAATTGTCACGCTTCCATCAGGTTCCTGAACCGCAATTGCATTTATTCCATTTTCCAGATGTTTTGGATAAAGACATTCAAGGTTGCGTTTGAGTGCATCCAAGCCATCACATTCTTGAAAACCGGCGTATCGGGCAATACTTAATCCTCCCAGGATAAACGGGCCAAGACGCCAACCTTCAGGCTGTGGATGTGTTCGAAGCATCTGCAACTGGCATCGGCTTACGCCTTCCTTTGCGAATTCATCGGGAAACAGGGTGGTAAACTCATCGCCGCCACAGACAAATATTGAACCAGCCTCCAGTGTCCCGGAGGTTGTGCTGACAAGCGGAGAGCTTATGGAATCGACTTGGGTTCCAAATTGAAATTCAACGTTCCCTGTCTCTTCCAGCCATTTGGCAAGTGCGTTCATTGCTTGGCGTTGATCAACTTTTACCACCTCCGGCGCCCACAATCCCCCAACCAGATCATGCGCCTTGATGGCTGGAGAGTAGTTATGCAGTTTGCTGGAGCTCACAAGCGAAATACTGCGTTCTTTTGAGCTGTCCAGCCCGGCAAAGGAGATGGCATGAATGGGGTGTGAGCGGTCATGCATCCCGACTCGGATAGAGTGCTGGGAGAGGCGGATAGGCTGCAGGCTGGATGTCATCTTAGGGCATTGCGACCCTGTAAAGGAGATTACCCGCCGCCTGTATCTGAACGACCAGCGTGAGGCCCGGTTCGGTCCGGTGACCTCGTATAGGAGTTTGGCGTGGCCGTTCACACCCTTGTCAGGGTTCCGCCGCTCACCAACGGGAGAAGTTTAGCCATGTCCTTTATCGGTGTCGATCTTCACACGACGTCTTTCACGGTCTGCCGGCTTGAAGCTGACGGCAGCGAGATATTTGAAACCTACCAGCTGGCAGCGGCCGATCTGGAACGGTTCTGCCTGAGCCTTGATGCGGACGACGAGATTGCCGTGGAGGCGACGGGCAATTCGGCCTGGTTTCGTGACGAGGTGGTCGCTTGCGTCGGCCGTGTTGTCGTGGTCAACCCGAGGCAGTTCGGCGTGATCCGCAAGTCGGTGAAGAAGACGGACAGGAACGATGCCCGGGCACTGGCCTTCTTCCTGTCGAAGGACATGCTGCCCGAGACGCGTGTGAAGACGGTTGCCGAGAGCGAGTTGGCGTCACTCACCCACACGCGCGATCTTCTGGTCAAGCAGCGCACCCGGCTCATCAACAAGATCCATGCGCTGCACACGCGCCACGGCGTCAAGCTGAAGAAGGAAAGCCTGGGCTCGAAGCGGCGGCTCAATGCTCTGGAGGTCGGCCGGTTCTCGACACTGGAACAGGTCGAGTTGAAGGCCCTGCGCGACCAGGCGCTGAGGCTTATGGCGACGATTGGCGAACTGGACGGTGCGATCGAAGAGGCCGCCCGGGAACTGGATGGCTACGACGGCCTCGTCTCAATCAAGGGCATCGGTCCGCGCTCGGCGGCCGTGCTCCTGTCGGGGATCGGCAACGTCGATGACTTCGAGGACGCCGACAAGCTGGCTGCCTATGTGGGCATCGTCCCGCGCGTCAGCCAGTCGAACGAAACCGACAACCGGGGGCGGATCACCAAACGCGGCAACAAGCTGATGCGCACCACGCTGGTTCAGTGCACGCTCATTGCCATCCGATACTCGGGCTACCTCAATGCCTTCTACCAACGCATCAAGGCCAGGCGCGGGGCCGGCAAGGCGATCATCGCGACCGCACGTAAACTGCTCGCGATCATCTACGACACGCTCAAGAACGGCTGGGTCTTCGAGGACTTTCCGGCCTTCAAGATCGCGGGGCAGAACATTCCCGCTGGACAACCATCATAGGAGTTGAGGACGTTCATTTCTTCGTTGCTTGTGGCCACAAACAGGCAGCCGCAACTGTCGATATGAACCCCGGATTGTCGTGCCACTTTAAGCCACAGATCACGGGTTCTCATGCTTCTTGCAAGGCATTCGCCGGACGCTTGTGCTATCGTTGCAACCATTCCAAAATTGCGGACCGACGCACCACGGCACTGGTCATTGCGCTCGATTACCAGCACCTTCAGATTTTGTTCGGCTGCGTGGAACGCGTGAGCCAGTCCCAGGATACCGGCTCCAACAACTATGACGTCAAACTTCCGTGCCATCCGAAATTTCCAGTGAGAATGCAAACACCAGCTTAGGTTACGCTATCCGGCCTTACAATGATCAACATTCACTTTGGCTGAGTGGATGCAGAGTTAACTGTGCATGAACTTTGGCCGGTTGCGTACCCAACTTCACCATTGCCCAAATTGTCACTTTGTGCCAATTAGCCGGAAACATCCTTCAATCCGGAAATTTCATGACAAACCCAGTTCCCGCCGTCGACGGTTTGAGCCAAGTGACCAGCCGTTACGATTGTATCCTGTGCGATGTCTGGGGCGTTCTTCATAATGGCCGAGCCATCTGGGCGGATGCCGCCGACGCTCTGGCACAGGCACGTGAAGCGGGATTAGCTGTCGTTATGATCACCAATGCCCCGCGGCCGCAGGGACCGGTTCTCAAACAGCTGGCAAACATGAATTGCCCGACTGATGTGTTCGACGAATTGGTAACCTCTGGCGATGTCACCTGCGAGCTCATCCGCCAACTCGACGGGCCGGTATTTCATATCGGGCCCGAACGCGATTATGCGCTTTACGATGGGCTTGATGTCACGTTCGCCGATCCGAACGCTGCAGCCGGCATCGTTTGCACAGGGCTGTATGATGATTATAACGAAAACCCGGAAGAATATGTGGAGCGTTTCCGCGAATACATTAATCTGAACCTTCCATTTATCTGCGCCAATCCAGATATCGTGGTCGAGGTGGTTGACCGACTTCTATGGTGCGCCGGAGCGCTTGCCCGCGAATACGATCAGCTTGGTGGTGAAACCCGGATTGTCGGCAAACCACATGCACCGATTTATGATGTTGCGATTGCCCACGGCGAGCGGATCCTCGGCCGAAAGCTCGACAAATCCCGTGTCCTGGCTATTGGTGACGGGCTGCCAACCGATATCAAGGGCGCTCAGGATTATGGACTCGACGTCCTGTTTGTAACCAACGGTATTCATGCGGCAGACTATACCGACGGTGAAGTGGTTGATGACAAACTTCAGAAATTCCTGGCTGAGAACAATGCCAGCCCCACCTATTGGACGAAAACCCTTGTGTGGTAAGACGGAAACTGGCAACCAGACATAATGAGTTTTATGCGCATCCAGAACCCGGCAGATTTTCCAGAAGCCCTCAAAGGCGGGGTAGTGGCAATTGGCAATTTTGACGGCGTCCATCGGGGCCATCAGGCAGTGCTGGGCCAGGCGGTCAATCTGGCAAAAGCAAATTCGGTTCCGGCGACTGTGCTCACCTTTGAACCGCATCCGCGAACCTATTTCAAACCTGATGCTCCGGTTTATCGGTTGACCGATGCCCCAACCAAAGCCCAACTCCTGAAATCGATCGGCTTTGACAGTGTGGTGGAGCATGTCTTCGATTCAAATTTTTCTTCGACACCAGCAGGGGCGTTTGTAGAGGATGTGCTGATCGGGATTTTCGCGGCGTCGCATGTCGTGACCGGTTATGATTTCCATTTCGGCAAGGGAAGACAAGGCAGCCCGCAATTCCTGATGCAGGCCGGAGAGGAACACGGGTTTTCTGCAACCATTGTCACCGCCTTTAGTGATGAGGGGGGTGAGGTGGTTTCCTCAAGTCGTATTCGCGAGTGCCTGGCGAACGGCCAATTGGCAGAGGCGAACGGGTTGTTGGGTTACAGCTATCACGCGAGCGGAGAAGTCATAAAAGGCAAACAGCTTGGCCGCACACTCGGATATCCAACGGCCAATGTTTCCATGCCTGCTGAGACGACCCTCAAACACGGCATTTATGCAGTCCGGGTTCGCCTGGCTGACGGAAGCCTGCACAACGGCGTTGCAAGTTACGGCCGCCGGCCTACCTTTGACAATGGAGAGGCGTTGCTGGAATCGTTTATTTTTGAGTATTCAGGCGATTTGTATGGTCAGGAAATAACCATTTACCTCGACGCCTGGCTGCGTGGCGAGGAGAAGTTCGATAGCGCTGATGCACTGGTTGAACAAATGGACAAAGACAGCGAAGAGGCAAAAGCCTATCTCGGCACCCTGGGACCGGAGCAGGGACTATGGCCTATAATCGGCTGAAGTCGAACGACCCGGCAATTACCGGCCTTGATACCGGCCTGCAAAAATTAGGGATTTGCCCTCTTTATTCACGCCTGAAGGGCTGATAAGAAGCTGCCCATGACCTTATTTGCCGTGAAGCAGATTACCATACGAATTACTGGCCCGGACCTGGTGTAACGCACAGGTACCGGGAAGGGCGCACCTTGGCCCATGACAAAGCAGGTCGAACAGGGTAAACCTCCAAAAAATTCAACGCAAACGTCCGCCGACAGCGGACCAGACACTTGTGAAGCGATGACCGATACAGACAAATCCGAACGCGATTATTCGAAAACACTTTTCCTGCCGCAAACCGAATTTCCCATGCGGGCCGGCCTGCCGAAAAAGGAGCCGGAAATTATTGCCCAGTGGGATGAGCAGAACCTTTACAAAAAGCTGAGGGAACAATCGAAGGGCCGTCCGAAATACGTTCTGCATGACGGCCCACCCTATGCAAATGGCAACCTGCATATTGGACACGCTCTCAACAAGGTTCTCAAGGATATCATCAACCGGTCGTTCCAGATGCGCGGCTTTGACGCCAATTACGTGCCCGGCTGGGATTGTCACGGCCTGCCGATTGAATGGAAAATAGAAGAACAATACCGCGCCAAGGGCAAGAACAAGGATGAGGTGCCGGTCAACGAGTTTCGGCGCGAGTGTCGCGAGTTTGCAGATCACTGGATCGGCGTTCAGACTGAGGAATTCCGCCGTCTGGGTGTGGAAGGGGATTTTGAAACTCCCTACAAGACCATGAATTTTGAAGCGGAGGCAAAAATTGCTTCCGAGTTGATGAAATTTGCGACAACCGGACAGCTTTATCGTGGTTCCAAGCCTATCATGTGGTCGGTGGTCGAGCGTACAGCGCTTGCAGAAGCAGAGATCGAGTATGAGCAATATGAAAGTGACACAGTCTGGGTAAAATTCCCGGTGGTTGCCGGCTCCGATGAACTTAACGGTGTTCCGGTCGTCATCTGGACAACCACGCCGTGGACAATTCCCGGAAACCGGGCAATCTGCTTTTCTTCTAAAATCAAATATGGCCTTTACGAAGTAACGGCTGCTGAAAACGATTTCGGTCCGCAGCCGGGCGATCGTCTGATTTTTGCAGATAATCTGGCAGGCGAATGCTTTGAAAAGGCAAAACTGGAATTCAGGAAACTCCGCGATGTTGCGGGAGACGAACTTGCAACGCTCACCTGCGCACATCCTCTGCGGGGTTTTAATGAAGCATACGGATTTGATGTGCCGCTGCTTGACGGGGATCACGTTACTGATGACGCGGGGACCGGTTTTGTCCATACCGCACCCGGCCATGGTCGAGATGACTTTGAAATCTGGATGGCAAGGGCACGTCAGATCGAAGAACGCGGTATCAGCACAAAAATTCCGTTTACCGTTGCCGATGATGGTTCCTATACCGATGAGGCTCCGGGTTTCGGTGACGCGCGTATCATAGATGACAAGGGTAAGAAGGGAAAAGCCAATCAGGCAGTGATTACCGCGCTGATTGGCGAGGATAATCTGTTTGCAAGGGGACGTCTGAAACACGAGTATCCGCACTCCTGGCGCTCAAAGAAACCGATAATCTTCCGCAACACGCCGCAATGGTTCGTTTACATGGACAAAGGCGGTGTTTCCGGTAATGCAACATTGCGCGAAGTCTCGCTGAAGGCGATTGATGAAACGCGTTTTGTCCCGGCCGGAGGACAAAACCGCCTCAAGGCCATGATCGAGCAGCGTCCGGACTGGGTGTTGTCACGACAACGGGCCTGGGGTGTGCCAATCTGTGTGTTCTGCAATCCGGAAACCGAACAAATCATTCCCGGCCCGGATTTCGACAAATCCGAGGAATTGATTTCCCGCATCGAAAAGGCTTTCGTGACCGAAGGGGCCGATGCATGGTTTGCGGAGGGTGCAAGGGAGCGTTTTCTCAACGGCCTGGTCGAGAAACCAGCCGACTGGGCGCAGGTAACAGACATTCTGGATGTCTGGTTTGATTCCGGTTCTACTCATGCATTCTGCCTGGAGGAGAGAGAGGATCTGAAATGGCCGGCGGATCTGTACCTGGAAGGTTCTGATCAACATCGTGGTTGGTTCCATTCTTCACTGCTTGAGAGCTGCGGCACACGTGGCCAGGCGCCGTATGACGCCGTTCTTACCCACGGCTTCGTAATGGACGAAGAGGGACGCAAGATGTCCAAGTCCCTCGGCAATGTTGTAACCCCCCAGGAGGTTATCAAACAGTCGGGTGCTGACATTCTGCGGCTGTGGGTTGCGTCTGCCGACTATTCAGAAGATTTGCGCATCGGTCCGGAAATTCTGAAAACCTCCGTCGATGCCTATCGAAAAATGCGCAACACCTTGCGGTGGATGCTTGGCAATCTGGCTCACTTCAAAGGTGAGGTGCCGACAATCGATGAAATGCCGGAGCTTGAACGGCTGATGCTGCACCGGCTCCATGAACTCGATGGTTTGGTGCGCAAAGGTTATGACGAATTCGATTTCAAACGCATTTTCGCCCAGCTGTTCAACTTCATGACGGTAGAATTGTCTGCATTTTATTTCGACATTCGCAAAGATGCCCTGTATTGCGATCCACCCTCCAGCGGCAAACGCAAAGCGTCACTATATGTGGTAAGTCAGCTTTTTGATCATTTGGTGAGATGGCTGGCACCCATGCTGCCATTCACCATGGAAGAGAGTTTTCAATCCAGGCAGGGGTCGAGCATGGCATCGGTGCATATGGAGCAGTTTCCTGAAGTCCCGGACGTCTGGAAAAACGATGCACTGGTTGCCAAATGGCGGAAAATTCGCGCCGTAAGACGGGTTGTTACCGGTGCCCTTGAGATAGAACGCCGCGAAAAGCGCATTGGTTCATCGCTTGAGGCAGCGCCTGCTGTTCATATTACCGATCCTGACCTGATGACGGCAATTGCTGGACAGGACATGGCCGAAATCTGCATCACTAGTTCAATTTCTGTTACGGATCATGACATCCCATCATCGGCATTCCGGCTTGAAGATGTTGCTGGAGTGGGCATCGTGCCCACCCTTGCAGATGGGCGGAAATGCGCGAGATCTTGGAAGATTCTGCCGGATGTTGGTTCTGATCCGGATTATCCTGATATTTCACCACGGGATGCAGATGCCATGCGAGAAATAGAAGGCCGCGGTTGATGGCGTTAACCATCACCAACTGGTTATCTCCGATTTCTTGTAAAACAGGACGTTTTGGGGTATTTAGTCTGCCGTGCCGTCTATTTGCCTCAATTGGTGCACATACGTCCGTACAGTAAAGTAGCTTCGTTTTGACGGGTGGAAGCATGAAACAGTTTCTGAATAGCATTTTGATCGTAACCGGGCTGGCATTTCTTGCCGGGTGCAGCAGTTACAGTGGCACCACATACGGCACTGGTACCACACACGAAGAAGATACGATGAAAAGCCTGATCAACGTATTGGCGATCAAGCCCGGTGATCAGGAAAAAATTGACTATAATGCCCGCCCTGACCTGGTGATGCCAGCTAACAAGCAAGCCCTGCCGACACCCGCACAGCAACAGGCAAATGCTGAGGAAAACTGGCCGGTTTCTCCTGAGCAGCGAATTGCCGCTATTCGTGAAGCGGCTCCGGAAGCCGATTGGCGTACCGGTGATATACCACTTGAATTCCAGCTTGCGGAAAAAGAAGGTATTTCAAGGACCGGGAACGGATATTTATCTGAGCGTTCTCGTGCCAGAGATAAGGATTCCCGGATCCTGGATGGTATTAAGAATGATATCAACGGAACCGGTGAAGGTGAAGAAGCACGCAGAATTCGTAATGAACTTGCCTACTCAACCGGCGTGCAACGCAAATATTTGACCGAGCCACCAACAGAATATCGTACGCCTTCGGAAAATTCCGAGGCGGGCAATACCGGTGTTACGACTGAAGAGATCCTTGCTGAACAGAAGCGTATTGCCCAACAGCGCAAGTTTGATGAACGCGGGCTGGTTCCAACGCCAGCAGAATAATTGGGTTCTAAAGTGCAGGGAAGGGCGTGCTGCCTTTACCCCCTTCTTTGTCTGAAGAAATCCTTTAACAACCGCGCCGATTCCACTTCCATAATTCCGGGGTAAATTTCGGGTGCGTGATGGCAGGTTGTCTGCGAATAGAATCGGCTGCCATGTTCCACCCCACCGGATTTTGCGTCACTGGCGCCATAGTAAAGCCTGCGGATCCTCGCATAGGAAATAGCCGCCGCACACATGCTGCAGGGTTCAAGGGTGACGTAAAGGTCACAATCGCCAATTCGCTCGGAGCGAAGGTGATCGGCAGCCTGCCGGATTACAAGAATTTCTGCATGAGCGGTCGGGTCTTTCAGCTCAAGGGTACGATTTCCATCCGCCGCCAGAACATTGCCATCCTTTACGATTACAGCACCCACAGGCACCTCGCCGCGTTCAGCGGCAAGGGTTGCCTGTTCGAAGGCATGCATCATAAAACTTGCTTTTGATGACATATTGGCTCACCTACTGGATTAGCGAACGCGCAACCGATCTTATAACCTTGACTGAACTGAATGAATAACACTCCACACCGGAAAATAAAGAAAAAGCCGCCCAAAAAAAGCGAATCTGAGGCTTCTGCTGCAGATGCACCGGAAAGAATTGCAAAGCGCATGGCCCGTGCCGGTTTATGTTCGCGAAGGGAAGCAGAGACCTGGATTCTTGCAGGCCGGGTCAAAGTGAACGGCAAGGTTCTTGACACCCCTGCTTTCACGGTCACGACAGGCGATCGCATCGAAGTTGACGGCAACCTGTTAGGCCAGCGTGAGCGCACACGGCTGTGGTTGTTCAATAAACCTGCCAGCACAGTAACCACAAACCGCGATCCGGATGGTCGCAAGACCGTGTTTGAATTGCTGCCGGAGGGATTGCCCCGGCTGATGACAGTTGGCCGCCTCGATATCAACACGGAAGGCCTGTTGTTGATGACAAATGATGGCGGTCTGGCACGAATTTTGGAACTGCCAACGACTGGATGGTTGCGGCGCTACCGGGTGCGAGTTCATGGAAAAGTGGATGAGGCAGATCTTGCAAAACTGCAGGACGGGATTGCGGTTGATGGTGTCTTGTACGGCGCCATACATGCAGAACTCGAGCATGTGCAGGGAAGTAACTCCTGGTTGAGTGTTTCGCTGCGTGAAGGCAAAAACAGGGAAATCAAGAAGGTCATGGCGGCTCTTGGCCTGACGGTAAACCGCCTCATCCGTATCTCGTTCGGGCCTTTTCAACTTGGTGACTTACCCGGTGGGGTGATCCGCGAAATCAGAAGCCGTACCCTGCGCGAGCAGTTGGGTGAGAAACTTGTGAAGGAATCCGGCGCTGATATTGACGCACCCATTATCAACCTGGCACCAGAGGTCAGCCGAAGTGCCAAAAAGGCCGCAGTGAGTAAACCGGGCATGAAACCGGCCAAAGTCCGCCAAGACCCGAGTTAAGCAAGGCACTGTTCGCGATGAGACGTTGGCACGTCTTACCACTTCCAAGAAGGGGCGCAG
This sequence comes from Rhizobiaceae bacterium, assembly GCA_965198665.1. Lineage (GTDB taxonomy): Bacteria > Pseudomonadota > Alphaproteobacteria > Rhizobiales > Rhizobiaceae > JAALLB01. The sequence goes on along the minus strand of CBDAPT010000006.1, from coordinate 501,238 downwards.
GGCGCCGAAGCCAGATAAAAATTCGAAAAAAGGCAGGCCCTGATATTGCGGGTTGTAGGTGGCAGGTTCCGGGGCAAAGCGCTGAAAAGCCCCAAGGGAATGAATACACGGCCGACAACCGATCGGGTTCGGGAAAACCTGTTCAACATACTTCATAACAAGATATCGTTTGATGGGCTTCGCGTTCTGGATCTGTTTGCAGGAACCGGGGCACTGGGCATCGAAGCCCTTTCAAGGGGGGCTTCTTTCTGCTTGTTTGTCGAGGAAGCAGGTGTTGCTCGAGCCGCAATACGCAACAACGTGGAAAGTCTGGCGCTTACCGGTCAGACCAAAATATTCAGGCGCGATGCGGCAAAGCTGGGATCAGTGGGTACGATGCAGCCGTTCAATCTGATATTTGCCGATCCACCGTACAATGCGGGATTGGGAGAAAAAGCTGCAAATAGTCTGGCTGCGGGAGGCTGGATGAATGGTAACGCGATCTTTATCCTTGAGGAGCAAGCAGCGGTAATGCCTGAAAACATTGAAGGATTCACGGCAATTGACCGACGCGTTTATGGTGACACCGCATTAGGAATGTTTGAATATCAGGGTTGACCATCTATATGAATTCTACAACAAACTACGCCTGGGGAAGGTGAGAACTTGATGAGGCAACTGTTAATTTGCGTTGTGATCGTTTTATCCAGCGTAAACCCGGTCTGGAGCAGCGACAACGTTCCGCGGATTGAAATTTCTGAATATACACTGGCCAACGGCCTGCGCCTTGTGGTCATTCCCGATCGCCGTGCACCTGTGGTAACCCATATGATCTGGTACCGGGTTGGTTCAGCTGATGACCCACCGGGCAAGTCAGGAGTAGCGCATTTTCTGGAGCATCTGCTTTTCAAGGGTACTTCTAACACACCGCCCGGAGAATTTTCGGCTGCAATCTCAGCAATTGGGGGCCAGGAAAATGCTTTCACCAGCCACGATTATACCGCTTATTTCCAGAAAATATCGCCGGACGCGCTGGGGCAAATGATGGCTTACGAGGCCGACCGAATGCGCAACGTGGTGTTGAGCGACGAAGTGGTCGATCCCGAACGGCAGGTGATACTTGAAGAACGCAGTGGACGCGTCGACAACAATCCGTCATCCATCCTGTCAGAGTTCACGCAGGCAGCCTTATATGTTCATCATCCGTATGGCATTCCGGTTATCGGATGGGAGCATGAAATCCGCGAACTTTCCCGTGACGACATATTGGCTTTTTATGACAAGTGGTATCAGCCATGGAATGCGATTGTTGTTGTGGCTGGGGATGTGGTCCCCGAAGATGTCCTAGAGCTGGCCCGTGGTACCTATGGCGATGTCGAAGTCACAAGCCCACAAACACAGAGAAAACGTCTGAATGATCCCGAAACCGTTGTATCCAAAACCATCGAATATTCCGATGAACGCGTCACGACCCCGGTATGGCGTCGGGCATTCCTGACCCCCTCATACAGACTTGCTGAGCCGCGGGAGAGTGAAGCACTTGATTTGCTTGGCACAATTCTGGGAGACTCGGTTTCAAGCCGTATATATCGAGAAGTGGTGCTCGGAGCCGGACTGGCGACTAGTGCCGGAGCTTTCTATCAGGGTTCTTCACGCGATTTGAGTTATTTCGGACTTTATGCAAGCCCGCGTGGAGACAACAGTCTTGATGCAGTAGAAGCGGCAATACAGGCGCAGATTGACAAATTACTGGAAGATGGAATTACCCAGAAAGAGCTGGACCGGGCACGACGTACCTACATGAAGTCACTGATTTACAGCCAGGACAGCCAGGTTGCACTGGCCCGCATATTTGGCTCTATCCTGTCAACTGGCGGATCAATCGACGACTTCACCAGCTGGCCAGCGAGACTTCAGAGCGTAACTGTCGAAGACGTCAACAAAGTCGCGCGCAAATACCTGGATAATTCACGTGCTGTTACAAGCTATCTTCTCCCGAAAGGCAGTTAGAATGTATTTTTGTTCGTTCCGAATTTGGATGGCAATTTTGGCTGTAGGTGCTTCGCTTGCTGCTACGATGGGTCAGGCAAATGCCATCGCCATCAAAAGAGTGGAGAGTAATTCCGGAATAACCGCGCTGCTGGTCGAAGATTACACGTTGCCGCTGATTTCCCTTGCATATTCATTCCGGGGAGGGACAACGCAGGATCAGCCAAAAAAGGCCGGGACAGCGCAGCTTATGTCAGCCCTGATAGATGAGGGTGCCGGTGAACTGGACAGTGCCGCATTCCGGGCAAAACTGGAGGAACTGGGCATTGGTTTTGGGTTTTCCAGTTCCCGTGATTTTCTCGCAGGCAGTTTGCGCATGGTTCGCGATGACCGTGAAACCGCATTTGAGATGCTTAAATTAGCGCTCAACCAACCGCGCTTTGATCAAGAAGCCCTCGAACGAATGCGGGACGCGATCCGCAAAGGGATTATCCGTTCCAGGACAAGCCCAAGGGCGGCTGCATCCAAGGCATTGCGGGAGTCGATATTTGCCGAACACTCCTACTCTGAACCCGCCGGCGGGGACGAAGAAAGCATAGACATGATTACCCGAGCAGATCTTGTGGCGATGCACAGGAACCTGTTTGCACGTGAAACCTTGGTGGTGGGCGTGGTTGGTGCAATCAGCGAGGTGGAACTGATTGCCGCTCTGGATAACGTGTTTGGTGACCTGCCGTTTGATTCAACAACGAGTTTGCCGAGCGATATTGATCCGGTTCTTGGCAAAAGTATCGCCATTGATTTGCCCACACCGAATGCGAATATCTCCCTGGTCTTTCAGGGGCTCAAACGCGATCACCCTGATTTTTTTGCCGCTCACCTGCTTAACCACATAATGGGTGGTGGCACCTTTTCCTCAAGGCTGTACAAGGAGCTTCGTGAGAAACGGGGCCTAGTATACAGTGTATCTTCCGGCATGGCTGCCTTGCAACATTCTGCATATCTGAGTGTCGGAACCTCGACGCGGGCGGACAATCAGGCGGAAACGATCCGATTGATAAAGGGCGTTATTGACGACGTGGTAAAAAACGGCGTGACTGCAGAGGAACTCGAGGCTGCTAAAAAGTATGTAATTGGCTCCTATGCGATCGCAAACCTTGACACATCAGGCAAAATTGCACGGGTACTTGTTGCTATTCAAAATCAGTCCCTTGGAATTGATTACATTGAAAAACGCAAACAACTGATTGAACGTGTCACCGTTGAAGACGTCAACAGAATAGCGGTAAAACTGCTGTCGATTAAGCCTACACAAGTGGTAGTGGGCCCGCCTAGCCAGTAGAATTGCGTTGAAGCTTTTCCCTCGCCAGCCTGCTGTGAAGAGATTTCTCTATCGCAGCATCAATTATGCTCTCCAACTGGCTGGGATCCTCCAGACGCAATTCTATTTTCAGAACTGTGGATGCCTCCAGCAGCTTTTCCTGTGGCGCCCCCATACCGCGCATTCGCGCTGCATCTTTTGAAGTGGTGATCAGGGTCAACTCATCCCTGTCTGCACGCTGGAGCAGTTCTTCGCATTCTTCCTCCGTGAAGAAGTGGTGATCTCCGAATGCCTCGATCTCCCTTACATCTGCTCCTGCGGCTGACAAAGAATCCGTGAACTTGGATGCGTCAGCAATTCCAGCATAGGCGAGATAAGGTTTCTTCAGCAATCTGCACTTCGTATGGACAGAACACCGTAGTACCGGTTTGCCTGCCCGGGCACATTTTCGCACCACGGCGTCTCCGCGTTCACCTTCTCCGATGATAAGGATGGTGTCTGCGTACAAAAGCTGATGATGAAACGGTACACGCATCGGTCCGGCCGGCATCGCAAAGCTGTTTCCAAGACCACGTTTTGCATCGACAACTACAAGACAAAAATCTTTTTCAAGCGACGGGTTCTGGAAACCGTCATCCATAAGAATTATGTCACAGCCCTGTTCCACCAGAAGCTCCGCACCCGCAGGCCTGTCGGCAGATACCACGGTTATGGCGTGGACAGCGTGCAACAAGGCCTCGTCACCGACATCATGCGCATTATGCCTGTCACGTTTTACTACGGTTGGTGTTGTGATCGCGCCTCCATGCCCCCTGCTTAGCACGCCGGGGCGTAACTTTCTTGCCCGCACATGTCTGGAGAGAAGTTCCACGGTTGGGGTTTTGCCCGCACCACCAACAATAAAATTGCCAACACATATAACCGGCACACTTGCCGCTGCAGAAGCATTGAAATCCATGCGCTTGCCTGCAGCCCGGCCATAAATGAAAGACAGTGGCGAAAGCAGCCACGCCTGCCAGCTCGGATTTTGCCACCAGAAAGGAGGTGCTTCATCCAGCGCCATCAGCGCATTTCCTCAAGGTCACGGCGTACCGTCAGTGGGAAAAGATAGGAGTCGAGGATTTCATTCGTACGCTTTAATGACCCTTGCATATTCTCAAGTGTTCCTGCAGCAGCTTTTGCAATGCGCTCGCGCTCATGAGGGTTTTTCAGCAGATACTCGACATTTGCAGCAAGCATCTTTTCGTCAGATACCAGGCGTACACCGCCTTCCTGCAGCAGATCGTGATAGGCGTCCTGAAAATTGTGGACAGCCTGTCCTGAGATAATGGGTGTACCAGTCATTGCCGGCTCAAAAGGATTTTGGCCGCCGGTTGACTTGAGGCTTTTCCCGACGAAGGCAACTTTGGCCATTCGAAGATAAAGGCCCATTTCGCCAATCGTGTCACCCATATAGATGTCTGTATTTTTTTCGATGCCCGCATTCTGGCTTCGCCTTGCAACCCGAAAACCATTTTCTTCCAACATGGCTGTTATGCCGGGCGTGCGATCGGGATGACGTGGCACGATAATCGTCAGAAGGTCGGGTATTCGTGTGGACAAACTCGCATGTATCTTGCCGACAGCTTCTTCTTCACCCTCATGTGTGCTGCACGCGACCCAGCAGGGTCTTTGGCCAATTTTCGCAAGCAGGTGTCGCAGTTCGTTTTCGTCATAGGGCAGGGAGTCTGCATCAACTTTCAGATTGCCGGAGATATCGACTGGATTGGCCCCGAGCCTGCGAAACCGGTCAGCGTCAACTTTTGACTGTGCTATGACATGTGAGAAATTATCAAACAGGGCTTCAGCCAGGCCAGATGCATTTTGCCATCTCTTGAACGATCTGTCAGACATCCGTGCATTGACGAGAATTCGGGGTATCTTGCGTTGCGCCAGCTCCAGGATCGTCATTGGCCAGATTTCTGATTCGGTAAAAATGGCTATGTCCGGTTGCCAGTGATCCAGAAATCGTTGCAATGCCGGTTTCAGGTCAAGCGGTACATACTGATGGAATGATCCGCGCGGCAACCGACTCCGGACGACCTGCGCCGAGGTGACAGTTCCCGTCGTCATAATGGTGTTGATGCCGAGCGCGTTAACATGTTCGATCAGCGGAATTATGGCCATCGATTCGCCGACGCTGGCAGCATGAAACCAGATGATCGGACCGGAGGGTTTTTCAGCACTGGGATAACCATACCGTTCATAACGGCGCTTGCGGTCTTCCTTTCCTTTTGATGCCCGCAATCTGAGAAACGGGCCCATAAACGGATATGCAACCAGACCTATCATCCGGTAGGTTTTGAAAGCGATTTGGCTAAGCAGGTTGCTCATTCAGGTTTGCCGGTTAGTTCATAGGCACGCGTCGTGATGCGCTTGAGCTCATTTTCAAGCAGATCACGTTGATTTTCAAGTTCTTCATCTGTCGCATCTACGGGCACATGTACCAGATCGCCAACACATATGGCAGTAGTTCCAAACGGCAGGTTCAGCGCTGCCTTGTCCCAGGCTTTTTCAAATACAAAACGTCGGCTCGAAGCGATAGCCAGCGGCACGATCGGCACCCCGGAGCGGGCAGCAAGCGATATGATGCCCAGGCCCACCCTTCTGGAAATGCCCTTGGGAATGTCCGCAGTCTGTACCACATTCTCATTTGCTTCCAACGCCCGCAGCATTTCGAGAAAGCCCGTGATGCCACCCTTGCGAAGGGTTTCGCGCTGATCACGCCCACCTGAGGCGCGAATGGTTTGATTGCCAAAATGTTCAACAATTCTGGCTGTTACCTCCCCATCGAAATTTCGCGAAATCATGGCCGATGCCTTCAGTCCAATGGGAAGGACTGGAATCAGGATATGCTGACCATGCCAGACGCCAACGATAAAAGGTTGTTTCGGAGTGATTTGCTCGAGAATGTTTTCCGGTTCGACAATATATCGATTTGTCTTGTGAACCAGTTGCAGGTACCAGATTGCGAGACGCGACAGGACAGCCAGAGACACCGGTCCCTGGGAGAGGGAACGAAACCATCTCCTTAGACGTTTGCGCGGACGTCGTTGCGCTGGGCGTTGGTCAGGCGTTGTCATCAAATTGTTCGTTACACCGGGACAATAGTTACACTAACCGATCTTTCCGTCACCGTCTGGATCAAGGAGTTTGTGCAGGTGGACGATAAAATAACGCATATGGGCGTTATCCACGGTTTCCTGTGCTTTGGCTCTCCATGCTACTTCTGCTTCCGCATAGCTGGGGTAGATGCCAACAATGTCCAATTCATCGAGATCACGGAAACTGGCATGCTCCAGATCTTCCAGTTCACCTCCGAAAACAAGATGTAATAATTGTTTGTAATTGGCTTTTTGGCTCATTTTTCAATCCAAATAAATTTTGAGAAATGTTGTGAGACTATTGAAGAATCCCGGATGAATTGGCAAGGGTCAATATTTCTTCACGGCGCTCTGCCGAAGCAGCGACCAGTGACGGCGAAGAGACTTTCGTTTTGTTGTAGTGTATCGGATTGCCATTTCGGTCGGAAAGGCTGCAGCCGGCTTCTTCAAGAATTATGTCTGCCGCTGCAATATCCCACTCGCTGGCACCGGGCCTGGCGAACGCACCATCAAGTTCACCGGTTGCCACCAGGCTAAGCCGGTAGGCAAGCGACGGAATAAAGTCCGTTGTTTCCATCAGGTTTTCCGGGAGGCCGCGGATGGCCTCAATCACTTTTTTGGATCCCGTTACCAGCGGATAATCTCGCTCCGGTTTCGTTGCAACTGCAGATTTGCCTGCCAGAAACAACCCCAATCCGCGTTTTGCATAGGCTGTCACGCCCATGGCCGGACAGTGCAGTACGCCCTCTATGGGCCTGCCCGCCTCAACAATAGCTATTGAGACACACCATTCCTTACGGCCATTAATAAAGCCCCGTGTACCGTCTATCGGATCGACTACAAAAATTCGGTCTGCTTGCAGACGGTCAGGGTTATCCTCTGTTTCTTCCGACAACCAGGCATGATCCGGTTTTTGGCCTGTGAGATGGTTTTTCAGGAAATGGTCAATTTCGCAATCGGCCTGGGAAACCGGCGAATTGCCAGATTTGTACCAGATATCGGCAGCATCGTTCCTGAAATAGGACATGCCAATTCGTCCTGCTTCCCGTGCCGCTGAGACAAGCAGGCTGTCTTCCCATAAGGCGTATTCATTTTCCGCCAATCGTCATTCCTTCAATCAACAGGGTAGGAGCATTGGTGGAATACTTGAAGTTGAGATCATTGGCCGGTGTCATGTTCATGAACATGTCTGCCAGGTTTCCGGCAACCGTAATTTCTGCAACCGGATATGCGATCTCGCCGTTTTCAATCCAGTATCCGGTGGCGCCTTTTGAGTAGTCACCGGTCACCATGTTGATACCGTGACCAATCGTTTCTGTGAGATAGAGCCCCTGCTTGATGGATGCAATCATCTCCTCGGGCGTTTGACTGCCAGCCTCCATGTAGCAATTGGTGGTGGAAGGATTTGTACCACTGCCTCCCATGCCTGCGCGTCCATTTGTACTAAGTCCAAGTTCTCGTGCGGTGGAGCCGTCCAGCAGCCAAGTCTGCAGGATGCCTTGTTTCACAAGCGCAAGTTTTTCCGTTCCCACACCCTCACCATCGAAGACCCTTGAACCGGGTTGATGCTTCATGTGCGGGTCATCAACAATATTGATGTCGGATTGTGTGACAGCCTGGCCAAGTCTTTCTCTTAAGAAACTTGTCTTGCGCGCAACAGACGAACCGTTCACGGCACTGGCCAGATTGCCTACTATCCCCGCAGATATCCTGGGATCAAAGATTATGGGATAGGTTCCGGAACTGACCTGCCTCGGATTCAGTCTCTTCACTACCCGGTTTCCAGCGGACACGCCGATTTCATCCGGCGATTTCATATCTTTGAAATGGGTGGAGCTGTCGTAATCATAATCGCGTTCCATGCCGGTACCTTCACCCGCTACGAGAGAGGCTGAAAGGGAAAATCCGGTTCGCTGATAACTGCCGAGAAACCCTTCAGAAGTAGCCAGCACGAAACCGCTTCGACTGGTAGCGGCACCTGCGCACATGGACTGGGAAACGCCGGATACTCCCAGTCCGGCAGCTTCGCACTCCAGAGCAAGCGTCTCGAGTTCCCTGGCATCTGCTTCATAGGTATCAATCAGGTCCAGTGCCGCCATTCCCTCTGCGACTTTGGTGCCGTCAAAAAGATTGTCCTTGCCAGCAAGTCCCTGATACGGATCTTCGGGAGAAACCCTGGCCATGGCAACGACGCGTTCTGCAAGTTGCTCGGGATTATTTTTACTGTTTGAACTGACACTTGCCACCTTTTTTCCACAAAATGCCCGTAAGGAAATACCATCCCCTTCAGAGCGATTATTATTTTCAATTGTTCCGTTCCTGACCCCGATGCTCAACGAGCTGCCGCTTGCAACGACCACATCGCAGGCATCAGCCCCTGCGTTGAGTGCCAGATTCACCAATTTGACTGCGTCGGATTCAAGGGATTTGAGTTCGGTCATGTAATCTGCCAAAGATGGGGTAACGGATATCGTGGTGTTTCAACGAGACACATAAGCCGCCCGCCTCACAGGTGCAAGGCAAATTGATGTAAACTGTGGGCAGGCAAGCCCGGAAAGGACTACAAACTGCATGGCTGCAACTCCCGAAATTTATACTCAGGCTGTGGTTTTGATAGCAGGTGCCGTCGTGGCTGCGCCAATTTTCAAGAGAATTGGCCTGGGAACGGTTTTGGGATATCTGGCCGCCGGCGTTGTCCTGGGCCCCTTGTTCGGCATCGTGCAGAACGGTGAAAGCATTCTGCATTTCGCTGAACTGGGAATCGTATTCCTCCTGTTTATAGTCGGGCTGGAGATGAATCCCTCCAGACTTTGGTCGATGCGGCGCGATATTCTGGGTCTGGGGACAACCCAGGTTATGTCTTGCGGTCTCATCCTGTCGATAGGTGCCTGGATCATTCTTTCGGATTTTCGCATTGCCCTGGTAGCAGGATTTGGCCTGGCGCTGTCGTCCACGGCTTTCGCACTTCAGATGTTGGAATCCCGCAAAGAGGTTAATACCGGTCATGGTCGAAAGACGTTTTCGGTGCTGTTGTTTCAGGACCTGGCAATCATTCCGTTGCTGGCAATTCTGCCGCTCTTGTCTGTCTATGTAGACACCGGCTCCGACTGGCGGGCATTCATCATCGGCGTTGGTGCGATCGGGTTTGTCATCTTTGCCGGCCGATATTTACTGGATCCGTTTCTTGGCATCATAGCCAAGACCGGTGCACATGAGGCCATGATTGCGACCGCACTGTTGGTGGTATTTGGTTCAGCAATGTTAATGGAGGCGGTTGGCCTGTCCATGGCGCTGGGTTCTTTTCTTGCTGGTGTGCTCTTGGCAGAGTCATCCTACAAGCATGAACTGGAAGCCAATATCGAGCCCTTCCGCGGGGTACTGCTCGGCCTCTTTTTCATGGCGGTTGGATTGTCACTTGACGTAACCATCCTGGCGGAAAATTGGTTGGTTATCATTGCCTGTGTGCTGCTTGCAATGGTGCTCAAGGCCGCGTGTATTTTCGGAGCCGCAAGAATGTTTGACACGGGCAATGCGGACAGTATCCGGATTTCGGCGATGTTGTCGCAACACGGCGAGTTCGGTTTCGTGTTGTTTGCCTCTGCCGGTGCAATTGGGATCCTGGATAATCAAACAGCTTCATTCCTAGTCGCCATGGTTGTTTTGTCCATGGCACTTACACCTTTATGTGTTTGGCTCGGAGGTGAAATCATCAACCGTATTGAGGGAGATGAGGAAGAAGCCATGGAGGAGGATTTTGAAGGCGCAAACTCACCCGTTCTGATGATCGGGTTTTCGCGCATGGGACAAATCGCTGCTCAGGCACTGCTGACCGCCGGGACAGATGTTACGGTTATCGACAACAATCCCAACATCATCAAGCAGGCCGCCCGGTTCGGTTTTCGGATTTACTTTGGCAATGGTGCCCGCAAGGAAGTGTTGATTTCGGCAGGAATCCGCAACTGCCGTTTGGTTTGTGTAAGCACGCACAGTCCCGAAATCACAAACCGCATTGTCGATTTGATCGTCAGTGAATTTCCGGAAAAGCCAATCTATGTAAGGGCATATGATCGTGCACATACCTTGCAGTTGATGGACAGGCCGGTAAAATTCCATACAAGGGAAACGTTCGAGTCGGCACTCGTGCTTGGAGCGGAAATGTTGCACGGACTGGGGCATACGCATGAGGAAACAGCGGAAATTATCGCCGAGGTGCGGCACCTCGATAATGAACGACTCAAAGTTCAGTACCGTGAAGGTATTTATGCCGGTCAGGAAATCACTGCCCAGCGTCCGGTAACGCCGGAACCGCTGGTTCAGCCCCAGCATCCGGCAGAAGCCCTGGATGAACGCTCCCGTGAAGTGGTAAATGAACCGGAAGATTCCGACAAAGCGGTAACCGAATAATGGCCGAAACCCAATCGAAGTCCGACAAAGCAGTCTTCACGCAAGGCTCTACGATGCGGCATGTATTGACCATGACCGGCACCGGCGCATTGGGTCTGCTAGCCATCTTTCTGGTTGATGTGGTGAACCTGTTTTATATCTCGCTTCTTGGCGAACAGGAACTGGCCGCGGCGATCGGATACGCTTCCACGATCATGTTTTTCACCATCTCCGTATCAATTGGTTTTTCAATAGCGGCAACCGCAATTACGGCAAAAGCAATAGGCAGTGGTGATGAAGAGGCGGCCCGCAAGAACGCCGGTGCCGCGCTGGTTTACATGCTGATCATGTCCGTGATTCTTGTAGCCATAATGTTTCCGGCACTGCCCCTGATGCTGGATTTGCTTGGTGCAAAAGGCGAAACCCATCAATTGTCGCTGGAGTTTATGCAGATCGCCATTTTGTCTTTTCCCCTGATGAGCGCGGGGATGTGTTTTTCTTCACTTCTGAGGGCAAAGGGTGATGCAAAGCGCGCAATGTATGTCACGTTGTCGGCTGGTGGCGCGGCGCTGGTTCTTGATCCATTATTTATTTTCGGGTTTGGACTTGGCATTCATGGTGCAGCGGTCGCCATAATTTTTATTCGTATTGTCCTCACACTTGTTGGTTTGCACGGTGCGGTTGTCATCCACAAAATGGTAGCGAAGCCTGACTTTTCCTGGTTGAAACAGACTATCAGACCATTTCTAATCATTGCAGTACCTGCGGTGCTCACCCAGATAGCAACGCCTATCGGAAATGCTTATGTGACCGCCTCTATTGCCCAATTCGGCGACGATGCCGTGGCCGGGTGGGCCATTGTCGGGCGACTGATGCCGCTCGCCTTTGCCGGTATATTCTCGCTGTCTGGTGCGGTAGGTCCAATCCTTAGTCAGAATCTCGGCGCCCAGCGTTTCGACAGGGTCAATCGAGCAATGTGGGACAGCCTGATCTTCACGCTTGGCTATACGGTTGTGGTCTGGATAGTGTTGGCGCTCTTCTGGCAGCCAATCGCCCTGTTGTTCAACGCTGAGAACGATGCACAGTCTCTCATTCGATTCTTCTGCCTGTTTGTTGCAGGTAGTTTCATATTTAACGGCGCCCTGTTTGTTTCAAACGCTGCTTTCAACAATCTTGGTTTCCCGATTTACTCAACGGTTTTCAACTGGGGTCGGGCGACGCTGGGTGTCATTCCCTTTGTCTGGGTAGGAATGCAATGGGGGCCAGACGGCGTCCTGGCAGGCTGGGGTCTTGGCGGGATCATTTTCGGTATTGCGTCGGTAATCGTCTGCTTTCGTGAAATTCGCAAATTGCCCGAAAAAGCGAAACTGGAAAGGGAAGCGATTCCTACGGTTCCGAAGTCAAACTCACCGTTTACATCGGGGCGCGGTGCGTCGGTTTAGGGTTGTACCTGTCGAAGCTCAGCGTCCGCTGGCTTTGCAAGACGCCGCAACGTCAATATACGGTTCCTGTTTTGCTACGCTCCAGTATTTCAGTTCATCCAGCGGTATCGGCTTGGCGGTGACCGCACAGCGCACGAAAGTTGCAGCGGAAATTACCTGAAAATCCGCATCCAGATATTTGACTTTTGCTTCGCCCGCGCCGGGGCCTTCAAACCGGTTCATGACTAATCCTCAAACGTGCAATCCACAAATAGGCATCTGAGACCCCTCAGGTCAAGGTGCAGTCGTTTCAATCTGCCGGATTTATCCGGCCTGTTAGCCTGGGGGTTGCTTCCAGCTGCGAATAAGGGCTGCGATAGAGCTAGCGTGTTGTTTCGGCAAAGCATCATCCGACCGCGCCTTGATGACGGAATGTAGGCCAAGCAAAAGGTTGACCAGAATTCGCGCCATTTCCTCAGGATTGATGCCTGCATTCACTTCGCCTCTTGCGGAAGCGGCCTCTATTATCTGCAGAGCCCGTCCCTCAAATGCACTTAGGTAACGCTCGATACGCTTGTTTATTTGTGCATCGTCCCTGCCGAATTCACTTATGGAATTAAACGCCAAACAACCGGTTTGATCTTTCCCCGGAAGGCGTTCGCAATCGACCAGCCATTCGAACCAGTCTGCAAGCCCGTCCAAGTCCAGCTGCCGGGGATCGGGAAAATGGTTCTGTTCTGCATTGTCCAGATAAGCGTCCAGAGTATCAAGAAAAAATCCCTCCTTGCCGCCGTAGGTTGTTTGCAGGGTGAACCGGGTAAGACCGGTCTTTTCCTCGATTTCTCGGGTGCTTGCCCCGCTATATCCCCGTTGCCAGAACAACTCCAGGGCTGCGGCAACAGCAGTGTTGTGATCAGTTTTTCGGTTCCGTGCCAAAACTTCCTCTTGACATTTCTATCCAGGTGACTAGCAATAATTTCTATCCATATGACTAGCATTGATTGGGAAACAGTACAACCGGCCATGCAACACAATTTATAAGGGGAGAGACCCATGTCACCGAAAACTATGAAAATCACCGCAAAAGCACTGCTCTGGCTGGTCGCTGCCTTTATGCTGGCGAATGGTCTGCGCCTTATGTTTGATCCATCCGGTGCCCTTGAAGGTCTGCTGGTCAACGCAAACAACCTGGAGGGTATCTCCCATGTGCGGGCCCTATGGGGTGGTGCGATAACGGCGATCGGTATATCGGTTGTGTTTGCCGCAGTAACCGGCGACATCAACAATGCAAGGCCCGCAGTTCTGTTCACATTTGCTCGTATCATAGGGCGTGTTACCGGCATGGTGCTCGATGGCATGTATGACAAGGTTATCCTGTTCACGATCGTCCCGGTTGTCGTGTTCTTTGTGTTGCTGGTGGCTCACAAATTGCTGGATCGGGCAGCGGAAGCATAACGTCTACTGAAATGAGTTTAGGCCATAATTGGAGGCTGGAACGCCGAGCGTTTATCAAAACTGTTCAACGGAGCGCATCGAATGAGTGAAGAAAAATCCATTTCAGCAGAATTTCCCTATGAATCCCGTTATGTCGAAGTGAACGGCCAGAAAATTCATTATGTGGAGGAAGGCAGTGGCAAGCCCATTCTGTTCATACACGGCAACCCGACTTCTTCTTACCTCTGGCGAAACATTATCCCGTACGCCGCAAAACAGGGCCGTGCGATTGCACTTGACCTGATTGGAATGGGCAAGTCTGACAAGCCGGACATGGCCTATCGCTTTGCTGATCACGTGCCTTTTGTGGAGGGTTTCATCAAAAAACTCGGCCTGGAGGATGTTACGCTGGTCATTCACGACTGGGGTTCAGCACTGGGCTTTCACTACGCGAGCAGACACTCCGGGAATGTGCGCGGAATAGTCTTTATGGAAGCGGTAATCCGACCAATGCGATGGTCGCAGTTTCCCGCAGACTTCAAGGCGGGTTTCAAATTGATGCGTACCCCGGTTGTTGGCTGGCTGATGATCAGCGGTCTCAATATGTTCGTCAATAAAATCTTGCCTAGCGCAGTGGTTCGCAAGCTTTCTGAAACCGAGATGAAACACTATCGTGCACCTTATCCGACCGTGAAAAGCCGTAAACCGTTGCGGCAATGGCCGTGCGAAATTCCTATCGACGGATCGCCCGGTGACGTGCACGACATAGTTCAGGCGTATAGCGAATGGCTGGGAAAAACCGATACACCCATGTTGTTATTCTATGGGGAACCAGGCGGTACGATCCAGAAAGCCGGCGTAGACTGGTGTCGCGACACCATAAGCAACCTTAAAAGTGTTGATCTTGGAGCAGGCATTCACTTTGTCCAGGAAGATCATCCCCACCTGATCGGTGAAGAGCTGTCAAAATGGCTGGAGAAGCTGGGCTAAGTCTTTTTGTAGCCCCCGTGCCATTCCGAAGTGCACCAGTGAAAACGGCAGCGTGATGAGCATTCTTCCTTGCGGGCGGGCCAGGCGATGGCGAGAATCTTGTAGAAGGAGATTCGCCTATGCCTCGCGGCTACCACCACCTGACCCAAGATGAACGTTGCCAGATTTGGGGGTTGAAGAAAAGCGGCCTCTCGCAGAGAGACATTGGGCGTGAGCTCGGACGCCATCACACGACAATCCGTCGAGAGATGCAGCGCAACAGCGGCGGCCGGGGCTACCGGTACAAACAGGCCCATAACAAGGCGACAGAGCGCCGCCACAGGGCGTCATCGGTGCCAAGGAAGATGACACCCGCCCTGTGGCAATTGGTCGAGGAGAAGTTGGCGGCTGGCTGGAGCCCAGAGCAAATTTCGGGTCGGTTTCGTCGGGAAGGCCAAGCCATGGTGGGGCGGATGCGGATCTACGAATACGTCCGCGCGGACCGCAGGGCCGGTGGCAGCCTTTACAAACGTCTGCGGCGGCGTGGGAAGAAACCGAATTGGCGCGGCGGCCGGCACGCCGGGCGAGGACGCATTCCCGGTCGTGTCGATATCAGTGAGCGGCCCGCGATCGTCGAACAGAAGTTGCGGATCGGTGACTGGGAGGTGGACACGATCGTTGGAGCGGGTCAAAGCGGCGCAGTGGTTTCGGCGGTGGACCGCGCCTCGAAGATGACCCGACTGGTACGGCTCGACAGGAAAACGGCCGAAGATGTCGGAGCTGCGCTCAGACGCCGGCTGGAGGCAGATCGGCACCTGGTTCACACGATCACTGCGGACAACGGTAAGGAATTCGCTGGCCACAGCAGCCTGTCCAAGGCGCTTGATGCCAAGTTCTATTTTGCCCGGCCCTACCACTCATGGGAGCGCGGGCTGAATGAACACACCAATGGACTGGTCCGCCAGTATTTGCCGAAAGGCACGGATTTCCGGTCTGTGACCGATGCCGAGGTCCAGGCGGTGGAGGATCTGCTCAACGCACGGCCGCGCAAGGCACTCGGCTTCCGGACGCCGGAGGAGGTGTTCAGAGATGCGCAGGCACCGCCATGACCGCTCTCAAACCTCTGGGAAGCGCACAGCGTGAAATCTCTCTTCGGCACAGTCTGTTCGAAGAGGCGATTGCGCTTGTGCGCAATTCTGCGGTAGGGGTATTGGTAACGGCAATTCAAGTCATCGCAGGCTCCGCCTGTCGAAATTTTTCACCGCCAGGCCCTTTTTTGCATTCGGGCTTGCGCCCTCATTTCAAAAAGGGCCTGGCGGTGGTGCACCTCGGAGTGGAAACGGCGTAGGAAATACTATCGGCCAAACAGGCGTTCTATGTCTTTGAGTTCCAGTTCAATGAATGTCGGACGCCCGTGGTTGCATTGTCCGGAATTTGGGGTTTCTTCCATCTGGCGCAGTAACGCGTTCATCTCGTCCGGTTTCAGAATGCGCCCGGATCTCACCGAGCCGTGGCAAGCCATGGTAGCCGCAACATGTTCAAGCTTTTCCAGCAGATTATCTGCTGTACCCCATTCAGCCACTTCATCAGCCAGATCCCGTATGAGTTGATTGGTATCCGTCTCCCCTAGTAATGCTGGTGTTCCCCGTACCGCTATTGCGCCGGGGCCAAAAGCTTCCAGCTCTAGACCGAGTTTGACAAAATCTGAGGCAAATCCAACCAGCCGGTTCACATCCTCTTCTGGCAGATCGACGATTTCCGGAACTAAAAGCAGCTGGCTAGGGAGCCCGTTCGCCATCCCGGCTTTCAGTTTTTCGTAAACGATGCGCTCGTGAGCTGCGTGTTGGTCAACAATTACCAGGCCCTTGTCTGTTTGGGAGACAATATAGTTCTTGTGCAATTGTGCACGGGCAGCGCCCAGTGGGAAATCTCCGGTTGTTTCGTCAACCACTGGCGCTGTAACATTCCCGCTCGGCCGGCCGGTCACATCAAAAGCCGCCTGTCCTTCGGAGAACCCGCTATCGGCATCCGTTGGCGATGGTGAAAGAGGTTTTGCCCAGTCTGCAAAAGCTTCCGGCGTTTTGGCGGTCGAACCGTATGAAGAAGGTTGATCAGAATAGGACCGGGACCGAAACGCGTCCATCATGGCTTCGGCTCCTGCCCGACTGGCGAGTGGACCCTCGCCGGAAATCGCCTGTTTTAAACTGCCGACGACCAGCCCGCGCACCAGACCCGGATCACGAAATCTGACATCCGCTTTTGCAGGATGGACATTCACATCCACCATATGCGGATCCAGTTCCAGGAAAAGACAGGTTACAGGATGTTTGCCCTTTGGCAGAAAATCCATGTAGGCACCTCGGACCGCTCCTGACAAGGATTTGTCGCGAACCGGGCGTCCGTTCACAAAAAAGTACTGCGCCAGCGCATTGCCACGATGGAATGTGGGAACGCTCGCAAGGCCGATCAGGGTAACGCCTTCTCTGGATGCATCGATTTCCATGGCATTGTCGAGGAACTGTTCCCCCAGAACCTGGGCAATGCGATTCTGGCTGTTAGCCGGTAGATACTCCAAAGGAGAACGATCATCTCCGGAAATTGAAAAATGGACAGATGGAAACGCAAGCGCAATCCGTTTGAAGACATGTGTAATCGCATTCGTTTCGGCTTGATCGGACTTGAGAAACTTCAATCGTGCCGGTGTGGCGAAAAACAGGTCGGAGACTTCCACCACACTGCCTCCCGAAAGTGCCGCTGGATCCGGACCATCAACATTGCCGCCGGTAACAGCAATCTTCCATGCATCTGTTGCTTCAGCAGTGCGCGAAGTGATGGCCAGTCGCGACACAGAGCCAATAGACGGAAGGGCTTCCCCACGAAAACCGAGACTGCGAATGTCGAGCAAATCATCTGCCAGTTTGGAGGTGCAGTGGCGCTCGACGGCCAGTATCAGATCATCTGGCATCATCCCGATGCCGTTATCGATGACCCGCATCAGGGTCTTGCCGCCCTTGGACGTGATTACCTCTATTCGGGTGGCTCCGGCATCAATTGCATTTTCCAGGAGTTCCTTGATGACACTGGCAGGCCGCTCTATCACCTCGCCGGCAGCAATACGGTTGACGACAGCTTCATCAAGCCGTCGTACTTTTACAAGGCGTTCTTTTGATCGTTGATCGTGTATTTGTTCCGCGGGCGAAGCCATCTACGGGATTCCTGATGTGGTTTGTGGGGTGAGGATACCCCAACACACCGCATGATCAAATCAATACCCGGTAGCTGTTCACAGCAATTTACTGAGTTTCTGGGCTGCATCACGAATCAGGTTCTGGTCCTTGCCACCTATCAACAAATACGCATAACCGTTGTTTGCCCAGCTTGCCGTCGCCATGCCCTCCAACTCGCCGAGTTCAGGCGGGGTAGACGCGTTTTTGCTGGTCCTGATCACGCAGAGCGCAATCGGTTCTCCCATTTTTGAAAGGAACGTCATCTGCGCAAGCGGTTTGCCCATGAAGCCCAGAATTTGAGCCCGTTTGTAATCCAGACCGGAAACAGCGGTAACATTTGCCAATTCGATTGGTTTGGCAATCGCCTGGCTAACCCGATCCAACTCGCTTACCTGTATTGCAGGATTGGTTTCGATGCTTGTCAGTGTACTGCTGACATAGAGCATGTGATAGGCAGCCACATAATCCTTCCAGTTATCCGGAGGCTGTTGGTTGAGCCAGAAACCACCCAGTCCACCGGCAAGTAACAGGGCCAGGCCTGCTGCCATGTTGCGTGCATTGCCACTCCAGGAACTGACCCGGCTTTTGGTGTCAGCCTTGAGGTCTATTGGCATCTCAGGCATTTCGGGTGCAAGCGTCAGCAACTGGTCGAGTGCTGAGCCAAGTTGCGCCTTGTCGATTTCCAGTTTCGCCAGCCGCTCTTCAAGTTCGCAATCCTTGCTGGCGGCAACACGGATTTCCTCCATCATGGCTGGCTCAAGCTCGCCATCCAGATAAGCCGTCAGGTAGTCATCGTTGTATTTCTCAGTTTCCGTCATGCACCTTGTCGCCATTCTCCAGGGTTTCCTGGAATTTACCCGCAAGCTTTGCTCTTGATGTCGCCAGCCGGCTCATTACGGTTCCAATCGGTATGTCCAATACTTTCGCTGCTTCCTTATACGAAAATCCTTCCACATATACCAACAATACAGTTGCACGTTGTGCTTCGGGAAGTTGCATTACTTCCAGTAACAGTTGATGAGCCAATAAATTCGTTTCCTGATCAGGTTTTTTGTCGGGCAGATCGATTTCCTCAAGGGCAATCAGCCCACCGCCCTGGCGGACAGCATCCGCCCGCATTTCATTAATCCAGAGGTTTTGTGCTATCCGAAATATCCACCGGTCAAGTTTGGTACCCGGTTCATAAAGGTCTGATTTTTCAAGCGCACGCAAACAGGCTGCCTGAGCCAGATCGTTGGCCCGGTCCGGATTGCTCGTCAGTGCCAGGCAATAGCGCCAAAGTCTGGGAAACAGGCCTTCAAGCCCGTCCGAGACTTCCTTGTATGCGCTTTTCTTCAGGAACATCCTATTAATCCCCTGGGAGGACTCTTTATAATTAGACTGGAATTTGCAACCCCGGTCAAAAATAATTCGGACCGTGCCCAATTAAAACCCTTGTAATGGTCACTCGGATTACACTTTTTTGTGCTGAGAATAACAAATTCGGACGCAGAACGGAAATCCGGGCTGTCATGCCGGTTTGCCGCCTGCGTTGGGGCATAAATAATGGTTCGAGAGGAATACCTTTGGTGGTGCCCTTCAACCAATGATAACCGAAACGCAACAGTCGCTTTGTCATCCAACTCGGGCTCCTGTCCAGACTTATTGATTGAAGAAAATAGGCTTCGTTCAAACTGGAAGTGTCGTTTTCGCATTTTCCGCCATCGTGATAGAATTGCCGGATCATGGCTGCATCAACCTGCGAGCCCCTTAGCCAATCAGGGATATAGGTGCCGCATAATCTTTCCACATCTATCAATGCCTTGCCGGCACCGGTACCTGCGCCTGGGCATGAGGTGGAAAATGCATCTCCTACCAACACTACGCCATCAAGCTTCGGGTTCTCCACTGAATAAAGGTCAATCGGACGGATCCTCACCGGACTGCTCACTGTAAATTTTCCTGTCGATCTGAACAGATTTGGCATGATTTCCAATAACGTCAGATCCGGTGCATTACGCAACGATGTCATCGTTACCGACGCCTTCTGCCAGTAACCGAACATATTCGCCCGGTATCCGCCATCACATTTGAAGATTGTGAAATATGCCATCTCGCTCTTCGGACTTTCAGACCAGTAGGTGATCGAATCAAAGGGAAAATCCGCCCCCTCGGTCGGCGAGACATCAAAGCCGATTGCCATGCAATGCTGTGCACTCAACATTTTGCGTTCAAGTCCCAACTGCGTCTGCAAGCCAGGATTCAGGCCGTTTGCCAATATTGTAAGTCGGGCATCAATTTCTGGACCGTCAGACAATACAAGTCGTTGATTACAAGCCTTGTTTTCAATTCCTTTTACCTTGGCAGCGCGAAATCCAGACGTCCTTGATTGGCGTGATAGACGGGAAAATCACGTCCGCCAGATTCATCCGTTTGATAGTTTCCACTTGAACATCATTGAATTTCTCGCAGCGGAAATCGTGTGGGTGCTCCTCGTGGGGGTCGATAAGGGTGGTATTTATTCCTTGCCGACCGAGCAGTACCGCCGCGGCTGAGCCTGCGATTCCGCCGCCGATTATCGCAACATCTGTTGTCTGTCTGTCTGCCATTAGCAGTTTCCCGTATTTTGAATAGGTGCTGGTTACAAACACTCCGTCCCCCCGAAAGTAACGGTTTGTTAGGGATAACTGAAGCAAATCGTTGCCAATTCTGTTTGGTTGGTTAATCGGCTGGGTAAACAAATCCGGTTACCAACGTGAAGATCAAATCGGATTTTTCTTGCGTCCTGCGGGCTTTGGCCTAAAACGATTTCAAACAGTCGAGATATCTAACAAACCGGAGCTAAACATGCTGGCCATCTCTGAGGACCTAAAAAAGGAAGCAAACCTGATTGCAGGTGAGTGGGTCGGAGCCGACAGTGGCAAAACCTTCGAAGTCAACAATCCGGCAACCGGAGCCATCATTGGAACGGTGCCAAATTCCGGACGGGCTGAAACCAAAAGGGCGATTGAAGCAGCACACCAGGCCTTTTTGAGCTTCCGCAAGACTTCCGCCAAACAGCGCTCCGACATGCTGCGTCGGCTGCATGATGTGATCATGGAAAATCAGGAGGCTCTTGCACAATTGCTGTCACTGGAACAGGGCAAACCGCTGTTTGAGTCGCGCGGTGAAGTCGGCATGTCTGCAGCCTACGTTCTTTGGTATGCCGAAGAGGCGCGCAGGGTTTATGGTGACGTTGTTCCCTCACCCTGGCCGGATCGCCGCATTCAGGTTACCCGTGAGCCTATTGGTGTAATCGCATCCATCACGCCATGGAATTTTCCATCGTCGATGATTGCCCGCAAAGTGGGGCCTGCCATAGCAGCGGGTTGTACGGCTGTCTGCAAGCCGGCTGAGTCGACGCCCTACTCAGGGCTTGCATGGGGCATCCTTTGCGAGATGGCAGGAATTCCCGATGGTGTGATCAATATCGTAACCGGAGATCCGGTTGAAATCGGCAAGGAAATGACCGGCAACCCTCTGGTCAAGAAGGTGACTTTCACCGGTTCCACCCGTGTCGGCAAAATCCTGCTCCAGCAAAGTGCGGAATCGGTCAAAAAAGTCTCGATGGAACTCGGCGGCAACGCCCCTTTCATCGTCTTTAATGACGCTGACGTTGATCGCGCGGTTGAAGGGGCAATCGCTGCCAAGTACCGTAATTCGGGTCAGACATGTGTTTGCACCAACCGGTTCTATGCCCAGTCCGGTATTTACGATACGTTTGTCGAAAAGCTTGTTGCAGCCTCC
The DNA here is from genome assembly GCA_965198665.1 of Rhizobiaceae bacterium. Taxonomy (GTDB): domain Bacteria; phylum Pseudomonadota; class Alphaproteobacteria; order Rhizobiales; family Rhizobiaceae; genus JAALLB01. The sequence continues at coordinate 479,607 of CBDAPT010000006.1, read as the reverse complement.
AGGGCCCTCAAGGTTGGAGAAGCCAGCGACGACGATGTCAAACAGGGCCCGCTGATCAACGAGGCAGCTGTCGCCAAATGCGAGGAATTCGTAGCCGACGCACTTGAAAAAGGCGGAAGTGTCGCTACCGGCGGTGGACGCCATGAGCCGGGCGGCAACTTCTTTACTCCTACCGTTATTACAAATGCCAGCCTGGACATGAACTTCTCAAAGCACGAAATTTTTGGACCGGTTGCCCCGGTTTACAAATTCGAAACCGAGGAGGAGGTGGTCGCAATGGCCAATGATACCGAATATGGCCTGGCCGCATACTTTTATACCCAGGATCTGGGGCGAACCTACCGTGTCATGGAAGCACTGGAATATGGCCTTGTCGGCGTCAACGAGGGTGTGATCACCACGGTTGAGGCTCCTTTTGGCGGGTTCAACGAATCTGGACTTGGACGCGAAGGCGGCCACCAGGGTATCGAGGACTATGTGGAAACAAAATATGTCTGCATCGGCGGACTGGGAATGTAAGCTTGGCCGCAATTTGCGGTATAATTGACAATAGCTTTGGAAAGAGCGGATTTCTGCCCGCGAACGTTGCATTACCCTCTTTTCAAGCTGTCGTCGCCATGTTAACGACAATCGTCAATCCGCAAGTATCGTCCACGCGGTTTGAGGGAATTTTCCCATCTAGCCCCTAACTCGGGATTGGCGACAGCCAAGCGTTACATGTCAAAAATCATTACTTCCGGTACCGGTGAAGTTGCACTCACCTTTGATGATGTCCTGCTGCAACCGGGGCATTCGCAGGTTATGCCCGGAGAGGTCGACATTGCCACCACAATTGCCACAGGCATGGAGTTGAACATGCCGATCTTGTCCGCGGCAATGGACACTGTAACCGAAGCTCGCATGGCTATCGCGATGGCGCAGTCCGGCGGCATGGGTGTCATCCATCGTAACCTTGAGCCCGTGCTACAGGCTGAGGAAGTGCGTCAGGTGAAAAAATTCGAATCAGGCATGGTGGTCAATCCGTTGACCATAGGGCCCGAAGCAACATTGCAGGACGCAAAAAACCTGATGAAAGCCCACTCTATCACCGGCGTTCCGGTGGTCGAAAACGGCGAAAAGGGCGGACATGTAACCGGCAAGCTTGTTGGTATTCTGACTAACCGGGATGTGCGTTTTGCATCAAATCCGGATCAGAATGTTTATGAATTGATGACGCGAGACAACCTCGTCACTGTGCGCGAAGGGGTTGATCAACAGGACGCCAAACGCCTTCTCCATCAGCACCGCATCGAAAAACTGCTCGTTGTGGACGATGATCATCAATGTGTCGGTCTCATCACGGTCAAGGACATTGAGAAGTCAAAACTGAACCCCAACGCTTCCAAGGACGAGCAGGGCAGACTGCGGGTAGCAGCAGCCACCACGGTTGGTTCAGACGGGCTTGAAAGAGCTGAGCGGCTGATTGATGCTGGCGTCGATATGCTCGTGGTAGACACAGCCCATGGTCATTCCCAGAAAGTACTGGATGCGGTTGCCCGGGTTAAAACCCTCTCAAACTCGGTGAAAATTCTGGCGGGCAATGTTGCAACCGCCGAGGGGACAAAGGCACTGATCGATGCAGGAGCTGATGCAGTCAAGGTTGGTATAGGTCCCGGTTCAATTTGCACAACCAGGATTGTGGCCGGCGTTGGGGTTCCGCAGTTGTCGGCAATATTCTCCGCAGTTGAAGAGGCTCATAAATCCGGTGTTCCGGTTGTGGCTGACGGTGGAATCAAATTCTCCGGTGACATCGCGAAGGCAATTGCCGCCGGCGCCTCGGTTGTAATGGTTGGTTCATTGCTTGCAGGAACGGATGAAAGTCCGGGCGAAGTCTATTTGCACCAGGGGCGTTCGTATAAATCCTATCGCGGCATGGGCTCTGTCGGTGCTATGGCACGGGGGTCTGCCGATCGTTACTTCCAGGCAGAAGTAACCGACAACCTGAAGCTGGTCCCGGAAGGTGTCGAGGGTCAGGTACCTTACAAAGGGCCGGTTTCTGCGGTGGTTCACCAGTTGGCCGGTGGCCTGAAGGCTGCAATGGGTTATGTCGGGGGCAAAAACCTTTCCGATTATCAGGACAAGGCGACATTCGTGAGGATTTCCGGTGCCGGATTGCGAGAGAGCCACGCGCATGACGTTGCCATTACTCGCGAAAGCCCCAATTACCACAGAACAAGCTGAGGGAAACTCGCATGACACCCGAACTGATTATCTGGCCGATGGTGCTGTTGGCGCTGGTCACGCTGTATCTTTACGTTCCGATGAGCAGGGCCCGCCGGGCTGCTGTCGCCAGTGGCAAGGTGAAACCGTCCGAATTCAAATTGAACAAAAGCGAACCCGAAGAAAGTCGCATTTTCATCAATGCGATCAGCAATCAGTATGAGACACCAATTCTGTTTTATGCGGTTTGTTTGTCTGCTTATGTTACCGGCAATGCAGGCCCGGTTATGATTGTGCTTGCCTGGCTCTATCTAATCGCAAAATGTATTCATGTCTTTGTCCATGTGACGACTAACCGTCTGCGCCTGCGTCGCCCGATTTTCATGGTCGCCTATTTTCTGCTGGCAATTATGTGGTTGGTGCTCGCCGGACATCTGTTGAAGCTGTATTAGGTGACGCGTGCGACTGGGAGGCCGAGTCCAGGCGGCTGCAGAAATTCTGGAAGATATCACAAAGCGACGGAGACCAGCTGCCGACGCCCTGAAGGATTGGGGACTGGCTCACCGATTTGCCGGTTCAGGGGATCGTGCCGGCATCGGCAACCTTGTTTATGACGTGTTGCGCCGTGATAGTTCGCTTGCGTTTCTGGCCGACAGCGATGACAGGCTTCCCGTTCTTTATGCATTGATTTTTCTGGTTTGGAAGCTTGATGTGAGCGAGACGCGCGAAGCGTTTGAACAGGACCGCTTTGCGCCGGCGTTTCCCTCAGAAGGACAACTGCAGATGATGCTGGCGCGAAACCTGCGACACGCTGCATCACATGTACATGCGGACATTCCGGAATGGTGTGCAGCGAGTTTCGAGGCTAATTTCTCTGACGATTGGATTGACGAAGCAAAGGCTTTTGCACATCGTTCCTCGCTGGATTTGAGGGTCAATACCCTGAAATCCGGCCGCGAAAAAGTTCTCAAGCAAATCGCCAGAACCGGGGCCAAACAGACGCCGATTGCCCGTAACGGATTGCGCATCAAAACGGATAAACCCTTTGCTCGCCAACCCAATGTACAGGCGGAAGAGGCGTTCCAGAAAGGACGTTTCGAAATTCAGGACGAAGGCAGTCAGATCGTTTCCGATCTTGTGTTTGCGCGACCCGGAGAGACCGTCCTCGACTTGTGTGCCGGTGCAGGAGGGAAGTCCCTTGCGCTGTCAGCGGCAATGGAAAACCGGGGTCAGATACATGCCTGGGATATCGACAAGGCGCGACTTGCTCCTATTCATGAGCGGTTGAAAAGAGCAGGGACACGGAATGTTCAGGTACACGCACCCGAGGATGATTTGTCAGCCCTCTACGGAAAGATGGACAAGGTGGTGGTTGATGCACCGTGTACCGGATCGGGAACCTGGAGAAGACGGCCGGATGCCAAGTGGCGGTTGGATCAGAAAAATCTGGAGGAACGCCTGCAACAACAAGAAGAGGTCTTGAACGAAGCAGTCCCGTTCGTACGCCCTGGCGGGCACATGATCTATATCACTTGTTCCGTGTTTCCAGAGGAAAACGAAAATCAGGTTTACGCATTCTGCGAAGATAATCCGCAATTCGAAATTATTTCTGCGGGAGAAGCATGGGAAGAATTGTTCGGTTATGACAAGCCGGCACCCTGGTCGTCAGATATGAAAACCGTCACGCTTACACCGGCCTCTACAGATACGGATGGGTTTTTCTTCTGCGTCATGGAAAAATCGCGTTAGTACCGTCTATTTATTCTTTTGGCACCGCAGGAATTCAAAACACATAAACGGTGTTCGGCCATGATACCGCCATATAATACCGGTAATTTCGCAGTCTGGACCACATGAATAGGGAAAGGAGCTGCACATGCATTATCTCCTTCATAAAACTTAGACCAAAGGCTCGCCAATCACGCGGGGCCGATCCCTATTTTTCGAATTTAGAAATGTGGTTTCTCATGAAACTGGACGACTTGCGCGAATTACGCGCATGCCTGCCTTATGGCAGGACACTTTTTCGGTATGAGGCTGACTGGTATCAGATCATGCTCATGGAATACCTGCTTCAGTCAGGTTGGACTGCACCGGCAATCCGGCGCAGCAATTTTGCTCGTCTGCTCGAAGGCAACCGGATTCGGAATATTATTGCCGGCAAGGGCAAACTGCATCTGGATGCAAACGATCTCACCTATCTCCATCAGGTTGGTGGAATCCCGTGGCGATTGACCCTCGATAAGTGGGACGCTGAAGGAGATTGGCGGTACTGTCAGGTCACCCGTCGTGGCTTCAATCTGGTGTTGCAGGTGAATTTTCCCAAACTGCACAATCGCATTTATCAGCATCTGATTAGCAAAACCGGACGGGATTATTTCAACTATCCGGGCCACCCGGTGGCAAATGGTGAGAAAACCATGGCCTGGGCCCGCCTGGACGTTGATCGGGAGAACGGGGAAGTGCTGATCGAAGAAGTTCAGTCCGACTGGGTGCGTTCGGCAAAACGTTTTGAAAAGCACCCGCGAAATCTTCATAGCCGCCTGGAAAGCGAAAACCGGCAGTTGCGAAAGCAATTGCGGCGCACATCCACGAAAATACTTGGTGATATCAGGCATTATGTCGACCTTGTTCTGCCAGCCTATACACAATCCTGGCAGGAAACCGTCCTGGCCTCGGTACTGTTCTTTTCCATTCGGGAACTGGGCGTTACAAACGTATTCATGCACGACTTTGACACCGGCAATCGGTTGAAAAACATCTCTCCTTCATGGGGGCTGCCGCCGAGATCCATCTATACGAGTCTGCCGAAGAAATTCTGCTTTCGAAAAACCGATCGGACACCGATCCTTGCGGTACAATCAGTACAGAGGCTCAAGAAAGCAAAAAAACGGGTACATCGGATAAGAAATTCGACTTTCTGGCATCTGGAACTGGATAGACAGCAAACAATCGACACCACGTCCGATCATATTCATTGAATGACACAATGAGTATGATAAAGGTTCCCCGAAGGGATCGGGCGATCAATGAATGAGTTTCTAGCGGAATTCTGGGCGGACTTTACACGCCCCGAAAACATAGTCGGACATATTGCCTACGTGCTGCTGATTGTTTCGATGATGATGCGCAGCATGAATTGGCTTCGCTTCTTTGCGATTCTGGCGGGCGGTATTTCTGCTGTTTACTACTGGATTCTGTCTGACTATGTGTCGATGTTCTGGGAGTCGCTATTCTCATTAGTCAACATCGCGCAGTTGATCATTCTGCAAATCGAAAATCGGCGCGGGCGTTTCTCCGAGGATGAAGCCCTTTTCATCAAGTCGTGTCTTTCCGGGATCGAAAGGGCGCACGCGCGCAAACTGGTTAAACTGGGAGCGTGGACTGAGGTGCAGGAGGAAGTAACACTGATTACCCAGGGCACAAGTCCTCCACAGTTGAAATTTCTGGTTGGCGGGGAGGCGCGGGTAGAACGTAACAACCGCATTATCGGCATGGTGGAATGTGGCGATTTTCTCGGCGAGATGAGTTATCTCACAGAAAAACCGGCAACGGCATCAGTTATTACAACCCTCCCAACGCGTTACCTTGCATTTGATCGGAAGGTTCTGCGGGCTCATCTCGACAAAAATTCGGAAGTTCGTCACGCACTGGAGGCAAGTTTCAATCGTAACCTTGTTGACAAACTTGCAAAGACCAGTGACACCGCAACCTCATCCAATGGTGAGTAATCCTCCCGAGAGGATTGCCAGCGGCAGCGACTCGAATTAAAGCCTTTCCATGAGCACAAAGTCCCAATCTATTCTCATCATCGATTTCGGTTCACAGGTAACCCAGCTGATAGCCAGACGGGTGCGGGAAGTCGGCGTATATTGCGAGATTGTTCCTTACAATTCTGCATCGCAAGGGTTTGCCCGCATGAAACCGGGCGCGGTCATTTTTTCCGGCGGCCCGGCATCTGTCCCTGATGCTGACAGCCCGCGCGCACCCGATGAAATATTCGAATCCGGCCTGCCCATCCTTGCCATTTGCTATGGCCAGCAAACCTTGTGTCATCAACTCGGTGGCAAGGTTGAAGGTGGGCATCACCGGGAATTCGGTGCCGCTGATATTGAAATCCACAAACATAGCCCTCTGTTTGAGGGGGTTTGGGAAGTGGGTCAGCAATACCCGGTCTGGATGTCACACGGAGACCGTGTAACCCAGTTGCCGGACGGATTCGAAGTTGTAGCGACATCTCCCAACGCCCCGTGTGCCATTGCAGTTGATGAAGAACGGCAATATTATTCAACCATGTTCCACCCCGAAGTCGTACACACACCGGATGGAGCGAAATTGATCTCCAATTTCGTCCACAAGATTGCCGGGCTCAAGGGCGATTGGACGATGGCAGCTTATCGGGAGCAGGCGGTTGAGGCCATTCGCAACCAGGTCTGCGACAAACGGGTAATATGCGGCCTGTCGGGTGGCGTAGATTCCTCCGTCGCAGCACTTCTCATTCACGAGGCCATTGGTGAACAGCTAACGTGTATTCTGGTGGATCACGGGCTGATGCGCATGAACGAGGCTGAAGAAGTCGTTTCCATGTTCCGCGAACACTACAACATTCCACTGGTGCATGTGGATGCATCCGATAGATTTATTTCGCAGCTCGAAGGAGAGGCAGACCCGGAGGTAAAGCGTAAAACCATCGGGAAGCTCTTTATTGATGTATTTGAGGAAGAAGCCAACAAGCTGGGCGGGGCTGATTTTCTCGCTCAAGGTACACTTTATCCCGATGTCATTGAGAGTGTCTCGTTTACCGGTGGACCGTCTGTAACGATCAAGAGCCATCACAATGTAGGTGGCCTGCCAGAGCGCATGAACATGCAACTGGTCGAGCCGTTGCGTGAACTTTTCAAGGATGAAGTACGGGATCTGGGCCGAGAACTTGGACTTCCGGAAAAGTTTGTCGGCCGTCACCCCTTTCCCGGACCGGGCCTTGCCATTCGATGCCCTGGCGGGATCACCAGGGATAAACTCGAAATTTTGCGGCGGGCGGATGCAATATATCTGGATGAAATCCGTAATGCCGGCCTTTACGACGAGATTTGGCAGGCCTTTGCGGTACTCCTGCCGGTGCAGACCGTAGGTGTGATGGGGGACGGACGCACTTATGAATTTGTCTGTGCCCTACGAGCCGTAACGTCCGTTGATGGAATGACGGCTGATTTCTATCCCTATGACATGAAGTTTCTGGGTCGTGCAGCAACCCGTATCATCAATGAAGTACACGGTATCAACAGGGTTGTGTACGATGTAACATCGAAGCCACCCGGCACAATTGAGTGGGAGTGAACTTGGCTCTTAGCCTTGTCCGGCTGCCGAACATGATAATTGCGCGGCAATAGCCGCAAAGTGCAGATTAATCCACTTTTACAAAAACCAGCTCGGCTATGTTGCCATGTTCATATATCCAGGCTTCCCTGTCGCCCTTGAAGAAGCGGCGGTCTGGCGGGCAGATTTCCGGATTCAAATCTGCAATATCCAACATGACGTCATCCATGCGGCTGGCAAATTCATCGGCCTGCGCTTCTTCCAGTTTGGTCAGTTCCAGTAGAAGCTCATCATCATTCTTGATGGTCATCGGCTGCGTACTCCATACGAATCGCGTTGATGGTTTCAGTGTCCGCGAGTTTGGTAAGCAGTATGTTAATGAATGGTTGCAGATCGGTTAATTACGCAGGCTGTGGTTGCGTTTGATCAGTTTCAGGCAAGAATTAAGCGGGTTGAGACTGCATAAAAACACCAAAATTTATGACCGCCCCCCGATGGTGGAATGGGGGACGGTCATTAAACCGGCGATGGAAGGGGTGTTACCGAAGCCGGAATTTTGTAAAGCCCTTCCTGCTCGGAAGGGCTTTATTTCTGCGCCAAGTTTGTGGGCGATCAGATGGAGCAGAAATTCTTTGTTGCTTGTAATCTAAACAATGCCCGGCGGTGGCGCTGTGATAAAATGCACACTGCGAAATTCACAACCGCACTCCCACAGGTAAGCAAAAAGTGCATAGGTCGGGGCTTGCTTGTCATACTCGTGCGCTTTAGGGGTTATCCCATCGATTCCAAGCGGAGCCCAAAACCGTGTTTCATTCGTTTTTCCCAAACCCAAAACTCTATTTCGGATCCTTTGCGGTTTATTCCGTAGCCTGCATATTGCTTTGGTTCTTTCTCCTGATTGGTATGGGGGACACATTGAGTATCGGAGGTCTGTTCGGTTACGGATTTCCGGCAGAGCTGGGGGCAGATGCCGATGATGCGGCAAAAGCTGCATTCGCTGTACAAACCACCTCCGCCAACAATTTCTGGTTCTACCAGTTCATGTTGATTGCAATTTTTGCATTTTGCGCGTTCTGGATGCGGGTCTATCGCCACCCCTGGCAAAGATGGTCGGTTGCCGGTTCGGCGTTGATTTTCTTCGTCAACTGGTTCTTGGTCCAGCTTGATGTGATGATCAATGAATGGTTCGGAGAATTTTACGACCTGATCCAAAAGGCTCTTGGCACTCCTAATAGTGTTACCGAGTGGGAAGTTTACGGCCAAATTGCCACTTTCCTGCAAATCGCCCTGATTTACGTGTTTGTAGCAGTACTCTTCCGCTTTTTTGTAAGCCATTACGTGTTTCGCTGGCGCACCGCTATGAACAATTACTATATGTCACGCTGGCAGGAATTGCGTCACATTGAAGGTGCGTCCCAGCGGGTGCAAGAAGATACGAAGCGGTTCGCACAGATAACCGAAAGCCTGGGCGTGAACCTCCTGGACTCGGTGATGACTTTGATTGCATTTCTGCCGCTCCTTTGGGGCCTTTCGGCTCAAGTCAAGGTTCTGCCGATCATCGGAGAAGTTTCTCAGGGGCTCGTGTTTGTCGCTATTCTCTGGTCAATTTTCGGTACAGCCCTTGTCGCAGCTGCCGGCATCAAGTTACCAGGCCTGGAATTTCGCAATCAGCGGGTTGAAGCCGCTTATCGTAAGGAACTTGTTTACGGCGAAGACGATGTGGAACGCGCTGCACCTCCCACCGTCATGGAACTCTTCGATAATGTCCGCAAAAACTATTTCCGGCTTTATTTTCACTACATGTATTTTAACGTGGTGCGGATTTTTTACCTGCAGATCGGAAATCTGGTTCCCTATATCGCCCTTGCGCCAACGATCGCAAGCGGTGTCATTACGCTCGGTGTAATGCAGCAGATTATTAGAGCGTTTGGCCGGGTTGAAGGTTCATTCCAGTATCTCATCAATTCCTGGACGACCATCGTCGAATTGCTTTCCGTTCACAAACGTCTGCAGGCTTTCGAGGCTGTGCTTGATGGTGAGGAACTGCCGGACATTGATCGCAGATATCTCGAAAATCAGGAGAACCCTGCCGAGTAATCCGGTTTACGCACAGTTTACGCAGCGTTCAGCCATCGGGTCGATGGCCAGGCGCGCGTCAGGGATTTCCTCATCGCATTGGGTACAGTAACCGTAGTCTCCGTCTTTCATTTTGCGATAGGCCATGTCTATACGCTGTAAGTCGAGTCGTCGGGTACGTTCCTGGGCTTCAGCCATTACCTGCTGTTGCATTGCATCCATGCGTGAGAGCCGGCCGACAGCCTGTTGATCAAGCTCCACCGTATCGCGTGCTTCTTTCGAAATGTCGGAGAGATTTTCCAGTTCTTCCCGTTTTGCTTCCAGTCGGTTTTTTGCGTTTTCCAGGTTAATCGCCATTTGTCTCATTCCTGTTACCGAAACGACTTTATAAAACTGATGGCGATTTTCAAAATTGGACGCTGCAAATGTCAGTTGCGGTTCTTTGGACGATGATCACCTTTTGGCTTCACGAGTGGTTGATTGGTGTTCAGGCGATTGCATAATGCTCCCACTAACTCTAAAAGACCCTGAACCAGACGGCCATAGGGGCCGTCCATCATATGGATTTTGAAAATGTCAGACGACAGTTTTATCCGCGAAGTTGACGAAGAGCTTCGTAGCGATCAGTTCAAGGGATTTTGGGACAAGTACAAGTGGCTTGTCATCGGCGGTGCGGTTGCAATTGTTGTGGGTACGGCAAGCTATCGGGGATGGATCTCCTATAGCGAGCGCATTGCGGGCGAGTCTGGCGACCGGTTCCTGGAAGCCGTTGAGTTGTCCAATGACGGCAAACACGAAGAAGCAATAGCTGTCCTTGAAAAGCTGGGTGTTGAAGGGGTTGGAGAATATCCTGCACTGGCGAAGATTCGCCTGGCCGCAGAATATGCCAAGCAAGGCAACAATGATCAGGCGGTTGAAGCGTTTGACTCAATTGCCGGTGACAACAGCTTCGACGAGACTCTGCGCAATGTCGCCCGCCTGCGGGCCGGACTTTTGCTCGTCGATCACGGTAGCTACGAAGAGGTAACCGGCCGGTTGCAATCGATGTCGAACACTGGCCAGCCGTTCCGTCATTCCGCCCGCGAAGGACTTGGACTGTCTGCCTGGAAGCACAAGAAGTACGAAGACTCGTTGCGTTGGTATACGGCTGTAGCGGAAGATGCTCAGGCACCCGGTGGAATTCGTGAAAGAGCCCGCCTTATGCTGCAATTGCTGGCCGGCAAGGGATTCAAGGGTGACAATGCCGGCTGACGGAAGCCAGGTATTTTTCATCCGTTAGGAACAGTTCAATGACGTTCAGTGTCGCCATTATAGGGCGCCCAAATGTGGGCAAGTCCACGTTGTTCAATCGGCTGGTTGGCATGCGCCTGGCCCTGGTCGACGATACACCTGGTGTCACCCGTGACAGACGTTTTGCGGAAGGGTCGATAAGAGCACTTACATTTGATGTAATCGACACTGCCGGCCTTGAAGAGGCGGATGAGGAAAGCCTGCAGGGACGGATGTGGGAACAAACCCGTGCCGCAATCGATGAAGCTGACGTGTGCCTGTTTTTGGTTGATGCCCGAGCCGGTGTATTGCCGGATGACAGGATCTTTGCAGCCATCCTGCGCCGTACGGAAAAACCGGTAATCCTGGTAGCCAACAAAATGGAGGGCAAACCGGGTGAGGCCGGTTATTATGACGCCTTTAGTCTTGGGTTTGGTGATCCGGTCCCGGTTTCCGCGGAACATGGCCAGGGCATGGCGGACTTGCATGATGCCATCGTTGCCGCTGTAGGCGAGGATGTTGCCTATCCGATAGAAGAAGAGGCTGGCGAACCAGATGTGGATTCCCTTGAAAGCCGAACACTCAAGATTGCCGTGGTTGGTCGTCCAAATGCCGGCAAATCCACCCTGATCAACCAGATGGTGGGCGAGGAGCGGCTTCTGACCGGACCGGAAGCAGGTATTACCCGGGATTCGATATCGGTGGACTGGGCATGGAACGGTCGAACCATTCGCTTGTTTGATACTGCCGGTATGCGCAGAAAAGCCAAGGTACAGGAAAAACTCGAAAAGCTGTCAGTTTCAGACGGATTGCGGGCCATCAAGTTTGCCGAAGTTGTCATAATTGTTCTTGACGTGACGAAGCCGTTTGAAAAACAGGATTTGCAAATTGCTGATCTGATTATCCGGGAGGGCAGGGCCCCGGTGATTGCCCTTAACAAATGGGATCTGATCGATGATCGCCAGGCAGTTCTAAAGGAACTGTTGCTTCAGTCACAGGAACATATCTCTCAGATCAAGGGGTTGAAAGTTGTGCCGATATCCGGTGCGACTGGCGAGAATCTCGAAAAGCTCATGGATGCGGTTCTGGCGGTCCACAAAGTCTGGAACAAGCGGATTGCGACAGCACCATTGAACCGTTGGCTGGAGGATGTGCAGTATCATCACCCGCCGCCGGCAGTGTCCGGTCGCAGGATCAAGCTTAAATATGCAACACAGGTGAAAAGCAGGCCGCCGACATTTGCAATCGCCTGCTCACGCCCTGAAGCATTGCCGGATTCTTATACCAGGTACCTGGTGAACAGCATACGCCGGGAATTTGATCTCGATGCAACACCCATTCGCATGCATATGCGCAAGGGAGATAATCCCTATGCAGGCCGGAAAAAACGTAAATAAGCCCCAATTTCCGGATTTAACGGTCAATTAAGGTTAATTCATTATGATCAGGCTCGGTCGTGGGATCGATCAGTAGATTATGAGTGGAGTTAAGTTTTGCGTAGCACTCTTGGCGGCCTTGCATCAATTGGCAAGCAGGTAACACATCACACATTCTGTTTTGGGCTTGCGATCGCATGCGTTGCGATCCAGACGACACCCACAGCATTTCAGGATATCTCGGAACTGGTAGGCGAACGCAGTCAGAATCGCTGGTTAGTGCATCTTGAGCAGCCGGTTGGACAAAGTATCGCCGGACTTGCCGATTTTGGCGATCAGGATAACGGAATAGACCCAATTGTAACTTCCGGGATTTCAGGCACGTTGAACACCAGCGAGAGCGTGAAGCATTTCTCAAGTCCTGAGCGCATCAACCGGGCGATCAAAGGTGATCGGGTAGTGCAAACAGCAGCAAAGCAGGCGCCAAAAGATTTCTCCGCCGGTTCGGTGCTGGAACGTCAAAGTATTTTGCAGCCTCTGGACACCGGAAAGAAGACCGTACTGGCATTCGTGAACCCTAAAACCTCTGAAGAAGCCTTCAAGGTTGCCAGTGCTTTTCACGTGAACAAGCCGAAAGACACCGGTGTGTCCGAAGACCTGCCGGTCATGGTTGCCAGCCTGGTGAAACAATCAGAAAATTCAATTCTCTCCTACGCTCCGGAAAATGAAGTTGAATATTCACCGTTCAGCGCTGTACTGGTCGAAGAGCAGCCTGTGAAAATTCTCCCGAAACTTGGAGAAGGCGATCATGCCTGGGCTGACGATCCCCTGCCGAAGAATTCGTTCTCCAAGCGTCAGCAAACCTGTCTGGCCCAGGGCATCTATTTCGAAGCCCGTGGTGAGCCGGTAAAAGGCCAGGCCGCTGTTTCACAGGTAATTCTGAACCGGGTGAGAAATCCGCACTATCCCAACACTATTTGTGGTGTCGTTTACCAGAACAAGCATTGGTATAACCGGTGCCAGTTCTCGTTCGCCTGTGATCGCATTCGTGATCGCGTGAGAAACAAGAAACTGTATCGTATCGCCGAGCATGTGGCCGCCGAGACAACTGCCGGACGTATCTGGTTCCCCGAAGTGGGGTCTTCCACGCATTATCATGCAACCTATGTGAATCCACGCTGGAATCGTCGAATGAAGCGGGTTGGCAAAATTGGTTTGCACATTTTCTACCGCACTTATGGCGGTGGCTGGTCATAATTGGGCTACTTTAGCGAAACCGGCAATTTCTACTGTTAAAACCACAATATCCCGCGGAAATCCGGCTGTGTTTTGCCGGGCTGAAAGGTGGATTCTGCCAATTCGACCCCCGGCGGATTGCCGCACGCTGCCACTCAATAAAAATATTACTTAAAAACAGACACTTAAGCGTCTGTTCAACTGCTTGACAGTGGGCTCTCAGAAAACTATGTTGCCGCCAAATTCGGGCAATTCGAAACGGGTGTTCCCCCAGGCAGATTCCAGACTAGGTTTTGCATCGCTGACAGGCATGTTGTAGAAGTTTTCAACTGCGGTGATCGCGTTGGTTCAGGACAGTTCATGGGACGCAAGGAAACTAAGTTCGATACAAGCTCGAAAGAGGATCTGGACAAACGTCTGCAGGAAATGAACAAGCGCCTTGGGCGTGACGTGAAAAAACCTGAAGACGGGAAGCCGGGAAAACCGGATAGCACCGGTTATGGGAATGCGTTTCGGTTGTCGAGCGAGTTTATCTCGGCAATTCTTGTAGGAGCTGCGATCGGTTACGGGATCGATTGGCTCTTGGGGACAACGCCCTTTGCAATGATAGTTTTTCTATTGCTTGGGTTTGTTGCAGGTGTAACGAATGTGCTGCGTGCTGCAGGAGAGATGTCTGGCCCGATCGGGTCGCAATCAGATCAGCAGGGCTCAGTGAAGGAAGACTAAAGTTGAATTTGAAATCATCCTAGAAGATGGTTTTGAAACTTGGATTTTAAGGAAGTTAAGCTGTGGCAAACGATCCGATTAGTCAGTTTCAACTGAAAGAACTGATACCGCTGGAAATCGGTGGAACTGATATATCGTTCACCAACTCATCCCTTTTCATGGTGGCCACCGTTGTGCTGACATCCGGTTTCTTTTTGTGGGCAACGCGCAATCGCGGCATGATCCCTTCCCGGGCACAGTCCTTTGCCGAGATGACCTATGAGTTTGTAGCCAATATGTTGCGAGATTCGGCCGGTTCGGAAGGGATGCGTTTCTTTCCGCTGGTGTTCTCGCTGTTCCTGTTCATTCTGGTTGCCAACATGTTTGGCATGTTCCCTTACTTTTTCACCGTAACCAGCCATATGATAATCACGGTCGCGCTGGCACTTTTGGTGTTTGCAACAGTCATCATTGTCGGCCTGATGCGCAATGGACTTGGCTTTCTCAAACTCTTTGTGCCGAGCGGCGTGCCGATGGCAATCCTTCCACTCGTTGTTGCGATTGAAGTCATCTCATTCCTGGCCCGTCCGGTAAGCCACTCAATTCGTCTGTTTGCCAATATGCTGGCAGGTCACATCACCCTGAAAGTGTTTGCCGGATTTATCGTTTCACTCAGCAGCCTTGGTGCAGTTGGTGTAGCCGGTGCAATTCTGCCTCTGGCGATGACAATCGGCCTTACAGCCCTCGAGTTCCTGGTGGCTTTCCTCCAGGCTTACGTCTTTACCATGCTGACATGCATGTATCTCAATGATGCGCTCCATCCAGGAGGGCACTAACCGAAACCTGGCGGTTCGCCGTCAAAACTGAATTTAAATGTTTCCATAAAGGAGTACTTGAAATGGACGCAGAAGCAGCAAAACTCATCGGTGCAGGCCTTGCGGCTATCGGTACAGGCGCAGCCGGTATCGGTGTTGGTAACCTGTTCGGTCAATTCCTTCAGGGTGCACTTCGCAACCCGTCAGCCGCTGATGGCCAGTACGGCCGCCTGATCTTTGGCTTTGCGGTGACTGAAGCGCTCGGCATTTTCGCCCTTCTGATCGCTCTTCTCCTGCTCTTCGCTGTATAATCTGCTTTCGGGGTCGCTTGCGGCCCTGGCAATGGATTTGAACGTAACCGGAGAATACTGATGTTTATCAGTCAGGCACTGGCCGCCAATGAAAACGCAGCCGAGGGTGGGGCATTTCCACCTTTTGATCCGACCTATTTTGCGTCGCAGCTTTTGTGGTTGCTCATTACGTTTGGCCTATTCTATATGATCATGAGCCGTGTGGTGATCCCGCGACTTGCCGGAATTCTGGAAGTTCGCAAGGATCGCATTTCACGCAATCTGGACGAAACCCAGAGACTGAAAGCCGAAGCGGATGCCGCTCATGCAGCTTATGAGCACGATCTGGCTGTTGCCAAGCGCGATGCCCATGCAATCGCACTCGAGGCGACGGAAAAAGCCAAGAACAAGGCAGCAGATGCCCGCGAAAAAGTTGAGGCTGAATGGGCTGCAGAACTTGCAGAGGCCGAAGCTCATATCGCCGGCGTGAAGGAAAAAGCGCTTGGTGAGCTTGATACGATTGCAGCGGAAACCACTGATGCAATTGTCAAACAGCTTATCGGTGGAAAGCTGACAAAGGCTGAAGTTACCAAAGCCGTTACCGCGGCTGGGAAATAGGAGGCAGATATGGACGCTACTTTTTGGGCTACCGTTGGTCTTGTAATTTTCCTCGGCATTGTTCTCTATCTCAGGGTTCCGGCCATGGTGACGAAGGGGCTGGATGACCGCTCTTCCAAGATTCGCGATGAACTGGACGAAGCACGCAAGCTGCGCGAAGAAGCACAGGCCTTGCTGGCCGAATACCAGGGCAAGCGAAAGGAAGCGGAACAGGAAGCAGAAGAAATTGTTGCCGCTGCGAAGCGGGAAGCTACTGCAATTGAAGAGGATGCTGCCCGCAAGACTGCTGAGTTCGTGCAACGCCGCAAGGCTTTGGCCAAGCAGAAAATTGAACAGGCAGAAGCAACGGCCCTGGCAGAGGTTCGCGCTTCAGCCGTGGATGTTGCGGTTTCTGCTGCGGAGCAAATCATTGCCGGTAAAGTTACCGGTGCTACCGCAAACAACCTGATCAAAAGCAGCATTGCCGAGGTAAAATCCAAGCTCAACTGAGGTTGTTGATATAGAAAAATTTCAGGGCGCCATTGGCGCCCTTTTTGTTTTCCGACGGTAACCTGATTCAGCCATACCCTTTTAAGGGGGCAAACGTCATGCGGTGCAGCGGACACGGGCCGTGGCTGATGATTGCTTCACGATGCTGTTTTGAGCCGTATCCCTTGTGACGCTCAAATCCGTATTGTGGAAATTGCATGCCTGACTTGATCATCATGCGATCACGGACAACTTTGGCGATAATAGAGGCGGCAGATATAGAAACGGAACGTGCATCTCCCTTTACAAGCGCCGTGCCGATTTTTGCCAGACCTTCCGGAACATCCCTACCATCTATGAGTGCGGCGTCTGCCGGAAGTGCTAGGCAGTCGACAGCCCGGGTCATGGCCAGCAGCGAGGCTTCGCGTATGTTGACTTGATCGATTACGCCCGCTGACACGCTTGCCCAGGCAACATGCGAAGTCTTGAGGATATCAACGAACAAGGTTTCCCGGCTTGTTTGGGATAGTTGCTTCGAATCGTTCAGACCAACCGGAATATTGTCAGGATCGAGGATGACAGCGGCTGCCACTACCGGACCGGCCAAAGGGCCTCTGCCAGCGTCATCGACCCCTGCGATAGCCCTGCTGCTGTCCCGATAGAGTTTTTCCTCCAAAGAGAAATCGGGCCCTTCGGCCAATTCGGAAAAAAGGAGAGAATCAGTGACGGACATGCGGGGACAATAACGCATATTGCTCAAGGATGGGGACTGTTTAGAACAATCGTCTATGCGCCATCAAGGATATGTCGTCACTGATTCTCACAAAACCCGGCACATAAAATGCGGCGTCATATGCCGGGTGTTGGTTATGCCTGTAGGAAATTCATGGCCTGCCGGTTACCCGACACAGGACATAAACAACCTAAAACAGACATAGCTGGTTTGCCTCCTCGTTTGGTGGCGAAAAAAGTCTGCGGTTCAGGGTACGCCTGGTTTCATTAAGGCCGAGATTCTTGCAGGCAATTTCAAACCGGCGACCGATCTGCCATGCGTAGGGACCGTCACCGCGCAATCGCTTGCCGAATTCCGCATCATAATCCTTGCCGCCACGCATGGCCCGAAGCAGGTTCATCACATGGCGGTAGCGGTCCGGGTAATGATGCAGAAGCCAGTCTCGGAAAAGTGGGCTTACCTCCCGTGGTAAACGCAGCAGAATGAAACCTGCTTCCTGCGCGCCTGCCGCATGAGCCGAATCCAGAATACGCTCCACCTCATGATCGTTGAGTGCGGGAATAACCGGCGCCACCATTACCGAAGCTGGAATTCCCGCCGCGCTCAAGTCCCGCAGCGCCTTTAAGCGCAAACCGGGTGTAGCTGCACGCGGCTCCATTGCTCTCGATAGTTTGCGGTCGAGCGAGGTGATTGACAGACAGACTTTTACCAGCCCTTTCTCTGCCATACGGCCCAGAATGTCGATATCCCGCGTAACCAGAGCGGACTTCGTAACAATACCGACCGGGTGATTGGTAGCTTCCAGAACTTCCAGAATTTCACGCGTGATCCGCCACTGTTTTTCTATCGGCTGATAGGGGTCGGTATTCGTGCCCAGAGCCAGCATACGGGGTTGATATCCTTTCCGTGCCAGTTCCCGTTCAAGCAGCCTCGCGGCATTCGGCTTGGCAAAAAGACTTGATTCAAAATCCATGCCCGCCGAAAGGCCCATATAGGCATGGGAGGGCCTTGCATAACAATAGATACAGCCATGCTCACAGCCGCGGTAAGGATTGATGGACCGGTCAAAATGCAAATCCGGAGAATCGTTCTTGGTGATGATGGTTTTCGGCTTCTCAACCTGTACTTCGGTCTTGAACGGCGGAAGCTCATCCAGCGTCTGCCACCCGTCATCGAACACATGACGGGTCATTGCTTCAAACCGCCCTGAAGGATTAAGCGTCGCACCGCGCCCCCGGTTACGTGTCTCCTGGCGCAACTTGTCTGCCGACGTATCCCTGCCGTGCGCGATAACAGATTGTCCCAGAAAAGCCTCATGGGCTGAGACGGTTTCCAGATTTTGCTCACGTGCGACGCCCATGGCAATTCTCCCTCTTGAACTCATTCTATACCCCGTTTGAAGAGGAGAATGAGAAGCTTCGGCATTTGTTTTCTGAAGGCGTTCAAGTCTGCCTTCTTCGATTCTTGTGATGAAAATATTCCTATCAGCAAAAAGAGAACAAAACAAGAACTTTTTTCAATTGCGTGTTCGTAACAATCCACGAAACGGTAGCGGGCCGCTTTACATCAAGGGTTGTTCTGGTATCCTTGCACTTTGAAAAATACAGATAACCGGAGCAGTAAAATGAAGCCGATTGGTCCCGATGAGCGGCGTGTTGTTAATGTGAAATCCGCTGAGTTTACGACTTTTGTTGGCGAGGACGGCATGGCGGAGACCGGTACAGGCATCCTGAAACTCAATCCGGACATGCCATTGGCGCAAGGGTTCTACATTTATAAAATGGAGCCAGGAACGAGTTCCACTCCCCATCAGCATGGCGGTGCAGAAGAATTCTACATGATTGAGGGTGAGCTAATCGACAATGACGGTACGGTTTACAAACAAGGTGATGTGGTCTGGCTGAAGGGTGGCACAGAGCACACGTCTCATACGCAGACCGGCTGTCTGATTGCCGTATTCGCACAGGCCGAAGAACTGGCTGTAGGCAGCTGACATCAGTACCTGACCAGGACTATGGGACGTTTTGCAATTCTGCTTGGTGGAGAAGTCGAACCAACCGACCGCCTGCGAACGCAACTTTCCGGCAGAACGATAATCGCTGCCGACAGTGGCATTGAGCACGCCCGCCTATTGGGGTTGGAAGTCCACCTTTGGGTGGGAGACTTTGATTCCGCATCAGAAGCTTCCCAAAAAGAATTCGCCCATGTTCCACGTGAGGAATGGTCGTCGGACAAGGACATGAGCGACGGCGAAATCGCAATTGATGCGGCCCTCGGGCAGGGGGCTTCATCCATCCTCCTTGTCGGCGCGTTTGGCGGGCGAGCCGATTTCACGGTCAATCACCTGTTGGCATCCTTCAGCATGCCGGGCGAGGTCATTCTGACATCGGGTACTGAGGAAGCCTTACCCCTACGCGGAGAAACCACCCCGGACTGGTCACAGGGAACCGTCTTCTCAATCCTCGCCTTTGACGACCTTGAAGGGGTGACGATCAAAGGCGCCCGCTGGCCGCTTGACAATGTCTCCGTCCGCAGCGGCGCCAGCCATACAATTTCGAACGAGGTTGCTGGGGCGTTGAGCGTGTCTGTGAAGTCGGGGCGTGCGATGCTGGTGGGGAGTTTAAAGGGATTACAAATTCTCGGGATCAGCTAAGAAAAATAATAATCGATAGAACGACGGACATTCCAACTACTGCAATATAAATCTTGGGCCAGCTCAGCTTTCGAATTCTGTTGCGCCCAGAAAGCCTGTCAGCTTCAGCCGCAATTCTATTAAATCTTGCACGCTTCGCCTTGTTCTGCCGCAACAGGAAGTCATGAAGAATCTGATTGACCTTATAGGCGTTGTCATCATCCCATTTGATGGTACGCAATAATACAAACGCCGTGATTTGATCGTCTTCATCAACAGATGCCAGTTGAATTTGCAGTTGCAATACTTCCTGATTGATATCGAGGCTGTTTTGTTCAAGAACCTTTCTTGCGCGGTCGCGATTCTGTTGCCGAATCCAACCAAATACTGAAAAGCCAATCACAGTAAGGACGGCGAAGAAAATTATGAAAAGCCTGGATGTCAAACCCCAGCGCCACCCGCCTCAGTCTTCAAAAACGCCTCACCACAGGCACGTGCCAGTGTCCTTACCCTGAGAATATAGCTTTGGCGTTCAGTCACCGAGATTACCCCGCGTGCGTCAAGCAGGTTGAAGACATGGGATGCCTTGATCGCCTGGTCGTAGGCCGGGTGGGCCATAACGATTGACTTGCCGTTCTTCGGGTCAATTGCTTCCTGCGCCAGAATGCGTTGGCACTCGGCTTCGGCGTCCTCAAAATGGCGCGGCAGGGTGTCTGTATCAGCAACGTCAAAGTTCCAGCGCGAGTATTCCCGCTCAGTCTGCTGGAACACATCGCCATAGGTCACCTTTGCATTGTCGCTGAGCCCGTTGAAATTGAGATCGTACACATTGTCCACGTCCTGCACATACATGGCGAGGCGCTCAAGCCCGTATGTGAGTTCGCCAGCCACGGGCGAACACTCAAATCCGCAGACCTGCTGAAAATAGGTAAACTGGGAAACTTCCATCCCGTCGCACCACACCTCCCAGCCAAGACCCCAGGCTCCCAGTGTCGGGCTTTCCCAGTCATCTTCGACAAAGCGGATGTCATGCAGTTTCGGGTCAATGCCGATGGCAAAGAGCGAACCCAGATACAGCTCCTGCAGATCCGGTGGCGAAGGTTTCATCAGCACCTGATACTGATAGTAATGCTGCAGCCGGTTCGGATTTTCACCGTAACGGCCATCTGTAGGCCGCCTGGAAGGTTGTACATAAGCTGCATTCCAGTGTTTTGGCCCAAGTGCGCGTAGCGTCGTTGCCGGATGAAACGTGCCTGCACCAACTTCCATGTCATAGGGTTGCAATATCACGCAGCCGCGCTCTGCCCAATAGTTGTGCAGGGTCAGAATCAGGCCCTGAAACGATCGGGTCGGATGCATGTGATCGGGAAGATTCGAAGCAGCTTCAGTCATCTGTGCTGTTTAGGCCGGGCACGGTTAGGGGTCAAGCAAATTGGCACCGGACATACGACACAAATGACGGTTTCAGAAATTGCATAATCGTGTATTGAGGCAGAACTTGCGAGAAACGATTGAAGTGATTTGCACCATGTCTGAAAACGAAGTGACCACAGAAGTCGAAATGCGGGAAACACCGCGCCCTATAGCCCTTTCCGGCATTATCGTTTCCATGATGATGATGGGCGGCGCCTCGGGTCTGGGATTTGCCTATATTCCGATACGGCTTGCGGATCTGGGATTTGAGCCCTGGGTTGCATCGGCCATGTTTCCTGCGTTTTCCTTTGGCGGGTTGCTGGGTTGCCTGACAACCGGGTTTTTACTGCGCCTGTCCGGCCATGCCCGGGTGTTCCTGACCATCTATGCTGTTATCATTCTCTCGTTCCTGCTGATCCTTGTAACCAACAATCCGATCGCCTGGCTGTTTGCCCGGGGGCTGTATGGGTTCGGAGCCAATGCGGCGTTTATTGTGGCACTGAGTTGGCTTCACGACGCATCGACAGATTCCATTCGTGGCCGGGTGGTAACGACTTTCTATGTAAGTTACCTTGTAACGCTGGGTTGTGGCTCGTTTCTCATTGGCTTCCTCGATGTCCAGGGACCGGCCCCCATGGCTATTTGCGTGGCGTTGGTAACCTGTGCAATTTTTCCGGTCGGCCTCACAAGACTGCGCCAGCCCGAACCGCCGGAAGGGGTTAACATCCAGATCCACAAACTGTGGAAAATCTCGCCGGTTGGCTTAATGGGCATGTTGTGCGTGGGTGGCCTTACGATGACGCTGCAGGGATTTGCACCGATTTACAGCGGCACATTGGGTTACAGCCCAAAGGACATCGGCCTGTTGATGATGATGATGCAAATGGGCATGTTGATTGTCCAGTTGCCCATGGGTGCCTTGTCGGATCGCATAGACAGACGCTATGTGCTGCTGATTGTCACTACCATGTCAGCCGTACTTGGGGTTTTCGGTATCCTTACCGAATCAAATCTCAGCTTCCTGTGGCTGGTATTGATGTTTGCCCTGTGGTCCGGTTCAATCGAAACGCTTTATTCGATATCAAATGCGCTGGCCAACGATCGGGCGGATCCGAAAGATTATGTGTATCTGTCTTCCAC
Organism: Rhizobiaceae bacterium; assembly: GCA_965198665.1. Lineage (GTDB taxonomy): Bacteria > Pseudomonadota > Alphaproteobacteria > Rhizobiales > Rhizobiaceae > JAALLB01. Next base: position 457,321 of record CBDAPT010000006.1, on the reverse strand, counting down.
CCAAATGGTGATGTGGTCTGCCGGGGCATTTTTCATTCCACTGATTTCCACGGGTCTTTTGGCATTTCTGCCGCTGACCATGTTCATGTGGCTGCTACTGATACTCTCATCCTTTTTTGCAATATTTATTGTGGTCAGGATATTCCAGCGTGAAGCAGTTCCCGCAGATGACATGGAAAATTTCCAATATGTAACTGCACAGGTGGCAGTTCCAGGCGAATACTACAACCCCGAAGCAATTGCCGAGGCCAATGCCGGCGCTACGGAAGGATTGGTGGGCTAAACCGGTTTAGAGTGCGTCAGCTGTGGTCGTCCGGACGATAAACACCGTCCTCTCCACGCACAAGCGGCTTGCCGCGCTTGGCAGCAGTGGCGCGCTTTTCCGCATCACGGGTCTGGCGTCCAACCCGTTCCATCTCCCGCTTGAATGCGCGATAGCCGTACCAAACAACACCGCCAATTAGCGCCAGTCCGATCAGTTGTGGCAACATTTTCCTCCCTGTCCGCAGTTACAACCCGTAACGTGCCCTTAGTGCTTTTTCTTCTGCCGTCATGACAGCAGTCTCGACAAGCGATGTGGCTGCATTTTCGCCAAGCGATAATCCGGCACCCAGGCCACCGCGTCCGAACAATCCCCGTTTTTGCTGGATGAGCTTCAGCATTACATCATCACCGAAACGTTCTTTCAAGATGGTGCCCATATGGCCGCATCCGTCCACCAGGCCGAGGTCCCTGGCACGAATGCCGGTCCAGAATTTTCCGGTAAATATATCAGCATCATCGCCAAGTTTTTCTCCACGTCTGTCCTTTACCATATCGATAAAGATCTGGTGGATTTCAAGCTGCAGCTCCTTCAGGTAAGCAATGTCGGCTTTCTTCTCCGGCTGGAAAGGGTCGAGTGTTACCTTGTTTTTCCCAGCTGTATATACTCGCCGATCAACTCCCAGTTTGGCGATAGCCTTGTCAAAGCCGAAGCTTGCAGACACAACGCCGATAGACCCGATGATTGACGTTTCATCGGTAAATATCTCGTCACCCGCCAGAGCCAGCATGTATCCGCCGGAAGCAGCCACATCTTCAACGAAAACCAGAACCGGTTTGTCATGCTTTTCTGCAAGTTCGCGGATACGAGTATAAATCAGTCTGGATTGAACCGGTGAACCGCCGGGTGAATTGATGGCGATTGCAACGGCAGGAGCCTTTTTGTCGCTGAAGGCCTTTTGCAGGAGGCCGGCTATGCCTGCAAGAGATAACGTACGATTGAACGGGCCACTGTTGCCAGCTGCTATTGCTCCGGAAAGCCGGACTACCGGGATGACGGTTTTGGACTTACCGAACTTGCCGGGGAGAAATTTACGGATATTCATCAGGGTTTGCCATTGCTGTAATTGAGTTCACATCACATTTGGTCTGACAGGGCACATTTTGCAAGGGCAGGAGTGCGCAAATTACAGAATGGTAATGGTTGGCGTCGTGTGCGGCGAATTGGCGGACAAGATTTGTGTGCGACCGGCGAGGCTACAAAATAACCTCAACTTGAAAACTGCAGAAAGTTCTCTCCGGCAAAAATTCGCTCTGCCTTATCGGTAAAGCTGCCGTCCGCATTGTGAATAAAAAATCCGGGTAGTAATGAGACCGGTGCTCTGGAGCCACGTGTGCCGCGCACGATTATGCGTTTGGCGGCTTCTTCTGCCCTGGAATGAATGGGCATGATTTCGAGGCCACCGAATCTACCCTGTGTGCAGGCAAGAATTTCACCAAGATTTTCTGTCCGGTAAATGACCGAAAGCGTTCCGCCTGGACGGATCATTGATGCAGCTGTCCTGAACCAGGCGTCAATGCCGCCATCGCCCAGCATATAAGCCTGTGATCTCAGAGCATCGGGCGACGGGCGCAGGTTTGCCGAATTGTAGGGCGGGTTCATGATGCCATGCGTCACACTATCCGGCTCAAGCCCGGCTTTCAGCCTTTCTGTGCCGTTTGCGGTGATGTCTGCGACTACCACCCGGCTGCGATTTTTCAAAAAGGCATTGCCTTGGAGCTGAAGTGATTGCTCCGCCAAACCAGTCATCTGACTGTTCTTCTCGATTGCCAGAAGATTCAGATCCGCATTGAGGTTCAACGCTGCAAAACCAGCAACGCCGGCTCCCGCACCAAAATCTGCCAGGATACCGGAGGCATTTTGCGGGACAGACGCAGCAATGCATCCAGCCCACTGCGGTGACCTGTGTGCTTGGGTTGGACAACACGGAAGGCATCCTTGTGGAACGCATCTTCGGTTGTTTCACCAATTGGTTCATCCATTGATGACATTGGTGTCGTTTTTGCCTCGTTCAGTTTCATTCAGACCAAGCTCCTGAGCAGCTGCCGGAGACTAGCGGGAGGAAATTTCGTCTTCGAGCCCGGCTGCTTCCAATATTTTTGAAGCCTTGTACCAAACCGTTTCGACAACCATCAGTCGCCGGGGAATGATACCAATTGAACCTTCCAGAATGCTCATATTTTGATCCAGGATCGAATAGTCAATGCCGGCGTCGTTCAACAGGGCTTCCACATAAGAAATCGTGACAAGATTGTTCGTAGCAATCAGTTCTTTCATCTTACTATTTGCATTCTTGTCTTCCCAATATCTAGGGGTGAATGGATTAAAAGGGGAATCATAAACAATCACGTTGCAGTGAGCCGGCCCCCCGGAAGGCATCCAACGGCTGCCTGCGCCAAAATTACCCTTGTACATATCGTTCGCGCAACATATTTTCTCCCCCCCGTGCCATTCCGAAGTGCACCAGTGAAAACGGCAGCGTGATGAGCATTCTTCCTTGCGGGCGGGCCAGGCGATGGCGAGAATCTTGTAGAAGGAGATTCGCCTATGCCTCGCGGCTACCACCACCTGACCCAAGATGAACGTTGCCAGATTTGGGGGTTGAAGAAAAGCGGCCTCTCGCAGAGAGACATTGGGCGTGAGCTCGGACGCCATCACACGACAATCCGTCGAGAGATGCAGCGCAACAGCGGCGGCCGGGGCTACCGGTACAAACAGGCCCATAACAAGGCGACAGAGCGCCGCCACAGGGCGTCATCGGTGCCAAGGAAGATGACACCCGCCCTGTGGCAATTGGTCGAGGAGAAGTTGGCGGCTGGCTGGAGCCCAGAGCAAATTTCGGGTCGGTTTCGTCGGGAAGGCCAAGCCATGGTGGGGCGGATGCGGATCTACGAATACGTCCGCGCGGACCGCAGGGCCGGTGGCAGCCTTTACAAACGTCTGCGGCGGCGTGGGAAGAAACCGAATTGGCGCGGCGGCCGGCACGCCGGGCGAGGACGCATTCCCGGTCGTGTCGATATCAGTGAGCGGCCCGCGATCGTCGAACAGAAGTTGCGGATCGGTGACTGGGAGGTGGACACGATCGTTGGAGCGGGTCAAAGCGGCGCAGTGGTTTCGGCGGTGGACCGCGCCTCGAAGATGACCCGACTGGTACGGCTCGACAGGAAAACGGCCGAAGATGTCGGAGCTGCGCTCAGACGCCGGCTGGAGGCAGATCGGCACCTGGTTCACACGATCACTGCGGACAACGGTAAGGAATTCGCTGGCCACAGCAGCCTGTCCAAGGCGCTTGATGCCAAGTTCTATTTTGCCCGGCCCTACCACTCATGGGAGCGCGGGCTGAATGAACACACCAATGGACTGGTCCGCCAGTATTTGCCGAAAGGCACGGATTTCCGGTCTGTGACCGATGCCGAGGTCCAGGCGGTGGAGGATCTGCTCAACGCACGGCCGCGCAAGGCACTCGGCTTCCGGACGCCGGAGGAGGTGTTCAGAGATGCGCAGGCACCGCCATGACCGCTCTCAAACCTCTGGGAAGCGCACAGCGTGAAATCTCTCTTCGGCACAGTCTGTTCGAAGAGGCGATTGCGCTTGTGCGCAATTCTGCGGTAGGGGTATTGGTAACGGCAATTCAAGTCATCGCAGGCTCCGCCTGGCGGTGGTGCACCTCGGAGCGGAAACGGCGTCCTGAAAAGGGCAGAATCCAATATGACCGGTATCGTAGTATCTTTGAATGAGAATCGCTCGGGTGGTAGCGTCACGAAGCTGATGGACCTCGTTCGGGATGACATGCAGCTTGTAAACTCCTTGATATTGTCCAAAACCGGCTCGGATGTGGCGATGATTCCCGAGGTTGCAAAACATCTTATAGATTCCGGCGGAAAGCGCCTGCGCCCGATGTTGACTATCGCCGCTGCTCAAATGTGCGATTATCAGGGTGATGGTCATGTTACCCTGGCTGCAAGTGTTGAATTCATGCACACCGCTACTCTGCTGCACGATGATGTGGTGGATGAAAGTGACATGCGCCGCGGCAAGCTTGCTGCCAGAATGCTGTGGGGAAACGAGGCCAGCGTTCTGGTGGGAGATTTTCTTCTGGGACAGGCTTTCCGGATGATGGTGGATGTTGGTTCGCTTGAGGCTCTGGATGTGCTTTCGCATGCAGCAACTGTTATTGCCGAGGGCGAGGTCCTCCAACTCTCGACTGCCAAAAATCTGGAAACAACCGAGGACGAATACCTCAATGTAATTCGTTCCAAAACTGCTGCGCTATTTGCTGCTGCTGCAGAAGTGGGACCGATTATTGCCGAGCAGAATTCGAGCACTATAAGCGCGCTTCGTTCCTATGGGAACAACCTTGGCCTTGCTTTCCAGCTGATAGATGATGCGCTGGACTATGGCGGTAAGGCGTCTGATCTTGGCAAGAACACCGGTGATGATTTCCGCGAAGGAAAGGTAACGCTTCCGGTTTTGCTGGCATATAGGCGTGGAAGTGCAGAAGAAAGGCAGTTTTGGCAGGATGCGATTGCCGGCGGCAAGGCCGATGATAACAGTCTGGTCACAGCGGTGGAGTTGTTGAAAAAACACGATGCTATCTCCGACACGGTTGCCAGAGCACGGCATTATGTTGAAATGGCAAAGGATGCTTTGGGCACAATGCCTGATAGTGAACATAAAGAGGCTCTTATAGACGTACTTGAGTTTTGTGTTAGCCGGGCCAACTAGGCTGATTGGGGAAATTTGCGCGTTTACCCGCAAGTTTTGTGGATTGTTAAAGTTCGTGCCATAAACTCGGGCCGATAAGCGCCAATGATTGACAGGAAAGAATAACTGAATGCTCAAATCAATTGCCAAAACACTGAAAATTTCAGTTTTGTCGACCTCCATTCTGGTGATCAGCTCGCTTGGTTTTGCAAGTCCGGATTTGGAAAAGGCGGTTGAACAATCCGGTTTTTCCGGAAGTTTTTTAGCGTCCCGTGTGGCCATTAACGACCAGGATGATGAAGCAGCCGTTCGCTTTCTCGAGAAGGCGGCTTCCTTTGACGGTGAAAGCCAGGAACTCAAAAAGGACTTGCTTGCAGCTTTGGTTTCAAACGGTCGAATAGATGATGCCGGCAAGGTTGCCCGGGAAATCAATTCAGGTGGCAGCAACCGCAATCTGATCGGTTTCGTAAATTCAGCCCAGGAGATCAAAAAGCGGTCCTGGAACAAGGTTGATGATGCACTCAAAGAGGTGGCGGGTACTGATCTGGACAAAACCATGCGTGAGATTACCCGCGCCTGGGCATTGTCAGGGGAGCACAAAACGGAAGAGGCGCTTGCGAAACTCGGCGAGCTTGAAGGCCCTGAGTGGATAACAGTCATGCGCGACTATCATGCCGGTCTGATTGCAGATGCCGGCGGTAACAGTGATTTGGCGGCGGACAAATTCCAACTTGTGATCGACAACCGGGCGGTTATTTCCGTTCTGACGGAGACCTATATAAGGGCAATTGAAGCAAAGGTGCGCAATCGAAGCAGAGCAGGCGTGCCAGAAGAAGCCAAAGAAACACTGGATTACGGTTTGGATCTGTTACCCGATCACGCACCGTTCGGTGTGTTGGCCGACGCTTTGTCTGATGGGCAGACCTTGTCGCCCCTTTTGACCGCACCCCAGGACGGGGCAGCGGAATTGTTCTATAATATCTCCACAGCACTGCGGCGTGAAGGAAGCGGCGCGTTCGCCAAAACCTACCTTCAACTCGCCAATTATCTTTCGCCCGACAACGACGTGATTACGGTTGCTCTGGCCGAACTATATTTACGGCAAAGTGATTTCGAACGATCCAATACCTATTACGATAAGATAGCAGATACTTCGCCGTTCTATCGCATTAGCCAGTTGGAACGTGCCAGCAATCTGTCCAGACTGGACAGGAAGGAAGAAGCTATTGAGGGCTTGAAAGCGTTAATCGAACTTCAACCCAATGATCTGGCCGGATACATGGTTCTCGGCAGTATCTACAGCCGGGAAAAACGGTACTCCGAAGCAGCCGAAAACTACAATCGTGCAGTTGCGGTTGTCGGTGAACCGCAAAGTTATCACTGGAACTTGTTTTTCCGGCGCGGCATCGCTTATGAGCGCCTCAAGGAATGGCAAAAGGCCGAGCCGAATTTCATTCAGTCTTTGGAGTTGTCGGCGAACCAGCCTGAGGTGTTGAACTACCTTGGATACTCATGGATTGATCAGGGCATCAATCTCGATGAAGGCATGGAAATGATCCGCAAGGCAGTCGATTTGCGACCACGATCAGGGTTCATTGTAGACAGTCTTGGTTGGGCGCATTACCGGCTTGGTGAATATGAAGAAGCGGTACGGGAGCTCGAACGGGCTGTGCAGCTTATGCCGCAGGATCCAACCATAAATGACCATTTGGGCGATGCTTATTGGAAGGTTGGTAGAAAGCTGGAAGCCACATTCCAGTGGAAAATTGCACTTGCTTCGAAAACCCCGCCGGACAACCCGGAAGAAATTGAGAAGAAATTGGCCGAGGGTCTGGTGGACGAACCAACAGATGAGGCCAAGGCCGAGTAGCACCGGATGATAACGTGTGTTGCCCGTGCCAAAATCAATCTGGCGCTTCATGTAACCGGAATACGGGCGGACGGCCTTCACAGTCTCGACAGTATTGTTGTGTTCAGTGAATTCGGCGATCTGCTGGAAATCTCAGGATGTGTAGCTGACGAGGCGGTTACGCTGCATATAGATGGTCCTTTCGCTTCAGACCTTACACAGGGAGGCGACAATCTTGTCACCCGTGCAGCCCTTCTTCTGAGAGATAAAGTTGCTGCCAGATCAACAAAGCTTCTCGAGCCGGTTTTGATACGGCTGGAGAAGAACCTCCCCCTGGCCAGTGGTATTGGCGGCGGTTCTGCGGATGCAGCAGCGGCGTTACTGGGTTTGCAGGAGCATTGGCAGTCTGATGAAAATCTGTTTCCGCTTGCCGATCAACTGGGCGCTGATATTGCAATGTGTCTTCATTCCAGGCCACTTCGTGCACAGGGTAAAGGCGAAGAGATCACATTGTTGAAAAATACCGCCGCATTGAACATGGTTCTGGTCAATCCCGGCATTGAAGTTTCCACGCCAGACGTTTTTCGTGCGTTGGAGAATAAGCATAATGCACCTGCATTTGATGCCGAGACCGGGCAGTTCCCGACTCTCGACAAACTGCGAAGCCTGCGAAACGACCTTCAGACACCCGCACAATTGCTGGTACCGGAAATCTCACAGGTGCTGAATGTGTTGGCAGAGTTTAATCCGGCGCTGGCCAGAATGAGCGGCTCCGGGGCTACCTGCTTTGCGGTGTTCGAAACAATGTCGGATGCTGAAACAACCTGCCGGGAGATTAGGAACTCCCATCCGCAATGGTGGTGTGTTGCCACCCGCTCAACTGTCTCTTAAGCTGGCACAGGAGAATTTTTCATGTCCAGAATCGACGAAAACCGCCCTTTTATACCGGTAGGCATTGCGGTGTTGACCGTGTCGGACACCCGCAGCCTAGAGGACGACAAGTCAGGCAAAACCCTGGCAGATCGGGTGGAAGCAGCAGGCCATGTTCTGAAAGGGCGGGCGATAGTGAGTGATGATGTGCCTTCCATACAGGCGAAGGTGCAGGAATGGATAAATGATACCGATGTCGATGTTGTAATCACCACCGGCGGCACCGGATTTACCGGTCGCGATGTTACGCCTGACGCCCTGGAACCGATGTTCGAAAAACGCATGGACGGGTTTTCAGAAGTCTTCCACCGACTGAGTTACGACAAAATCGGTACTTCCACTGTCCAGTCCCGGGCAACCGGAGGTGTTGTCGGCGCAACGTTCATCTTCTGCCTGCCCGGCTCACCAGGCGCCTGCAAGGACGGTTGGGACGGGATCCTGCAAAACCAGCTGGACTACAGGCATATGCCCTGTAATTTTGTGGAAATCATGCCGCGGCTGGACGAGCATCTGAAACGGAGCAAATAATGAAAGGGAGGGAATATGGCCAAAGGAGATGGCATGAATGGGGTGTGAGCGGTCATGCATCCCGACTCGGATAGAGTGCTGGGAGAGGCGGATAGGCTGCAGGCTGGATGTCATCTTAGGGCATTGCGACCCTGTAAAGGAGATTACCCGCCGCCTGTATCTGAACGACCAGCGTGAGGCCCGGTTCGGTCCGGTGACCTCGTATAGGAGTTTGGCGTGGCCGTTCACACCCTTGTCAGGGTTCCGCCGCTCACCAACGGGAGAAGTTTAGCCATGTCCTTTATCGGTGTCGATCTTCACACGACGTCTTTCACGGTCTGCCGGCTTGAAGCTGACGGCAGCGAGATATTTGAAACCTACCAGCTGGCAGCGGCCGATCTGGAACGGTTCTGCCTGAGCCTTGATGCGGACGACGAGATTGCCGTGGAGGCGACGGGCAATTCGGCCTGGTTTCGTGACGAGGTGGTCGCTTGCGTCGGCCGTGTTGTCGTGGTCAACCCGAGGCAGTTCGGCGTGATCCGCAAGTCGGTGAAGAAGACGGACAGGAACGATGCCCGGGCACTGGCCTTCTTCCTGTCGAAGGACATGCTGCCCGAGACGCGTGTGAAGACGGTTGCCGAGAGCGAGTTGGCGTCACTCACCCACACGCGCGATCTTCTGGTCAAGCAGCGCACCCGGCTCATCAACAAGATCCATGCGCTGCACACGCGCCACGGCGTCAAGCTGAAGAAGGAAAGCCTGGGCTCGAAGCGGCGGCTCAATGCTCTGGAGGTCGGCCGGTTCTCGACACTGGAACAGGTCGAGTTGAAGGCCCTGCGCGACCAGGCGCTGAGGCTTATGGCGACGATTGGCGAACTGGACGGTGCGATCGAAGAGGCCGCCCGGGAACTGGATGGCTACGACGGCCTCGTCTCAATCAAGGGCATCGGTCCGCGCTCGGCGGCCGTGCTCCTGTCGGGGATCGGCAACGTCGATGACTTCGAGGACGCCGACAAGCTGGCTGCCTATGTGGGCATCGTCCCGCGCGTCAGCCAGTCGAACGAAACCGACAACCGGGGGCGGATCACCAAACGCGGCAACAAGCTGATGCGCACCACGCTGGTTCAGTGCACGCTCATTGCCATCCGATACTCGGGCTACCTCAATGCCTTCTACCAACGCATCAAGGCCAGGCGCGGGGCCGGCAAGGCGATCATCGCGACCGCACGTAAACTGCTCGCGATCATCTACGACACGCTCAAGAACGGCTGGGTCTTCGAGGACTTTCCGGCCTTCAAGATCGCGGGGCAGAACATTCCCGCTGGACAACCATCATAGGAGAACGAACAGGTGATGCACCGATTGCGATAGAGGTTGAGGCTGGAAAGGCTTATTTTTGGTGTACGTGTGGAAAATCGGACAAACAGCCGTTTTGTGACGGTTCGCACAAGGGTTCGGATTTTGCACCCGTGCGATGGCAGGCCGAAGAGGATGGCAAAAAGTTCTTCTGCGCCTGCAAACAAACGAATGGTCAGCCATTCTGTGACGGCAGTCACAAGGTCTAGCCGCGATTGAAACAACCGATTTGGCGAAAAAGTCGGCGCCAAGGGTGACAATTAGAGTGTTGCTTGCTATTGCGGCAACATGGAATATCACTGACTGAATACCTTTCATGCCTGATCTGCTTCTGGAACTCTTCTCTGAGGAAATACCCTCTCGCTTTCAACGCAAGGCCGCCGGCGAATTGCGGTCGGCTGTTACCAATGCGTTGGTCGATGCCGGCCTGACTTATGAGGGTGCAAAGGAGTATTGGACGCCGCGAAGGCTTGTGCTTGATGTTCGCGGCCTGACCGCCCGTTCTGACGACGTCCGGGAAGAACGTAAAGGCCCCCGCACCGATGCTCCGGAAAAGGCAATTGAAGGGTTTATGCGTGGTGCGGGCCTCACATCAATTGATGACGCACAAGTTCGCAACGACCCCAAGAAGGGTGATTTTTATGTTGCCGTTATTGAAAAACCGGGCAGGGATGCCTCCGACATCATTGCTGAGGTGATGCCAGGAATTATCCGCGGTTTTCCATGGCCCAAGTCTATGCGATGGGGCGGTGCATCCGCAGAAGCAGGCAGCCTGAAATGGGTGCGACCTCTGCAATCTGTCCTATGCCTGTTCGGCCCAGAAACCGAAGAAATGGAAGTCATCGAATTTGAGGTGGACGGCATAAAGTCTTCAAACCTCACACTAGGGCATCGGTTCATGGCACCGGGCGTCTTTGAGGTAACCCATTTCGACGACTATGCAGATAAGCTTACCAAGGCTTTTGTGATGCTCGATGCGGAAATGCGCAAAGAGACTATAGCTACGGAAGCAAAAAACCTCGCTTTTGCAAAAGGACTCCAACTCGTCGAGGATGCCGGGTTGCTGGATGAAGTTGCCGGACTGGTCGAGTGGCCAACCGTTATACTTGGCGAGTATGGTGAAGATTTTCTCGATATTCCGGCAGAAGTTGTTCAGCTTACCATACGCGAAAACCAGAAGTGTTTTGTGACCCGCAAATCGGGTGGTGAAGCGCTCACCAACAATTTCCTGCTGGTGTCAAACATCCTGCCGTCGGATGGTGGCGCAGAGGTTTCTCGCGGTAATGCCAAAGTTGTGAATGCCAGATTGTCCGATGCGAAGTTTTTCTGGGAAAGTGATCTGCACCAGATTAATTCCAGTGACGGTTTTGAGCCGTGGATTGAAAAACTCAATGCTGTGATGTTTCATGCGAAACTCGGCACGCAGGGTGAACGTGTTGCTCGGATTGTCAAACTTGCCGAGGACCTGGCACCCATTGTTGGCGCAGATGTTGAGAAGGTCAAACAGGCCGCGCGGCTGTGCAAGGCCGATCTGAATTCAGCGATGGTTTACGAATTTCCCGAAGTACAGGGCAAGATGGGACGAACTTACGCTGAAAAAAAAGGCATGGACGCCTCGGTTGCCCTGGCTATTCAGGAACACTACTCACCACTTGGTCCTTCTGATGAGGTGCCCAATGACCCGGTCTCAGTCACAGTTGCATTAGCCGACAAGCTCGATACCCTGCTCGGTTTCTGGTCAATTGATGAAAAACCAACCGGCTCAAAGGACCCATTTGCATTACGTCGCGCTGCATTGGGAGTTATCCGTCTGGTGCTGGACAACTCGGTTCGTCTTCATCTTCTGCTGAAGGGGAATGAGAGCCTGCTGACATTCTTCCATGATCGCTTGAAAGTGTATTTGAAAGACAAGGGCGTGCGGCACGATCTGATCGATGCAGTGATTACGGTGGAAACCGACGATCTGCTGATGGTTGTGCGCAAAGCCGAAGCGCTGCAAAAACTGATCAGTTCCGAAGATGGCCAAAACCTGCTGGCAGGCTACAAACGTGCTGCAAACATCCTGGCAGCGGAGGAAAAGAAAGGAACTCTCATCGCCGGAGAGGTTACTGACGAATTGCTGGTACTTGAAGTCGAAAAGGCTCTCAATTCGGCAATTGATGTGGCTGCCAATCAATCCGCCGCCGCGGTTGGCGACGAAGATTTTGAAACTGCAATGGCGGCACTGGCAACATTGCGGGCACCGGTGGACGCTTTTTTTGACGATGTTCTCGTGAACGATGATGACGAGAAAATTCGTGCCAATCGCCTGGCCCTGCTCGCGCGAATTCGCACCGCTACCGCGATTGTCGCAGACTTTTCGAAGATTTCTGGATAGGAGGCTGCCATGAAAACCTGGAAACTTTATCTCTCGGGAGAAATTCATACCGACTGGCGGGAGCAAATCGAATCCGGCTGTAATCAGGCTGGCCTTCCGGTATCGATAGACGCACCGGTAACCCATCATGAAGCATCAGATGATTGCGGCGTTGCAATTCTTGGCGCCGAACCCGACAAGTTCTGGCATGACCGCAAAGGTGCGCAAGTTAATGCAATCCGTACCCGAACATTGATATCACAAGCAGACATTGTCATCGTACGCTTTGGCGAGAAGTACAAACAATGGAATGCAGCATTTGATGCAGGGTTTGCATCTGCACTTGGCAAACCGATAATTGTAATGCACGGGCCGGACCATCAGCATGCCCTCAAAGAAGTGGATGCGGCAGCACTTGCAGTGGCCGAAACCGCCGGTGAAATCGTTGAAATCCTGCAATATGTTATCAAGGCGCAACTTAAAGGCTACACGGATCAAGCAAGCGCAGCAGAATAACCTGTTAACCATTTAGCCAGGTTTTCGACGGTTTTGCCGAATAAATCCGGCTCGTTAATCGCTATTAAATCATAACTGTTCAAAATGGAACGAGTTATCGCAGCAGGGGCTTATGTGTGATGGCGCGACCAGAGAACGTGGCGGAAGCCATTGTCACCGATGGTGATGGCAATGTTGAAAGCTGTTATAAAGACTATACGCTGAAGCCGGCTTACCAGCCGATATTCAGTTATGATTCAGAAAAGGCGGAGTGGAACCTCACTGGCTTTGAGGGGTTAATCCGTCCGTATCTGGATGATGAACTGGTTGAAGTAGGCGAATTTTTCAAAATTGTTGACCAGGCAGACCGACTTTATGTCGAGTGTATGTGTGCGGCACTTCACATCCGGGCCTACAAAACAGCAACCCCTGAAAACAAAACTCTTTTTATCAATGTAGATGTCTCCAAGTTTCCGTCGGCGGATGTCCTGGAAACCGAAATTTTCTTCATGTTTTCTCAATTGCCCAAGCATGGGCTCAATCGTGAACGCGTTGTATTTGAAATTCTCGAGACATAGGTTCTGGAGAACGCGATGATGATCCGCATCTGCGAAATGTTCCGGAACAACGGTTTCAGATTTGCGTTGGATGACTTCGGAACAAAACACTCCAATATTGAACGGTTCCTGCTTGTGAAACCGGATATTGTCAAACTCGACCGGACCATTTTCCAGAATTTCTGCAATATTCAGGAAACCGAAAAACTGCTCCGGGCTTTGATTGGCGCGTTCAGGAACAATGGCTCCCAGATTTTGATGGAAGGCATCGAATCTGCAGAAGAGTCAGGATTAGCGGCGGACATGGGAATTGATATGATGCAGGGATTTGCTCTGGCGCGACCTGCATTGCTGCCAGCCGGTTTCGAATCCAAAATAACGGTTCCAAAATTGAACAAGCAGGCAAGTCTCCGACTGGTCGGGAACAAGGGGCTACGGGCACACGGCTAAGCCCCCTGTCTATCTTGTTGCTACGCGTTGCGCTGCTTAAGCGACTTTCAGTGCTTCTTCCGGCGCATTCATTTCCAGATTGAGCGCCTCTGCCACCGGCTGGTTGGTCACGCGGCCACGATGAACATTCAGGCCATTGCGCAGATGCGGATTGGCTGCAATCGCTTCCAGGCCTTTGTCAGCAAGCGCCAGACCGAATGGCAGCGTAGCGTTGTTAAGGGCATGCGAGGATGTCAGTGGAACTGCACCCGGCATGTTTGCCACACAGTAGTGAACGATTCCATCTACCTCATATGTAGGCTCGGCATGGGTGGTGGCCCGTGATGTCTCGAAACAACCGCCCTGATCAATAGCTACGTCGACAAGAACGGCACCCGGCTTCATGCGGGACAGCATGTCACGGCGCACGAGTTTTGGTGCTGCCGCACCTGGAATGAGGACAGCGCCGATAACAGCGTCCGCTGCAAGGCACTCTTCTTCAACAGATTCTACAGTAGAATAACGGGTCTTGGCAGTATTGCCGAAAATATCGTCCAGCTCACGCATGCGCGGCAGTGAGCGGTCCAGGATTGTGACATCCGCACCCAGGCCAATTGCCATTTTCGCAGCATGTGTACCGACCACGCCACCACCAATTACGACGACTTTGGCTGGCAGCACACCAGGCACACCACCCATAAGGATGCCTCGTCCACCGTTTGGCTTCTGGAGCGCGGTGGCAGCACACTGTATGGAAAGACGTCCGGCAACTTCACTCATGGGTGCAAGCAGAGGAAGACCGCCTTCGTCATCAGTGACGGTTTCATAGGCGACTGCGGTACAACCGGATTCTAGAAGCCCTTTTGTTTGCTCTGGGTCTGGAGCCAGGTGAAGATAGGTATAGAGGATTTGGTCTTCGCGCAGTTGAACCCACTCGCTTGGCTGAGGTTCTTTGACCTTAACGATCATTTCAGCGGTCTCAAATACCTCAGCAGCACTGGAGAGGATCTTCGCGCCTGCAGCTTCATAAACTGCATCATCAGCACCGATGCCGACACCGGCATTGGTTTCCACAAAAACCTCATGACCGCGTGCAACATATTCGCGTGCTGATCCAGGTGTTACACCAACACGAAACTCATTGTTTTTGATTTCCTTTGGCACTCCAATTTTCATTTCTCACAAGCTCCCTAAGCCCTGGTTCGATTTAAGGCGAAACTTACCGCAATTCGCATGAAACGTCCGTGCAAAGAATGCTTGGCATCGTTGCGTATTTCGTGAATAATTGTGCAAACACACAGTTTTTTAGCGGAAACGTGCAAATATGAAGATTGATAGTATCGATAAGTCAATTCTGACCGTGTTGCAGGATAACGCACGGATTTCCAATGTGGATCTTGCAAATCGAGTGGGCCTGTCTCCGTCGGTCTGTTCAAGACGTCTGGAGCATTTGCAGCAATCAGGTGTCATCGAAGGTTACCACGCGATCATTTTGAACCGGGCTTTGGGGCAGACCATTACCGCCATCGTACATGTGACCCTGGATCGTCAGGCTGGCAGGGAACTGGATCATTTTGAAATGGCAGTGGCGGATTGTCCACATATCGTTGCGTGTTTTCTGATGTCGGGGGAGCATGACTATATCCTCCGCGTAAACGCCCGTGACATGGATCATTTTGAGTATATTCACAAACACTGGCTTTCCAATCTGCCGGGAATTTCCAGAATGCAGTCCAGCTTTGCCATGCGGACGGTTGTCAACCGGGCAAATGTCGATCTGGCCGGGCTAGATCGGACTTGATGTTCAGCCTCTAACTGTGCATCTTCCGGGCATGAAAAAATTTCTTTACAGCTCTCTGACAGTAATCGCAGCTCTGGTTTTGGTTTTTGTGCTTGGACCGCGCCCGGATGATTACGACAAAGTAACATTTGACCCCTCGGTATTGCAGCATGATCTGGACACTTATCTGGCGCAATCGGAAGCCGGAATTCCAGAACTCAAACCTGGCGCTGCAAAAGAGATTGTCTGGGCTCACCCGTCCACAAAACAAAAAACGCCTCTTTCCATCGTTTATCTGCACGGTTTTTCAGCTACTAAACATGAAACCCGGCCTGTCCCTGACAACGTGGCCGGGGCAGTTGGCGCAAATCTCTACTTTGCCAGGTTCAAGGGGCATGGACGCGACGGTGAAGGATTGGCTGAGGCAACAGTGCAGGATTGGGCCAATGACTTTGCAGAAGCCATGGAGATCGGAAAACTCATTGGCAACAAGACAATCATTATGGCAGCCTCGAATGGAGGCATGATCAGCACTTGGGGGCTAGCCAAACCGGAACTTACAGGAAATGTGGCCGGAGTGGTATTTGTATCGCCCAATTTCGAATTGCAGGGCATTTCGACCTGGCTGGCCAACATTCCCTGGGCAGAAAAGATATTGCCTGCAGTTGCCGGTGAGCATCGCGAATGGGAGCCTTCCAACGAATTGCATCGTAAGTGGTGGACCTATTCCTATCCAAGTAGGGCTATATTTCCGATGACCGCGATGCTGAAACTTGTAAAGGACATAGACGTTTCAAAGATAACGGTTCCAGCCCTGATGTTTTATTCACCCGATGACAAGGTGATCGTGCCTGCAGAAATTGAAAAAGCGATAGATGCGTGGGGCGGCCCGGTCAAAACAGTGAAAGTCGAAAATCCGTCAGACGGCTCCAGTCATGTCATCATGGGTGATGCGCTTGGACCTGAATACACCGAAACCGCGACCGGAATTATTATTGACTGGATCAATTCACTTAGCCCTTAGATGGCAGTAGTTTTTGGCGATGCATCCTTGGAAAAAATGTATAAAGCAATTGGAACCGACAGGAGCAGTGCGTAGTAGGTAAACAGAACCGTATACTGCGATTGCGGATCGCCTGGTGTTCCAAAACCATCGACCACGGGCCCGCTCAGCCACTGAAAAATTCCGGCTCCGCCAATGGAGCAGAAGTTCAGCAGGGTTACACCGCGGCCAATCAAGTGCTGTGGGACAAAGGATTTGCCGTGCGCCATCTGGACTGTGTAGCTTGCGCCAAAGAACCCCATCAATACAAAAGCAAGCGTTCCCCAGAATGGATTTGTCGGCAGATGCAAAGCCATTGCCACACAGCACGAAAAAACCGCAACGTTGCCAAGCAATACGACTTTCTTGCGAGAGTTAAACAACCGGTCCAGTGGTCCGTAGAACAAGGTACCAGCCACTAGCGCGATGGACATATAGAGTGAGGCACGTCCAATTTGCAGGGTATCGTAACCATACAGGTTAGAATGCAAAGGACCGATCCAGGAGCCCCGAAGTCCGGCAGCCACGGTGTAACCTGCCAGAATCATCGGAAATATGAGCCATAATTCCCGGATTTTCAGCAAATCTGCAAAACCGCCGCCGGTCTTATCTCTGTCGATTTTTTCCGGATCACGAACCAGTATCCAGATGCCAATGCCGACTGCCAGTGATCCAATGGTAAGTGCCATGCTGGTAGGACGCCAACCAAACCATTCAATCGCTACAGCAAGGGGTTCTGAGCCGGCGATGTTGCCCAGGGTGCCGACGGCGATGAATATCGAAACCAGCGAAGCGAATTTGGCGGCATCATAATTGCGGACAAAAATGTACATGGGTGCCATTAGGGCAGGTGAACAGCCTATGCCGATCAACCCCATCGCAATGATGATTTCTGTCGGTCCGGAAGCATATGTAAACAGCAGTGCGCCACCACCGCAAAAAACGGTGAAAATGAAGCCGGCAGTGCGGCGCGGCCCAACGGTGTCCAGCAAAATACCGACTGGAAACTGAAACAGGGCAAAGGTAACAAACCAAGCACCCGAGGCGTAGGCAAATTCGGTTGGCGTCATGCCAAATTCGGCGGACAGTACCGGTGTCATGACTGCCAGAAACGCCCTGAAAAACTGGCTGAACACATATGACAAACAAAAAACGATAATACCGGGCATCGTAATATCCTGAACAGGGAGTCAAATGACTACGCCGCCAATCGGGTGATTACAAGCAAAACCGTGAACAGTGTGTTGCACAATCGGGGACTGGTTTTTTCACAGGTCTCGATTACGTTTGCTATAACAACGATTAAGTGCGAGAATGGTTTATGCTCACCGATATCAAGGGCCTGCATCATGTCACTTCGATGGCCGCTGGTGCGAATGCAAACAACCGCTTCTTTACCCGGCTGCTTGGACTGCGCAGGGTAAAAAAGACGGTGAATTTCGACCGCCCGGATGTCTACCACCTGTATTATGGAGATGAGACGGGAAGTCCGGGTACTGTCATGACATATTTCCCATTTCCGGGAATGGCAAAAGGAAACAAGGGAGCAGGTGAAGTCGGCGTCACCGCTTTTTCAGTTCCGCCCGGTTCTCTCCAGTTCTGGGAGAACAGGTTAAGCGACAATCCCATGGGCAACATCTCGACAGATACCCGGTTTGGCGAGAAACGGCTTGTTGTTTCCGGTCCGGATGGTGACGAATTTGCGCTGGTCGAAGTTGAGGATGAACGCGTACCCTGGACTACGGATGAAATTTCCGCAGATGTGGCGATACGCGGCTTCCATTCCGTTTCCATGCGTTTGAATCAGGGCGATGCCATGCGTGAACTCCTTGGTTTCATGAATTACGACACGGTCGACGAGAAGGACAATGTCCTGCGGGTTGCCGTGGAAAACGGAAATGAAGCAAACACAATTGACCTCGAAATCATGCCATCCGCAGACGCTTCTCAACAGGGTGCGGGGTCGGTCCATCATGTTGCCTTTGCGGTGGAGGATCGTGCTGCCCAATTGCGTGTACGAGAAGCACTGCTGGACACCGGCTACGCGGTTACGCCAGTAATCGATCGCGATTATTTTTGGGCCATCTACTTCAGAACTCCCGGCGGAATTCTGTTTGAGGTGGCGACAAATGAGCCCGGTTTTGACCGGGACGAGGAAATCGCTCTACTGGGAACCGGTTTGAAACTGCCCACACAACACGAACATTTGCGTGCGATGCTCGAAAACGATCTCGAAACGATTGAGGACTTAACCATGAGCTGGAATCCTGCCATCGATCCGCAATCTGTTAATGCAGCTGATCCGGACGCGATTGAAACCGTAATCATTCCCCGCTCGCGCGATCTGGGCGGGTTTGAAGTGCGCAGGGCTTTACCTTCTCCAAAGCGGCAGATGGTGGGACCGTTCGTCTTTTTTGATCAGACAGGTCCCGCAGAATTCATAACCGGTCAGGGCATAGACGTGCGTCCCCATCCCCATATTGGCCTTTCAACCCTGACCTACCTGTTTGAAGGGGAGTTCCAGCACAGGGATTCTTTGGGAACCGATCAGATGATTTTTCCCGGTGAGGTGAACTGGATGACCGCCGGAAAGGGCATCACCCATTCTGAGCGTACCAGCCAGGAAACGCGCAAGGGAAAAAGCAAGCTCTTTGGCATACAGACCTGGGTCGCTCTGCCGGAAGACAAGGAAGAGGCTGACGCTGATTTTGAACATATTGGGACCGATGAAGTGCCGCGGCTTGAAAGTGATGGGAAAGATGTCAATCTGGTAATCGGCAAGGCCTGGGGTGAAACGAACCCCATTACGACCCACTCAGAAATGTTTTATGCAGACGCACTTCTTGCGCCCGGTGCAGCAATACCACTCCCTGATGATCACGAAGACCGTGGTGTCTACATTGTTGAAGGATCGATTGAAGTGGCTGGCCAGAGTTTTGAACCGGGCCGCATGGCGATATTCAGACCTGGCGATGCGATTACTGTTCGTGCGGGCGAGCAGGGCGCCAGATTGATCATCCTTGGCGGTGAGACGCTTAACGGTCCCCGTTACCTCTGGTGGAACTTTGTTGCTTCTTCGAAGGAAAAAATAGAGGCGGCAAAGGAGGCCTGGGCCGAAGGAGAGTGGGAGAACGGTCGTTTCCAACTGCCGCCTGATGATGCCGATGAGTTTATACCGTTGCCGGGGTAATCGGGAAAAAGATTTGTTCATGCTGTGTTTGGGTGGAATATGTTAGTTAACCCCGTAATTCCAACCGGATCAGGAAAACATGACGAATTTCAAATCTACTGCAACCTCATTGTTTGGCGCAGCGATTGCCGCATTGTTTGCGCACCCTGCATTTGCGTTGAGTTGTATTCAGCCGGATCTGGCGGGAAGCTATGAGCGTTGGGCATCATCGCAATCCCAATACACTATCGGCCGCGGAGTGTTGAAGCCATTGTCTGCGTTGCCGGCAAAACGTGATAATTCGGTTGAAGAGCGGGATAACAAATCTCTTGAACCGATCCCGTATTCTTTTACAGGGGTTTTGATTGGCAAAAATAAAAGTCACCGGATTTCGACCCGTGTAATTGTTCAACCCACCTGTATTGCAGTCTGGTGCGGCGGCTACCCGCAAGGCAATGACGAGGGAATTTATGCGTTTGAAATCTCACGCGGTAACTACCTGTTTCGTCCGTCGCCTCGTGGCGGAGACGCCTTTTATGGCGACACGACCGCGCAGGAGCAATTCATTCAAGCCTGTATTAAAAACGGGAAATGTGACCGATGATTAGAAGAACCATGCCAGGCAAGAATGGGCAGTCCGGATATTTGTCGTTTAAACCGCGCAAGGATTGAGTATAACGCGTATCATGAAAGTTTCCGAAGCACTTGAAAGTCGGATGTCTGTGCGCGCATTCACAGACAGGGATGTTTCTGATGATGTCCTGATCGACGTATTTGAAAAGGCCGCTCGTGCTCCGTCCGGTGGCAATGTTCAACCTTGGAAAATAGTAATTCTTACAGGCAACCGGCTTAGGCAATTCAAGTCCCTGATGCGCGAACGTTTGAACGGCGAACCACATCCGCATGGGGAAGTTCCGGAATATGCTGTTTATCCGCCAAAGCTCAAGGAGCCTTATCGCACTGCACGGTTTGAAGTAGGTGAAGAAATGTACGGCCTGCTCGGCATACCGCGTGAGGACAAGCAGAAGCGTCTTGACTGGTTTGCCAACAACTACCAGTTCTTCGGGGCGCCAGCTGCAGCCTTTTGTTTTGTCGATCGGGTCATGGGGCCGCCGCAGTGGTCGGATCTTGGCATGTACCTGCAGTCTGCAATGTTGCTGTTTCAGGAAAAAGGAATTGACACCTGTGCGCAGGAATGCTGGTGCACGCATCCCAGAACCGTTTCTGAATATTGCGATATGCCCGAGGAACTGATGTTGTTCTGTGGCATGGCAATCGGCTATCGGGACAAAAACCATCCGGTCAATCAACTACGAACCAGCCGGTTGCCCCGGGAGGAATGGCTCAGGATTCTCTGAGATTGCGCACAGACTACCTGTTGACCAGGTTATCAACCAACAATCTCGTAAGACCGTGTTTGGGTGCGTTTTGCGGCCAGACCGCATAGACGCCCAGGTCTTCCAGTTCCCAGTCCGGCAAAACATATTCCATCAGGCCGGACTTAATATCCTTGCTCACCAGAAATTCCGGAACCGCTGCCAAACCGGCACCGGCCAGCGCAAACTGGTACAGGGCGTGTGCATCGTTGACACTTATTCGGCTCGAAGGTGCGAACGCGACAGGCTTTTGGCCAGCTCTTTTGAAAACCGGTTTGTGTCCGCGTACCGGTGTCAGTTCCAGCCAGTCCCAATACGCAAGATCTTTTGGATTGCTGGGATGTGGTCGGGCATCAATATAGGATTTTGTAGCGACCAGGCGTCGTTTTTCAGTTCCCAGTTTCCGTGCAATCATGGTGCTGTCGGTAAGCCAGCCCACCCGGATTGCAATATCATAACCTTCGCTGATCAGGTTTTTGCGGGCGTCCGACAAATCAACCGACAGATGCACCTTGGGATAAGTCGAAGCGAACTCCGCCAATTTTGCAATCAGGTCAGAATGGCCCATGATGGCGGGCATGGTGATGCGTAATTCACCTGAAGGTTCTCCGCCATGTTCTGAAACTGATTGAAGTCCGGTTTCCGCGGCCTCCAGCATTTCCCTGGCCGAAGCCAGCAGACGTTCCCCGTCCCGGGTTAGCGACAGGCTGCGTGTGGAACGGTAAATCAGGGCAGTTCCCAGCGTCGCTTCCAGTTGGTTGATGTGATGGCTGACAACCGAAGGAGACAGGTTCATTGCCTTGGCGGCAGCGCGAAAGGAGCCGTGATCAATTGCTCTGGCAAAAATCGCCATTTGCCTGAGGTTTTCAAGCATGTAAAAAATCCGAACAGTGTTTTCTTAATATTCTATATTATCATTTAATTGAGAAACGTCCATCTTCTGATGAAGGAAAACGGGCCACGTTCATTTGGTCGGTAATTCCGCAATTCAAGGAGAACAAATCATGAGACTCAAAGTATTTTTCACAGCAGTTGTATTCCTGCTTGTACCATTGACCGGCATTGCCCACGCCGACAATAAGGCAACGGTTCAAACCTTTTACGATTTTCTCAGCAATCCTACCTCACAGGAACACAGCGACGCCTTGAAACTGGTGATGACTGGGGCAGCATTGGTGATTACTCCGGCAAAATCAAATCCGGCCCTGCATTTCTTGGTCAGGTGGGCGGATTTGGAAAGCTCATTCCAGATCTCAACTGGGCAGTCGAAGAGATGATTGAGGAAGGTAACCGGGTTGTTGTCCGTGGCCGTGCAACCGGTACACCCGCCGGACCCCTGTTTGGAGTTGACGGCAAGGGCAAGGGTTTTGAAATCATGTCAATTGACATTCACACGTTTGAAGATGGCAAAATCGTCCAAACCTATCATGTCGAAGACTGGGCCGGTGCGTTGCGTCAGTTAAGCGCAGAGTAAAATAAATTCGTGGTGCTGGGCCTGCAACTGGCCCAGCCACATCACCGACTTGTTTAGAAGTTCTTTGACCCCCTTCATCATGTCTGGCAAAGCTATGTGGAAATAAACCGGAAACGCTGAAATGACAAAAGACCGATTCGACATCGAAACCAGTGACCGGACTATGATGGCTGTCGTTACCACAGGTAACGGCGGATATGATCGTTTGGTCTACAAACGGGTTCCCATGCCTGTGCCGGAACCGGACGAAGTTCTGCTTCAGGTGTTGGCGGCCGGCGTCAATAACACGGAAATTAACACACGTCTCGGCTGGTATTCTTCAAGTGTCACCGGCAGTACAGATGAATTTGCCGGTGGACAGGATGAGGATGGGGTTCAAAAATCTGATGGCGGCTGGAACAAAGCGACGCCATTTCCGTTTATCCAGGGAACCGATTGTTGCGGCAGGGTTGTGGCCGTCGGATCCGGTTCAGACGAGAGCCTTATCGGATCGCGAGTGCTGGTCCGTGCCTGCATGAGACATAACGGCTATGATACGTTGGATAATATCTGGATGGCCTCGGACTTTGATGGTGCATTCGCCCAATTCGTAAAAGTGCCTGCATCAGAAACTTTTCCGGTGGAATGCGATTGGACTGATGAGGAACTTGCCACCATTCCCTGTGCTTACGGCACCTCGGAAAACATGCTGCACCGGGCAGGTGTGGATTCTGGAGACAATGTGTTGGTAACTGGTGCATCCGGTGGTGTCGGCTCGGCAACAGTGCAACTGGCCAAGCGGCGAGGAGCCTCGGTCACCGCGATATGCGGTACTTCAAAGGCCGATGAGGTTCGGTCGATAGGCGCAGATCGGATCGTGGATCGAAATTCGGACCTGGCCAGGGAACTTGGGGAAAGTGAATTTGACGTAGTGGTGGACAATGTGGCGGGAGAAAATTTTCCGCTCATGCTCAAAGCGTTGAAACGCGGTGGCAGATATGTTTCATCAGGCGCAATTGCCGGACCGGTGGTTTCGCTGGATATGCGGGACATGTATCTGAAAGATGTTCAGCTGATTGGCACAACCGCCTGGGATGAACCGATATTTCCGGATCTGATTTCCTATATCGAGAAGGGTGAAATCCGCCCCCTCTTGGCCAGGACATTTCCACTTGAGGAGATTGCTGAAGCTCAGCGCCAGTTCATGGAAAAGAAACATTTTGGCAATTTCGTCCTCATTCCGGAGCAGCCGTAGAACAGTGTACAAATCGGACTCATTTTGAAAGTTGTGGCCAGGTGTCGCCGAGCCGGTAACCTTCGGGCCATGGATCATCCGGATCGAGCATATGCTGATGCGTGCCTGTTATCCATGCTCTGCCGCTGATTTGCGGAATAATTGCGGACTTGTTTCCCTCACAAGCCGTTCCGATGATTTTACCGTGGAATACTGAGTCGATAATCGAAGTCGCAGCCAGTGTATCGCCTGATTTCATCACACCCCGTTCGTGCAAAATTGCCATTCGGGCGCATAACGCGGTTCCTGTCGGAGAGCGGTCGATTTTTCCCGGCATAATGGCAACCGCCGCTCTGGCGCGAAATCCATCGACATCTTCTTCCAATGCGCCCGCAAACAGACAGAATGAAATGTGGTTCCATTCACTATTGGTCGGGTGCGAGAACCCGAGCTGTGTATTGGCTGCATTGGTGATGGCAATCCCGGCCTCGGCAAGTTCCCGTGCGTGGGAAGCCTCAAGCGGGAACCCTAACTTTTCAGCGTCGACCACCACAAAGCTGTCGCCTCCATAGGCTGTGTCCACTGAGAGTTCACCGATACCGGGAACGTCCAGTTTTGCATCCAGCTTGTCAACAAATGAAGCAACATTCTGAACGGATATCCGCTCAGCCTTGCCATTGCGGCATTCAGCCTGGACCCGAACCAGGCCACCTGGTGCTTCCAACACAAGATTGGTTACCGGCTCTTCCATAGCGATGATGCCAGTGTCCAGCAGCACAGTTGCAACACAAAAAGAATTTGAACCGGACATTGGCGGTGTGTCTTCTGGCTCCATGATGATCCAGCCCAATTTGCGCTTCGGGATGCTTTGGCGGCACCAGCAGGTTCACATGGCGAAACACGCCACCTCGTGGCTCATTCAGCATGAAGTTCCGCAGGGTTGCATCCCGGGCTATCCAGTTGCGTTGTTCCCACACGGTTTCTCCTGGAGGTGGGGCAACACCACCAACAATTACATCACCTACCTCACCTTCGGCATGGCAGGAGACAACATGAATGGTTTTGGAACTGCGCATGGCTTCTATCCGTAGTTGATTGAGATCTCAGATTGTACGGCCATAACGAAGGCCGTCATAGACTGCTGCATGTATGTTCCTGGCTTCACCTGCCGTCATAGTCATGGCAATGCCGCCTTTGCCCGCTCGGCACGATTGGCCCGATAACGGTCTTTGGGCACGCCGTCTTCGCTATAAGCTGGATTATCGGACATGGTGTTAAACTTTCAACTCCAGGAATGGTTTTTGGCTATCCATTCCTCATAAACCAGTTGAACACTAGATCTTTCCATCACCTTGTCAGCGACGCGCTTCACGTTTTTGAAGCGGCTTATCTCCGGTTGCCCTCGAGAAGTGTTAATCCAGGTTGTGAGCATGAAGAGATAAATATCAGCTGCACTGAACCGATCTCCCAAAATCCACGACTTGTCGCCGATTTGATCATCAATCACATTCCAGGTTTCCACCAGACGGCGATTGCCGCGGCGCATGGCGCTAGCTTCATCTTCGGGTGTGTCAGCGAACCGGTCCGGATAGTAGTTCAGTTGAAAGGCATTCTGAACCGAGTTTGAGAAATAAACCAGCGTCTGCAGATAACGGCCGCGATCGTCTTCACTCACGTCCAGTGCCAGTTTTGCCTCCTGATGCTGGTCGCACAAGAAGATCGTGATTGCGGCACATTCGTACATGGCTTTATTGCCCCAGGTCAGAACCGGAACCCACCCATTGGGATTTATGGCAAGCTGTTCCGGCGGACGGGGTTCATCCATGCTGATGGTGGACTGTATCAGCTCGTAGGGAGCGCCAATTTCCTCAAGCAGCACACGAACACCCATGGCCGCGCTACCCAAAGCATAGAACAATCTGTATGTCATTTCCGTCTTTCCTCCAGAGCCATCGCCGGCCGTTCAATAGGTCCATTTTTCCCTGTGTGGGCGAATTTCTATTTCGTTACTCCATGCAGACCTGGGTTGCTGGTGGGCCAGCCAGTAGGACAGGGCCACCGCGTCCGGATCCGCAAGGTTCTCACTGTCATACTGATCGCCGTAAAGCTCGCGCATAACTGGTACATCCAGATCGCAATCAAGCCGCACATGAACAATGTGAACTCCATCTTTTGCATAAGCCTTGGCGAGGCTTTGCGACAGACCTCTAAGCCCAAATTTGCCGATAGCATAAAGCGGATATGTGGCGCTTCCCCGAAACGCTGCCGTTGCGCTGGAAAAGAAAATACTGCCGTTTCCCCTTTGCCGCATTGACGGCAGGACTGACTTGGCAGCAGCAAATGCACCGATCACTTCGATCCGCAATACATCCTCCAGATCCGGGTAACTCATCTCGGCAGGTTCGCAAGCAGTAAACGTGCCGCGCACATTATATATCAGCACCGATGTCGGGCCCACTTCCCGATGGATGTTGTTAATTGCATTTTCAATTGTATGAGGCTGGGTAGCGTCCGCTTCAAAGCACTTGACTTCAATGCCGGTGCCTGCTGCAAGTGCAGCGTCTCTGGCTGCTGCTGTCCCCGCTTTTGTCCGCGAAACAAGTGCAAGATCGTATCCTTCGGCGGCAAACTTTATAGCCAGCGACCGTCCAAGCCCTTCTCCAGCTCCAATGATTGTGCACAACTGCCACTCCATGGACGGATCTCCCGATTCAGATCACTTTGCCAAGTTCGCAGATATGTTCCTTGCGAATGCCACAGCATCCGCCCAGGACCTGAACGCCGCGCTTGACCCATTCCCGTGCCTCCACGGCATAATCAGTGGGTGAAATCATATCTTCGAAAACCCAGTCTCCGTCATCATAGCCACCGGTGTGGGCGTAGACTCCTACCGGACCATCCCAATGTTTTTCCAGCACGTCGAGACAGGCATGAATGTATTTAACTTCCGTATGCATGATGGAAATCAGCGGCACATTTCTCTTGGCCAGTTCGACCACTGCATCTTCCAGCTTGTCCCCATATAGCAAACACATTTCTCCGTCTTCGTTCGGCTCGCATGATAATCCCGGCCATACCGGCAATCCGCATGTTTGCGCACCCTCCAGTGTTACCAGCATACGATCAATGTGGGACATCATTTCCAGCAGGATGAGCTGTGCACCTGCCTTTGCCATGATATCTGCCTGCTCAATCGTGTTTTTCCCAAGCACATCCAGGGGAGGGTGCTTGTTGGTAAAGGACCAGTAGGAAATACCGCCTGCAATCAGGACACCATTGGCATTTTTTCGGTCGCGAGCCTCGACTGCCAGCTCAACAGCCCGACGATTGTATTCTTCAAAACGGTGTTCCTCATTGGCATCCGCAAGCGTGTGACGCTGTGTGGCAAAAGTGTTTGAAATGATGATTTCTGCACCGCAATCGAGATAGTCTTCATGAACATCCAGAACAATTTGCGGGTGGCTGAGGGTTCCGCCACCGTTCCATGCATTGTCCAGTTTTGGTATGCCCCGTCTTTCCAGCTCTGTTCCGGTGGCGCCGTCGATTAAGATACGCTCACCGTTTTGAATCCGTTCCATCAACTGTTGATAAGACACCGCTTGCTCCCCCATCCATGAACCAATTGCTTTTTGCACTGCCAAACGCGGGCCAACGATACGGTTCGTTCGATCAGATTGTCAAAGGCATTTTCCAACTTGCCCGGCGTAACACATGGACAGGTAAGGAAAAGCGGTCGGCCAACAGTATTCCGAAAAAAATGAAGGCCGCCGCAAAAGCGACGACCTTCGTGGTGTCAAAGGCCCGAAGGCCATGATGAAACTCTAAATTATCTGAAGAGTGCGAGGATGTTCTGGCTGTTTGCGTTTGCAATTGACAGCGCCTGAATACCCAACTGTTGCTGTGCCTGAAGGGCCTGCAACTTGGTTGATTCTTCGTTCAGGTCCGCATCAACCAGCTGGCTGACACCCCGTTCAATTGCATCCATCAGACCGGAAACAAAGTCCTTTTGAAGATCAACACGTGACTTTACTGCACCCAAATCTGTTGCAGCGGTTGTGAGTTCCTCAATCGCTGTATCCACACCCTGGATGTAGTTATCCAAAGTCGTCAGATCAGCAGCCGTGTCTGTCAGAGTGGAAATATTGATCGTCGAGACCTTGAATGTGGAGCCGCCCACGGTGCGGTCCTGATCGATAATTCCAGTCTGGTCGGCCGCATCATAGAGTTCCGTATTGGAAATCGTGATGTTGATGGTGCTGACAGAAACAGTACCGTCAGATGCACGGTTGAACGATGACACGATGGATTTCGTGGCATTGTAACCAGCGGCACCTGAGTTAACGCTCAGCCAGTTCTCACCGGAGAATGATGCAGATTCAGCGATAGACTGAATCTGACCCTGAAGTTGGGTAATCTCGGATTGAATCTTGACCCGGTCCACGCCTGGTTCACGAGCGGCAACCAGTTTCTTCTTGATTTCGTCAGTTACATCAATGACGGATTCGATACCTGTTGTCGCTACATCTATTGTTGCGACACCAAGACCAAGTGCATCCTGAACCGTAGAAAGTGCTTTGTTGTCTGAACGCATCTCTGTGGCAATTGACCAGTAGGCAGCGTTGTCTGAAGCATTTGCTACCTTATAGCCTGTTGAGATTGCATTTTGGGTTTCATTGAGCATCTTGTTGGTCTGATTCAGCGAGTGAAGCGCTGTCATGGCCGATGCATTAGTATTGATACTATTCATTTGTCGTCCCTTCGGATTACAAGTTACTTAACTGGGAGACATTCCGGACAGACCGGTAAGACACAATGGCATCATGCCAATGTACCCGGTCAGCGCCTAATGGACAGATTGGGTTGATTGCGTAAGGGAGTGATTTTGGCTCATCATTGCTATCAAGGAGCAAATGATGAGACGAAAGAACGAACGAATGACCGACGATGCTGATCGTGTTGTAAAAGACATCAAACGACAGACGCGACGTCGGTTTTCTTCGGAAGAAAAGATCAGGATTGTGCTTTCCGGCCTTCGTGGTGAAGACAGCATTGCCGAGCTGTGTCGTCAGGAAGGAATTGCCCAGAGCCAGTATTACTCTTGGTCCAAGGAATTTATGGAAGCCGGAAAGAAGAGGCTGGCTGGCGATACGATGCGTGAGGCCAATACCGATGAGGTGAAGGGACTTCGCAAGGAAGCCCGGGATCTGAAGGAGGTCGTAGCAGAACAGGCTCTGGAACTTCGATTGCTCAAAAAAAGCATGACAGGCGATGGGGGAGACGACGAATGAGGTATCCTGCATCCGAGAAGCTTGAGATCATCCGCTTGGTAGAACAATCGCATCTTCCAGCCAAGCAGACACTGGATCGACTGGGTGTTCCACGCTCAACCTTTTATACCTGGTATGACAGATACCAGACTGGTGGCGTGGATGCCTTGGAAGACAAGGCTCCCATGCCCGCACGGGTTTGGAACCGTATTCCTGACGATGTGCGTGAACAGATCGTCGATCTGGCATTGGAGGAGCCAGAACTATCTCCAAGGGAGCTGGCTGTC
This sequence comes from Rhizobiaceae bacterium, assembly GCA_965198665.1. Lineage (GTDB taxonomy): Bacteria > Pseudomonadota > Alphaproteobacteria > Rhizobiales > Rhizobiaceae > JAALLB01. The sequence goes on along the minus strand of CBDAPT010000006.1, from coordinate 428,208 downwards.
AGGTTCACCGACACCAAGCGCTACTTCGTGTCCGAGGCCAGTGTTTACCGGCTTCTCAAGGCCCATGACCTGATTACCAGTCCTGCCTTTGTGGTTATCAAGGCTGCGAACGAATTCCGTGACAAAACAACTGCGCCCAATCAGCTGTGGCAGACGGACTTCACCTATCTCAAGGTTATTGGTTGGGGCTGGTTCTACCTATCCACCATTCTCGATGATTACAGCCGCTATGTGATCGCATGGAAGTTGTGTACGACTATGAAGGCCAGCGATGTTACTGACACTCTGGAACTCGCGCTGCAGGCCTCTGGCTGTGATCAGATCAATGTCCATCATCGACCAAGACTGCTGTCAGACAATGGCTCCAGCTATATCGCCACCGAACTGGCTGAATGGCTCGATGACAACGGCATGGATCATGTTCGTGGCGCACCATACCATCCCCAGACACAAGGCAAGATCGAGAGATGGCATCAAACCTTGAAGAACCGCATCCTGCTGGAAAACTACTTCCTGCCCGGCGATCTGAAAGGCCAGATCGGTAGGTTCATTAGCCACTACAATCACAGGCGATACCACGAAAGCCTGAAGAACCTGACACCCGCCGACGTCTACTTCGGACGTGGCGACCAAATCCTGCAACAACGAGAAAGGATCAAGCAAAAGACTATCAACGAACGGCGCTTGCAATACCGCAAGCAGGTCGCTTAACATCGACAAACAGATGAGCCAGATACTCGCTTAGCTCAAGCTGCGGTCTGTCCAGAAACCCATGACGACGGACATTCAGCGCCGTCGAGAGGCGGGCGCTCGCATGGATATGCGAGCGAAAAGGCAACAATACAGACTCAAGCACGAACCCGGCTCCCTGTTAAAAACAAAAAAGCTGCGAGATTGCTCTCGCAGCCGGGGAGTTAGAAAATCGTACACAGACGACCGCTGGGGCCTTTAGGCTGCTTCCCAGGGGGAGATGACCCTATTACATACGCCACCAGCCTCCCCGACCTGTTTTGTAACAGAAAGCCGGAGAGGTGCATATAACGGTCACACCTTGGACCGCTGTGTACGAGGTTTCTAAGCCCCGACTGGCCGAAATGACTCGGACAGCAGGGATAGGCTGGCACATTTTTGGGGCGAGGTTGGCTATGGTTTTGATAGATGGGGCGGCGGGTTGCGGCCCTAAGCGGACATTCCGGGATTTATTGAAAACGGCAAAAATTTATGGTAGGCGGTCAAGCATGTTTTCATTTTCAGTTGATATAACCCACCTACTAGCCGCGTTAGTCTCGCTCGTGGTCCCAACTTTAGCCCTTTTTAAAAAAACCTTGAAAACTTTAAATACGAGTTCCTCTGGGTTGTGTTTTCAAAGGGTTACCAGGTTATCCGCTCAGTTTTAAAAATTCAATCCTGTGAAACTGCACTTTGATTCTATTGAGGATTAGGTTGAGTTCCAGGCTGAGCATTTATGAAATCGGTTTTGTATCCGTTGTCTGTTCCAGACACCCCGGCATAATTTGTCCAACCGGCTGAATGTCCGCTTTCCCCCAGCAGCAGACAATCATTGCCTCGCTCTAAAAGCGGCCACCATGGCTTCGGTAACATCGCTTTCATAGCACAGAGGCTCTGCACCTCCCGGTCTTGAGTAAGCGCTGCGTCCTCCGCATTTGCTACCGTTACGTGCTCTATTGTAGGGGCATGGACATGACCCATCATAATAAGCATGCGAGCGTTTGATCAGAAGCTTCTTGATCTGCGAAGTGGTTAGGCCATCAGATTTTGATTTGGTTGCTTGTTTGATTTTCGGCGATGGCTTTGGCGTTAGATAGGTTCCAAAAACCCAGCCTTTAAATCGCCTGCCCTCAATAAACAACCAATCACCTTCTTTGCTGGTGACACTGACCTTCTCATCTCGCTTCAAAGTCCAGATGACTTTGTGTGTCTTGTCTGGCCCACTTCTGACATTAAGCCGGGAAGCATCCACGTACATAGATATTGCTGTTCTTGGAGTAGGGGCTTTTTTTACCGTCTTGACTAGAGGCTTTTGGATAACTTTTTGATCGGGAGTGCCCGCCGATTTTAACTCAGCCGATTTTGATGTTTTTTCGATGGCTGCTGTTTGTTCATGATTGGGTGTTATCGAAGTGGTGCTTGTAGTGATGGACTTTTCATCATCACTTCCGATGATGTATCCAACAAATCCCGCAGCTATTAGCCACGGCCAGATACCCCGCTTCTTTGCCATCTGTGACCCGCGCAAACAAAAGAAGCTCTATTCCAATGCATATTTATGTAATAGTCAATAAATAGCTTCGTAGGACTATATATATTTCGAAATTAAGTTGTTATTGCGTTCAATATTTAGTGATTGAACTGCTAATACACAAATTCATCTCAGAGAGAAAATGCTTCATATATTTTGAAACAGCAACGTCGAGAGACTGCGGCCTCACCTCACCCCTCCCGCTCCACAGCCCGCCAGCCGATATCCCGCCGGTAGAACCCATTTTCCCACACCTCCTAGCCATCCGCCGCATAGGCCTTCGCCTGTGCTTCGGTCGTTGATAGTGCCAACTTGATAATTACAGATGACAATTCGACCGGGGCGCAATAGGCTTTGGCAAGAAACCTGCTGAGTTGAAGCGAGCACCCCATGACAAAACGCCCGGTCATTCCCGATTCAATGGCCAATATGTACCGCGACTGGAAAATGGCGCCGGGCTCGGAAATCGACGGCTTTGTGTTTCTCACCGGGTTTAACGGCACCGGCCTTGACGGGCACACATCGCCCGACCCTGTCACGCAGATCAACACAGCCTTTGACCAGGTGTTTGAGGTGCTGGCCGAGGCAGGCCTCGACGCGCGTCATATTATCGAGGTGACCAGCTATCACGTCGGCCTGAAAACCCATCTTGAAGCGTTCAGGGCAATCTGGGCCGAACGCATGTGCGAACCCTACCCAGCCTGGACAGCGATAGAAGTTGCAGGCTTCGTGTCAGACGATGTTGTCGTAGAACTTCGGGTCGTCGCTCATCGTAACGCGGCCGGGTGAGCGCAGGGACGACTGTTACCCCTCCCGCTCCACAGCCCGCCAGCCGATATCCCGCCGGCAGAAGCCGTTTTCCCACGCCACCTCATCAACCGCCGCGTAGGCCTTCGCCTGTGCTTCGGTCGTCGTCGGGGCAAGCGCGGTGACGTTGAGCACCCGGCCGCCGGTGGCGATAAGTTCTCCGTCCGCCGTGCCGGTTCCGGCATGGAAGACGATTGCGCCAGTGGCTTCTGCGGCGTCCACGCTGCCGATCACGGTGTTCTTTTCGTATGCCCCGGGATAGCCCTTTGAGGCCAGCACCACAGACAGCGCATGATCGTCGTGCCAATCGGCGTCGTGCTCCAGCAGCGAGCCGTCACTGGCGGCCATCATCAACTCAAGCAGGTCCGATTTCAGCCGGGGCATCAGCACCTGGCATTCCGGGTCACCGAAGCGCACATTGTATTCAATCAGCTCCGGCCCCTTGTCGGTGATCATCAGGCCCGCATACAAAATGCCCTTGAACGGGTGCCCGCGCGCGTGCATGCCGGCCAGGGTGGGCACGATGATGTCGGTCATGGTGGCGTCGATCATCGCCTGGGTCATCACCGGGGCAGGGGAGTAGGCGCCCATGCCGCCCGTATTGGGGCCGGTGTCGCCATCGCCGACGCGCTTGTGGTCCTGCGCGGTGCCGAGCATCAGGGCGGTCTGGCCATCGCACAGGGCAAAGAGGCTTGCCTCCTCGCCTTCAAGAAAGGCCTCGACAACTACCTCATGGCCCGCCGCGCCGAAGCTTCCGGCAAAGCAGTCGTCAATCGCGGCTTCCGCCTGTTCGCGGGTTTCGGCAATCACCACGCCCTTGCCCGCCGCAAGGCCATCGGCCTTGATGGCGACGGGGATCGACATGTCATCAAGAAACGCCTTGGCGCTGTCGTCATCGGTGAAGTGCTTGTAGGCGGCGGTTGGAATGTTGAACTCGGCGCAGAGGTCTTTGGTAAACCCTTTCGAGCCTTCCAGTTGCGCGGCATAGGCGGAAGGGCCGAAGACGCCGATGCCCGCTTTCTCCAGATCATCGGCAAGGCCTGCAACCAATGGCGCTTCCGGCCCGACGACCACATAGTCTATCTGCATGGCCTTTGCGAACTCGATGATCGCGTCATGGTCGGCAATATCAAGCGCGATGCATTCGGCAACCTGGGCGATGCCCGCATTGCCCGGCGCGCAGTAAAGCCGGAAGCAGCGCGGGGACTTGGCGAGTTTCCAGGCCAGTGCATGTTCGCGGCCACCGGATCCGATGAGGAGGATGTTCATGGGGTTCTCCCTCTTGCAACTGCGATTTGATTACCACGGGCGCAGGCGTGACAATGCAGCCCTTGACGCAAAAGCCGTTCCCGTCCACAGATTTGTGCCATGAATCAGATACGCCCCACAACGCAAGAAGACAAAGTCGCCGACGCGCTCAGGCATTCCTGGGTCTATCATCTGCCGAAATGGCTGTGGCCCTACGCACAACTGGCGCGGTGGGAACGGCCTATAGGCTGGCAACTCCTGATGTGGCCATGCTGGTGGAGTGTGATGCTCGCGGTGATGGCGGCACAGACAGTCGGCACCTTTGCACCGGGGGCGGGAGAGGCCTCGATTTTTGACGCACCGGTATTGCTGAACCTGCAAAAGCTGATGCCGGTTTTTCTCACCATGCTGCTACCGTTGCTCATCGGTGCCTTCCTGATGCGCGGGGCAGGGTGCACCTATAACGATCTGGTCGACACGGATATTGACAACCAGGTGGAGCGCACGCGCTCGCGTCCGCTGCCTTCAGGCAGGGCAACAAAGAAAGGCGCACTGGTCTTTCTGGTGCTACAGGCATTGGGTGGGCTGGGCGTTCTATTGTTTCTGGCGCGGGACAATCCGTTTGTCCTCTGGCTAGGCGTAGCGTCACTGGGGCTTGTCGCCATCTACCCGTTCATGAAACGGATCACCTGGTGGCCGCAACTGTTCCTGGGGCTTGCCTTCTCATGGGGTGCGCTGATGGGCTGGGCAATCATCTGGCGGGAACTGTCTGCCGCGCCGGTACTGCTCTATATCGGCAGCATCTGTTGGGTCATCGGCTATGACACGATTTATGCGCATCAGGATCGCGAGGACGACGCGCTTGTGGGGGTAAAGTCAACCGCAAGGCTGTTCGGCGAAAAAAGCAAGTTCGCGCTCACAACGTTATACGGGGCAGCGCTTGGGCTGTTTGTGATTGTCTATTGGATTGCAGTGCCGTTTACGTCTGCAATTTGGACGCTGCCCGCCTGGGCGGGGCTCGCCATCGGTGCTGCACACATGGCCTGGCAGATCAAAAAACTCGACATTGACGATGGTGCGCAATGTCTGCGGCTGTTCAAGTCAAACAACCACTTTGGCCTGATCTTGTTTGCAGGCCAGGTGGGTGCTCTGATGTTGATGGTCTGACCGGATCAGTGGCGGGCAATGATTTCCGCTGCGGTCAGTTTTTCTACCGGGCCGACAATGCCGGCCTTGCGACGACGCAGGAAATTCGGACGCTGCTTTGAAGCGGTAATACGCTTGCGGCGTTCCCAGGGTGTCTCAACCATGATGTCGCCGATGGTGTTCTGTACCATGGTAGGTTCACCATCGACGCCAACGATCATCATGGGAAGCTTCATCAGGCGACTCCAGGAATGCCAGTCAGCGGCAATGTCCTGCATGTCCTTTGCACATAGCAACGGGACACACAGTTCCGGGTCGTGATGAAGGAGTTCAAGGGTCACAGTCACATTGTCACGAGCATCCTCGATGGCACGTGCTGCGACACCCTTGAAAGCTTTTGCGGGCACCGCCATGGTCATTGGCAGTCCGCATGAAAGAGATTTCTTGATGACAACACCGTTTGTATCGATCTTGTAGGACTTGGATCCCAGTTCGAACCTGTGTTGTTTCTTGTAGGGGTCAAGCCGCATCACACGACCTGCCCCGTCCTTTTTGGCAATTCCAGCCATAAGTGCCTCACTGTACTTTTCAGAGCCCGTTTCTTTGCCGGTACATCTGACCCGCCGGTTTGTTGTTGTTGTTTTTCGTCCGGCGATAGGCGCACTATAGGCGACGGGATTGCAAAACCACTTAACAGAAAGGGTAAACGAAACCTTGCTTTGTAAAATGGTTATCGAATTGTATCCGGGAGAGGAATTGTTAAGGTAAAGGCATGTTAAGTATCAATCGCATCGACCATTTCGTTTTGACCGTCGCTTCAATAGAAAGAACCTGCCAGTTTTATTCAGAAGTTCTGGGCATGACGGTGGACAAGTTCGCAGAGGGCAGGATTGCCCTTCGGTTCGGAAACCAGAAGATCAACCTGCATGAGCGGGGTAGCGAATTCGAACCAAAGGCGCAGACACCGACACCGGGATCGGGGGACTTCTGCCTGATAACCGATACGCCCATGGAAGAGGTTGTGCGGCATCTGGAGTCGCTGGGGGTTGAGCTGGAAGACGGGCCGGTGCCGAGAACCGGTGCGACCGGGGTTATACAATCGGTCTATTTTCGAGATCCGGACATGAACCTTCTGGAAGTCAGCAACTACCGTTAGAATGAATCAGGCAGCTACAGCGAATTCTTCGCGGTGTTCAAATTCAACCCGGTTACGGCCATTGTCCTTGGCGCGATAAAGCTGTCGGTCTGCTGCAATCAGCAGGGATACCACATCCTGCTTTGAATTGTAGAAAACGGCACCGATGCTGACGGAAAGCTTCAAATCCGGTATTTCCGCCTCGTGCGATGCAGCCATTACATTCTTGCGCAAACGTTCAGCAATCTCCAGTGCCCGTTCCTTATTGACGCCGCGCAGGTGGATGGCAAACTCCTCGCCGCCCAGGCGGCCGATGCGGTCTGTCGCCCGGATGCCTTTTTGCAGGGCATTGGTAATTGCCACCAGGGCACGGTCACCGGCTATGTGTCCATGATTATCGTTGATTTTCTTGAAGAAGTCCGCGTCTACGATCAGGAACGCGTCACTGACTTCTTCGTCGCAGTCTTCAAACTCTGCGCGGAAATCGTGCAGGAATGCCTCGCGGGACAGCAGGCCGGTAAGATCGTCGGTACGAACCACCTCATGCAGCTGGCGACGCAACAGTTCAATCCTTCTGATCAATGCGAAGAAACAATAGAAAACCGGAATGGCCAGAATACTCACGGTAAACGTGTGCATTAACACCGTCGGCATATGGCTCTTATAAACCTCTGGCAGGTTGATCACAGTAAGAACCGTCATGAGTCCTGCGGCACCTGCTGCAATTACCAGCCAAAACAAACCGACAGCAAAGGCAACCGTGGTATAAGAAGAAAAGTCGATCTTGCTCAGTAATTTCATTATGCAACCCTCGCGAATCAGGATTAGCATATAGTCTAATTATTAATTCGTTGTTAGGTTCGGGGCATGAACTTTCAATCAATGGTTAAGTATTATATAAGAATACAATAAGTATAAAATTTAGTTCAAATTACCTTGCCGGGATTCATAATCTGGTAAGGATCAAAGGTCTTTTTCAGAGATCGCATCAGTTCCAGCTCAATCGGATCCTTGGTTTTTGCCAGCAGATCACGCTTCAGCCGACCAATGCCGTGTTCAGCAGAGACTGAACCATCCAGCGCTACAACCAGAGCGTGAACCGCATCATTGACCGCCGGCTGCTGCGACATGAATTCCTCGGCCGAAGTATCAACCGGTTGAGAGATATTGTAGTGAATGTTCCCATCACCTAAATGACCAAAGGCGCAAACCCGGGCACCCGGCATCACTGCCAGGACAGCGGGTTCGGCACGTTCAAAAAACTCGGGAAAACGATGAACCGGCACAGAGATATCGTGCTTCATGGAAGCACCTTCGGATTTTTGGGCAATCGGCATGGTTTCGCGCACATTCCAGAATTCGTTCTGCTGGCTGATGGAAGACGCAAGGCTGGCATCAACGATCACGGACTCCGCAAACGCTTTTTCAAGCACCGACTGCATGATTTCCTCCGCATCGTCCTGTGAACGGGTTGAAGAAACTTCCATCAGGACCTGCCAGGGATAAATATTTCCAAGTGGATTTCGTACCTCCGGATAATTGCGCAATGTGAAATCTATTGGATTGTAGGCCATCAATTCAAATGCCGTGAGCGCCGAGGCTGCCGCGTCATTGCAGCGCTTGAAAAGCTCCACCGCATCCTGCGGGGTGTTCATACCGCAGAACGCCACTGACCTGCCCTTTGGTTTTGGAAACAGTTTCAACACGGCACCGGTAATGATGCCAAGTGTACCCTCTGCACCAATGAACAAATCCTTCAGGTCATATCCGGTATTGTCTTTTTTGAGGCGTCGAAGTCCGTTCCAGATTTCTCCAGATGGCAAAACAACCTCCAGTCCCATCACGAGTTGGCGGGTATTGCCATAGGCCAGAACACTGGTTCCTCCTGCATTGGTTGATATGTTTCCGCCGATCTGACACGACCCTTGTGAGCCGAGTGAGAGTGGAAACAGCCGGCCATTTTGATCTGCAATATTCTGGATGTTTTCCAGAACGCAACCGGCATCGCACACCAGCACGTTGCCATCCAGATCGATTTCGCGAATCCGGTTCATCCGCTCAAGCGACACCACAATCTGCTCACCGCTTTCATCGGGAACACCGCCACCGGCATGACCCGTGTGCCCGCCCTGGGGTACCAAGGCTGTGCCGGTTTCAACAGCGAGCTTCACCAGTTTCGAGACTTCTTCCGTGGTTTGGGGTTTTACCACCAGGGGAGTTCTGCCGATGATCAGTCCACGATTTTCATGGGTGTAGTGGGTGAGATCATCCCCGGCCAGAAGGCAGTTGTTTTCACCCACAACAGCAATAAATCGGGATATCGGCTCGCGGTTCATTCAGCGTTCCTCGGTGCTGCTGCTCGTTGCAGGCGATCGTTTATTGCCAGCCCGAGGCCTTGCATCGGTATTGGCTCGACGCAAATTAGGCCTGTGTCACTGGCGTCCATTTCCTGGATGTAGGAATACAGATTTGCTGCGGCCTCAACAAGGTTGCCGCTTTCGCTCAGGTTTAGATTGACGGAACCTTTGTTATCCGGGAACTGACCTGAAAACTTCAGCAGTCCGGCATCGGCCGGGCATTGCGTGCAATTGAGTTTTACCCGTGCGTTGGGTGCATAATGGCTTTTCATCATGCCGGGTGCTTCTATTCGCTCGGTTTGGGGTGGCTCGGGCAACACCCCGGTGGCATCCCGCATCATCTGTGATGTTATTGCACCGGGTCGCAGCAGATAGAGTTGTTGATCGACCACTTTCACAATTGTTGATTCAAGTCCGACTTTGCAGGAACCTGCATCAATCACGTGAAGGTTCGAAGCAGGAAATTGCTCCGCCACATGATCTGCGGTAGTTGGCGATACTTTGCCGGACCGGTTGGCACTCGGGGCAGCCAGTGGTTTGCCGTATTCGGAAATGAGATCGCCGGCAATGCCCGTGGGAGCTCGCAGACCAACGGTGCCCAGACCTGCACTGACCAGAGGATGAATTTCAGCAGATTCCAACAATGGCACCACCAAGGTCAACGGGCCAGGCCAGAAAGCCTTAGCCAGGGTTTCGGCAAGTGTGCTGAATTGTCCGTACAGCTTTGCCATGGACAGGTTGGCCACATGACAAATCAGTGGGTTAAATCTCGGTCTTCCCTTCATGTCGAAGATTGTCGCTACAGCCTTCCCGTTGGTGGCATCCGCTGCAAGTCCGTAAACGGTCTCGGTCGGCAGGCCGATACAAAGGCCCCGGGCCAGGTCTTCCAGAACCAGGCTCGCCTTGTCGTCAATCTCGTTGATTTGGATTATAACTGCCATATGTGATGTTTTGATTGACGTCCACGTCAATATTCTTAAAACAGGTGAAAACGTTTCCGGGTATTGGGAGGAAATTCATGTACCGCGCACCCGTAGCAGATATTTCTCATACGCTCAAACATGTTGCGGGAATGAATTCCGCGCTTGCCAGTGGTGATCTTGGCGAGCTTTCCGAAGATCTTGTAGACGCGGTTCTGGAAGAGGCGGGCAAGTTCGCCACAGACCGGATTGCGCCGTTGAACAAGGATGCCGACCTGATTGGTGCAAAGCTTGAGAATGCTAAAGTCACTACTGTTCCGGGTTTCAAGGAGACTTACCGTGACTGGACGGAAGCAGGCTGGAATGCCATTGCCGGTCCTGAAGAATATGGCGGGCAGAACCTTCCCAACATGCTGGCAATTGCCGCGTCGGAAATGTGGAATTCCGCGTCCATGGCTTTCGGCCTTTGCCCGCTTTTGACAATTGGTGCCATTGAGGCGCTCGACAAGCATGGTTCACAGGCGCTCAAGGACACATTTCTGGAGAAACTGATCTCCGGTGAGTGGAGCGGAACGATGAACCTTACCGAACCACACTGCGGAACCGATCTGGCAGCTCTTAAAAGCCGAGCAGAACCATCCGGCGACGGCACCTATCGTATTTTCGGTCAGAAAATTTTCATCACCTTTGGCGAGCACGACATGACCGACAACATCTGTCATCTGGTGCTGGCACGCCTGCCGGATGCACCCGCCGGAACACGGGGCATTTCGTTGTTCCTGGTGCCGAAGTTTCTGGTCAATGATGATGGCACACCGGGTGAGCGAAACGATGTGTTCTGCCAGTCTATTGAGCACAAGCTGGGAATTCACGGATCGCCAACCTGTGTGATGATTTACGGCGATGGGTATGAAGGCCGAGACGCCGGTGCCATCGGCTATCTGATCGGAGAAGAAAATCGCGGCCTCAACTGCATGTTCACGATGATGAACAATGCACGCCTGAATGTCGGAACCCAGGGTGTTTCGATTGCCGAGGCAGCCTATCAGCATGCACTGGAATATGCCAATGAGCGCAAGCAGGGCAAAGCGGCAGGTTATACTGAAGCGGGCATGGCGCCGATCGTTTATCACCCGGACATCCAGCGCAATCTGTTGACCATGAAATCCATGACCCAGGCAGCGCGCGGCATTTGCTACACCACCGCGCACGCGCTTGATATGGCTCACGTCAAGGAAGGGGATGAGGCCGGTTTCTGGAACGAACGCGCCAGTCTGCTGACACCGATTGCCAAGGCATTCTCTACCGATATCGGCTGCGAAGTGGCATCCATCGGGGTGCAAATTCACGGCGGCATGGGGTTCATCGAGGAGACCGGTGCTGCCCAGTATATGCGCGATGGTCGTATCAACCCGATTTATGAAGGTACCAACGGAGTTCAGGCAATTGACCTTGTAACTCGTAAACTGCCCCTTTCCGGCGGTGAGTGTGTGAAAGGATATATTGCGGAACTGCGCGATATCGTTGAACAGGTACGTGGTGCAAACCATGATGCCTTTGGCAATACAGCCGAACTGCTGGAAACAGCACTTGATGATGTCGAGGCGACGACAAACTGGATGCTTGCAAAGCTCGCTGATGGCGGTATGCAGGAAGCACTTGCCGGTGCGACCCCTTACCTGCGCCAGTTCGGGCTTGCCGCGGGCGGCTGCTATCTTGCCAAGGCTGGTCTGGCAGACGAAGAACCTGCACGGGCGGGTCTTGCCCGGTTCTATGCAGAGAATTTTGCTGCTGAATGCGCAAGTCTCAGGCACACGGTTGTAGAAGGTGCTGAAAGCCTGCTGGCGGCAGGGGAATTGTTAAAAGCGGGGTAAAACCATGACTGACGTAAACGACCGCATTCTGGCTCATGCTGCCGATGGCGTAATGACCATCCGTATGAACCGGCCGGACAAGAAGAACGCCATCACCGGCGACATGTATGCCCGAATGGCGGCATCGCTGGATGAGGCCAACAACAGTGATGACGTCAATGCGGTGCTGATTTTGGGTACTCCTGGTGCATTTTCTTCCGGCAACGACATTGCAGATTTCATGCAGGTAGCAATGAGTGGCAAGCGTGAATCCATGGCCGTCTTTGATTTTCTCGAACGCATTATCATGGCTCCCAAACCGTTGGTTGCCGGCGTCGACGGCCTGGCCATCGGGGTGGGTACAACCATGTTGCTGCATTGTGACTATGTGGTTTCATCCAGCAGTTCCCGCTTCAAGACACCCTTTGTGGATTTGGGTCTCGTGCCGGAAGCCGGTTCCAGTCTGTTAGCACCGCAATTGATGGGGCACCATCGCGCATTCGCAATGCTTGGAATGGGCGAGGCGATTGAACCGGATGCAGCAAAGGCGGCCGGTTTCGTGAACCAGGTTACTGACCCCGAAATTCTCGAAGAGACGGCGCGCAACATTGCTGCCGATCTTGCGGGTAAACCACAGCAGGCCCTGAAACTTTCCCGCGACCTCATTCGTGGCGATCGCACTCCAATCCTTGAGCGCATGCGTAAGGAAGCGGTATTGTTCGGCGAACGCCTTGAATCCGACGAGGCTCGCCAGGCCTTCATGGCCTTTATGGCAAAGGGTCAGAAGAAAGCAGGATGAAACCTGTCTTTCCGGGCAGTTAAATTTAGCTGTAATGAGGGCCGCGCATCTGTGCTATTGCGTCCCTGATCCGTTGCCAGTCGTTTGCTTCATCGGTTCGCCCTGCTGAACTTAACTCGCGAACTTTCTGGGCAGCTTCCAGTTCCGAATTGTCACCATGAGCACGGTACAACTGCTCGGCGACTTCGTGAATTTCCACGGCATTCATGATACACCTCCAGTTTACGTTGAACCTGCAACTATGCACGTTTTGGTGACGAAATTTTGCCGGATTACCAAAATCTCTCAATCCGGCGTCATTTGCACCTGGGCATGTTTCCAGATTGAAGACCAGTTCTTGTCGCGCAGCAACTTGCCTACAAATTCCTGATGTTCATGGTTCATCGCTCCAGCAAAGCCACCACTTCGACATGCGGCGTAAATCTGAACTGATCGAGCGCCACGATGCGGGAAATGCGATACCCGCCTGAGACGAGAATTTCCAGGTCCCTTGCCAGCGTTACCGGATTGCAGGAAACCGCTGCAAGTTTTCCGACTTTGGACTTGGCAATTTGCCGCGCCTGCATTTCTGCTCCGGCCCGGGGCCGGTCAAAGACAAGCCCGTCAATTTTCTTCAATTCCTGAAAGCTTGCCGGACGCCTGTCGAGATTACGGGTCTCGACTTTTATCTGCTTTAGTTTTCCGCCGGTTTCCCGCCAGGCGGGATCCAACGCTTCCAGAGCGGTTGAATTCTCCTCGATAGCCCAAACGGTAGCATGTTCTGCAAGTCGAAGTGCAAAGGTTCCCATGCCGCTGAACAGATCGGCAACCGACTTACAGCCCGACAGATGTTCCTTGACGATATGCGCCATGTGAAGTTCGGCAGGTTCTACCGCCTGGACAAATCCTCCCGGTGGTGAAACGACCGAACAGGAGCCTACTTTCAACCGCGGGCTCCGGGTCTCGACCAGAATTTCGCTATCGCATGCCAGACGGGCCAGATCTGTCGCAATGGCCTTTCGAATTAGAACTTCTTTCTGGTTGTTCCTGAGCGCCTGCTTTCCCTCCAGATGAACGTCCAGTCCGTTTTCGGTGGCCAGAACCGACAAGCGGAAAGAGGTTCTGGATTGAGGTAGCGACTGAACCAGGTTTTTCAGATCATCAAGCTTGTTCGTGATTGCCGGATCCGTCACCGGACAAGTTTCGATCGGAATTATTTGATCGCTGGCGCGCGCGGCAAAACCCAACACCACGCCATCGCCGGCGTTGCGTACATTAAAAACAGACTTTCTCCGCAAGGCAGGTTCAAACTCGACAAGTGGGTCAACCGGGCAGTTGATCCCGGACTTTGCCAAAGGAGCAGAGACCAGAGAGAGTTTCCATTGCGTATAGGCGGACGAGGAGAGATGTTGAACCTGGCAGCCACCGCAGGTTCCGAAATGCCGACAAACCGGAGCTGTCCTGTCCGGCGATTGTTCGAGTATCTCCAGTGCTTTCAACCGCTGGCCCGAGCCGCCGACGCGAACCGTTTCTCCTGGCAGTGTATATGGGACAAAAACCTGTCTGCCATTTATCGTTGCGATGCCGTCACCCTGGCGCCCCAGAAACTCGATGTTAACCTCACTCATTCTTTGCTCCTGCCAGCAGGAATTCCTGATTGCCGTCACCGCCGGTGATGGGAGACTTCAAGAAGTGAGTTACCGTCCAGTTCGGAACGCTTTCAAGCCAGTCACGCACGGATTCTGCCGCCTCCAAAGCCAGTTTTTCGTTGCGTACTATGCCACCTTTGCCAAGGCCTTCCTTGCCGACTTCGAATTGCGGCTTTACCAGAAAGATACCTGTCGCACTGGTAGCCGCGAGTTCCAGGGCCGGCGGCAGTGCGAGTTTCAGCGAAATAAAACTGACATCACTGGTTATACAGTCAGGCCGGTTGCCTTCCAGATGTTCCAACCTCAAATCTCTTGCATTCAGGTTCTCGATATTGACCAGACGCGAATTACCCACCAACCGCTCGGCCATCTGCCCGTGTCCAACGTCAACACCGTAAACCCTGGCAGCGCCCTTTTGAAGCAGTACCTGGCAAAAACCGCCAGTCGATGCACCGAGATCAAGGGCAACTTTTCCAGCTGTTTCGATGCCGGTTTCTGCTAGTCCGTGAAGTAGTTTCAGTGCAGACCGTGACACATAGTTCAAAGCGGGATCATTAATTTGAACAGCATCATCACCAGGTACCGTTCTCGACGGTTTCGGGGACAAATCCCCGGCAAGTGAAATACACCCTCGCAAAATCGCGTCACGCGCGCGGGCACGCGATGGATAGTGGCCTTTGTCAACCAGCCATTCGTCAAGACGAGGTTTCTTCATGCCTGTTCATTGGAACAGGCTTCAGACAAACGCAAGTGTTTGATCAAAGTAGCCGAACATGCAAACCGCTGTTAGGGATCAGTCTATCGGATTCCCGTTACTGTCGAAGCGATCCCATTTTGTACGGCTGGTTCTGCTGATCTTCCTGCCGTTGATGCTTCCGGTCAACGTGTAGTCCAGGCCTGGAATGAAATTCGAAACCATGGGGGGCAGGGCATTTTCGCCTTCCGGCGGCACCCAGGCCGGGCGTGGCAGGATGCTGATTTGATCGTCTTCCTTGATAAGCAGCTTGCGGGTCACCATAAATGGCAAGTCGTCGTAGTTGATAGGGCCGCGAATATCGCCAAGCTTCTGGGCAGCTATGCGGGCGGCAGCGGCTTCTATGGACCTATCGTGCTTTACTTCGCCGGCAATCGCGAAACCCGTTGCTATCAGCAGGATAGAAACCCCAGTTGTAATCAGTCGCCCGTTCATCCCAAACAATCCCCGGATAATGTCATACGGAAAATTGTGCCATATTGGGGTTAGGGAAGCGGAAAGAAAACTGGTTAACGAATGACTAAAGGCAACTTGACGCCATCGCCAGAACACGGGTGATGAAGATGTCGTCGCCCATCAACTGCCAGGCCCAAAGGGTGGCACCGGTAAACGCACCACAAGTCAGGATGAATAGTGCTTTTGTCGTTGTGGACATGGCTCAATGGGCTTGTTTGCAGACTCAGCTATTGTTCACCAAGCGGCGCAATTTGGCAATGGCAGTCTCGGCGTTCTCTCCATAGGAGATGGTACCTTGCAGGGAACCATCCGAACGAAACAGCAACACCGCAGCAGAATGGTCCATGGTGTAATCGTCATCTTCGAGTTCGACCCGCTTTGCATATACCCGGTAACTCTTTAACGCCTTGTCCATTTCCTCCTGAGTCCCGGTCACTCCGATGATCCGTGCGTCAAAGGCGCCCACGTAGTCGTTCAGAATTTCCGGAGTATCGCGCTCGGGATCAACCGTGAAGAAATAGAAATCGAGATTTTCACCTTCCGCACCCATCTCTTTTAGCCATCCGGCAGCTTCGAAAAGGGTGGTGGGGCAGATGTCGGGGCAGTGGGTGAAACCAAAGAACAGAGCGTGAGGGCGATCCGCGAGGGCTGCCTGAGTAATCGCCGCGCCTTTGTTGGTGACCAGGTTGAACGGTCCGTCAATTTTGACGCTGCCCTGGGTTGCAAATTGCTGCGTCTGATTTTGTGCCAGCCATAGATACGCGGAGGCCCCGGCAAAAAGGGCAACCAGACACCAAAGTATGATCCGCAAAGACTTCATGTCATTCCTCAGATTGGGTGCAGAACGTTGCACCGGTTTCTTACTGTCTTATTCTCTGGTCGAAAATGCGGCAAATCAACTGAGCGTCATTGTCGCGCGACAGATTGGCATTGGCACTGTTGGATTTACTCAGGATCGAGAGGTTCTGTATCCTGTGGTTTTCCGGCTGCGTCGAGGCGGATTTTCTCGACCCTGTCTTCCGCAGCGGACAACAGTTTGCGGCAATGGTTTCGCAGGGCTTCCCCGCGCTCGTAATGAGAGATGGACTGGTCCAGCGGAACGTTGCCCTGTTCCAGGCTTTCGACAATTTTCTCGAGCTGATCCAGCGCCTGCTCGAACGTCATATCCTCAATGTCCTTGTTATCTTCGGCCATTATTTTTTCCGTTTATCCAGTCATCAAACGATTTACATGGGCAGATGCTGATTCCGCAAGTCCCTGCAGATCATATCCACCTTCCAGTAAGCTGACGACCCTGTTTTCGCAGCAATTGTCTGCAATCTCCATAAGTTTGCCGGTAGCCCAGTCAAAATCATCCGCAACCAGATTAAGACCGGCAAGGGGGTCGCGAAAATGAGCGTCAAATCCGGCGGATATCATTATCAGGTCCGGCGCAAAATTTTCCACTGCCGGGAGTATCCGTTCCCGAAATGCCTCCTTGAACTTCGAACCGTCATCCCCATTGGCCAATGGTGCATTGAATATGTTGCCGACACCGGTTTCCGCCAAGGCACCGGAACCGGGGTAAAGCGGCATCTGATGGCTTGAGGCAAACAGCACGGTTGGATCGTCATAGAATATGTCCTGTGTGCCATTGCCGTGGTGGACATCGAAATCGATGACAGCCACCCGTTCTATCCCGTGTTTCTCCTGTGCGTATCTGGTGGCAATAGCTATGTTGTTGACCAGACAAAAGCCCATCGCTGTAGTTTTTTCCGCATGATGGCCGGGCGGCCTCATGGATACGAACGCATTGTTGGCCGCGCCTTCAAACACACTGTCGACTGCATCCATCGCAGCGCCACAGACATGCAGCACCGCATCCCAGCTTTTCGGGCTCGCGCTGGTATCCGCATCAACAATGGCAAGACCGGTTTCCGGTATATTGTCCTGAACCATCTGTAGATGAGATTGTGGATGAGCAAGCTCAAAATATGAAGGGTCGGCTATCGGAGCATCCACCCGCTCAAGGCCATCAAACGCCGGATCGGAAAACACCTTGTCCAGTGCACGAATACGGTCCGGTCGTTCCGGGTGACCTAGCGGTGTGATATGTTCAACGCTGATGGGATGGGTATAGAGGCGGGTAGTCATGAAGTTTCTCATGCCTGCAGGATGGGAGAACCGCGCTCGATTTTCAAGTCGTTAGTAACCGATCTAGTCTTTGTACACCGTATAAATTTTGCCGTCGTCAAGACCGACAATGATTTCGAGTTTGTCTTCCTCTTCATTGACTTTGATGGCTCGGTTCACTCTCGCCGGTAATTCAACCCGGTCAAGTTCGGCAAACTGGTTTTCACGCATTCCGACAATCACAAGTTCGTTTCGCGAAAGTGAGGGAATTATCAGATCAGGTATTCCGTTTTTGTTGAAATCGGCGACTGCCGAAAGGCGCAATTCGTTTGAACCTATGAAATGATTTGAGAACCCGCCAGCCTGAGCAAGAAGTGCCAGTCGGCCATTTCTGAAACGGTAAAACTGTAAAACACCCGCCAGATGTGGCGTTATGACCGCAGCGATATCAGGACGCCGATTTCCGCCGAAATGATCGATTTCGGCAACGTTGAGCCACCGGTTGGATCTCCCGATAAAGGGTGTCTGGGCAATTTTTATGAAAGCATTTCCGTTCAGGTGAAATACCGCTATTGAAGCACCGGCGCTTCGTGAGGAGAGCATGGTGATGACTTCGGTGCGTCCGTCGCGATCAAGATCCGCAAGACGGGGCGAGATATCCTCAAACACTTCATTTGAATCGAGACGAATCGTAAAAGTCTCCTGCCGCGCGTTTTTAACCTTCAGGGCGCCGGCTTCGATTGCGTCCCCCAAAACCCCGTGTGCATAACGGGTTGTCGGTTCAGAATACCATGCCGCATCAATATCGCCGGTACCGGTAGTCACCCGACCATCGGGCAATCCGTTCTCAGCTGCTTCGCGTTCGTCAGGGACAATCTCAGCAGGGACTGAACCATCCGTGACTTCCTCGATTTTCCACTGGGGTTCAAGCGGGTTCTGGTTTAGCTGGTTTGTGTCCGTTTGGGCGCTTGCACCTGTACTCGCAAGGAGGATTGAGAACAAAGGGACAATCGAAAGTACCAGCCGCTTAATCATTAGAAATCATCCGTCAAGGTTTCAGAAATGTTGATACCAAATCCTTCCAGGCCCACATAGTGACGTTCCCGTGAGGCGTACAGTTTGATTGATTCAATGCCGAGGTCGCGAAGGATTTGCGCACCCAGGCCGATTTCCAGCCATTCATCTTCGCGGGACTGGGCAGTTTCATGATCTTCCCTGTCTCCCGCCTGCAGCGCATCCTTCCAGCGTCCGTGTCCTGCGGCAACACCGACCGAGCCTTCCCGCAGATAGACAATGACTCCGCGTCCCGCATTCGCCATTTTTTGCAGCATGTCAGAAAGCTGATTGGACGCACCAAAGGCGTCATTGATCACGGATTCTATCTGCAATCGTACCGGAACATCCTGACCGTCGCGGACGTCGCCAAAGACCACAGCAAGGTGATGCATTGCATCCCACTTCGTTTTGTAGGTGAAGGCCTGAGCCGCACCCGCCGATGTTTCTATCGGGAATGAGTCAATGCGTTCGATCAGGCTTTCCTGGCGCTGACGATAGGAGATGAGATCGGCAACAGAGATGGTCTTTAGGTTATTGGCTTGTGCAAATGCCATGACTTGCGGACCGCGCATGACGGTTCCGTCATCGTTTACAAGTTCGGAAATAACACCGACTTCAGCCAGGCCCGACAATTTGCACAGATCGACCGCAGCCTCGGTGTGACCGGAACGCATGAGGACACCGCCTTCCTTGGCCACCAGCGGAAATATGTGGCCGGGCCGGACAAAATCCAGCGCGCCTGAATTCGGATTGGCAAGCGCCCGAACGGTGGAGGTGCGCTCCTCGGCGGATATGCCGGTGGTTGTGTCATGCTTGTAGTCAACCGAGACGGTAAATGCTGTTGCATGCGGCGCGTCATTTTCGGCAACCATTGGATTTAGGTTCAGACGTCTTGCTTCGCCTACAGTCATCGGTGCGCAAACGATGCCGGAGGTATGGCGAACGATGAATGCCATCTTCTCTGTGGTGCAATGTACGGCCGCGACAATAAGATCACCCTCATTTTCCCTGTCGTCATCGTCCGTTACAACCACGATTTCACCCGCCTCAAAAGCGCGAATAGCGTCAACTATTTTCTGCTGGTCGTAACTCATCACATTTTTCCTGTTTGACCGCGATGCATCAGTGTGTGATCAGCCAGGGCAATAGCCACCATGGCCTCTCCGATTGGAACCGCCCGGATGCCAACACAAGGGTCATGGCGTCCTTTGGTAACGACATCCAACTCTTCACCGCCCCGGGTAACCCCTTTGCGCGGGGTCAGCATGGAAGACGTAGGTTTGACGGCAAATCTGGCAACAACCGGCTGACCGCTGGAAATACCACCCAGAATGCCGCCCGAATTGTTTGACAGGAATTTTACCTCTCCATCATTGCCCATGCGCATTTCATCAGCATTTTCGACGCCGGTGATGCCTGCTGCAGCAAATCCATTGCCGATTTCAACGCCTTTGACCGCATTGATCGACATCAGGTAGGAGGTGATTTCCTGATCAAGCTTGGCATAAATCGGTGCGCCCAGGCCGGCGGGAACATTTTCCGCCACGACTTCAATCACCGCACCCACTGAAGATCCGGCCTTGCGGATTCCGTCCAGGTAATCAGCCCATTCATCCACCACTGGCGCATCGGGACAAAAGAAAGGGTTTTCGTTTACCGCATCCCAGTTCCAGTTTTCACGGTTGATTACCATTTCGCCCATCTGAACCATTGCTGCGCGAATGGTGATTCCGGGGACGACTTTTCTGGCAAGTCCTCCGGCAGCAACCCTTGCGGCGGTTTCACGGGCCGAGGAACGACCGCCACCACGGTAATCCCGCACGCCATATTTCAAATCATACGTATAATCCGCGTGGCCAGGGCGATAGCGTTCCTTTATCTCGGAATAGTCTTTTGAACGCTGATCCGTGTTACGGATCATCATGGAAACCGGTGTGCCGGTGGTAACCAACATTTCCGGTTTGTCTTCCAGAGCCATTACGCCAGAGAGGATTTCCACTTCGTCAGCTTCGCGGCGTTGGGTTGTAAACTTGGACTGACCTGGTTTGCGTTTGTCCAGAAAGGCTTGAATTTCAGCGGTGGCAAATTCTATTCCCGGGGGACACCCATCGATAACACATCCCAGCGCAGGCCCATGGCTCTCGCCCCAGGTCATAACCCTGAATAAATGTCCGAAGGAGTTGAATGACATGACTGATTCCAAAAAGTTTAGTGGTGTTCTTAGAGCAAACTTACCGCGAAGAAAAGCAGCGTTGCCGCGTCAAATGATTTCTTCCCTGCCGTCGGAAAACAAAAAAACCTTGTCCTGAGGAAAACGGTATCTGGCTATTTCTTCCTTGGGAATCCCGGTGAGGTGGTGGCGTACCACGCGGCCAACCGCTCCATGTGCTGAAACCACATATTTTCCAGACGGATCGAGTGTGTCGTACCAGTCTTTTATGCGGGCAAGGACGTCCTCCTGATTTTCACCGTTTTCTGGGCGAAAGTTCCATGCATTCTGTTTCCGGTGATAGTAGAGTTCGCGGTTTTCCGCCTTCAATTCCGCTTGCGTCACACCCTCAAGGTTTCCATAACTCATCTCAATGAGACGCTCGTCAATGATATAGGCTCCAGGCTCCAGTCCCATTGCTTCGCGAATGAGCTCCATGGTTCTCCGTGATCGCGAAAGCGGGCTGGATATAAAAACAAAACCGTCTGCTGGCCCGAGTTCTTTTGACAGTTTCTTGCCATTGCTTGTCGCCTGTCCGCAACCGGTCTCGTTTAACGGAATATCCTTGCGTCCCTGAAAACGCAGTTCTGCGTTCCAGTCGGTTTCGCCATGCCTCACATAATAGATAATCGGGCTGGCCATTCGCCTAGGTTAGTCCTTTACGACAGAAATGTCCGGAGCATCGACCGCCTTCATGCCAACGGTATGATAACCTGAATCAACATGATGAACTTCACCGGTTACACCGCGTGACAAATCTGACAGAAGATAGAGCGTTGAATCGCCCACTTCTTCAATGGAAACCGTGCGCTTGAGCGGTGAATTGTATTCGTTCCATTTCAGAATATACCGGAAATCGCCAATACCCGATGCTGCAAGCGTCTTGATCGGGCCGGCCGAAACTGCGTTTACACGAATGTTCTGATTGCCCAGATCAACTGCCAGATATTTGACTGACGCCTCAAGTGCGGCCTTTGCCACGCCCATTACATTGTAATGCGGCATAACCTTCTCCGCACCGTAATAGGTAAGGGTTACCATGGAACCGCCATCCGTCATCAGTTTCTCCGCACGCTGGGCGACTGCAGTGAACGAATAAACGGAGATATCCATGGTTGTTCGGAAATTCTCGGCCGTTGTCTCCACATAACGTCCGGTCAGTTCATCCTTGTCTGAAAAGGCGATTGCATGGACCAGAAAGTCCAGCTTGCCCCACTGTTTCTCGAGGTTTTTGAAAACTGCATCAATGGTTGTCTCGTCGGTCACATCGCATTCGCCAGCGAGAAATGCTCCCAACTCATCAGCAAGTGGTTCGACCCGTTTTTTCAGGGCTTCTCCCTGATAAGTCAGAGCCAGCTCGGCGCCGGCGTCACTACACGCCTTTGCGATACCCCAGGCTATGGATCGTTTGTTTGCAACACCCATTACCAAACCACGTTTTCCAGCCATCAAACCGCTGGTATTACTCATTCTGAAATTCTCCGGTCATCGTTCCTGCTCACCCAGCCTGTATCTTGTGGGTCGGACACATTGAAATTGCGAAAGCGTTTGATCTGGGTATGCCATAAGGCTAATTCCATCGCAAGGCGAGGTTAATATTGTGGTTACTACGATTCAAGAAATCTCGCCAGAGCCTCCAGATCGCCCTCTGGCAATTGTATCGAAGTGGAAACCAGCAGGTCCCCAAACCCGCCTGTTTTCTTAGGCAAACCCTTGCCTTTCAACCGGAAAACCTTTCCGGAACTGGTACCGGCCGGAATGCTGAGAGAAAGCCGTCCATCCAGGGTTTCGACTGCAACTTTACCACCTAACACAGCTGTTTTCAGGGGAACAGGTGTTTCGGTTCGCAAGTCAGTACCCTGCTTGTGGAACCTGGAATTATGCTTGAGCACGAGGGTAATCAGCGCATCACCGGGTTTCCTGCCGGGAGCGGACTGGCCCTGTCCTTTCAAGCGTATTGCCTTACCTTCTTCTGCCTCGGGCGGAATGGAAACCGAAATCTGTTTTCCACTGGGCATGGTGACAAAGGTTTTGCCTCTCATGAGGTCTTCGATTGTGACAACGGTTTTCATTTCCACATCAGAAGAGGGCGCTGCCTGTCTCCTTTGGCCGCCGACCATATTTGCAAATGGATTTCCGCCGCCAAAACCACCCGAACGTTGTTGACCGCCGAATGCAGAGCCAAACATTTCATTCAGGATGTCTTCTGCACCGCCGAATCCGGCCCCACCGGCATTTGCACCCTGCCTGAAGCCTGCAAACGGATCGCCTCCGCCTGCACCCTCAAAACCCGCAAACTTCGGTTTGCCGGTGTCGTCAATTTCCCCGCGGTCATATTGCCTGCGCTTTTCCTTGTCGCCCAGAATCTCATATGCCTGGTTGACCTCCGCAAACTTGGCCTGCGCGTTTTTGTTGTCCTTGTTTTGGTCCGGGTGATATTTCTTCGCCAGCTTGCGAAAAGCAGATTTAATTGCCTTCTCATCCGCTGCCTTGGAAACCCCCAGAACGGAATAAGGGTTTGGCATGTCTCAGACTCTTGACTGATCGGCAGGTATAGCTTCTGCCGAAAATTGATGTTTCGCACCGTATATGGTGAATTTTGCGCGTAAATTAAAGGGTTTTGGCAATTTCTCAGCTATCGGCCTTGAAGAACCAGGATAGCACCCAAAACCCTTTTCGCAATTCACAGGTTTCACCATTGTAAATGGAAATACCCATAAAGGTGTCGACAGTTGTACGGAATTTCTTGCATTGTTGTCCGTGGCTGCCGATAAATTTGTCGATTGCTGTAATCGTGCCCTTGTTGCCGGTTTCCGGGTTCTGCCAGGCGAGCAAGTTGGAATCTTCGGAATCAGCGGCTGCAGATTTGATGATTTCTGCATCAGCTTCAGCGATACCGTCGGATTCAACCGGTTTTGTAACAGACTTGGTCACAATCTGCTCTTCAGTGTCGATGGAACCCAGGCCGGACGAAACAGTACATGCAGCAAGAAGGCAGATTGCAGCAGATAGTGCTATAGCTGACGTAAGCCGGTTGACAGGGCTGTGCTCCTGATCGATATGCTTGGAACAGGGCATTCCACCGGCATTTTGCCTGGAAAATTTGGATAAGACACTCATTGTCCGCTCAATACTAAAGGACCCACTACATGGACTATCAGGCATCAGAGTTAAAAAAGGGTGACCCAACGGCAGAAAATCCGTTTGACTTGTTTAAAGACTGGTTAACGCAGGCCGAAAAGTCCGAACCCAACGATCCAAGTGCCATGTCTCTGGCAACAGTGGACGATACCGGCATGCCAAATGTGCGTATGGTTCTTATGCGGCGATTTGATGACCGTGGTTTCTGTTTTTTCACCAATTTTGAAAGCGAGAAGGGCGCAGAGCTGCTTGCTTCAAAAAAAGCGGCCGCCTGTTTTCATTGGAAAACACTGCGCAAGTCCATTCGTATAAGGGGTGACGTTGAGATCGTGAGCGACGAGGAGGCAGATGACTATTTCTACTCCCGTCCCCGCGGATCAAGAATTGGCGCCCATGCCTCCAAACAGTCGCGACCGCTTGAGAGCCGTTTTGCATTGGAAAAGGAAGTTGCAAAATTCACCGCTAAATTTGGCACCGCAAAAATTCAGCGGCCGGACTATTGGTCCGGGTTCCGCATCAGTCCGCTCTCCATCGAGTTCTGGAATGATGGCAAGTTTCGCTTGCACGATCGCCAGCGTTTCGACCGTGAAACACCTGATGCTTCCTGGAGCACGGTTCGATTGTATCCCTGACCTAATGGGAGCAGGAACCACTAGCTAAAGCTGAATGCGGTTTAAACGCCGGTTCCGCCAACAGTTACCGCGTTCATACGGAGGGTAGGCTGGCCTACCCCCACCGGCACACTTTGGCCCTGTTTTCCGCACATGCCGATCCCGGTATCAAGTGCCATGTCGTTACCGACCATGGCAATGCGCTGCATGGCTTCCGGACCTGATCCTATCAGATTGGCACCTTTTAGGGGGCGGCCAACCTTCCCGTCCTTGATTTCGTAGGCTTCTGTGCAGTCGAACACAAACTTGCCGGATGTGATGTCCACTTGTCCGCCACCGAAGGATACCGCGTAAATCCCGTCTTTGACAGAGGCGAGAATTTCCTTCGGGTCATGCTCGCCGGATTGCATATAGGTGTTGGTCATGCGTGGCATTGGCTGATGGGCGTAGGATTGTCGTCTGCCATTGCCAGTGGACTCTACACCCATAAGCCGGGCATTCTGCCTGTCCTGCATGTAACCTACCAGAATGCCGTCTTCGATGAGCACCGTGTCATTGGTGGGAGTCCCTTCATCATCAACCGAAAGGGAACCGCGACGCCCGTCAATAGTGCCGTTGTCAACCACAGTAACCCCCTTGGAGGCTACCTGTTTTCCCATGAGTTCGGAGAATGCGGACGTCTTCTTGCGGTTGAAGTCGCCTTCAAGGCCGTGTCCTACCGCTTCGTGCAGCATTACACCGGGCCAGCCGGCGCCAAGGACAATGTCGAACGTACCAGCCGGTGCGGGCACGGCTTCGAGGTTGACCAGCGCCATGCGCAAGGCTTCATCGACCCCGGCCTGCCATTTGTCTACCGTCACGAAGTCACCAAATCCGGCACGCCCGCCAAACCCGTGACTTGCAGATTCCTGACGATCGCCCTCGCCGACAACGATGTTGATGCCGATCCGCACCAACGGGCGAACATCGCGCACAAAATGACCATCTGCCCGCAATATTTCCACCAGTTGCCAGTTTGCTGCAAGCGAGACGGTTACCTGGCGGACCCGATCATCCAGGTTGCGCGCATGGGCATCCATCTCCTCCAGGAGTTTTACCTTGTCTTCAAAGGAGGGAGAACCTATCGGATTTTCTTCCGAATAAAGTTTGCGGTTGGTGCCTTTCGGACCGGCTGAGTAAGAGCCACCCTTGCCGGATTGAACCGAACGCACCGCATCGGCAGCCCGCTTGAGACCGGCTTCACTCATGTCTCCCGAATGCGCGTAGGCT
The DNA here is from genome assembly GCA_965198665.1 of Rhizobiaceae bacterium. Lineage (GTDB taxonomy): Bacteria > Pseudomonadota > Alphaproteobacteria > Rhizobiales > Rhizobiaceae > JAALLB01. Next base: position 402,447 of record CBDAPT010000006.1, on the reverse strand, counting down.
GCTACTTCACCGGCTACAGCGCGCAATCCGAACCCCTGAGCGGTATTGAACGAACCGGTTTTGAGCTTGCCGTTGTCAAAAACCAGCGCCTCGGTTTCGCTGTATTCGGCAAACAGTTCGCCGTCTTCTGCCTGACCGATCGAATCTCCGAGCAACTGTTCGATTTGTGATCGATCAATATCAAAACGGTCAATTAGAGAATCCATGTTTCACCTCTGCGAGAATGTCCTGGCTCTGACATAACATTTTGACACCGAAAACCAAGGGGTCGCGAAAATCTCAGGGGATTTTTGTATATCCGTCGGAAAACCCGCTGAGATCAACCGGAATTCCAATGCCCTCTTCCGGAGTCTGGAAGACGATGAAGGTTGCGGTCTTGCCCGATTTCAGGGTTTCCAGCAACTCACCTTTCAAGATCACCTCTGCATAGCAGCCATCCTGGAAGCAGCGTACAAAATAGGCTCTGCCGATGTCCTTGCCGTCCACGTTCAGACCCAGGCCGTTGGGCAACAGGACACCCAGCGGCGCAAGGACGCGCATGATTTCCGATTCTCCGTCCGCTGTCCGCAGAACAACCACAGACAGGCCGACTTCTGAACGATCCTGGGCAACCACATTCTGCATTAATGCACACTGTTCGCTCGATGCCCCTGGCGGGGTATCACAAACCATCGACCAGGCACCATGCGCCGATCTTACCGCACCCTGGGCAAAAATCTGGCTGGTAGAAACTGCGGTCAGCAGCAGGGCAATGAGAAATGTAAAGGTATTTTTGGTCACGAAACGCATTCAAATCCTCGAATCACTAAACGTTTTGCCATTTCATGCGACTAATTTCCAATAAAATTACTAACGGCTTCTGCCAGACTTGGGGTTTTGGCCGGATGCAGGCCTGAAAACTATGGTTTTTTTAGGGTTTTGGAGCCAATCTGCATTACTCAAGGCTGCAAACATCGTATAAATTGTTTTGAAAGACGAGCATTGTGGGGTTTGCGTGCAAATTTGCCGCACAATATAATCGACTGGAATTATTGCTTACGAACGCTCGTTATGGTTTGACAAACTATGAAGCTGAATTCTGTTTCGCGGCATGATTTCGGCTGTAGACATCACGGAATTCTGGATTAAATGATATCCAGTTAGACAGATTTAATCCGGGAGACATTTGATGAGAGCTATTGCTTCAATCATTTCAGGAATTGGCGGACTGTTTGCCGCCACCGCTGCGCTCGCGCAGGAAGCGGTTTATGTATCTCAGCCAACAGATTGGGGCCTCTGGCATATTGAGCCAGGCTCCGACATGATGGCCAACATCGAGTGGTTCGATCTGTACACATTCTGGTTCATCACGCCGATCACGATATTCGTGATGCTTCTGTTGGCTTGGGTAATGTTCCGTTACAGTGCCAAGAGCAACCCGACACCATCCAAAACCAGTCACAACACGACAGTAGAGGTGGTTTGGACCGTTGCGCCGATTGTTGTTCTGATCGCGATTGCTATCCCGTCTTTCCAACTGCTGGATGAACAGCTTGCACCAACGGAAGAGCCAACCCTCACCGTGAAAGCCATCGGTCAGACCTGGTATTGGGACTATGAATATCAGGACGAAAGCGAACTCTCTTTTTCATCCAACATGCTTGAAGAAGGTGATCGCGTGGATGCGGGCAAAGAGGACAAAGCAATCTACCCGCGCCTGTTGGCTGTGGATAACGAACTTGTAGTCCCTGTCGGCGAGATGATCCGGGTATTGGTCACCGCTGATGTAAGCGGTGTCATCCATGACTGGGCGGTTCCGGCGTTTGGCTTGAAGATGGACGCAATACCAGGCCGCATCAATGAGACCTGGTTTAAAGCCAACAAGGAAGGCCTGTATTATGGCCAATGCTCCGAACTGTGCGGCATTAACCACGCGTTCATGCCGGTAGCGGTGCGAGTCGTTGATCGCAAAACATTCGAAGCCTGGCAGGAAGCAGCCCTCGAAGATGTTGAGGGAGCAAACAAGACGTTTTTTGCTCAAAATACTGATGCAACGGATACCAAACTGGCAGAAAACAAGCCGGCGGAATAAGGAACCTGGGAGTAACCAAAATGGCTGCAGCTGACGCACATGATCACAAACCGGGCTTCTTCAAGCGCTGGTTTTATTCAACCAACCACAAGGACATCGGCACTCTTTATCTGATTTTCGCCATTCTGGCGGGTATTCTGGGCGGCTTCCTCTCTGTCATGATGCGTCTGGAGCTGCACGAGCCAGGCATGCAGATTTTCTCAAATCCGCACACATTCAACGTCTTCACCACCGGCCATGGCCTGATCATGATCTTCTTCATGGTGATGCCGGCACTGATTGGCGGATTTGCCAACTGGATGGTGCCGATCATGATCGGGGCGCCCGATATGGCGTTCCCGCGGATGAACAATATTTCATTCTGGCTTTTGCCCCCGGCTATTTTCCTGCTGATTCTTTCAATGTTTGTGGAAGGCCCTGCCGGTGCTACCGGTGTTGGCGGCGGCTGGACTATTTATCCGCCTCTTTCTTCTCTTGCCGGACAACCGGGACCTGCGATGGATTTGGCCATTCTCGGACTGCACCTTGCCGGTGCGTCATCAATCCTTGGCGCGATCAACTTTATCACCACAATCTTCAACATGCGTGCTCCGGGCATGACCCTGTTCAAAATGCCGTTGTTCGCGTGGTCAATTCTAATCACCGCATTCCTGCTGCTTCTGTCTCTGCCGGTTCTGGCTGGTGCCATCACCATGCTGCTGACAGACCGCAACTTCGGAACAACCTTCTTCGTTCCTGAGGGCGGTGGTGACCCGATCCTGTTCCAGCATCTGTTCTGGTTCTTCGGTCACCCCGAAGTTTACATTCTGATCCTGCCGGGTTTCGGTATCATCAGCCACATTGTTTCCACGTTCTCCAAGAAGCCTGTTTTTGGATACATGGGCATGGCGCTCGCGATGATTGCAATCGGAGCAGTCGGCTTTATCGTGTGGGCACACCATATGTATACCGTAGGCCTGTCACTGGATACTCAACGTTATTTCGTATTCGCCACCATGGTGATTGCAGTTCCGACGGGGGTTAAAATCTTTTCCTGGATTGCTACGATGTGGGGCGGTTCCATAGAATTCCGCACACCGATGCTATGGGCAATCGGCTTCATTTTCCTGTTCACGGTGGGCGGTGTTACCGGCGTGCAGCTTGCCAATGCCGGGCTGGACCGCGCATTCCACGATACCTATTATGTTGTAGCGCACTTCCATTACGTGCTCTCGCTGGGTGCGGTGTTTGCCATCTTTGCAGCCTGGTACTACTGGTTCCCGAAAATGACGGGTTATCTGTATAACTCGTTCCTGGCCAAGCTGCATTTCTGGCTTACATTTATCGGCGTAAACCTGGTATTCTTCCCGCAGCACTTTCTCGGTCTCCAGGGCATGCCGCGCCGGTATGTTGACTATCCGGATGCATATGCAGGTTGGAATGCAGTATCTTCGTGGGGTTCATACCTATCCGCCTTTGCAGTCCTGATCTTCCTGGCTACCATTGTGGAAGCGTTTATGAAGAAGCGTCAGGCTGCCGACAATCCATGGGGTGAAGGGGCAACCACACTAGAATGGCAACTGCCTTCGCCACCGCCGTTCCACCAGTGGGAAATCCTTCCCAAAATCAAGTAATCATCCTGAGCCGTCGCGTGGACGGCTCAAGCCTTGTGAGGTAGAAAACAAATGAGTGTAGAAAGCGTTACAGGCAATACAAGCGAGACGATGATTTCGTCCGCAATGCCGAGCGACTATTTCGAGCTCATGAAGCCAAGAGTGATGTATCTGGTGATCTTTACTGCGATCATCGGCATGCTGATGGCTCCCGGCAATATCAATCCTCTTATCGGGTTTATAGCAATCCTGTGTATCTCTGTTGGTGCCGGTGCATCCGGTGCCCTTAACATGTGGTATGATCAGGATATTGATCGGGTTATGGCCAGAACCGCAAATCGCCCCATACCGGATGGCCGGGTAGAAGCCCATCAGGCATTGGCATTTGGTAGTATTCTGTCAATCTTCTCGGTCATCGTACTCGGCGTCATGGTAAACTGGTTGGCTGCATTTCTGCTTGCTTTTACAATATTCTTCTACGCAGTGATTTACACGATGTGGCTGAAGCGTTCGACACCTCAGAACATTGTTATTGGTGGTGCTGCAGGCGCTTTCCCGCCGATGATTGGCTGGGCTGCAGTGACCGGCAACGTAACAATTGAGAGTGTCGTCCTGTTTGCAATTATCTTTTTGTGGACGCCGCCGCATTTCTGGGCGCTTGCGCTGTTCCGCATGCAGGATTACGAAAACGCCGACGTGCCGATGATGCCGAATGTGCAGGGTAAAAAATCAACCCGCTTTCAGATATTCCTGTACGCACTCGTTCTGGGCGTGACCGGCGTTCTGCCTGCTGTGCTTGGCTTTGCAAGTCTGGCGTTTGGAGTGTTTGCAACGCTCCTGGGTGCTCTGTTCATTTCCTTCGCCTGGAAGGTCTGGAGGCTGGGCTCTGCCGACAACAAGTATGCTCATGAAAGGTGCTTGTTCGGATTTTCCATTTTCTACCTTTTCGCCTTGTTTGCAGCGCTTGGGGTTGATGCAATCGTAGCCAGGGTGATCGGATAATGGCAGAGGGCAAATTCACATCCGATACAGTCGAGATGAACGAAAAGCAAAAGAAAGCTCAGCGTGCCCGCAATGTCGCGCTGGCCATCGCGCTCGCCCTGTTTGTTGTACTTTTGTATTTCGGAACCTGGGCCAAACTCGGCGCAAACATTTTGCAACGGCCACTGTAGGAAAGAAACCATGACAACAGCGGCGCAAGACAGACAGACCGAAAATACAGCCAGCAACACCAAGGTTGTTGCCATGTGCCTGGGCATGGTGCTGGGTATGGGCGGTCTCGCTTATGCTTCGGTACCGCTTTATGACCTGTTCTGCCGGGTGACCGGATATGGCGGCACAACGCAACGGGTGGATTCATCCCTTGGCGTGCCGGTGATTGATAGAAAGATCAATGTTCGTTTTGATGCCAATACAGCTTCGGGCCTGTATTGGAATTTTGCACCTGCCCAAAGAGAAATTACCGTTCAGATGGGCGAACAGGTGATCATCAACTATGTGGCTGAAAATCTGTCTGACGAACCGATCGTTGGCATGGCCAGCTTCAACGTCACACCGCAATCTGTGGGTGTGTTTTTTAACAAGGTCGAATGTTTCTGTTTTTCAGATACATTTATTGAGCCGGGTGGAAAGCTTGAAATGCCGGTTGTATTCTATGTTGATCCGGATATGGACAAGGAAGAAACCATGAAGGCACTCAACACAATCACCCTCTCATATACTTTCTTTGAAAGTGAGACGACACCGGAAGAACTGAACGCTGAACAAGCTGAACTGAAAACCGGTGACAAAGACAACGGAAATTTGTAAAGACTGGTACCGGCTTAGCCCGGCGGGAAATTGGGAGCAACTAAATGGCTGACAGTCACAACGTAAATCATGACTACCATATTATCGATCCAAGCCCGTGGCCGTTGATCGGTGCCGCTGCAGGCCTGGTGACCGCTTTGGGTGGAGTTGCCTATATGCGGGCATTGGCAGAGGGAAGTTTTGTCGTTGCCGGGATTGACCTGGCTGCCGCAGGACCGTGGATCCTGATAATCGGTCTGCTGGGTGTTCTTTACACCATGTTTGCATGGTGGTCTGACACCATAAGAGAAGCCCACAATGGCGACCATACCCCGGTGGTGTCCCTGCATCTTCGTTACGGCATGCTTTTGTTCATCGCTTCCGAAGTGATGTTCTTTGTCGCCTGGTTCTGGGCATTTTTCGATGCCAGCCTTTATCCCGGAGAACTTGCGCAGGAAGCGCGAGTTGAACATACCGGCGGTCACTGGCCCCCGGATGGAATTGAGGTGCTTGATCCCTGGCATCTGCCATTGTTCAACACTGTAATCCTGTTGTTGTCAGGCACTACCGTTACCTGGGCCCACCATGCACTTCTCGAGGATGACCGCAAAACCCTGAAGGGCATGCTGTTTGCGACCATTCTTTTGGGTGTTCTGTTCAGCTTTGTTCAGGGTTACGAATATGCCGCAGCACCGTTTGATTTCTCTGAATCGATTTATGGCGCGACTTTCTTTATGGCGACCGGATTTCATGGCTTTCACGTTCTGGTTGGAACTATTTTCCTGATCGTCTGCCTGTTCCGTGCAATGGCCGGGCACTTCACTTCGGAGCAGCATTTCGGTTTTGAGGCTGCTGCCTGGTACTGGCACTTTGTTGATGTCGTCTGGTTGTTCCTCTTCTGCTGTGTCTATGTTTGGGCAAGTTGGGGGGCGGCAATCGCAGCCCACTAAAACAATGGTGAAATAATGCACAAAAGGCGGTCATAAAGGCCGCCTTTTTAATTTAGGTATGCGATTGATAAATTCCGGTCCGCACAGATGGCAAAACGTAAGACAACCTCGGAAGACAAAATGCTGTATTCCATGCCATCGCCACAATCGGTGGGTTTCCGCAATTGCTGCCCGCGTTGCGGAAACGGAAAGCTGTTCCAGGGAATTTTGAAACCAGCTGACGCATGTGAGTTTTGCGGTTTGGACTTTGAATTTATTGATTCCGGTGATGGGTCTGCAGTATTTGTAATTCTTATAATCGGTTTCATCATCACCGCCATGGCCATGGGGCTTCAGATTGCGGCAAATCCGCCGCTCTGGGTACATATGCTTTTGTGGACACCGTTAATAGTGGTTTTATCGGTCTGGGGCCTTAGGTTCTCTAAAGGCGTTATGATCGCATTGCAGTTTCAGACAAACGCCAAACAAGGCGAATTGGGAGAAAAAGGCTAGATGAGGCTTTCAACCGTTCTGGTTCTGGTATGTATGCTGGCCGGTACCGCAGTGCTGGCTGGCCTTGGTACCTGGCAGGTAAAACGCCTGTTGTGGAAGGAAGAGTTGATTGCCCGGGTGAGTGCGCGCATCAAACTGGCGCCTATGCAATTGGACGAATTTCTTGATCGTCAAATGGTGGAAGACAACTGGCCCTACAGTCCGGTCACCACCCAGGGCGTATTCGACCATTCAAAAGAAGTCTATTTTTATGCCACAAACAAAAGCGGTGCAGTTGGCTGGAATGTTCACACACCCTTGAAGCTGGACAGCGGCAAGACCCTTATAGTCAATCGCGGTTTCGTTCCTTATGATTTCAAGGATGTTGCCAGACGTCAAAAAGGTCAGGTGACCGGCCGACAATCTGTTACCGGTCTGGTTCGCGTCCCGCTTCCCGAAAAGCCTAACAGTTTTATTCCCGACAATGCGCTTGATAAGCGAGAGTTCTATTGGCGAAGCCTTGAACAAATGATAAGTCTCATGAAAACACCAGAGAGTGAGGATTTTGTCAGTTTCTTTGTAGATGCGGATGAGACGCCTGTTCCCGGTGATTGGCCACGCGGGGGCACAACAATTGTTTCTTTCCCAAACAATCACTTGCAATATGCTATCACCTGGTATGGATTGGCATTTGCCCTTGTTGGGGTAGGGACGTTTTTCCTATTTTCGCGTAAAGGTGACCGAAATGGTTGAAAGCAAAGAATTGTCGTTGCGGCTTTGTGGGCCGCGCGGATTTTGCGCCGGTGTTGACCGGGCCATTCAGATGGTGGTGCTTGCGCTCAAGAAATATGGTGCACCGGTATACGTCCGCCACGAAATTGTGCACAACCGCTATGTGGTTGAAGGGCTGGAGGCAAAGGGTGCGGTTTTCGTGAGGGAACTGGATGAAATTCCGCCAACGGAGCAGCCGGTTATTTTTTCCGCCCATGGGGTACTAAAATCAGTGCCGAGCAATGCCGAAAACCTCAATCTTCTGTATCTGGATGCAACTTGCCCGTTGGTTTCAAAAGTACACAAACAGGCAATTCGCCACATTCGCCAGGGCCGACATGTTCTACTGATCGGCCATGCCGGCCACCCGGAAGTAGTGGGCACGATGGGGCAGGTTCAGCCAGGAGAGATGTCTTTAATCGAAGATGTAAATCAGGCCTTGGACTACGAACCTGAGGATCCCGACGCGCTTGGTTTTGTAACTCAGACAACTCTATCGGTAGATGACACCACCGAAATCCTGCAAACACTGCAAAATCGATTTCCCAACATGCAGGCTCCGGCGGCGGAATCAATCTGCTATGCGACAACCAACCGGCAGGAGGTGGTCAAGCTGGCTGCGACAGATGCTGATCATTTCTTGATTGTCGGCGCACCCAATTCCTCCAATTCAAAACGGCTGGTCGAAGTTGCCAGAAAGGCCGGAGCAAAGAACGCCGCCCTGGTTCAGAAAGCAGCTGACATACCATGGGATGAACTGGAAACCGCAGCAGTTGTTGGTCTGTCAGCTGGCGCATCTGCCCCTGAAATTCTGGTGGAGGAAATTATTGATGAATTCCGAAGGCGGTTTGATTTGAAACTTGATTTGGTGGAAACCGTCAAGGAGCATGAAAACTTCCTTGTTGCAAGGGACTTGCGTGATACTGAAATCACGGCCCAGGACATGGCCTTTGTAAACGGACTTATTTGAATGGCAGTTTATACCCAGATCCCGGACTCCGAATTGAAAGACTATTTGGACCGGTACAACATCGGTGGTTTGCATTCTCTCAAGGGAATTGCAGAAGGTGTCGAGAACTCGAACTACCTTCTTTCCACCGATAAAGGCATGTACATCCTTACCCTGTATGAAAAGCGTGTAAATGCTGACGATTTGCCGTTTTTTCTCGGACTCATGGAACATCTGGCGAAGAACAGCATTGACTGTCCGCAGCCGATAAAACTCAAATCCGGTGAGACCCTCTCTACACTGGCAGCCCGTCCTTCTGCCATCATCAGCTATCTTGACGGGAATTCGGTTAGACGGCCAAGTCCGGATCATTGCCGACAGGTAGGCACCGCGCTGGCAAAAATGCACCTTGCCGGTGAGGGGTTTGAACTATCCAGAAAAAACTCGCTCACCGTGGAAGACTGGCGTCCGCTCTTTGAACTTTCTCAAAGTAAAGCCGACACAGTTGCCACAGGCCTTGCAGACATGATCAATACCGAGTTGGCTCATCTAGAGCAGCACTGGCCCAGGAACCTGCCGACGGGGGTAATCCATGGGGATTTGTTCCCTGACAATGTGTTTTTTCTAAAAGACCAGTTGTCCGGATTGATAGACTTTTACTTCGCCTGCAACGATTTGCTCGCCTATGACATTGCTGTGTGCATCAACGCGTGGTGTTTCGAACCGGACAATTCGTTTAATGTTACCAAGGCCAGGGCAATGATCAAAGGTTATCAGCAGGTGAGGGAATTGACGGAGGCTGAATTGCAAACCCTGCCGCTATTGTGCCGCGGATCGGCACTGCGGTTCTTGCTGACTAGGCTGTATGATTGGCTGAATGTTCCACCGGGCGCTCTGGTCGTTCCCAAAGATCCCTCCGAATACATTTCCAAGCTGCGTTTTCACAAATCGGTTTCCGCCGCCACCGAATACGGGGTTGATGCATTTTGAAAACCGTGGAGATCTGGACCGATGGCGCATGCTCCGGCAATCCCGGTCCCGGTGGTTGGGGTGCATTGCTCAGGTATGGCGACCGTGAAAAGGAACTTTTTGGTGGTGAACCGGAAACTACCAACAACCGGATGGAACTGACCGCCGCAATAGAAGCGCTCAACGCGTTGAAAGAAGCCTGCGAGGTCAAGCTCACGACAGATTCACAATATGTGAAGGGCGGAATTACAGGCTGGATTCACGGCTGGAAAAAGAATGGCTGGAAAACGGCCAACAAAAAGCCGGTGAAGAATGTTGAATTGTGGCAGGCTCTGGATGAAGCAGTTTCCCGCCATACTGTAAGCTGGCACTGGATCAAGGGTCATGCCGGTCATCCTGAAAATGAAAAGGCGGACGAACTCGCCCGCCGCGGGATGGAAGATTACAAGTAAAAGTTACGGGACCTACAGGGCTTCAAGAATTTTTTCAGCAGTGGATTCAACTGCCTGACCGGGATTGTCCTCTACATTGAGCGCGGTCACTTTGCCATTCTCCACAATCATTGCATATCGCATTGACCGCATGCCAAGACCACGCTCGGTCAAGTCGAGTTCCAGACCCATCGCTTTGGCAAACTCAGCGTTCGGATCGCTGAGGAACTTGATGACGCCCTCTGCGCCAGAAACACTTGCCCAGGCGTCCATGACAAACACATCATTGACGGACACGACCGCAATTTCCTCCACGCCCTTTGCCTTGATGGCATCGGCATGCTCTACAAAGCCTGGCAGATGGTTCATGTGGCAGGTTGGGGTGAAAGCGCCTGGCACAGCAAACAGGACTATTTTACGGTTTCCGGCAAACTCACGGGCAGACAGGGTGGCAGGACCATCTTCGCCTACATGGTGCAAAGTGGTATCAGGAAGTTCAGACCCAACTGATATGGTCATTATTTATCTCCATAATCAAACAATCGTACGTTATGGTTATAGGAGAATGTGGTTCTAATTCAACGTAGGAATTCGATAGCCGAGTTGCCGTTCACCAGGGTGAACTTGAGGGGGTGCTCGGTGATGTCCACAGATGCGGGCGCCCGCGACAAATCAAGGGAGAAAACAGCGTAGCCGTCTTCCTGAGATAAGAGTTCTGCCGGTTGCAGGTACCACTCGGCCGGCCCTTCGACAAACAGTGAGGGACGGGTATCGTCCGACTTGCTGTTAACAGTTACCACCAGATTTCGCTCAGCCCCCTCTTCGGTTTTCATGACGACATTTCCCGGGTCAGCATGCCTGGGAATTGAAAGTCTGGCCAGGCGAATGGCCTGTTGGGCAATTGGGTCAGATTGCATGAGCTGGGCCGTTGTGATTTTCAGCTCTGCTTGTGCCGGGATGCAAACCTCCCGACAGACGCCCATCAGGATCTTGAGATGCACCTTTGGTGTTATGCCATCGACAAACCTGCCGCTGATAGGAAAGGTAACGGTCTTCTTGTACCCTGCGTAACGATTGGATTTGCTTCCAAGCAACTGCGGGGATGGAAAGTCAATCGCTGAAAGCTCGAAACCTGGCGTTGGTGAAAAATCAAACATTGGAGGAATGCCGGAACTGCCCGGATAACGCCAATAGGTAGACCACCCCGGTTCAAGTTTTACCTCTACAGCCGCGTTCAGTTCTCCGGTTGCCGGATCGAGGCTGGCCAGAAGCCTTGCCTTGCCACCGCCCAGGTCCTGCCAGTCGCTGCTTGCCGCCATGGAATGCGCAACGCTGAAAATCAGCAAGGCTGCACAATACAGGATTATGGAGGGGATTTTCATGGCTTAAACGATTCTGTGGTTCCTGAACTGTTGCCTAGAATAGGGGTTCGCGCCGCAATGTCGAATGACTTTAAGGGTATGAACATTCATATTTAAGTGAAAATAGTTAGCGCCGGTGTCTGATTTGCCTTGTCGATTATCCTTTCGACCTGTTAAACGGCTTGTATATGGAAAGAAATGCACATGAAGCCTGAAGAAGCCTTTCCGTCACTATGCGGAAATTTCCTCATCGCCATGCCGGACATGGGAGATTCACGCTTTGAGAGAAGCGTCGTTTATGTGTGCGCTCATTCAGAAGAAGGTGCGATGGGGTTCATCGTTAACCGGACTATGACCAGCCCCACTGTTCCAGAGTTTCTGGAGCAGCTTGAAATCATTTCCGAAATCGAGAAACACAGTATTCCTGAGACTCTTGTAAAGCGGTCCATGCATGTTGGTGGACCGGTGGAACCGGGGCGCGGGTTCGTGCTGCACACTGCAGAATTTGCAAGCGACTCAACCGTGGAGGTCAGAGACAATGTGTGCCTGACGGCAACTTTGGAAATTCTCCGCGCAATAGCAACCGGCAAGGGGCCTGCACAGGCCATATTGGCGCTCGGTTATGCCGGCTGGGCTCCCGGTCAGTTGGAGGATGAAATCAGTTCCAACGGCTGGCTGACGGTTGATGCCACGAAAGACATCCTGTTCGAATGTAAAAACGAAGAAAAGTACCGCAGGAGCCTTGCGCTGCTAGGGGTTGACGAAAGCGTTTTGTCCTCCGATACCGGTCATGCCTGAATTTCACTGTGTTTCCATACCCAGGCTTGCGAGAGCCTGTTCCTTGTTCAGCGGTTCACCAAACAGATAGCCCTGCGCATATTCGCAGCCCAGTTGCAATAAATCGGTAACGTCCGATTCATACTCCACGCCCTCAGCAACAACGCTTTGGTTCAGGCCATGGGCAAGCGTTATGATCGAACGCAGTACGATGAGTTTTTCGTGTTGCAGTTTGGACTGCATGAACGACTTGTCGATTTTGAGTGTGTCGAAAGGGAATTTCAGCAGATAGGAGAGGCTTGAATATCCGGTTCCAAAATCATCCAGGGAGAGCCCTATACCGGTTGCCTTAATTCGGCGCAGTATTTGTGAGGCGTGTTCCGGGTTTTCCATGACCATGCTCTCGGTAACCTCAATCCGAAGTTGCTGCGGCTTGAGGCCATTGGTCTCGAGCACATTTGTAATATCACTTATAATATCAGTGCGCAGCAGCTCCCGGCTGGAAACATTGACACTGACGAAACAGCTGCGGTCACTCCTGCTCAAAATATCGGCCAGATCCACCGCCGCTTTGTTCAGCACGTAGTTGCCCAGATGCTGGATCAGCCCGGACTGCTCTGCCAGCGGCACAAAATCAGAAGGCATCAGCTTGCCAGCTTTCGGATGATGCCATCGCATGAGAGCCTCAAATCCGGCGATTGAACTGTCGTTGAGATGTACTATCGGCTGATACAGCAGCTCGATTTCTCCCTGCTGCAGCGCCTTTTTCAGATCTTCAAGCAACAGAACCGTGTTGTCCCGCGAGTTTTTCATCTGTGGGCTGAACGGTTCAGTCCGGTCACCCCCCAGCCGTTTGGCTTCGCTTTTGGCGAGTTCTGCATCCCGCATCATCTGTTCTGATTTGGTGTGCTCACGCGACCAGTTGACGAGGCCGATTGATGCGGACATCATTATTTCGTCTTCGGCAAACTCGACAGGGGCATTCAAGGTTCTGCGGATGGAATCCGCGAAGGTGGCAATTTTCTTGGGCTCGGTTTCTGACATCAGCAGAAGCGCAAACTGGTCACCGGAAATGCGGGCGAGACTGTCACCCGATTTGAGCAGGCGGGAGAGACGGCGGGAAAGCGTCAGCAGAATGGTGTCACCTACGGAGTAACCGTACCGGGCATTGACCTTTCTGAAGCTGTCAATATCGATGTGAAAAACTGAAGGCCTGATTGCGCCATCAGCGCTGGCAAGTGCAATCACAGTGTCAAGCTTTCCGCAAAACAGTTCGCGGTTTTCAAGGCCGGTAAGATTGTCCCGCACTGAATCAAGCAGGATCCGTTCTTCCGATTTCTTTTGACCCGTAATGTCCGTCAGTGTGCCAATGCACCGGGTGACATCTCCCTCTGAATCAAGCATCGGCCGTGCGCACAACTTGAACCAATGGTAATGGCCATCATCTGCCCGCAATCGGAACGACTGCGAAATACGTCCCCTTCGATGTTCCACAATTGCTCCGAGGGTAGAGCTGAAACGGTCCCGGTCATTGGGATGGAGAATTGCCTGCCAACCTTTGGATGGTGCGTTCATTATCTTTTTGTTGTGATTGAGGAGCTGGCTGATCTCGTCCCCGACCATGATGCGGTCCCGTCCAACATCCCAGTCCCACAACACATCACCGGCACCGTTGAGAGCGAGAGCCGAGCGTTCCGTATCACTGACAATGCCATGGGTGAGCGCTCCACCGGAAAATGCGTGCTGCATAACCGTAAAGCACAGGAGCAGGACAACCAGAACCAGTCCGCCGCCCAATGCCGGTTGAATAATGTCATTTTCCAGACGCCCGGTGACTGCAAAACCGGCGCCAAACAGCCAGATGCCCAACAATATCCAGGTAGGTGTGAGCATGACAGCACGATCTGATCGCTGTAGCGCCAGATAAATGATCAGACCAAATCCGACGATTACCGTCACCCCAAAGGAGAACCGCGCAAGTCCGGCAGCGACCCCCGGTTCGAAGACCGCGATACCCATGAGGATTATCAATGCCAGTACCCAGCCAAAAATTACATGAGAGAAACGTTTGTTCCAGCGATTGAGGGTCAGGTATGCGTGAATGAAGACCAGCAGGCTGGCACTCAAAAAAACTTCAGTACCCGCCCGCCAGAAGGGCGCGTTGGAGCCTGAAGCATTGATAACTTTGTTCCAGAAACCGAAATCCACACAGATATACGCCAAAACTCCCCAGGCCAATGCGGCGGTTGCGGGAAACATGGCTGAACCTTTGACCACGAACAGAATGGTGAGGAAGACTGCCAGCAAGCCAGAGATACCCAGTATTATGCCGTGATAGAGCGTGTAGCTGTTGGCGGTATCCTTGTAGATTGCCGGTTCCCAAAGATACAGTTTTGGCAGGTTGGGGGTCGATTGTTCCGCAACCAGAGTAATTACGGCAGCGGGATCAAGGGTGATCAGAAAGACATCGGCTCCATGGTCGGCCTGCCGGTCTAAGGAAAACCCCTCACTGGGCGTAATCGCTGCGATACGCCCGTTGTCGAGGTCAGGCCATACCAATCCGGAGCCAACCATCTGGTAATGGGGAGCTACAATAAACCGGTCTATCTGCCGATCGCTGGTGTTGGCCAGGGCAAATACGGCCCAATGAGAAACCTGATCGGTATCCTCAGCCCGTACTTCAATTCGACGCACAATTCCGTCCGCGTCCGGTGCTGTGGAGATATTCAAGACGCCGTCAGAGCGGTTATAGGTCTCGACGGATCCGGATAGGTCAATCGCCACATCCTGTAGCGATACCCGAATGGGGTCGAGCGCTATAGCCGGAAGAACTCCGTACGCCATGACCAAAACAGCTAGAAATATCTGGACAATGTACCGAATGAAATTACCCTTGCAAAAACCGAACCTAAACGCTTTCGCGCTGCCCCCGACATCGGGTCTCTTACACCACACGAGGTGTTGTTTTGCCAGTTTTTTTTAACCCCGGCATGTGTATGAAATGTTACCGGCCCAGATAGGCAAAGAGAATGTGGTCTTCGCATACACCGTTGATTTCCAGATATTCACGGGCATAGCCTTCGCGTTGAAAGCCGCACTTTTTCAGCAGGTGTATGGAGCGTGTGTTTATCGGCAACGATGCGGCTTCAATCCTCCTTAGCCCCAGGGATTGCACGGCATAGGATAACAGTGCCGGTACCGCTCTGCTCATATGCCCCTTTCCGGCATGGTGAACGCCCATCCAGTACCCAAGCGTGGCCGAGCATGACACTCCGTAGGTTACACGCGTCAGGCTCAGTCCGCCCAACAGAGTATCGGTTGCTCCGTCAAACAGAAAGAACGTGTGTCCGCTGCTGTTGTGGCGTTGTTGGGCATAGGATCTCAACCGGCGCTGAAAGCCAACGGGAGTTAAATCATCGCTTGGCCATTTCGGTTCCCAACCAACAAGAAATTCTGCACTGTCTCTGCGCAGTTTTACCCATTGTTCGTAATCGCCGCGTTTTGGTGGCCTGAGAAACAGGCTGCTTTGTGGAACCTGGATATCCTTTGGGCGAAATCGCTACAGCAGATTGAGGCGCATTGCTTATTCCGCTGCTTGCGCCCGTTGCATGCCGAGGGATTGGCGTATCTCGTCAAGACGTGGCAACTCATCAACAGGCCCGACCGCTGTCAGGGTTGGGGCTGATTCATGGAAAATGCGGCCTGCCAAGTCCTTGATCCGCTCTACCGAAAGGGCATCAAGCCGTTCCATCAGTTCAGTATTCGGAATTTGTCGCCCAAACAACAGGAACTGACGGGCAATCTGACCTGCACGCGAGGCAGGGCTTTCCATGGCCATCAGCAGCCCGGAGCGTATCTGTGCCCGGGCGCGATCAAGTTCTTCCTGAACAATATCTTCACTGGCGCGCTGCAATTCACCTACGATTACGTCCATCAACTCACGCAGGTCTTCAGGCCCGGTGGCCGCATGAATGCCGAAGACACCGGTGTCGGAAAAGCCCCAATGAAAGGATGAAACCGAATAGCAAAGGCCATGTTTCTCACGCACCTCCTGGAACAGGCGGGAGGACATCCCTCCACCCAAAATCATTCCAAGCAACTGAGAGGCATAAAAGTCGCGCACATGATAGGCCCGGCCTTCAAATCCCAGGACAACCTGAACCTCCTGCATATCGTCATGAAGCATTTCTTCACCGCCTATATAGGTGGCAGCTTTTGCCTCTTCGGTGCTCACACCGCGCAGGGTTCCAAATGTGTTTTCGGCTTGCTTTACAAGAGCGTCATGATCGACCGCGCCGGCCGCAGCCAGAACCATGTTCGGGCCGGTATAATGGGTGTCCAGATAGTTGCGGATTTCCGCAGATGTGAAGCTTTGAACGGTATCGGGAGTACCGAGAATTGGACGGCCGATTGGCTGACTGCCAAATGCGGAACTCTGGAAATGATCAAACACGAGATCATCCGGTGAATCCATCGCAGCGCCGATTTCCTGCAGGATGACGTGTTTTTCGCGTGCAAGCTCACGTTCCTCAAATGTCGAGTTTGCAAGTATATCGTACAAAATATCCGCCGCATGTCCCACCTCCGGTTCAAGAACCCTGGCGTAATAGGCGGTTGTCTCCACACTGGTAGCAGCATTCAATTCGCCACCAACATTTTCGATTTCTTCGGCAATCTGCAGAGCGGTACGATTTTTCGTACCCTTGAATGCCATATGCTCAAGCAAATGGGCGATGCCGTGCTGATCATCATTTTCGTTGCGGGAACCTGCTTTCACCCAGACGCCGAGTGCGGCACTTTCCAGATGTGACATGGACTCAGTGACAATGGTAAGGCCATTGTCCAATTTGGATACATTAGAGCGTGTTCGCATCACGTGAATTCACAGCCGACTGCCCTGAAGAAATTCCGGCACTCCATTGGCGTGAACATATGGCAGACCTCTCCGATTGCCTTCCAGACATCATCGAAGGTTCTGGCGCCTGCCTTCCTCAGATGAGCCTTGAGCTTCGAAAAGGCCATTTCAATGGCATTGAGATCTGGGGAATATTTCGGCAGGAACAAAAACCATGCGCCGATATCTCGCAAGATCTGCTCGGCTTTTTCGCTCTTGTGAGCGGCTAGGTGGTCAAGGATTACGACATCTCTCTTTTCCAGTTCTGGCGCCAACTGTGTCTCAACATAAATCTCAAAGATTTCTTTGGTCATGGCCCGGTCAATAACCCAGGGCGCAACCAGTCCATGACTGCGCAGGCCTGCGATAAGTGTCTGCTTCTTCCAGTGGCCATGAGGGACAAAATCTATGAGGCGCTCTCCTGTTGGGGCCCATCCAGTTTGCTTGGCCATTTTGGTGTTTGTGGACGTCTCATCAATGAAGACAAGTTTTTCAATCGACCGATTCAAAAACGGAACACGCCTTGTCTTCCAGAGTTCGCGGTCTTTTTTCACGTCGATGCGGTGTTGCTCCTTGGCATAAATAGTCTTTTTTTATGCGACAACCCGAAACTGCGCACAACATGCCAGACAGGCGAATGATGGACATTGAGGTTGAATTTTTCGTTCAGCTCCGCACAAAGCTTACGGATTGTAATGTCCTTTTGTTCATCAACCCGTTTTCGAAGCCAGTCTTTATAGGGTGAAAGCTTGCCATGGCCTGTTTTTCCCGGGTTATGTTTTGGAGCAAGCGAGCCAGTTTCACGTTTCAACTTCACCATATCATTCACAAATTTGACGGAGACTTTGAAATGGGCAGCCGTTCCACGATGAGTGTGGCCTTCTTCTACATGAGCTACAACACGTTTACGCAATTCAATCGGATGGGGCTTGGGCATTGAAAATCCTTGGCTTCGAACCGAATCAGGTCACCCCAATCAGAATCATATTCGCGCACGGAAAGAAACTGAATCTACTCGACACAAACACGCTCTAACAGTCATTTGCGGACCATAATGCGATGTTGTCCATTTGTCACGAACACATTTAAGCGACCTTGGCTGCGCGGGAATTTTCTTCAATATAGGCTTCGACGGCAGTGATGTCATTCGGCAACGTATGCATGCGTTCCTTGCGCTCCATCATGTCACCCATTCTGGCCGGTAATTGCGGGTAAATGCCTGTCGCTTCTTCCACCGCTGCCGGAAACTTCGCGGGATGCGCAGTAGAAAGCGTGATCATGGCAGTTTCGTCATTGAGGTGGTTTTCGGCGACATTCAGGCCGACCGCCGTGTGCGGATCTGCAAGGTAACCTGTCATCTCCAGGGTCGAAAGCATCTGCTGTCTGGTCGCCTCCTCCGAACAGCTTCCGGCAGAAAACTCAGCCGTAATCCGTTCAATCACTTCCGCAGCTACTGAAAAACTTCCCGACTGTTTCAAGCTGTCCATCTGATTGCTGATTGAAACCGCGTTCCGATCGCTTGCCTCAAACAGGAGCCTTTCAAAATTTGACGACACCTGAATGTCCATCGATGGCGAGATGGATGGCGTGGTGTGTGTTGTTTCGTAGCGGGAATTTGCCAGGGTTCTCGCCAGAATATCGTTTTGATTGGTAGCAATGACGAGGTTTTCAACCGACAACCCCATACGCTTGGCTATGAAGCCTGCAAAGATGTCACCAAAATTCCCGGTGGGAACCGTAAACGAAACTTTCCGGTCCGGTGAACAAAGGCTCGCAGCCGCGGTAAAGTAGTAAACGATCTGGGCCATGATACGGCCCCAGTTGATAGAGTTGACACCGGACAATTGAAGCCGATCCCGGAATTCATGGTGATTGAACATTTCCTTGACCAGTGCCTGGCAATTGTCAAAGTCGCCTTCTATGGCAAGGCAGTGAACATTGGCATCCGGCACTGTTGTCATCTGGCGCTGTTGCACTGGAGAAACCTTGCCTTTCGGAAACAGGATGAAAATGTCTGTATTGTCCCGGCCCCGAAAAGCCTCGATGGCGGCACTTCCTGTATCACCGGAAGTTGCGCCTACAATGGTCGCCCGCTTGCCTTGTTCTGCCAGCACATGATCCATCATCCGACCAAGCAATTGCATGGCAATGTCCTTGAATGCCAGTGTTGGGCCATGAAACAATTCCATCACCCAGTGATTGCTTGAAATTTGCACCAGTGGTGCGACGGCAGGATGATGAAAGGTAGCGTAGGCTTCATCGATCATAGTTTCGAATTTGGCCTGCGGAATTTCGCCATCCACAAACGGTGCCAGTATGAGTTTGGCATTTTCTGCATAAGGGCGGTTTGCCATTGAACGGATGTCCGCTTCGCTAAGGGTTGGCCATTCGGTTGGAATGTATAATCCGCCATCGCGGGCCAGTCCGGCTAGAAGCGTTTCACTAAAGCTGAGTTCGGGCGCCTGCCCGCGTGTACTGATGTATTTCATCGAGGAAACCGGTCCGTGGCCAGAAAAATTGCTCATTGAACATTTGATTGCCGCCTTTTAGCCTTCTATAACTGCTTCTGGCAATATATTTGGGCGGCAAACTCCGCCAATATGCGACTTTGGTTAGGAATAATGTTGAGTACTATTAGTAAGCGAGCTGCAGTTGCAGCGATTTCCGTTTCTGCACTTTTGGTTTTGCAGGCCTGTAATTCATCAAACACCAAATCACCGGCGCAGGATGCGCTGGATTTGGGGCAGCAAAATGAGGCAGAAAATCAGCCCGTTGATCACAGCAACAATCTGCGCGCTTTTTGTCCTAAAACTGTAATCCGGGCCGGGACCGAAACGCTGCGAACTTTTGCCAACGGTGTGAAAAAGGAAGACGAGGGTGCCCTCAATCACCTTGAGTACCAGTCGACCATCACCGAGAGCGTTCGTGAATGCAATTACAGTCCGAATAACCTGAACATCCGTGTCGGCGTGCGTGGGCGCACCATTAACGGGCCTACTGCGGCCACCGGAGCAGCCACCCTCCCGGTTCGGGTGGCGGTCGTTAACACAGCCCAGGATGTATTGTATTCCCAGTTGCATCAGCTGCAGGTAGCAATTCCCGAGGGTGGAACATTTGCAAATTTCAGTTTCATTGACGAGGCGATCAATCTGCCGGTACCGGATAAGCCAAACCTGATAATCTACGTCGGATTTGACGAAGGACCGCCTGCTTGAACAGAAGAAATTCATGACGTCTTTTGAGAAAATACTGGATGCTGCTAACCAGCGACATGGCGAACAGGAAATGTTGGCACATATCGAGGCGTCAAAAGCAAAACCGGTTTCGGAGTTTGCATCCATTCCTGATGACCGCTGGCTGGCCATGGCAACCAAATGTGTTTTCCAGGCCGGTTTCAGCTGGAAGGTTATCGAAAACAAGTGGGACGGATTTGAGGCCGCTTTTGAAGGATTTGATCTGGGTAGATGGATACTTTCAAACGACGATGACATTGCAATGCTGGTGTCGGACAAACGCATTGTCCGCAATCCCCAGAAAATCAAAACTGTTCCGGAAAACACCAGGTTCTTTGGTGAGGTGTCCGCCCAGCATGGCGGATTCGGAAACTGGATAGCGCAAAATCCGCCAACGGAACGTAACCTGCTTTTAGAGGAACTCAACAAGCGCGGCAGCCGGCTGGGCGCCATGACTGGGCAATATTACCTGCGCTTCATGGGTGTCGACAGTTACATCCTGTCACGGGACGTCACCGCTGCCTTGATTGGGCAGGGGATTGTCGACAAGCAGCCAACGTCCAAAAAAGCAATTGCGGCGGTTCAGGAGGCTTTTAACGGCTGGATGGCGGAAACCGGATATGGCCTCACCCAACTGTCAAGGGTGCTGGCACGTTCCGCCGACGGATAGTACCCGAAGTGCCGGAGAATAAACCTGATCATGATCGTACGGCAATAATGCCCGCAACAACAATCATCACTATCCCGGCAATAGAAGACAAATCCGGAACTTCCCTGAAGAATATCACGCCCCAGATTACCGCAAAGCCCACATAAGCAAAATCAAACGTCGCTATTATCGATGACGGTCCTGACTGGTAAGCTATCGCGGCTCCAACACTGCCGATCAGAATTGCTGCCGCTAGGATAACTATGGCTATCCACTCGGTTCTGCCCATCCCAGTCCATTGGGATGACAAAAATGTCGAATTGACAGTCTGGTCTAACCACAGTGGCCCGGACAGGGTAGCAACGAGGCCTGCTAAGATAAATGTAACATTGAGTGCACCGGACAGGATCAGCGGGTGTTCATCCCGGCACTTTGTCCGCGTGAGGATCATGGCAAGCGCGTATAGCATAGCCGAAACAAGCGGCAGTAATGCATACAGGTTGAAAGCGTCGGTGTCCGGCATGAGGATCAAAAGGGTTCCGGCAAACCCCAGTACCACTGCCAGCCAGCCGGTAGCCTTGACCGGTTCACCGACAAATACCGCTGAAAACAAAGTAATGAAAATCGGCAGCGTATAATAAGCAGCCGCGGCAATGGAAAGTTGCAAATGGGGAAGGGCGGCATAATACGTCACCCACATAAATGCCAGCATCAGGCTGCGCACCGCTGTCCAGCCGTAGGTTTTCGGAACAAACGAAACCTCATCATACCGCGTTTTGATCAGGATCAGCAAAACCGGAACCACAATCAGCGAACGCAGCACGAATATCTGCCACAGGACGAATCCGGCGCTCAATGATTTGATGATGGCATCACCCAGCGACAATGCCAGTACCGTCAACAAAATAACTGCAATCGCAAGGGGAACGTTGTCCTGTTTCACGCCGGAGTCGGTCATGGCTACCTCAATAAATTCCAAAAGGTTAAATATACACGGCAAGAAACCAATGAAAATTTACTTTTTTTCTAATTTAGATTACTCTGAGTTATGCAAAAACTCCGGAGCAAGCTGCCACCCGTCACCAGCCTCGTGCCATTTGAAGCCGCCATGCGCCTTCACAGCATTTCCCTGGCAGCGGCTGAATTGAACCTGACCCAGGCTGCGGTGAGCAAGCAGGTAAAAGCACTTGAGGAATATGTCGGAACAGCCCTGTTTGAGCGGCGAAACCGCGCGGTTCATCCCACCGAGGCGGGGAGCGAGCTGGGCAGGGTGATTTCCGGTTCATTGACAGAAATCGCCTGCGCTGCGCAGGCATTGAGACAACAACATTCGGAAAGCGAAATTGTTCTGCGTTCTCAGCTATGTGAAGGCCTTTACTGGCTGATGCCCAGATTATCAGGGTTTTACCAGACTCACCCCAACATCCCGGTCCGGGTCTCGGTGTCAACCGATCCCCTTTCGTCTACCAGCGAGAAGTACGATTTGGCGCTTCAAACTACCGGGCGCGACTTCGGCAATGCACAGCAGGTTTTCACTGCCTCCGACAATGTGTTTCCCGTCTGCAGCCCGTCCTATCTGGATGCAGAAAGTCTGCCATTGCCATTGGATCAATTGTCAGATTGCCATCTTCTTCATCATCGTATCCATCCGCAGGACTGGGTTGACTGGAGCGTCTGGCTGGGACAGGTGGGACTGGACCGGCAACTGGCTCGCAAAGGCTCTATGTATGACAGCTATCCGATGATGATGCAGAGTGCACTGGAAGGGCACGGGCTGGCGTTGGGCTGGTTTAGAACCGTTGAGCGGTATCTCGAATCAGGAGAACTGATCCGGCCGCTGGGTGAGGCTGTCTTTGTGCCTGACAGCCTGTCCATTTATCTGCCCCAGGGTACAAATGAAAATCCGGGTGTTTCCGAGCTGCTTGACTGGTTAAAGCAGGAGTTGTCGTCAGGGTAGGCCCCGGGGTAACCGGTTCTCGGGATCGAACTGGCAAAGAGCGCAAACTCTGGCCTTTGTCTGGTTTCCCAACAGGTGGACTTCAAGTTGTGTACCGTGTGATGAAAACTCTGGTTCCAGATAAGCCATGGCAAGGTTTTTGCCGGTTCTGTAACCCCACGCTGCCGAAGTAATTGAACCCGCAGGGCGCCCGTTTGCGAAGACCCCTTCGCCCGGTTGGGCTGGTGCCGTGTCAACGTTCAGCTCCAGCATGACCCGTACCCTGCGATTGCCGTTTTCCATTCGAGCAATGAGACCCGACTTGCCGACAAAGGATTTGTTAAAGTCAACAAAGCGTTCCAGCCCGGCCTCAACCGGGTTGAACTCGGTGATCAGGTCACTTTTCCAATGTCCGTACCCTTTTTCAAGTCGCATGGATTCGATGGCATACATTCCGAATGGAACCATACCAATCTCTGCACCGGCGTTGGTAAGCAGGCCATACAAGTCACAGAGCAGGTCGTTGTGCACATGAAGTTCGAAAGCCTGTTCGCCTGAATAGCTGATCGCGATTGCAAGAACATCCGCATTACCTATCCTGCAGAATTTCCCCGTAAGCCAGGGCATTGCCTGCTGGCTCCAATCGGTATCGGGAGAAACGGCAGCCAGCAACTTGCGGGATTTCGGGCCGGCGATTAGCAGCATCGTGTGGGAATTGGTATAGCTGTCTACGCTGATGGAAGACCCAACGGGGAGCTGCTCTTTGAGCCAGTCCATGTCATGAAATTCAGCAGCCGCAGCAGAGCCATAAAATATCTCGTTGTTGGGCAGGGGTAACAGGGTTGCTTCGCAGGCGATGTTGCCCTTGCCGGTCAGGAAATAACACAGGCTTGCCCTGCCCACAGACTTTGAAACCTTTGAGCAGGTCAAGTCCTCCAGCCATTCAAGGGCACCGTCACCGCTGATACGATACTGATTGAATCCGGCCAGTTCGGCAATGCCCACGGAAGCTGACAGACTTTCCACCTCTTTTTTGACGATGCCGTGCCAGTTCGGAAACTCGTAAACGTGTGTTTCTAAAAATTCTTCGTGTGGCTTGAAGAAGCTTGCTCTTTCCCAACCGTTTACAACCCCGAATGCGGCACCCTGTTTTTTCAGTGTCTCATACAGGGGACTTGACTTTGCAGGCCTGCCTGCGGGGCGATGTTCATGGGGTTTGTGCCACTGGAATTCATGGCGGTAATCTTCAACCGCCTTCAATGCCGTGTATTCGACGGTGGCATGGCTGGTGATACGTCGGGGATCCAACTGCCATGCATCCCACTCGGATTCTCCGTGAACAATCATCTGGGCAAGCATTTTGCCGTAGCCTCCCCCTTCGCCAATCCCCACGCGCAGCCCGTTCATTGACCAGCAATTGCGTAAGCCCGGTTGTTTGCCAACCAGAGGATCAGCATCCGCCGCATAGGATATCGGACCGTTTACGACCGACTTGATGCCGACATCCTTCAGGCAGGGTATGCGTTCGAAAATCGGTTCCATCTTCGGCAAAAGCCTGTCGAGATCGTTCGGGCAAAGGGCATTTGCAAAATCCGGATCAATTCCGTCCATGCCGAACGTCTTGCAGTCGTGCTCATAGATGCCGACCAACAGCCCTTTCTTTTCCTGGCGCATGTAAAACGTGTCTCGGGGACACCGAACCATTGGCACCCGGTCCGTTCGGTTTTGCAGTTCGGGAATATCCTCGGTAATGAAATACATATGCTCCATGGCAATCACCGGATAGGTAATTCCCATTAATCCGCCTACCTCGTTTACGCGATAGCCGGCAGCAATAACGATATGTTCCGCAGTAATCGTTCCGCCGGATGTTTCAACCAGCCACTCATGATTTGGTTTTTGTGTGAGCCCGGTTACTGCGGTGTGCCGGTAAATCTTTGCACCTGCCTTGCGGGCCCGGCTGGCCAGTGCCTGGCAGAGTTGGGCCGGATCGATGTCGCCATCCCGGTCATCCCAAAGGCTGGCAAGAACTCCCTGTGTGTCAAGAAGTGGATTACGTCGCCCGGTTTCTGCCCGGTCCAGCAGTTCGAAGTTCAGGCCCAGTCCCCGCGCCACGGAAATTATGTGGTGGCACTCGGCAATGTGATCAGGGTGAGTGAGAAGACGCAACCCACCGGTGCCATGATGATAGTTGATAGGATAGGCCGGATCGTCCGCCAGTTCCTTATAGAGTTTTATCGTATAGTCCCGCAGCAGCAGAAGCAGTTGATTGAAGGCCACTGAAGGCCACTGAAGGACACTGTGCCGCCGAATACCAGGTGGTTCCGGAAGTCAGTTCATCCCGTTCGACAAGGACCACGTCCTGCCAGCCTTCCTGGGTAAGGTGATATAGCGCCGACAGGCCGCCAATGCCTCCGCCCACGACAACTACCCTTGCATGTGACTTCATTTTCATCCGCCTGGCAATCCAAGGTGTGGAAGGAGCATCCCACAACTATGCCGGTTTGCAAATCGTGTGAAAACGAAATCAAGATTTCGATTTGTTGAATGTTGACAAAGACAGGGTTGCTTATCCCGCGAGGTCCATTCTGACATCCAGAAATTCTTCCAGTTCGTTTGCAGCCATTGGCCTTGCAAAAGCGTAACCCTGAAGAATGTCACAGCCCAAATTCTGCAGCAATTGGGTATGGTCACGTGTCTCGACACCTTCTGCGACAATTTCGATGTTCTGCGACTTTGCTATGTCGATGATGGACTTCACCATCTGTTTCGCGCCTTCCGTGCTGATAGAGGGCTCCACAAGCTGGCGGTCGATTTTAAGTGTCTGGGGCTTGGTCTTCAGCAGACTTACAAGCGACGTATGACCGGTCCCAAAGTCATCGATTTCAATGCTGATACCCATGTCCTTGATAGCCTGAATGTTGTGGAGCACAACATCATCGTCATCATCCAGAAAGATGGATTCAACCAGTTCAAACGAAAGTCTGCCGGGCACTATGTTCATTTCCTTCAGGGTATTGATCAGCTGCTCGTCATACAACCGCTGTTGCGACACGTTGACCGAAGCCTTGGGAATCTTGACACCCTTTTTCTTCCAGCTTTCCAGATCCACCAGGGTCTGTTTCAGGATATTTTCATCGATCTTCGCATTTACCCCGATTTCCTGGGCAATGTTCAGGAACTTGTCGGGCGAAAGCAGGCCCTTTTCCGGATGGGCCCAGCGAACCAATGCTTCAACACCGCAGACCTGAAGCGTTTTTGCGTCAACCTGCGGCTGATAGAATGGAATGAATTCGCCGTTTTCCAGCCCGCGAAGTATGTCATCGGTAGCCTGTTTTTTAAGGATCGAATACTCGTGCAATTCATCGGTAAAGAACTCGAACCGGTTGCGGCCATTGTCTTTTGCCCGATACAGGGCGAGATCGGCGTTGACCAGCAACTGGTTGGCCGTGGTAACACCGGTTGAACATGCAGCAATTCCGATGCTGACACCGACGCGGCACTCGGTGCCATCGAAGATGAATGGTTTTTCGAGATTTGTCAGAATCCGCTTCGCCATGCGCTCAACAGATTCCCGTTTGCTGTTGTTTCTTGAGACAATCACAAACTCATCACCACCAATCCGGGCCGCAAAATCGGTTTCACGAATGCTGGTCTTAAGGATCCGTGTCAGATGGCCCAGCAGGGCATCACCCGCAGCATGGCCAAGTGTGTCGTTGATTTCCTTGAAACGATCGAGATCAACCAGAATAAGAGATGTTTCGGTTACTTCCTCCGGGGTGAGATTTTCCAAAACATCTTCGAAAAATCTGCGGTTCGGAAGTCCGGTCAGGGAATCGTGCATTGCCAGATGTTCGATCTGCGATTTCGCTCCCTGCAATTCATCCAGGTGCAAGCGGCGTCTGCTGGCCAGCTGACCCACCAGCAGGAGCGGAATTGTCAGCAATATGCCGAACCCCAGGATAACCAGTCGATCAGTCCAGACACGGGAAGCAGGTATCACCCAGCCTGATTTGGGAACTGCAGCAATTCGCCAGGTGCCGCTTGGCAGGCGTACATCTACAAATACGGGATCTTTTTCCAGAATGTCGCCGTCGCCATAGAATTGTTCGCCGGACGGGCCTTTGCCGTCCTTGCCGATGATAGCAATATCAAAAGGCAATTCCGGAGAATACAGGCCGCTTTGGGCAAATAATCTGTCCACATCCAGCACTGCAGATGCAATGCCCCAGAACTGTTCCTGTCCGTTGTCGGGAAGAAAGATCGGATAACGCATAATAATTGCCCGACCGTTGATTTTCAGATCGTGCGGGCCGGCAATTACAACCTTTTTGGTTTTCTTTGCTTCAAGAGCTGCCGCCAGGTGTTTTGGCATGGTTCTGTAATCCATCCCCAGAACATGCTCAAATCCCTTGGTTGGATAAACACGGTTATTAACGAGATCCGGTGCGACCGCGACAACCTTGATGAGACTTTCCTGGTTGAACATCTGGGCGGCAAGTCTGTTGAATTTGTCCGGGCTCATGTCCGGTTCTGCCTTAAGCGAAAATATCAGTCCCCGAACCAGTTGACTGTTGCTGAGGATGCAACGCTCCAGTTTGGCACCAATCATCTGGGCATTGTCATATACATCTGAACGCATCTTCTGCAGGTTCAGTTTCTGGGCAAATCCGTCAACGTAATAAAGCAGGGTAGAAATAAGAATGAAGGTCAGCAGATAGGGAACAAGGCCTGAACTGGTTACGCCGCCATTGGTTCCGTAAGATTTTCCTTTTGAGTTCGCCTCAACTGTCATACCTGTAACTGCCCTGAAATGAGAGTAATGGAACCGCTTTGTTGCGATTTCCTTTTATAACATCTCAGGTGATCTGAGCATCGAGGGCGCATCATGCTGCAAACTGCCAGGAGTTTGCCCGATAGGAATGTTCTATCCCGAAAATTTTAATTAAGCGCCAAACGCTTTGGTTAACAAACCCTGTTTCAGTCGACGGGTTCCCATTGTGCGAATGCGCCAACAACCGCGGGTAAATCGCTGAGCCTGTTGATCACGGTTTCTGCGCCGGCATCGATCAATTGATCCGCATGACCGGGGAAAGTGTGGCTGGCGCCGGTGAATCCCACAACCCGTGTTCCGGCAGCGCGCGCGCCGGCAATCCCGTGGACAGAGTCCTCGACAACAAGCGCCTGGCCCGGCCTTACAGAAAATTCCTCCAATGCATGCAGAAAAATATCCGGCATTGGTTTGTGCTTTGGCGGATCAAAATCCTTGGCGGAAAAAACATAGGGTCGAAAGCGGTCATACAGGCCCACCCGATCGAGCATGTGACGCATCTTTTCCTGAGGGCCGTTGGAGCAGATGCAACGGGCCTGATCTAGTTGATCAAGCATGATGTCAGCACCTTCAATCATTTTTGCTTCCAGCCCGCATTTCGCCGTCACATTGGCCCTGATTTTTTGGATCAGGTCGTCGGGCAGGGCATGGCCAAGTTCCTCTTCCATGTCACGAACGGTCAGGGCGCTGTCTTTTCCGGCGTATCTCGCGGCAAATTCCGCGACATCCATTTCCACACCGTATTCTTTGTAGACTTCAAGTTCTGCCGCTGCAGCGACGGTTTCGGAATCCATCAGCACACCGTCACAGTCGAAGATAACCAGCTCGATTTCAGCCATTTCCGTTCCTTTTCGAATCGTAACCCATTCTTTACCCTATTCGGTAACAATTCGCTCAACATAATTACCGTTAGTATTGCGTAGGTAGGGTAAAATGAGTGTTTTGAAACTGGCTGATATCAGCCGGGCGTCTGTCAAAAAACCAACCTGGTTAAACTCCATCATCAAGGGCGATTGCGTTGCGGCGCTGGAAAAACTTCCAGAAAATTCGATTGACGTCATCTTTGCCGATCCTCCCTACAACCTGCAACTTGAAGGTGACTTGCACCGGCCCGATCAGTCGAAGGTGGATGCGGTGGATGACCATTGGGATCAGTTTTCGACCTTTGAGGCATATGACGCATTTACCCGCGCCTGGCTGATGGCTGCTCGCCGGGTTCTCAAGCCGGAAGGTACAATCTGGGTTATCGGCTCCTACCACAATATTTTCCGGGTAGGTACGACACTTCAGGACATGGGTTTCTGGATATTGAACGATATTGTTTGGCGCAAAACAAACCCGATGCCGAATTTCCGCGGGCGGCGGTTTACCAACGCGCATGAGACGATGATCTGGGCATCACCAACGCAAGGGGCAAAAGGCTACACATTCAACTATGATGCGATGAAGATGGCCAATGACGAAGTTCAGATGCGCTCTGACTGGCTGTTTCCGATTTGCAACGGCGGTGAGCGCCTGAAAGATGAAAACGGCGATAAAGTCCATCCGACGCAAAAGCCCGAAGCTCTTCTTCATCGTGTGATCATGTCTTCATCCAAACCCGGCGACGTCATTCTCGATCCGTTTTTCGGTTCCGGTACAACCGGAGCGGTTGCCAAACGCCTCGGCCGTAACTTCGTTGGGATTGATCGCGAGGACAAGTATATCAAGGCGGCCCTTGCGCGTATTGACGCGGTCGAACCGGTCAAGTCCCCACAACTGTTAGTGACAACCGGCAAGCGCGCCGAACCCCGCGTTGCATTTGGAGCCCTGCTGGAATCCGGTCTGTTGAAGCCCGGCGCTGTACTGGCCGACTCCAAAAAACGCTGGAAGGCAAAAGTGCGCATCGACGGATCGCTTGAGTATGAGGGCGAAACCGCATCAATTCACAAGATGGGCGCAAAGGTGCAAGGCCTCGACGCCTGTAACGGATGGACGTTCTGGCACGTTCAGGATGGCCGTAAATGGAAGCAGATTGATGAGCTTCGCAAAACCTACAGAACCGAGGTAATGGCCGCTGGCGCCTGATGTTCCCGAATGCGGCCTGCCTAGGCATAGGTGGCTGCCAGTTGCGTAGTCAGTTTTTCCATGAAGCGGGCAGCGGCAACCGGCAGTGTGCGCCCTTTTAAATGCCCGACAAATGCAAAACCGTCGGGAATATCAAGCGCATTCAACGGGACGGCTTTTCTGCCGGTCTTGGCCGGATCATCCGGCAGATTTAACAGAATATCAAAAGACAACTGTTCATCCTCCCGGTCATACAAATTCAAAAAGCCCCTATCATTTGTTTGAACAGTCACTTTAAGGTTTAAGCCAAGTCGCAGGGCGGCCTTTTCCAGCAGATTTCGAATTCCCCAGTTCTGATGGGGCAATACAAGCGGATATTCAGCGCATTCGTAAAGCCGCAATTGCTGGTTGTTGGCGAGTGGGTGGTCCTCTGCCATAACGCAGTACACCGGCTGGCGGATGTCGAGAACGGATTGAAAATCAGCCAGTTTGAACGGCTCAAAAACGATACCGATGTCGGCCTCCAGATCGATCAGTGACTGTTCAACATCACCCCGGAAATACTGATTAATTTCAAATGTCACGCCGGGAAACTCCGCCTGATAGTCGCGAACCTGGCCGGACAGGAACCCGCCCAGCATCTCCGGGCTGGCTGCAATCGAGACATGTCCGCGGCGGTGGCCGGACAAATCCGAAATCTGGGATTTTACCCGTTCAAGGTCTGACATTTGGCTGCGAATGTGCTTCAGCAGGATCTCACCGGCGGTGTTCAGACGAACGCCGACCGTCAGCCGTTCAAACAGGGCGGTGCCCAGTTCCTCCTCCATCGTCAGCAAACGCCGGTTGAGCGCAGATGGCGTAATGGCAAGTGTTTCCGCAGCCTTTCGGATCGATCCGGCACGGGCAATCTCTTCAATATATTTGTATGGCAGCAAATGGCGCATGAAGGCTTCCAGGTTTGGCAAAATTCCAAGTGTTGCATTTTTTGCAACGCTTATGAAATTTTTTAGCAACAGACAGCAACACTCGTCAATAGTATTCAACCGCCAGTGGATTGTTGCCTTCGAGTGCACCGGTTCCACAACTCGAAAAATAAAACAGGGGGTATTCCCATGAACATGATTATGGCCATCATCAAGCCATTCAAACTTGATGAGGTCCGCAAGGCCCTTGGTGCAGTCGGCGTGGAAGGCATGACTGTAACCGAAGTAAGAGGCTATGGCCGTCAAAAAGGGCATACGGAAATTTACCGCGGCTCCGAATACGAAATCAGCTTTCAGCCGAAAATCAAAATCGAAGCAGCAGTCGATTCAGACATGACTGAAGCGGCTGTGGAAGCCATCACGAATACAGCTTGTACAAATGAAATCGGGGACGGAAAAATTTTCGTTCTGGACCTCAAACAGGCAATTCGCATTCGCACCGGCGAGTCCGGTTCAGCCGCCCTTTGACAAATCAAATCAAACAGGAATTTTTACAATGTTGGTCAAATACAGAACCATCTTCCCGGTAGCGGTTTTCACAGGTGTTGTGGTTGCTACATCAGCCGGTGCCCAGGAAGTGACAATCGAAACAGTGCAGGCGCAGACTGCTTCAATTCTGAATACTCTTTTATTTCTCATGGGAGGGTTTCTCGTCATGTGGATGGCGGCTGGCTTCGCCATGCTGGAATCCGGACTGGTACGTTCCAAAAACGTTTCCATGCAATGTCTAAAGAACATCAGCCTCTACGCCGTTGCCGGTGTCGCTTTCTGGTACGTGGGCTACAACGTGCTTTACAATGGTGTTGGTGACAATGGTGGTTGGTTCGGAACTCCCGGTCCCTACAGCATTCCGGGTCCAGGCGAAGAAACCATGGAAGCAGGCTACTCGGTGGGTTCCGACTGGTTCTTCCAGATGGTCTTTGCCGCGACAACAGCCTCTATCGTTTCCGGCACCCTGGCCGAGCGCATCAAATTCTGGCCGTTCATAATTTTCACAACGCTCCTGACTGGTATTATCTATCCGCTACAGGCTTCCTGGGAGTGGGGCGGTGGCTGGCTCGATGCCATGGGTTTTTCTGATTTCGCAGGCTCGACCCTTGTTCATTCCGTCGGTGGTTGGTGCGCGCTTACCGGTGCTATCATCCTTGGTGCCCGCACCGGGAAATACAGTGAAAGCGGAAAAATCACGCCGATGGTAGGTTCATCCATACCGCTGGCAACCCTTGGAACGTTTATCCTCTGGCTTGGCTGGTTCGGATTTAACGGAGGTTCCCAACTTGCAATGGGGACTATTGGCGATGCTGGCGATGTGTCCCGGATCTTCATCAACACCAATATGGCCGCCGCTGCCGGTGTCATTGTGGTAATCGGCCTGCTTCAGATCATGTACAAAAAGATAGATGTAACGATGGCCCTCAACGGTGCACTGGCCGGCCTCGTTGCGATTACGGCTGAGCCGCTCACACCATCAGTCACCATGGCTTGTTTCATTGGCGGTATTGGTGGCGCAATTGTTGTCTTTTTGGTTCCGTTGCTGGACAGGTTCAAGATTGACGACGTGGTAGGTGCGATTCCCGTGCACCTGGCCGCCGGTATCTGGGGAACCGCGATTGTCCCGCTTACCAATGCGGATGCGTCGTATGCTGTACAGATTACAGGTATACTGGCATTCGGGGCGTTCTCGATTATCGCCTCGACAATCGTCTGGCTGGTTCTGAAGGCAACCATGGGGATAAGGATTTCCGAAGAGCAGGAAACGTTAGGCCTCGATAAATCCGAAATTGGTGTCGAAGCCTATCCCGAGTTCGCCTGATACAAACCATACAAAAAAAGGCCGCGCATTGGTTTACGGTTTTCCGTTACCGTGCGCGGTTTTTGACCGGGCGCAACTCAGTCAGCGCCCTGCAAGGCGGATTGCAACACCTTGCGCATCACGTTTGGGATAGCCTCTTGGGCCAGATCGCTTGCATCACACCACCATCCGGCAAGCGCAACGTCATCCGTATCTTCCGCAAGCCAGACCTCAAGTTCCAGATGAAAATGGGTGAATGTGTGCCGAATGCTTCCCTTCTGTATCCAATTGGCCTTCACGGGCGCTGCCTGTACCCCCGTCGCGCCGTCGGTTCTTGCATCCCATCCGGAAGTGGGAACCTGGGTCATGCTGGCCAATAGCCCCATGTCCTCCCGTTTGCAGAGGAAAACCTTGCCTTGCGGGTTGCGAATGACAAAGGCCGCTCCCTTGCGGGTAGGCTTCACGGCTTTTGGGAGCTTGTAAGGGTAGTTCTCCGGATTGCCGTTGGCAAACGCAATGCAGTCATCATAAATCGGGCAAAGGGAGCAAGCCGGGCGCTTTGGCGAGCAGATGGTAGCGCCCAGGTCCATCATGGCCTGCGCAAATTCGCCCGGGCTTTTGTCAGGTAAAAAATCATGCAACAGGGCTTTCGCTTCCGGTTTGGCGTTCGGGAAGGGAGTATCGATTTTTCGGTGGCGCGACATCACCCGTTCCACATTGCCGTCAATAACCGGTACAATTTCGCCAAATGCTATCGACGCGATTGCCGAGGCCGTATAGTCACCGATTCCCGGAAGTTTTTTCAGTGCCTCAAACGTGGTCGGAAACGTACCGCCATAATCGGCAACGAGCACATCGGCGCATTTCTTCAAATTTCGCGCCCGTGAGTAATAGCCAAGCCCCGCCCAGGCTTTCAGGACATCTTCGAGGTCGGCTGCCGCCAAATCGTGCACGCTTGGCCACAGGCTGACGAATTTGTGGAAGTAGTCCCGAACAGTGGCAACTTGTGTCTGTTGCAGCATTACTTCCGAGAGCCATACCCTGTAGGGGTCTGGACGAATGCCGGTAGCATGCGCCTGCGGCGGCACCCGCCACGGCATTGTGCGAGCATGGACCCCATACCAGTCCATTAATCTCTGGGCAAAAGGTTCGACTTCTTCCGGTTTTCGCATTTGAGTGCTATTCATACCCTACACGGACGGCCAAACGGGGCTAAAAATCAAGCCATGTCTGAGATTGGTTCACAAAATAATTCCGATTGGCGCAGAAAAAAGACCGGATCCCGCTCGGTATCCGAAATTCTTGGCAAAGTACTTGAACCGGTCATAGCGCGTCGGACCGGCATGACGCTGGATCTTTACCGCATTTGGCCGGAGATTTGTGGCCCGGAATTTGCCCAGACCACAAGGCCCCAGAAAATCGTCTGGCCGCGGCGGGCCCATGAGGAAGATCCGTTTCAGCCGGCGACCCTCGTTGTCGCCTGCGAACCGTCGGCGGCTTTGTTCTTTCAGCATGAGCATGCTGCTATCCTGGAGCGCACCAACAGGTTTTTCGGCTTTGATGCCGTTAAGGCCGTTCGGATTGTACAAAAACCGGTATCTGATCTGTCGTTATCAGAAAAGCCAAACGGCCTTGCACTAACCCATCAGGAAGAGGCAAAACTGCAGGAATTAATTGGGGATGTAGAGGATCCGGAACTTCGCGAAAGGCTTGAAAAACTGGGTCGCGGTGTGATTATTTCGAACCGGAACTAATAACGCAGAGTTTATCACGACGATACGCCTTGCCGCAGTTTTGACTCGATTGCGTGATTGGAATTGGGACCGCATTGCAATAGAATAATTTTAAACAACATTCGTGCCTGATCAGGAGACTTTAATGAAATTTTCAAGACGTGAAACCCTGCCGATTTTGGGCGCTGCGGGTATCGTGGCTGCAGGTGGCCTGGGTGGCCTGACCATCGCCAGCCCGGCTCTGGCAGAAGACCTTTCCACGCTGATGGAGGCGGGGCCGCTGGGTGAACATATTGTGGGAGATCCGGAAGCACCGGTAACCATTATTGAATATGCGTCCATGACCTGTCCTCATTGCCGGACGTTTCACAAGGATGTCTATCCCGAAATCAAGGAGAAATACATCGATACCGGCATGGCAAAGCTGTATTTCCGGGAGTTCCCGTTTGATCCGGCTGCTGCGGCTGCATTCATGCTGGCGCAATGTGCGGGCGAAGACAAATACTTTACCATGATCGATGTTCTGTTCGATAAACAGGCCACCTGGAAAAGCGGAAATGTTGTCGAGGAACTGTTCAAAATTTCCAAGCTCGCAGGCTTTACACAAGAAACGTTCAATGCGTGCTTGAAAAATCAGGAACTTCTGGACAATGTATTGGCAATTCAGAAGAAAGCGGCCGAGGACTACGGTGTTAACGCAACGCCTACATTCTTTATCAATGGCACCAAATATGCAGGCAACATGTCTGCTGAAGCCATGGGCGAGGTTATTGAAAGCCTCGTGTGATTTCGCTCGGAAATTTGAAGCTGAAAAATCATTCAACGAGATGAGTTCGGGCCTTGCCGGCCCGTTCCCTTTTGCGCTCGGAACTAAAGGGCAGATTGGATGAAGTTCAACAAACTGCGCTTGCTCAGTTTCAAATCATTCGTGGAACCCACTGAATTTCTTATAGAAAACGGGCTCACAGGCGTTGTCGGGCCAAACGGATGCGGCAAGTCCAATCTGGTTGAGGCCCTGCGCTGGGTCATGGGTGAAAACTCCTACAAGAACATGCGCGCATCCGGCATGGATGACGTGATCTTCTCCGGTTCCGGCAATCGCCCTGCGCGCAATACGGCAGAGGTTTCGCTGTTTCTGGATAATTCGGATCGCACTGCACCGGCTGCATTTAATGACACCGACGAGTTGCAGATATCGCGCCGTATCGAGCGCGAATCAGGCTCGGTTTACCGAATCAATGGCAAGGATGTGCGTGCAAAAGACGTACAATTGCTGTTTGCTGACGCCTCAACCGGTGCTCGTTCGCCGTCGATGGTGGGGCAGGGCCGCATCGGTGAATTGATCTCTGCCAAACCCCAGGCGCACCGAGCCCTGCTGGAAGAAGCAGCAGGAATTTCCGGGCTTCATACCCGCAGACATGAAGCGGAATTGCGCCTCCGCGCTGCCAAAACGAACCTGGAACGCCTTGATGACGTGATAGGACAACTGGATACCCAGCTTGAAAGCCTTAAACGTCAGGCCCGCCAGGCGAACCGCTATCGCAACCTGTCGGGAGAAATACGCAAGACCGAAGCTCTGTTGTTCCACCTTAAGTGGGTTGCCGCAAAGTCCAGCGAAGCGGAAGCTGAAAGTGCGCTCTCTGCCTTCAATCTGGCAATGGCGGAAAAGGCGGAGATACAGGGTAATCGTGCCAAAGAAGCAGCGGTTGCAGCCCACAAGCTGCCAGGTTTGCGAGATGCCCAGGCATCAGCCGCCGCCGTGCTGCAGCGATTGCAGATTGCCAAAGCGCAACTGGAAGAAGAAGTCTCACGCCTTGAATTCCGCCGGGTTGAACTGGAAAATCGCCAAAATCAGTTACAGGGTGATCTTGAACGCGAACAGCAGATTCTCGACGACAACAATCGTACTCTGGAAACTCTCGACAAGGAACAAGCCGAGCTCGAAGAGCAAAGTCGCCGTGTCGGCGAAACAGAAACCAGATCGAAGGAAGAACTCGCAAACGCTTCTGAACAGCTTGGCACCAGTGAAAAGGCATTGTCCGATCTCACCGTAAAGCTTGCTGACGAAAATGCGAGGCGCAGCCAGCTGAAGCGGACGCTCGAGGAAGCTGAAACCCGCAAGGCAAAAATTGTCGAGCAGATGAAGTCGGTTACCATTGAGCATGACGAACTGATTGGCGAAATTTCGAAACATGAGGAACCGGCAGCCAAACAGGCGGAGGTTACCCGGCTTGAGGGAGTGATTGGTTCGGCAGAAGCCGCAATGATTGCTGCGGAAGAGGCAACCGGAAAGGCCAGGGAAGCCGAACAGTCTGGCCGTGATCCCCTGGAAGCGGCAGAAGGCAGATTACGCGAAATCGAAACCGAAGCCCGCACGCTGCGTCAAATTCTCAACCGCGGCGGACAGGATCTCTTCCCGGCGGTTCTGGAAAGGGTGACCATCGAGCCTGGTTACGAAACCGCATTGGGCGCTGCACTGGGTGAGGATCTGGACATTTCGGCAGAAGAAACCGCACCGGTTCACTGGGGCGTTTGCGGAGATGGCTCTGAGGATGCGGCTTTGCCGGAAGGCGCGAAGCCTCTGGCTTCGATCATGAAAGCCCCAATGGAACTTTCCAGGCGTCTGGCTCAAATCGGAGTTGTAGATCGCGAACACGGGCCGCAACTTACGAAACTGTTGCAGCCAGGACAGAGGCTGGTTAGCCTGGAAGGCGATTTGTGGCGCTGGGATGGTCTGGTAGCCAGTGCCGAGGCACCGACTGCTGCTGCCTTGCGGCTGTCGCAGAAGAACCGCCTGGCGGAACTTGAAGAAAGCGCCAGCACCGTGCGCATGGAGGTGCATGAAGCACAACAGGCATTTGATGCGGCGAGAGAAAACACGGCTAAACTGATAGAAGCGGAACTGGATGCCAGAGAAGTCGTTCGCAGCACCCAACGCGCCCTGTCAGAGGCCCGCGAGGCGTTGACGCTTGCCGAGCGATCCGTCAGTCAGATGGCTGCACGCCGTTCCGCACTTGAAGAGGCGATAAGCCGTCTGGAAACAGACCGTCAGGAAACTGAAAAGCGTCTGGTAGACACGAATGCAAGCCTTCTCGCCCTGGTGGACATCAGTGAATCCGAAGCAGAGTTGGAAGCGCTCAAAACCCGGGTTGCTCAAGACAGGGCAAAACTGGCGGAAGCACGCGCGGCATCCCAGAGCCTTTCGCGAGAGGCAGAAGCACGCAGCCGACGGCTGGAAGTCATCCAGGTCGAGTGGCAGAATTGGCAGAGCCGTCTGAAAAATGCGTCAAAGCAAATCGAAACTCTGACAACCCGGTCCGGTGAAACCGCCCAGGAGCTTGCCAAACTGGCGGATGCTCCCGATGAGTTTGAAAACAAACGCCGGGAACTGATGAACCAGCTCGATGCAGCCGAAGTAAAACGCAATGAGGCTGCGGACATCCTTATAAAAGCGGAAACGGCAGAAACCGAAGCAGACAACGCTGCCCGCAAGGCAGTAGATGATTTGGCGGATGCGCGCGAGAAGGTTGGCCGAGGTGAAGAGCGGCTAAACGCTGCAAAAGAACGGCGCAATGAAGTCGAAAGCCGTATTCGCGAAGAACTTGAGTGTCATCCGGCAGATGTCAAGGCAATGGCTGAATTGAAGTCCGACGAAACACTGCCCGAAGTCGACAAGGTAGAATCCAAACTCGACCGTCAGAAAGCTGAGCGTGAGCGTTTGGGTGCAGTGAACCTGCGGGCTGATGTCGAACAGACCGAAATTGAAGAAAAGCGCACTGAAATAATCACCGAGCGTGACGATTTGATTGAGGCAATTGCAAAACTTCGTTCCGGCATCCAAAGCCTCAACAAGGAAGGCCGTGAGCGCCTGCTCGAAGCCTTCGGGTTAGTGAACAGCCAGTTCCAGCGCCTGTTTACCCATCTGTTTGGCGGGGGAACAGCGGAATTGCAGCTCATTGAGTCAGATGATCCTCTGGAAGCCGGTCTAGAAATTCTTGCCCGTCCCCCGGGCAAGAAACCACAGACCATGACCCTCTTGTCAGGTGGTGAACAGGCACTGACAGCGATGGCACTGATTTTTGCGGTATTCCTCACGAACCCGGCACCCATTTGTGTGCTGGATGAGGTTGATGCACCACTTGATGATCATAACGTCGAGCGCTTCTGCAACCTGATGGATGAAATGGCCGCATCTACGCAGACAAAGTTTGTGCTCATTACCCACAATCCGATTACCATGGCACGGATGGATCGCATGTTCGGTGTCACCATGGCCGAGCGGGGTGTTAGCCAGCTTGTTTCGGTAAATCTGGAACAGGCAGAGAAATTGCGGGAATCAGCTTAGAGCGTGTTCGCATCACGTGAATTCACAGCCGACTGCCCTGAAGAAATTCCGGCACTCCATTGGCGTGAACATATGGCAGACCTCTCCGATTGCCTTCCAGACATCATCGAAGGTTCTGGCGCCTGCCTTCCTCAGATGAGCCTTGAGCTTCGAAAAGGCCATTTCAATGGCATTGAGATCTGGGGAATATTTCGGCAGGAACAAAAACCATGCGCCGATATCTCGCAAGATCTGCTCGGCTTTTTCGCTCTTGTGAGCGGCTAGGTGGTCAAGGATTACGACATCTCTCTTTTCCAGTTCTGGCGCCAACTGTGTCTCAACATAAATCTCAAAGATTTCTTTGGTCATGGCCCGGTCAATAACCCAGGGCGCAACCAGTCCATGACTGCGCAGGCCTGCGATAAGTGTCTGCTTCTTCCAGTGGCCATGAGGGACAAAATCTATGAGGCGCTCTCCTGTTGGGGCCCATCCAGTTTGCTTGGCCATTTTGGTGTTTGTGGACGTCTCATCAATGAAGACAAGTTTTTCAATCGACCGATTCAAAAACGGAACACGCCTTGTCTTCCAGAGTTCGCGGTCTTTTTTCACGTCGATGCGGTGTTGCTCCTTGGCATAAATAGTCTTTTTTTATGCGACAACCCGAAACTGCGCACAACATGCCAGACAGGCGAATGATGGACATTGAGGTTGAATTTTTCGTTCAGCTCCGCACAAAGCTTACGGATTGTAATGTCCTTTTGTTCATCAACCCGTTTTCGAAGCCAGTCTTTATAGGGTGAAAGCTTGCCATGGCCTGTTTTTCCCGGGTTATGTTTTGGAGCAAGCGAGCCAGTTTCACGTTTCAACTTCACCATATCATTCACAAATTTGACGGAGACTTTGAAATGGGCAGCCGTTCCACGATGAGTGTGGCCTTCTTCTACATGAGCTACAACACGTTTACGCAATTCAATCGGATGGGGCTTGGGCATTGAAAATCCTTGGCTTCGAACCGAATCAGGTCACCCCAATCAGAATCATATTCGCGCACGGAAAGAAACTGAATCTACTCGACACAAACACGCTCTAAGCCCAGGGCATCAGGCATACTCAACCATGATCGCTCCGATTGTGATGAGGCCGATTGCCAGCAATTTGAGCGTGCTCAGTTTTTCCTTGAAGAACAAAACCCCTATGCCGGTTGCAAAGATGATTGAGGTTTCGCGTAATGCAGCAGCCTCACTTACTTTGCCGATACGGGTGGCAAGCATTAGTGTTGCAAAGGAAATGAATGCGATGATTGCGCCGGTAAGTCCGCGAACGATCAATGGGTGCAAGGGCGGTTTTTCCGGAAGTTTACGCCAGCGACTATAGGCGACAACCGGAAATCCGAACCCTCCCATAAAGAAGAACCAGGCCAGGAAGGTGAACGGATCTGCCGTAATTCGGATGCCATAAGCATCAACGAGCGTGTATAGGGTAACCATCAGGCCAGTTCCGAGTGCCAGCGTAATGGTGGGCAGCAGAACCGCCTGAACACCACTGGCAGGCGTTTCCTCACACAGGTTGATGCCGGCAAGCGAGATGATCGCTCCGGACAACAACACCAGGCCGATCCATTGGCCGGGCCCCAATGTTTCGGAAAACATCGGAATGGCGATCAGCGCTGTTAGAAGCGGCCCCGTTCCCCGGGCAATCGGATAAACAAGCGTAAATGCTCCGCGCACAAATGCGGCTGACTGCATCCATTCATAAAGGATGTGGGTGATGAAAGACGCAAAGAGAACCGGTATCAAAAAGCCCTCCGGCAAGGGGAAGACAAACAGGGCAAATGGGGCTGCCAAAATGGAATAGGCAACATTTATCGCGCCCCGGTTGAGGTATGGGTCCAATCCCTGCTTGTTGAGGGCTGCAAAAACCGCATGGGCAAAGGCTGAGATGAGAGCAAGAAAAAGGGCAAGCTGCTCCCCCTGGGAGGTGCCTGCAAGTCCGACAAAATACTCACCCATGAAAAATCTCTGAACTACGGCTCGACTTTGTAATTACAGTTTGTCAAATGGCAATTCTCCTGCCACATGTGAAACATCGATAGCAAGGTTCTGATCGTATGGATATACGCGCAATCATTTTTGACAAGGACGGGACGATTGTGGATTTTCCGGCAACGTTTAATCCGGCCACCCGGAGCGTCCTGGAACAGTTGAGCGGAGGTGATCAAACTCTGCTCCAGGGAATGGCAGATGTTTGGGAATTTGACTTGTCAACAAACCAAATTCGCGAAGGTTCAATGCTGATTTCTGATTCCGGCTATGTGCTGGCCAGGGAACTGACAAAAGTGCTTCCGGTTGATGATCTCGATGCTTTCGCAACGCGCCTCGACAAGATGTTTGGAAAAATATGTGTTGAGACCGCTGTAGCGCTCCCCGGTGCACCGGAAGCACTTCGTACTTTGCAGGCGAACAATGTGTCACTGGGTATCGGCACCAACGATTCAGAAGAGAATGCAGTGTCCCAGCTTCAGGCTCTCGGGCTAACTGAATTGTTTCACAAAATCCTTGGAGCCGATTCCGGCTACGGTGCCAAACCGGGCCCGGGCATGGTATCAGCATTTATCGAGGAGTGTGGCCTTGAACCATCCCAGGTCATGATGGTTGGAGACAGCCTCCATGATCTGGATGCCGGAAGGGCAGCCGGCGCTGTTACGTGTGGTGTGGAAACCGGTCCCACCGATCGCGAAACATTGGAAAAAAGTGCAGACATGGTTTTGTCCTCGATTGCCGACCTACCCGAAATAGTCAGCCGTTCAATGTAGATTTTTGACCGCCGGCATGTCGCGCAGCGACGCTAGAACGCTGACATAGGATGCGAAGAAATTGCGGGCCAGCTCGGGTATTTCATCGATGTCAAGAACACTTACATTGCTGTGATCCTGATCAGAGATCACAAAGTAAAAATCGGAGTCATCGTTCGCATTGGGGCATTCGATTACCGCTGCCCGACCGCCACAATCACCGAACAGACTTGCCGGCACCTCAAACAAAAAGACGAAACCGGCTCGATCAGCCGCTTTTTGCAGAATGAGCAGCACATCCATGGAACGGTCCATGTGTCTGACCGCTTCGAACAGAGGCACAATCGGGTTCTCGGCTTCGGCCGGGCGCTCCAACAGGGTTGGTGGAGTCTCACCGAATTTGTTGCTGGATTGTATTTGCATAATTCACTCCCTATCATTTATTCGTTCAGAAAAGCCTTGCTCCGTGTTCATTCTGGGGCGAAATAGAGGCAAAATATGTGAATTTTGGAGAACAAATTCATGGTCGCATCTTACGAGGAACGCACGTCGAACACGGCCGTTTGGTGCCAGCGGTTTGCGGTCTTCCTGATACCCTATTTCATCATTGTTATATTGCTGTATCGGTTTGACAAAATTGAAACAGTCCAGATGTTTGCCCTGATCGGCGTGGGACTGATTATCGCCCTGATATCCATCGTGCTGGCGATAAGGGCTGCAATTGAGCTCTGGTCAAAGGGTTATCGTGGCGGCTCCAGAGCGGTGAGGGGAGCAATCGTTGCTCTGCTGGTGCTGATGCCGTTTGCCTATTTTGCGTTTCTGGCGTTGCAACTACCGCTGGCCAATGATGTATCCACCGATGCATTCGATCCGCCTGCCTATGTTTCTGCGGCACAATACCGGGCGCGGTTTGCGGCAAAGAATATGAATCCGGTCAACGAATATACCCCGGAACATGCCAGGCTCATTGTGATTGCATATCCAAAACTGCAGTCACGGCGTTATCCTGCGGGACCGGAACGGGTGCTTGAAGCAGTGATGGCAATTATTCAGGATAATGAATGGCCGGTAACGGGAACACTTGGACTACCCACCAACGGGGGAGAGGGAGCAACGGAAGAGCAGGATGGTGATCAGGTGGAGGATAGTCTGGAGGACAACGTTGCTGCACCTGAAGACATGTTTGTCGAATTTCTTGAGCGAACCCTTGTTTTTGGATTCGGCAATGACGTGATCGTCAGGATCGTCAGTGAAGACCAGAATACTCTTGTGGACCTGCGCTCGTCCTCGCGCTGGGGGCGTCACGATTTCGGGTATAACGCAAAGCTGATTGATGGTTTTCTGCAGGAGCTTGACACAGCCCTGCTGGGTGTCGCTGGTGAGGGGTAAGCGCGGTCGGATTTACGCAGGGGTGTAATTGCTGTTAAGAGCCGCAGGACCGTCGCAAATAATCATCCCCTTGGATACCAGATCTTCAATATGGGCAAAAACCGACAGGCCGGCAGCCCCGTGTAGTCGCGGATCCGTGTCCTTGTATATGACCTTCACGATATCCGGAATGGTCTGATCGCCAGCACGAATCCGAGACAGCACAGCTGTTTCCCGCATCTTGCGATGGGCACGCAAGGCCCGCACGAATTCCGGCGCCTTCTCAAGTCTGCCGCCGTGGCCGGGAAAGTAAATTGTTTCTGCCCGTTCTGCCATCCTTGTCAGGGAAGCCATGTAATCCGCCATCGATCCGTCTGGTGGCGCAACAATAGATGTGGCCCAGGCCATGACGTGGTCGCCTGAAAACAGCATGTCAGTGTCAAGTAATGCAAAACAGGCATGGTTCTGGGTATGTCCCGGTGTCAGAAGCGTTTCCAGTTTCCAGTCATGACCCTCGATGATCTCGCCGTCACCCAACTCGATATCCGGCTTAAAGTCACGATCGGCCGCCGCATCCAGAGAATTTATTTCACCCAAATGCAATTCACGGGAATTGCGATGGAAACCCTCCGCCAGAATTGGAGCACCGGTCTTTTCCTTCAGGGGAGCAGCCAGAGGTGAGTGATCCATATGGGTATGGGTGACAATGATATGACTTACCGTGCGCCCTTTCAGACTGTCGACGAGCAACTCGAAGTGACTGTCTATCGCCGGGCCGGGGTCAATCACCGCCACATGGCTGTCACCCAGAATATAGGTGTTGGTGCCGCGATAGGTGAAAGCACTTTCATTGGGGGCCGTAATGCGCTGTATGCCGGGAACCAGATCAACAAGACTGCCATGGGCAGGCTCAAACTTGATCTTGAAGGATGGTGAAGCCATGAACTTTGGATTTGCTATTTTGAACGCTTGCTACCCATTGTCTTAAGCAATATACAAGTGACCTGCAAACACATTATCCGGGAGCGGAGTTATGTCTACGACAACAAGCGGCAATGCACTTGCCATTCGCACATTCAGCGAATCCTCACAAAAAACAATAATTTATCCAATTCTGGTCGTTCTCGGCGTTGCATTGATTGCAATTGCCGCGAAAATCAAGGTCCCACTTTGGCCAAACCCGACCCCAGTTACCCTTCAGACACTTGCGATTTTCGCGCTGGCTTCTGCCTATGGTAGCCGTTTGGCGGTTGCCACTGTCATGTCCTACATGATTGTCGGAGCCATGGGACTGCCTGTTTTCACCGGCACTCCTGAAAAGGGTCTCGGACTGGCCTATATGGTCGGGCCAACCGGTGGTTATCTCGCCGGCTTCGTGGTCATGGCCTATATTACCGGACTGGCCGCTGACCGTGGCTGGAGCCGCAATCCGTTCAAGATGGGTGGCGCAATGCTGAGCGGCGAAGTGATCATGCTCGTCATGGGAGCACTTTGGATGGGTTATCTCTTCGGCGCAGACAAGATTTTTGCCTGGGGCATCGGACCGTTTATCGTGACCGATCTCATCAAGCTTGCGATTGCTGCCTGCATTGTTCCGGCAATCTGGGGTTTGTTGAAAAAGTAATCCGAAGCTTACGGTTGATTATTGTAAAACCCGGTCCCTGTGACCGGGTTTTTCTTTTGCTGCACGACATTGCGCACTCGGGCCATGCCCAGAAAATTCGGTCTGTCGGGAAGGTGGCTGGGGTGGCAGGATTCGAACCTGCGCATGGCGATACCAAAAACCGCTGCCTTACCGCTTGGCTACACCCCATCAACGCATGAGAAAAAGCAAAAATCGCCTGCACGCGAACACAATGCTTTGGTGGCGCACTCTATAACCGTATCCGACGGAGGCTGCAAGCGGTTCGTTGAAGAAAATTGACGGCAAATTTGCTCCCGCCTTGCCCCGCTTGAAAATGGCGGCTAAACAGCCTCGTGAACCAGTTTAACAGGAATGTTCTCATGCGTTTTGAAGGTACCTCGTCCTATGTCGCCGCCGATGATTTGACCGTGGCTGTGAATGCAGCGATTGCTTTGGAACGGCCG
Organism: Rhizobiaceae bacterium; assembly: GCA_965198665.1. Taxonomy (GTDB): domain Bacteria; phylum Pseudomonadota; class Alphaproteobacteria; order Rhizobiales; family Rhizobiaceae; genus JAALLB01. The sequence continues at coordinate 357,649 of CBDAPT010000006.1, read as the reverse complement.
CTTCTGGTCAAGGGAGAGCCGGGAACCGGCAAGACGGAACTGGCCAAACAGGTGGCGGCTTCGCTGGATTTACCGCTTATCGAATGGCATGTAAAATCCACGACAAAGGCGCAGCAGGGCCTCTACGAATATGATGCGGTTTCCCGGTTGAGAGACAGTCAGTTGGGAGACGAACGTGTTCACGATGTAAAAAACTATATCCGAAAGGGTAAGCTGTGGGAGGCGTTTGAGGCAAGCAACAAGATTGTGCTGTTAATCGATGAAATCGACAAGGCGGACATCGAGTTTCCCAACGACCTGCTGCAGGAACTCGATCGCATGGAGTTTCATGTTTATGAAACCAACGAGAACATCAAAGCGGACAACCGTCCAATTGTAATCATTACCTCGAACAACGAAAAAGAACTGCCGGATGCGTTTTTGCGCCGTTGCTTTTTCCATTATATCCGCTTTCCCGAAACCGAGGTTCTCGAGCAGATTGTCGACGTTCACTATCCGGGTATCAAGAAATCACTGGTTCGCGCTGCGCTCGAGCAGTTTTACGAGTTGAGAGAGACGCCTGGCCTCAAGAAAAAGCCGTCAACATCTGAAGCACTGGACTGGATTCGCCTCCTGGTCGCCGATGATGTGGATGCCGCAGATTTGCGGGGCAGTTCAACCGACGCATTGCCGCGGTTGCATGGTGCGTTGCTCAAGAACGAGCAGGACGTGCACCTCCTCCAGCGCCTTGCCTTTATGGCCAAGCAGCAGGGCCGCGGCTAACGCGGTTATCAAACTTCCGCGAGTGACTTGAAACCGGCACCGGACTGGTGTGTTGTGATTTCAAAATGAACTCGGAGGGGCTTATGCGTCTGCTGTTTAGTGCAATTTTCTTTTTTCTGCTGCTGCAACTTCCCGCACATGCCGAACAGGCCTGCGGAATTGCGAAGGATGTGTGCGAAATTGAACTCGGTGACTACAATATTGAGCTCCCTCAACGTGTGGACACCAGCAAAAAAATACCCGCTCTGATTTATTTCCACGGCGCCGGTGGCACCGGAGAAAGGGCATTGAAAAACCGTGGCATGGTTGAGACGTTTACAAGCCGTGGCTACGCGGTGATTGCACCCACAGGCTTAAAGCGCCCAAACAGCAACTGGGGCCCGATGTGGTCGTTTCATCCTGATCGGGCAAAACAGCGTGATGAGCTTCAGTTTGCCAGGGCGGTTCTTGACGATGCATCCGGGAAATTCAATCTCGACCGGGATCGTATTTTGATGACCGGCTTTTCGATAGGCGGTTCGCTCGTATGGTACATGGCCTGTCAGGATCCCGGCGTGGCAAAGGCATTTGCTCCGGTAGCCGGTGCATTCTGGCGTCCACATCCCATTGCAGAAGATTGTAACGGACCGATGACCATGCTGCACACGCATGGGTGGCGCGATGGCACGGTGCCCCTGGAAGGACGGGTTCTGGGCGGCGGCAGAATTGAACAGGGAGATGTGTTTCAGAGCCTGCAGGTGGCGCGTAAACTAAACGGCTGTGACAACTACAAGGCCGACCGGTTTGACACTGCGGGCAAGTTCTGGAAACGCTGGTGGGTGAAATGTACTTCCGGCAAAACCCTGCAATTCAATCTGTTTGATGGCGGCCACGGCGTGCCATCAGGATGGGCTAATGAAGCTATCAACTGGTTTGAAGGACTGGATGAACAGGAGCAGGGCTGATCTATTCTGGCGCAATGGATTGACCGCCGGATTGGACCGGTTTAATACAGATTCCCATTCGTGGTGATTTGACCAGATTGCAACCACGTTAAACAACTAGCTAAAGAGGATAATCACACATGCCACTGCGTATTCCTGACGGACTGCCCGCCACCGAAACTCTGCATCAGGAGGGTGTTCAACTCCTCAAGGCCACAGATGCCGACCGGCAGGATATTCGGCCCCTGCAGATTGGCCTTCTCAACCTCATGCCAAACAAGATCAGGACAGAAACCCAGATCGCGCGGCTTGTCGGCGCAACGCCACTTCAGGTGGAACTTTCTCTGGTCCGTATAGGCGAACACAAGTCCAAAAACACCGCCGAAGAGCATCTGATTGATTTCTACAACACCTGGGACGAGGTCAAACATCGCAAGTTTGACGGGTTTCTGATAACCGGTGCGCCGATCGAGACGCTTGAATTTGAAGACGTGACCTACTGGGAGCATCTTACCAGGATTCTTGACTGGACAGAGACAAACGTCCATTCCACTTTCACAATATGCTGGGGAGCAATGGCGGCGCTCTATCATTTTCACGGCGTGCCCAAGCATGAGCTGGAAAAAAAGGCATTTGGCGTTTATCGCCACCGGAACCTGCAGCCGGCTTCACCGTACCTTGCAGGTTTTTCCGATGATTTCCAGATTCCGGTTTCCCGCTGGACCGAGGTGCGCTCTTCGGATATTGACCCCGAATCCGGCCTTAACATCCTCATGGAATCAGATATTACCGGCCCTTGTCTTATCCAGGAGGATAATTTTAGGCGCCTGTATATCTTCAACCATATAGAGTACGATTCCTTTTCGTTGGGCGAAGAATACGAGCGTGATCTGGCAAACAAAACACCGATCGAATTGCCACACAACTATTATCCGGCGGACGATCCGAAAATGCCACCGCAAAACCGCTGGCGGTCGCATGCCCATCTATTGTTCGGGAACTGGATTAATCTGGTTTATCAGTCAACCCCCTACAACATCGAGGAAATCGGCCACTAGCCCGGACAATAGAAATTACAGCCAGGAAGCCTTTACAAAAGGGGCATTCAGTGTCTGATTACAGGGATCTGTTGCGGAGAAAACGTTATGGCGATCGAAATCAGGCCCATCACACCAAACATCGGAGCGGAAATCTACGGTGCCGATCTTGGTAACGAAACTGATCGTGATGATATCAAACAGGCATTTGTCGATCATTCAGTGATAGCAATTCGAGACCTGGAACTGACACCGCAGCAGCACATCGATTTTGCAGAATCCTGGGGCGAAATCAACGTCAATCGGTTCTTCAAACCGGTGGACGGATATCCGCGAATTGCAACCGTGTTGAAAGAACCTGATCAGTCGGCAGCAATTGGCGAAACCTGGCACACGGATCATTCCTACGATACGGCTCCTGCGATGTGTTCCATGCTATATGCCATAGAAACACCGGATGTTGGCGGCGATACGGCCTTTGCCTCGCAACATGCGGCTTATCTGGCTCTTTCAGATGGGTTAAAGTCAATGCTGGACGGGATGCAGGCCTGGCATTCGTCGCGTCATGCATTCGGCGTGCACCTTGCAGATGATGAAGCCCATACGGATGGCAGGCTTGGCAATGAAGCGGCCGCCACTCAGGACGCACTTCATCCCGTTGTAGTCACACATCCGCTTTCAGGCAAGAAATGCCTCTATGTTAACGGTGACTTCACCACCCGTTTTGACGGCTGGACGACAGAGGAATCCCAGCCCCTTCTCAATCAGCTATATGCGCATTGTTCGCGGGCTGATTTCACCTGCAGGCTGAGGTGGGAACCGGGCACCCTGGGGATCTGGGACAATCGTGCTGTTCAGCACATGGCGATCAACGATTATCCCGGCAAGCGCCGTCTGATGCATCGCATAACAATTGAAGGCGTACCTCTTTCATAATTGTCCCAATCGCGCTAATTCAGACACATGTTTTTGCCATTTTTTCTCAAACTCAAGGAAGCCAGGGTTCCGGTAACGCTCAAGGAATATCTTTCCCTGCTGGAAGCGTTGAAGCAGGATTTGGTTACCTATGACGTTGAGGCATTTTATTATCTTTCCAGAGCAGCACTTGTGAAGGACGAGCGTCATCTCGACCGTTTTGACCTTGTGTTTTCAGAATACTTCAAAGGCGTTGAACGGGTTGGTGGAGGCCCGGAGGAAGTCACCGAACAGGTCCTGCCGGAAGAGTGGCTCAAAAAACTTGCCGAGAAACATCTCTCCGAAGAAGACAAGCAGATGATTGAATCCATGGGCGGTTGGGAAAAGCTGATGGAGACGCTGAAAAAGCGCCTCGAAGAACAGCACAAGCGTCATCAGGGCGGGTCCAAAATGATCGGTACTGCCGGAACATCGCCGTTCGGTGCTTACGGGTATAATCCGGAAGGGGTGCGCATAGGTCAACATGAAAGCCGGCATCGGCGTGCCGTCAAGGTGTGGGACAAACGCGAGTTCAGAAATCTCGATGATTCCGTGGAGTTGGGCACCCGCAATATCAAGGTGGCGCTGAAGCGTTTGCGGCGTTGGGTGCGTGACGGGGCAGATGAAGAGTTAGACCTCAACGGAACCATACGCGCAACGGCTGAGCACGGTTATCTTGATGTCAAAACCCGCCCGGAACGGCGCAACGCGTTAAAGGTGCTGCTGTTTCTGGATATCGGCGGCTCAATGGACGACCACGTCAAACTGGTGGAGGAACTGTTTTCCGCCGCTCGCATGGAACTGAAAAACCTCGAATATTTTTACTTTCACAATTGCCTGTATGAAGGGGTCTGGAAAGACAATATCCGACGGCACGCCGAGCGGATGTCAACCTGGGATGTGCTGCATACCTATGGTTCGGACTACAAGGCAATTTTTGTAGGGGATGCCGCTATGAGCCCCTACGAAATTGTTTATCCCGGCGGTTCGGTGGAGCACTGGAACCAGGAATCAGGAGAGATATGGTTGCGCAGAGCGGTGGATCACTGGACCAATGCAATCTGGCTCAATCCGGTGGCTGAAAAGGTCTGGCGCTATACCCAATCCACCCAGATGATAAATCAGCTGTTTGGCGGCCGCATGTTCCCGATGACGCTTACCGGGCTCGACGCTGGCCTGAAAGAACTTTCACACTAGTCAGACGAAATCAGTCGTTGTCGGTCAAACCGGCACCTGCCCCTTTCGCACGGGATTCTTCCGTCGACGGCGCATAGGTATTGTGGGCAAATTTTTCCAGTACCGAAACAAACGGTTGCCGGTCTTGTGGTACCCGCATAACGGTTGCCGACGTTTTCGCCAACGCATTCCCGGCTTCACCTATCCGGCAATCCTGCGGTTCTGTACAGAGAATATCTGTTGAGGGTGTGCTGGAAAATCCCTCCGGACAGACGACCACTTCGCGCTCTGGCCAGGACAAGGATAGCGGGCCTCCGCCTGCGACAAAAGAAAGAAATGGAACGGTTAGTATCGGCTGGTTCAGCCTGGTCGGAAATAAATTGCCCCAATGCCCTGCATCAGAAACATTTGCGCCTATCGCAACCGGGCAATTGTTGCCATCATATCCGGAGAGATTTTCCAGATAGGCGGCCATGGCTTCAACTCCCGGCCAGCCTCTTTCTTCCAGCCAATAAACCGAGAAACCGGCTTCCTCAGCCAGACCCCAGGGCATCCCCGCACCACGTGCCGCTTTAAGGGTAAGGGCCCGTATTTCCCCTAATGACCAACTCATGCGGTGCTGTCTTTGGGGTAAAAGCAATCGTCAGGATCAAGGTCCTGCAGTTCCGCGGGATAAGGTGCGCCCTGATACATGGTGATGCGAACCCAGCGATCTGAACGCGGGTCAAACCTGGTGGCACCAAAGAATGAAAGCTTGCAGCGCAGCAAATCGATCGGCAACATTCTGGCATCAATCGTATTGTCGCGGATTTCGCCGTAAGCACAGACACTGGTGCGCTGTATACGACGGATTATGTGTCGATGTTCTGGGTGTTTCATAAGAAACTCGGCCACGGACGTCGTTCCATCCCAAGCCGACAGAGCCTGTTTCAGACGCATTGCATCTCTGGCTGGCGAAAGAGGCTGTTCGTAAGGTTCGAGATCCTCCTCAAACCGTTCCCCCAAACGCGGCTCAAGTTTTTCCTCTGAGGTATACCAGACCCGGGCATTAGCATTTCTGTCATCGAAATTGATGTCTTCAGCCCATTCGAACAGGCTCGCAATCCGTGCCTGTAAATCCTCGATTTTCATTGCTCCATCAATCCGGAACGCTGCCGCTTCATCTGCCCACATGGATTGGGCAAGATCGTCCACCAGCTCCCCGTAGGGCTCCAGCATAACGGAGACAAGTTGCTCCTGGCCCTCAAATCCGAGGTTTTCCTCAGACCACTCCTGAAGTGCGCGCCAGGGATAATCCAAGTCGAGAATTCCCGTATTCATTACGTCCTCAAGTTTGGCAAAATCTTTTTTCAGGCATTGGACCTTCGCTTTCTGATGCTCATGGTCAGAATGCCAGAATTCGGTATTGATTTTTGCCCGGTGTACCAGTTCCCTGAATTTCTCCAGTTCCCCCACGCCTGGCCTGGCAATATTGCAAACGCGCGCCAGGGCAGTCTCCCGTGCATTGATCCATGCATGGATGAGGGTGGGGTGATTAATCAGGAAGGGTGCCATCCCCAGACCGGTCGAATTGCCAATCCCGAGTTTGCGACTAAGGCTGGGTTCCAGTGTGACAGCCTTGTCTCCACCCTTGATTTTTGCCAGATGTTCGAGCCAGTCAATGGCAAAACACCGGATCAGCCAGACTGACAGAAGCTCCGGCTGAAACGAACCTTTGAATTCCGGCCTTTCAGCCCAGGTGCTTCGATCCGCAGCGCCAAATTTGCCCGAGCCATAGACCGCAGTTGTCCGCATGAGATAACCAACCTTGTCGATTTCCGCTTCATCGGGCTGGTTCCCTGACGCAAGGCTGTCGAGAATATGATTGAAAAGGCGGACAGATTTGTTGGCTCTAGACAGGGAAAATTCCTTGCCGGAAATTCGGCCTGCTTCCTGTAGCGGAACGTTTTTCGACAGCCGCTCGATATCTGCAGGCGTCGGTTCGCCGTCAACAAGCGTGAAAGTTGCGTCCCAGGCTTCTGCAATTACCCGGTCGGAGCGCAACTCATCCGGCAAGTCATGGGCAAAAGCTACCAGTGTGTAGGTGCGTTCGGGGCCGATAGCGCGGTAGGTGACTACACCTTCACCATTGTCATTGATGTCAAATACAGGTCTGTCAAACGTCCACTTTTCTCGCTTCAGGCGGCGCAAGAGTACCCGCATGAAACTCAGACGCGACTGATGAAACGATCCCATGCGCTTTAGCCGCATCACGTCTGCGGGAGCGCGCAACTTCAGTTCCTGATTTTCTGCGACCTGGTGGTTTGCCACTTCATTCTCCCTGTGGTCCAAAATTCTCGTCATAAAACCGCAGCCAGTTTTCGCCCATGATGGCTGCGGTTTCGCACTCGGAAAATCCGATGCCCCGCAACCCCTGCTCAAGGTTATCGAAATGGCGATTGTCCTCAAACCAGTTTGGCATGGGCGGAAAGCCCGCATTACTTGCCGAGCCCTCGCCATAGTCTATTTCTTTGCTCCAGCGCCCGACCCGCATCCACTCGACAACGCTGTCAGGCTGATCCTGACATAAATCGGACCCAATGCCGATTGCGTCAATACCCATCTTTTCAGCAGTCTTTGCAATCATGTCGCAAAAGCTCTCAAGGGTACATTCCGATTTGTCTTTAAGGTGATGCGGATACAACGAAAATCCCAGCATGCCGCCGGACTCAGCAAGTGCCTTGAGCACATCATCCGACTTGTTGCGCAACGCCGGATGCCAGAAGGACGGGTTGGCATGGGTAATCGCAATAGGTCGCTCCGAAATTTCGATCGCTTCCAGTGTGGAGCGATCTGCCGAGTGGCTCATATCAACAACGAGACCGACCCGGTTCATTTCCTTGATAACCTGTTTGCCCATGCGGGTAACGCCGGTGTCCTCCGTCTCATAACATCCGGTGGCCAGAAGCGACTGGTTGTTGTAGGTGAGTTGCATGAAGCGTGCACCCAGCGTGTGGCAGATTTCAACCAGGCCTATGTCGTCCTCAATAGGTGACGGGTTTTGGAACCCGAAAAATATGGCAGTCCGGCCGGTTTTTTTTGCAAGGCGAACATCGTCGCCGGTTTTGCCATGAAAAATCAGTTCCGGAAACTGTTCAAACCAGCGGTTCCACTTCTCGATATTTGCGACAGTCTCTCGAAAGTTCTCATGATAACAAATGGTGGCATGAACCGCATCGACATTGCCCTCCCGCATCTGCCGGAAAATCTTCTCCGACCAGTTGGCATATTGAAGATTGTCAATTCTGTGCATTGCAAAAACTGCCTTTGGTTGGAGGCTTTCCCACCACGTTCAGACTGGCACAGCAAAAACACCGACTCAACTGTGACCAACTGACGTTGCGGTTTCCTGGGGAGACCGGGTCTGATCCTTAATGATATAGACACCAAACATAATTTCAGTCAAAATCAAATTATTGAAATTAATTTCAGGAAAATTGAAATTTGGCCATAAAGATCGAAATGCTTCGTTGTTTCTGTGTGGTTGCCGAAAAGGGGAGCCTGCAGGCTGCAGCGGACCATCTCGGGCGCACTCCCTCTGCTGTCTCCATGTTACTGAAACAGCTTGAAGACCATCTTGGCAGTAAGTTGTTTGAGAAAGATCGCAAGAACCGGCTTACAGACCTTGGGCAATACGTATTTCGCCAGGCAACAAACGAACTTGAACACTTCGATGCTACGATCAATGCGATTGAAACTTACGCCCGAAACCCAAAGGGAGTCTTGCGGATTGCTGCTTGTCGTGAGGCGCGATCTTTGGCACAACGGAGCAGGAACTTCTGCACAGATTTAGTGGGACTATGCAGGGATTATGCGGGAATAAGTGGGACGGGGTGACCCTTCCATCGGGCGGATATTGAATCCGGAAGAAGCCGGAAGTTTCCGGATGAAGCCGGATGAGCGTGGTTTGAGCATTGTCTGACCGCGGCGGGTTTTTGGCAAATTCCGGTCCTGAAGAACATGCAAAACGTCCTTTCGGGTGCATTGCAGGTGGTCATCTGCCGTGGTTCAACCGCGCGCATGAGCCAGCAGTTCACTTGCGGCGATCAGAGCCGATCCGTCCGCCAGTGCGCCCTCGACGGTCCGCTTGAGATGCACTGACAAGGCACCCTGTTCGAACAGCCGGTCGGCCAGTTCGCCTGCCTGCGCTGTTTCGCCCCGGTCACCGCCGCTGAATCGCAGTACCCCGGCCGTCTCCAGTCGGCACAGCATCTCCCAGGTTCGGCGATCCATTACCTCAACGGCGACGTTCCTCTTCGACGGCTTCCGGCGATGCGTCGACAACCGCCATGAATGCTTCGTCCACGCCGCCGGTCCTGCGGAACCGCGCCGGTATGCCAGGCGAAGTCGAGCCCCATTTCGATGGCCAGTTCGCGGACCAGGTCCAGCATGCGCACCCATTCCGAAAAGATCAGGATCTTGCGCTGCGGCCTGTCCGCCAGCAGATCGCCCAGAATGCGTTCCAGTTCCACGAGCTTGGGACAGTCGCGCACATCCGGATCGAGAATGTAGGGCGTGTCGCAGGTCATGCGCATGCAGCCCAGCAGCATCTGCAGGCGCTCGAATTCCTGTTTGGTCAGCGGACGGCTCCGCGCCAGCTTGAGCAGGTGTGAATTTCCATGCAAATTTGACCCACTTGGGTGGGTAATTTTCAAGTAAAATTGACCCGCCTGTTTTAGGTTTCGCGTTTTAGAGCGTGTTTGTGTCGAGTAGATTCAGTTTCTTTCCGTGCGCGAATATGATTCTGATTGGGGTGACCTGATTCGGTTCGAAGCCAAGGATTTTCAATGCCCAAGCCCCATCCGATTGAATTGCGTAAACGTGTTGTAGCTCATGTAGAAGAAGGCCACACTCATCGTGGAACGGCTGCCCATTTCAAAGTCTCCGTCAAATTTGTGAATGATATGGTGAAGTTGAAACGTGAAACTGGCTCGCTTGCTCCAAAACATAACCCGGGAAAAACAGGCCATGGCAAGCTTTCACCCTATAAAGACTGGCTTCGAAAACGGGTTGATGAACAAAAGGACATTACAATCCGTAAGCTTTGTGCGGAGCTGAACGAAAAATTCAACCTCAATGTCCATCATTCGCCTGTCTGGCATGTTGTGCGCAGTTTCGGGTTGTCGCATAAAAAAAGACTATTTATGCCAAGGAGCAACACCGCATCGACGTGAAAAAAGACCGCGAACTCTGGAAGACAAGGCGTGTTCCGTTTTTGAATCGGTCGATTGAAAAACTTGTCTTCATTGATGAGACGTCCACAAACACCAAAATGGCCAAGCAAACTGGATGGGCCCCAACAGGAGAGCGCCTCATAGATTTTGTCCCTCATGGCCACTGGAAGAAGCAGACACTTATCGCAGGCCTGCGCAGTCATGGACTGGTTGCGCCCTGGGTTATTGACCGGGCCATGACCAAAGAAATCTTTGAGATTTATGTTGAGACACAGTTGGCGCCAGAACTGGAAAAGAGAGATGTCGTAATCCTTGACCACCTAGCCGCTCACAAGAGCGAAAAAGCCGAGCAGATCTTGCGAGATATCGGCGCATGGTTTTTGTTCCTGCCGAAATATTCCCCAGATCTCAATGCCATTGAAATGGCCTTTTCGAAGCTCAAGGCTCATCTGAGGAAGGCAGGCGCCAGAACCTTCGATGATGTCTGGAAGGCAATCGGAGAGGTCTGCCATATGTTCACGCCAATGGAGTGCCGGAATTTCTTCAGGGCAGTCGGCTGTGAATTCACGTGATGCGAACACGCTCTATCTCTCTCCTATTCTGCGGCGTTACGTTGACCGGGTAGCGACGGCACTTGATGTGGATGGTGGAGCCTGCAAGCGAATTTTCTTCATGCAATCCAACGGTGGCCTTACCGACTCACGCTTGTTTCAGGGCAAGGATTCTATTCTGTCCGGGCCTGCCGGGGGCGTTGTCGGCATGGTCAGGACAGCAGGTCAGGCCGGATTTGATAAGCTTATCGGATTTGACATGGGCGGAACCTCTACGGATGTCTGTCATTTTGCCGGTGAATATGAACGTTCCTTCGAAACCGAAGTCGCCGGCGTGCGCATGCGGGCCCCGATGATGAACATCCATACGGTTGCGGCGGGGGGTGGTTCGATCCTCAGTTTTCGGGACGGGCGCTATCAGGTAGGCCCGGAAAGTGCCGGTGCAAATCCGGGGCCGGCCTGTTATCGCCGAGGGGGTCCCTTACCGTAACCGACTGTAATGTGTTACTGGGCAAACTTAATCCTCGCTACTTCCCTGCCGTATTCGGCCCGAACGGGGATGAACCGCTGGATCTGGAAACCGTACGACAAAAATTTTCGAAAATGGCAGAAGACATCGCCCGGACAACCGGCGATGAGGTTTTGACCCCGGAGGAAACAGCGGAAGGTTTCCTTAGAATAGCGGTTGAGAACATGGCCAATGCAATCAAGAAAATCTCTGTGCAGCGGGGGTATGATGTGACCCGCTACACGCTAAACTGCTTCGGTGGAGCCGGTGGGCAGCATGCGTGTCTGATTGCCGATACGCTCGGCATGAAGCGGGTATTCATTCATCCGTTTGCCGGTGTACTCTCGGCATTCGGCATGGGGCTTGCTGATATCGGGGCTCTGCGCGAGGAGCAGTTTGAACAGCCGATCGAACGGATCGAAACCGCTGCGGGAATATTGGCAAATCTTGAGGCGGACGCGCGCAGCGAGGTTGTCGAGCAGGGTGTCAGGGAACAAGATATCACCGCCATCAAGCGAGCGCATCTGCGATACAGGGGGTCTCATCAATCACTGGCTGTTCCGTTCGGTACAGAAGAGAGCATGATTGAGGAGTTTGATCGCGCGCACCGGTTACGCTTCGGGTTTTCCTCGCCCAGCCGGGCACTCGTTTTTGACATGTTGAGTGTCGAGGTAACCGGCCAGACAACTGAAAAGGCCAACCAGAGTTGTTGTATAGCTGATCCCGCATCGGGTGAGCGGAAATTCGTTTCCGTCACCCTGAACGGAAACAAAACAGAAGTGCCGGTAATTGATCGCAGAACTTTAAAACCCGGATCGGAAATCAGCGGACCTGCCATTATTATCGAGGCAACCGGCACGAATATGGTTGAAACCGGATGGCAGGCCAGGGTTGATTCCATCGGAAATCTGATCCTGGAACGGTTTGCAGCGCCGCAACGCGTCACGGCCATTGGAACGAATGCAGACCCTGTCATGCTGGAGATATTCAACAATCTGTTCATGTCTATTGCCGAGCAGATGGGGGCGACGTTGGCCAACACTGCCTATTCGGTCAATATCAAGGAGCGGCTCGATTTCTCCTGTGCTCTGTTCGATGCAAAAGGCGGACTTATTGCAAACGCACCGCATGTGCCGGTGCATCTTGGTTCCATGGGCGAAAGTGTCAGAACCGTTGCCCGCATGAATGAAGGCCTGATGAAGCCCGGTGACAGTTACATGCTCAACAATCCGTATAACGGCGGTACCCATCTACCTGATCTGACAGTAATCACTCCGGTCTTTAGTCCCCAGGGTTCAGACATTCTGTTTTATGTGGGATCACGGGGCCACCATGCCGACATTGGCGGTCGCACTCCGGGTTCAGCGCCGCCCGACAGCCGCCATATCGAAGAGGAAGGTGTGGTAATAGATAATTTTAAACTGGTTGCTGGTGGCGTCCTTCGTGAAAAGGAGGTTCGGGAACTGCTGGCCTCGGGCAAGTTTCCCTGCCGCAATGTCAGTGACAACATGGCTGATCTGGAAGCGCAGATTGCCGCCAATGCAACCGGTATTCGTGAAGTTCACCGAATGATCGAGACGTTCGGTCTTGAGGTAGTGCTCGCTTATATGGACCATGTCCAGGCAAATGCGGAGGCATCTGTTCGTCGGGTTATTGGTGCACTGACTGACTGCAGTTTTTCCTACCCCCTGGATCAAGGTCTGGAAATCAAGGTAAGCATCAGGGTAGATCGTGAAAACGGGGAAGCGACAATAGACTTTACCGGTACGTCCCCTCAGGACTCGGGAAACTACAATGCACCACTTGCAATTTGCACCGCAGTAGTACTCTACGTTTTCAGGCTACTGGTTGGCAAAGATATTCCAATGAACGAGGGATGCCTGAAGCCCATCCGGATTATTGCGCCGGAGGGTTCAATGATTAATCCGAACTTTCCAGCAGCTGTCATTGCAGGGAATACGGAAGTCAGCCAGTCGATATGTGATTGTCTTCTGGGCGCGCTTGGTGTCGTCGCCGGTTCCCAGGCTACGATGAACAACTTTGTCTGGGGAAATGAACACTTCCAGAACTATGAAACGATTTGCGGTGGTTCCGGTGCCGGGAACGGATTTGACGGCACGGATGCTGTTCAGGTGCACATGACCAACACCCGCATGACCGATCCGGAAGTTCTGGAGAAACGCTTCCCGGTTCGCATAGAAAAATTTGCCATCCGCTCCGGCTCTGGTGGGCAGGGTCGTTGGCGCGGTGGTGAAGGGATACAGCGGCAGGTTCGATTCCTGGAACCGGTGACGGTTACCACACTGGCTTGCCATCGGATTACCCGGGCGCATGGGATTAACGGTGGTGATCCAGGTGCAACGGGTGAAGACTGGATTATCCGCAAAAACGGAGAGCGCCATCGTCTGGGTGGCAACGATGAATGCAATCTTGATGCGGGCGATGTGTTTGAAATGCTGACGCCAGGCGGCGGAGGTTTTGGCGCGATCTGAGCCCGCACTCTCACCGAAACAGCCGGTAGTACAGCCGGCCGATCATTTCTCTTGTAAACAGGCTGGTTTCGGCAAGTGCGCCTGCATTAGGGAGTAAATCCATGGCTGAGGTTGAGGTGTCCTGTGCTCTGAAATCAACTGGGTAGGCTATCACGGTGAAACCCCGTTGCGAGAACAGCTGCACAGCGCGGGGCATGTGGTAGGCAGAGGTCACAAGAAGGATGCTGAGATTTTCCCGGGGCAGCAGTTTGCGCACCGCTTGGGCTTCCTGTTCTGTGTTCTGAACCGTCTCTGTAAGTAGAATTGCTTGAGGATCAACGCCCATCTCTACAGCAACTTTTTTAAGCTGTTCACCTTCCGGTGGCCCTTCATCCCATGGCAGCAATCCCCGGGTCAGCACCAGACGCGGTGCCTTTTTTGCTTTGATAAGGTCTATGCCTGCAAACAGGCGATCTACTGCGTTATTCCACTCAAGATGATAACCATTGGTTGCCGGTATAGAGCGAACCATGCCACTCAGCACCACTACGGCATCTGCCTGGGCGGCAACTGCAGTTACCTGGCGCTGATAGTCGCCTTCAAGGAAGGCAACCAACCGGTTGGACACGGCGGGAAGCGACGCAAGATAAAGGATGACAATTGCCAGAAACAGATATCGTGTTGACCGGCGAAACATTGCCCATATCAACAACAGGAATACCAATCCCAGGGGGCTGACAATCAAAGGCAGTATCTTGTGCAGATAAATCGTCAATCGATGATCACTCCCAATGGCAAAATGGTTCTGTTTGGTCTTTGCAAACAGCAATCTCGGGCCACACTTACTACCGAGAATTTGTTGCGGCAATATCTATTCTTGCCGGATCGCCCGATGGCGGTCAGAAACCGGCTTCGGTTCGATCAGGCAGGCCGTAACTAGGTTTTTGAAACGGAACCCCGTTCAAGAATTTGCCCATGGAGCTGTTTTGGCGAGATGGGTGCTCCTGACTCCAGATGGTGCATCAGTTCGCCAGCCACACTTTTTCCCATTTCACCCGCTGGCAGATCGATCGTTGTCAGGGGTGGCACGATATGAGCCGACCAGTCGATATTATCGAACCCCATTACCGACATATCATCGGGTATCCGCACACCGGCTTCCTGAAGGCTGAAATAGGCGCCCAGAGCAAGGACGTCTGAAAAACACAGAATTGCCGTATAATCTTTTCCTGAAGCAAGAATTGCTTCCGAAGCTGATTTGCCGCCCGACACGCTGAGATCTGTTTCATAAAAGTCAATGGAAACCATATCGCTCATGTGTACCCGGTCAGCGCCTAGAGCGTGTTCGCATCACGTGAATTCACAGCCGACTGCCCTGAAGAAATTCCGGCACTCCATTGGCGTGAACATATGGCAGACCTCTCCGATTGCCTTCCAGACATCATCGAAGGTTCTGGCGCCTGCCTTCCTCAGATGAGCCTTGAGCTTCGAAAAGGCCATTTCAATGGCATTGAGATCTGGGGAATATTTCGGCAGGAACAAAAACCATGCGCCGATATCTCGCAAGATCTGCTCGGCTTTTTCGCTCTTGTGAGCGGCTAGGTGGTCAAGGATTACGACATCTCTCTTTTCCAGTTCTGGCGCCAACTGTGTCTCAACATAAATCTCAAAGATTTCTTTGGTCATGGCCCGGTCAATAACCCAGGGCGCAACCAGTCCATGACTGCGCAGGCCTGCGATAAGTGTCTGCTTCTTCCAGTGGCCATGAGGGACAAAATCTATGAGGCGCTCTCCTGTTGGGGCCCATCCAGTTTGCTTGGCCATTTTGGTGTTTGTGGACGTCTCATCAATGAAGACAAGTTTTTCAATCGACCGATTCAAAAACGGAACACGCCTTGTCTTCCAGAGTTCGCGGTCTTTTTTCACGTCGATGCGGTGTTGCTCCTTGGCATAAATAGTCTTTTTTTATGCGACAACCCGAAACTGCGCACAACATGCCAGACAGGCGAATGATGGACATTGAGGTTGAATTTTTCGTTCAGCTCCGCACAAAGCTTACGGATTGTAATGTCCTTTTGTTCATCAACCCGTTTTCGAAGCCAGTCTTTATAGGGTGAAAGCTTGCCATGGCCTGTTTTTCCCGGGTTATGTTTTGGAGCAAGCGAGCCAGTTTCACGTTTCAACTTCACCATATCATTCACAAATTTGACGGAGACTTTGAAATGGGCAGCCGTTCCACGATGAGTGTGGCCTTCTTCTACATGAGCTACAACACGTTTACGCAATTCAATCGGATGGGGCTTGGGCATTGAAAATCCTTGGCTTCGAACCGAATCAGGTCACCCCAATCAGAATCATATTCGCGCACGGAAAGAAACTGAATCTACTCGACACAAACACGCTCTAATGGACAGATTGGGTTGATTGCGTAAGGGAGTGATTTTGGCTCATCATTGCTATCAAGGAGCAAATGATGAGACGAAAGAACGAACGAATGACCGACGATGCTGATCGTGTTGTAAAAGACATCAAACGACAGACGCGACGTCGGTTTTCTTCGGAAGAAAAGATCAGGATTGTGCTTTCCGGCCTTCGTGGTGAAGACAGCATTGCCGAGCTGTGTCGTCAGGAAGGAATTGCCCAGAGCCAGTATTACTCTTGGTCCAAGGAATTTATGGAAGCCGGAAAGAAGAGGCTGGCTGGCGATACGATGCGTGAGGCCAATACCGATGAGGTGAAGGGACTTCGCAAGGAAGCCCGGGATCTGAAGGAGGTCGTAGCAGAACAGGCTCTGGAACTTCGATTGCTCAAAAAAAGCATGACAGGCGATGGGGGAGACGACGAATGAGGTATCCTGCATCCGAGAAGCTTGAGATCATCCGCTTGGTAGAACAATCGCATCTTCCAGCCAAGCAGACACTGGATCGACTGGGTGTTCCACGCTCAACCTTTTATACCTGGTATGACAGATACCAGACTGGTGGCGTGGATGCCTTGGAAGACAAGGCTCCCATGCCCGCACGGGTTTGGAACCGTATTCCTGACGATGTGCGTGAACAGATCGTCGATCTGGCATTGGAGGAGCCAGAACTATCTCCAAGGGAACTGGCTGTCAGGTTCACCGACACCAAGCGCTACTTCGTGTCCGAGGCCAGTGTTTACCGGCTTCTCAAGGCCCATGACCTGATTACCAGTCCTGCCTTTGTGGTTATCAAGGCTGCGAACGAATTCCGTGACAAAACAACTGCGCCCAATCAGCTGTGGCAGACGGACTTCACCTATCTCAAGGTTATTGGTTGGGGCTGGTTCTACCTATCCACCATTCTCGATGATTACAGCCGCTATGTGATCGCATGGAAGTTGTGTACGACTATGAAGGCCAGCGATGTTACTGACACTCTGGAACTCGCGCTGCAGGCCTCTGGCTGTGATCAGATCAATGTCCATCATCGACCAAGACTGCTGTCAGACAATGGCTCCAGCTATATCGCCACCGAACTGGCTGAATGGCTCGATGACAACGGCATGGATCATGTTCGTGGCGCACCATACCATCCCCAGACACAAGGCAAGATCGAGAGATGGCATCAAACCTTGAAGAACCGCATCCTGCTGGAAAACTACTTCCTGCCCGGCGATCTGAAAGGCCAGATCGGTAGGTTCATTAGCCACTACAATCACAGGCGATACCACGAAAGCCTGAAGAACCTGACACCCGCCGACGTCTACTTCGGACGTGGCGACCAAATCCTGCAACAACGAGAAAGGATCAAGCAAAAGACTATCAACGAACGGCGCTTGCAATACCGCAAGCAGGTCGCTTAACATCGACAAACAGATGAGCCAGATACTCGCTTAGCTCAAGCTGCGGTCTGTCCAGAAACCCATGACGACGGACACTGGTCGATAAAGGCATCATTGGCAGATGCGGTAAGTGAGGAAAGAGACAGTACAGTTGCGGTTACGGTTGTGATGATGAGTGAGCGTTTCATTTTGTTTCTCCTAATGTGTGCTTCCAAATTGATGTCTGTGCTAATCACAGGAACCGTTATAGGAGGGCGACTTTGAACCAATTCTGCTTCTGCTATTCATGTTTCATTCACCAATCAAAAAGTGCTTGTGAATAAATGGCTTAGCCAGAAATTTTTATGGAATTTTTTTGAAAAGTACTGAACTTTGGACAGTGAAAAATCATCCGGCCAGAGAAATTATTGTCCGAAAATACGGCGAATCTCCTTATCCAGGGATTGCCTCTAAGGCCCAAGGCGCATTTCCGTCAATTCAGCAATATCAGGCAAGTTTTTGTTCCCGGTTCATGTTCACATAGCGGAAGATTGATTGCCCCTGTGTTGCCGCAAGCAGCCGTAATCCTGATCGCGATACTACATCTGTCATTGGTCAGAGCAGCTATGTGCCCCGATTGCAGGCGCGAACCCGGTTTCACATCCCCTGCCGGATAGAAGCTTACAAGGAGGAAAAGCTGAAATGAACGAGCCTAAGAAACCACACCCATATTTGACGCTGTTTGCAAATGACTTTGCGGATGGAAAACTTGATCGCCGGGAGTTTCTGTCTCTTGCCAGTACTGTAGGTGTTTCCGCTGCAACCGCCTATGGTGTGCTGGGCCTTGCAGTTCCGGCGCCGGCGCAGGCAGCGATCAAACCTGGTGGTACAATCCGGTTTCAGATGGAAGTCCGGACTCTGCGTGATCCGCGCACCTTTGACTGGACACAGATTGCCTATTTCACCGCCGGGTGGCTCGAATATCTGGTCGAATACAATTCAGATGGAACCTTTGTTCCAATGTTGCTTGAGGGATGGGAGGTGAACGATGACGCCTCGGTCTACACTCTGAAAGTCCTGAAAGACGTAAAATGGAATAATGGTGACAATTTCACTGCTGATGATGTGGCCCGCAACATCAATGGCTGGTGTGAGAGGGATGTGGAAGGCAATTCGATGGCCGGACGCTTCTCGGTCCTGGTCGATCCGGAAACAAACAATGCTATTGACGGTGCGATAGAGGTTGTCGACAGCCACACGGTACGTCTCAATCTGCCGAAACCGGACATCACCCTGATAGCGGGCATGTCGGATTACCCCGCAGCAATCGTTCACAGCAGCCACAATCCCGAAGACATGCTGGGCAATCCGATCGGCACCGGTCCTTACAAACCGGAAACTCTGGAGGTTGGTGTCAAAGGTGTGGTCGTGCGCAATGAGGGGTTCGAATGGTGGGGTTACCGTGAGGGCAGGGGTGCTTACCTCGATCGGATAGAATTTCTGGATTACGGAACCGATTCTTCAGCATTTGTTGCCGCCTATGAAGCGGATGAGATCGATATGAACTATGAATCTGTGGGTGAATTTTCCGATGTCATGGACGGCCTTGGGCTCAACAGATCTGATGTGGTTTCGGGTGTCACCATAGTTATCCGACCTAACCAGAACCATGCTCCTTATACCGACGTGCGCGTCAGGAAGGCGATCGCCATGGCAGTCGACAATCAGACCTGTCTCGATCTTGGGGTCGCGGGAAAAGGGCTTGTCGCCAACAACCAACATGTGGGGCCGATCCATCCTGAACATAATCCGCAGGTAGGACGAATTCCCTTTGATCCTGCAAGGGCCAAATCCCTGATCGCTGAAGCCGGACATGCCGAAACAGAGTTGGAGCTCCAGTCAATTGATGATGACTGGCGCAAGAACACAACCGATGCGGTTGCCGCGCAACTGCGTGAAGCAGGCATCCGGGTCAAACGCACGATCCTGCCCGGGTCGACATTCTGGAACGAATGGGCAAACTACCCGTTTTCGTCAACCAACTGGAGCCACCGCCCGCTTGGGACGCAAATCCTCGGACTTGCCTACCGGTCGGGAGAAGCCTGGAATGAAACCGGATTTGCCAATGAGGAATTTGACTGGCTTCTGGACGAAGTCAACTCGATAGCAGATGCGGATAAACGCCGGATCGTAATGGGTAAGCTCCAGAAGATCATGACGGATGAGGGTGTGATCATACAACCGTACTGGCGAACGGTCAGTCGCCACTATAAGCCCGGTCTTGTAGGCGTCGACATGCACATTGCTTATCTACCGCAAATATACAAGTGGGGATGGGAAGCCTGACGGGGCGAAGCCGGCCGGATCGCGCATGCGTGGTCCGGTCTCATCCATCAGTTAATAGAGATTCATTTCTGACTTAATTTCCGCTTCCGCCTAATATTCCCTGAAACAGGTTATTTGTGTTTTCATCCAGGTTCTTCCGCAAGACTTCTTCCAGAACCTGTTTGGCGGGATCGGCCGGTGGCTGTTGAACAAGGTTTTGACCGTTTGCAGGCTTTCTGGGGTTTCGAGTTGGGATAGGTATGTTGCTCCCGTTTACGCTAGGGGTATCCTGCAGGTTCTGCTCAGGCTGATTGCCGTTGTTCAGCGCACCTTGCAACAACGATCCGATCAAGGATTTTGCGGGGTCGGATTCGGAAGGGCCGGTGCTGCTCTCCGATTGGTTGTTACCAAGATTTTTCAATAGTCCACCGACCAGATCCGAATCGCCTGTTCCGGTGATTTTTTCGAGTTCCCGATTGATAACCGCTTCCGGATTGAGTGCATCCTTGGCTATTTTCTCAATGCCCTTCAGTTTCGACAGGGAGCGTAAGGTAGCTTCGGGGTTCTGCAAAATTGCAGTGAGATCAGGATACACTTTGGGTTTCTCCAGTGGGGCCCTTACAATCAACGGAATTTCCAGTCCCGAAACGTCAAAGTCGCCCCCCTGTCCTGACAGGGAACCAACGACGCGCGGATTCAACCGCATGTCGATCGTCTGATTTGCAATGTCTACGTTGCCTGAACCATCCATGCGCACAAGGGGGCCAAGCAATCGAAGGTTTTGTGTATTTGCTACGCCATCCTGTATGTCAAACGTCGAAGCAAGTTCTGTGAATTCTGTTCGTTCGCTTGCATCTTCCCGGTAGCCGGTCACCATTACAGTCTGGATGTTCTGGATCAGTTTGGCCATGTCTATGCCGCGAATGGCCCCATCCGAAAACCGCACATCTGCCCTGCCGGCCAATGCCCGTATCATGGCGTCGGTGTTTTTTCCGGTGGCTGAGACATCAATAGCTGCGTTCAGGCGGCCTTCAATCCGGTTCAATCCGCTAGCATCGTTGAGCAGTTGAAGTGCGTTAAGGTTCGTCAGGTTTAATTTTGTCACTATCGTTGGTATTGCACCACTGCCGTTGAGTGTCAGACCGGCAACCATCGAACCGCCATAGAACCCGGCCTCTGGAATCTGGATATTTGCAACGCTGTTTTTCAACATAATGTCGGTGCGCACTGGCCCGGCTTCAACGTCGCCGTATCGCACCTGCCTGGCATCAATTCGGATATCCCCTTCCAAATCTTTCAAGGCGGATAAATCGATTTCACTGGCGCCTGACTCGTTCTGGCTGGAAGTTCCGGACGAGCCCTGGCCACTATTGCTCGTGCCCAGCTTTTCAAGATCAAGCAGTGCGCTGGCCAGATTTGCTTTTATAATGGTTTTGTTGCCGAAACGAACTGAAGCAGAACCGCTGATAGTTGTGTCATCGAGGGTAACGCGCGCATTATTTGTAGAAAACTGGTCCGATGACGCGTTTACATCTCCGGTGTATTTGAAACGTTGTATTGAACTGCCGCCATCGATGCCTAACCAGGTGATAAACCCTGCTAACGAAGGCATGTCCAGATCGAGCCGCCCCACAACAGACCCTTGCGGGTTAATTTCTCCGGCAAAACTGGCTGCCACCTTGGCTGATTGTATCTGCAGACTGGACTGCGCATTCTGGCCGAGGATAAGATTTCGCAGCGGCAAGGTCGCTCCGAACCCGATGTCTTCTCCTATGATGGTTGTCCAGCGGGAATGTTCTGCCCCGCGATCTTGAAGGCCGGAAAGTCCTCGAAGACCCAGCCGTTCTTGAGCGTGTCGTAGATGATCGCGAGCAGTTTACGTGCGGTCGCGATGATCGCCTTGCCGGCCCCGCGCCTGGCCTTGATGCGTTGGTAGAAGGCATTGAGGTAGCCCGAGTATCGGATGGCAATGAGCGTGCACTGAACCAGCGTGGTGCGCATCAGCTTGTTGCCGCGTTTGGTGATCCGCCCCCGGTTGTCGGTTTCGTTCGACTGGCTGACGCGCGGGACGATGCCCACATAGGCAGCCAGCTTGTCGGCGTCCTCGAAGTCATCGACGTTGCCGATCCCCGACAGGAGCACGGCCGCCGAGCGCGGACCGATGCCCTTGATTGAGACGAGGCCGTCGTAGCCATCCAGTTCCCGGGCGGCCTCTTCGATCGCACCGTCCAGTTCGCCAATCGTCGCCATAAGCCTCAGCGCCTGGTCGCGCAGGGCCTTCAACTCGACCTGTTCCAGTGTCGAGAACCGGCCGACCTCCAGAGCATTGAGCCGCCGCTTCGAGCCCAGGCTTTCCTTCTTCAGCTTGACGCCGTGGCGCGTGTGCAGCGCATGGATCTTGTTGATGAGCCGGGTGCGCTGCTTGACCAGAAGATCGCGCGTGTGGGTGAGTGACGCCAACTCGCTCTCGGCAACCGTCTTCACACGCGTCTCGGGCAGCATGTCCTTCGACAGGAAGAAGGCCAGTGCCCGGGCATCGTTCCTGTCCGTCTTCTTCACCGACTTGCGGATCACGCCGAACTGCCTCGGGTTGACCACGACAACACGGCCGACGCAAGCGACCACCTCGTCACGAAACCAGGCCGAATTGCCCGTCGCCTCCACGGCAATCTCGTCGTCCGCATCAAGGCTCAGGCAGAACCGTTCCAGATCGGCCGCTGCCAGCTGGTAGGTTTCAAATATCTCGCTGCCGTCAGCTTCAAGCCGGCAGACCGTGAAAGACGTCGTGTGAAGATCGACACCGATAAAGGACATGGCTAAACTTCTCCCGTTGGTGAGCGGCGGAACCCTGACAAGGGTGTGAACGGCCACGCCAAACTCCTATACGAGGTCACCGGACCGAACCGGGCCTCACGCTGGTCGTTCAGATACAGGCGGCGGGTAATCTCCTTTACAGGGTCGCAATGCCCTAAGATGACATCCAGCCTGCAGCCTATCCGCCTCTCCCAGCACTCTATCCGAGTCGGGATGCATGACCGCTCACACCCCATTCATGCCATCTCCTTTGAAATACCGTCCGGCGTCGTCCCTTTTGAAGCGAGATAATTGTTCGGGGGAGTAGCTTTTTCCAAAAGTCAGGTTCCACCTCCAGCTATCCGTGCAACTGTAAAACAGCAGAACGTCGTGAATCCTGCCAAACTGTGAACCGGAATTATGGCTGGTGGTTCGTTTCCAGATAATTTCGTTCCTGAAATTCCCGTGCCCGAAAATCCCGTCCATCATGACCTTGATGTAATGAGATGCTGTCGGATCGCAGTGCAGATAGATCGAGCCAGTTGGCTTGAGAATGCCCCGTAACGGCAAAAGCCGTTCAGTCATATAGCTGAGATAGGCCAGCATCCGGGGTTGTGTCTTCCGCAGTGCATTGCACCAGATTTTCCAGAATTCCGCCACACTGTCCTCAACGCCGTTGTCACGCATCAGGATCGGCATTTGCCGGATTGCTCTTTCTCGTTCTTCGTCCAACGTCCATAGATCACAGAACGCTTCAATCTGATCCGGCAGAGGCCTGCCGGTTTCATCCTTGTAGATCGCATTGTAGTCGCGACTGGAGTTGAACGGCGGATCAAGGTAAACCAGATCGACACTGCCAAGCGGCATATCCTGCATAATAGTCAGGCAATCGCCATAATAGAGCTTGTTCATGCGAAGCACTCCCGCATGAACTTCGAGAAGCCGCAAGATTCCTTTCTAGCGTTGTATTTCCAGCACGACTCCGCAATGTAGAGCGGCATGTACTGCTTGCTGTAGTGATGGTGCGATCCGTACCAGGCTCGCTTGAGAAGGGACCAAAAACCTTCGATCGTGTTGGTGTGCGTGTCGCCATCGGCATAGCATTCACTGTGGTTGATGACCGCATGGGCCATCGTCTTTCGAACGGCGTTGTAGCCTTTGTATTCGTCGGTAATCAGCAATGAGCCTTGCGGATCGACATAACGACGAATGAATTTCAAAATACCCTTGCCGGTAAGATCATCGGCTATGCGGGCAACGACTTTACCGCTACGCTCTACCGCACCAATGACCGGCGTTTTTCGCGTGCCGCGACCGCGTGGATTTGGGGGGGGGGGGTAATTCTTTGTTTTTATTGCGTTTATTGCTCTTTCGAGGCTTGCCGCCAACATATGTCTCGTCGGCCTCGATAATGCCTTGCAGGAAAAGAGCTTCCTGACGTGACGCCATTTGCGCACGAATACGCTGCTGCATGTACCATGCTGATTTTTGGTTCAGGTCAAGATCACGCGCCAACTGGCAACTTGACAGGCTTTTCTTGGCGTTGATGATCAGTCCGATGGCCATGAACCATTTTTGAAGGGGGAGTTTGGTCTTTTCGAAGATCGTTCCAGACAGCACGTTGAAACTGGACTTGCAATCTTGGCAGTTCCACCGGCCTATGCGGTCACCGTCTGCTTTTGGCGATACTTTGAAGCCGCCGCAATGTGGACAATGTGCGTTGTCCCCCCAGCGCACATTTTCGAGATGTTCGATGCATGCTTCCTGGTCGGGAAAGCGGGTAAAGATGTTCAGCAAGTTCATGGGGCGCATCCTCCGTACAGAGAACATTACGCCATTTTGCCTCATCATTCAAGCCCATATCTACTAATTCCGAACATGATAAACACGCTAACAATCAGCCCTGGCGAGCCTTGAAGCGTGGGTTTTGTTTATTGATCACATAGACACGTCCACGGCGACGAACCACACGGTTTGCGCGATGGCGACCCTTGAGGGATTTGAGTGAATTTCTAATCTTCATGGTATTATTTCCGAGGGTTACGGGTCCTTATTCAGCTGGCCCTTCCAATAATTAACGCGCCAGCCAGTTAGCGGACGCGCGCTAGATAGGCGGGTGATAGTCTGAAAAGCCAGAAATGTCAAACCGGGAGATGTCTGACACGGCGTGCGGCATAAGATAACCGCCCAATCGTTACTCTTTTGGCAGGAACCGATATCAAATTGCCCGGCGATCGCGGGTTTACACCTCTCAATGTTGCCGCCTGGCGCAGAAACACAGAGAGGATTGAATTCCATTTCGATCGGGGCACGAATTGAATTCTCAAATGCTCAGACGGCCAAGGTCCTTATGACAATGAATATGAAAAAGCCAAATGAAAACCAGCTTCGTCGTTGGTCAAGGATTTTGGAAAGCCTCTCTGAATTTCAACACGAGAACACCCACTGAAATTGCTTAAAACTCGGTTGCGGGATTATTATCCTTTATTTTGTACGATATCGTACTATATTAGTGCGATATTGTACTAAATAGGAGAATTTAGAATGTCCATGTCCAGACGCAAAACGCTAGCATTGATTGGTGGTGGAGTTGTATTCGCAGCGACTGCTTCAGCAGGAGGTTTCGTGGCCACAAGGACGCCGGCCAAGGCACTTGAACCCTGGGATCTGGCAGGCCGGTATGACGACCCCAGGTTGCAGGCATTGTCCTATGCCCTTCTCGCTCCAAATCCCCATAATCGTCAGCCCTGGGAAGCAGAACTTCAAGGCGAAAACAGGCTCGTCATCTATCGTGACAAATCGCGCGGACTCCCGATTACCGATCCGTTTTACCGTCAGTTGACCATTGGAATGGGATGTTTTCTGGAACTAATGGACATTGCGGCTGCGCAGGCAGGCTACAAGGTAAACACCTCCCTGTTTCCCAGGGGTGAAGATGGTCCGGTCGCCGAATGTGAATTTGCTACGGACGCGGCAAAGCCTGATCCGTTGTTTGCTCATGTTCTCAACCGAAGATCGCACAAGGAGATGTTTGACGACAAACAAGTCGGTGAAAGTGAAGCTGCACCCCTGAAACCATTGTGTGATGTGTATCTCGGCGGAGAAAGAAGAGATACACTCCGCCGAATTGCGGACGAAGCATGGTGGACAGAGATCACAACCCCGGCAGCATGGCAGGAAAGTGTGGATTTATTTCGGATTGGAAAAGCAGAGATCAATGCAAATCCGGATGGTATCGATGTGAGCAACCCGCTCCTGGAAGCATTGTTCCTCTCAGGATTGATGGCACGCGAAGCTGCGTCAGACATCAACGACCCAAATGTACAGGCGGTTCTTGAAGAAACTTCACAGGCAATCAAGAAAATACCCGCGTTCACAACAATTCGCACACCGGGTAACAGCCGTATTGACCAGATTGAAGCGGGTCGACGCTGGCTCCGGCTCAATCTTACAACCACGGCGAATGGGCTGGCCCTTCGCCCGGTTTCGCAGGCCCTGCAGGAATATGCAGAAATGAAGCCGCTCTACGACGAAATTCACACGAAGTTTGCAGAAAACGGCGAAACCATTCAAATGCTGGGTCTTTTGGGTTATGCAGAACGTACGCCGCGAACCCCGCGTTGGCGGCTGGAGACGCGAATTAAAAACGGTTGAGTATATGGATCCAGCATTCTTCAGGTTATTCAATAAAATAGGCATCATTGAGCAACTCAGCCGTGCCGTATTTCAGGCGCGGCTTCCGAAAGGAATCCTGGTTTCACACTTTTCCGTTCTCAACCACCTGATCCGCGTCGGGGACGGTCGAACGCCCCTGCAACTGGCCACTGCTTTTCAGGTTCCAAAAACCACGATGACTCACACGCTTTCTGGCCTGGGGAAAGCCGCATTGATTGACATGAGACCAAATCCGGATGATGCACGCTCAAAACAGGTTTGGAT
The DNA here is from genome assembly GCA_965198665.1 of Rhizobiaceae bacterium. Lineage (GTDB taxonomy): Bacteria > Pseudomonadota > Alphaproteobacteria > Rhizobiales > Rhizobiaceae > JAALLB01. The sequence continues at coordinate 331,214 of CBDAPT010000006.1, read as the reverse complement.
CACTGAAGCCGGCAGGAAATTTCGCGAAGATGCAATCCAATCGCTTGCTTCCGATATCGCCGATCTGAAAGAAGAGTTCGCGCTTGAAAGAGTGGAAAAACTGTTGCCGGAGCTGGAAGAACTGCGGGTTATTCTGGACAGGCGCCGCGATCCTGAATGAAATTTTTGCAGAAAAGTCGATGTAATTCCTCAATTTATCCGCATTCGAAACGCTTCACCGCAACGCGCGTCGCAAACACTCTTTCCACCGTCGCAAAAAGTCGAAAACAAAATTGCGAAACGGAATTTATTGCAATCCATTTATGCGGTATGAGTAATTCTGCAATTATTTTCATCAGGACCTGATTTCATGCGCAAGTTTTCTGCTTTTGCAGTCGCGAGAGAAGCCATGCGTGCCCACAAAGGTTGGGAGAAGCAATGGCAAAACCCCGAACCAAAATCGTCTTACGATGTAATCATCGTCGGCGCTGGCGGTCACGGCCTGGCAACTGCCTATTATCTGGCTGCCGAACACGGTGTCACCAATATTGCCGTCCTTGAAAAGGGTTGGCTGGGAGGCGGCAATACCGGCCGCAACACCACGATTATCAGATCCAATTACTTGTATGACGAATCGGCCGGAATTTACAATCATGCGGTGAAACTGTGGGAAGGCCTTTCGCAGGAACTCAACTACAATGTCATGTTCTCGCAGCGAGGCGTCATGATGATGGCTCACAATGTGCACGACGTTCAGGTAACCCAACGCCATCTCCATGCCAATCGGCTGAACGGCGTAGACAACAGCTGGTTGTCGCCGGAAGAGGCAAAGGCCTATTGCCCACCGTTGAGCATTTCCAAATCAGCCCGCTATCCGGTCATGGGCGCGGCTTTGCAGCGCAAGGGCGGTGTCGCCCGCCACGATGCGGTAGCCTGGGGTTATGCCCGCAAAGCTGCGGCTATGGGTGTGCACATCATCCAACAGTGTGAGGTTACCGGTATCAACCGTGATGCTTCCGGAGCAGTTACCGGCGTCAACACCAGTCGTGGCACCATCAATGCCAAAAAAGTCGGTGTGGTCGCGGCAGGCCATTCGTCTGTTCTGATGGATATGGCAGGTGTTCGTATGCCGTTGGAGAGTTTTCCGCTTCAGGCGCTTGTGTCCGAACCAATCAAGCCGATTTTTCCATGCGTGGTGATGTCGAATTCGGTTCATGCATATATTTCTCAGTCTGACAAAGGCGAACTGGTAATCGGTGCGGGAACCGATCAATACATTTCCTACTCCCAGACTGGCGGGTTGCATATAGCGACCCACACCCTTGAGGCAATTTGCGAGATGTTTCCGATTTTCGGCCGGATGAAAATGCTCCGTAGTTGGGGCGGGATTGTTGACGTCACTCCGGATCGCTCTCCGATTCTCGCCAAGACGCCTGTCAAAGGGCTTTACGTCAATTGCGGCTGGGGCACCGGCGGGTTTAAGGCAACACCCGGTTCCGGCAATGTATTTGCTCACACCATTGCAAAGGACGAACCTCACAAAATCAACGCGGGCTTTACTCTCGAGCGCTTCCACAACGGACGTCTGATTGATGAAGCCGCTGCAGCAGCCGTCGCTCACTAGGGGATCAGAACATGTTGAAAATTTATTGCCCTTACTGTGAAGAGTACCGCCCGGAACTGGAATTCCACGGCGAAGGCGAGGCTCATATCGCACGCCCGACTAACATGGCGGAAATCAGCGACGAGGATTTCGAAAAATTCTTCTTTATCCGGGAAAACCAGAAAGGCGTCATTTTCGAGCGCTGGCGGCACGTACACGGCTGCGGTCGGTTTTTCAATGCCGCGCGGCATTCAGTTTCCGACAAGTTCATCAAAACCTACAAGGCAGGCGAGAAAAAGCCAAAACTCACGAAGAAAGAGATAGAGGCAGTTTTGCCTCCGGCAAAATCCACCCCTGCGAACGAACCAGTCTGGGCTGATGGCGTCGAGGAGAAAAGCAAATGACCGGCGCAACCGTAAACACCGGCACAAACCGCATCGCGGGTAAGGGATGTCTGTCGCCAGCCAAAACCGTTTCGTTTACCTTTGACGGCAAAACCTACAACGCACTGGAAGGCGACACACTCGCCTCCGCATTGCTGGCCAATGGCATACACTTGACCGGCCGTTCATTTAAATACCATCGGCCTCGCGGCATTCTGGGTTCTGGCGCCGAGGAACCCAATGCCCTGATGGATATTTCCCGCGACAGCGCCCGCAAACAGCCAAACGTTCGAGCCACCTGTCAGGAAGTGTTCGATGGTATGATTGCCAAAAGCCAAAACCGATTTCCATCTTTGGAATTCGATCTTGGTGCCATCAATGATGGTCTGGGGCGTTTTTTCCCCGCAGGCTTTTACTACAAGACATTCATGTGGTCGCAAAAAGCCTGGGACAAATTGTATGAACCGGTAATCCGCCGCGCCGCTGGATTGGGTGATTCTCCAACCGAAGCCGATCCGGACCATTACGCCAATCGGTTCTCCCATTGTGATCTTCTTGTCGTTGGTGCAGGCGCCGCTGGTTTGATGGCGGCTAAAACCGCGGCCAAATCGGGCAAACGCGTCATAATCGCAGATGAAAACCCGATGATGGGTGGCAGCCTTCTGTCTGACAGCCAGGTTCGCATTGGTGGCAAGTCCGGATCAGAATGGGCCGCAGAAGCCGCCACAGAACTCGAAGGCTTGGACAATGTGATCGTACTTAGTCGCACGACCGCATTCGGCTACTACAACCACAATATGGTGACGCTGGTGGAGCGGGTTACCGACCATCTCGCGCAACCCGACGCGGATCTGCCGCGCGAGCGTCTCTGGCAGGTGCGTGCGGAAAAAGTCATTCTGGCAACCGGTGCCATCGAAAGACATATCGTCTTCCCCGACAATGACCGCCCGGGCATTATGATGGCGTCCGCAGCCGGTTTGTATCTCAATCACTATGGCGTAGCAGTCGGTGCCAATGTCGCGGTGTATACAAGTTGTGATTCTGCCTGGGAAGTCGCGTTCGACCTCAAAAAGGCCGGTGTTAATGTACCGGTTATTGTTGACCAGCGCACCGATATTCATGCGGACCTTCTGGAACAGGCCGGTGAACTCAGCATTCGTGTACTCAAAGGCCATGCCGTCACCGGCACCAAGGGTCGGTTGCGGGTAAAATCCATGGATGTCGAGCCGGTAAACGGTGTTTCCCAGGAAACGATCGCAATTGACTGCCTGCTGATGTCCGGCGGCTGGACACCATCTATTCACCTATTCTCACAATCACGGGGTCGCTCGAAATTCGACGAGGAAACCGGAACGTTTTTGCCGGACGTCTATACCGAAGATTGCGTCAGTGTTGGTTCGTGTAACGGCACCCATGATTTGGAAGCAGCTCTTTCAGAAGCCGCCGCTGCAGCCAGAGACGCTGTTGGTGGACGTGCTGCGAAGGCGCCAAAAGTAACCGGTGCCCCATCTATGCAGGGGTTCAAAATCGGTGCATCCAAAGGTGCCGGCCCTGAAGATTTCACAAAAGCATTCATCGACTTCCAGAACGATGTTACCGCAAAGGACATCCGTCTCGCCGTGCGCGAAGGCTTCCAGTCTATTGAGCATGTAAAACGCTACACCACTACCGGCATGGCGTCAGACCAGGGCAAAATGTCAAATATGCATGGCCTCGCCATTGCAGCCGAAATGCTGGACAGGCCGATCCCGGAAGTGGGCCTTACCACATTCCGCTCACCTTACACTCCGGTGACTTTCGGAGCTTTGGTAGGCCATAACAAAGGCGAGTTGTTCGACGTTGTTCGCCGCACACCGATGTACGACTGGGCAGATCAGAACGGTGCTGTGTTTGAAGACGTTGGCAATTGGAAACGTGCATGGTACTTCCCCAGACCTGGGGAAGACATGCATGCTGCGGTAAATCGAGAATGCAAGAACACTCGCGAAGCAGCAGGAATTTTTGACGCCTCTACGCTTGGCAAAATCGAAGTCGTCGGTCCCGATGCAGTCAAATTCATGAACATGATGTATACCAACCCGTGGGATAAACTGGGTGTCGGTCGATGTCGGTACGGAATTATGTGCCGCGAAGATGGCTTCATCTACGACGATGGGGTTGTAGCTCGCCTCGCAGAAGATCGCTTCCATTTCACCACCACAACCGGTGGTGCACCGAGAGTTCTCAATATGATGGAAGACTACCTGCAGACCGAGTTTCCGGAATGGAAAGTCTGGCTAACCTCCACATCTGAGCAGTGGGCGGTGATTGCAGTTCAGGGCCCAAAGGCACGCGAAATCATCGAACCGCTTATCGAGGATATCGATCTTTCTGGTGACGCCATGCCTCACATGAGTGTACGCCACGGCAAGATTTGTGGTGTCCCTACCCGCCTCATGAAAGTGTCGTTTACCGGTGAAGCCGGTTTCGAAATCAACATTCCGGCAGACTACGGTCCGCAAGTCTGGGAGGCTATCTGGGAACGCGGTCAACCCATGGGACTGACCCCCTACGGCACAGAAGCCATGCACGTGATGCGTGCTGAAAAAGGCTTTATCATCGTAGGCCAGGATACCGATGGCACGGTGACACCGCAGGATGCAGCAGTCGGCTGGGCAGTGGGCAAGAAAAAAACCGACTTTGTTGGCATAAAAGGATTGCAGCGTCCCGATCTGGTGGCCAAAGGTCGTCGCCAGCTCGTCGGCCTCAAGACTATTGATCCGAAAATCACCCTGGAGGAAGGCGCCCAGGTAGTTGATGACCCGAACCAGCCAATACCCATGAAGATGATCGGCTTTGTCACCTCATCCTACTGGTCAGAGTGTCTTGGACATTCCATCGCCATGGCTTTGATTGAAAACGGGCATAACCGGATGGGTGAAACCATCCACATTCCAATGCCGGATGAAATTATCAAGGCGGAAATTTGTTCCCCGATCTTCTACGATCCGCAAGGAGGCAAGGTAAATGGCTGAAGCTGAACGTACCCACCCGCTCGAAGAACGTGTTTATGGCGGAAACAGCGTTTCCCTGACACCGGTTGAGGCCTGCGAGCGGATTTCCCTGCGTGCTGAAGACAAAGCAGTATCCGCACTAGGCAGGACCATTGGTCTCACCCTGCCAAAAAAGCCTGGCACCACAGCAACAAAGGGTGAGACATCTGCCCTGTGGATTGGTCCGGATGAATGGTTCATTACTGCGCCGGATGGAACAGGCCTGGAGGAAAAGCTAAACAAGGCAAAAACCGGGCTGTTTTCAGTTGTTTCCATCAATCATCGTAATACAGCAATCACGGTAAGCGGTTCAAACGCTGTAAACACCCTGAACAGTGGGTGTCCTCGTGACTTGTCATCAACAGCGTTTCCGGTTGGATCATGCTCTCGAACCCTTATGGGAAAAGCGGAAATCATTCTTTGGCGGACTGGCGAAACAGAATTCCGTGTCGAATGCTGGCGTTCATTCTCGGATTACGTCTGGAAACATCTGGTCGACGCGGCACGAAGTGCGTAAACGCGGGTACAAGTAAGCAAAAGGTCTGACTTTTCCGGTGCATCGTGATAAAGCCTAGGCAACGACATCGGAACTGATCCCAATGGCCAAAATCAACCGGTTGGTGCTAAATTTTCCAGGTTTTGAAACCACAACTGCGGTTCATCAGATTGGACGCTTGAGCGCCGGCGGCGAAAAAACGGCGGGGCTGTGGGGGTTTTCTCTGAACACCGCTGAGGTTGAAGAAGTCAACTCGTACAAGACAGTGACTGATTTTGCTTCCACTGGAAAAAACTGGAATACCGAAACCCGATACGTCCAGTTTTCCTGGGCAGACATAATTTCAAAGTATGAAAATGTACCCTATCCTCGCAGCCTAGTGCGACACCTGCCCGGGTATTTGTCGTTCTTTTTCGATGGATCTGTATTTAAATATGCTGCGGCCAGCGGCCGCTATTGCGGCTTTACCGTTTATCCATTGCTGTTGATGATTCTGTTTTCCGGTCTGTCCGGTTTATTGATGGGGCTTATGTCCGGCATCTTCGGACTGCATTGGATCATAGCCCTGTCGGGCGCTGTGCTACTGTTCCTGCTGTTGTGCAAGTTTCCCGGTGATCGGTTCTATGTGAATTTGTCGGTCAATGACTGGGCATTTGCGAGGGACATGTGTAACGGCAAAAATCCTGAAATTACAGCAAGGTTCGAAGAGTTCTCCCGGCAAATCCTGGACGAAATACATCACTCCAAACCGGATGAAATACTTATAGTCGGACACAGCTTCGGTTCGGTGTGGGCTTGCGCTGCACTGGCTAAGGCCCTGGAACTTGACGAAGAACTTCTAGCTTCCAGACGAGTTACCTTTCTAGCTTTGGGTTCAAGCCTGCTTAAAATAGGATTGGTAAAAAACGCAGAATTTCTGCGTGCCTCCGTGCAACAAATTGTGGGACTGAACAATCTGGTCTGGCACGAAATTCAAACCAAAACGGATTTCATTTCATTTTACAAATCTGAACCGTTCGAGCCGATGGGAATTGTAAAAACTGCCTGCGAGACGATCGTTCACCGAGTTAATTTCAAGCATGCACTTTCAAAGTCACGCCACAAGAAAATGATGAAATCAATGTATCTTGCCCATCGCCAATATATACTGTACTGCGACCGGCGTGTGCATCATGATTTCCAGCTTAGGGTCTTTGGTCCGTTCTTCGCAGATGAATTGGCCCGTGACACAAATCTGGCGATTAACAGTCCCTTGATCGGGGAAGGGGAATCCACGCCATGACATTGGACTTGGAACTGGTTACCAAAATTATTTGGTGTTGCTTTATAGTTCTTTGGGCAGCGATCCGCTGGCAACCGAACCGAAAATCCAGAAAAACTTCCAAATCCCTGACCAAGCGTACCCCAATGGAGCGCTTTTCGATGGTGGTTTCTTCCCTTGGTCTGGGTTATATCCCGGCAGCCTGGGTGTTTACGGATTTTCTGGATTCATTTGACTATCCACCGAAAATCCATCTGACCCTTCTGGGAACGCTGGTTCTGATATTCACGCTGCGTTTGTTCAGACTCACCCACAAGGCACTCGGCAAGATGTGGTCGCACAGCCTCGATTTGAGGGAGGATCACAAATTAGTGACCACGGGCATTTATGAGAAAGTCCGCCATCCCATGTATTCCGCATTCTGGCTCTGGGCACTCGGCGCAGCAATTCTGTTGCCCAACTGGATCGCGGCTGCCTCCGGACTGATTGGCTTTGGAACGCTGTTTTTTCTTCGTGTCGGCCAGGAGGAAGTGATGATGCAAAACGAGTTTGGCGAAGAATATTCTGCCTATGTGGAACGAACCAAACGCATTATTCCGGGCATCTATTGACGTTACGTAACTTCTTGCGTTATTTCTGTGCGCAGTTTTCGACTTCTTAATCGGAATCGTAACATAAATGTCACAGAAATTCGTAACTGTGTTTTTTGCCATTGAAAATTGTACCCGGTCAGCGCCTAATGGACAGATTGGGTTGATTGCGTAAGGGAGTGATTTTGGCTCATCATTGCTATCAAGAAGCAAATGATGAGACGAAAGAACGAACGAATGACCGACGATGCTGATCGTGTTGTAAAAGACATCAAACGACAGACGCGACGTCGGTTTTCTTCGGAAGAAAAGATCAGGATTGTGCTTTCCGGCCTTCGTGGTGAAGACAGCATTGCCGAGCTGTGTCGTCAGGAAGGAATTGCCCAGAGCCAGTATTACTCTTGGTCCAAGGAATTTATGGAAGCCGGAAAGAAGAGGCTGGCTGGCGATACGATGCGTGAGGCCAATACCGATGAGGTGAAGGGACTTCGCAAGGAAGCCCGGGATCTGAAGGAGGTCGTAGCAGAACAGGCTCTGGAACTTCGATTGCTCAAAAAAAGCATGACAGGCGATGGGGGAGACGACGAATGAGGTATCCTGCATCCGAGAAGCTTGAGATCATCCGCTTGGTAGAACAATCGCATCTTCCAGCCAAGCAGACACTGGATCGACTGGGTGTTCCACGCTCAACCTTTTATACCTGGTATGACAGATACCAGACTGGTGGCGTGGATGCCTTGGAAGACAAGGCTCCCATGCCCGCACGGGTTTGGAACCGTATTCCTGACGATGTGCGTGAACAGATCGTCGATCTGGCATTGGAGGAGCCAGAACTATCTCCAAGGGAACTGGCTGTCAGGTTCACCGACACCAAGCGCTACTTCGTGTCCGAGGCCAGTGTTTACCGGCTTCTCAAGGCCCATGACCTGATTACCAGTCCTGCCTTTGTGGTTATCAAGGCTGCGAACGAATTCCGTGACAAAACAACTGCGCCCAATCAGCTGTGGCAGACGGACTTCACCTATCTCAAGGTTATTGGTTGGGGCTGGTTCTACCTATCCACCATTCTCGATGATTACAGCCGCTATGTGATCGCATGGAAGTTGTGTACGACTATGAAGGCCAGCGATGTTACTGACACTCTGGAACTCGCGCTGCAGGCCTCTGGCTGTGATCAGATCAATGTCCATCATCGACCAAGACTGCTGTCAGACAATGGCTCCAGCTATATCGCCACCGAACTGGCTGAATGGCTCGATGACAACGGCATGGATCATGTTCGTGGCGCACCATACCATCCCCAGACACAAGGCAAGATCGAGAGATGGCATCAAACCTTGAAGAACCGCATCCTGCTGGAAAACTACTTCCTGCCCGGCGATCTGAAAGGCCAGATCGGTAGGTTCATTAGCCACTACAATCACAGGCGATACCACGAAAGCCTGAAGAACCTGACACCCACCGACGTCTACTTCGGACGTGGCGACCAAATCCTGCAACAACGAGAAAGGATCAAGCAAAAGACTATCAACGAACGGCGCTTGCGATACCGCAAGCAGGTCGCTTAACATCGACAAACAGATGAGCCAGATACTCGCTTAGCTCAAGCTGCGGTCTGTCCAGAAACCCATGACGACGGACACATTGAAAATTAGTAATTGGTTCAGCATAACGACATAGTTAATTTTTAGGGGATGGTTTCGATTCTTTTGGCAAAGAGTTCAATAATGTACGGGTCACTTGTTAGCACAACAATAAAAATTGTTTCTGTTTTGGCACTGCTGGGGGTCGCAGCATGCTCATCTTCGAGCAAAACCAAACCCAAAGTTGAGGCGCAAAACGCTGTCGTTAAAGTCTCGCTCGAGCAACGACCGAGCGAAATCAATGTAGCGGTAAAGGGAAAAGTCACCAGAACCGGAGAAGTTTATCTGCTTCGGGGCCTTGCAAATGTGTTTTCTCGCGGAATGGACACATTGGGTGTAAAAATGGTTCGCAAAGGCCTTGATACAAGGGTCTACAATCATGCGGCCTGGCAGGAGCTGGCAGATAACATCATTGCACGCTCCAAACGCAAACAGGTTTCATACCCTATCGTGATCATGGGGCATTCCCTGGGTGCAAACGCAACTATCATGATGGCAAAATACCTGGGAGATCGCGGTGTCAGGGTCTCTTATGCGGTTGCCTTTGATCCAACGGTCACAACCTCTGTAGGCAAAAACGTCAGTAGGGTAATCAATTTTTACCTCCCCAATGACAGCGCCGTTTCCGCTCCGAGGTGCACCACCGCCAGGCGGAGCCTGCGATGACTTGAATTGCCGTTACCAATACCCCTACCGCAGAATTGCGCACAAGCGCAATCGCCTCTTCGAACAGACTGTGCCGAAGAGAGATTTCACGCTGTGCGCTTCCCAGAGGTTTGAGAGCGGTCATGGCGGTGCCTGCGCATCTCTGAACACCTCCTCCGGCGTCCGGAAGCCGAGTGCCTTGCGCGGCCGTGCGTTGAGCAGATCCTCCACCGCCTGGACCTCGGCATCGGTCACAGACCGGAAATCCGTGCCTTTCGGCAAATACTGGCGGACCAGTCCATTGGTGTGTTCATTCAGCCCGCGCTCCCATGAGTGGTAGGGCCGGGCAAAATAGAACTTGGCATCAAGCGCCTTGGACAGGCTGCTGTGGCCAGCGAATTCCTTACCGTTGTCCGCAGTGATCGTGTGAACCAGGTGCCGATCTGCCTCCAGCCGGCGTCTGAGCGCAGCTCCGACATCTTCGGCCGTTTTCCTGTCGAGCCGTACCAGTCGGGTCATCTTCGAGGCGCGGTCCACCGCCGAAACCACTGCGCCGCTTTGACCCGCTCCAACGATCGTGTCCACCTCCCAGTCACCGATCCGCAACTTCTGTTCGACGATCGCGGGCCGCTCACTGATATCGACACGACCGGGAATGCGTCCTCGCCCGGCGTGCCGGCCGCCGCGCCAATTCGGTTTCTTCCCACGCCGCCGCAGACGTTTGTAAAGGCTGCCACCGGCCCTGCGGTCCGCGCGGACGTATTCGTAGATCCGCATCCGCCCCACCATGGCTTGGCCTTCCCGACGAAACCGACCCGAAATTTGCTCTGGGCTCCAGCCAGCCGCCAACTTCTCCTCGACCAATTGCCACAGGGCGGGTGTCATCTTCCTTGGCACCGATGACGCCCTGTGGCGGCGCTCTGTCGCCTTGTTATGGGCCTGTTTGTACCGGTAGCCCCGGCCGCCGCTGTTGCGCTGCATCTCTCGACGGATTGTCGTGTGATGGCGTCCGAGCTCACGCCCAATGTCTCTCTGCGAGAGGCCGCTTTTCTTCAACCCCCAAATCTGGCAACGTTCATCTTGGGTCAGGTGGTGGTAGCCGCGAGGCATAGGCGAATCTCCTTCTACAAGATTCTCGCCATCGCCTGGCCCGCCCGCAAGGAAGAATGCTCATCACGCTGCCGTTTTCACTGGTGCACTTCGGAATGGCACGGGGGCAGGCATTCCAATGTCGTCAAGAAAGCACCGGGCTTCAAGGGAGTATTGAAGAACATCAATGTGGTTGGTGTGCGCGATCTCAAGCACACAACAGTTGAAAAAGACGCAAAATTTCACGCGCAGGTTCTTCAACGTACTCTGTCTTACACCAAAAAACGGCGTAAACGTCGTAGTTGATCAGCAGCTTAACAGAGTTCCTCAAGTATCTACTAAAAATGGCTTGCCAACCGTTGGAGGGCCATCAACTGCCGGATATGCTGCCACAGGGTCCGTTTAGCTCGACACAGCAAATTACAGTTGCATCGATGGGCCTGGATTGGGAAGTCGATCCACCGAACTGGTAAATGATTCCTGTCAGTCGGAAAAAGGCAACATACTGACTTCTCCAGCCCGTTCCCTGCCGTCGAGACAGTCTACTTCGACCGGTTGTGACTCATTCCAGTATTCGCGATCTATAATGGAAACACCAACATTGCATTTTAGCCGGGGCGACCAAATTCCGGAGGTAACTTGCCCTACTTTTTTTCCATCGACTGTAACCGGCCAGGGAATACCGCAAACCGGCGCCGGGCCGCCATCAAATCTAACACCACGCATCTGCTTCTCAATGCCCGCCGAAGAAATATTTTGCAGCGCTTTTAGGCCTAGAGCGTGTTCGCATCACGTGAATTCACAGCCGACTGCCCTGAAGAAATTCCGGCACTCCATTGGCGTGAACATATGGCAGACCTCTCCGATTGCCTTCCAGACATCATCGAAGGTTCTGGCGCCTGCCTTCCTCAGATGAGCCTTGAGCTTCGAAAAGGCCATTTCAATGGCATTGAGATCTGGGGAATATTTCGGCAGGAACAAAAACCATGCGCCGATATCTCGCAAGATCTGCTCGGCTTTTTCGCTCTTGTGAGCGGCTAGGTGGTCAAGGATTACGACATCTCTCTTTTCCAGTTCTGGCGCCAACTGTGTCTCAACATAAATCTCAAAGATTTCTTTGGTCATGGCCCGGTCAATAACCCAGGGCGCAACCAGTCCATGACTGCGCAGGCCTGCGATAAGTGTCTGCTTCTTCCAGTGGCCATGAGGGACAAAATCTATGAGGCGCTCTCCTGTTGGGGCCCATCCAGTTTGCTTGGCCATTTTGGTGTTTGTGGACGTCTCATCAATGAAGACAAGTTTTTCAATCGACCGATTCAAAAACGGAACACGCCTTGTCTTCCAGAGTTCGCGGTCTTTTTTCACGTCGATGCGGTGTTGCTCCTTGGCATAAATAGTCTTTTTTTATGCGACAACCCGAAACTGCGCACAACATGCCAGACAGGCGAATGATGGACATTGAGGTTGAATTTTTCGTTCAGCTCCGCACAAAGCTTACGGATTGTAATGTCCTTTTGTTCATCAACCCGTTTTCGAAGCCAGTCTTTATAGGGTGAAAGCTTGCCATGGCCTGTTTTTCCCGGGTTATGTTTTGGAGCAAGCGAGCCAGTTTCACGTTTCAACTTCACCATATCATTCACAAATTTGACGGAGACTTTGAAATGGGCAGCCGTTCCACGATGAGTGTGGCCTTCTTCTACATGAGCTACAACACGTTTACGCAATTCAATCGGATGGGGCTTGGGCATTGAAAATCCTTGGCTTCGAACCGAATCAGGTCACCCCAATCAGAATCATATTCGCGCACGGAAAGAAACTGAATCTACTCGACACAAACACGCTCTATGTAGTCAATGCTGCCATCAAGACTGCAATATCCTTCAAGCCCGCATTCTAGCGGGTTGTTTTCCCTGGTGAATTCATTGCCATAGGATAACAAACCGCCTTCAATACGTTCAATCAGATTGGGACATCCAGGTTTAATGTTATAGGCCTCGCCCGCCTGCCAGATACGTTCCCAAATCGCACCACCCAGATGACTGCCCTCAAGATAAATTTCAAATCCACCTTGTTTGGAATAACCGGAGCGAGCAATTAGTTGCCGGGTTCCTTTGAACTCTACCCATCCAAAACGGAAAAATCCGATATCTCGAATATGATTTCCGAATATATCCACCAGCAGTTCTTCAGCACGTGGTCCTTGTATCGCAAGGGGTGAAACATCCGGTTCGTCGATTTCTACATTCAAACCAGCACCTTGTGCCAATCCAAGCGCCCAAAGCAATACATCAGAATCTGCAATGGACAACCAGTACCTGTCCTCAGCAAGCTTGAGCAATACAGGGTCGTTGATCATTCCGCCATTGTGATCGACTAGCGGCGCATAGAAACACTGACCTGTCTTCAATTTGGTCAAATTCCTGGGTGTCATCCATTGCACAAGCCGTTTCGCATCAGGACCTTGTAATTGGACCTGTCTTTGACAGGAAACATCCCATAACTGGACGTGTTCTCGCAGGTGCCAGTAGTCTTCTTCAACACTTGAAGCATATGCCTTGGGAAGCAGCATGTGGTTAACCACCGTGAAGCCGCGTACTCCATATTTCTCCGCCTTGGATGTATACGGTGTTCTGCGAATTCTGCGGGACATATTCAAACCTGAGGACATACCCACAATCCCTTAAACTGGATGGATTCAAAAGCAGATTTCATATGAAACAGATTGGCATGCCAATTCAAGCACACGAATTATTGTTTTTACGTATTAACTTATGTCGGATTTGAATGATGACAGACCGCCTGCTTTTTCATATAGTTCGGTATGGGGATTGCTCGGTGGTATCCGCCGATCCCCCTTAACACGACAAAACTGGGAGGAAATTTGTTTATGTCGAAGAAAGAAATCTATCTCAAAGAGCAGGCACAAAAACTGACTAAAGGTCAAATCGACCGTCGTCAGTTTGTGATGGGTGCTCTTGCAGCTGGCGTAGTTCTGCCGTCTGCATTGTCCATGGCGGATCAGGCAATTGCCGCAACACCTAACAAAGGTGGTAAGTTCACACAGGGTATGGGCCACGGTTCAACAACCGATTCACTCGATCCTGCTACTTACGAAAACGGCTTCAGCCAATCCACCTGTTATTCATATGGTAACCACCTGACAGAAGTTGGCCCAGACGGTAATCTGCGCGGCGAACTTGCTGAAGAGTTCAGCGGTTCCGACGACGCTGCCACCTGGACTTTCAAGCTCAGAAAAGATGTGACGTTCCACAACGGCAAGACGTTGACTGCGGAAGATGTCATTGCATCGTTCAATCACCACCGCGGTGAGGATTCCAAATCAGCAGCCAAGGGTGTGATTGCGCCGGTTAAGGAAATCAAGGCAAACGGTTCCAACGAAGTGGTATTCGTTCTTGATGGACCTAACGCCGACTTCCCGTTCATCGTGTCTGACTACCATTTGGTTATCCTGCCGGAGAAAGACGGTGCGATTGATCCTACCTCAGGCATCGGTACTGGTGGTTACATCATTGACAACTACGAACCTGGTGTTCGTTTGCAGGCTACCAAGAACCCGAACTACTGGAAAGCGGACTCCGCTCACTTTGATGAAGTCGAGTTGCTGTCATTGATTGACATCACAGCCCGCCAGAACGCTCTGTTGAACGGTGAAGTCGACGCCATCGACCGTGTTGATCCAAAAACAGTGAACCTGCTTGAGCGGGCACCAACGATCAACATTCTGGAAAGAACTGGTACCCTGCATTACACTTTCCCGATGCGCCTGGATAAAGCTCCATTCGACAACTACGACTTGCGGATGGCTCTGAAACTGGCACTCAAGCGTCAGGAAATGGTTGACAAGATTTTGCTGGGTCACGGTGCAATCGGTAATGATCATCCGATCTCGACAGCCAACCGTTTCCATGCTGGCGATCTTGCTCAGCGTGAGTTTGATGCGGACAAGGCAGCTCATCACTACAAGAAGTCCGGACATAGCGGTGCAATCCAGCTTTCTGCTTCTGACGCTGCATTCTCTGGTGCTGTTGACGCTGCACAGCTGTACAAGGCATCTGCTGCTGAAGCAGGGATTGAGATCGAAATCGTCCGTGAACCTAAAGACGGTTACTGGTCTAACGTCTGGAACAAAAAAGGTTGGTGTGCATGCTATTGGGGCGGCCGTCCAACTGAAGACTGGATGTTTGCTTCCGCCTATGTGGACAGTTCCGAGTGGAATGACACCGCCTGGAAAACCACAGACGCAGCCAAGAAGTTCAACCAGATAGTTGTACAGGCTCGTGCTGAGCTGGATAACACGAAGCGTCGTCAGATGTACTTCGAGTGTCAGCAGCTCATTCATGATGACGGTGGCGCCATCGTACCGATGTTCGCTAACTACATCATGGGTCTGAACAAGAAGATTGGCCATTCAGAAAATGTTGCAGCCAACTGGGAAATGGACGGCAACAAGTCCACAGAACGTTGGTGGTTCGCTTAATCATCACTGGCATGAAAAATTCAGGAAACGGCGGGGCAACCCGCCGTTTTTTGTTGCAAACTGGAACGGTGTCGCGATTTCCCCACTAATAAACAGACGACAAACAAAAAAGCCGGGTGTATGGACCCGGCATCATCTGTCTTGGGAAAATGAGTAACTGTACTAGCTGGCCAGCGATTCATTGCTGTCGCGTTCTTCCACAGCTACGAATTCAACTCCGAATTCCTTGCGCTTTTGCCAGGCCTGTTTAACCGTTAGCAACTCGGGCATTGCCGGGGTTTTGACTGAAAATTCATTGGGCAGTTCATAATTTTCCTGAACCTCGATACGCATGCCCGAACTTGAAACATCCCGGATTATGCAATGTGAACTGAACTGTCCATTAATGAGAATGCTACCTGAAAATGTAGATTTCACACGTTCCGCAGCCCGCTTGTTCGCGAGGATTTTGGAAACAGCATTGGACATCAGATGTTTTTGCATAAATAGCCCCCAGAATTGAAATTCAGCTACCGCTCCAATCTACTTTCATTCCATTAAAAAACACTTACGATGACCGCTAAATTTGACTGCAATCGGGTTAAATCTGGCTATTTACTGCGATATGCAGCTTGTTTCCGTCCAAATCCCGCACATAGGCGCCATAGTAGTCCTCTGAGTATTCGCGCGGACCTGGCGCCCCTTCATCCTTGCCCCCTGATAACAATGCTGTTTCATGGAATGCATGAACTTCGTCATGACTTCCGGTCGAGAACATAACCTGCGTGCCGTTACCAAAAGTCGCTGTCTCTCCGTTAAAAGGTTTCAGTACCCAGAAAGTGACCTCCTCTCCCTTTTGGCCATAACCGATCTCATTTTCCTCGGAAACCCGCCGCTCCATGCCTATCGTTGCCAATACCTGATCATAAAAGGCACCGGATTTCTCAAGGTTATTGGAACCCACGCATACGCCGGACAACATATCAATTCTCCCTGTTAAGCTTGCCATTGAACTTAAGAAACAATAAATGGAAGACTAGCTGCAACAGGTGAGAAACGAAACCATGAAACTGGGGATCCTGCAAACCGGTCATGTTCCGGAAGAATTGAGCGAGGCGCACGGAAGCTATCCGATAATGTTCGAACGGTTTCTTACCGGTCACGGTTTCGAGTTTGAAAACTATGCTGTCGTGGATGAGGTGTTTCCCGATAGCCCGCATGTAGTCGATGGGTGGCTGATTACCGGATCACGCCATGGGGCACATGAAGATCATCCATGGATTCCTCCGCTCGAGGATCTGATCCGCGAGATTTATGCAGCAGAAATCCCGTTGGCAGGTATCTGTTTTGGCCATCAAATCATGGCCCAGGCACTTGGTGGCAGGGTTGAGAGATTCGGCGGCATCTGGGGTGTCGGAAACCGCGAATACACCCACACTGATGGTTCTAAAAGCACTTTGCTCGCCATGCATCAGGATCAGGTTGTCGTAAAACCACCTGAAGCAGAGGTCACCGCGAGTGCCGAATATTGCGAATTTGCCGCCCTGACATACAAAGGCAAGGCTATCAGCATTCAGCCCCATCCGGAATTTACACCAGAATTCATGAAGGATTTGATAGATAAACGATCGGGAACTGTCATTCCGGTTGATCAGGCAGAACCGGGCCTTGATAGCCTGAGGCAGGAAAACGATTCCCCAAAATTCGCCATGGAAATTGCCGAATTTTTCAAACACGCGATTGCTGAAAAAGCAGCCTGATTTGAATCAGGTCTTGTTGGAACCAACTTAACAAGTATGCGCAATACCGGATCGGCGACCACAAACATCAACGGATTTCTTTCGAAATGTAGTCCGGCCAAGGCTATCCTGTCACCAGCCTCGGCAGCCATAGCACAATCCCTGGAAAAGAAATCAGAACTGCGACAGTCACCACATCCGCAATAAAGAACGTGGAAGCACCGCGGAAAACATCCTGCACGCTGATATCATCTCTCACCCCTGCAACGACGAAGCAATTCAGCCCGATTGGCGGTGTGATCAAACAGAGTTCGGCCATCTTGACGACAATGATTCCGAACCAGACAGAAACCTCTGCTGCTGACATTCCAAGCGTTGATTCTGCCGCCGTGACATCCACACCGCCGTTAAGCGCAATGACGGCAGGAAAGGTGACCGGCAAGGTAAGCAGAAGCATGCCGATTGCATCCATGAACATGCCGAGAATTACGTAGGCACCCAATATCAACAACAGTGTTACCATTGCCGGTTGATCAAGCGAAGAAATCCAGCTTGAAAATGCCCCCGGCAAGTCAGCAAAGCCAAGATACCGCACATAAATCAGAACACCCCAAATCATCGTGAAAATCATGGCAGACAGTTTGGCTGCCTCCATCAATGCACCTTTGAGCTGATCCCATTTCATACCCTGAGCCAACGCGATGACAAACACTACAAATGCACCCAAAGCTCCTGCTTCTGTAGGAGTACCGTAACCGCCGTAAATGCAGACAATGATGATGCCGACAACAGCAAAAATCGGCAGAGAGCCAGGCAAGGCGGAAAAGCGTTCTCCCCATGAGAATCCGCTGACCGGCGGGCCTAAATCCTTGTTGAACCGGGCCATTCCCATAATAAGACCAGCATAAATGAGGGCTGATACAAACCCTGGTACAAATCCAGCGAGCAACAATTGCCCTACCGAACTTTCTGTAATGATTGCGTAGATAACCAGAATGGCTGAAGGCGGGATAAGCGATGCAAGCGTGCCACCGGCAGCAACCACCCCGGCTGCAAAGCGTTTGTCATATCCGACTTGCAGCATTTCAGGGATAGCAATGCGGGCAAACACAGCAGAGGTCGCAACAGAAGCTCCGGAAACGGCCGCAAAGCCAGCCGTTGCAAAAACCGTGGCTACACCCAATCCACCCGGCACCCATCCAACCCAACGTTTGGCTGCTTCGAACAGTGCCTTGGTAAGACCCGCATAATAGGCGAGATACCCAATCAGAATGAAAGTTGGGATCAGACCCAGTACGTTTGCTGCCGTTTTCGAGTGCGGAATCTGGCCAACAATCTTTATGGTAGTAAAGAAAGCGCGCCCAAAGTCTTGTCCTTTGTCAAAAGCAAAGATGATGAACAAGCCGATTATCCCGATGAGTGCGGTTGCGAAAGCAACCCGCATGCCGATGATTACGAGAACAACCAGAACAACGGCAAGAATGAGTGAAACGTCGATGGGGCTCATCGTCCTCCCTCCCCTTCAAGGCCGGACACGGTTTCCGCTTCCCTTTTCGTTTGGGTGGCCACATCCTCGATCAGAGGAACCGCAACAGGCTCATCTCCACCTTCCGCAATAGCCCGTAGGTATGCAGTCACGTGCAAAACAAGCCGAATTGTCAGAATAGTAAACAGGATTGGAAACATTACCTTGGTGGGCCATGTCGGCAGGTTGATATCAACTGTTGAATCCCCAAGTCGGATCGCCCGGTAAGCATGGTCCCAGGAGCCGTAGATCAGCATCATGGTGATGGCAAGCATCAACAAAACACCGAGAAATTCAGCAAACCAAAGGAGTCTGCCTTTGAGTGTTCCGATGACAATATCCATCCGAATGTGCCCGCCGAGTCGCTGGCAATAAGCTATCCCCAATATGGCAATAGCAGGGACTGCCTGTTCCATATAGTCGATATAGCCGGGAACCGGATAACCGAAATATCGCCCCGTTATATTTGCAACCGCCACAAACATGACGCCCAGCGTTATGAGCCCAGCCGCCAAGTTCAACAGTGATTCATATGTGGACGCCCCGGATTGGCAAGACATTTTTTGATGTTTTGATCGGTTGCTTTCATATGTCCGGCCTGTTGATGCGATATTTGATAGATCGCTGGCCCTGATGGAAATCCGCAAACGAGGTTCCTGATCAAGATGACGCGCTCATGGGGCGCATTGAATCACACGGTGTAACCTCGTTTTTGGCTGATCATGTCACATCACTTTCTGCCATTACCAATTTCTGTGCCTTGCCTTCAAGCGGCGCTGATTCGCAAGGGGTTATAGCGCTGTCCTCTGGTCATAAGAACCCAGGCGATGCGAGCGGTCTTGTTGGCCAATGCGACAGAGACCAGTCTCACAGGTTTCTTTTCCAGCAGACCATTGATCCAGACCGCGGTCGGGCTCTTCTTGTTTCGATTGTGGCGAATAACAGCTGTCGCACCAATGACAAGCAGGCGGCGAATATACCGGTCTCCCTGCTTTGATATGCCAGCGAGCCTTACTTTGTCACCGCTTGAATGCTGTTTGGGGACCAGGCCAAGCCATGCGGCGAACTGCCGTCCGCTTTTGAATTGTCCCGGATCGCTGACGGTTGCCATCAGTGCAGTGGCTGTGATCACACCAATACCCGGAATGGCTGCCAGGCGCCTGCTGGCTTCATTTTGCCGGTGCCAGTCACGCAGGACCTTCTCAAGAGCCTGCAATTCTTCCTCCAGTTCGAGCAAGCGACGGGCAAGCGTTGCCAGCGCGACTTGTGCAATAGCCGGCAGGACATGCTTCTCGTCGTTTTCGTTGAAGATGGAATGAGCCAGCTTGACGATGTTCCTGACGCCGGGGGTGGTGACAAGACCGAACTCTGCACAATGAGCACGCAGTGCATTGGCTGCCATGGTGCGTTGCCGCACAATCAGGGAACGGGTTCGGTGTATCATCAGGATACTTTGCTGCTCAGGTGTTTTGACAGGCACGAAACGCATGGTGGGCCGCCTGACAGCCTCGCAAATCGCTTCAGCATCGGCAGCGTCATTCTTGCCCCGCTTTACGTAGGCCTTGACGTAGGCAGGAGGCATCAGTCTGACCTCATGACCAAAGGCTGCCAGGGTGCGAGCCCAATAATGGGCAGTGGCACAAGCCTCCATGCCGACAAGGCAAGCTGGCAGTTTCGAGAAAAAGCCTTTCAACTGTTTTCGCCGCAACCTTTTGATCACGATAACACTGCCATCATCGTCAACACCGTGAACCTGGAAGACACTTTTGGCAAGATCAAGCCCGATCGTGGTAACTTTCATAAGGACGCTCCTTCGTTATTTGTGGTTCATTCATCAACAACCACCTTACGACAATTCATTTGCCGGTATGAGGGGGCGTCCACCTCATCAAGTCTGGTTCGCTCTACCCGCGATCGGGCATACAAGAGCGCAATACCCATCAGTCCGCACAACAGAAATGTCATAACCGCAAATGCAAGCGCCGAATTGTGTACGCCATCAAGCGGCGTGAGATAGTGCAGCTTCCAGCCAATACCGGCTGTATTTGAAGACGAAACCATAAAGTCCACCCCATCAACCGTAACCCGGTTTTCAAAGATTCCGTTATCTGATTCAAATGAGAGCGGTTGCAGTTCATAGCCAGCAAACTTGCGGCTCTCTTTCATTTCCAACATGCGTTCCGGTGAAATTTCGCTTAGCGATCGGTATAGCAAGTCCGGGTTGCTGGCCAGAACAATGACATCATCCTTGTTTGTAATGAGCACGTTTTCACCTGCATCCTTCCAGTCACGAAGCAATTCCTTGAATTCCACCTTCACCACAGCGACGCCCAGCGGCTGGTCACCGGAAAAGATGGCCTCAGACAAAAAATACCCGGGTCGGCCTGTGGTTACACCAACCGCAAAAAAGCTTCCCTTGCCGGTCTTGATCGCATCCAGATAATAATGACGAAACTTGTAGTTATTTCCGACAAAACTCTCATCTGTATCAAAGTTACTCGCCGCAACTGTCGTCGCACCTGCGTCAAGCACATACAGTGCGGCACTTCCTGCCTTGTCACTGACAGATTTGAGATATTCGTTAAATGCGGAAACACTCTTACCCTGTCGCAACACTTCCGGTGTGTATGGGTGCAGAACCACAACGCGTGGCAAGTGCGCCACACGTTCAAGCGTAGAGCGCAACGTGGCCTGATACAGTGACAACCGCTCAATGGACGTGGCACCGGCTACATTTTCAAACCGCAAAAAGGCAAAGTGATAAGTTGCAAAACTCAACCCGCCAATCAAAAGTATGAAAAATAGGGTGTAGACGAAACGCATGGTTGACTTGTATCTAGTTACTCTTGGACTACAACATATCGTGCATAATAAGCATTGAGCAAGTGAGAGCAAAAATGGCCGAAACTAGCCTGATTGACAAGCATCTGGAAAAGAGCGTGTTTCATTTGGTGCTTAACCGTCCAGAAAAACGCAATGCACTTTCAATGGATATGTTGAACGCTATCTCCGAGGCCCTTGATGATGCCGATCAAAACCAGGACGCAAGAGTAATCGTGTTGCGTGCCGAGGGACCGGTCTTTTCTTCCGGCCATGATTTGAAGGAGCTCACAGCGGCCCGCAACAACCCGGATCGTGGACGTGAATTTTTTGACCAGACAATGCGGCTCTGCTCGTCCATGATGCAAAAAATTGTCAATCACAGACTGCCGGTGATAGCACAGGTACGCGGAACCGCTTCTGCTGCTGGTTGTCAGCTGGTTGCAAGTTGCGATATCGCGGTCGCCAGTGAAGATGCAAAATTTATCACGCCAGGGGTCAATATAGGTTTGTTCTGTTCAACACCGATGGTTGCCCTGTCGCGCAATGTAGCAAACAAACATGCGCTGGAAATGCTCCTGACCGGGGAAGCATGCCCGGCTGGTAAGGCCATGGAAATAGGACTTATAAATCGTGCAGTTCCAGACAGCAATCTGGAGGCCGAGGTAAAATGGTTCACAGACCGGATTACAGCGAAGTCCAAAATGACTGTGAAAACCGGCAAACAGGCCTTTTATAATCAAGTCCACATGCCACTCAGCGAAGCCTATGACTACTGTGCCCAGGTCATGGTGGAGAACATGCTGAAAACTGACGCCGAGGAAGGGATTAATGCCTTCCTCGAAAAACGTGAAGCACAATGGCAGGACGAATAAACACGGGCAGAGTACCACTCACATGACAAACATTTTCAGTTCCAACCTGGACCGCAATCCAGCGAATTATCAACCTTTGACGCCCTTGACCTTTCTGGAACGGGCGGCAAGCACTTTTCCCGCCCATACCGCAATCATCCATAGAAGTTTGCGCCGCGACTATTCGGAATTCTATACGCGCGCGCGTAAGCTCGCATCCGCATTAGCAAATCGTGGTATCGGCATCGGTGACACTGTATCGGTCATGCTTGCCAATACCCCACCGATGCTAGAAGCCCATTACGGCGTGCCGATGACCGGGGCAGTCCTGCACTCAATGAACACCCGGCTCAACGCAAAAATTATTGCATTTCAACTCGATCATTCTGAATGCAAAGTGCTGATAACCGACCGGGAATTTTCATCGACAATCCGCGAAGCTCTGGAAATGGCTTCAACAAAACCTCTGGTTATCGACTATGATGATCCCGAGTATGACGGCCCTGGCGAACAGTTGGGTACCGTCGAATATGAAGAATTTATATCCGATGGTGATCCGCATTTCCCATGGGAAATGCCTTCAGACGAATGGAATGCAATATCACTAAATTACACCTCCGGCACCACCGGTAATCCGAAAGGCGTTGTATACCATCATCGCGGTGCCTCTCTGCTTGCCCAGGGCAACGCCCTTACCGCATCAATGCCGAAACACTCTGTGTATCTCTGGACTTTGCCGATGTTTCATTGCAACGGCTGGTGTTTTCCCTGGACGTTGTCAGCTATTGTCGGGACTCATGTATGCCTGAGGGCCGTTCGCCAAAAAGCCATGTGGGACGCTATCGCCGATCACGGCGTTACTCATATGTGCGGCGCCCCCATTGTCATGTCGACGCTTCTGGCAGCATCTGATGATGACAAGCGCGATCTGGAACGTGTTGTGGAATTCTTTACCGCTGCTGCCCCGCCACCCGAAGCAGTGCTGGCTGCGATGAATGACGCTGGCTTTAACGTGACTCACCTTTATGGATTAACCGAGTGCTACGGGCCGGCAGTCGTCAATGATTGGAACAGCGAATGGGATGCACTCGATCCTGCCGGTCAGGCCGCCATGAAAGCACGCCAGGGGGTTCGCTATTCAGCGCTTGAAGCATTGGGGGTCATGGATCCCGAAACCATGCAACCGGTTCTGCGGGATGGTGAAACCATTGGCGAGGTTATGATGCAGGGTAACGTCGTTATGAAAGGTTATCTTAAAAATCCGGAAGCAACCGCTGAAGCTTTTGCTGGTGGTTGGTTCCATACCGGTGATCTGGGCGTCATGCACGAGGACGGATACATACAGCTGAAGGATCGTTCCAAGGACATCATCATATCCGGAGGCGAAAATATTTCATCGATTGAGGTGGAAGATGCCCTCTACAAACATCCGGCGGTTTCTGCTGCAGCAGTTGTCGCTAAGGAGGACGAGAAATGGGGCGAAACCCCATGCGCGTTCATCGAACTTAAAGCCGGGGCAGAACAACCCACGACAGATGAACTCAATACCTGGTGCCGCGAACATCTGGCTGCATTCAAGATACCGAAGCATTTTGTCTTTGAGGAACTTCCCAAAACTTCGACCGGCAAGGTTCAGAAATTTGTGCTTCGCGAGCGAACCCGCGAAATATGATTACAGTTCAAAATATTCCCAGAACGTGATTCCCCAGACCGCCGCTGCAATGATAGTTGCCACAAGAACAGCAGCTGACCCGCAGTCTTTCGCAAATTTGATCTCGGGTGCAAATTCTCGGGTCACCTTGTTGGCCACTTGTTCAATGCCCGTATTCAAAAGTTCAGTCAGCAGGATTAAAAGCAGGGAACTCCAAAGCAAAAGCATCCGCCATGGATCAAGTGTAAGGAACGGCACCACAGGCAGAGACAGCAAAAGCAGCAGCAGTTCCTGTCGTATTGCCGTTTCATTGCTGAATCCATGCCGAAGTCCAGACATGGAATGCAGGAAAGCAGCAACAATTCGTTTCATCAGAGACACCGTCTGCGAAGGAAAATTCCAAATAGTTCAATTCGGCTTTTGTCAGATTCTTGGCAGAAAATCCAAGGCTTGGGCATAAAATTTTGTGCATGGAACAGTGTGCAGGCCCAAACACTTTGCGTTGCTGCTTAACTGGACATCCATACCGAATATGCGTTGGGCGATAGGATTATGGGCCGGTGATATTTCCCATATTTGTCCGGCATCGTGAAACGCAGCACAACCTGCTCTAAAAACTGCCCTTCACCATCAGACTTTCCACGCTGCTCCCAGTAAGCCCTGGTCTCAAAAACGAGTTCATAAACAGTAGTCGGATCCGCGTTGGACAGATCTATCTCCTGTGACAGCCGGCCACCTTCATCAGTCTTCGCCGAAAACAAAAGGAAATTGTCTTCAAGTCTGAAAAGAGACACGACAACACCACCGGCATGGGTGCCGTCGACACCGTTGAGTATGTGTGACGAAACAACTGCCATAATATCCACTCCGCAGTTTGAATTTATTCGATGGACGCCTTGTCGCGTTTGTCAGAGGTTGCTGCAACAATTGGACTGATAACACCCCGACATTTGACATTGAGGCACGCGGTCTTCCCGCTAGCCAGGGCACGTTCCAACGCAGGTGCCAAATCTTCGCGTTTTGTCACCAATTCCCCGTAACCGCCCAATCCCTCAAACAGGGTGTGAAAAGGAATATCACGGAAATCTGTCGCAAAGTGACTGCCATTCTTGAACAGTCTTTCCTGTTGTTGGCTGATACAGTCAAGTCCACCATTATTGTCCACGACAACGACAATTGGCAGTTTTTCCTGGAAGCAGGTTTCGACCGACAAGCCACCGGAAAGAAATGCCCCATCGCCGGTCACCAGTACAACATTCCTGTCTGGATGGATATTTTTGGCAGAAAGGGCAAAGGATACACCAACGCCCAGCAGAGAGTAGTTCCCTGGATGCATGATACCACCGAGCTTCAAACCCCGGGACGCGGCAATATTTGTGGCAATCTCATTCCAGAAATGTGTATTGCCACCATCAAAGACCAGCCAGTCGCCATCCTTCATAGCGGACTGTTGTCCGTCGTCATGGGTTTTTGGACAGACCGCAGCTTGAGCTAAGCGAGTATCTGGCTCATCTGTTTGTCGATGTTAAGCGACCTGCTTGCGGTATTGCAAGCGCCGTTCGTTGATAGTCTTTTGCTTGATCCTTTCTCGTTGTTGCAGGATTTGGTCGCCACGTCCGAAGTAGACGTCGGCGGGTGTCAGGTTCTTCAGGCTTTCGTGGTATCGCCTGTGATTGTAGTGGCTAATGAACCTACCGATCTGGCCTTTCAGATCGCCGGGCAGGAAGTAGTTTTCCAGCAGGATGCGGTTCTTCAAGGTTTGATGCCATCTCTCGATCTTGCCTTGTGTCTGGGGATGGTATGGTGCGCCACGAACATGATCCATGCCGTTGTCATCGAGCCATTCAGCCAGTTCGGTGGCGATATAGCTGGAGCCATTGTCTGACAGCAGTCTTGGTCGATGATGGACATTGATCTGATCACAGCCAGAGGCCTGCAGCGCGAGTTCCAGAGTGTCAGTAACATCGCTGGCCTTCATAGTCGTACACAACTTCCATGCGATCACATAGCGGCTGTAATCATCGAGAATGGTGGATAGGTAGAACCAGCCCCAACCAATAACCTTGAGATAGGTGAAGTCCGTCTGCCACAGCTGATTGGGCGCAGTTGTTTTGTCACGGAATTCGTTCGCAGCCTTGATAACCACAAAGGCAGGACTGGTAATCAGGTCATGGGCCTTGAGAAGCCGGTAAACACTGGCCTCGGACACGAAGTAGCGCTTGGTGTCGGTGAACCTGACAGCCAGTTCCCTTGGAGATAGTTCTGGCTCCTCCAATGCCAGATCGACGATCTGTTCACGCACATCGTCAGGAATACGGTTCCAAACCCGTGCGGGCATGGGAGCCTTGTCTTCCAAGGCATCCACGCCACCAGTCTGGTATCTGTCATACCAGGTATAAAAGGTTGAGCGTGGAACACCCAGTCGATCCAGTGTCTGCTTGGCTGGAAGATGCGATTGTTCTACCAAGCGGATGATCTCAAGCTTCTCGGATGCAGGATACCTCATTCGTCGTCTCCCCCATCGCCTGTCATGCTTTTTTTGAGCAATCGAAGTTCCAGAGCCTGTTCTGCTACGACCTCCTTCAGATCCCGGGCTTCCTTGCGAAGTCCCTTCACCTCATCGGTATTGGCCTCACGCATCGTATCGCCAGCCAGCCTCTTCTTTCCGGCTTCCATAAATTCCTTGGACCAAGAGTAATACTGGCTCTGGGCAATTCCTTCCTGACGACACAGCTCGGCAATGCTGTCTTCACCACGAAGGCCGGAAAGCACAATCCTGATCTTTTCTTCCGAAGAAAACCGACGTCGCGTCTGTCGTTTGATGTCTTTTACAACACGATCAGCATCGTCGGTCATTCGTTCGTTCTTTCGTCTCATCATTTGCTCCTTGATAGCAATGATGAGCCAAAATCACTCCCTTACGCAATCAACCCAATCTGTCCATTAGGCGCTGACCGGGTACAAGCGGGGGATGTTGGCCTTTTCCGCAAAAGTCACAATCACAGTTGAATAGGTTTGTAGGAAAAAATCTTTTCAATGACAGCATCAACATCAAGATCACCTGTAGAATCTTGAAAGTCATTACTCCAGAATATGTAGTTGGACCATTCTGGATCAGGACATATTTCATCTAGAGCAGAATTTATCTCTTCTTCCCTTTCATCGGTAGCTTTCGCGGTGATCAGCTCATCGATCAGTAACTTAGCCAGTTTCTTATGTTCTTGATTCACCTGCCCAGGGATAAAAAATGCGCACGAAGCGCGCAGCCGATAATTCTGGTTTGAAAACTTGGGTACACCTTTCTGTCGGGCGCACCGGGTGAAATCTAGGAATAGTAACTTTTGTACCACTCTACAAAACGCCGAATGCCTTCTTCGATCCCCACAGTCGGCTTAAAGCCGGTTAAATTTGTCAGAGCATCAATGTTCGCATAGGTTTTGGGAACGTCACCCGGTTGCAAAGGGAGCATGTTCTTCTTTGCCTTTTTGCCGACTGCATTTTCAATGCACTCGATAAAATACATCAACTCAACCGGATTGTTGTTGCCAATATTGTAAAGGCGATACGGAGCAAGAGAGGTTGCCGGATCGGGATTGTTACCATCCCAGTCATTATTGGGTTCAGCTACGTTGTCCAGACAACCGACAACGCCACTTACGATGTCATCAATATAAGTAAAATCGCGGGCATGATTACCATGGTTGAATACATCAATTGGCTGGCCTTCCAAAATTTTCCTTGTGAACATGAATAGAGACATGTCCGGGCGTCCCCATGGACCGTATACTGTGAAAAACCGAAGGCCAGTTACCGGTATTCCGTATATGTGCGCGTAAGAGTGAGCCATAAGCTCATTTGCCTTCTTGGTGGCAGCATAAAGGCTAAGTGGGTGGTCAACATTGCTATTGACGCTAAATGGCATATTAGTGTTGGCGCCGTACACCGAACTGGAGGACGCATAAACCAGATGTTCAACATCATGATGCCTGCATGCCTCCAGAATATTCAAAAACCCAGTCAGGTTTGCCTGCCCATACGCATGCGGATTTTCGAATGCATACCTAACACCAGCCTGAGCGGCGAGGTTCACGACACGATCTGGCTTTTCATTCTCGAACAACAGATTCAAAGCAGATTCATCTTCTAAATCTATTTTGTGAAAACTAAATCCCTTTTTGTTTACAAGTCTGTCAAGTCGGTCGTTTTTCAACCGAATATCATAGTAATCATTTATGTTATCCAGACCGACTACTCGGTCTCCACGGGCCAACAAAGCATGACTGAGAGTTGAGCCGATAAATCCAGCGGCGCCGGTTACAAGAATTTTCATCAGTGTAGCCTTAAGTGAAGATTGGTATGCCTTCTGCTTTTAGCGAAACCTGCAAGCATATACCACCCAATTTGATTCTAAATTTTCATACAGATTGTCCGTCGTCATGGGTTTCTGGACAGACCGCAGCTTGAGCTAAGCGAGTATCTGGCTCATCTGTTTGTCGATGTTAAGCGACCTGCTTGCGGTATTGCAAGCGCCGTTCGTTGATAGTCTTTTGCTTGATCCTTTCTCGTTGTTGCAGGATTTGGTCGCCACGTCCGAAGTAGACGTCGGTGGGTGTCAGGTTCTTCAGGCTTTCGTGGTATCGCCTGTGATTGTAGTGGCTAATGAACCTACCGATCTGGCCTTTCAGATCGCCGGGCAGGAAGTAGTTTTCCAGCAGGATGCGGTTCTTCAAGGTTTGATGCCATCTCTCGATCTTGCCTTGTGTCTGGGGATGGTATGGTGCGCCACGAACATGATCCATGCCGTTGTCATCGAGCCATTCAGCCAGTTCGGTGGCGATATAGCTGGAGCCATTGTCTGACAGCAGTCTTGGTCGATGATGGACATTGATCTGATCACAGCCAGAGGCCTGCAGCGCGAGTTCCAGAGTGTCAGTAACATCGCTGGCCTTCATAGTCGTACACAACTTCCATGCGATCACATAGCGGCTGTAATCATCGAGAATGGTGGATAGGTAGAACCAGCCCCAACCAATAACCTTGAGATAGGTGAAGTCCGTCTGCCACAGCTGATTGGGCGCAGTTGTTTTGTCACGGAATTCGTTCGCAGCCTTGATAACCACAAAGGCAGGACTGGTAATCAGGTCATGGGCCTTGAGAAGCCGGTAAACACTGGCCTCGGACACGAAGTAGCGCTTGGTGTCGGTGAACCTGACAGCCAGTTCCCTTGGAGATAGTTCTGGCTCCTCCAATGCCAGATCGACGATCTGTTCACGCACATCGTCAGGAATACGGTTCCAAACCCGTGCGGGCATGGGAGCCTTGTCTTCCAAGGCATCCACGCCACCAGTCTGGTATCTGTCATACCAGGTATAAAAGGTTGAGCGTGGAACACCCAGTCGATCCAGTGTCTGCTTGGCTGGAAGATGCGATTGTTCTACCAAGCGGATGATCTCAAGCTTCTCGGATGCAGGATACCTCATTCGTCGTCTCCCCCATCGCCTGTCATGCTTTTTTTGAGCAATCGAAGTTCCAGAGCCTGTTCTGCTACGACCTCCTTCAGATCCCGGGCTTCCTTGCGAAGTCCCTTCACCTCATCGGTATTGGCCTCACGCATCGTATCGCCAGCCAGCCTCTTCTTTCCGGCTTCCATAAATTCCTTGGACCAAGAGTAATACTGGCTCTGGGCAATTCCTTCCTGACGACACAGCTCGGCAATGCTGTCTTCACCACGAAGGCCGGAAAGCACAATCCTGATCTTTTCTTCCGAAGAAAACCGACGTCGCGTCTGTCGTTTGATGTCTTTTACAACACGATCAGCATCGTCGGTCATTCGTTCGTTCTTTCGTCTCATCATTTGCTCCTTGATAGCAATGATGAGCCAAAATCACTCCCTTACGCAATCAACCCAATCTGTCCATTAGGCGCTGACCGGGTACACTGGACATCTTTTGATCCTACTTGTGCATTTGTTGGTAATATTGGAATGCTGATTGATAAAAAAATATGGATAGAGCAAAAAAATTCTTCATCGACCTATTTACTATCTTCCAAAAACACAATTTAGATGTATACGATATTTTTGGCGTAAATTATGTTGTCGTACAAGTATTAAACACAATTAGTTGCAATTTTTTGAGGCATATAAAATTCGCAAAGCTGGCGGTGCGCAACAGTCAGCGCCAACAATGTCCACGCCCAGCGACCCAAGTTGTGGACTGGTGAACTCACCTTAGAAAATTACAAAAAAACATCATCTTGGAAAAACCCAAGTTAACTTCGGATTTGCACAAGCACGAAATAGAGGCGAAGACGATGGACTTTGTCCTGTTCTCCAGTGTCCAACACGAGCTCACAACTGTCGTTGCCAGGTTTTCAAAGTACCAGGAAGATCATGAGGCTCATGGCCTTAGAAGAGCGGGATTTTGAACTCGCGTAATCTGTCTGAATGGGGCGTAAAAACGTGCGGCACCGGCGCGAAACTGCGCTTTTTTTGAAAGTCCATTTTCTCAGCCCCGCTTCGACACCATGTATTGCTTATGCTGCCGGAAAAATCGAAGGGCGACTAAGCCTCGCCCCAGATTGCTTCAGCGGTTTTAACAACCAATTCCAGTTTGCGGCGCTGGTCGTCGACAGAGATGTTATTGCCTTCCTCAGTCGAAGCGAACCCACATTGCGGGGCAATGCCCAGCTGATCGATGTCGACGTACCGGCCGGCTTCGTCGAACCTTGAGCGCAGCCAGTCGATGCTTTCCAGTTCACCCGCCTTGGTGGTAATGAAACCGAGCATGACCCGCTGGTGGCCCCTGGGCAAGAGCCGCAGAGGTTCCAGTCCTCCCGCACGCTCGGTATCATACTCCATGAAGAAGATATCGACACCGGTCGAGAATATCGCCTCTGCAACCTGATCGTATGCCCCTTCGGCTGCATGCGATGAACGGAAATTGCCCCGGCACATGTGCATGCCGATGGTCATGTCCTCGGAGCGGTCTTTGATCGCTTCGCGCATCATCCAGGCATAGTGCTCAATGAGTTTGTCGGGAGACTGGCCTTGCGCTTCCTTCTCAGCCCTGTGCTTTGGATCGCAGAGATAGGCAAAGAAAATGTCATCCATCTGCAAGTAACGGCAACCGGCTTCATAAAAGGTCTGCACGGCATCCCTGTAGGTGGTCACGATATCAGCGAACAGGGTTTCCGGGTCTTCGTATTCCGGCGGAGTGATGTCTTCCGGTGCGGTGCGGAAATGACAGCAGGAAGGCCCGGGTATCGAAATCTTCGGGCAAACGCCGGTGTTGGCTGCGACAAACCTGAAATGGTCGAGCATCGGGTGATCGCCGGGAAAACTGAGTTTGCCCCTGATCGTGGGAAAAATCGGCCGCAGTTTAATACCGGCAAACTGCACGCCCTGATCGCGTTCCTCCAGTTCGAAGCCATTGAGCATGCCCAGAAAATCATAATGCCAGAATGACCGTCGTGCCTCACCGTCGGTGACGACCTTCAGTCCGGCTTCTTCCTGCATCCTGATGATATCGGGAATGGCATCATCTTCGGCTGCCTTGAGGCTGGCTGCATCCAGCGACCGGTCTTCAAAATGCTGTTTGCGGGCCGCTGCGATTGATGCAGGGCGCAAAAGGCTGCCGACATGATCGGCACGGAAAGGAGATGGCATGAATGGGGTGTGAGCGGTCATGCATCCCGACTCGGATAGAGTGCTGGGAGAGGCGGATAGGCTGCAGGCTAGATGTCATCTTAGGGCATTGCGACCCTGTAAAGGAGATTACCCGCCGCCTGTATCTGAACGACCAGCGTGAGGCCCGGTTCGGTCCGGTGACCTCGTATAGGAGTTTGGCGTGGCCGTTCACACCCTTGTCAGGGTTCCGCCGCTCACCAACGGGAGAAGTTTAGCCATGTCCTTTATCGGTGTCGATCTTCACACGACGTCTTTCACGGTCTGCCGGCTTGAAGCTGACGGCAGCGAGATATTTGAAACCTACCAGCTGGCAGCGGCCGATCTGGAACGGTTCTGCCTGAGCCTTGATGCGGACGACGAGATTGCCGTGGAGGCGACGGGCAATTCGGCCTGGTTTCGTGACGAGGTGGTCGCTTGCGTCGGCCGTGTTGTCGTGGTCAACCCGAGGCAGTTCGGCGTGATCCGCAAGTCGGTGAAGAAGACGGACAGGAACGATGCCCGGGCACTGGCCTTCTTCCTGTCGAAGGACATGCTGCCCGAGACGCGTGTGAAGACGGTTGCCGAGAGCGAGTTGGCGTCACTCACCCACACGCGCGATCTTCTGGTCAAGCAGCGCACCCGGCTCATCAACAAGATCCATGCGCTGCACACGCGCCACGGCGTCAAGCTGAAGAAGGAAAGCCTGGGCTCGAAGCGGCGGCTCAATGCTCTGGAGGTCGGCCGGTTCTCGACACTGGAACAGGTCGAGTTGAAGGCCCTGCGCGACCAGGCGCTGAGGCTTATGGCGACGATTGGCGAACTGGACGGTGCGATCGAAGAGGCCGCCCGGGAACTGGATGGCTACGACGGCCTCGTCTCAATCAAGGGCATCGGTCCGCGCTCGGCGGCCGTGCTCCTGTCGGGGATCGGCAACGTCGATGACTTCGAGGACGCCGACAAGCTGGCTGCCTATGTGGGCATCGTCCCGCGCGTCAGCCAGTCGAACGAAACCGACAACCGGGGGCGGATCACCAAACGCGGCAACAAGCTGATGCGCACCACGCTGGTTCAGTGCACGCTCATTGCCATCCGATACTCGGGCTACCTCAATGCCTTCTACCAACGCATCAAGGCCAGGCGCGGGGCCGGCAAGGCGATCATCGCGACCGCACGTAAACTGCTCGCGATCATCTACGACACGCTCAAGAACGGCTGGGTCTTCGAGGACTTTCCGGCCTTCAAGATCGCGGGGCAGAACATTCCCGCTGGACAACCATCATAGGAGGGCGTTGCATGCAGTTCTCCTGAATACTGGAATATCCGGTGCGCAGTGCGGATCGAATTGGTGACAGTACCACGCCCGGCAAATTTTTCAGCCGGGGTCTGATATTGCAAGGCCTTTCTTGGCGATAGATTGAGCCGGATCGCAATGCCACTTGTTTTGGAACGGGGGCAAACGGAAAAACTGTACCGGAGGACAAATTGCCTGAGCAATCGGTTGGTGTAGTTGGCCACGCTGAAATTTCGAAGCGTGCGCAGATCATTGCGGTGAGCGTCCGGTTACCTCATTGGCAGGCATGTCTGTTAATAAAAATTGGTCGATTGAGGGAATGTCTGTAGATTAGAAACTACCAAAAGAGCGTATAATCAAAACTCTCAATGAGATAGTTGGTGCGGTTAGAGAGAGAAATCTCCAACACTGAATTGGCGAAAGCACCCGCGAACGATAGTGAGCCGAAGCATATGCTTCGCGCTATCGCAGGCCCGAGTGAAACGAGGAACAGGCGTGAGATAAATATATCCGGCTGCATTTCGCTTCGCGAATTGCAGGTGGTGCGGGTAGAGAGACTTGAACTCCCACGCCTTGCGGCACCAGAACCTAAATCTGGCGTGTCTACCAATTTCACCATACCCGCTAGAGAATGCGGAAACCCGGTTTCCGTTGATGTTGGTGGACGCCTTATAGGTAGGTTTGAAATGAATTCCAAGCCCGAAAATGCCCGGCCTGTACATTTTTCGGGTGACTGAAAATCCTGTAAGGCTGTAATTATTTGACCGACATTTGCTCTCAATGCCTAAAAAATAGGCAAATAGAGAAATTCGCGCCGCTATTACAATCTATCCTGCGGGAATCCCTGCCTTTGGTTGGGTGTTCGAGTTGATCACCCGTCTTTGCAATGCAATCCCTGTATCGCGCCGGACGTTGATGCACGAACAGCGCAAGAAACAACCATGCACGCTGCGGAAAGCCTGCAATCTCCTTTAGTGGGGTAGGCTGCAACTGAAGCGAAGTCGGACAGGAAGCATTATGAAGAAGATTGAAGCCATCATTAAGCCTTTCAAGCTGGATGAGGTGAAGGAAGCACTTCAGGAAGTAGGTCTTCAGGGTATCACTGTGACCGAGGCCAAGGGCTTTGGTCGCCAGAAGGGCCATACCGAACTTTACCGGGGAGCAGAGTACGTGGTCGATTTTCTGCCCAAGGTGAAACTTGAAATCGTGACCGGTGATGACATGGTCGAAAAAGCGGTTGATGCAATTCGCAATGCGGCACAGACCGGGCGCATCGGCGATGGAAAAATATTTGTTTCAACGGTGGAGGAAGTGATCCGCATCCGAACCGGGGAAACCGGAACAGAAGCTATCTAGAATTAATTGAAATGGCCGGCGGGAGTGTCCGCCAACCTCTTGCATATCAGGAAAGGCAGCAAACATGAGTGACGCTCAATCTATCATAAAACAAATCAAGGATGAGGACATCAAGTTCCTCGACCTGCGCTTTACAGATCCGCGCGGTAAAATGCAGCACGTGACCATGGACACATCCGTGGTTGACGAAGACATGTTTGCCGATGGTGTGATGTTCGATGGTTCTTCCATCGCTGGCTGGAAGGCGATTAACGAGTCAGACATGTGTCTGATGCTCGATCCAGACTCTGCACACATGGATCCGTTCTTCGCCCAGTCCACCATGGCTGTCTTCTGCGACATCGTTGATCCGTCCACCGGCGAAGCTTACAATCGTGACCCGCGCGGTACTGCCAAAAAGGCAGAAGCTTACCTGCAGTCTACCGGTATCGGTGACACCTGCTATGTCGGCCCGGAAGCTGAATTTTTTGTCTTTGACGATGTACGTTTTGCATCAGACCCCTACAACACCGGGTTCAAACTCGACTGTTCTGAACTGCCATCTAACATGGATGCGGAATACGAAGCCGTAAACATGGGCCACCGCCCTCGCACCAAAGGCGGGTACTTCCCGGTTCCTCCGGTTGATTCTGGCCAGGACTATCGCGGCGAAATGCTCTCCGTCATGGCCGAAATGGGCGTGAAGGTCGAAAAGCACCACCACGAGGTTGCCGCAGCACAGCATGAGCTGGGTGTGATGTTTGACAGGCTGTCAACCAACGCTGACAAAATGCAGATTTACAAATATGCAGTGCATCAGGTTGCTCATGCGTACGGCAAGACCGCAACCTTCATGCCGAAGCCTGTCTATGGCGACAATGGCACCGGCATGCACGTGCACCAGTCTATCTGGAAAGACGG
The DNA here is from genome assembly GCA_965198665.1 of Rhizobiaceae bacterium. Lineage (GTDB taxonomy): Bacteria > Pseudomonadota > Alphaproteobacteria > Rhizobiales > Rhizobiaceae > JAALLB01. Next base: position 296,214 of record CBDAPT010000006.1, on the reverse strand, counting down.
CAAGCCCACGTTCGCAGGCAATGAATATGCAGGCCTCTCCGAGAACTGCCTCTACTACATCGGTGGTATCATCAAGCACGCGAAGGCTCTGAACGCATTTACCAACCCTTCTACTAACTCTTTCAAGCGTCTGGTGCCAGGATTTGAAGCACCGGTTCTGCTTGCCTACTCAGCCCGCAACCGTTCTGCCTCCTGCCGGATCCCATTTGGTTCTTCGCCGAAATCCAAGCGCGTTGAGGTCCGTTTCCCGGATCCGACGGCAAACCCTTACCTGTGCTTTGCTGCCCTGTTGATGGCCGGTCTTGACGGTATCAAGAACAAGCTTCATCCCGGCGACGCTATGGACAAGGATCTCTACGATCTGCCACCAAGCCAGCTGAAGCGTATTCCGACAGTCTGTGGTTCCCTACGCGAAGCCCTCGAGGCGCTTGCCAAAGATCACAAGTTCCTGTGTGAAGGCGATGTCTTCGATAAAGATCAGATCGATGCCTATATCGAGCTGAAAATGGAAGAAGTAATCCGTTTCGAGCACACCCCGCATCCGGTCGAGTTCGACATGTATTACTCCGTGTAGTCTTTCTCCCGACTAGCACACTTCAAACCCCGGTCTCACACCCGGGGTTTTTTTGTTGCATGGGAGTAAAAGGAATGATTTTCTGCTCGCGGAACTGGAGAATAAGTGTGGCAGATAAATCAGAGCATGCGGTTGTCGTGGGAGCCGGAATAGTTGGAGTCTCGACCGCGTTGTGGCTTCGCCGTTCCGGACTTGAAGTAACGCTGGTGGATCGCAAAGGGGTTGCCGAGGAAACATCGCATGGCAATGCGGGCATATTGGCCGGTGCTGCGGTAGTGCCGGTAACGGTTCCGGGCATTGTATCCAAAACTCCGAAAATGCTGTTTAACAAAAATGAGCCGCTGTTTTTGCGATGGTCCTATCTCCCGCGTATGCTGCCGTTTTTGGCGAAGTATCTCGCAACCGCCAATCACAAGGATCTTGCGCGCATTTCCGAAGGGCTTGCCGAATTGATGCACGACACGGTTGAACAGCACATGGCCCTGGCCAAAGGCACGGAAGCTGAAAAATACATCCGACCGGGCGTCTACATATTCGGATACCAGGATGAACAAGAGCTTAAAAAGGACAGTCTCGCCTGGGATGTGCGCAGGCGATTGGGGTTCAAAGATGAAGTAATTGACGCGGAAGAATTTGCCCGCCGCGAACCGGATCTTGCGGGCAAATTCGGGCTGGGTGTCTGCGTTCTTAATCAGGGTAGTGTGAGTGATCCGGGAGCCTATACACGGGCGCTGTGCCGGGCTTTTGAGGACGAAGGCGGGAAGTTTGTATTGGCAGAGATTACAGATATTCCGCAGGCAGGTGGCAAGGCCTCTGGGGTCAGAACCATGGACGGCATGATCGAGGCCGATCATGTGGTGCTGACTGCAGGCGCATGGTCGGCGAAACTTGCCCGCAAGATTGGCGAGAAAGTGCCGCTCGAGGCAGAGCGCGGTTACCATGTTGAATTTGTCAACGCCAATGTCAAACTCAATTCTGTCCTGATGGTGACGGCTAAAAAATTTGCAATCAATTCGATGGACGGACGGTTGCGCTGTGCCGGCATTGTGGAATTTGGCGGCCTTGATGCCGGGCCGAGCAGGGCGCCCATCGATTTGCTGAAACGGCAGACCAAAGAGATATTTCCAGACCTTGAATACGATTCCACCAACGAATGGCTTGGCCACCGACCGTCAACTCCGGATTCCCTGCCATTGATCGGTTCTTTTGACAAAGTACCCAATGTCTGGGCAGGATTTGGCCATCAGCATCTGGGCTTGACCGGAGGTCCCAAAACCGGGCGCTGGCTGTCGCAGCTCATCCGTGGTGAATCTCCTAACATCAACATGGAGCCCTATTCGGCGAACCGTTTTTAAAGGGGAAGTAAATGCAACAGGCGAAGGATTTTCTGGAAGAAAGTGAAATTCTCCTTGCGCAGATGGAGGGGGTTTCGGAAGCTGAGTTTGAACATCCAACGGGCTTCAAGCGTTGGACGGTCGATGACATTCTGGTTCACCTGCATTTCTGGAATGTCGGTGCTGATATGTCTCCGCCGTTTCCGCTCCGAGGTGCACCACCGCCAGGCCCTTTTTGAAATGAGGGCGCAAGCCCGAATGCAAAAAAGGGCCTGGCGGTGAAAAATTTCGACAGGCGGAGCCTGCGATGACTTGAATTGCCGTTACCAATACCCCTACCGCAGAATTGCGCACAAGCGCAATCGCCTCTTCGAACAGACTGTGCCGAAGAGAGATTTCACGCTGTGCGCTTCCCAGAGGTTTGAGAGCGGTCATGGCGGTGCCTGCGCATCTCTGAACACCTCCTCCGGCGTCCGGAAGCCGAGTGCCTTGCGCGGCCGTGCGTTGAGCAGATCCTCCACCGCCTGGACCTCGGCATCGGTCACAGACCGGAAATCCGTGCCTTTCGGCAAATACTGGCGGACCAGTCCATTGGTGTGTTCATTCAGCCCGCGCTCCCATGAGTGGTAGGGCCGGGCAAAATAGAACTTGGCATCAAGCGCCTTGGACAGGCTGCTGTGGCCAGCGAATTCCTTACCGTTGTCCGCAGTGATCGTGTGAACCAGGTGCCGATCTGCCTCCAGCCGGCGTCTGAGCGCAGCTCCGACATCTTCGGCCGTTTTCCTGTCGAGCCGTACCAGTCGGGTCATCTTCGAGGCGCGGTCCACCGCCGAAACCACTGCGCCGCTTTGACCCGCTCCAACGATCGTGTCCACCTCCCAGTCACCGATCCGCAACTTCTGTTCGACGATCGCGGGCCGCTCACTGATATCGACACGACCGGGAATGCGTCCTCGCCCGGCGTGCCGGCCGCCGCGCCAATTCGGTTTCTTCCCACGCCGCCGCAGACGTTTGTAAAGGCTGCCACCGGCCCTGCGGTCCGCGCGGACGTATTCGTAGATCCGCATCCGCCCCACCATGGCTTGGCCTTCCCGACGAAACCGACCCGAAATTTGCTCTGGGCTCCAGCCAGCCGCCAACTTCTCCTCGACCAATTGCCACAGGGCGGGTGTCATCTTCCTTGGCACCGATGACGCCCTGTGGCGGCGCTCTGTCGCCTTGTTATGGGCCTGTTTGTACCGGTAGTGTCAATGTTCAATTAAAACTGACCCTGTATTTCCATTTAAAACTGACCCACCGTTTTTGCACGCAAGCCCCCGGACGATCAGCTCTCCAATTGCAAGATCGTCCGGGGGCTTTTTCTGATCAGGATTGAGTTTTTTGTTTTTTGCTTTGAGCAAACCGGTATGATGCATTCCCGGTTTCTATAATGGTGCAATGATGGGTAATTCGGTCCAGCAGTGCGGTTGTCATCTTTGCATCTGCGAAGACCTGCGTCCATTCCCCGAACTCCAGGTTGGTTGTAATGATGACGCTTGTCTTCTCGTACAGTTTGCTGATCAGATGGAACAGTAGCGCTCCGCCGGACTTTGGGAACGGAATATAGCCGAGTTCATCAATAATGACGCAATCCAGTGCGCATAATTGCCGTACGATCCTTGCGGTATTTCCCTCTGCCTGTTCACTGATCAGCGCATTGATCAGGTCGACAGCATTGAAGAACCGAATTCTCTTGCCGTGATTAACAAGCGTTGTTCCAAGAGCAATGGCAATGTGGGATTTTCCAGTTCCCGTTCCACCAACCAGAATCAGATTATGTGCATCGGCAATAAACTGTCCGGAACACAAGGGTTCAATCTGTGTTCGGGTTACAGCCGCCGCATCATAATCGAAGGTGGCAAAGTCCTTGTGATGAGGGAAGTTTGCACTGCGCATTTGATACCGGACCGAACGCACCCTTCGTTCCACGGTCTCTGCCTCTATCAACTGCTTTATCGCCGTGGCCAGGTTTGGCGGCTGACGTGCACTTAGCAAGTCCTGTGCGCAAGAGGCCATTCCATGCAATCTCAACCCCGCCAGCTGTTCAATGAGGCCGTTCATGCCGTCACCTCATACAGAGCTTCATAACGCTTGCAGTCGGCTTGCGGGACAGTTGAGATCAGAGGATAATTGCCGGTTTCGCTCAATGGCGTAATTTCCGGTTCTTGCAATTGATTAATCAGATTGATGATGGCAGGAAGACGCAAGGTATTTTGCTTGACAGCCAGCTTACAGGCCTGCTCGATCACCTCTGTTCCATGCTTGTGTGCCAGCAGCAGAAGATCGACAAAATCCCGGTCCCCTCCCTTGTCCTGCATGTAGTGATCCCGGATCGTCATCATAACATTTGGCAATTGCCAATCCACGAAAGGGGCGCCATTTCTTAAGGCACCGGGTTTGCGATCCAGCAATGGCACATAGTGCCAGGGCTCAAAGTAACTGATATTGCGGGTAAAACGACGTTTGTGCCCGGCAATTACTTCATGATCCGCAACAAGAACTATTCGCCCGGCATAGGCTCGCAGCGAGACTTGTTGCCCGGCAAACTGACAAGGCACGCTGTAACGATTGTTATCATACTGAACCAGACAGGTGGAACGCACCCGCACACTCTTTTCGATGTACCCGTCAAAGGGTTGGCCGAGAGGGCGAAGCGCGGCAACCTCTTCTGCAAAAACCGCATCAATTGTGCGATCCTGCATCCCGGGCTGCGCACGTTCGCCAAGTTCTTGACAACGCCGCTCCAGATGTTCATTCAAGCTATCAAGGTCATCAAAGGAAAGCTTGGGCGTAAACACCTCTGCTCGTATGAACCCGACCTGGTTCTCAACCTGGCCCTTCTCCCAGCCAGATGCCGGCGTACAGGCGACCGGCTCCATAACGTAATGGTTCATACAGGCAAGGAAACGTGCATGGAACATTCGTTCCTTCGAACGCGATACATAGGTGACCATAGTCTTGGGATTGTCGATGATGACACGGCGGGGAACTCCCCCGTAAAAGGCCAACGCACGCACAAAAGCATCAAGTACCATCTCCTGCACTTCGCTGGGATAGGCGTATACAAACGGCTTGCGGCTGTGGCAAAGCCGGAAGTGGGCAATCTTCACTTTCTGGGGTACTCCGCCCAGAACAACGTGTTCCTCACTCCAGTCAAACTGAACCGCATCACCTGCCGCAAACTGCAGGGGAACAAATGCTCCTCTGGACCCCGAACTCGAATGCTTCAACTCGCGGATAAGTCGCTGGGTCGTTGAATAAGACCCTTTATAGCCTTCCCCAACCAGTTCCTCGTAAAGCTTCTTGCCTGTGCGACGCTCCCGGCGCGGCAGCTTCAGATCATGCTCCCAGCGTGACCGAAGCTTGTCTGCATGCTTCCCAAGCAATTTATGCAAGGGTGCAGGAGTGTGGCGCTGATAACGAGGCTCCCCATCATCCTTCAAATACTTCCTGATCGTATTGCGCGAAACTCCCGTCTCACGACTTACCTGTCGAATGCTCTTTTCACCGCGCAATATCCAGCAACGGACCTTCAAAACCGTTTCCATTTGTAACACCTGTCTCTTCCTCGCGCTTAAAACGCGAAACCTAAAACAGGCGGGTCAATTTTACTTGAAAATTACCCACCCAAGTGGGTCAAATTTGCATGGAAATTCACATGTCTGGGGATGGTATGGTGCGCCACGAACATGATCCATGCCGTTGTCATCGAGCCATTCAGCCAGTTCGGTGGCGATATAGCTGGAGCCATTGTCTGACAGCAGTCTTGGTCGATGATGGACATTGATCTGATCACAGCCAGAGGCCTGCAGCGCGAGTTCCAGAGTGTCAGTAACATCGCTGGCCTTCATAGTCGTACACAACTTCCATGCGATCACATAGCGGCTGTAATCATCGAGAATGGTGGATAGGTAGAACCAGCCCCAACCAATAACCTTGAGATAGGTGAAGTCCGTCTGCCACAGCTGATTGGGCGCAGTTGTTTTGTCACGGAATTCGTTCGCAGCCTTGATAACCACAAAGGCAGGACTGGTAATCAGGTCATGGGCCTTGAGAAGCCGGTAAACACTGGCCTCGGACACGAAGTAGCGCTTGGTGTCGGTGAACCTGACAGCCAGTTCCCTTGGAGATAGTTCTGGCTCCTCCAATGCCAGATCGACGATCTGTTCACGCACATCGTCAGGAATACGGTTCCAAACCCGTGCGGGCATGGGAGCCTTGTCTTCCAAGGCATCCACGCCACCAGTCTGGTATCTGTCATACCAGGTATAAAAGGTTGAGCGTGGAACACCCAGTCGATCCAGTGTCTGCTTGGCTGGAAGATGCGATTGTTCTACCAAGCGGATGATCTCAAGCTTCTCGGATGCAGGATACCTCATTCGTCGTCTCCCCCATCGCCTGTCATGCTTTTTTTGAGCAATCGAAGTTCCAGAGCCTGTTCTGCTACGACCTCCTTCAGATCCCGGGCTTCCTTGCGAAGTCCCTTCACCTCATCGGTATTGGCCTCACGCATCGTATCGCCAGCCAGCCTCTTCTTTCCGGCTTCCATAAATTCCTTGGACCAAGAGTAATACTGGCTCTGGGCAATTCCTTCCTGACGACACAGCTCGGCAATGCTGTCTTCACCACGAAGGCCGGAAAGCACAATCCTGATCTTTTCTTCCGAAGAAAACCGACGTCGCGTCTGTCGTTTGATGTCTTTTACAACACGATCAGCATCGTCGGTCATTCGTTCGTTCTTTCGTCTCATCATTTGCTCCTTGATAGCAATGATGAGCCAAAATCACTCCCTTACGCAATCAACCCAATCTGTCCATTAGGCGCTGACCGGGTACACCTTCAACAGAATATCTCTCCTATGTTCAGCACAACGGGCGTAACCCTGTGCGCTTGAGAGCTCCCAGCGAACTTGGTGAATTCGAGGCAATCTATCTTGTTCATCCCTATGAAGCTGATCGCCGCCAAATAGCGGCAAAAGTACCAATTCGCATTGTCGAGTTGAAGCCTGGCATCACGGCACCAGCGACGGTGCCTGCAGGAAAACCGTTTGAATTTACATGGCGTGGCCCGGAAGAAGGCGGCGATGGATTTGCCATTTCCATCCCGGGGTCTGAAGACTTCGAGCGGGTTGTATGGAAACAACATTCCAACCGGAACCCAGTAAGGATCAGGGCACCGAAGGAACCCGGAGAATACGAAATTCGCTATATAATTGATCCCTATCGAACTGCCAAACGGAAAATTGTCGCCCGAAGATCAATAACCGTGGAATGAGGGGCAAGAGCCCTCGTCCCGGATGTCTCATGGTCAATCTGTGATTATGTTGAAGTCACAAAAAAACCCGCATCCTGAGATGCGGGTTTTCGAATTTTGCAAAACAGGTGAGGCGATTACTCGCCTTCACGCTCATTGAGTGCCGCACCCAGAATATCACCGAGAGAAGCGCCGGAGTCTGTTGAACCATACTGTGCAACCGCTTCTTTCTCTTCAGCAATTTCAAGTGCCTTGATGGAAACGCCGATCCGGCGGGTTTTCTTGTCGAACTGGATGATACGCGCATCCACTTTTTGTCCGACTGAGAACCGCTCTGGACGTTGTTCGTCACGGTCACGGGAAAGATCTGAACGTTTGATGAAGGTATTAAGCTCAGTGTCGGCGATAGATACCTCCAGACCGCCGTCTTTAACCTCAAGAACCTCACAGGTAACGATAGCACCCTTGCGTAGAGTACCAGCATCAGCGGCTTCACCAACAGGGTCTCCGCCGAGTTGTTTGATACCGAGAGAAATACGCTCCTTTTCGACATCAACATCAAGCACAACAGCCTTGACCATTTCGCCTTTGTTGTAGTCCTCGATGGCTTCTTCGCCGGACTTGTTCCAGTCAATGTCGGAAAGATGAACCATGCCGTCCACATCGCCTTCAAGGCCGATGAAAACCTTCACCTCGGCAACATTCAGTCCGTCGATGCAGCCATTATCCTGGAGCACATTTGCACAGAACGTCTGATGACACTGGAAAGCATTCTCGGGCAGGATCTGACCATTGAACAAATCACATCGGTGGATCAGCCGCCAGCCAACTCAACACTGAGCTTTGACATCGAAATAGACGGCATCGATTACCCTGCAGCATTGACATCGCAGGGAACACTGTTTCGTACTCTGAAGGGTGTTGTTGAGCAGAATTCCGCGCCGGAAGAACTCAAAGTCTCTCCAACATTGACAGTTCATTCTGGTCCGGTGGTAGTCCCGTCCAAAAAAGCCTACACAACCAAAGTGGGCGAGACGATTGATTGCGGCGTCGCACCCAATCAGAACATTACCGGCATTTTGATGCGCAGTAACGGCCGTTACTGGCCGATCCAGATTGATGATGAATCCGTCCGGATTTCGGGAGAGCTTTCCAAACCGGTGAATTTCTCAAACACACCGAACGACCGGGTTTATGCAACCTTTGTGATCGGCACGATAGAACTTACAGCCTTTCAGCGTCGTCAAATCCAGATTGGAACAAACATTCCGGTATCGCGCTTTTCCGACAACCGGACAGACGTGTATTTCCAGAACAAGCCTTACGCAAAGGGGCATCTGAAAATCGCTAACGAAAACCTGGCGGTAGAAATCGACCAGATCGATCAATCCCCAACTCACGGGAAATAAGCAATGTTTGAAGAAAACGGCTTTGGAATCATTCTCCTGCTGTTGGGCACGGCTTTTCTGCCCATGATCGCTGTAACGGTAACTGCCTTTGCAAAGATCGCTGTTGTAATTTTCATCGTCCGCAACGCGCTCGGTATTCAGCAGTTGCCGCCAAACATCATTCTGTACGGCCTCTCGCTGATTTTGTCGGTTTACATCGCAATGCCGGTTCTCAACGAATCCTTTGCTCAGCTGGAGGCTTCCGGTCTTCAATTCGACACCTTCGATGAGTGGCGCGACGCGGGAACCATGGCGATTGAACCGCTGAAGGAATTCCTCAAGAAGCACACCGATCCCAAACAGCTTGAATTCTTCCTGAATTCCACCGTGTCCATCTGGGGTGAAGGGCTTGCTAACCAGACAGATCGGGATTCACTCACCATTCTGGTACCATCCTTCCTGCTTTCAGAGCTTACCCGTGCGTTTGAAATCGGCTTTTTGCTTTATCTGCCGTTCATGGCAGTCGACATCATCGTCACCACCCTGCTCGTGGCACTCGGCATGATGATGGTACCGCCAACCACAATTTCGGTGCCTTTCAAGCTGATGCTGTTCGTGTTCCTCGACGGATGGACCAAGCTGATACACGGCCTGATCCTCACTTACGCTTAGGAGAACTGTAATGGATGACGCTCAACTTGTAGCTGCCCTGTACAACATCTTTTACTATTCTGCTGTTGTCCTGGTGCCACCGCTGCTGATTGCTACCATTGTGGCATTTTTCGTCGGCCTTTTTCAGGCGGTGACACAGATTCAGGAACAAACCCTGCCACAAACGGTGAAGATTTTTGTTATCGGCCTCGTCATGATCGGTTTTGGCGGTCTGCTGACTGCACCGTTTTATTCCGCATCCGACCAACTGTTTTCAAGCTTTCACGAATATTCGAATTAAGGGACGGGTACTGCGCACATGACTGCAACACTCTTCCTCGATTCTATCATAGATCTGCTGGCAGATTATGTACCCTGGATCGTACTTGCTTTTGCAAGGCCGTTCGGATTCACCCTCTTGGTTGCGGTGTTTGCCTGGGCGAGGTTGTCTTCCGGCGTGCTTCGCGCAGCCTTCGCGCTTGGCATCACATTGCCGCTGCTCACGAACTCAATTCCTTCCTACGGCATTGAAGGGCTGGAGCTTTCCTATCTCGGAACACTGGGCAAGGAATTGTTTATCGGTGCGGTTTTGGGCCTCGCCTCCTCCCTCCCCCTGGCAATTGCCGTATCAGGCGGTGGGATCATCGATTTCTATCGCGGATCGTTTCAGGGCGGGCCGGATCCAAGCGGCGGAGTGGCAACCCCTTATGCAAACCTGTTTGCAGTAGTCTCCATCTGGTTGTTCGCCTCCATCTCCATGGGCGGCTTCATGATTATTACACAGACGATTTACGGAAGTTACGAGATCTGGCAGGTGCGTGATGCCATGCCGCAGTTCAATGCTGGTGCGGATGTACTTCTCGGCGTGATGGAAAAGATATTGCTTGGCGCTCTGGTTTTGTCCGGCCCGCTGATGATCATCATGTTCTTTTCTGATATCATTCACCTGATTTCGAGCAAGTTCGGCAAAAAGATCAACGTCACCCACATGGCATTTTCTACCAAGAACCTGCTTGCGGCGGTGGTCTTGCCCCTGTTCCTGGTGGCCTCTATCCGGCTGTTTAAGTCAGAACTCGAGTTCCTGAACGGTGTGAACGCCTTCGTTCAGGGTATTATTCAATAAGGGAGCGGCATGAGTAACGACAGCTCAGAAGAAAAAAGCTTACCGCCCTCCGAACACAAACTTCGCAAGGCGCGGGAAAAAGGCTAGGTAGCTGCTGCTGAGGACTTCATCAGCGGCGTGGTCACCTGTGTCACGATTGCTTATCTCATCATTGCCTGGCGTTCATTCTTTGATGTTTTCGGTCGAATGTTCAACATGGTTTCCGCAACTATCCCGTCGACCAACAGCAACATGCTTTTGTTCTCGTTTCTTACCATGTTTTACGAGCTCGGCGCACTGCTGGCACCATTGGCAGTTATTATCATCATAGCGGCCGTGACTGCCAATATCCTGCAGAAACAGGGTATCCCGTTTTCTCTGCATCCCATTAAGCCGGACTTCTCCAAGATCAATCCGGCACAGGGTCTGAAGAAACTGTTTTCCCGTCGCAACGCAACCGAGTTTGCAGTTTCCCTTTTCAAACTGTGCCTCTGGTTTGCCCTGTCGGGCGTGTTTATCTGGCTGTGCCTGCAGACCATCCTCGCCAGCATCCATTGTTCGCTGGGCTGCGTCCTGGACAGCGCCACCTCTCTCGGTCTTCTGATTATCCTGTCCGCCATTGCGTTGCTGCTGCTTTCGGGTCTCCTGGACATTCCCCTACAGTCCGTGCTTTTCCGCCATGAACAGAAAATGGGCCACAAGGAACTCAAACGTGAACTGAAGGACATTCTGGGTGCACCGGAATTCCGTGAGTACCGTCGCCAGGAACATCGCGATCTCAATTCCGATAACGGACTTGGCGAAGAGGAATTCGGCAGCGGAGACATCGCCCGCGGTTCTGACGGGGTAACCCTCATCGTTCGCGGTTCCGGCTGTGCGGTGGGCATTTACTACCATCCAAAACATGTTGACATCCCGCGCTATGTCAGCCGTTACGATGGCGAAAATATGCTGAAAGAACTGGATGAAGCGCGCAAGGCCGGCGTTCCTGTCCTGTCTGACACGGCGATCGCCAACGACATATACAACAATGTGGATCTGGGCGACATCATCCGTGAAAACCAGTTCGAGAAAGTTGCCCGCCTGCTCGTGAACATCAAGGTTATATAAGCGTGCAATTTCGCGCGAAATGAGAATATTTCAGAAATATTCTAATGAAAACAAACGTCTATGCGCAAAGAATTTTCACGGCAGCCGTCCTTGGCTTCCTGATTTCCGATACATGATCCAACACGAGAAAATGTAGATTTCCTGTTTGAGTCACATGGAAAAGAACATTCGCACGGCACAAAAAGAAAGGCACCGACCCGAGCCGATGCCTCCCTGTTATAAACATCCGCACCATCTTTTCTCAGCTTCGCAAGCCTTGCGGCTGCGCTGCACGATCCAAGAAACCACAGATGCCTATAGTTTGATTTCGGCATTCTTGCGTTTGCCTCCATCCGCTCCCGGACGGTTCTCTCTGTGTCCAACCTTCAATCCGTCGCGGTCATCATTCTACCCGAGGGCTTCATTCCGAACCAGTTCGGTTTCAGTTCACTGAGCACCATTTCCGCTCGCGTCGTAGTTTCGGTTTCCCTGCCGTTCTACGATCTATCAGGGTGCCATCCGCGTTCCGAAAAATGCTTCCGACACTCCCCAACAAGTTACGTTCCATTCCGAAAAACTTTCCGTTTCCTGTAAGGCCCAACCGACTTTCTGTTTCGACTTTCGCCGCCTCAGGGCCGCCTGGAGATTGAAGTTTGCATCAAGTTCCGCGGTCTGTCGAATCGGTCACATGAACCTGTGTGGAAAACCGGAATTACTAAAGCAGATTCAAAATATTATGCGGTGGAAAAAAAAGGCCGCAACAAGTGCGGCCTGAAAGTTACAAGAGTATATCGCTTAGTCTCTTGCAGGTTCTGTGCCAGTTCAACCTGTTTCGAAACGACGCAAAAATAGGCCGATTTGCGGAAAATACACCCCGTTTTGTTGATTCAGAGCCCGACACCCACAAAGTGGGTTGCACCATTGCGGTACAAATTCACCTCCAAAAACAAAACCGCCCGACAGGATGCCGGGCGGAAATCAATTTCAAACTTTCTAGCGGTGCCGGTTACTCAGCGGCAAACTGGTTCATGGTATTGTCCTCACCAGCCGCCTTGAGCGCAGCATCACCGGAGAAATACTCCTTGTGATCATCGCCCATGTCCGAGCCGGCCATGTTCTGGTGCTTGACGCAGGCAATGCCCTGACGAATTTCTTCGCGCTGAACTTTCTTGACATAACCCAGCATGCCCTCGTCACCGAAATACTCCTTGGCGAGGTTGTCGGTGGAAAGCGCTGCCGTATGGTAGGTCGGAAGCGTGATGAGGTGATGGAAGATACCACACAGGCGAGAACCATCAGCCTGGAATGTCCGGATACGCTCATCGGCTTCGCTCGCCAGATCAGTTTCGTCATAGTCCACGCTCATCAGACGGCCACGATCATAGGCTGACACATCTTTGCCCTCTTCAGTCCACGCATCGTAGACCTGCTGGCGGAAGTTGAGTGTCCAGTTGAAGGATGGCGAGTTGTTGTAGACGAGTTTTGCGTTGGGATGAACTTTGCGGATTTCGTCAACCATGCCACCGATCTGACCGACATGCGGCTTTTCTGTTTCGATCCAGAGCAGATCAGCACCATTGTCCAGAGATGTTACGCAGTCGAGCACACAACGGGCCTCTCCGGTTCCCGGACGGAACTGGTAAAGGTTGGACGGCAGGCGCTTTGGACGCATCATTTTGCCGTTTTGGTTGATGATCACATCACCATTCTGTGCATTTTCAGCAGTAACTTCCTCACAATCCAGGAATGAATTGTACTTGTCGCCCAGGTCGCCCGGTGCATGGGATACGGCAATCTGCTTGGTGAGGCCGGCACCGAGAGAGTCGGTACGGGTAACAATGATACCGTCATCCACACCAAGCTCGAGGAATGCATAGCGGCAGGCGCGGATTTTGGCGATGAAGTCTTCATGCGGGACTGTCACCTTGCCGTCCTGGTGGCCACATTGTTTCTCGTCCGAAACCTGGTTCTCGATCTGCAGGGCACAGGCACCTGCTTCGATCATTTTCTTGGCTAGCAGATAGGTTGCTTCCTCATTGCCGAAACCGGCATCAATGTCTGCAATAACCGGAACAACATGGGTTTCGTGATTGTCAATCTGGTTCTGGATGTCCTGCGCCTTGACTTCGTTACCGGCCTTGCGCGCGGCGTCCAGTTCGCGGAACATCATGCCCAGTTCACGGGCATCCGCCTGACGCAGGAAGGTGTAAAGCTCCTCGATCAAGGCAGGAACAGATGTTTTCTCATGCATGGACTGATCGGGCAGCGGGCCAAATTCGGAACGCAGCGCTGCCACCATCCAGCCGGAAAGGTACAGATAACGGCCCTTGGTGGTTTCAAAATGCTTTTTGATGGAAATCAGCTTCTGTTGGCCGATAAAGCCATGCCAGCAACCAAGTGATTGGGTGTACTGGGAAGAGTCTGCGTCATAGGCAGCCATGTCCCGGCGCATGATTTTTGCTGTATACTTGGCGATATCAAGGCCGGTTTTGAATTTGTTCTGGGCCCGCATCCGAGCAACAGATTCCGGGTTAATGCCACCCCAGGCATCCCCGTGACTGGAAACCAGACTGGCCGCAGTTTCTATTTCTTGCGCGTAAGACATCTATATGATCCTTCGAAATTTGTCGTTTTGTAAAAGTTTGTAAGGAGTTTGCGTTTGGCCAATGCCATTATCCGAAATCATTCAGGGTAACAAGCTCCAATTTACCCCTTTAGACGATGGTTTTACACTATTTGGCAGATATTTGCATAAAGCGCTCCTGCAATCGGATGCAATTCGTGTAAATCTGTTACTGGATGTCTTGTAGGCATTCGTAAACTTGTAAATTTTGTAAATATTGGCGACGGCTTGTCTTTTCTGCCAAGTGGCCTAGTTACAGCGTCTCACGAAACCCCGGAATTGCCCCATGACGACACAGGAACCAACTCAGGAAACCGGCAGAGCCCTTCACGAAATTTGCGTTTTCGGATGCTGTGCGTGCCATACAGGAAACACTGGGCAGCCGCGCCCAAATGGCAAAGATGGAAACGATTGGCCAGCCGCGCGCGGAGTTGGATGACAATCTGATGCAGTTCATTCGCGCCAGAACCTCTATCTATCTCGGCACTGCCAGCAAGGATGGGGAACCCTATGTCCAGCATCGTGGCGGTGAGGAAGGGTTCATCCAGATTGTCGACAATAAAACCCTGGCAATCCCCGAATATCCCGGCAACCGGCAATATATTACATTCGGCAACCTGTCCGAGAACCCCCGCGCCTTTATCTTCATGATCGATTACGAATTGAAGGCCCGGGTGAAATTCTGGGGTAATGCTTCGGTGGAAAATCTTGCCGAAGACCACCGATCGCTTGTATTCAACATTGAGGCTTGGGACCTGAATTGTTCAAAATACCTGCCTGACTTTTTCACCATGAAAACAATCCGGCAAACCACCGGCAAGCTTACCGCGCGCATCGAGGAACTCGAGGCTGAAGTACAACGGCTCAAGACCGAACTCGGGGAAAAGTGACAAAAGACAGTAAGGCTTACCGAAAGCATTGGTAAAACTTTACCGATTTTCCGCACAAAACCTTAAGAACTGACTGCGATCCTCCAGCCGAGAGCAATGCACATTCGACCAGAACAGGCCGGTTTGATTCAGACACGCCACTGGATCAGGAGCACGGGAGTCCGTGCTCCCCGGCTTACGGAGTGCTGACATGCTGGACACCATCTTTTACTGGATTTCCTTTGGGCAACCTCCGCAGCAGGGCATCCCGATTTTTCTTGCTGTCATGGGCCTGATCATTCTCGGCACCTGTTTACGGCTGCGGCGGGGTAGCTAGGGTAAGATCTGCTAACCATCCGTTGCAGAACTTCAGTTCGACGTCTTTTTGCCGCCGGTTGGAAAACCGGCAGCAATCCCTTGCGGTTCGAAGTCTACACCCGGGATATTATTGCTTCACAGACCATTGCGGCAACACAGCAGGATTTGCGCATTCTCCAAGTGCAATTTTCTGGTTGAAGCGCGGGTGAACACCAAGGCAATACTTGTTGGGAATGGGTTGATTGGTCGGAACCAGTTTGACGCCATTCAGCTCCCATGTAAGCGCAATGAAATCGCTGTTGTCGCAATCCACAAGACCGACGGTGGAGTTTGCTGACCAGACATTGGCTCTGGCCTTGTTCAACCCAAGGCACTTTCCATCCATTTTGATGTAACCAAGATTTGTAGAAGTATTAAATTCAAAATCTGAGTTTCCAAACCTTGCTTCGCAGGGTTTTACATCAACGATGTTCTGCCGGTGCTTCATACATTGGCCTGTCGGGTTCCCTCTGCTGTCGGAAACGTTGAAGGTTACCGTTTGTGCGAAGGCCGGGCCTGTGATGGCGAGTAGAAATAAAGCAACTGTTGGTAATTGAGAATTATTCTTCATAGTATTCTCCAAATATTTTTGTATGCTTTTTTATTTCTATTTATTTTTAATATTAATTCTGTGCATTTTTACACAGCACAGAGAATCAATACTTTTTAAGGCTGCTATGTTTGACAGCAGACCGCCAAAAACTGCTAAGTGAGCGCGTTACCAACACAGGCCCATCCAACGTACATTTTTCGCGTACCAGGAGGCGTCCATTACGGCCGATTGCGCAATTCTCAGTTATCTCGGTAGCGGTGCGGAAGGAACAATCCGGCGCAGAATATAATTACCGTGGACGCTGCCAGGCCATAAAACTGAAACGTAAACCCAAGTTCAGAACGCTGCAGCCAGGCAATCAGTGGAACCGCTGTAGAACCCACACCCAATGAAAGAACATATTCGACCGACAGTGCACGGGAACGGATACGGGCATCAAGATACTGGCCAACCAGCCATGATGTAATTGGAATCTCGGCAAAAATCAGAACGACAACCAGAAGTGCTGCCCCAAGCGCAAGATAACCGCTGGCCTGTGCCAGAAATAAAAGCAAAACCGTCTGCCCCGCTAACAGACATAACAGAAGCGGGCGTGCACCTACCCGATCCAACAACTCCCCCACCGGCAGTTGGGCAAATGCAGCAATTGCAAACACCAGCCCTGCGGAGGCTCCGATCCAGATCAATCCATCTGCCTGTCAATGTTCAATTAAAACTGACCCTGTATTTCCATTTAAAACTGACCCACCGTTTTTGCATGCAAGCCCCCGGACGATCAGCTCTCCAATTACAAGATCGTCCGGGGGCTTTTTCTGATCAGGATTGAGTTTTTTGTTTTTTGCTTTGAGCAAACCGGTATGATGCATTCCCGGTTTCTATAATGGTGCAATGATGGGTAATTCGGTCCAGCAGTGCGGTTGTCATCTTTGCATCTGCGAAGACCTGCGTCCATTCCCCGAACTCCAGGTTGGTTGTAATGATGACGCTTGTCTTCTCGTACAGTTTGCTGATCAGATGGAACAGTAGCGCTCCGCCGGACTTTGGGAACGGAATATAGCCGAGTTCATCAATAATGACGCAATCCAGTGCGCATAATTGCCGTACGATCCTTGCGGTATTTCCCTCTGCCTGTTCACTGATCAGCGCATTGATCAGGTCGACAGCATTGAAGAACCGAATTCTCTTGCCGTGATTAACAAGCGTTGTTCCAAGAGCAATGGCAATGTGGGATTTTCCAGTTCCCGTTCCACCAACCAGAATCAGATTATGTGCATCGGCAATAAACTGTCCGGAACACAAGGGTTCAATCTGTGTTCGGGTTACAGCCGCCGCATCATAATCGAAGGTGGCAAAGTCCTTGTGATGAGGGAAGTTTGCACTGCGCATTTGATACCGGATCGAATTTCACGACATAGTGTTCCAGAGAAATATCGCGGGCCGGGTTTTCGAGGTTTTCAACAGCAGATATGTCGGCGAAGAAGATAAAATCTAGCTTCGCGTCCTCCGCCTTGCGTGCTGCCCGGGAGAACGCTTCAAGAGACATCATGCTGTCATTGGGGAAATTTGGCATTCGCCAGGCTGCACGATGATAGCCAAGTTTGTAGATCGAAAGACCAAGTGTCATATGGGAGAAAGTTTGTACCATTCGTTACCCTGTTGAATTTAGTCGGCATAGTCGGGTTCTTGAGCATCAAGAAGCAACTTCATCTCCTCGAAGTGAGCGATGCGCATTTCCGGGTAACCTTCCCAGTCCCTTGCAGTTTTCTCGGCCAGTTCATCGGACATGACTGCCAGTGGCCGTTGCATTGAGTAGGCAATGGCCAGCGTCTTGCAGGCGCGCTCCAGGTGATAAAGCGTGTCATAGGTATCGGCGACAGTCTCACCTGTCACCAGCACCCCATGATTTCCCATCAGCAAGCATTGTTTGTCTCCCAACGCGTCAGCAATTCGGTTTGCCTCATCATCATTGTCAGCCATGCCATTAAAGCCGGTGTCGATGGCTACGCGGTTGAAAAAGCGTGCAGTGTTTTGATCTATGGGCTCGATTTGAGGATCTGAAAGTGTTGAAAGCGCTGTGGCAAATTCCGTATGAACGTGAAAAATGCAGCGCACATGTTTATGAACAACATGCACCCGGCCGTGGATGGAGAATGCAGTGGGATCAGGGCCATCGGGCCTGTCCATCTCTGAAGGGTCATCACCGTCGACTTCGACAATCGTGGAGGCTTTGATGCGAGAGAAGTGCCGCCATTTCGGGTTTATAAGAAAACGATTGCCTTCCCCCGGCAGCGCAAAACTGAAATGGTTGGCTACACTTTCATGCCAGTTGTTTCGCACAGCCAGTCGAAACGAGGCCGCAAGGTCTCTTCGATCCTCGTAGAACCCAATATTGTGGTCTACCTTCATATCCAACCCATCCCATAAATCTATCGTGCATGTTGGACTTGATTGCAGGGAAAAGAAAGTGAATGTTAGACATCCTTATCATGAACAAATGTAATTATAGAAATGCCCCACCGAATTCCAGATATCGAATTATTGCGTGCCTTCAGGCAGGTGGCGCGGGACAAAAGTTTTACAAGGGCAGCAGCGTCCGTAAATGTCACGCAATCAGCAATAAGTCACCGCGTGAAAAAGCTGGAGGAGCAGATCGACAAGAAACTTTTTCTGCGCAATCCACATAAAGTACATTTGACATCAGCAGGCGAGGAACTGTTGGCGCAAATCACACCAGCAATTGAGCTGTTGGAAGAAGCTTTTGACCGGTTACCGGGACCGGCGAAAAACGTTTTGCAGATCGAGTTAGAAAGCGCTTTTGCGTCTAACTGGCTGACACCCCGACTTAGCGAATTCACTAAACAACATCCAGGTGTGGATGTTCAGTTCAGATTTTCAAGGAAGCAGCCGGAGTTCGCGGAAGAGACTGAACTTGCGATCAAATGGGGTGACGGACGATGGGCCGGATTGCAGGCGACTTGGCTTATGGGGTCTGAAATTACACCAATGTGCGCGCCATCATTGATTGAACGTATTCCGTTGCGTTCGCCACAGGACCTGACGAATCATGCGCTTCTTCATGACCGCGATACCAGGAGTTGGGAGACTTGGGTAAAATCAACAGGGGTAACCGGACTGGAGATTGACAGTGGCCATGTGTTCCAGGACACGCTAGCCTTACAGCAGGCTGCAATAGATGGGCATGGGGTGGCACTTTACCCTTTGGAACTTGGCCAACGAGCTATCGGGCGGGGGGATTTGGCCATGCCCTTGCCGGATTTCAAAATTCCCGGGCCGGGACAATACTATCTTCTTCAACGTTCTGACGCATTGACTCCAGTGGCCAATTCGTTTGTTTCCTGGTTAAAAGGCGCTATTGGGTTGCAAGCCTCAAAAACCTGAAATGTTGAGCGCATTGCAAAAGTCGTGTTCGGAACAGATCGAAGCCAAAGACACTCAAGCAATCCGCGAACATATCATTCAAGATCTGCCAAAGGCCGCCCAATAGCTTTCACAAGTTTTCGAATTGTTATGATCAAACCTCAAGCGGATCATTTGAATCACGTTTAGTGTTTCATGGCACATCAACAACTACGGCATTGATGTGAACATGTTCATCGACCACTCCCAGTTTGTTCAGCATAATTTCGGATTAGGTATTTTCCTCTGCCGTAATATTTCCGGTGGACACGGCTTTCAAAAGCGCGGTCTGTACAGCCGCGATAACATTGATTTTTGGAGAATCCTCACGACAGACAAGTCCAAGAACGCGACGGGGCGCATCACTGCCAAGAGATATCCTTTTCAGCGGAAGGTGACCGCTCTCAAGTATGCATTGTTGAGGTACGATTGAAATACCGAGATCAGCTGCCACCATACTTGAAATTGCATCAAGTCCTTCCAGCTCCATAGCGTCATTGACAACAATATTATTTTCCTGGAGCCACGCTTCAATCAGTTTGCCCACCACTGCGTCTCGATTGAAACGAATGAATGGTTGAGACTTAAGCAGTTCAACATAAGTCAGATTGTCGTTGTTGTTGGCTGTAAGCAAAACCATCGTTTCATCGGCAATCTGAGTGAAGTGCAAGGAACCCGGAAGCACGTCCGGTTTCGAAATAATGGCGGCATGAATCTGGCCTCGGCTGATTTGCACAAGCAATTGGTTGGATAAGCCGGGGAATATGCGAACACGCACACCAGGGTGTTGCGTTTTGAGTTGGGACAACGCAATCGGCACGAGGCCAGTCAAAGTTGTTGGTACCGCGCCAAGCATCAGTTCTCCAGAGATATCATCGCCGCTGCCAACCTTGGTTGCAAGGTTATCGTATGCTGCGACAACCAATTCCGCTTCACCCACCAGGGCCAGGCCAGTCGATGTTAGTTTCGGTGATCTGGCGGTGCGGTCAAACAATTCCAGATTCCATAACTTCTCTATATTTTGCATTTGTTGGCTAATCGCTGCAGGCGTTAAGAATTCGGCCTCGGCTGCAGCGCGAAAGCTGCCGTATCGATGAACCGAAATTAGAGTGCGGAGCGCCCGAATGCTCATGTTGGCAGGTCCCTTTCTCAGGTCAAAGAATCATGCCACTATTTTGATAAACATTTTTTTAATTAATTAACAAATATTTTTAGCTTTAAGCAAAATTTTTTTACGATTATATTTTTGAACTGTAAATCGCCTCCATGCTGAAGAAGTGGAAATTCAATGGTCGCCCCAAGAACGAACAATTACAAACTGATCGAGGCTAAGCCCTTCGCTCCTAATCTCGGTGCCGAAATATATGGAGTGGATCTCAGCCAGGCCGTTCCTGATGATCAGTTCGAAGAAATCCATCAGGCCTTTCTGAAGTATCAGGTTCTATTTTTTAAAGAACAAAAAGAAATTCCGCCTGAGCAACATGTAACCTTCGGAAAGCGTTTTGGACCTCTCCATGCTCATCCGGCGGCGCCCACAATGGACGGACATCCGGAAATATTTGAAATTCATGCGACCAAGAATTCAAAAATTGCGAATGGAGAATTCTGGCACTCTGACGTTTCGTGTGATGAGTTCCCACCATTGGGAACTATGCTCCAAATCCACATTGCCCCACCCTGCGGCGGCGACACAATGTTTAGTGACATGTATGCAGCTTATGAGGATTTGTCTCAGCCAGTCAAAGACATGATTGGAAATTTGTCAGCGCTGCATAGTTCAGAGCATATTTACAAGGGCAGATACAGTGACAGAGGAAAACAGGATGCTGATATCGACTGTCCAGAGGCGGTCCATCCGATTGTGCGGACACATCCAGAAACAGGCAGAAAATCTTTGTTCGTGAACCGCACGTTTACAACAAAAATCGTCGGGCTTTCTGACATTGAAAGCGATTCAATACTCGAATTGTTGTTCCAGCAAGCCGAACACATCAACTACCAGATACGTTTTCGCTGGACGTTAAACGACATGGCATTCTGGGATAATCGTTGTTGCATGCACCGCGCGATATGGGACTATTGGCCGGAAGAGCGCAAAGGAAGGCGGGTGACCGTGAAGGGCGACAGACCCAAGTAAGCGGCCGACATTTGAATGTTGTTACAATTCTTTCATGCCAGGCGATTGTGGATGCACTCGAGTCCGGTCAGCTCGCCGGATATGCCGGCGACGTATGGTTCCCTCAACCACCAGAGCGGGATCATCCATGGCGCTCTATGCCCAACCACGGCATGACGCCTCACATCTCAGGAACTTCGTTGTCAGCGCAGGCGCGCTATGCAGCCGGTGTGCGGGAAATCCTGGAATGCTATTTCGAAGGACGACCGATCCGCGATGAATACCTCATTGTTGATGGTGGTAAACTAGCCGGAACAGGTGCGAAATCCTATTCGGAAGGTGATGCCACCGGCGGTTCAGAAGACGCTGCGAAATTCTCTGAACCAGCTTAGTGAGCCAAGCCAGGCGCTATTACAGCGCCTGGCTTCTTTCAGGATTGCTCTCTCGCCTTGCGAGCATCTCGAAAACTCTTGATGAAAAATACGATCGCCAAAGCGCTTGTTCCAATCATCAGTACAAGCCGAACTATTGCAGGAAAATCGCCCCTTCCAATTGCGCCTGACAAAGGCATAAACAAAATAAGAAAAATGATAAGCGTCACGAGAACCGCTATATGGGCGATCACCTTGTTCTCGATCTTAACTCCCTTGTAACAAGCAATTAGCACCACCCCGAATATTGCTGGAATAAGTGCTGTATAAGACGGCGACAGGGATGAGAAATAAGCCCAAACGGGCATAATAATCAGCGTAATTGCATTCAACAGACTTGCGGTATGTGCTTTCATTAGAGCGTGTTCGCATCACGTGAATTCACAGCCGACTGCCCTGAAGAAATTCCGGCACTCCATTGGCGTGAACATATGGCAGACCTCTCCGATTGCCTTCCAGACATCATCGAAGGTTCTGGCGCCTGCCTTCCTCAGATGAGCCTTGAGCTTCGAAAAGGCCATTTCAATGGCATTGAGATCTGGGGAATATTTCGGCAGGAACAAAAACCATGCGCCGATATCTCGCAAGATCTGCTCGGCTTTTTCGCTCTTGTGAGCGGCTAGGTGGTCAAGGATTACGACATCTCTCTTTTCCAGTTCTGGCGCCAACTGTGTCTCAACATAAATCTCAAAGATTTCTTTGGTCATGGCCCGGTCAATAACCCAGGGCGCAACCAGTCCATGACTGCGCAGGCCTGCGATAAGTGTCTGCTTCTTCCAGTGGCCATGAGGGACAAAATCTATGAGGCGCTCTCCTGTTGGGGCCCATCCAGTTTGCTTGGCCATTTTGGTGTTTGTGGACGTCTCATCAATGAAGACAAGTTTTCAATCGACCGATTCAAAAACGGAACACGCCTTGTCTTCCAGAGTTCGCGGTCTTTTTTCACGTCGATGCGGTGTTGCTCCTTGGCATAAATAGTCTTTTTTTATGCGACAACCCGAAACTGCGCACAACATGCCAGACAGGCGAATGATGGACATTGAGGTTGAATTTTTCGTTCAGCTCCGCACAAAGCTTACGGATTGTAATGTCCTTTTGTTCATCAACCCGTTTTCGAAGCCAGTCTTTATAGGGTGAAAGCTTGCCATGGCCTGTTTTTCCCGGGTTATGTTTTGGAGCAAGCGAGCCAGTTTCACGTTTCACGTTTCAACTTCACCATATCATTCACAAATTTGACGGAGACTTTGAAATGGGCAGCCGTTCCACGATGAGTGTGGCCTTCTTCTACATGAGCTACAACACGTTTACGCAATTCAATCGGATGGGGCTTGGGCATTGAAAATCCTTGGCTTCGAACCGAATCAGGTCACCCCAATCAGAATCATATTCGCGCACGGAAAGAAACTGAATCTACTCGACACAAACACGCTCTAATCCAACCTTTTTGTTTCCGATCATACGTGCATATCTAAGTTTATTCTCACATTGAACAACCGCCAAACATTTCGCGCCATGCACTGAAATTTCCTCAGATTTTTAGCAACTGCCTTTAGATTAAGGTGGTGGTCAACTCAGAAAAATTTTCACGCCACACGCGTACCGTTTTGGCTTGCTTAAGGCCAGTAATAAAACGCGCACCTTTTGAGTGGAAGAGGTGGGAAAAAACCAGTTCACAGCAAAAAAAGCGGTCGGCGCACCCCAATCAGGAAGTAGATGTGAGCAATTCCCCAAACTCACCAGACGATACCGCATGATCGCTTTAGATTACCCAAATCGACAACTGCCTTGTGTCGACCAATCGTGGCCAGGTTTCCATATTGGTGATATTTGAATGGGGCAGGGGCTTCCTTACCCTCAATTCTAGCACCGATAAGTTTTCCCACATAAGTGCCAACCATAAAGTTCCGATAACCCAATGGTCTCATAAGGGATGGCGGCCGGTCGACACAAGTACTGGTGACGAAGGTGGTTATATGGAAGGCATTTTGAATTCTGGAGGGAAGGTGATGTTTTGTTCGGTGAAAACATGGCCGTGAAAGATAAATATGTCCCTGGCTGGAGCGTGAACCCGGAACACGCCCGGGTAGATAACATTGAATCTGATCGTTCCGGATTAACACCACGAATTAATGACCCAGCGGACCGCGAATTGTAATTACTCTTTGATGGCAATCACTTCAAATTATCACGCAGGTTTCGCATTGTTTCATTTAATTGCGTGAGTTCAGCTGAAGAGAGTCCGGATGCTCTCAGTAGCGCTTGTTTCAGCCGTTCAGAATATGATTTTGCTTCTTTGCCTTTTTCTGTAAGCGAGGCAATCATCTGCCGTTTGTTCGTTGCGTGTCTCTCCCGTTTGATAAATCCGGCTGCTTCCAACCGTTTCAATAGTGGCGTCATGGTCGAGGGGTTGTCAATGTTCAATTAAAACTGACCCTGTATTTCCATTTAAAACTGACCCACCGTTTTTGCACGCAAGCCCCCGGACGATCAGCTCTCCAATTGCAAGATCGTCCGGGGGCTTTTTCTGATCAGGATTGAGTTTTTTGTTTTTTGCTTTGAGCAAACCGGTATGATGCATTCCCGGTTTCTATAATGGTGCAATGATGGGTAATTCGGTCCAGCAGTGCGGTTGTCATCTTTGCATCTGCGAAGACCTGCGTCCATTCCCCGAACTCCAGGTTGGTTGTAATGATGACGCTTGTCTTCTCGTACAGTTTGCTGATCAGATGGAACAGTAGCGCTCCGCCGGACTTTGGGAACGGAATATAGCCGAGTTCATCAATAATGACGCAATCCAGTGCGCATAATTGCCGTACGATCCTTGCGGTATTTCCCTCTGCCTGTTCACTGATCAGCGCATTGATCAGGTCGACAGCATTGAAGAACCGAATTCTCTTGCCGTGATTAACAAGCGTTGTTCCAAGAGCAATGGCAATGTGGGATTTTCCAGTTCCCGTTCCACCAACCAGAATCAGATTATGTGCATCGGCAATAAACTGTCCGGAACACAAGGGTTCAATCTGTGTTCGGGTTACAGCCGCCGCATCATAATCGAAGGTGGCAAAGTCCTTGTGATGAGGGAAGTTTGCACTGCGCATTTGATACCGGACCGAACGCACCCTTCGTTCCACGGTCTCTGCCTCTATCAACTGCTTTATCGCCGTGGCCAGGTTTGGCGGCTGACGTGCACTTAGCAAGTCCTGTGCGCAAGAGGCCATTCCATGCAATCTCAACCCTGCCAGCTGTTCAATGAGGCCGTTCATGCCGTCACCTCATACAGAGCTTCATAACGCTTGCAGTCGGCTTGCGGGACAGTTGAGATCAGAGGATAATTGCCGGTTTCGCTCAATGGCGTAATTTCCGGTTCTTGCAATTGATTAATCAGATTGATGATGGCAGGAAGACGCAAGGTATTTTGCTTTACAGCCAGCTTACAGGCCTGCTCGATCACCTCTGTTCCATGCTTGTGTGCCAGCAGCAGAAGATCGACAAAATCCCGGTCCCCTCCCTTGTCCTGCATGTAGTGATCCCGGATCGTCATCATAACATTTGGCAATTGCCAATCCACGAAAGGGGCGCCATTTCTTAAGGCACCGGGTTTGCGATCCAGCAATGGCACATAGTGCCAGGGCTCAAAGTAACTGATATTGCGGGTAAAACGACGTTTGTGCCCGGCAATTACTTCATGATCCGCAACAAGAACTATTCGCCCGGCATAGGCTCGCAGCGAGACTTGTTGCCCGGCAAACTGACAAGGCACGCTGTAACGATTGTTATCATACTGAACCAGACAGGTGGAACGCACCCGCACACTCTTTTCGATGTACCCGTCAAAGGGTTGGCCGAGAGGGCGAAGCGCGGCAACCTCTTCTGCAAAAACCGCATCAATTGTGCGATCCTGCATCCCGGGCTGCGCACGTTCGCCAAGTTCTTGACAACGCCGCTCCAGATGTTCATTCAAGCTATCAAGGTCATCAAAGGAAAGCTTGGGCGTAAACACCTCTGCTCGTATGAACCCGACCTGGTTCTCAACCTGGCCCTTCTCCCAGCCAGATGCCGGCGTACAGGCGACCGGCTCCATAACGTAATGGTTCATACAGGCAAGGAAACGTGCATGGAACATTCGTTCCTTCGAACGCGATACATAGGTGACCATAGTCTTGGGATTGTCGATGATGACACGGCGGGGAACTCCCCCGTAAAAGGCCAACGCACGCACAAAAGCATCAAGTACCATCTCCTGCACTTCGCTGGGATAGGCGTATACAAACGGCTTGCGGCTGTGGCAAAGCCGGAAGTGGGCAATCTTCACTTTCTGGGGTACTCCGCCCAGAACAACGTGTTCCTCACTCCAGTCAAACTGAACCGCATCACCTGCCGCAAACTGCAGGGGAACAAATGCTCCTCTGGACCCCGAACTCGAATGCTTCAACTCGCGGATAAGTCGCTGGGTCGTTGAATAAGACCCTTTATAGCCTTCCCCAACCAGTTCCTCGTAAAGCTTCTTGCCTGTGCGACGCTCCCGGCGCGGCAGCTTCAGATCATGCTCCCAGCGTGACCGAAGCTTGTCTGCATGCTTCCCAAGCAATTTATGCAAGGGTGCAGGAGTGTGGCGCTGATAACGAGGCTCCCCATCATCCTTCAAATACTTCCTGATCGTATTGCGCGAAACTCCCGTCTCACGACTTACCTGTCGAATGCTCTTTTCACCGCGCAATATCCAGCAACGGACCTTCAAAACCGTTTCCATTTGTAACACCTGTCTCTTCCTCGCGCTTAAAACGCGAAACCTAAAACAGGCGGGTCAATTTTACTTGAAAATTACCCACCCAAGTGGGTCAAATTTGCATGGAAATTCACATTCAAGGGGAAAGATTGTGCCGCACAAGGCCGCACTGCTTTTGGTCCCAACCCGACCAGGGCATGGGTCAAACAGGCACCGGCGTCTCGTTTAAGAGATGCGCCGAAGCGGGAAACGTCATGATGTTCGGGAAAAACGATCGGTGCGCCAGGGCAACCACCAAGGCAAAAAGCAGTGCCAGCGCAACCGTCAGGGCCGGCGCAACCCTTGGGCTTGTCGCGACGGATGAACCCATCTTTGCAGACGCGCACTACGCGATCACATGGCGCGGCAAAACAATTGATGACAGAACGGTACCGGCCGGATACGCTGCGGCTGTTGGATGCCGGCCTGGTGCATGAAGCGGCGATGGAGGGCGTGTTGCGATAAGCTGCGGATCCGATAGCCGCAACCGATCCGTTGTCCGCAATACCGTCACGCGAAGGCGCACCCGATATCAGCATCGGGGCACCGAAGGAGGGAAAATGTAGGGTTGGCTTAGAGCCTGACCGCTGACCGCTGACCGCTGACCGAATGTGCGGTCGCAGCAGGCCCTGTCAATATGTTATTTGCAGTTCCGGTCAATTTATTCAGTCTCGGCCTTACAGGTTATAAAATTCTGCGCTGACGTTGCTGTCAGGTCAGATTTGTGTTGAAGTCTCACATTTTTTCGCAAACGTCAATCAGCGATTTGCTTTTTTTTGTTATTTGTCGGCATTTCAGGAGCGCCGATGCAAATCGGCAACAGTTGCAAACCAGACTTTCCCAGGCACATTCTGAGTCACATCGGCGCGGGCGGACCGGTCAGCGGGCAACAGGACGATCATAGGAGCACGGGGCATGATATCCGGAGGCGGGAATTTCAAGCTGATCGCGCTCGTCATGCTGATGGCCGTTGTGGCGGGCTGTTACGGGCCGGCATGGCCGGGTCCGCCCGATCGGGTCGCGCCGCCGCAGTCGCAAGCGTCCGTATCGGCCCCTTCGGAGTGGTACGGGGCTACGGACAGTCGCGCCCTGGTGCGCCATTACAGAAACCTTCAATCGGACCTTCTGGACCGCGGGCTCTTGCGCCGCGATGGTCACGCCGGCGGAACGCAGCTGCGCGCCGGCATGCTGGCACGGGCCTTCGAGACGGTCGTGTTCCATGACGAATATGCATCGGGTGGCAATCCGTGGCGAAGGGCGGGTGCCGGGGCCGGAGCGCTCGCACGCTGGTCGGCGCCGGTGAGAATGACTGTTGCCTTCGGACCCGGTGTCCCGCCGGCGCAGGCCGCGGCCGACCGCATGCTGATCAACGCCTATGCGCGCCGCCTGGCCCGCGTTACAGGCCATCCGGTCAGCACGGTGCGCTCGGGCGGCAATTTCCACGTCGTCTTTGCCTCGCAGGATGATCGCGCCTGGCTGCGCCGGCACCTGTCCGAATGGCTGCCCGGCAATGATCAGCGCACATACAAGGTCTTTGACCGGCCGCCGCGCAGTATCCGTTGTCTGGTGGTGGCCTTTGCCGGCACGTCGAACCCGTATGTCTACACGCGGGCCGTGGCATTGATCCGCTCGGAGCTTCCCGATCTGATGCGCAGCGGTTGCATCCACGAGGAACTGGCGCAGGGGCTGGGTGCGGCCAATGACAGCCCGCATGCCCATCCGTCGATCTTCAATGATGACGATGCGTTTGCACTGCTGACCGGGCATGACGAAGCGCTGCTCGGTATGCTTTACGATCCACGCCTTGAGCCAGGCATGAGCGCACACCAGGCGCGCCCGCTGGTGCGCAAGCTCGCACGCGAACGTCTGCGGCAGGCCCCGTAGAGGGGCCTATCCGGTCAAGGCATGCGCCGGGGGGCATGCGCCGACGAATCCGACCCATACAGCCATTGTCGCCATAATGTCGCAGAAACCTCTGGACATGACGGGCAAAGCGAGCCTCAGTGTGGTCGGCAAAATCACGTCTTGTGCGTCTGCCCGCCTGCCGGCCATGACCGCTGCGCGGGCTTCACCTGGTGACAAGGGCCGGATTGGCCGGTCCTGCAAAACCAGATGGAGACCAGGATGACACGACAGACAATTGAACAGGCTGCGGCTGACCGCAAGTCAAAGCCGGCCAAAACCGTCAAACGGACCGGCGGCAAAGACAAGGCAGCCCCGCAGAAAACCAGCCGCCAGCAGCAGTTGCACAAGATGCTCTGCCGCAAGTCCGGGGTCACTATCGCGCAACTTCAGACCGCCTTCGGCTGGCAGCCACACACGGCGCGCGCCGCCATCTCGACACTGCGCAAGGCCGGACACGGGATCGAACGCAGCAAGGCGGCACCAGGCTCCATCTACCGCATCGTTCGGGAGGACTGACGCGATGAACGCCAATGCCGAGGACACCTGCTGCGAACTTGAACAGGCCATCGCGGCTATTGACGCACTTGACCGTGCCGCATGCCTCGACCGCTGGCGCGACGTGTTCGAACGTCCGCCGCCCAAACACCTGTCCACCCGGTTCATGAAGCGGGTGCTGATCTGGCAGGTACAGACCCGGACGCTGGGCGGCGTGTCGAGGGCGAGCGAGCGCCGCCTGCAACAGATCGCAGCCGGCAAGGTGCCGCGCCCGAAGGCGAGACCCGGAACGCATCTGGTGCGCGAATGGAACGGGCGCACCTACCAGGTCGAGGTGATCGAGGACGGCTACCTTATGGATGGCCGAACCTGGCGCTCGCTGTCGGCGATTGCCCGCCACATCACCGGGGCGCGCTGGTCCGGCCCGCGCTTCTTCGGGGTGCGGTGATGCGCCGGGTTCGATGTGCCATCTATACACGCAAGAGCACCGAGGAGGGGCTTGAACAGGACTTCAATTCCCTCAACGCCCAGCGCGAGGCCTGCGAAGCCTATATCGAAAGCCAGAAGCACGAAGGCTGGGAACTGCTGCCCGACACCTATGACGATGGCGGCCTGTCGGGCGGCAACCTCGAACGACCGGCCCTGCAACGGCTGATGCGGGCCGTGGACGACAAGCATGTCGATCAGGTGGTCGTCTACAAGATCGACCGGCTGACCCGCTCACTGGCCGACTTCGCCAAACTGGTCGAGCGGCTTGATGCAGCGCAGGCCTCCTTCGTGTCGGTCACACAATCCTTCAACACCGCCACCAGCATGGGACGGCTGACACTCAACGTGCTTTTGTCCTTCGCCCAGTTCGAACGGGAGGTCACAGCCGAACGCATCCGCGACAAGATCGCCGCCTCCAAGAAGAAGGGGCTGTGGATGGGCGGCACCGTGCCGCTGGGCTATAGGGCGCACGGGCGCACGCTGAAGATCGATGAAGAGGAGGCGCAGATCATTCGTACGCTCTATAACCTCTACCGCGACCATGGCTCTTTGCGCGAGGTGAAGGAAAGAGCGCAGGCACTTGGCATCCGGTCGCGCCGCCGGGAACGGGCGGACGGACAGGTCACCGGCGGCGGTGTCATGCTGCGCGGACACATCCACCACATCCTCAGCAACCCGATCTATGCCGGACGCATCCGCCACAAGGACCAGATACATGAGGGCCAGCACCACGCCATCATCGATCCGGACCTTTGGGATGAGGTGCAGAAGATGCTGAAGGACGGTGCTGCAAAGGGGCGTGGCTCTGTGGGCAAGGCGAGCCGTTCACCGCTCGCGGGCAAGCTCTTCGACGAAACCGGCGACCGGTTGACCCCCAGCCACAGCCGAAAGAACGGCAGGCGGCTGCGCTACTACATCTCCCGGCGGCTGGTCACCGGGCGCAGCCACAAGCATCCCGACGCATGGCGGCTGCCTGCACAACAGGTGGAAAGCCTTCTGGCCGATCTGGTCAGAAACCATCTTGCCCAGCCCGATGCGGCCCCGTCCATGCTGCAAGACATGGCGGCGGCAGGGATCGTGTCCGCCGCCGGGAGGCTGAAGAAACCCGGGGATACAACCGCATGCCTTCGCCTGATCGAACGCGGTGATCTGCGACCGGGATCGATCACGGTGCGCCTTGACCGGAACGCCATGGCCCGGGCACTCGGCTGCATACCCGATCAGATCAATTCGGCGGGTCTGGTGATCGAGGCCCCGTTCCGGATGCGGCGGCGGGGTGTGGAACTGAAACTGCATCTTGGACCACCGCCGCCGGAAATTGATCTCATACTGGTCAGCAACATCGTCAAGGCCCGCCGCTGGCTGCAAATGGTCATTGCGGGCAAGACCTTCACGCAGATCGCCGAGGCCGAGGCCACATCGGCACAGCGGGTACGCAAGGTGATCGACCTGGCTCTGCTGGCCCCCGACATCATCGAGACCATCGCCTGCGGTGAACAGCCGGATGGTCTTGGCTCCGACCACCTGATCAGGACCGGCATCCCGGCACTGTGGCCGCAGCAGCGTGAAATCTTCGCCGGGCTCTGACATTGGCCTTTCTTGGCACCGATCCGAAAATCCGAAATGCGAATCGCCAATGCGCATCTATGCTGCCAGCGCCATACATGCTACGAGACGTCATGGATTGGTGACCATCGTCATCGTTGGAGAAAGCGGCAATCTGGACAAACTCGTATCGCCGGAATCGCAAACAGAGACTCCGGCTATATTGTGGCCGATCAGGCGGGCAACGGCGCGTCTCTCGGCTTTAGCCGCCAGCGCATGATATTGAGATCATTGCGATATTCAGAACGACGAGTGTGCGTCCCAAATGTCCAGTTCTGGCTGGCGGACAGACAGGGATTCGAACCCTGGAGACGGTTGCCCGCCTACACGCGTTCCAGGCGTGCGCCTTCGACCACTCGGCCACCTGTCCTTCACTAACACCCGGGCGGAAACCGAGTGGTTCAATAGCAACTATGATTTAGGACTATCAACCATCAGCAGCACGAGATCTGTTATAATACCACAGAGCCCGATCAGCATCTTTGTGCTGGCGCAATATACAAAGTTCGATGCCATGATCAAGCTTAGAAATAGCGTGTAGTCAACAATTTCCATCGGTTGAAAATGTCTGCTTCAGTGTTTATCTAATCCTGCAGATTGGAACCCTATTTATGTTCAGATATGTCATTAAACTCACCGGACTTGTGTTTCTCGTATTGGCTGTTATCACGGCTATCCTGGATTTGACACGGACGATTGCCAATTCTACGCTCACCACAACTGCGCTCGGTTTGGAATGGTTCAATTTCCACAGTGCAAGCCTGAACAACTTCCAGGTTGGAATTGAACGCCATCTTGGCGCACCCTGGCTTTGGTCAAATGTGATTCATATGTGGACGCCCCGGATTGGCAAGACATTTTTTGATGTTTTGATCGGTTGCTTTCATATGTCCGGCCTGTTGATGCGATATTTGATAGATCGCTGGCCCTGATGGAAATCCGCAAACGAGGTTCCTGATCAAGATGACGCGCTCATGGGGCGCATTGAATCACACGGTGTAACCTCGTTTTTGGCTGATCATGTCACATCACTTTCTGCCATTACCAATTTCTGTGCCTTGCCTTCAAGCGGCGCTGATTCGCAAGGGGTTATAGCGCTGTCCTCTGGTCATAAGAACCCAGGCGATGCGAGCGGTCTTGTTGGCCAATGCGACAGAGACCAGTCTCACAGGTTTCTTTTCCAGCAGACCATTGATCCAGACCGCGGTCGGGCTCTTCTTGTTTCGATTGTGGCGAATAACAGCTGTCGCACCAATGACAAGCAGGCGGCGAATATACCGGTCTCCCTGCTTTGATATGCCAGCGAGCCTTACTTTGTCACCGCTTGAATGCTGTTTGGGGACCAGGCCAAGCCATGCGGCGAACTGCCGTCCGCTTTTGAATTGTCCCGGATCGCTGACGGTTGCCATCAGTGCAGTGGCTGTGATCACACCAATACCCGGAATGGCTGCCAGGCGCCTGCTGGCTTCATTTTGCCGGTGCCAGTCACGCAGGACCTTCTCAAGAGCCTGCAATTCTTCCTCCAGTTCGAGCAAGCGACGGGCAAGCGTTGCCAGCGCGACTTGTGCAATAGCCGGCAGGACATGCTTCTCGTCGTTTTCGTTGAAGATGGAATGAGCCAGCTTGACGATGTTCCTGACGCCGGGGGTGGTGACAAGACCGAACTCTGCACAATGAGCACGCAGTGCATTGGCTGCCATGGTGCGTTGCCGCACAATCAGGGAACGGGTTCGGTGTATCATCAGGATACTTTGCTGCTCAGGTGTTTTGACAGGCACGAAACGCATGGTGGGCCGCCTGACAGCCTCGCAAATCGCTTCAGCATCGGCAGCGTCATTCTTGCCCCGCTTTACGTAGGCCTTGACGTAGGCAGGAGGCATCAGTCTGACCTCATGACCAAAGGCTGCCAGGGTGCGAGCCCAATAATGGGCAGTGGCACAAGCCTCCATGCCGACAAGGCAAGCTGGCAGTTTCGAGAAAAAGCCTTTCAACTGTTTTCGCCGCAACCTTTTGATCACGATAACACTGCCATCATCGTCAACACCGTGAACCTGGAAGACACTTTTGGCAAGATCAAGCCCGATCGTGGTAACTTTCATAAGGACGCTCCTTCGTTATTTGTGGTTCATTCATCAACAACCACCTTACGACAATTCATTTGCCGGTATGAGGGGGCGTCCACCTCATCAAAACATATTATTGTTACCAAGTTGGGCTGTGTTTTTTGTTCTTGCGTTGCTATTTTTATGGTTGGGACGCAGACCCGGTAGACGCTGGCAACAGCGATTTGGCCGCTGATCAGCATTACCTGATCATTATAAACTGGAGACCAGACCCATGTTTCTTGCACAGATGTTCGACAGAAAACTCAACAAGCCCAGCGCCTCGACCGCTTTGCCCGGTCGCGCGGAGCGTATCGATTCGGGAACCCATCATTTTGTTTCCGGTAATCTGATGCACGGTCCGTATCCGGAAGGCATGGAAACCGCAATGTTCGGCATGGGGTGCTTCTGGGGTGTGGAACGCATGTTTTGGAACGTTGAAGGTGTTTATGTCACAGCCGTGGGATATGCAGCAGGTTTTACGCCGAATGCCACCTACAAGGAAGTCTGTTCTGGAATGACCGGACACAACGAGGTTGTGTTTGTCGTCTTTGATCCGAAATTCACTTCCTATGAAGCATTGCTCAAGATCTTTTGGGAAGGGCATGATCCTACCCAGGGAAATCGCCAGGGAAATGACATCGGAACACAGTACCGTTCCGGAATTTACGTGTACTCCGACAATCAGCTAACTGCTGCGACAGAATCCAAGGCACTGTTTCAGCAGCAACTGGCGAAATCCGGTATCACCAGCCAGATAACGACGGAAATTCTCGACGCCCCTGAATTTTATTTTGCCGAGGAATATCACCAGCAGTATCTGGCAAAAAATCCACATGGATATTGCGGCGTTGGAGGAACCGGCGTTTCTTCCGAATAATCCTGCCGGCAGATTCCAGGCAATTAAGACTGCCTACACTGTGACAGGTGCCTTTGAGCAATATGATAAACTATCGAACCAATGGCCTCGCGGTTGGTACGGGTATTCTGGTTGGTGTCGCAGCGGCACTTTTGGCAGATGCTGCCTCTATAGGTTTCCCCCGCAAAACAGCAGCGGCAGAATATTTCGGCAAATTGATCTTCGGAGCCACAAACGCTGTGTCAATCGGCTGATGTGTGGCCGCCTCCAGCGAGGGCGTATCAGCGTTCAAAACCACAGTACAGGCATTCGGCAAATCATTGAGTGCCAGTTCGCGGCGTTTTTTTGGTTTCTTGTCTTTTACCGGCTTCTTTTTCTTGTTGGGATTAAACTCGACGTTAAACCACCAGTCGAGTGACCCGTCATTGCAACCTGTTTTAGTTCCGGTAGAATTCTGTGGTTTACAGTTGGGAGAGCCCTTTGGGCAGGCCATGCGGATATGAAAATGGTAATGATGTCCCCAAGTTGGCCGGATCTTGTTAAGCCATTTGCGATCACCACGCACCGTATCACAGAGCTGCTTCTTTACCCCCGGATGAACTAAGACTCGCTCCACTTCCGGAAAACTTGCGGCATGATATAAAACAAGAGTGTGAGCCCGTGTCCAACGTTTCTTGTCCACATAAACCGTCCCTCGTTTAAGAACTGAAACAGCACTAATATTTTCACGTTCCTGATAGGTGAGACGTCTTTCCGGCATTGGATTGAACCAGATATCTGCATCAAGACCCATTTGATGAGACCTGTGGCCTGTAAGCATCGGACCACCGCGCGGTTGAGAAATATCACCGACCATAAGGCCGTTCCAGCCGTCCTTTTTTGCTTTGTAGGAGAGTTCCTCAATGATGCTTATCAGTTTCGGATGCCCCCACCGACGATTGCGAGACAGCCGCATGGCCTGCCAATTGGGACCATCTACTGGGATAGCAATGCCACCTGCCAAGCATCCTTTGGTATAGAAGCCATGTGCTGCGGGCTGCAAAGCGGCAGGCAATGGTTTTGAACCAAATAGTCGTTTCGCTGGCGTTTGTGCCTTGGTATCTGAATTCAGAGTGAAAACTGCAAAGAAAACAAGGATAGCTGCAGTCCATCCCGATATCCGAACGGTCTTCGGCATGATTCCTCTCCTAGAATAACGAATCATCCATAACACTATACCGTTATTGTAACGGTAGACTATTCACGAATTTTCAGGCGCACTAACCGCGTAGTTCGCCACCGGTCGTTTTCTGGACGTTTGCAATGATTTTATTGGCTATCGCTGCAATTTCCTCATCAGTCAGTGTTTTTTCTGTAGGCTGAAGTGTTACTTCTATCGCAATCGATTTCTTGTTTTCACCGAGAGACGAGCCTTCAAACACATCAAAGACATTGACACCGGTAATCAAACTTTTGTCCGCACCGGCTGCTGCACGCAACAAAGATGCGGTTTCACAAGCTGAATCAACGATAAATGCAAAATCACGGCGTATTGGCTGCAGTCCCGAAATTTCAAGTGGCGTTTTGGTTTTGGTAGCTTTCTTGCGAGGAGCCGGAATGTTGTCCAACATGATTTCAAAGCCACAGATTGGGCCTGATACGTCCAATGTCTCAAGAGTAACAGGATGCATCTCACCAAAATAACCCAGCACCAATTTCGGCCCCAGTTGAATTGTTCCGCTGCGGCCCGGGTGATACCATTCAGGACCGCCACTGGTAATCTGCACTTTCGATGAATCCATTCCTGCCGCTTCAAGCACGGCGACGGCATCGGCCTTTGCATCAAATACATCAACTGCTGCCCCAGCGTCACGCCAATGGCGACCTGACCCAGCGGGTTTTGCGGTACCTTTGCGAATGCCGCCAGCGATGCGGTGTTGGGTTTCCGGTGTGTCTCCCTGATAGACATTGGCCACCTCGAACATGGCAACATCACCGTTGCCCCGGTCCTGATTCCGGCCAGCTGCTGCAACAAGCCCCGGCAGCAACGAAGGCCGCATGTCTGACATTTCTACTGAAATCGGATTTGCCAGCCTGGTAGCTTCACCTCCGCCGCCAAAAGCCCTGGCATGTGCTTCGGGAATGAAAGACCAGGTCACCGCTTCAAGCATGCCTCGGGCAGCTAGGGTTCTGCGAGCGTTACGCGAGCGAATCTGCCCAACCGTGAGTATTTTTGCGCCGACAGCACCGGTAGATGGAAGCGGCTGTGGTGCTATATTATTAACCCCGTGAATGCGCATTACCTCTTCCACAAGATCTGCCTTACCGAACACATCGGGACGCCAACTCGGGACAGATACGATGAGTTTTTCGCCACTGCCTTCCACGCCAAAGCCAAGACTTTTCAGGATGGCTGTGCATTCCTCAGCCGGAACTTCTATTCCGGTCAACCGCTTCACCTCACTTACCGGAAATTCGATAACCAGATCTGGCTGAGGTATTTCGCCGGCCAAAACCGGTTCGGATGCCTCGCCTCCGCACAACTGGATTACCAGATTGGTCCCGCAAAATAGACCTGGAATGTTCATGGCTGGATCAACACCGCGCTCGAACCGGTAGCGGGCATCGGTATTAATTCCCAGATCACGTCCTGTTCTGGCAACATTCATCGGATCCCAAAGCGCTGATTCCACCAGCACATTAACGGTGTCAAGCTGACAGCCAGATTCCTCCCCACCCATGATGCCGGCCAGGGATTCCATGCATTTCTCATCGGCGATGACGCACATTTTGTCCGTAACCGAATACTGTTTTCCATCGAGCGCAAGATAGCTTTCACCCTCGCGTCCGCGTCGCACGACCAGGTCACCGGTAACCTTGTCTGCATCAAACACATGCAACGGACGCCCGAGATCGTAGGTGACATAGTTTGTAATATCCACCAGAGCAGAAATCGGACGTAGGCCTATGGCCAGCAAGCGCTGTTGCATCCATTTTGGTGACGGACCGTTTTGCAACCCTTTCACCATTTGAAGCCCAAACGCCGGGCAAAGATTTTCCTGTTCCTTGTCAAAGTCTAGTTTGACATCTACCGGACATGGATAT
Source organism: Rhizobiaceae bacterium (assembly GCA_965198665.1). GTDB lineage: Bacteria > Pseudomonadota > Alphaproteobacteria > Rhizobiales > Rhizobiaceae > JAALLB01. The sequence continues at coordinate 259,114 of CBDAPT010000006.1, read as the reverse complement.
GAACCTTTTGGTTCGGTGATGGCAACCGGTTTTACTCTCCCTAATCCGGCAGCAGCAAGGTCTCGCGCTATACCGGCTACACCCAATGCATCTGGCCGATTGGGCGTGATTCCAATTTCGATAACCGGATCGTCGAGACCGGCATATTCAGCGAACGAACCACCGATCGGCGTATCTTCCGGCAAGTCGATGATGCCATCGTGTTCGTCTGACATTTCAAGCTCGCGTTCAGAACACATCATACCGTGGCTTTCAACGCCTCTGATGTTTCCTACAGCCAACGTAACGTCGATGCCCGGAACATAATCGCCGGGAGCTGCGAACGCACCAATCAGGCCGGTTCGGGCATTTGGTGCGCCACAAACAACCTGAATCGGATTGCCGTCACCTGTGTCTACAGACAACACACGCAATTTGTCCGCATCCGGATGCTTTTCAGCGCTCAGTACTTTGGCAATCCTGAAAGGAGCGAATTGTGATTTGTCATCAACATCCTCGACCTCAAGGCCAATTAGATTGAGTGTCTCGACAATTTCGTCCAGAGAAGCTTCTGTCTCCAGATGATCTTTCAGCCAGGATAGAGTAAATTTCATGGGTCTCGTTCCGTGCGTTCAATCGCATTTTATTACCTTGGTCTTTTCGTACCGAGGCAATTGATCGCTAAGCTCAAGCCAGCTTAACTGCTGACCTTCGAATGAATGATAGGACGGTGGAAATCGTTCCGGCTCGTCCATAAAGGCGGTGTTAAAAAAATCATGCCTGAAGCGCTTTCGTGTTCCTGCGCGACAGGTGACCCGCAATGATTGCAGAACAGCCTCGTACAGCTACCGTTTCTATACCGTGAGAGTGATGCGTCCGCTTCCCAGTTTACGGTGTCTCGCTGCACTCCAATTGAAGCAATTAGAGGTGCTCCAGCAGAACGTCGACAATCGTCACAGTGACAAAATACCGAAACCTCCGGCATTTCCGTCAACCGCATGACCACGCCATCGCAGCGGCAACGTCCGCGATGACTGTTCATTTTTTTGACGCCGTTTTTCTTGATGAAGACTTCCGTGCAGGTTTTTTGCGTTTTGCCGCGTCACGCACTTTTTTCCGTTCTGTCAGTTCGTCAAAGATAACGAAGCCGATCTGCATCCCATCATCATCGTCTGGGTTTTCTTCCGGATTTTCGGATAGCACCTGTGCCTTGGTAAATGTCAGGGACAATTGTTCAACGTGCTGAATTACCGAAACCGGTGCGCCAGCTGCCGGATTGACGCCATCGATGCGCATCAGGTCGCCTTCCATCGGCATAACGCCCAAAACCTTGATGGGACCGAGCGCTGAAAAGGTCACCACCTCCAGTTTTTCCTTGGATTGGTCAATTGATTTCTGAAAAGCGAATATCTGCTTGGCAATCGACTGGGCAGCCGCTTCTGATCCATTGTCACAGGAAGCCTTTTTCCATTCCGCTTCCTTGGGCGGATTTTGGAGCATTGTGGCGAAATCACCTTTTAAAAGGGCGGCATCGGAAAAACGGGTCATGATGAAATTCCTCCAAACAAGGTTGGTATATCGAGGGGACGGAAACCGTAGTGCTGCATCCAGCGAACATCCGCATCAAAAAATGCACGAAGGTCCGGCATGCCGTACTTCAACATCGCAATACGATCAATGCCGATACCCCACGCAAATCCCTGGAATTCATCCGGATCCAGACCGCAGTTGCGCAAGACATTGGGATGAACCATGCCGCAACCCAGGATTTCCATCCAGTCGGTTCCCTCCCCAAAACGAACTTCATTGCCGGAACGATCGCACTGGATATCAACCTCAAGCGAAGGTTCGGTAAACGGAAAGAAGGATGGACGAAATCGCATTTTTACCTGATCTACCTCAAAGAAGGACTTGCAAAACTCCTCGAGAACCCATTTCAGGTTTGCAACATTTGACGCCTTGTCCACCACAAGTCCTTCCAGTTGATGGAACATGGGGGAATGGGTAGCGTCCGCATCACAGCGGTAGGTTTTGCCGGGAATGACGATCCTGATCGGGGGTTCCTGCACCTCCATTGTTCTTATCTGTACCGGTGATGTATGGGTGCGCAGCACCTTGCGTTCGCCGTTTTCGTCGGGTTGCATGAAAAATGTATCATGCATTTCCCGTGCCGGATGTCCTTCAGGAAAGTTTAGTGCAGTGAAGTTGTAATAGTCTGTCTCTATTTCCGGCCCCTCGGCAACGGAAAAGCCCATGTCAGCAAATATCGCGGTAATTTCGTCCATTACCTGACTGATAGGGTGAATACGACCCGCTTCAGACGGGGACATGCGAACCGGAAGCGTTACATCGGCCTTTTCTTTTGCCAGCCGCTCCCCCAATGCCGCGCGCTTTAATACCTGTTTGCGTTCAGCAATGGCTTCGGAAATCGTGGTCCGCAATCCGTTGAGAACGGGGCCCATGGTTTGACGTTCTTCCGGGCTCATTTTTCCCAGGGTTTTCATCCGCTCGGAGATTGAACCCTTTTTGCCTAATGCCGAAACCCGAACCGCCTCAATTGCCACTTCATCGTCTGCCGCCGCAATCTCGGCTAATATGACCTTTTCCAGATCTGCTATCTCGCTCATTACTTCATCCGTGTCCAAAAAAGAAACCCGCGTCCGGCATTTTGCCAGCGCGGGTTCCCGAAATTCCTGTTTATGCGTTGGGGCCGCGCTCTCTTAACCGACAGCAGCCTCAAACTCACCTGGGGTAGCTTCCTTAAGATAAGCAAGTGCGTCTTTGGCTTTGCCTACCAGGTTAGCAAATGCTTCCGGCTCGTGAATGGCAAGGTCTGAGAGAACTTTGCGGTCCACTTCGATCCCTGCCTTGGTCAATCCGTCAATCAAACGACCATAGGTGAGCCCGTGTTCCCGTGCACCGGCATTGATGCGCTGAATCCACAGTGAGCGAAAATTGCGTTTTCTGACCTTGCGATCGCGATAAGCGTATTGTCCGGCTTTTTCGACAGCCTGCTTTGCCAACCGAATGGTGTTCTTACGACGGCCGTAATAGCCTTTCGCCTTTTTAAGTACTTTTTTGTGTTTTGCGTGTGCGGTTACGCCGCGTTTTACCCGTGCCATGATCTAGCTCCTAAAATCCGAAAATGCGCTTATTTGTTGTAAGGCATGAATTGTTTGACGATTTTTGCATCCGGATCACTCAACACCATGGTGCCACGTGCATCGCGTATGAACTTGTTGGAACGTTTGATCATCCCGTGGCGCTTGCCGGCAGCAGCGACTTTTACTTTGCCAGTCGCCGTAACCTTGAAGCGTTTTTTCACGCTTGATTTGGTCTTCATCTTGGGCATTTCGCTTTCCTTTCCAATATTCCGAAATTACATTCCGCAAAACCAAAAGCCCCGCTGACCAGAGCGGAGATTCGCAACAAGACCGACATGGCATGCCCTGCCAGCCGATCGATGAGGCGGATATACGCCCAAAACAAATATTTTGCAAGCGTCGTATTCAGAAATTGCCGCCGCAAATCGATCATGATTAAGTTCCCTAACAAGAGGAGAAAACGATATGTCGGAACGACGAGGACGATCCAGAAGCCGTGCAGCCGAAGCCAAACCTGTTCGGGATGTGAACTAACACAATCTGCGCAATCCTTTTCTGCCTCAACCGGCCTTTTCTGACGATGAGATTGAAAACATCCACAACACTTCGCTTCGGGTGCTTGAAGAGCTTGGGATGCGGGTTCTGCTGCCAGAGGCAAGGCAAATTTTTGCCGAATCCGGCGCGATAGTCGATGAAGACACCGAGATGGTGAGATTGGGCAGAGACATCGTTGAAGATGCAATCGCTTCTGCACCGAAATCCATTCCGGTTCATGGTGGTCGTGCTGAAACCACCCATGTTATGGAATTGGGCGCACTCACCTTCATGGCAGGCGCTGGATGTCCTCATGCATCGGACAGAGAGCGAGGAAGACGTCCCGGAACCGCCACTGACTTTGAAGAGCTTATGAAGCTTGTAGACAGTTTTGATGCGATGGCGATGCTTGGACCTGCTGTGGAGCCTCAGGACATTCCGGTGCATATCCGCCACTACGAAACCATGCGCACACAATTGCAAGTGAGCGACAAGGTTCCGTTTGTATTCTGTCGTTCCAGCCAGCAAACAGAGGATTGTTTTCAATTATTAGCAATAGCCCGGGGAGTTTCGCGCGATGAATTCGAAGATAAATGCTGGACCAAAACCATCATCAATACCAATTCGCCCAGGCAACTCGACATCCCGATGGCGCAAGGGATTATCGACTTCGCGCGAGCCAAACAACTTTGTGTCATGACCCCATTCTGTTTGTCCGGTGCCATGGCACCGATTACCGTTGCCGGCGGTCTCATGCTGCAGCATGCAGAAGCAATGCTGGCCATAACCCTTGCGCAGATGACCCGCAAGGGAGCGCCCGTGATGTATGGAAGCTTTGCCTCCAACGTGGATATGAAGTCGGGAGCGCCTGCCTTCGGAACTCCAGAACATGCAAAGTCCACTCTAGGGGCTGGTCAACTCGCAAGACGGCTTGGCCTTCCCTGGCGCTCAGGAGGCGGGTCGGCCGGAAACTGTAATGATGCTCAAGCAGCCCATGAAACAGAAATGGCAGCCTGGTCTTCCGTGCTTGCCGGATGCACAATGATCGTTCATTCCGCAGGCTGGCTTGAAGGCGGACTTACCTTATCGTACGAAAAGCTTGTAACCGATATGGAAATGGTTCAACAGTTTGCTGAAATGTGTACATTGCCGGATGCCGATGAGGCAGCAGTCGGCTTTGATGCAATCGCCGAAGTAGACCCGGGTGGGCATTTCTTCGCAGCCGAACATACCATGGAGCGCTACCGAACCGAGTTTTATGAGCCCCTCGTCGCTGACTGGTCGAATTTTGGCAACTGGACATTAGCTGGTTCCCAAACTGCAGACGAAAGAGCAACGGCAATCTGGAAACAACGTATCGAAGAACACGAACCGCCAAAACGGGACAAGAGCCTTGTTGAAGCCATTGACGCATTCATCGAAAAGCGCGTGGAAGAGGGCGGCGCGCACCCTGTGTCCTGAACAACTAATGGTAAAATCAAAAAAAGCCCGGCAAAAACCAGGCTTTCGAGGATTATCGCTTACAAGCGGTTTATTTTGCAGGCGATACCACCATCATCATCTGACGGCCTTCAAGCTTCGGCTCTGCTTCTACCTTTGCAATGTCAGAAATCTGTTCTTTGACTCGCATTAACAGCTGCATGCCCAGCTCCTGGTGAGCCATCTCACGCCCGCGGAATCGAAGTGTAACCTTTACCTTATCTCCATCACCAAGAAACTTCTCGACCGCACGCATCTTCACGTCATAATCATGCGTATCGATATTCGGACGCATCTTGATTTCCTTGACATCCTGGGTCTTCTGCTTCTTGCGGGCTTCTGCAGCCTTTTTCTGGGATTGGTACTTGTATTTACCAAAATCCAGAACCTTACAGATAGGCGGGTTGTTATTTGGTGATATTTCAACCAGGTCAAGGCCTTGCTCTGCAGCAACTTCCCTGGCTTTTTCGATGCTGACTACACCGTGGTTTTCACCTTCGGCGTCAATGAGTTGTATTTCCGGGACCGTAATTTCTTCGTTCGAACGAGGCCCGCCCTTCTGTGGTGCTTGTGCCCTATGTGGTCTGCGAATGGTCGTAGGCTCCTGTTTTGTTACGTTGCAGGCTGAATATATATTGGCGAATCCACGGAAATTCAATTAAACAGCCGTGAACCGCGATTTGAGTATCATAATCGGAATCAAAATGCTTGTAAAATCGTGTATCCGTTGAACACATTGGAACGCAAGGGTAATTTTGATGAAACCGCACTTTCTATCCGTCGGAACTAACGACAGCGCAAGACAGATTGCTGTGCGACACCGATCCGGAAACACTCCTGGAGTGGTTTGGCTAGGTGGTTATAGATCCGATATGATTGGCACCAAGGCAGAAGCACTTGACAATTGGTCAGGCGAAATGGGCCTGGCCTGCTGCAGACATGACTATTCCGGCCACGGCGAATCCGGCGGTAACTTCGAGGACGGCACAATCTCGCGTTGGCTGGAAGAAAGTTTAGCTGTTTTTGATGCCAACTGCCGCGAAGGTTCGCATGTGCTGATAGGTTCATCAATGGGCGGCTGGATTGCCCTGCGAATGGTCCAGGAGCTGTTCAAACGGGATGAATCTGCCCGGGTCAAGGCACTGCTCCTACTTGCTCCAGCGCCTGATTTTACCCATGAACTTATGAAGCCTAAACTTACTCAACAACAAGTCAAGGATCTGGAAGTCAAAGGATATATGGAAGAATTGTCCGAATATTCCGATGAACCCAACATTTTCACCAAGGCCCTGTTCGACGATGGAGATGAAAACCGGGTTATGACCGGCACGATTGAAACCGGATGCCCGGTCCATGTTTTGCAAGGCATGATGGATCCGGACGTTCCCTACACACATGCAATGAAACTTATCGAGCATTTGCCCACCGAACAGGTATCCATGACATTGATAAAGGATGGAGACCATCGTCTTTCCAGAGATGAAGACATCTCATTGCTACTCAACACAGTAAAAACTCTAACCTCATGATGAAAAAAGGCGTTCACGGGCCACTCGGCCCAAGTGGCAATACACCGCCGCCGGTGCTCGACTATCGGCCACCTCCCGATACGGGTCTTGATATCCTTCATCAGGACGAAGAAATTGTCGTTCTTTCGAAACCCGAAGGCCTGCTGAGTGTTCCGGGGAAACCGGCCGAACAGTCAGACAGCATGGAAACCCGTGTCCGTAAAAGATTTCCAGGCGTGCTGACTGTCCACCGATTGGATCGAGCCACTTCCGGTATTGTGATCATGGCACTTACTGCCAACGCCCATCTTCATCTAAACCTCCAGTTTGAGAAACGCACAGCTGAGAAGAGCTACAAAGCTATTGTGTCGGGAAGAGTAGACAAGGACAAAGGTATCCTCAAACAGCCGCTGCGTACCGACTGGTACAATCGACCGAAACAAATGGTGGATCCCTGTCTAGGCAGGGAGGCGATCACCCGATGGACGGTTGTGGAGCGGCACTGCGATACCACCCGAGTAGAACTCAAACCGGTTACCGGGCGAACACATCAGCTTCGTGTACACATGCAATGGCTTGGACATCCAATTCTTGGTGATGAATTTTACTCCTCCACCGAAGGTTCGGATCAACAAAATCGACTGATGCTGCACGCGGAATCGCTTTGTATCCAGCATCCGGCAACCGGCGACGCGATGTACTTTAGCGATCCCTGTCCGTTCTGAAAATTGAATGTCACACGATGGGATAGTTGAAGCTGATATTTTTTATTTTGCAGCTATCATATTAATCAAACAGGCTGTAATGCCGCGCTACTGGCACTTATTTCGGATGCGTAACATATCCTGACAACTTGGTATCTTCAGATAACATCTGTCTGAATTACTAGTGAAACGATTTTTCTTGGGTGAATTGCAGTCAAGGGTTAGATTGTTTGCATGGAGCATCCAACATTTCGGAGATTTCCATGGCCAAAGTCAATGAGCGTTTGTCCTGGTTCGAACGATTGCTTGAGTGGATTGGCAAGCGTCTGGCACACAAACTCGTTCAAACGACGTCCGGCTATCAGCTCTATACGCCTTCCGATTACGAAACACTGTGCAGCACCCTGCAACCAGGCGACGTGCTGTTAGTCGAAGGCAACCAGCATGTTTCCGTTGTAATCAAGTACCTGGCCCAATCTACCTGGTCACATGCAGCACTTTATATTGGAGATGCGCTTCCTGAAACGGAGGACGGCAGCGAACGAGGGCGATTGATAGAAGTAAATCTTGGCGAGGGCTGTGTTGCCACACCCCTCAGTCGTTATGAAACGTTCAATACCCGCATCTGCCGCCCAACAGGCCTCACAACGGCTGACCGGCAAAAAGTTGTAGACTTTATGGTAGATAAAATCGGACTGCAGTATGATGTCAAAAACATATTTGATCTCCTGCGCTACTTTTTTCCCCACCCCTCCAGTTCCGGTTCGATGGCGCCGCAGAATGCTGGCGCTTGGCTCGTCTTCCCCAACCAAAGCAATATGTTCATCGTTGATTGCACAGGCCTATCAGTCTGTTAAATACCCAATTCTTCCAGAAGTCACACGGGCACCGGGCCGCACTAAGGCCATCTCCCGCTACTCCAGGCGGGAGATCATGCATATTAGGCATCATTCGTTGTTTGCACCCAGAGATTTCGATCTGTCTCCCTATTTTGATATCGTCAAACCAACCATACAAAAAGGGTTTGATTACAAATCCATGCGCTGGAGCAACCGGGTATCGAACAAAGACATCCTGCAACTTGACAAGACATCGCAAGAGACAGATTAACTATATTGGCAATCACACAAGTAAATTTTAGGCTTGATTGAACTGCGGGTTGGGTTGGCCGAAAGCTATATATTATTGGCCACTCAAATTACTCTTTCGCGACAGGAAAATTCGCATATTGATTGAATCGTGTCGCAAATCATGCGGTATACCCCTGTTGCGATAAACCTATCATCGTGCAATTATACTCTATCATTTTGTTGGGAGGAAAACAGACAAATGACAGATACCAGTAAACAACACCCGCTTATTCCGCAGTTCGTGAAGGACGCGGTATCGGGCAAAATTTCTCGTCGGGAGTTTCTTGCCTATGCAAGTTCATTCGGCCTGACAACCGCAGCAGCATATTCCGCAATTGGACTTGTTGCACCATCAGAAGCTAAAGCTGCAGCCAAGCAGGGCGGTACAATCCGCATGCAAATGGAAGTTCGCGCTCTTAAAGATCCACGCACTTATGACTGGACGCAGATCGCTACCTATACCGCTGGTTGGCTGGAATATCTCGTAGAGTACAACTCTGACGGTACTTTCGTTCCCATGCTTCTGGAAGGGTGGGACATCAATGACGATGCATCCGTTTACACCCTGAAAGTCCGCAAGGGCGTCAAGTGGAACAACGGCGACGACTTCACTGCTGAAGATGTTGCACGCAACATCAATGGCTGGTGTGAGAAGGACGTTGAGGGTAACTCAATGGCCGGTCGATTCTCCATTATGATCGACCCGAACACCAACAAGGCCGCCGACGGCGCGATCGAAATAGTAGATAGCCATACGGTCCGTCTGAATCTGCCTGCCCCGGACATCACATTGATCGCCGGTATGGCTGACTATCCAGGCGCGATTGTTCACAGCAGCCACAACCCTGAAGACATGCTCGGCACCGCAGTCGGCACCGGCCCATACAAGCCGGAAAGCCTCGAAGTTGGTGTAAAGGGTGTCGTTGTACGCAACGAGGGCTTTGACTGGTGGGGTTACAAGGAAGGCAGAGGTGCTTATGTCGATCGTTTCGAGTTCATCGACTATGGCACAGACGCTTCCGCATTCGTAGCTGCATATGAAGCCGACGAAATCGATATGAACTGGGAATCAGTCGGTGAATTCTCCGACGTTATGGACGGCCTCGGCCTCGTCCGTTCTGATGTGGTTTCTGGTGCTACCATCGTTATTCGCCCTAACCAGAACTCTGAACCATATGGTGATGTTCGGGTTCGTCAGGCGCTTGCTATGGCAGTTGACAATCAGGTCTGCCTGGACCTTGGTGTTAGCGGCAAAGGTATTGCAGCAAATAACCAGCATGTTGGTCCGGTTCACCCTGAGCATGATCCATCCGTTGGTCGCCTGCCGTTCGATCCTGCAAAAGCCAAGGCCCTTATGGACGAAGCTGGCATGGGTGATTATGAGCATGAGTTGCAATCCATCGACGATGACTGGCGTAAAAACACTACTGACGCGGTTGCCGCTCAGCTTCGTGACGCTGGCATCAAGGTGAAACGGACAGTCCTTCCGGGTTCAACATTCTGGAACGACTGGGCGAAGTATCCGTTCTCGTCAACCAACTGGAACCACCGTCCGCTCGGCACACAGGTTCTGGGTCTGGCCTACCGTTCCGGTGAAGCCTGGAACGAGTCAGCATTTGCAAACGAAGAGTTTGACAAACTGCTGGCTGAAGCCAACTCCATTGCGGATGCTGACAAGCGCCGTGTTGTGATGGCCAAACTTCAGAAGATCATGGTCGATGAGGGTGTTACCATCCAGCCATACTGGCGCACGGTCAGCCGCCACCACAAAGAGGGTATGGTTGGTGTAGACATGCATATTGCCTATCTACCACAGGTATACAAGTGGGGCTGGGCAGCCTAAGAAACGAAGAGTTAACGGGCCGCCTAGAGCGGCCCGTTTTGTATTAATTCATGGCTGGATGCGCCACCTTTATCGGTAGGCATGGAAGCCAAAGAGGGGATTTATGGGACAGTTTATCTTGCGCCGCATCGGAGTAATGCTCCTAACGGCATTGTGTCTGACATTTGTCGTATTCTTTTTAACAAACCTCTACCCCAACCTCGAAAAACTCGCCAAGACCCAGGGAAACTTCCGTATGACGGAAGAGCAGGTGGATACTTGGCTTGGTAATCGGGGTTACAATCGCAACATTTTCGCAAAGTATGGCGAATGGCTTGGTGTAGTGCCAGGCTATGTGGTTGAGGGTACCGACGGTGAGATACGGGGTCGCTGTGCCCGCAAAGGCACTTCGGTGGATGACGCCCCAACCTATTGTGGAATTCTGCAAGGCGACTGGGGTTATTCGACTGTTTCAAAAGACACTGCAGGCAAATTGTTGTGGAATCGTCTGAAACTGACCGGCTTCCTGATGATGTGGGCACTGATAATCACTGTGCCGGTAGCACTTGTTATCGGAATTATCGCAGGCATGTGGGAAGGCTCCAAAACAGACCGATCGCTCTCGACATTTTCGATAGCAACGTCCGCCACACCTGAATACGTTTCGGGCGTTGTGCTTATCGCGATCTTTGCCTCAAGCGCCGTGGGGCTCAAATGGTTCAAGGGCTCGGCAGCTCAGGCAATGACGGCACCTGATCTGGTAAACTTCACCTTGCCGGTGCTGACAATCGCTTTATTCAACATCGGCTATATTGCCAGGATGACCCGCGCGTCCATGGCGGAAGTCATGACTGCGCAGTATATCCGAACGGCCCGACTAAAAGGTGTTTCTTTTGCCGGCATCGTTTTGAAACATGCGCTGCGTAACGCACTTATTGCTCCGTTTACAGTGATTATCCTGCAGATACCTTATCTTCTGACTGGTGTTGTTATCACTGAGACCTTGTTCAACTACAAGGGAATCGGCTGGCAGCTGGTTCAGGCTGCAGGCAACAACGATATCGAAATGCTTCTGGGAGTTTCGGTAATTTCAGTTGTTATCGTCCTGATCACACAGTTAATTTCCGACATTGGATACGTGTATCTCAATCCGCGTATCAGACTATCGTAAGGGGAGCTTGAGATGGAATCGTTAGGATTTGGCGGAATCGTCATTCGGGTACTGGCTCAGTTTTCGCCGGTATTAATAGCCATGGTTATGACTTTTATAATTTCCATTAAGTTCAAGGAAAAACTCGGACTTTACGGTCGGCTGTTTGACAGCATGATCGGGATGATTGGTTTTTCAATGGTCATATTCTGGGTATACACAGCGCTGTTCGCAGGCATTTTCGATATGATTGCCACGCATGATCCGCTGACTCAAATTGCCCAATTGAAAAACAAATCACCTGGTACTGCTTTACCAAATCCCGAGGAAGGGGCTTACGAGTGGTACCTGCTTGGTGGAGACAACCTCGGCCGTGACGTATTCAGCAGAATGGTCAAAGGTTCATTTGTGGTGATTCAAATTGCACCTCTGGCTGCAATGTTTGCCTATATGGTGGGTATTACCCTTGGACTTCCGGCTGGATATTATGGTGGCAGACTGGATACCATACTGTCATTTGTTGCCAACCTGGTTCTGGCATTCCCGGTTATCCTGCTGTTCTACCTCTTGGTGACACCGGAAATCGTTTTAACCGGTATTCCGGCTTATATGGCGGCGGTTCTATTTGTATTCCCGATCATATTTATCGGAGTATTATTTAACTCAAAATACTCAACACGACCATCACTCAGAACACCTGTATTGGCTGTCGTACTGGGGATTTGTATCATGCTCTACGCTTCGATGGTTTCAGAAAGCGGGCGTGGAACCTATGTCGATATCTGGCCATCCTGGCTAGATCTCTTTGATGTACCGGGTGGTATTTTGGTTGTTTTTGTGGCGGTTGTATTCGTCAACTCACCTACTGTTTTCCGGATTGTCCGTGGCCTTACACTGGACGTAAAGACACGCGACTACGTGGCAGCGGCGCAGACGCGCGGTGAATCTCCCTGGTACATCATGCTGTGGGAAATCCTGCCAAACGTTCGTGGACCTCTGATCGTGGATATGTGCCTGCGCATTGGTTACACCACCATCCTGCTTGGTACATTGGGCTTCTTTGGCCTTGGTCTGCCACCGGAAAGCCCGGATTGGGGTTCTACCATCAATGATGGCCGTAAACTGCTTTCAGTTTATTTGCATCCACCCCTTGCTCCGGCTTTTGCACTCCTGAGCCTTGTGCTGGGTCTAAACCTGCTGGCCGATGGCCTGCTTGAAGAATCACTGAAAGACTAGAGGAGAGAGAAAATGGCTGCAAAAGACGTTCAACCGGTTCTCGAAATCGAAGATTTGAACATTTCATTCTTCGTTCGCGCCGGAGAAATTCCAGCTGTCATGGATTTCTCCTGTAAGGTTATGCCCGGGGAAACCATGGGCCTTGTGGGTCAATCGGGCTGCGGTAAGTCAACTGTCGCACTCGGAATCATGCGGGATATGGGTAACCGCGGAAAAATTGTCGGCGGAACAATCAAGTTCAAGGGCAGGGACATGGGCGAGATGAGCGAAGAAGAACTTCGTGATCTTCGTGGTTCAAAAATCGCCATGATTTACCAGGAGCCCATGGCCTCACTCAACCCATCGATGAAAATCGGTAAACAATTGATGGAGGTACCGATCCTCCATGATAAAGTTTCCGAAAAGGAAGCCTATCAACGTGCGCTGGATATGGTGGCCGCGGTGAAACTGCCTGATCCTGCACGGGTGATGGACGCCTATCCGCATCAGATATCTGGTGGTCAACAGCAGCGTATCGTTATCGCGATGGCATTGCTTTCGAATCCGGATTTGCTGCTGCTTGACGAACCAACCACCGCTCTCGACGTGACGGTTGAGGCCAGCATCGTGGAACTGGTGAAGGAGTTGGGCGAAAAAACCGGAACATCCATGCTGTTCATTTCGCATAACCTGGGGCTGATCCTGGAAACTTGTGACAAAATTACTGTCATGTATTCCGGTGAAGCAGTAGAAACCGGAACCTGTCACGAAGTGTTTGACCGGATGAGGCATCCCTATACGCAAGGATTGTTCAATTCAATCCCGCTACCGGGCGCCGACAAGAACAGCCGGCCTCTGCTTTCTATTCCGGGTCAGCTGCCGTTACCGCATCAACGCCCGATCGGATGCAACTTCGGTCCGAGATGTTCACACTACGATGAGGACAAGTGTAATTCTGAAGCAGTCAGGATGCAGCCAATCAAAGGCGAACCGGCGCATATGTCCCGATGCAACCGCATCTCTGAAATAGATTGGTTTGCAGAACCGGAAAGACCTGTCGTCTCCGATCCGGTGGAACCAGGAGATGTTGTTCTGGAGATCGATGACCTGAAAAAGTATTACTCGGTCACTGCAAACTCAATGTTTGGGGGCGGCGACACCCGTACGGTCAAAGCAAACGAAAGCGTCAGTGTCACCGCTCGCGAAGCTGAAACTGTTGCGATAGTGGGTGAATCTGGCTGCGGCAAGTCAACTCTCGCAAAGGTTCTGCTGGGACTTGAAACCAAGACTGATGGATTGGTGAAACTGGGCAACCTGGAAATCGGCGATGTGGAAGTAAATGATCGGGAAACCGACACTGTGGCATCAATCCAGATGGTTTTCCAAAACCCGTTTGATACATTGAATCCCAGCCATACGGTGGGAAGCCAAATCATCCGGACGCTTGAGATGTTCAATGTAGGCAACACAGTAGCCGAGCGAAAGAAACGGATGCTGGAGCTTCTAGACCTGGTGAAACTTCCGCGCGCATTTGCAGACCGAATGCCAAGGCAGCTTTCCGGTGGCCAGAAACAACGCATCGGAGTAGCGCGAGCCTTTGCTGGGCAACCAAAAGTGGTTGTGGCTGACGAACCTGTCTCCGCACTTGACGTATCAGTCCAGGCGGCGGTCACCGAGCTACTCATGGAAATCCAGCGAGAAGCCAAAACAACAATGCTGTTTATCAGCCATGATCTGTCGGTGGTTCGTTATATCGCTGACCGTGTGGTTGTGATGTATCTGGGTCACATTGTCGAGCAGGGTTCTACCGATGATATATTCTCACCGCCCTATCACCCATATACGGAAGCCCTTCTGTCAGCGATCCCGATAGCCGACACAAGTGTAGAAAAGAAGCACATCGTGTTGGATGGCGATATACCTTCAGCACTCAACCCACCAACCGGCTGTCCGTTCCAGACGCGGTGCCCACGCAAGCATCAGGTTCCAGGGGATCTTTGCGAACGCGAGGTGCCACCGATGAGAAATGTTGGCAGCGGGCACATGATGAAGTGCCATTTGTCAGAAGACGTGCTTGAGGAGATGGAGCCGGTTATTGTCCTTGGAGACAGAAACAAAAAAGCTGTTTCCAAAAAATCTTCTTCGAAGTCAAAAATAAAAACTTCATCCAAAAAAGATGCTGCTCCGCCTCGGATGAAAAATCCGGACGATCTGAAATTGATTTCCGGTGTTGGAACCAAACTTGAAAAAACTTTGAACGGGCTTGGCATCTACAAATTCGAGCAGATTGCAAAATGGAAAAAGGCTGAGCGGGACTGGGTAGACACTTACCTGAAGTTCAAAGGTCGAATTGAACGCGACGACTGGGTCTCTCAGGCCAAAAAGCTTGCGAAAAGCAAGTAGCAACAAATTTACGCTGGCGGTCTCAGGAGCGCCAGCAAGTCCTCTAGATCACTTCCATTACCAAGTTCTTCCACACAAGATTTGATCTTTTCGGAGCGCATCTCGCCAACAACAGGTGATGCAAGAAACATGAATTTTTCGTTCAATTCCTCCAGGCTCAACGGGTCTTCCGGGTCACCGCGCGCGGGGAAACGATCGGAAACATATTTGCTGCCGTTCTTCAGTCTGATTTCAACATGCGCGTAACGATGGCGTGGAAAAGCGTCGTTATAGGGGTCGAATTCTTTCAAAATCATGTTTTCAGCAATTCTCAACACTCTTGGATCGGTCAAGGAATTCCCATCGATTTCCGCGGGTCCCACCTGCCCGAATACCAATGCAGCAGCAACCGGAAAGGGGAGAGAGTACTGTGCTTCCTCGGTATTCTTTGGATTTCTTGTCGCCAGTCGCGTTGCTTCGTGGAAGGTGTGAACTGTGAGTTGCTCAATTTCTTCATGTGAAAATTGATGTTCCCGTACCAGCGTAAGTGAGGCTTCGGTAGCAGGTTGAGCCCAACGGCAGACCGGATAGGGCTTGAAATATTGCTCACCAACGGTCCAACGGGCTCCCAGGTCTTTCCAAAAATGTTCGACATCCTCTCCCTCTACGGTAATAGCAGGGGCGCCGGTAAATCCAGACTTTGCCAGATAAGCAGCACTTACCCCGGCCATTGCGCCCCAACCAGAACCGTCTTTGAGCATAGTTGGAAAATCAATACATCGCATCATTTGGCTGCGCGGACCGTGATACTCACCAATACCAATTGCATGGCGGGTCGTAACTTCATCAAGCCCCAGAACACGGCTGCCAAGCGCGGCAGCTGTGACTGCACCCCAGGCACCAGATGTATGATAATCAGGAACACTTGCATGCAGAGCAACACTGGCACGGGCCCCGATCTCATATCCGGCCACCAGACTGGTTATGAATTCCTTGCCGTCACCGAGTCCGGTTGCTTCGAATAACGAAAATAAAGCTGGCAATACATGACAACCGATATGCCCTTTTGCTTCCTTGTATCCGTCATGCGCGTCAACGGAATCTATCATCATGCCATTGACCATCGCAGCGCCAACCGGGCTGACTATACGGCCATCCAGCATCAGGGAAGCCCCGTTGGTGCCAGCAGCAAAGTGTTCAGCGGCATGGTCGGAGATTATTTTGCTAAGCTCAGTGGTTGAACCGGCCACTAACACACCTATGAGATCAAGCGTGTTTCGCCTGGCATAGGTGAGTGTTTCCGATGACAAATCCTGATACCTGATCCCATGAAGAAATTCTTGAAAATCGGTCATCGGGTTTCCTCAAAGTTGCACACTTCCATCGCACAGATAGTCTGGCCAACAACTATTTCGGTCAATTGGGAATTTGCGACATATTCGACGTATGCGGACTGCTGCGTCGACTGGATGGAACAAAATTGCTTCTTGGCTTTATGAAAATTGTGCGCTCGCCTTCGTTTGACCAGAAGCACATGGACATTGCAGACGTAAACTGTCATCCAGTTGCCAAGTTGGTTCTTTATAGCTACCGGGAAAGTTCATCACAGGGGGAAACATGGCCGAGAATATGTGGAAACAACGGTTGTTGGCGGAGTTTGTCGGCACTGCCTTTTTGTTAGCTACGGTTGTCGGCTCGGGCATTATGGGGGAAATGCTGGCGGGCGGTAACATTGCAATCGCTTTACTCGGTAACACCATTCCTACCGGAGCGATCCTGGTGGTTCTGATCACGCTGTTTGGCCCGGTTTCAGGAGCCCATTTCAACCCCGCCGTCACTATAGTCTTTGCCTTGCGCAGGGAAATCAGCCTTACGGAGAGTGCAGGTTATGTATTTGTTCAGATATTGGGCGGCATTGCCGGTGTCTGGGCTGCTCACATAATGTTCGACTTGGACATCTTCCAATATTCGGAAAAAGCACGAACCGGAAGCTCACAATGGTTTGCAGAAGTCGTGGCCACATTTGGACTTCTGGTTACAATTCTTGGAACGCTAAAATCCAGGGCATCTGCTGTACCGATGGCTGTGGGGCTGTATATTACGGCAGCCTACTGGTTCACTGCTTCTACTTCCTTTGCAAATCCGGCCGTTACTATTGCACGCGGCTTCTCCAACACATTTGCCGGCATACAACCGATGGATGTCCTTCCATTCGTTGTGGCCCAGTTGCTTGGTGCGTTGATCGCCTGGGTCTATTGCGCTTGGCAATTCGGCTCGTCAAAAGATTAGTCTGATTTAAGGAGACAAATTCATGGCAATCGTTGTTCATCACAACTCTGACTGCGGCACCTCACGAAAAGTTATCGAACTGATACGGGAATCTGGCGTTGATCCAGTGATTATTGAATATCTCAAGGAAGGTTGGAGCAAGCCCCAACTGGTTGCCCTTTTTTGCAGCAGCAGACCTGACACCTCGTGACGCGATGCGGACAGTGCGCTCTCCTGCAGAAGAATTGGGACTTCTGGAGCCATCGGTTACGGATGAACAAATACTGGATGCAATGATAGAACATCCTGTTTTGGTAAATCGACCGATCGTTTGCAGCCCAAACGGTGTTATGCTGTGCCGGCCTGCCGAGAGGGTGCACGCTCTGCTGGGAAATGCCAGTTGACTTGCCTAAGACGGCAAGAACTTGTAGGTCGAAATAGTTTGCGCCGACCGCTCTGAAACTGCACCGAAAGCACAATATCTGATAGCCAGGTTCATTCGACAGATTCTTTCAGTGTATTGAGTAACAATGTTTTTTGTGCGAACTCAAAATCTAATGTGTTTGGGAAACGAAAATTCCCGATCATGTCTTGGATGCCCATTCTTTGGCAGATCCAACCGATCTGCCAATTCAAATGTGCGCATTCTCAGAGTTCGGATCAAACCCTCACGACTGGAGTACGTTGCCAGTTCTTCCGGGGTGATTGGTTCACCAACAACAATCTCCATTTCTGTTCCTATCCGGCGCGCGGTTTCGAAGAAAAAAAGCGCGAGGCGCAAAGTCAGGCTAAGATGACTTGCCAACTGGAACAGTCTGGAATTTTGACCGGCAAAATATACAGGTACTACAGTGGCACCAGACATTTTTATCAGCTTCGCGGTAAATGGATGCCAGGCAGCATCTACAGCAGGTCCCGTCAGTGGTTTCTCACTGGCTCCGACTCCTCCGGCGGGAAATATGCCTATAGCGCCGCCCTGTTTTAGCGTTTCGATAGCAATTTTACGGGTTTTCAAGTTCGTTCTAGTGGCTTCTTCAGTACCGTTGAAATCAATTGGCAACAATGCTTCTGCTGCATCCGGAGCCTGGCAAAGAACGTGATTTGCCATTACTTTCACATCGGGGCGTGCTTTTATTGCAAGCCAGGTGAGAACAATACCATCAATCACTCCGTAAGGGTGATTGGCTATAAAAACAACCGGACCACTTTCAGGAATTTTTTGAAGTGGGGCCTTGTACCCGGTCAGCGCCTAATGGACAGATTGGGTTGATTTGTCATAATTCCCTCCTCCCGAAACGTATCGGATCTGTCCCTCTGAATTAGGAGACTGTGAGAGCTAACCACCTATTAACCATAACGGCAATAGGCTTAGACGAAAGTATGAGTTTTGGGAGACCAAAAAATTAGCCGATAATTGCCTTTACCGCCTCTATTTTCGACCATCTTGCCCGAACGTTGCGCACCTGGCTTGAGGCCGAAGAAATTGCCGTTCCATCCTGGTTGCGATCCATACACATCACAGTTAAGGTTCGCTGATGAGTTCAGACAGGCCTCTCCTTGGAATTTTCCTTATGTTTTGTTTTTGTGTGACCATCCCGTTGGGTGACGCAATTGCAAAGTTGTTGGGAGGTATCGTCCCTCTGCTCCAGATGCTTGCAGTTCGTTTCGGTATTCAGGCGGTGCTCCTGTTGCCGATTGTCTGGTTCGTAGGCCGAAAGCTGACAATGCCAGGCTGGGTGTTCCAGTTCGCGGTCATACGTTCCGTACTACACATTTTCGGCGTCGGCATGATGTTCCTGTCTCTGCAATACCTGCCACTGGCAGATGCCGTCGCAATTGCTTTCGTCATGCCGTTCATCACGCTGCTACTCGGCAAATTCATCTTGAATGAAGAGGTGGGAGTTCGGCGGCTGGCTGCATGTGCGTTCGGCTTTTTGGGCACGTTGCTTGTCATACAACCGAGTTTCGAGGAAGTTGGCGCTCCGGCGCTGCTTCCACTCCTGGTTGCACTGAGTTTCTCGCTTTTCATGCTAGTTACCCGAAAAATCGCCAAGCTCATCGATCCGATGAGCCTGCAATGTGTCAGTGGTGGTATCGCGCTACCTTTGATTGGTGCGGCTTATTTGCTTCTGAAACCATTTGATCTGACGGACGCACAGATCATCGCTACAGACTTTGACACAAGTGCGCTTCTTCTCAGCCTTGGTGTAATCGGGACTCTTGCCCATCTGCTGATGACCTGGTCGCTGAGATTTGCTCCCTCAACAACACTTGCACCCATGCAGTATCTGGAAATTCCCGTTGCCACATTTCTTGGCTGGCTGATTTTTTCAGATCTGCCAAACAATCTCGCGGCAGTCGGGATCATTATCACTATTTTGGCCGGGCTGTATGTTGTGCTCAGAGAGCGCCAAATTTCGAAGAACCGATGACCACCTTCACAACCTGTTCCGTCAACAGGGGTATCAAAGTCTAACCGTCGTTTTTCGCGTTTGCCATTTTCTTCATCATCAATCGATAATAAAGCTCAGGGAAAAAGCGATTGATGTGCCAGGCCAGTCGGGCAACTCTTCCAACCGGTATGTAAGGCTGTTTCTTTGAAATTCCTTTGACAATTACCGATGCAGCCTCTGCCGAATCCATATAATCGACACCATCGCTTGCCGAACCGGGACGGGCAATTCCGCCGGGCTCGTGTTCCGGATTACCAAGATTGGTGGCGACGAATGAAGGTGCCGCAATCGAAACATGCACCCCATGTGGTTGTTCTTCTGCACGAAGCGACTTGAACAGGCCTTCCAGAGCATGCTTGCTGGCCGAATAGGCAGTGCGGTGAAAAAGCGGTGAAAACCCTGCTACTGAAGATATTGCCAGATGCATGCCGCGTGCATCACGAACCGGTTGTATCATCTCTCGAAGCAGGTAAAGGGCACCGAAGTAATTAACATCAAATACCTTTTTATGCGCTGAGGACGGATCGGCCGTCAGTTCACCGATTTGCGTTACTCCCGCATTATAGATCACCAGGTCAATTGATGAAAAATCTGTGACGATGGCAGCGCAGGTGTCGATGACATCCTGTTCGATTGTCAAATCGCATTCATAAAACAGAACCTCACCATCACTGAACCTGTCACGCGCGGCATCCATTCGTTTTCCTGGCAAGTCTATCAGACAAATCTGCCATTGGTTCTCCAAAAGCATCTCAGCCATTGCCAACCCCAACCCCCCGGCACCGCCTGAAATAACTGCTGTTTTTGTGTTCAGCATAGTCATAGGCCCGCCTGTTCCTTCCATGCCCTGAATGCCTCCTCAGATGTCTTTTCCGGAACATATCCAAACTCTTGTTTCAGGCGCGAATTGTCCAGGATCGGACGGTACTGCAGGAACCGGACCTGCTCCGGTCCGTAGCGGGCAAGGCCCAGTGGAGAGGCCAAGGCCAGAACTGCTTTGAGAAGCCAGGCAGGAAGTCTGAGCACTGGTTTTTCCAATATGGAAGCAATGGTGGATACACCGAGAGCCCCGTCGCCGGCGACATTGAAAACGCCGGGTTTTGCATCGTTAATTGCCTTTACAATTATGTTTGCCAAATCCAAATCCCAGATGAAAACAAAAGGGCTTTCATTATTCACCAGGCCAAGAATCAAGGGTTTATGAAAGAGCGCTGTAATCTGATTTTCCAAACCGGCACCGAGAACTGTACCAACCCGCAAAATAACCTGTTCAAGGTTCGGGTTGGTGTCTCCAACATCCTGTAGCATCTCCTCGACCAACCGCTTGTGATGCGAATAGGGAAACTCATAATTTCCACGAATTGGATCTGCTTCGGTCAAAGGAGAAACATTCTCCGGGTGATAACCATAGGCAGCTCCGGAACTTGTCACAATGAGGCGTTTGGTGCCAAAGGACAGGCACGCGTCAATGACAAGCTGTGTGCCCTTGACATCAACGTCATAAGCGAACTGATGACCGCTTCCGCTGGGAGGCGTCACAACCGAGGCCAGGTGCACAACCACGTCAGGCCTGTTTTCAGCAAAGATCAGGTTGACCTGTTCCCTGTCACGTACATCCATCGTTCGAAAAGAGATGTTTTCTCCAAACTCATCTGCCTTAGTAATGTCGCAGGCCGTTATCTGAAGGTTCTCAAGTCCAGAATGAGACATCAGAGCCTTTCCAACGTGACCGGCAGCACCTGTGATCAAAACCGACTTCATTCCTCTGTCTTGTCCTGTCGGCCGCGCTCCTCCCTGCTGGCAGGAGTGCGGGACATCCACATCGCCAGAGCAAGGCCGCTGATTGCGTGCCAGATGCCCCAGAAGGCCGCGACAACCGCCATGCCTCCCAATCCCTTGAAGAAGGCAAAAATAAAGATCAGGCCCAGCCCGGAATTTTGTATGCCGGTTTCAATGGTGATTGACCGCCGATCGAATTCGCTGAGCCCAACTGCACGGGCGGCCACGTTTCCAATTACCAGTGCCATCGCGTTATGCACTATGACTAACAGCGCAACGGCACCGACAAATGACAGAAAGAATCCCCAGTTGGCAGCCAGTGCGAGAACTATGAAAGCAATGAAGATAGCCATCGAAAGCCATTGCAGTGGTTTCCGAATTTTTGCTGTCAAATCTGGAAAGCGCTGATGGCAAAAGACCCCAAGGCACAGGGGAAGCACCAACATAAACAACACGGTAATCGCTACCTGTACAGGATCAATCCGGGTTTCCTGAAGAATTGCGGCGGTCGGTTCATAAAGACTGGCCCAGAAAGCCGTGTTCAGTGGGGTCATGAATATCGCTGCAACAGTAGCAGTGCCGGTCAAGGATACCGAGAGTGCAGCATTGCCGCCTGCACGATGCGTTATGAAATTTGATATGTTGCCGCCGGGACATGCTGCAACAAGCATCATTCCAAGCGCAATCGAAGGGCGCGGATTTGTCAAACTCACCAATGCAAAAGTGGCCGCCGGCAGAAAAAGAAACTGGGATATCAGACCGGTAATCACTGCTTTTGGTTGTCTAAGTAATTGGCTGAAATGATCCGGCTTCAAGTCCAGTGCAATCGAAAACATCACGATTGCTAGAATGGCGTTTAGCAGGGTTAGAGACCCGGGCGAGAAATTGAGTACAACTCCGTCTATGTCTGCCATGACCACCCCACCCTTCAATTCTCAGAACTCAGCCACCTTTTAACGCCCTGATTTTTCCAACCACGGCATTTCTATAGGTGGTCTTGTCAACATAGTAGGCCATTCTGGGCAGATCAATGTAGTTCATTCCACCAGTCAGGCGCTCATAACGACCACGTTTTTCCTGTTGAATCTTTTTGGCTTCGGGATGGCCTGTTTTCAATCCACTCAGGTATCGTGCAACCATTTCGGCCTGTTCATGACGCCCCTGCCAGCCAAGACCGGATGCCTCGATCATTCCCAGAACGAACAGGTCATCACGCTCTGGGTGCATGCAATTCATGAAGAGATCGGGTGCGTCACCGCCCCAGTTCAGCAGTTCGCTTTTGATAAACGGGTAATGAAGTTTGTATCCGGTTGCTGCCACGATCAAGTCGTATTCAGCAGTTGTGCCGTCAGAAAAATGAACGGCATTACCTTCAAAGCGATCAATATCCGGCCGCACTTTGATGTCGCCGTGGCCAGCATGAAACAGTACAAGGGAATTAACGATCGGATGGCTTTCATACAGTTCATAATCGGGTTTTGGGAATCCATACTTCTGCGGGTCGCCAACGAACCATTTGAGTATCATTGCGTCGATTTTTCGTTTCGCCCACATGGGTAATCTGATGAGCCCGCCCATGGTATCGGCGGGCTTACCAAATATGTATTTGGGTACGAAATAGTAACCGCGGCGCATCGAGATATCACAACTGCTGCCGTGATGAATTGCATCAACTGCAATATCGCAACCGGAATTTCCCGCGCCAATGATGAGCACACGCTTGTCTGTGAACTGAGTGGGATATCGATATCCACTGGAGTGCATGAACTCACCACCAAACTCCCCTTTGAATTCCGGGAGGTTCGGTTCTGAAAGCGTGCCATTGGCAATCAGTACTCCCGCAAATTCTGCGGTCTGCTTTTTACCGCCTTTGGTTTTCCAGGTAACCCGCCATCCCTCGCCATCTTTTCCCAAAGGCTCGATTTTCAGTACTTCGGTGTTAAACAGGAACTTGTCTTTGAGATTATAATGATGGGAAAAATCGTTGAAATAGGTCTTCAAGTCGGCATGAGACGGGTATTCTGCTACCTCATCGGCCATGGGAAAGTCTGAAAACTCCGTCATCGTTTTCGAGGAAATAAGGTGTGCGGTTTCATACATAGTTGAATTAGGACCATCTATGTCCCAAAGGCCACCAACACCATTATGAAGTTCAAATCCTTGCCACGGGATATCCAGTTCGTCGAGGACCTTTGCCATGGCAAGGCCCATGGGCCCCGCCCCGATCAATGCGAACTTGGATCTGGAGTCTGAAACTTTCATTGTCTGGTTATCTCGCTGTTACCGAATTCCGTCAGACTATTACAAGGTTTCGTATGCGATGTGAGGCACATGACCGCAAATTTTTAAAAAAAGGATGCAGGTGGTGAAATCACGCCCTACTGTCTCGAACTTGCAATCAGCAAAATACCAAATTAACCGGATAGTTTGACACAGCGGTCTACAGAAATAACATCGCAGCGTCTGAGATCATGATTTCCAATCAATTCTCAGTCCAATCCAACGGGGAAACCTCATGCTCAACAAGTTGTCAGCTTCCAGACAATCACAACTGATCCGCAACAGGGAAGTTTCTGCGACTGAATTGCTGAATACCCACCTGCAGGAGATTGAGGAATGCAACCCCGAGGTCAACGCGTTTATCACCCTGGATGAGAATGGCGCCCGGCAAAGTGCTGATCGGCTGGACAGAATGGCTGCAAACGGCGAATTTGCTGGCCCGCTGCACGGCCTGACCGTTGGCATCAAAGACATGGCTCCGGTTGCCGGCATGCGTTGCACCTATGGTTCGATGGCGTTTGCAGACAATGTGGCTGAACTGGATGCGGCCCACCAGCGGAATGGTCCCGGTATGGCCGAAGACAGACCCTTATGTGGGTACCGATGTTATTGGGCCTATGGCCAGAAAAATCGCAGATCTGGATTTGCTGTTTGATTCTCTTCGCGGTCCGAAACTGGCGCCGCTCCATGACGTGCCAGATACCTTAAATGACATTGGGTGGGATCTCCGAGGTTTGCGTGTGGCCTGGGCAATGCAGCCTGATGGTTCGGACACTTCCGGAGAAGTGATGGATGCATTGGAAAGGCTGAGAATTATTATGCAGGAAGCAGGTGCGCTGGTGGAAGAATCAGAACCGGACCTTGCGGGGATACATTCTGCTCAGGCCAAACTTCGCAGTTTTGGCCTGTTAACAAAGCACGGGAAAAAGATGAATGAGCAACCCGAGCTCTATTCTGATGAACTTAAGGCATCGCTAGCAAGGGGAGAGTCTTTGACAGCGGAAGATTTGGTCGAAGCCACAAGAGCGTGCGATCGTGCGGTCCATTCCATCACCGAATTTTTTGGCTCGTATGACATAATGATTTGGCCGACATCAACAAAGATGCCCTTCAGGGCAGATGCAAAAGCCGACGAAATAGGAGAGGACTGGAAGCCACTTGAGTTAACGCCAGTTCTTCAGGTCCCGGCTCTGGCAATTCCTGTCGGAACAACGCCAGATGAGATGCCCTGCGGTGTCCAGCTAATCGGACCGAAGCGGTCGGATCCCGCACTCATTCAACTGGCCAGAAAACTGGAACCCATGATCGGTTTTGTTGAAGCAGGACGCAGTGACGCCTGATGATTTCGAAGTAGTTTAGAGGTTGTCCGACTTGGTTCGCTTTCACTTCGGTCGAGGCAGTAACCCTGCCGTAGCAATCGGTTCTGATAACAGCCGGACGGGCATAAATTGCCCGATCCGTTTGATTTATCTCACCGAGGAAATTGTACGGCTCACCGCTCATGGCGCCAGTAAACAAATCCGGCCACGACCAGCGCAAAGACAATATGGCCCCAAAGTGCAACCCAGGTAATACCACTCCAACCCAGAAATGGCGGGTTGCCCGCGACCAGATGAGCCATCACGTACAATGCGAATACCCACAGCACAATTCCATAGACAATTCCGACAACCCACCATGGAACAACCGGTATTGCGCGAGAAATCGGTCGCGCGATGAAGTAGTATCCGAAAGGATATGCCAGCAAACCCGTCATCAAGTGAGTAAGATGTCCCAGACCGTGGGAGCTGATGAATTTTCCACCCAGACCTGTAATAATGCCGAGTGATTGATTAGCGAGCCCTACCGGGGCCAGTTTCGAACCAAGTGTCGGCACGATTCCCTTGAGTAGCGGACTTATGGACTGGCCAAACAGATCGAATGCAAGCGTTGCAAAGGCTCCCGCTGTGAGGAGCATAATCAGTGTGTAGGTGTCCAGCAATGGCCAGCTTCTGGTCGCTGTATATTCGGGTGTAACATCGGATGTCATAAATTTCTCCGTAATGAAATTGATCGGTTGCCAGCCAAATTCTGTAAAGCGGCATGTCCACGATTTAGGCAGCGACATAGGTAGAGCAATAATTCTCACGCGTGTGTTACTGCCCGTTACTATCGCGTGGTGATCAAATGCACAGGACTTGAGCTTGATACGCTGAAAGCGGGTCTGCAGCCGTTTGTCATGTTGCTGCAATACAGTTCCGCTGAACCTTAAGTTTCTGCCGGACCAAATATTACAAACGGCAATCCGAAAAGGATGAAAAAGATGAACAGCAGCCACATTACCTTGATCACTTTATAAAGTCGCGGTTGGCTTTTTTTCAGTAAGCGGATTTTTTGCCTAAGCGGCTCAACGGTTGAGAATATCTTGTTCACAACACCCACCGGCTCACCGGGTTGATTGCCTGTCGCAGCGGCGGACATGAAGACCCTTGAAAAAAATTTGTTGTAATACCGGACAATTATATTGCTGGTAGGACGTTCCACATCACAGAATAAAATCAGCCGGTTTTCATCGGTTTGATTGTGTGCCGCATGAATAAATGTTTCATCAAACACGACGTCTTCGCCGTCACGCCAGCTATATGTGATGCCATCGACCACAATATTGCAGTCATCATTATTTGGCGTTGCCAGCCCCAAATGATACCGCAAGGAACCGGCATAGGGATCGCGGTGCTCACCAAGATGACTGCCCGCAGGAAGACTTGCAAACATTGCAGCCTTAATGCTTGGAATCTGATTGAGTAACCGCACGGTTTCTGGGCAGGACTTGAGTGCTGACTCATGCTGCTTTCCGTACCATTTCAGATAATAGCGTTTCCAGCCGGTACGGAAAAACGAGTTGAATGCCGCATCGTCATAAGAAGTGGATGCCTTGATTTCCCCTTCTTTAATCAGTGAAAGGCCCTCATTGCGTATAGTCTTCCAATTGTTTTTCAGGAGATCCAATTCCGGAAATCTCGAACGGTCCGGAAAAGGTTTGTTGCCAACGCCGGAAAACAGATAGATCCATATGTTAATCGGTGCAAACAGGCTGGAGTGATCGATAAGCTGACGTGACCACTTGTGACGAACTGTTCCACGAAAGTGTACGTACACAACCGAAAAGACGAAGAACGCAATGGCGGCAAAACGCAGATCAAACAACAAAGACATCTAAATTGACCGGGACGGATTGAGAGACAATTCTGGCGACAAACCAGCGTTGTGACTTCAGACGACAATCCGGGCTTTAACAATTCAACTTGCTACACAGTTTGATGCGCCATTTTGAATTCGTGTCATCCAGCTCACGAAAAACATTTCCACAGCAACCGTATGTTCACACGGTTCAGCATTTGCAATTTGAACTACCTTCATTGGAAATTATCGGCAGGGATTAATATTCGTAAAATCCGTTAAAGCGCCAGCTCGGTTTCAGACTGATGGTTTTCTGACCGGACAGACTTAATGCTACGATTGTGCCCAAACTTGTTTTTAACGGCCAATTGTGTGCGTTTCTCCGAATAGTTTGCTGCAACCATCGGGTAATCTGCTGGCAAACCCCACTTTTCGCGGTACTGCTCGGGTTTCAAGCCGTGGCGTGCCCATAAATGACGCTTTAGGGTTTTCATCTTTCGCCCGCATTCCAGGCAAATAGAGCGTGTTCGCATCACGTGAATTCACAGCCGACTGCCCTGAAGAAATTCCGGCACTCCATTGGCGTGAACATATGGCAGACCTCTCCGATTGCCTTCCAGACATCATCGAAGGTTCTGGCGCCTGCCTTCCTCAGATGAGCCTTGAGCTTCGAAAAGGCCATTTCAATGGCATTGAGATCTGGGGAATATTTCGGCAGGAACAAAAACCATGCGCCGATATCTCGCAAGATCTGCTCGGCTTTTTCGCTCTTGTGAGCGGCTAGGTGGTCAAGGATTACGACATCTCTCTTTTCCAGTTCTGGCGCCAACTGTGTCTCAACATAAATCTCAAAGATTTCTTTGGTCATGGCCCGGTCAATAACCCAGGGCGCAACCAGTCCATGACTGCGCAGGCCTGCGATAAGTGTCTGCTTCTTCCAGTGGCCATGAGGGACAAAATCTATGAGGCGCTCTCCTGTTGGGGCCCATCCAGTTTGCTTGGCCATTTTGGTGTTTGTGGACGTCTCATCAATGAAGACAAGTTTTTCAATCGACCGATTCAAAAACGGAACACGCCTTGTCTTCCAGAGTTCGCGGTCTTTTTTCACGTCGATGCGGTGTTGCTCCTTGGCATAAATAGTCTTTTTTTATGCGACAACCCGAAACTGCGCACAACATGCCAGACAGGCGAATGATGGACATTGAGGTTGAATTTTTCGTTCAGCTCCGCACAAAGCTTACGGATTGTAATGTCCTTTTGTTCATCAACCCGTTTTCGAAGCCAGTCTTTATAGGGTGAAAGCTTGCCATGGCCTGTTTTTCCCGGGTTATGTTTTGGAGCAAGCGAGCCAGTTTCACGTTTCAACTTCACCATATCATTCACAAATTTGACGGAGACTTTGAAATGGGCAGCCGTTCCACGATGAGTGTGGCCTTCTTCTACATGAGCTACAACACGTTTACGCAATTCAATCGGATGGGGCTTGGGCATTGAAAATCCTTGGCTTCGAACCGAATCAGGTCACCCCAATCAGAATCATATTCGCGCACGGAAAGAAACTGAATCTACTCGACACAAACACGCTCTAATATATTCATCCTGAACCGATTTCGAGATTGGCACTAACGGATTTGTTCGGGCTGTCGGCAACGCCGTGTCGGACGCCGACAACTTTGAAATAGTTTCGTAAATTTCACAAATCAGGGCTTCCAGTTTTTCAGTGCTTACTGGATTGTTTGAAACATAAGCAGATACAATTTTTGATGTAAGGCTTATTTTGGTGTTCGTATTGTCGGACACATTTTCCCCCTCTCTTAATTACAAAGAACAGGTAATGCAGCGGCCTATAACCCTAAATATATAGATCTTTATAATTTCCCCGAATTACAGGAAAAGCCGCACACGCTCTTCTAAAACATCTATGTTCCAAGTAATTTTTCAATTTCTCAAAACCGGATACTGGCTAATAATTTTTTTATCAAGCCATGTATAATACAGATTGTAATTTTGATCTGTATTTGAAGAATTATATTTCCTGATTATATGAAAACGCCATTCAATTATTTATATGTATGATACTCATATTTTTTCGCTTTTTTTCCGGTTTCGAATGACAAACAGTTCAAACATTACGACGAAAGCCACAAAGAAAATGACCATAGCGTATAGATAAATGACCATATCGTTCGAAAAGTTCTGAAGCATGTAGGCAGTGAGAACCGGACCAACAATGCTCCCCATTGTGTAAAACATGGCGATATAGGCCATGGCGCTTGCGGTTTTTTCGATACTTATTTCAAGGCCTGCCTGGATTACTGCTGCGGTATTAAATGCACCGACTGCACCGCCAAAAAAGAACAGGATCACATAAATCGAGAAGAAAGACGCCGGGCTGAATAAGAGCGCCGCAGCGCCGCCTAGACCGACCAGGCAGGCCAACAGTTGAACCCGGTGATGTCCGGTTCTATCTGCAAGCAGTCCCAGAGGTAATTGCAAAAGGGTACCGCCAAACCCGAAGGAACTTATGAAGAGGGCGCTTTGCTGAAGTGAGAATCCATCGGCAGAAAAATAGAACGGAAACAAGGCAACTGAAGCGGTTTCAATAAAACCGCCGGCTGTTGCAGCAAGAAGCGCAATCTTGATCAGCAGAAAATCCCGTTTCCTCATGGGTTCGCCCTGCCCATCCTCGATGCCGTGGGGTGCATGCCGAACCAGCGCCAATGCCGCAGTGGACAGAATTACAATTGCCA
Organism: Rhizobiaceae bacterium; assembly: GCA_965198665.1. Lineage (GTDB taxonomy): Bacteria > Pseudomonadota > Alphaproteobacteria > Rhizobiales > Rhizobiaceae > JAALLB01. Next base: position 229,418 of record CBDAPT010000006.1, on the reverse strand, counting down.
ACAGGGTCAGAAAGACCTGATCAAGACTCAAAACGGTGAATAATATGGGGCCAATCGCTATGCCGAAGCCCATCAACGCTTCATGGATACCGATAGAACGCCCCACTCTTTCGGGCTCACTCAACTGGACAACCAGTGCATCACAGGCAACCCAGCGGATAATCAGCCCTACACCCAGCAAAACAGAGGCTGCGGCCAGCCAGAATTCGCTGTTCAGAAATGCGAGTGATAAACCGCCTAAAGAAATGATACCGGATAATCGGTTTAGATTATCCAAACCCATTATCCCACCGATTTTGGGTACAATGGGTGCAACAATCATCACCGTTATCCATTGGATGCCAACAAGCCAACCAATAGTTGATAATTGAACTCCCAACAGGTCCAGCTTTTGAGCGAGAAAAAGAGAAAAAGACCCTACTTGCACAACTTGCGCGAGAAACGAGCCAAGCAGGATTAGCACAAGCTTCTTATTATTATCTGTCGTCATGCACACACAGAGTTATTTGCTCTCTTTATTATATGCATTATACATACATTATTGGAGAGCGTGATGTATTCTTTAGCCCAAACTGCTTTTTGTGGCGACCCGAATTTTGCGGTTCCACCGCAAAATGCCATGTCAGACCGGGAAGCGGTCGATTTTGTGGTAAATTGGATGACGAGAGAATTACCCTGCGTTGCTGGAAGGCGCGAGGTAATCAAGAACCGATACATGATAGAGGCAGCAACCAGGAACACAGTGCCTGAAATCTTCGCCCGCTATCACCAAAAGCTGCAGAAACGGGAGGCGATTGCTTGTCTCTATGTTTTCAATGATCCGGATTTTCTGGGCTACGATGTCAGTGTGAGCAAGGTTTTTTACTATCTTGCGGAACAAATGCAGCGCATTTCACAAGTCAGTACGCGAGAACTGGCAAACGGAAAGGCATTGACTAAGAAAATCAGGCTTACATGCCCGGTTACGGAGCTGGAAACCATCTATGATGATTTTGAATGCATTGCTTTTTGCCCACAGTCTAACAATCCGGCAGATCCTCTCTATGACCCGCTTCTGGCAATGCCGATACCGGCCGTCAACATGTCTTCGGACATGTTTGCCTTTTCGAGCTTTGTGGCTGGCATGATAGGCCAGCGCTATAAAATGACCGTACGCGAACTTGCAAAAGACAGACGGGAAACCGAAAGGGCTCTCTATGGATGTGTGGATCAATGGCACAGGATAGCAACAAAAACGATCACCAATTATGAGAGCCTGACCGATACCCCTCTATGCCCGATTCACCTGAATGATGAACAGGATCAATGGGTTGCCGGCCACAAGGATCCGGCATTCGCAGAGCAGATCAAGGAAGTCCATTCGCATGAGTTGCCGGTGCTATATGGTGCGCGCATTGTCAGTCAATGGATGGAGCATTTTTACCATGATGGCAAATTTTCAGCGGCAGGGTTAGCCCGCGAAGGTGTTGTGGTCTAAAATCAAGTGAATTAGATTTTACAACAAGTTTGTACAAAGCAGTGCAATTTTGCATTTATCATATACTTCGGTTAAATTGCTGCAACAATAACGTGTAAAAGGTAATCACGAATCTTAATGACTGATCTCAAGCTACTACCGAGTGACATATCAACAGATACTTTTGTCGGTAATGCATTGGGTGCATTTGCCCGCGCATTGTCGGACAAAATAGACGATGCTTGGGTTCTAACCTCAGGCAAATCGACAGCTGCGTGTTATGCCATCAACCAGATTGGGTGTGAGCCTGGCTCATCCATCAAGACCCTGAGTGGCATGCTCGGGATTGAACATTCAAGCCTCGTGCGATTGCTTGATCATCTTGAAAGGGATGGTCTAATCGAGCGGGTCAATGACCAGGTCGACAAGCGCGGCAAAAAAATCTTCCTGTCTGCAAAAGGCGAAAGTTTGTGGACCGATATGATCAACGCACGCAGACGTGTGGTTGAACCAATGACAGGTCTTCTGGATGACAAGGAACTCGGTACACTCATAAAACTAGTCGGAAAACTCATGCCGGCTGTTGTGCGTGGCGGCGATGATCAACATTATGTCTGCCGTCTGTGCGAACTTGAAATTTGCCCGCAGGAAATGTGCCCTGTTAACCTGTGTTTTGAGGAATGGATTGAAATTCCAGATGAGCCGTTCAAGCGGCAATGTGATTCCAGACGCAAAATCAGCAACTAACAAACATTCCGAAAATCTGCCTTGATAGAGACGGCTTTCAGGCCGCGAGAGGGTGCGCACCTGCTTCTGCCTGCCACTTGTTCCGAAGTGTTGCATGGCAGGTATGCAGCCAATGACTGGCAGGTTCTTTGCTCCAGTCCCATCTGTGCAGGGAAAGGAGTAAGCCATGCAGCAGAATTTCAACATCCGAAAAGAAGACATGCCAAGTGAAATGCATGCTCTTCTGGCCAGCTATCCCCGTGATAGTTGGGACACCCATCCTGGTTTTGCTGATAAAACCCGTCAATGGCTTGGAGCTCATCAGATGTTTCGTCGCCTTGCCGAGATTGTGCGCCTGGATTCTGAGGCCGTGATTGATCGCGAAATGGATATTGAAGGCTACGCAGGCAGACTGTCCGTATTTGGCAATCGTCTGATAGGAAATCTGCACGCCCATCATGGCTGGGAAGATCGCGAATATTTTCCTGAACTGCGGGCTGCCGACCAACGGTTTGACGTGGGCCTTGAAATCCTGGAAAAAGACCATGAAGCTCTGGATACCGTGCTTGAAAGTTTTGCCGGCACTGGCAACCGTGCCATCAAGCTGTTTCAACTGGATGAAGTCCAGGCCCGGGAAGAAGTTGGTGCATTGCAGGGAATATCTGAAACTATCGAAGCTTTTCTCAATCGGCATTTGTCAGATGAGGAGGAGCTCGCAGTGCCGATCATTCTACACCATAGGTTGCGTGGATAAGAGGTAAATTCCATGACAGGAAAAACAATGGATTTATCGAAGGAAGAAAATCAAGACCAGGCGACTGCCCGGCGCGCGAAAGGTGAATTCGTGCGCGGGGTCAGTGGTTTTCGAAACCAGATTGGCAGCTCTGAATTTCCGGCAGAGCCCGGACGATATCATTTGTTTGTTGCCCTGAATTGCCCCTGGTGTCATCGCGTGACACTAGCGAGAAACATCTTGGGGCTGCAGAAGGTGATCAGCTTGGATGTCGCTTTTCCCAGCAGGACGGACGAGGAGGACCCGGTCGCGCCAAACCTTTGGGAATTTGCCCCCGATCGCATTGCCAGTCTCACCGGAAAGAGGCTTCCTGAATGCACCAGTGAAACCGCCACCGTCCGGGATCTGAGACTGGTAAAGGAAATTTATCAGGCGGAAGGTTCCGACGAAGGTTCGGTGCCGGTGCTTTTCGACAAACAGGCGAAGCGCATCGTCAGCAATGAAAGTGCAGAAATCGTTCGTATGCTAAATGCGCATTCGCGCAAACTGGGTAGCTCAAATGAACCGGCAACTCACCCGGACCTCTATCCAGATGATCCAGAATTGCGTCAGGAGATTGATGTCCTGAATACAACAATTTATACCAACATTAATAACGGGGCCTACAAGGCAGGTTTTTCCTCCGATCAGTCTGTTTACGAACAGGCGTTTCAGGAATATTTCGACATGCTTTCGAAACTGGAAAACCATCTGGCGTCTGATGGCAGACCGTTCCTCACCGGCAGCCAATTCACTGAAGCGGATTTACGCCTGTTTCCCACATTATACAGGCATGACCCGGTCTATTATGTCCGAATGAAATTGAACGGCGCTAAAATCCTGGACTACCCGCACCTGTGGCGCTGGTTGTGTCGGGTCTATGCGCTGCCGGGTGTGAAGGAAAACAACTCATTGACGCATTGCAGACAAGGCTATTTCGGCAGATCTTGGAACAATATCGTTCCAGCGGGACCATTCAAGCCGATGACCTATCCTGAAGCCTACGAAAATCCTGATCTGCCAAAACCCTCATAGCCATTCCTATGGGTGCGCTTAGCTGCCCGGACTAGCCAGGGACTCACGCTCAACTATATGGGTGTCCAAATTCACTTGGACAGGCACGGAAGGATCTGACACAAGTGCATAGAGTGCTTCCGCTGACTTCTTGCCCATGTCCTGATGCGGCACATGAACAGTAGTCAGAGCCGGGCTTACGACCGTTGCCAATTCTATGTCATCAAAACCAACGATTGAAATCTCGTCTGGAATCCGCAGTCCAAGTTCCTTCGCTCCCCGGATTGCGCCGACCGCCAAAACATCGTTTCCGCATATCACTAGAGACGGTCTATTGGTGCCCTGAGCGCTGAAGATACGTTTAAACGCATCACAGCCATTGCCGATCGAATATTCCGTTTCAGTAACCGGCATGTTCGACGGATCAAGGCCGAAATCACGTATTGCATTTTTGGCGCCCGACAGGCGCCCTGATGCGCGGTCATTCTTATGGGTGGGCGATGAAATGTAGACAAATGTGCGATGCCCCAAAGATATTGCGTGCTGGACTAACCGGTACGATGCAGCCTCGTTGTCAAATCCGACATAGGATTGAGACCTGTCTGAGGTTTGGTTCCAGGCACAGACTGTAGTTATATTACGTTCAGCCAGAAACCGGTAGATTTCTGGATCCCTCTGAAACCCGATCAGCAGAAGCCCATCCGCACCCCGCCCGACCAGGGTTCTAATTTGTCTCGCTTCCTGCTTAAGATCATAATCAGAACTTGCAACAAGCATGGTTGCATTTCGTTCAACCAGCGCTTTCTGAAAAGCTTCAATGCCACGGGCAAATATTGCATTGTCCATGGTGGGAATCACCGCACCAAATATGCCGGTACGATTTGCTGCGATTGCCCGTGCACCAAAATTGGGTGCATAATTCAGATTGTCAACAGCCTTCAATACCCGTTCTCGCGTAGCCTGAGAGACCTTGTCCGGTTCATTGAGGCATCGCGATACGGTCGCCGTGGACACCCCGGACGCCAAAGCAACATCTTCAAGTGTTGGCAGACTTCGCTTTTTCAGAATAAATCCCCCTGTTCTTCTATTACAATATTCGAAATCACATGTCCTGATTTTCCGAATGATTCACAATATGAATGTAATAGCTTGCATTTGTAAATGTAAGCTATTACATTTTTGCCGGCAAGCACCAATAGATTATGATTTGCGACAGGCGTTTATGGACTGATCGCAGATGTGTGGCGACAAGGAGTACCCCGTCAATGGCCCGTAAATACCTCAAAAAAGCCGAGTTCACGTCAGCGACCGATGCTGCAGATGTTAGCGACACGGTTCGCAAAATCCTTGAAAAAATCGAAAATGGTGGAGATGAGGTTGCACTGGAATATGCAGCCCGGTTTGATCAGTATGAAGGCAATACAAAGCTCACCCGGGCAGAAATCGATGCCGCTGCCGCACTGGTGCCGGAGAAATTGAAACAGGATATTCAGTTTGCTCATGCCAATGTCCGCCGATTTGCCGAGGCCCAAATGGCAACCCTGCAGGATATTGAAACCGAAATAGTTCCTGGTTTCATTGCCGGTCAGAAAAGCATTCCCGTGAACACCGCAGGCTGCTATATCCCCGGAGGACGTTACAGCCATATCGCCTCAGCCATTATGACTGTAACAACAGCCAGCGTGGCTGGATGCAGAAACATAGTCGCCTGCTCGCCGCCACGCCCCGGAGTGGGAATCGCACCGGCTATCATTTATGCGGCAGACATTTGTGGAAGCGATACCATACTCGCTTTGGGTGGCGTACAAGGGGTAGCATCCATGGCCTTTGGACTGTTTGGCCTGCCAAAAGCTGATATTCTTGTTGGTCCGGGCAATCAGTATGTGGCCGAGGCAAAACGCATATTGTACGGAAGGGTAGGCATTGATATGTTTGCCGGCCCCACCGACAGTCTGATCATCGCGGACCGTACCGCTGATCCTGAAATTGTTGCTGTAGACCTCGTAAGTCAGGCGGAACACGGTTACAATTCTCCAGTCTGGCTGGTAACCGACGATGAAGTTCTTGCACGCAACGTCATCGACCGTGTTCCGGAGCTGATTGCCGACCTGCCAGAAGTCAACGCCCTTAATGCTGAAGCGGCCTGGGCCGATTATGCAGAAGTCATTCTGTGCGATTCCCGAGAAGAGATGGCTGCTGTCTCGGATGAAATTGCTCCCGAACACCTGACAGTACAGGCTGATAGCCTGGACTGGTGGCTGGACAAACTTACTTGTTACGGGTCTCTTTTCCTCGGCGAAGAAACAACCGTTTCCTACGGTGACAAGGCTTCCGGCACCAATCACGTACTGCCAACTTCGGGCGCTGCCAAATACACCGGCGGCCTGTCTGTGCACAAATATATGAAAATCGTCACCTGGCAGCGGGCAACGCGCGAGGGATCAAAATCCGTGGCGGAGGCGACCGCAAGGATATCACGTCTGGAAGGGATGGAAGGTCATGCCCGCGCTGCCGATGTCCGACTTGCAAAATACTTCCCCAACGAAACATTCGAATTGGCTGCATCCCAATAGCGAACGAAAAACGATAAGGACTTTCAACGTATGTCAATCAGCAAGAAATTGGTGGATGATCTGGTTTCCAATCAGGTTGAATTCATAACAACCGTTCCCTGCAAGCAACTGGCCGGGGTTATAGAGGAAGTGGATCGCCGCGATGAAATATTCCACATTCCCTCAAACAAGGAAGATGAAGGTATGGGCCTCTGTGCAGGGGCTTTCATGGGCGGAAAACGGCCAGCAATCATCATGCAAAACACGGCTATTGGCGTTATCCTAAACACGCTTGCCACCTTGATCCAATATTACCGCATGCCTCTGCCGATGCTGATTTCCTATCGCGGAGAACTGGGAGAGCCGGTTGCCTGTCAGGTGGAAATGGCTGTCCATACCAAGGCGCTGCTGGCCCAGATGAACATACCGACTTACCATTTTCATCAGGAGGAAGATGCCGATGAGTTTGGTTCTATCCTGCAATACACCTTCATGTGTAACAAGCCAGTCGCAATACTGACCGATGCTACATTCTGGAAAGGCTACTGAAATGATACGTTCGGAGATAATCAAGGATATTGCACCTATCCTTCGAGACCAGCTTGTGATCTGTAACATTGGCCTACCAAGCCAGGAACTGCACCTGATTGACGATCAGCCAACCAACTTTTACATGCTCGGGACTATGGGTCTTTCGTCATCGATCGGCCTGGGTTTGGCGCTTGCTCAGGACAAAAAAGTAATTTCGATAGATGGTGACGGTTCTGTTCTTACGAATTTGGGCACATTGCCAACGATAGCGAATAATGTAGCGAACAACTTCATTCTACTGATCATTGATAACGGTAGTTACGGATCGACCGGTGACCAGCCAACCTATGCGGGAGCCAAGACATCATTAACTGCCGTCGCCAGGGCTTGCGGATGTGAAAACGTAATCGAATGCCAGGCTGAAGAAACCGGCAAAGTATTACAGGAAGCCATCGACAGCAACAACATGACGATTATCATATCCAAATGTGAAAGCGGCAATGTCAGTGTACCGGTCATCACAATGGATCCGGTCGTAATCCGCGACCGCTTTATGAAAGAAGTTCAGGCCTAAAGTCTGCTCAGTCGGTTGTTGAGAACGTGAAATGCGGATGATTTAGCTTGCCAAAACGTGTTTAATCATCAGCGATAATGTTGGTTTAACACGGGTAACTGATATGCGCATTGCAGTTTTGGGTTGTGGCCGGATTGGCAGGATGCATGCACAAAATATCATGCATCATCCTGAATGCACTCTCGCTATGGTCTTTGATACCCATAGGCCCTCAGCAGAGGAGTTTGATGTAAGGGTGGCCGATTCTGCGGAACAGGTATTTACGGATCCGTCCGTGGATGGCGCACTTATCGCAACTGCCACCGACACCCATGCAGACTTGATTGAAATGGCGGTGAAGTTTGGAAAACCAGTTCTGTGCGAAAAACCGATTGATCAAAGCCTTGACCGGGTAAACCAGTGTGCGGAACGGATTTCCGGTGAGGATCACTTTATCCAGCTGGGCTTCAACCGCAGATTTGATCCGGGACACAGTTCAGTTCGTAATGCTTGTGCAGAAGGAGAGCTGGGCGAGTTGTATCAGGTAATCATTTCGTCACGTGATCCAGCGCCACCACCTCGTTCCTATGTCGAAGTCTGCGGCGGCCTGTTGCGCGACATGACCATTCATGATTTCGATATTGCACGCTTCATTCTGGACGAGGAACCCGTCGAAGTATTTGCCATGGCAAATGCTCTGGTTGACCCCGAAACCGGCAGCGAACTGGGTGATTTTGATACGGCCATGATCCAGATGCGAACTGCATCTGGAAAGCAGTGCCACATCAATAATTGCCGAAAAGCAAGCTACGGATATGATCAACGGATTGAAGTGCATTGCTCAGACGGCATGATGATATCCGAAAATCCGACTTCCACTTCCACCAGAAAATTTGACGCGACAGGGCAGCAAACCGGCCCCTGTCCAGATTTTTTCATAGAGCGGTATCAGGCGTCCTTCCTTGCGGAAATCGATGCTTTCGTTAATGCGGTCAAAAACAACCTGCCGCCGCCGGTAGGGTTCGAAGATGGGCGCATGGCACTTGTTCTTGCTGAAGCGGCCTACAAGTCTATTGCCGAGAAACGACCGGTGTCGGTTTCCGAAATCGGCTGACAGAAACTGATTGCCGCGGAAAAATTCAAAGTGGATATGGTTCAGACTGTTCCACCCAGCGAACCTTCAAGTTCAGCCAGTTCCTGACCGCCGGCCATCAATTCCTGAAGTTCTTCGGGAGAAATTTCGCCCCGTTTGGCGGTTCCCAGCGTCTTGCCCCGGTTGAGAACCGTAAACTGATCACCCACAGCCAGCGCGTGACGAACATTGTGAGTTATGAAAACAACAGCAATTCCCTGGCTGCGCACCTTGTCAACGGTGGCAAGGACATTGGAAGTCTGGCGTACCCCAAGTGCAGAAGTCGGCTCATCAAGAATTAGGACCTTCGCGCCAAAATAGACAGCCCGGGCAATAGCCACTGTTTGCCGCTCACCGCCTGAGAGGGTTCCCACCGCCTGGTCGGGACCACGCAAGTTGATGCCCATCTGACGCATCTCGTCCATGGTTACCCGGTTGGCCATTTCGTGGTCAAAAAATGATAGCGGACCGATTTTTCTGATCGGTTCATTGCCCATGAAGAAATTGCGACTGACTGACATCAACGGAATCATGGCCAGATCCTGATACACCGTTGCTATGCCGGCCGAAATTGCATCCCTTGGACGCTGAAAACTCAAGGGTTTGCCTTCAAAAAATATCTCGCCTTTTGTTGGCTTGTGTACACCAGACATTGTCTTGATAAAGGTGGATTTACCGGCGCCGTTGTCTCCCAGCAGGCAATGGCACTCACCGGGAAAAACATCAATCGATACACCTGCAAGCGCGATGACTGAGCCGAAGTGTTTTTCGATGTTCTTCATTTGAATGATGGGAGCAGCATTATCCGCCATATTACTTCTCCCCCGTGATCATTCGCCGGATATAGGTATTGAGGATCACCGCAAGTAACAGGATAACGCCAAGGAATACCCGGAACAGGGAACTCTCTACCCCTGCAAAGAACAGGCCCTGCTGAACAACACCAAATATCAGTGCACCAAGTGCTGCGCCGATTACAGAGCCGTAACCGCCGGTGAGGAGCGCACCACCAATTACCACTGCAATAATCGCTTCAAACTCTTTGAGAAGACCCCGATCAGCCCCCGCAGAACCAAATTCCATCACCTGGCAGGTTGCAAAGACGGTAGCGCAAAAGGCCGTAAACATGAACATCAGGATTTTTACCCGGTTCACCGGCACACCGACATAGCGAGCAGCCTGGGCGTCACCGCCCGAAGCGAATATCCAGTTGCCAAACTTGGTTCGTGTCAGGAGGATGTGACCAAAAATTACGAGGGCAATCGCCCAGACTATCAGCATCGGAATACCGTCAACGACCGGCTGGCCCGCTCGGTTGCCTCGCTCGAATACGGCAATCAGGCCGGCATCGCCAAGCCATTGAAATATCGGTTGCCCGATCTTGCCGCCGAAAAGCGGTGCCAGCCAGTCGCCTTCGGCCGCATCGCGAACGCCGCCGATGATGGTTTTGCGCTGTATCGTCTGGGGGAGGTATATGGTGAATCCGCGAAGGATGAACAGAAAAGCCAGGGTGACAATGAAGCTAGGCAGTCCCGTTCTGATAACGATGATACCGTTCAATGCTCCAATAGATACACAAATTGCAAAGGTGAGAATGATTGCGATCCAGGCAGGCCATCCCAGTATGACAGAAAAGATGGCTATCATCATACCAGCGAAGCCAATCATGGATCCGACCGACAGATCAAATTCTCCTGCAATCATAAGCAGGCAGGCACCCACGGCAATAATGACAAATTGCGCCGAAACGACTGACCAGTTCATGACGCCCTGACTTGTGAACATTCCACTGTCAAAGGCAAAAAGCGCAAAGAATGTGAATACAGCCACCGTACCAACGATGCCGCCCAGTTCCGGGCGAATTAAGGCTTTGCGCAAACGCGACATTTCCTTGACGCGTTCGTCCGCGTAATCCTGCTTTTGCGTCGATGCTGTCATGCCAGCAATCACCTATCGAATTCGTTACGCTGATAATGGCACGGTGCCGGTTGGTTATCCGGCACCCGCTTATTTGTTACCGGTACTCACCAGCAAATTCTTCGACTTTCTTGAGACCATCTTTGGTAACAAAGCCGGGCCCGGAGTTGATGTTGTTACCGGGCAGAACACCGTATCGATCCCAGTTAGCCAGGATTACCACCGGCATGTAGGCCTGCAGGAACGGTTGCTGGTCTATACCCCACGCAATGGTTCCGTCCTTGATGCCTTTCACAATCTCCGTGCCAAGGTCAAAAGTTCCGAAATGAATAGAGCCGGCCATGCCGTTTTCCTGTAAAGCTGCAATAGTTGGATCAGCAGAAACAGGGCCCAGGGTGAGGATACCATCCACGCCCGGGTTGGCAGAAAGGTATGCCAGTACCTTGTTCTTGATTTCAGCCGGGTCAGTGCCGGAATCCATCATGGCAGACCCAAGATCAATGCCAAGACCGTCAGCATATCCGCGACAACGTTCGCCGACGGTGGGTTGTTGGATGGCGTGGTTTACACATAGAAAATTTGTAACACCCTCACCTTTTGCGCGAATCCCAGCCGCAAGGCCTGCATCGTATTCCGGCTGACCGACATACATCAGAGCGCCAACTTCTCGGGCCTGTTCGGGCGTACCGGTGTTCATGATGATCACATCAATGCCCTGGTCAACAGCAGATTTGATCGGCCCTTTCAACACATCAAAGTCAGCGAGTGTTGTGATGATACCATCCGGACTCGAAGCCGCTGCCTGTTCAATAATACGGGCCATATCAGCGATATCACCGGTGGGCGGATTACGGTATTCGACATTTGCACCAACCTGCTTACCAGCCAATGCGATCCCGTTCTTGATAGTGTTCCACCAGGTATCACTGTCTGGTGCATGGCTGACGAGAATATAGGTTTCACCCTCGGCATTGGCCATTGGTGCTGTGACTGCCAAAGCAGATACGGCGATCGTTGCTGCGACCGCGAATTTGCGAAGAATGTTTTTCATTTTCGCCTCTCCTCCAAGATCATGATTCCATCAATCGACGGATGCGTTCACCCTAGCCGACTGGTATTAGAGAAGCACAAGATCAAGCTTTTTGCAACCGGTTGCAAAAATAAATATCATGCGCTTGAATGGCAGGTATGGAAACGGATTGCGAGATGGAGTAGGTGAAACACATGGTTGTCACACTAAAAGAAGTCGCCGAAAAGGCAGGCGTGTCTCGCTCAGCCGTTTCCAGAACCTTTACGGAAGGAGCATCCGTTTCCGCCAAGACTCGGGAAAAGGTGGAGAAAGCTGCGGCAGAACTGGGATACAGTCCCAATTTCCTTGCAAGGAGCCTTACCACCAGACGGACTTCCATGATTGGGCTGGTCTCCAATAACTTTCATAATCCGATCTTTCTTCAGGTCTTCGACATGTTTACCAGAGCATTGCAGGACCGTGGCCTTCGCCCGTTGCTGGTTAACCTGTCGAAGGAAACCGATCCGGAAAAATCCGTAACGATGCTTCGACAGTATTCTGTCGATGGTGTGATCGTCGCATCGTCCACCCTTTCGCCTGAATTTGCCCTCGCATTTCGTGAAGCCGGTATGCTGGTGGTGCACTCATTTGGCCGATATACTTCATCGCCGAAGGTACACATTGTCGGGATTGATAACCGGGCCTGCGGTCGTATGGCGGCCCGCACCCTTATGGAACGCGGCTACAGTCGGGTTGGCTTCATGGGCGGGCCTCCAACAGCAACATCGACCGAGGATCGTCAGGCTGGCTTCCTTGACGAGTTGAAAAAGTACCCTTCAATGGCGGTCACCACCAGCTATTGCACTGAGTATTCCTTTGAAGCAGGCCGAGATGAAATGAGCAGATTGCTTAACAACAACCCGGCAGAAGCCTATTTCTGCGGCGATGATGTTGTGTCAATCGGCGCTTTGAGCGCGATCCAATCTGCCGGATTATCAGTTCCCGATGACATCGGCCTCATCGGGTTGAACAATATGGAGATGGCTGGCTGGGAAAACATCAATCTGACGACGATTCATCAGCCACTTCCGGAAATCATCAACGCCTCTGTTGAGTTGATCGTTTCCATGCTCAAGGAGCCTAGTCGTATCCCGGAAACGAGGCTGTTCCCTTGTCACATCGTTGAGCGCGGAACGCTGAAGCCAATTGGCAATCCCTAGAGAGCTGATAAATCGAATGCCCTCTAACCGGCGCCCGATATATTGCGAATGACCTGTTGCGCGGCAGCTTTGACCGGATCAATGGTTTCCTTCAGGATTGCCACTCGGTCAAAACGTTTCGGGTGTGCCGCTACCGCCTCGCGCAAAGCGCTTCCGAACGCCATCCTGAGTTCTGTACCTATGTTGAATTTGCAGACCGACGTTTCTCGAGCCAGTCGAGCACGAATCTCCATCGGTATTCCGGAACCCCCATGTACTACCATTGGAACAGAGGTTGTCAGTTCCAGGGCATTGACCGCAGCAAAATCAATTTCTGCCATTTGTGTGGTTTGCAAATGTACGTTTCCAATTGAGACTGCCATCGCGTCCACCTTTGTTTCAGAAGCAAATCTGGCAGCCTCGACAGGATCTGTTTTTGCAGACGCTTCACCTTCCGCGTAGCCGACGAAGCCGATTTCGCCTTCGCACGATACGCCTGCTGCGTGGGCAATTTCTGCAATGGCTGAAGTTTCATCAATATTCTGGGTCAGTTCTTTTCCGGAACCGTCATACATAACCGATGTAAACCCGCAATCGATTGCATTGAGGCACTCCGATTCCTCATATCCATGATCAAGATGGGCAACCACAGGAACCGAAGCGTTTTCTCCAAGGGTTCGAAACATGGCTGCAAGAACCGGCAGGGGGGTGCGTGCGCGGCAGCCCGGCCCTGCTTGAAGGATAATCGATTTATTTTCCGCTTCTGCCGCCCTTACATATGCACAAGCATCTTCCCATCCAAGCACCACCAGACCCGCAACAGCATAACGCTCCTGAAGTGCGGGCTGCAAAACCTCGGCTAGCGTTGCCATGGGCATGGTGTAATCCCTTATTTGAATTTGGCGATCATGTCCTTAATACCTGGAATGGTTTCGAGCTGGCTGGCATGGGTCGGCTGGAAGTACTGGACGAGACTGCGCTGCGACAAGCCACCAAGAATCGTGAAATAGTACATTTCGTATCCGGGCAACACACAGCAGGGATGATAACCCCGATCCAGGCAGATCGTGGAACCGTCGACAATGTGATAGGCGTCGCCTGGCTTTCCGTCTTCGCGCTGCAGCATCTGAAGGCCGGAACCATAATTCGGCCGGAAGCGGAAATTATACGTCTCATCGTGCCGACTTTCGTCAGGCAGCCTGTCCGTGTCGTGTTTATGGCTTGGAAAACCGGACCACCCGCCTGCTCCGACGGTATAAAGCTCGGAAACCAGCAGACGGCCCACTTTGCCATGTTGTTTCTGACCCAGTATATGCTTGATCTTTCGATGGGTTTTGGTGTCGTCAGAACCATATTGCACCAAATCGAGTTCGTCAGACCGCACAGCAAACGGGGATAACACCTTGTCATATTTTGCACCGGCTACGAAGATTTCAGCATTATCCGACCGGCATACCATGGTCGCAACTGCCCCGCTGGGAACATATACACCTTCCGGCTCCCCATCCCAGGCGTCCGTTCCACGCCCACCCAGATCGGTGTATTGATCCCCTTCCACATCCACATCAACACTTCCCGTGGCAGGAACGATGCAGGTTTCATAACCGGGCACGCGATATTCAAAGGCCTGGCCTGCCTCCAGCTTAACAATGTTAAAATAGTTGAGTGGCACAACCTTGTCTTCGACATCCACGATCGGTTTGTTCTGATTGTCGTAGGGCGCAATGTGCATGACTGTTTGTCCTAGATTGCTGATTGATGTTTATTGTTCGTGGGACCGGGATGAGAGGCCAGGAATGCTCCCAGTTCCTCCGGACCAGGCATGGCAGCGGCGCAACCGGGTTTTCCGACGACGATAGAAGCGCATGCCGATCCGCGCATGATGGCTTCCCGGATTTCGGATCCGCTCGCAAGTGCTGCAATAAGGCCCGCCAGGAAACTGTCCCCGGCTCCGGTAGGTTTCAGTGCATTTACAGGATATATTCCGGTCTGGATGCGCTGTCCGTCAGCGAAGGTAATTGCGCCGTTTTCACCCATTTTATAGATAACTACAGAAGCGTTTTTTGCACTGAGTTCCTCGGCTTTCGCCAATCCCCTGTCGATATCACCGGCCATAAAACCAAATTCTTCGTCATTTCCGACAATCATGTCTGACATTTCACCGGCCCGGGAAAGAACATCAGAAGCAATCTCTGCCGACGGCCATGAATAAGGCCTGTAGTCTATGTCAAAAATTATCGGAATCCCGGCTGCATGGGCCAGTTCGAATGCTCGGAAAGTAGCACTGCGAGATGGTTCTGCCGCAAAGACCGTCCCGGCCGTAATCAGGGCACCAAATTTTGAGTAATCCACCGCCTCCACGTCTTCGACGTTCATTTGGAAGTCAGCGGCACCGTTTCTGTAAATTACGGATTGATGGCCTTCAACAATGCTTTCGAAAAATGCAAGTGAATTGCGGTATTCGCCTGCAACTGGATGAACATGGGATGCATCAATTCCGTAGGCGTCTAGCTGGTTGACGCAATACCGACCGATAGCGTCATCAGACACGCGCGTTACCAGTGATGCCTTGCCGCCAAATTTGCAGATTCCAGCTGATATGTTAGCCGCTGAACCACCCATGCCCACAATCGCATTGCGGGCATTCTCGATTGGCGTGCCGGGCGGATCGGGGCAGAAATCGATACCGACACGGCCAATCACGACAAAGTTGTTTTTACGGATTCCGTCAATCAGGTTCATTACACACCGTGCCGTTGCCGTTTTCGGCCTTCTTCCTGTTCCGTGTGTGCTTCGGAGACAGCCTCATTGTCAGTTACGTGAGGGGTTCCGACCTCCCACCAGGCATGTCCCTCTGCTGTCCAGCCCTCGTGCGCATCGACTTTCATGACGATAACGTAGGTTTTGTCGGAGGCCTTTGCCCGGATAAATGCTTCACCAAGCTTACCGGCCACCTCAACGGTTTCGGATTCCGCACCCATCGCTCTTGCATGCGCTTCGAAATCTACAGCAAACGGTTCAGGAACTGTGGGGCAATCGCTGAAAAGGTTGTTGAACGAGGTGTTGCCTGTATTGTTCTGCAGCTTGTTGATGACAGCAAATCCACCGTTATCCAGAACGAGAATTATCAGCTTACGGTCAGTCAGGACCGATGAGTAAACATCGCTGTTCATCAGCAGATATGATCCATCGCCCGCGAACACTATGGTGTCCTGCTCCGGTTCCACCTCATGCTGTGCAATCCTGGCTCCCCAGCCGCCGGCAATCTCATATCCCATACAGGAAAAGCCGAATTCCACGTCCACGGTTCCCGGCTCCTGGGTGCGCCAGTTTGCCGTAACTTCAGCCGGGAGACCTCCAGCAGCGGCAACAATGCGATCACGCTTGTCGCAAAGCGCATTCACCACGCCAATCGCCTTTGCATATGAATTGGGACCATTGCCCAGACGGGTATTTTCCGCCACGTAGTCATCCCATTTTCCACGCTCCACCCTTGCCGTGTCCACCCAATTGCCGGGAGCCTCGTAACCCTTAATCGCTGCGCCAAGCGCACTGATCCCAAGCCTTGCATCACCAACAACCGGTAAAGAACGATGCTTGCCCGCATCATGTCGCGCGGCGTTTATTGAAATGAATTGCGCGGATTTATCGAATGCGGTCCATGAACCTGTTGTAAAATCCTGCAACCGGGTGCCGATGGCCAGCACCACATCCGCCTTTTCGGCCACATAGTTTGCTGAATTTGAACCGGTTACGCCAACCGGACCAATGTTCAAATCGTGGGTGGCGCGAAGGTTGGCGCGTCCTGCAATCGTTTCGACCACTGGTATCTGGTGCTGTTCCGCAAAGGCGTTGAGTTCTGCTACCGCACCAGAATATTGCACGCCACCGCCGGCAATAATTATCGGGCGCCTGGCAGATTTCAGACAAGCTGCCGCGTCTTCAATCTCTGCCGCATCGGGTGTTTGCCGACGAATACGGTGAACCCGTTTTTCAAAGAACTCAATCGGGTAGTCATGGGACCAGCCCTGTACATCCTGAGGCAAGCCCAGAAAAGCGGGTCCGCAATCAGCAGGATCAAGCATCGTAGCCAGTGAAGCCGGCAGTGACTGTATGATTTGAGCCGGATGGATGATCCTGTCCCAGTAACGGCAAACCGATTGAAAACCATCATTCACGCCCAAAGAAGGATTGTTGAAATGCTCCAGTTGCTGAAGCACCGGGTCAGGCAATCTTGTTGTGAATGTATCACCGCATAACATTAATAGCGGCAGTCGGTTTGCATGCGCAAGGGCTGCGGACGTGAAGAGGTTTGCCGTGCCTGGTCCTGCAGAGGCGGTACAGAACATGAAGCGCCGCCGGAGATAGTATTTTGCATAGGCTGCAGCCGCGAAACCCATGGATTGCTCGTTCTGCCCGCGATACAAAGGCAGGGTGTCACGATGTTCGTATAGAGCTTCGCCCAGACAGGTTACATTGCCATGGCCAAAAATACCGAAGCCGCCGCCGCAGATCCGCAACTCTTTTCCATCAATGTCGATCCACTGGTTTGCCAGAAAACGCACAATGGCCTGGGCGGTGGTCAGTCTCACGGTTCCCGCATCCGTATTCATGTGATTCCTCCTACCTTGCAATCGGCATTAGAACATCGCCTTTCAAAAATCTGATTGACGATGTTATCGTTTTCAGGATACGAATTTTGCAACCGGTTGCAAACACTTTTTTGAGGGCGCAAATATTGACCAGTTTTGGCATCGGAATTGTTGGAGGCGGATATATGGGAAAGGCGCATGCCGTTGCCATGTCGGCGGTTGCTGCAGCATTTGATACCTCTCTGCGACCGGTTTTGGAAGCGGTCTGCGCGACAAGCCAGGAATCCGCCGAACGATATCGAAAGGCCTATGGTTTCAAGTCTGCAACGGACGACTGGCGACAACTCGTGAACAATGAGCATGTCGAAGCGGTTGTCATCGCGTCGCCGCAGGAAACACATCGCGAAATTGCCGTCGCTGCACTGGAATGCGGCAAACCGATCCTGTGTGAAAAGCCCCTGGGTGCTAGTCTGGAAGACAGCATAGCCATGGAAGCTGCGGCGCGCCTCAGCAACGTCACAAACATGGTTGGTTTCAATTACATTCGAACACCGGTCACCCAGTTTGCCAGAAAACTCATAGAATCCGGTACCATTGGTGAAATTACCTGGTTTCGAGGTGAGCATACAGAGGATTTTTATGCCGACCCGGCAATGCCCGCAACCTGGCGAACAACAGGAACCGGGAACGGCTGCATGGGAGACCTCGCACCACACATGATCCAATGTGCATTGGCGCTTATGGGCCCGCTGGCGAGCCTTTCTGCAGAAGTTGAGACTGTCATTCATGAAAGGCCAGATGGCAAAAGCGGTATGGTCAGTGTCGACAACGACGATCAGGGACAATTGATGTGCCGTTTTGAAAACGGTGCCATGGGCCATCTGTTTTTCAGCAGGATCGCTACCGGTCGGAAAATGGGTTACGCCTACGAGATCACCGGCACAAGGGGAGCGATCCGGTTTGATCAGGAAGACCAGAACGCACTTTGGCTATATGAGGCATGCGGGGAGAATGCGACACGAGGATTTCGCAAAATCCTGGCCGGTCCGGACCACCCTGATTATGCGAACTTCTGTAGTGGTCCAGGACACGGCACCGGTTATCAGGACCAGATTATTATACAGGCAGCTCAGTTTCTTGATGCAATTGCCACCAAAACCCCTGCCTGGCCTGACTTCCTGGTCGGTTTGAATGTCAACAAAATCGTATCACTGGCGCATCAATCCAGCAGACAAAGGTGCTGGCTGGAACTCGATAACAGTTAGCAGCCCGCGTTACGCAAAAGGAACCTGTTTTTCATGACTATCAGAATTGGAAATGCACCGTGCTCCTGGGGGGTGGAGTTCGCCGACGATCCACGTAATCCCGATTGGGAAACCGTGTTAAAGGAAAATCAGGATGCCGGCTATTCTGGCATTGAACTCGGCCCGGTAGGATTCATGCCGGAAGACCCAGCCGAACTTGGTGATGCGCTTGAAAATTACAATCAGGAACTGATCGGCGGAGTAGTGTTCCGGGCGTTCCACGATCCGCGTAAATGGGATGAAGTAATGGATGGTTCTATAAGAACCTGCAAAGCACTGGTCGCACACGGTGCTCAACATCTGGTATTGATTGACTCCATCTCTGAACGCAGAGCACCCACGGCTGGCAGGCCAGAAGAAGCAGAGATGATGGACAATGCCGAATGGGATAGATTTGTCGACCGCCTGAATACTATCGCGAAAATTGGCTCGCAGGAATACGGCCTGACTGTCGGCATCCATGCCCATGCCGGCGGATTCATGGATTTTGAACCGGAGCTGGAAAGACTTCTCAATGAAACAGATCCAGACATCATGAAAATCTGCTTTGACACCGGTCATCACTCATATGCTGGGTTTGATCCGGTGGCTTTCATGAAGAAAAACATCGACAGAATTTCTTACATGCACTTCAAGGATATTGATCCAGTCGTGAAAGCAGATGTGGTGAGAAACCGTACAAACTTTTATGATGCCTGTGGACAGGGGATTTTCTGTAAGTTGGGGGATGGTGATGTCAGATTTGATGAAGTCCGCCAGATACTACTCGAAAACAATTTCGAAGGATGGTGTACCGTAGAACAAGACTGCGACCCAACGTTGGGTAACACTTCACCACTTGATGACGCCAGGTATAATCGAAATTTTCTGCAGTCCATCGGATTTTAGGAACTAATATGTTGAAACTTAAATGGGGTATGATTGGCGGCGGAGAAGGCAGCCAGATAGGATCCGCTCACCGGCTTGGCGCCGGTCTGGACGGACAATTCGAATTCGCAGCTGGCGCCCTGGACCATCGGCCTGATGAAGGACGCAGATACGCGCAAAGTCTGGGCGTCGAAGCAGATCGCGCTTACGGCGACTGGCGAGAGATGCTGGCCAATGAAGAAGTACGTGATGACAAGCTTGATCTTGTCACCGTCGCGACGCCCAATGCCACCCACTTCGAAATCACTAAGGCGTTTCTTAAAAAGGGTTTCAATGTCCTGTGCGAAAAGCCTATGACAATGACCGTCGAAGAGGCGGAGGAAATAGTCAGGATTTCTGACCGAACGGGCTCTATCTGTGGCGTAAACTACGGATATTCAGGCTATTCGCTGGTACGGCACATGCGAGCCATGATTGCACGCGGCGACCTCGGAAAAATTCGGTTGATAAAGACAGAATTTGCGCATGGCCATCATGCAGATGCCGCCGATGCAGACAATCCGCGAGTGCGATGGCGTTATGATCCCGCCCAGGCAGGGGCATCAGCCCAATTTGCTGACTGCGGCATACATGCCTTGCATCTTGCAAGTTTCGTGAGCGGACAGGAAGTCGAAAAACTGTCTGCAGATTTTGCATCCTGTATCTCATCACGGGAACTCGAAGATGATGCGATGGTGAATTTCCGCATGGATGGCGGAACCGTGGGAAGGTTGTGGACGTCATCTGTAGCAATCGGGCGTCAGCACGGCCTTGGCATTCAGGTATTCGGGGAAAATGGCGGCTTGCGCTGGTGTCAGGAACATCCCAACCAGCTTTACTACATGCCTTTGGGCGAACGTCTCCAGATAATTGAAAGGGGCGAAGCCAATCTTTCACCAGAGGCAGATCGGACGAGCCGTGTCACGATAGGACATGCCGAAGGCATGCCGCTGGCGTTTGCTAATATATATTCTGATCTGAGCGAAGTCATTCGTGCCCGCAAAGACGGACGCACGGCCAGTCCTGCGGCCGATCTTTATCCCAAGGCGGTCGACGGCCTTAGATCCATGGCGGCGATAGAAGCCTGTGTTACGTCAGCAAGAGAAAACGGTGTCTGGACAGACGCCAGACCACCGATGTTCCGCTGACTTTCGGTAGCATTTCGTATCTTAATCAAAATCGCCCTAGCCATTGGGAAATCAGCCCGTTGCGCAATCGGTTTGGCGAAAAAGCGCAAATTCTTTCGAAAAAATGATAAAGTTGCAATGGGGTTTTCTGAAATCATCCATTTCAGTATTTTCATTGGCATACGGGAGGCATGGAAATGAAGTTTCAACTCGCCATCAACATGGAACGCCTGGATAGTTCCCTGGATATGCGGGACGTTGCCGATCACACACTTGAAATGGTCAAAATGGCGGACCAGGGCGGGTTTGAAATTGTCTGGGCTGCTGAACATCATGCCATGGAAATGACAATTGCGCCTAATCCGTTTCAACTTCTGACCTGGTGGGGCGAACACACCAAAGACATCCGGCTTGGCACTGCCGTTGCCGTAGCACCTTACTGGAATCCGATACGCCTGGCCGGAGAAGCGGCTATGACCGATTTGCTGACTGGCGGACGTCTGGAGTTCGGCATCGGTTCTGGCGCTTATCAACGGGAATTTGATCGCATGTATCCAGGCCTGAAACAGACCGAAGGTTGGCGTTATATGCACGAATTACTGCCCGCTGTTCAGGCACTTTGGGCTGGTGACTACGAACACAAGGGGGAATTCTGGTCATTCCCAACAGCTACTTCAGTACCCAAACCACTACAGAAAGACGTTCCGGTTTGGGTAGCGGCACGCGCTCCGATTACCTTTGACTACGCGGTGAAGCATGAATGCAACATTATGTCCTGGCCGCTGACCCGACCGATGTCAGAAGCGGAACTTTACATGGAACGGCTGTCAGACGCGCTCGCAGCAAATCCAGACAAGGAACGCCCGAAGATGGCGATGATGCGTCATACGGTGGTATATGACAGTGATGCAGATGCACATGTGGCTGTAACTGCTGCTAAACGACAGCTTTCCCAGTTTGAAAACCTCTTCAAGAATCTTGATGATGTGGTCAATGGATTCCCCAAGGAAATTCCACTTGCGGATCTTGGAAACCGGGCGGAATATGATGATGAGATGCTGTCAGAAAACCTGATGTTCGGCACGACAGAACAGGTTATCGAAAAACTGAAGCTCTACGAGGCTCTGGGCGTCGACAGCTTTATTTACTACTCCAGCCTGGGACTTGGTCACAAGGAACAGAAACGTTCCATGGAACTGTTTTGCGGTGACATAATCCCAGCATTTTCCTGATCAGAATTCAGAGGTATCCCATGTCGGAATTTGTAGAAGTAACACGCGACGGACACATACTTGAGGTCAAACTCAACAAACCCAAGGTCAACGCGATAGATATCAAAATGAGTCAGGAGATTGCTGCAGCCTTCTCGCTGCTGCGCACCGATCCGGAATTACGGGTGGGAATTCTCACAGCAGAGGGAGATCGAGTATTCTCAGCCGGATGGGACCTGAAAGCACTGGACGCGGGTGAAACCCAGCTCGACAATTGGTGGGAAGATGCCGACTACGGCGAGGGCGGTTTTGCGGGGCTCACCGAAAACTGGGCACTCAACAAGCCCGTGATCGCCTCACTCAATGGTATTGTGATAGGAGGCGGTCTGGAACTTGCAATATCGTGCGATCTGATTATTGCAGCGGAACACGTTGAATTTGCGCTGCCTGAAATGCCGTTGGGAATTGTCCCGGATGCAGGCGCGCTGCAACGCCTGCCCCGTCGCCTCCCTCATAATATTGCAATGGAAATGTTCTTTTTGGGAAGACGCATGCCAGCTGCAGAAGCTGCTCATTACGGGCTGGTTAACAAAGTCGTTCCCTACGACGAGCTTATGGATGCTGCCCGGGAATGGGCTCAGCAATTGGCCAAGTCGGCCCCGCTGGCGCTTCAGTCAGTGAAGGAAGTTATCCGCGGCATTGAATGTGTTCCGCTGGAAGATGCATTTGCCAAGATGCGCACCGAGGAAATGACTACGTATCGCGCGATGCTGAAATCGGAAGACTCCCAGGAAGGCGTTCGTGCATTTGTCGAAAAACGAGAACCGGTATTCAAAGGAAAATAACAGATGCGCTTGATTGATCCGGGTGCTGTCAAACGTGTGACAACCATCGGTGCGGGACCCATCGGAGCGGGCTGGGCGGCCCATTTTCTTGCGCGGGGATTTGATGTAACAGCCTATCTCCATTCCCTTGATGAAACTGAAGCGTTCAATGAAATCCTGAATACCGGCTGGATCAGTCTTGAGGGTCTGGGCCTTGCGGACGGTGCCACTCGAGATCGCCTGACGATTACAGACAATCTTGAAGACGCGGTTGCCGACAGCTAGTTTGTTCAGGAGAGCGCACCTGAGCGGCTGGAGTTGAAACAGGAGTTGTATCAAAATCTGGGCAATTGGGTGCCTGCGAATGCAGTCATAGCGTCCAGCACCTCCGGATTGACCATGACTGAAATTCAAAGCCGGTGCCCGACACCTGAACGCACGGTAATCGGCCATCCGTTTAACCCACCCTATCTGCTGCCTCTGGTAGAAATTGTTGGTGGCAGGAAATCCGATGCAGATGCCGTGGAATGGGCGCGCCGGTTCTATCAACTCGCAGGCAAGGCGCCTCTTGTCATGAAAAAGGAAATTCCCGGATTTGTTGCAACCCGGCTTCAAGAAGCCTTGTGGCGGGAGGCCCTTCATATGGTCGCCAACGGTGAAGCGACGCCAGAGGATATAGATATTGCGCTCATTAACGGACCGGCCCCACGCATGGCAGTACAGGGGCAATGTATGGCTTTTCACGTCGCCTGTGGCGAGGGTGGCATGGCCACCAATCTGGATCAGTTCGGGCCGGCCCTCAAATTGCCCTGGACACGACTGGAAGCACCTGAACTCACGCAAGAGCTTCGCGACAGGATGGTGGACGGCTGCAACCAGGCGGCCGGCGACCGACATTTTGCTGAAATGGCAGCAGAAAGGGATCGGGCGATTGTCGGTATTCTAAATGCGATAAAGGATGCGCAGGAGTAACAAAACCAGTTTTGCCCATATCGATCAGTGTGTCTGACCTGCGTTGGGCTTCTTGATGTTGTGAATGAACGAATAAACCGTCCCGGGCCATGAGGGGGCCGGTTCGTTTTCCGGCCAGGCCTGCCGGTAATCGCTCGGACGTTTGGCAAACATATTGCTGAAGCATTGCGAGAAATACGACAACGAGTTGAAACCACATGCAACAGATACCTCCCGAACAGACATGTCGGTGCTGGTGAGCAATATCCGCGCATATTGCAGGCGCAGCAGTTTGGAGAACTGAACTATTGTGCACCCGGTGTCTCGTACAAACAATCGTTCCAGGCTCCGCTGCGAAACTTTCAGTTCCTCACAAAGCCGGGGAATGGAAATCGGTTCTTCAATGTTTGCTTCCAAGATCCGCATTGCGTTGCGTACATTTGGGTGAATGTCGGTGGCCATGCTGCCTGCAGAATAGCGCTGCGAATCCGATGCAGGACGGCGTGGGAAGTGCAGTATCTGGTTTGACACTTCCACTGCAAGCTGTTCACCATTTAATTGAGCTATCAATTCCAGCATCATATCGATGCCGGCTGTACCTCCGGCACAGGTCATCGTGTTGCCATCCTGGGTAAAAAGTTGCTCGCAAACATTGATACTTGGGAAGGATTCAATCAGCCCCTGTTTACAGGACCAATGGGTGGTGGCCTGTTTTTGCGCAAGAATTCCGGCGCGGGCAAGCGCATATACCCCAAGCTCCACTCCGACAATCATGACACCCTTACGGGACTGATGTCGAAGCCAGTTTGACAATGACGGACTTTGGTGATTTTCGGCACCCCAACTACCGAACACAATGGCGACGTCATAATTAGGTTCTTCTGTCGAATTGATCCCACCACAGTTTATGTTCAGACCGTTGCTTGCATAGATCTGCCCGTTTTCCTCAGCCCTGTATTCCCAGGAATAGAGTTTTTCCGGAGCCAGATAATTCGCAATTCTCAACGGTTCGATTATCGTAGTCAGCGTCATCATGTTGAACCGCGGAAGCAATATTAAAGCTATGTTCTTGTGCTGCGACACCATGAGAATTTTCCGTTGCCAACATCAAACCGGGATTGTTCGCGTAACCTGAAATTCATAATTGGATTGTCGAAAAATGGCAAATCGTGGCGATTAATTAGCAAAATTTCTGCCCCCGGTGACAAATTATTCATGGAGACACAGTCACGGTATGGAGGTTTTCGGTGAATTTTGAAGTTATTGTAACCTGTGCGGTAACCGGCGCCGGCGATACGGTGGCGAAAAATCCAAACGTGCCGGTAACCCCGGAAGAAGCCGCTGCTGCTGCAATTGAAGCAGCCAAGGCTGGCGCTGCAATTGCCCACCTTCATGTCCGCGATCCGGAGACCGGACATGGTTCACGCGATCCCGAATTGTTCAAAAAGGCAGTAGATTTGGTTCGCGAAAGTGAAACGGATGTAGTCATCAATCTCACTGCTGGCATGGGTGGAGACTGGGTGCCAAATCCCGATGACATGTCGATGCCCGGGCCAGGTACGGACATGATCAGCGCAGACGAGCGGCTGATTCACGTTAAGGAATGTCAACCGGAAATTTGCTCACTGGACTGTGGAACCCTGAATTTTGGTAATGACGATACAATCTATATTTCCACGCCTCCTATTCTTAGACGGATGGCGGCCCAGGTACAGGAGTGGGGTGTAAAGCCAGAACTTGAAGTGTTTGAGCTGGGCCATATTCGATTTGCAAAACAGATGATCGAAGAAGGTCTGATTGATGAACCACCGATGTTCCAGGTGTGTCTGGGCATTCCCTGGGGAGCTGATCAAAGCGTGGATACAATGAAGGCAATGAAGGATCATCTGCCGATGGACGCCAGTTGGGCTGGATTTGGGATTGGTCGCATGCAAATGCCCATGGCCGCAGCAGCCGTTGCAATGGGTGGCAATGTCCGCGTGGGACTTGAAGACAATATTTACCTGGACCGGGGCGTACTCGCCACCAATGGTGCCCTGGTTGAGCGCGTTGTGGAAATTATCGAACGCATGGGTGGGCGGGCCGTAACACCCCAAGAGGCCCGTAACAAGTTACGCCTCAGGGGTGCGGACAGCTAGGGTTTCGCGCTGTGCATTCCTGACAATCCAGTTTAGGAGACTGACAATGACCATAGCAATTTCGCATGAAAATGAACTGCTTCTGAACACTGTGCGTTCCTTTATGGATGCTGAAATTTATCCCCATGAGGATGAGGTGGACAAACTGGGTTACGTTCCGGAGGAACTCGGCCGGCAAATTGAAAAGCGTTCAATGGAAGCGGGGTTGTTCGCAGCCAACCTGCCGGAGTCTATCGGTGGTGGCGGTCTCAACAAGACTGCAATGGCCATAATGGAACGCGAGTATGGCAAAACCTCCCATGCACTTCACTCGTGGATCGCAAGACCAACCGAAATTCTTATGGGCTGCAAAGGTGATCAGATTGAGAATTATCTGTTTCCATGTGTGAAGGGAGAAAAACGGGAGCTGTTTGCATTAACCGAGCCGGAAGCAGGTTCCGACGTCATGGGCATGAAATCGAATGCACGGAAAGATGGAGAAGACTGGATTCTCAACGGGTCCAAACACTTCATATCCGGCCCGTGCATGCCGGACTTTGCCATCGTGTTTGCGGCAACCGGAGAGGACGACACACCACGCGGCCCGCGAAAACAGATTTCCGCTTTTCTCGTGGATGTTGGCCTTGACGGGTTCACCATTCAGGAAGGCACGAAATGCGTCAGCTATCGTGGCTATAAAACCTTTGAACTACATTTTGACGATGTTCGTCTGGGTCCCGGCCAAATTTTGGGTGAAGAGGGACGTGGATTGGAACTTGCAGGCAAATGGCTTGGCATGGGCCGCATCTGGGTCGGTGCTACCTGCTGCGGGAAAGCTGAGCGGCTTATTGAAATGGCGACTGAATGGGCAGCCAACCGAAAACAATTCAAACAACCCATCGGCAGGTTCCAGGGGACCGGTTTCAAACTCGCTGATATGGCCATTGGGTTGAGAACCGGCGATCTACTGGTCATGGATGCTGTTCACCGTGCTGAGGCTGGCGTGATGAGCGATTCAGACGCAGCAATGGTAAAAGTCTACTGTTCGGAAATGCTGAACCGAGTCGCCGATGACACGGTACAGATTTTCGGCGGCATGGGGCTGATGGAGGAGTTTCCCGTTCAACGCCTTTGGCGGGATTCCAGGTTGGAACGCATTTGGGATGGCACCTCTGAGATTCAACGTCACATTATTTCCCGATCCATGCTGAGGCCACTTGGCGCATGACCCCTGCACAAAGGCAGAATTTTCAGAGGCTTCTAAATCCTCGACACATAGCTTTTGTTGGAGGAAGGGATGCAGCCATTGCTATCGGCGAGGCAAGACGGATAGGATTCTCCGGCGAATTCTGGGCTGTTAATCCTAAGCGCGAATGCCTGAACGGACTGAGCTGCTACAGAGAAGTCACGGATTTACCTGAAGCGCCGGATGCCACCTTTCTGGCTGTACCGGTCGCGCAAGCCGTATCAACTGTTCGCGAACTCAACGCAATGGGCGCTGGTGGAATCGTATGTTACACCGCAGGTTTCAAAGAATCAGGAGAAGACGGGGCTGCGGTGGAAGCGGAGTTGATAAACGCTGCAGGCAACATGGCTCTGATCGGGCCCAATTGCTACGGTGTTATCAATTATTTGTCGAACACGGCGCTTTGGCCGTTCGCCCATGGCAGCAGCAGGGTGGAATCGGGCTGCGCGATTGTTACACAAAGCGGCATGCTGCCTTCAGACATCACCATGAGCCAGCGCTCTGTTCCGATCACGCACATGATCTCGATCGGGAATCAGGCAGTACTGTCAATAGAAGATGTGATCGACGAATTATGCGAGGACATGCGTATCAAGGCAATCGGCATTCATATTGAAGGACTGAGAGATGTAACAACCTTTGCGAATGCAGCAATAAAATCAATTCGCAAGGGTAAGCCAATCGTTGCGCTGAAGACAGGCTCATCCGCGATTGGTCAGTCCCTAACCGCCAGCCATACCGGCTCGCTTTCCGGCGAGGATGATTTGTACGACGCTCTGTTTGAAAGAATAGGTGTTATACGGGTCGCAAGTCCGGTTGAGATGCTTGAAACCCTTAAATTTCTGAGCATTGCGGGTGTTCCGGAAGCGAATCGCGTAGCTGGATTTACCTGTTCCGGTGGCGGGGCGACGATGCTTGCCGATCACGCCGAGAAAATCGGACTGGAATTTCCGGAGTTCACACCCGAAACCAGGGACAAGCTGATTGCCGCACTTCCCCCGATTGCCACAGTCAGCAATCCACTGGATTACACGACGCCAATCTGGGGACAGGCAGACTTGACCAGACCAGTCTTCGCACAGGCGATGAATGACGGCTTTGATGCGGCAATTCTGGTACAAGATTATCCGGCACCCGGATTGGATGAATCCAAGCAATTCTATCTGGCTGACGGCAACGCGTTCACAGATGCTGCAAATCAAATCGACATTCCAGCCGCTATTTGTTGCACCATTCCCGAAAACATGGATGCCGAAACGCGGGATCATTTTGCCAAGCTGGGTATTGCACCCATGCAGGGTATCAACGAAGCGATGGATACAATAAAAGCCGCCAGCAAGTGGGGCCGCATGCAAAAGCGGATACTTAAGAACACACCGGCGGAATTGATCAGTGTATTACTAACAGAAAATCTTGCCGCACTCGATGAGGCAGAAGCCAAAGCCATGCTACGCCAAGGCGGCATCACCGTGCCGGAAGGCAGAAGCTGCAACTCAGAAGATGCCCCTGCCATTGCAAAAGCAATGGGTTTTCCGGTTGCCCTGAAGATGATTCACAAGGATCTACAGCACAAAACCGAAGTCGGGGCGGTCAAGCTTAATCTCCGAAATCAAGCAGAAATTCACGACGCAATTTCTGACATCAATTCATCGGTGCAAAAACTGCAACCCGCGGCAAGCAACAACCGTTATCTGGTGGAATCGATGCAGTCGGAACCAATTGCAGAACTGCTGGTAAACATTCGACAGGACAGACAATTTGGCCTCGCCATGACTCTGGGCAGCGGTGGCATCCTGGTAGAACTGGTTGCAGATGCCGTTACACTGCTTTTGCCGGCAACGCAAAGCGACATTGTTGAGACATTGATGAAACTCAAGGTCAGCAGGTTACTGAAAGGGTTCCGCGGCAAGCCCGTTGCAGATTTGTCGGCTGTTGCAGGAGAATTAATTGCAATTGCAAAGTTTGCGGAAGTCAACAAACACAAGATTGCGGAAATGGAACTCAATCCGGTTTTCGTCTATCCAGACAGGTTGTGCGCGGTGGATACCTTAATCCACATCCACGCCAATACAGACTGACGAGTTCCAATTCACCAAAAAACAAATTATCGCATGACAAACGGATTGGCCATTGGCTCGGACGAGGTGTTGATCCAGGCAGTTTTCGGCCTTGTATAATCGTAAATAGCCTGCATTCCGCTTTCGCGACCGTATCCGGATTCCTTGAACCCTCCAAATTCGGCAATTGGTGAAACCACCCGGTAGGTGTTTACCCACACAATGCCAGCACGTATTTTTTTCATGACGCGCATGGCCCTTGCACCGTTCAATGTGAATATGCCGGCAGCAAGCCCGTGTTTCGTTTCATTGGCCAGACGAATGACTTCGTCTTCATCCTTGAAGCGCAGGACGCTCAGTACCGGTCCGAACATCTCCGTGTCCACGATCCGCATCGACTGTTCCGGGCATTCAATAATTGTTGGCTCAAAATAAAGACCTTCTTCCAGCCCTTCCGGGCGTTTTCCGCCATGAACCAGCTTTCCGCCTTCTGACAAGGCATGCGCCACCTCGCGTTCAACGCATTCAATCTGACCGGTTGTGGCCAACGGTCCCATTTGTGTTTCATCGGCAAGAGGATCGCCAATTTTGATGTTGCTGGCTATCGCCACCATACGCTCCAGGAATTCATCGGCTATGTCGTCATGCAGATAAAGTCTTGAACCGGCCACGCAACTCTGACCACTGGCACCGAAAATTCCGGCGATCGAACCGTTGACGGCACTCTCGATATCGGCGTCATCAAACACGATAAACGGAGACTTGCCGCCGAGTTCAAGCGAGACTTCTGCAAAATTTTCCGCAGAATTGTAAAGTACATGCTTTGCAGCAACCGGCCCTCCGGTAAAGCTGATCCGGGCAACAAGTGGATGAGATGTCAATGTCTTGCCGCAGGGGTCACCGTGACCGGTTACGATATTGACTACACCGGGCGGGAATCCCGCTTCTTCTATCAGCCTGCCAAACTCCAGAAGTGGCGTGGAAGCATGCTCGGAAGTTTTCAGCACAACCGTATTCCCGGCGGCCAAGGCCGGGCCGATTTTTACCGCCACCAGAAACATCTGAGAATTCCACGGCACCACTGCGGCGCAGACGCCCAGTGGTTCGCGAAGGGTGATAGCCATCATGTCCGGTTTATCGATTGGCAAAGTCTCACCATGAATTTTGTCAGCACAACCGGCATAAAAGTGAAAGAACTCGGCGATATACTTCGCCTGCCACATAGTTTCCTTGAGCATTTTGCCGGTATCCACGGTCTCAACACGGCCGAGTTCTTCGGACTTTTCTGCAAGCAAATCTCCGAGTTTGCGGAGATACTTACCACGTTGAGTTGGCAAGGCATCCGCCCACTCTCCTTCGGTGAAAGCGCGATGGGCTGCTTTGACTGCCCTGTCCACATCCCCGGCTGTCGCTTCGGGAACAGTTGCCCATGACTGACCGGTTGCAGGATTGACACTTTCAAACGTTTTACCGTCTTCGGAATCTACCCATTCCCCGTCAATCAGCATCTGATAGTGTGTGAGCTCGCCCATGGTGCATCCTCCCGAGTTGTTCAATATGACAACCTAACGGTACCGGCGCAGATGAAAACAGCAAATTTTCGCCTTGCCTTGGCGAAAAATATGTAATTGCAGATCGAAAGTTTCGGCTAGCTTTGTTGAAGGATCAGGAGGGATGGAATGTCACGAAAACAGATCATAGGCGACCCAATCATCATTGGAGGCAGAAAACTTTCCCTGTCACGTGCGGTGCGAGCGGGGGATTTTGTTTTTCTCACCGGCCAGATACCTTTCAAGGATGGTTCAGTCATGACTGAGGGGACAGTTGAAGAACAGACACGGGCTGTTCTGGAGGATATCCGGGCAACACTTGAACTGGCTGGCTGCAGTATGGATGATGTGGTCAAGGCCATGGTCTGGCTGCGGGAGCGCGGGGATTTTCCTGGCTTTAACGAGGTTTATGCGGAGTACTTTCCGCATGATCCGCCTGCCCGCTCAGCAGTTGTCAGTGAGCTGCTGGTTGATGTGCGGGTAGAAGTGGAAGTCATTGCCTATTCACCGGAGACCGGCTGAATGAATGTGTCTCCTACCAGTGCCGGCATTTCTGCCGACGGTACACGATACAGGTTCTATGAATCGGGCCAGAGAACTGTTGTGCTGGTACATGGTATTGGCCTCAATCTCGAAATGTGGGACTGGCAAATAGAGGCCCTGAGCCAAAACTACTCTGTGCTGACATATGATCTCAACGGCAGCGGACAGTCGGCGGCGCCAGTCGAAACCCCTTCGTTGGCCATGTTTTCCCGGCAATTGGCAACGTTGCAGGACGAACTGGGAATTCCGAAAATAACGCTCGCCGGATTTTCACTCGGCGGGATGATCGCGCGGCGTTTTGCGATGGATTATCCTGCCCGACTTGATGCTCTAGCCATTCTTAATTCCGCGCATAAACGCGATCAGGCAGCTCATAATGCCATTCAAGCCCGGGTTTATCAGGCAGAAAAAGACGGCCCATCCGCCACTGTGGAGGCTGCGCTGGACCGGTGGTTTACCTCTCGCTTCCGCACTGCAAACCCTGAAATAATGGATTTTGTGCGCACCACAATTCTTGCAAACGACAGTTCCATATATCCGAAAAACTATCAGGTGCTGGTAGATGGAATGACTGAGTTGATAGCCCCCGCGCCACCAATAAACTGCCCTGCCCTGGTGATGACTGCCGAGGAAGACTTCGGCAACTCACCTGCCATGAGTAAGGCAATCGCGGAAGAAATACCGGAATCCAAATTAATCGTTTTGCCGGGACTGCGCCACATGGCTATGGTGGAAGCTCCAGATCAATTCAATCGCGAGTTGGTCGGGTTTCTTGACAACGTATTTCAGGATAACTGAGTTATGGCAGATACAGGCAATTCAAATATTGACCCACGGGAGTTTCGTCAGGCATTGGGAAAGTTCGCAACCGGTGTTACCGTAATAACAACCCGCGAGGATGACGGAACACCTCGTGGGTTTACGGCAAATTCCTTTACATCCGTGTCCCTTGATCCGCCTTTGATACTGGTATGTATTGCCTGTTCGGCGGCAAGTTGTGATGTGTTTACGAACGCCGGCCATTTCGCGGTTAATATTCTTGCGGATGAACAAAAAGAAATCTCCAATCTATTTGCCTCACAACGTGCCGATAAGTTCGAGATTGCTGACTGGCGGGCATCTCAAAACGGCACGCCGCTGGTCGACGGAGCGCTAGCCTGGTTTGATGCAGCCAATCACCAGGTTGTCGATGCAGGCGATCATGTAATCCTGATAGGGCGTGTCACGGATTTTGGCAGCAGGGAAGGACAACCGCTGGGATATTTCTCCGGCAACTACTTTAATCTGGATATCGAGAGTTCGCTGGTTGATGCGATCGCGAGTAACGCAAACACCGTATTCGGAGCTATTTACGAAAAAGAGGGTTCCATTCTCATTCTGGATGACGGTGGGGATAAGCCAGTTAGTGTCCCCGAAGTCGGACGGGACGGTAAAGACTGCAAGATGAGCGATTTAACCAAGGCGTTTGAAACCCATCCCTTAAACGGCAAAATCGACTTTGTATATGCAGTGCTTGATGATCAGCGTCGGCAGTCTGTCACTGTCTACTATCGGGGTCATGCGACCGGAGATGCTCCGCCTGGATACCGTTTTGTCAGATTTGATGAAATTCCGTGGGACCGTGTGTGCGATATTGCCGTCAAGGCGATGTTGGAACGATATATTGCCGAGGCCAACTCAAACCAGTTTGCCATTTATATGGGCAATGAAAACGAGGGTGTCGTCAAAACCCTGGGATAGAAGTTCAGACTATGGTTCAACGGAACCGACATTGGAGAGTATGATGGATTTGATTATCAGAAAACTGGTAACCTATGATGAGGACATGTTGTATGAAGGTGCCAAGCCTGCGGATCCTCCCTTGCGTCTTATAGGTGTGGCTGCGGTAGTCAAGAACCCGTGGGCTGGTCAGGGGTATGTTGAAGATCTCAAGCCCGTAATTCGTGAGTTCGGGCCGAAACTCGGGAAAATACTAACCGATCGTATTGTTACCCTGGCGGGTGGAGGCGACAACATAGAAGCCTATGGCAAGGCCTGTATGGCTGGTACAGATTGCGAGCTGGAACACGCATCAGCACTGATCCATACTCTGCATTACGGAAATTTTTATCGTCAGGCGGTGGGTGCCAAGAGTTATCTTGGTTTTACAAACACGCGCGGACCTGCGGATTCACAACTGCAAATACCTTTGATGGACAAGCATGACACCGGACGCAGATCCCACTACCTGACGGTTCAGATGTCCATACACGACGCACCGGCTCATGATGAGCTTGTCGTGGGCTTTGGCGGATCAATTGGTGGACGGCCACATCACCGTATTGGTGATCGCTATCAGGATCTCGCAGATATCGGGGCAGAGGTTGAAAACCCGGCAGGCGTTTAAGCTAAGCGGAACCGTTACTGAAAAAATTGAAATGATCCGGAAACATATTATGACCGACAGAAACCCGTTACTTACAAATGCAACCGGTAGCGAAACCGCCACACTGGCAGAGTTCGCTGCCAACCTGTCTTTTGAAAATATACCTGACGCGGTTATCAGCCGAATTGTCGATTTATTTGTTGACTGGACCGGTTCTGCTCTATCAGGCAAAGGGCATCGCCCGATTTCAATTCTTGAGGAATTCGCCAGCGCCATGGGTCCGGCAAACGGTGAGTGCGAGATACTTACCAGTCGGAAATTTACCTCACCGCTGTTTGCGGCTCTTGTAAATGGTGCTGCGTCACACATTTCGGAACAGGATGACGTGCACAACGGTTCAGTCTTTCATCCCGCCGCAGTCGGGTTTCCCGCTGCGCTTGCTGCAGCACAACACACCGCCACATCCGGTCGCGAATTCCTGACTGCTTGTGTGGCAGGGTACGAAGTCGGAATCCGGGTCGGAGAATTTCTGGGTCGTTCCCATTACACGGTTTTTTACACAACCGGCACAGCCGGTACTTTGGCGTCTGCTGCGGCTGCGGGTCGGATTTACGGACTTGATGCGGATACCATGTTACATGCTTTTGGTTCCGCTGGCACTCAATCGGCCGGCTTGTGGGAGTTTCTCCGCGATGCCGCTGATTCAAAACAATTACATACCGGCAAATCCGCTGCCGAAGGCCTGATGTCTGCGTGGGTGGCTGCCCGCGGATTTACCGGTGCCAAAAAGATTTTGGAAGGCAGTCAGGGCCTTGCCGCGGGAATGTCAGCTGATGCAGATCCAAAAAAACTGCTGGATGGATTAGGGAACCGCTGGTGTGTTACAGAAACCTCTTTCAAGTTTCATGCTTCGTGCCGGCACACACACCCTGCTGCTGACGCACTGCTGAAAGTTGTTACCGAGCACGATCTTCAGGCAGATGATCTCGCCCATGTAACCGCCCATGTCCACCAGGGTGCCATTGATGTGCTCGGCCCAGTTACAAATCCGGCAACCGTGCACCAGGCCAAATTCTCAATGCCGGCCACACTTGGCCTCATTGCAACCCATCGCAAGGCGGGACTTCAGGAATTTGCTGGCGTGTTAACGGACAAAAGCGCAATGTCTTTTCTGAACAGGGTCACAATGGAATTGGATGGAGAGGTGGACTCCGCGTACCCAAAACAATGGATCGGAAAAGTCACGGTCCAGACCAGAGACCAGCAGTCTTTCAGTGGCAGGGTCGATGAACCGAAAGGGGATCCTGGCAACACGTTGGACCGCAATGAACTGGACGAGAAAGCCAGAGCGCTTGCCCTGTCAGGAAATGCTGTCGAAACCGCTGAACTGGACGGTTTGATGAGCCGGTTATGGGAAATCGGGGATGCGGTTACGGTAAATCAGATTTTGGGCCGCCAAGTTTAGCTGAAGCCTAATGTTTCAGGTTTATGACTTAGCAATCACATCTTCAAGATCTGCCATTGAAGTCTTTCCCACCTGCGCCAGTGTGAGGCTGATTTCTTCCATCAACAGTTTCCAGTACTGCGACAAACCGGATTTGCTTGCCGCTGAAGCAAACAACATCGGTCGCCCGAGGAATACAAAATCCGCTCCCATCGCATAGGCTTTCACAATGTCTTCGCCGCACCGCAGGCCACTGTCGTAAAAAAGCGGGTACTCTTTTCCTACAGCTTTCCGAATGCGGGCGAGAGCTGATATTGGAGCAATTGTACTATCCAGCTGCCGGCCACCGTGACTTGATACCTGAATGGCATCGACCCCCTCGTTTTTGAGACGAAGCGCATCTTCTTCGCTCAGCACTCCCTTGACAACGAGGTTCCCCTTCCAGACATCGCGCAACTGCGCGAGTTTGTCCCAATCCGCCGCTGCCCTGCTTTCGGTTCTGTCAAATGAGTTGTCCGGACCGGTAAAATTGGCCATGTCCGGAGCACCTTGGAGAAGCGTGGAAATCGACCAGGCCGGATGAAATGCAAAATCGGTGAACTGGCTCGGCCCAATGCGGAACGGCATCTTGAAGCCACGTCGCAGTTCGCGTGGCCTCAATCCCACCTCCGGCACATCCAGCGTCAAAACCAGCGTGCGATAACCACAAGCCCGGGCTCGGTCAACCAGTTTTGTCGCGGTACTTCCATCACCACTGATGTAAAGCTGGAACCACGCATGGCCCTCTGCCGTTTCAA
Source organism: Rhizobiaceae bacterium (assembly GCA_965198665.1). Classification (GTDB taxonomy): domain Bacteria; phylum Pseudomonadota; class Alphaproteobacteria; order Rhizobiales; family Rhizobiaceae; genus JAALLB01. The sequence goes on along the minus strand of CBDAPT010000006.1, from coordinate 193,523 downwards.
TGATTTTTTCAAGGGATGTAGAGCATACGGTAGACACTCCGTGTGGTGTCCGGTACCTGGCTGCCATCTTGGCAAACATCATGTCGGTTCCCGGCCGGGCCAGATTGCACATGCCCATCGGGCTTATACCAAATGGACACAACGCCTCGTGGTCAAACACGTTTACCGAAAGGTCGCGTGCAGTGACATTGACCAGAACGCGGGATTGCAGACGAATATCGCGAATGGCTTTTCGACCGAGTGCTTCTCCGTGTTCCTCGCCAGCCGAACCATCGATGTAATCAAACACCATCCATGGGAGATATTTTTTTGCAAAATTTTTGGCATCAGCGAAAGAGTGTATTTCCTTGTTGATGAACAAACCAATTTCCCCGGATATCTGTTTCTGCGTGAAGCATACAACCGGCTTTTCGATGTCCGGTACAATAACGAAACCTTTATATATCTGATGGGGCTTTCTTCAAGGGCATTCGGCAAATAAGAAAACCAGTATCTGTCCGAGGAAATAGAATTGGCGGACAGAACAATGAGGCAATTTTGACATTGCAGGTATTTACTGAACCCCTGCTTTCTGTATTACATATACTTCCAATGCCGAGCGTTCAGACAACAAAGCCCAAACTCACCGGTGCTTGGAATGTCCTGAAAATATGTATTACTTGAGACAGGAAACCTGATGAAAACGCTTGATATTCTGGAACGATTGATATCGTTCGATACCACCAGTCGAAACCCCAACATGAACCTGATTGATTTCGTACGCGAATTGCTGCGGGAAAACAGTATCGAATCCCAGATTATTGTTGATGAAACCGGTACAAAAGCCAACCTTTTTGCAACGACTGGGCCGACGGAACGTGGTGGGGTTATGCTTTCCGGCCATACAGATGTGGTACCGGTTGATGGGCAGAATTGGAGCATGGATCCATTCAGACTGACTGAACAAAGCGGTCTTCTGTTTGGCCGTGGGACCGCGGATATGAAAGGATTCGTTGCCTGTGCGATTATGGCAATGATTAATGCTTCAAGGCGCGAACTCAATACGCCATTGCATCTTGCCCTGTCGTATGACGAGGAGATCGGATGTATTGGAGTACACTCCCTCATTGACATGCTGGCAGCAGCGCCTGTCAGGCCTGCGATGTGCATTGTCGGCGAACCAACCAATCTGTCAGTTGCCACTGGCCACAAGGGAAAAATTGCCTTTCGGGCTCGGTGCACCGGGCGCGAGGGTCATTCGGCGCTGGCGCCACTTGCACTTAATGCACTCCATCTGGGATGTGATTTCGTGCAGGAAATCCGCGCAATGCAATCAGATATTGAAGAAAATGGTGTACGGGATGCAGATTACGATGTTTCCTACACCACTTTGCATGTCGGCAAGATGGCTGGTGGCACTGCGTTGAACATCGTTCCAAATCTTTGCGAGTTGGAATTCGAAATTCGCAATGTTGCCGAGGATGATCCGAACAAAATCACGGCTGAATTCCGGCGAAGGGCAGAAGAGATAGCGCAGCGCTACAAATCACAAGCAGAAGAGTCATCTATCATTATCGAAGAACGATTTTCGTATCCCGGGCTCAACACACCGACTAACGCTGACGTCGTAGACTTTGTCAAATCGCTTACTGGTGCCAACGGGACATGTAAAGTGGCTTTTGGGACAGAGGGTGGCTTGTTTTCCGGCAAGCTGGATATTCCAACCGTTGTATGCGGACCAGGCTCTATGGCACAGGGGCATAAACCGGATGAATATGTTTCTGTGGAGCAAATTTCAAAATGCGATGCCATGTTAAACACGCTGCTGTCCAGACTGGCAGACGGGTTGTGATGCCTTAAGGAGGATGGTTCAGACTAACAGGATGAAAGTGCTGGTGCCATTCAATCTGCTATCTGGGCTTGATTTACGAGCTGCGTTTCTGAATATTTTGATTGAAGAACAGACAGAGGGTAGAGTAATGGCATTGAAAACACCTTATTTGTTGTTTATCGGGGATGTTCCGGATTTCCTTGCGGCTAAGACGGCGCAGGGCGTGGTGGACTGGAGACCCGAACGCTGTGTCGGTCAAATGCGTTTGCCAGGTTGTGGTGCAGATCTTGGAATTCCGGAAATGGGCATTGAGGAAGCCGTAGCCAATGGTGCAAAAACGTTTGTTATTGGTGCTGTTAACGCCGGCGGAGTGCTCAAGGAAAACTGGATCGACACTATTCTCGAGGCGATAGAAGCCGGGATGGAAATTGCCAGCGGATTGCATGTCAGACTGCGAACCATACAGGCTGTTGCTGAAGCGGCAACCCGTAAGGGTGTCCAGTTACATGATCTTCGGCATTCCGACCACAGGTTTGCAACGGGGAAAGGTCTGAAACGGCCCGGCAAACGTTTACTAGCGGTTGGAACGGATTGTTCGGTTGGCAAGAAATATTCAGCGCTCTGCCTCGAACGGGACATGAAAGATGCCGGCTTCAGTGCCGAATTTTGTGCTACCGGACAGACCGGCATTCTGATTGCAGAGCGAGGTGTTGCCCTTGACGCTGTTGTGGCGGACTTCATTTCCGGTGCAGCGGAATGGCTGACACCGGATTGCCCTGAAGATCACTGGCAGGTTGTTGAGGGACAAGGATCGCTTTTCCACCCATCATTTTCAGGAGTTACCCTGGGTCTGCTCCACGGTTCACAGCCAGATGCCTTTGTGGTCTGTCATGAACCCACACGTACAAAAATGCGGGGTGTGGAAACCCCCTTGCCAACAATTCAGCAAGTCATTGATACCACAACTTCCATCGGCAAACTTACCAATCCGGCTATCCAGTTTGTCGGTGTCTGTGTAAACACGTTGGCATTAAGTGAAGAAGAAGCTGTCGATTATCTGCAACAAGTCGGCAAGGACCACGGCCTGCCGGCAACAGATCCTCTTCGATTTGGTTCGCAGCCAATTGTTGCCGAACTAGCACGCCGTTTCGGCAAATAATTTGATACCTGGGTGAGCGGTATCGGAAAACGCAACCATGATAACCGGTCTTAATCATATTACACTGGCAGTTTGTGATGTGGAATGCGCGTTTGAATTCTATTGTGAGATATTGGGATTTGAACCGGCGGCGAAATGGGACAAGGGCGCTTATCTGGAAAGCGGTGACCTATGGCTTGCCCTGCTCAAAGATGACCGGATTTCGGGTTCTCCTCGTCCGGACTACACTCATGTGGCGTTTTCCTGCCCGGAATCTGAGTTTGAAACCTTGAAATTGAAGCTGGAAAAAGGGGGATTTCCAGCCTGGCAGGACAACTCATCTGAAGGTGATTCCTACTACTTCTGCGATCCGGATGGCCACAAGCTTGAAATTCATGTGGGAAGCCTTGAGTCCAGAATCCGGTCCATGAAGAAAACTCCCTGGGCCGAATTCAAGTTTTACGACTGATTGGCGGGATTTATCCCGCTCAGAACCTAAAAGCGTTCCACCCACGGACGGACCGCAATTTCTTCGCTCCATGCAGTCCGATCTTGATTTATCAGGTGCAGGTAAGTTTTGGCAATCTCGTCCGGATTCAACATTGAATCAGGGTTGTTTTCCGCATCTATACGTTCCGGTCTTGATGCATTCCGTATTCCGCCATCAATATTGATCCAGGCTACGTGAATACCCTGTGGGTGCAACTCTCGTGACATGGATTGCGAGAGACCCCTTTGGGCAAACTTGCCCATCGCAAAGGGAGCAGACTGCGGAAACCCCTTTACACCGGCTGATGCGCCAGTGAACAGTATCGTACCCTTTTTTCCGTCCTTGTCGTTCTGGGCCAACATCTTTTTGGCCGCTTCCTGAGCGGCCAGAAATGCTCCGAATGCAGTGACGTTAACGGCCGAGCGAACAGCTTCGGGATCCAATTCGGTCAAGGAACCACGTACCCGCGCAGATGGATTGTAGATCATTACTTCCAAACGGCCGGTAAGCGCATCAAACATGGATTTTACAGATGTTGGATCTGAGCCGTCACATTCTACCACTTGCGCGTCTGTTTCGGCGGCCAGACCCTTTAGTTTCGCAGCATTTCTGGCCGAAAGAACCAGTGCATAGCCTTCATTGTGCAACAGGCGAGCAAGTGATGCTGACAATCCTTCGCCAACGCCAACTATCAGTGCAACCGGTTTGGTCATGGTTTAATTCTCCCTGCAAACTTTGCTTGTTAAGATAATAGGTTCAATAGCTTTGCAAACAAGTGTCATTGCACAAAGCCTAATTCCGGCGCAGACACCTGGGCAAGCACACAACGACGGAAAATCTTTTCAATGTCGCATTTTTGCTATGCGCTGGCGTCAAAAGTGTATATGAAATTTCGAGCATTTTTTTCATAGGAGCCAAAAATGGCCGGACTTTTGCCCGACGTAGATCCAGAGGGTTTGCTAGAATATTCAGTGGTTTTCACCGACCGATCCCTCAACAGCATGTCAAAATCCTTTCAAGGAGTGATGAACGACATTTCATCCATGTTGAAGGATGTTTACAATGCGGATGCTGTTGCCGTCATTCCCGGTGGTGGAACCTACGGCATGGAAGCAGTTGCAAGGCAGTTTGCGACCGGCAAAAACGCGATGATTGTTCGAAACGGATGGTTCTCCTATCGCTGGACGCAAATCTTCGAGGCCTGCGATATGACAGCAAGCTCCACTGTGATGAAAGCCCAGCGTGCGCTTGACAATACACAAGCCGCTTTCACTCCAAACGCTGTGGAAGACGTGGTTTCCCGTATTCGCAGCGAGAAACCGGATGTCGTCTTTGCTCCGCATGTAGAAACTTCAGCCGGAATGATGTTGCCCGACAGTTACATAAAGGCTGTCAGTGAAGCCGTGCACGAGCACGGCGGGTTGTTCGTGTTGGATTGCATAGCGTCAGGTACAATATGGGTGGACATGAAAGCATGTGGTGTCGATGTCTTGATCAGTGCGCCACAGAAGGGCTGGTCAGCCTCACCGGCGGCAGGCCTTGTCATGATGAGTGACAATGCAGTCGCAAAACTTGCGGAGACCAAAAGCACTTCCTTCGCTTGTGATCTGAAAAAATGGTATGAAATCATGCAGGCCTATGAAAACGGTGGCCATGCCTATCATGCAACCATGCCGACCGATGCGCTGAAGGGTTTTCGCGATATCATGATTGAAACACGGGAGTTTGGGTTTGAGACTGCCAAGGAACGTCAACTTGAACTTGGTCGCCGCATCCGCTCTTCGCTTGAAGAAGCCGGGTTCAAAAGCGTTGCAGGCGATGGCTTTCAGGCCCCCGGCGTCGTGGTTAGCTACACCGAGGATCCAAACATCCAGAATGGAAGCAAGTTTGCAGCCAATGGCATGCAGATTGCAGCCGGTGTTCCACTCATGTGCGATGAAGGCGAAGATTATCGCAGCTTCCGCATTGGCCTGTTTGGCTTGGACAAACTGAAAGATGTCGATGCGGCTGTCGGCCGTTTTCAGGATGTACTGAACAAAGTTGTTTCTGACCAGTAAGGATACCAGAATCCTAACCTTGTAGAGCCAAACGATGGCAACCAGAAGCAGTTGCCACCATCACTCATTTCTACCGGTTATCAAGTTGGGATCGCACAGACCGCCGCCCTTTCTCGGATATTTGGTAAGGGCGAGAGTTTTTTGATAAAATCAAACGCTTACGGCGAAGTTTTGAAAACACATCCATGGTACAATTTGCCAGAATATGTCCTTCCCTCGTGAAGCAACTGATTTTTATTATCCGACCATTTTCGGCACGCTCATGAAGGATAAAACCTCCCTGAGCCAACGCGTGCAAAACGCGTTGTTCATTTTTAGAAATATTCATGAAAATGTCCTGTTGAAGCACACCTTGTTACCGCATCCGGCTAATCCGAATACGCGCTGACTGTCTCGCAAGCTCGAGACCTTCAGTGGCTAGGAACATTCTCCAACATCAACAATTCCAATGGCTGGAAACTAATTTCGGCGCAACCTGTAACACAGGTCGCAAAAGCCAGCAAGTAGTGGAAGGATGGGATATGAATCAAAAAAATTGGGCAACTGGATATGACAATTGCCCAAAATCGCGTCGGAACTTAGCTTGATGGGATCAGCACTTTGTTGATGACATGAATGATACCGTTTGAGGCCTCAATGTCTGCACTGATTACACGAGCCTTGTCGACATAGACCTGACCGAAACGCTTGCGCACATTGATTGTGGTGTCTCCGCCAGACTTCAGCGTCCCAATGTGGGCTGCCTTGACTTTTGCGGCAGAGGAAGGAACCCGTGACGGAACCACGTGATATTTCAGTATCGCAGCAAGCTGGTGTCTATTCTCCGGCTTGAGAAGACTTTCAACGGTTCCGGCAGGAAGTTTATCAAACGCCGCATCGGTCGGAGCAAAGACTGTGATGTCATGTGTATTTCCGAGTGCACCAGCCAGTCCGGCAGCTTTTGCTGCTGCCAGCAATGTATTGAATTTCCCGGTAGAAGCTGCGGTGTCCACAATGTTGGCAGCGTTTGCGGTCGTTGTAATCAAAAGTGCTGCAGCGGCAGCCATTATCATCTTTTTCATTTATCCACTCCTAGTGTTGATAATAACGAACCCCTTGCGGCCTGTTACGGATACCCGCTGAAATTGGATCAGTTTTTTTGGTAACAAGAATGTGAGGTAATTCCAGGACGGGAAATTTTCGGCTGGCTTTATCAGAAATCGCTGCGACTTTTGATAGCCGCCGACAGGGTGCCTTCATCAAGATAATCCAGCTCCCCACCAACGGGCACACCATGGGCAAGGCGGGTGACTTTGACTGCCAATCCTTCGAGGCGATCAGTAATATAGTGGGCCGTGGTCTGCCCCTCAACTGTGGCATTGACCGCCAGGATCACTTCCCTGTCTACCGGCTCGCCAGTTTCCGAAGTCGTCGGTTGTTCGGAAACCCGGTTTATCAGCCCTTCTATATTGAGATCATCCGGGCCTATTCCATCAAGTGGTGAAAGTGTTCCACCCAATACGTGATACAGTGAATTCACGGCTTTTGCCCGTTCCAATGCCCAAAGATCTGCAACATCTTCCACTACCACAAGTGTGTTCCGGTCACGTTTTGGATCGGTACAAATTGTGCACGGATTGGCGGTATCCACATTGCCGCAAGCGTTGCACATTTCCACTTTGTCGGCAGCTTCAGCAGCCGCATGTGCGAGCGGATGTAGAAGTTGATCCTTCTTCTTTATCAAGTGCAAAGCAGCGCGTCGCGCAGAACGAGGCCCGAGACCGGGCAACTTGGCCAGTAACTGAATCAGGGCCTCAATTTCCGGGCCTGTAACACGGGATGACATGAGAGAAAGTTCAACCGAACGGTAGTTTCATACCTGGTGGTATGGGCAGGCCCGCTGTAAGTTCCTGGGTCTTTTTGGCCGTTTCTTCCTCTACCTTGTCTTTTGCATCGTTGTGGGCAGCTATCAGCAAATCTTCCAGGATTTCCCCTTCGCCTTCCTTGAGAAGACTGTCATCAATGGAGACAGAACGCATTTGCCCTTTGCCATTGAGAACAATCCTAACCAAGTCTCCACCAGCTTTCCCCTCCATCTCCAGATTGGCGAGATCCTCCTGCATGGCCTGCATTTTGTCCTGCATTTCCTTGGCTTTTGACATTAAGCCCATGATGTCTTTCATTGCGTTTCCTCGCTATTTAAAAAACCCGTCAAGGGAATCATCATCCTGTTCGGGCTCGACAAGTTCCGTTTCTTCCTCCCGGATGCGGATGTCAACAATCTTTGCGCCGGGAAACTGCCTCAAAATCGCCTCTACAGCCGGATCGCTTTTTGCGTCATCCATTCGCGCTTCGTTTTCGGCACGTTCCTGCTCCGCCAACGTGGGGGCACCCTCTTCCTTGCTGACGGATAACATCCAACGTTTTCCGGTCCACTCTTCAAGGCGTTTTCCGAGGCGACTGAGAAAATCCCGCGCTGGATTTTCCACCAGATTCATCTCTATCCGACCGTTGGCAAAAGAAACCAGACGCACATGCCGTTTGATCGCAGTCTTGAGGGGAAGATCCCGCTTGTCCTCGACCAGAAAGATAAGTTCTTCAAATGTCGAAACCGTTCGCTGATTTTCAGAAGATGTAGAGAGTTCTGCCGGTTCGGCGATCGCCGGAGCTGGTTGCATTGCCAATGCCTGGCTGCCGGCTTTATCTGCACTTGCTACCGGTTCACCAACAGCCTGTTCCATCGATGAGTTGGGAGCTCCAACAGTCGAGATCGATTGGGGCGAGTTACCACTTTCCGGCTTTGCATCCAATGCTGCGATCCGATGTGATGATTGCTCCTTTCCTTCCTTAACCAGTTCATCGGGCGTTGGCAGACTTGAAGCATGGGTGAGCCGTATCAGCACCATTTCAGCGACTGCCAAAGGTCGTTCAGCGCTCGAGACTTCTCCCATGCCCTTAAGCAGCAATTGCCATGCACGTCCAAGTATTCTGACTGAAAGTTTGTCAGCGAATTCTTTTCCTCTTGTCCGCTCGATTTCGGATAAGGCGCGATCATTTTCTGTGTCGGGAACATATTTGAGCCGGGTTACCAGGTGTACGAAGTCCGCCAGATCCGTAAGGATAACGGATGGTTCGGCGCCTGTATCATATTGCGACTTCAACTCTCCCAATGCAGCACCTACATCGCCGCGCATGACATGTTCAAAGAGATCCACTATCCGGGCGCGGTCGGAAAGCCCAAGCATAGACCGCATGTTTTCGGCAGTAATGACACTGCCTTCCACCCGGGAGCCATGAGCAATCGCCTGATCGAGCATCGAAAGCGAATCCCGCACCGAGCCATCAGCAGCACGTGCAATCATTGCAAGTGCATCTTCCTCAGCCTTTACGTCTTCCCGTGTACAAATACCCGATAGATGGGCGGTCAAAGTACCAGCCTCGATACGCCGCAGATCAAAACGCTGACAACGCGAAAGCACCGTGACCGGCACTTTGCGAATTTCGGTCGTGGCAAAAATGAACTTTACATGTTCCGGCGGCTCTTCCAGGGTTTTCAGAAGCGCATTAAATGCGCTGCCGGACAGCATGTGCACCTCATCAACGATATAGACTTTGTAGCGGGCAGTAGCTGGACGATATTGAGCGGATTCGATCAAATCCCGCATGGCATCAATGCCGGTGTGTGAGGCGGCATCCATCTCTATGACATCCATGTGCCGGCCTTCAATGATAGCCCGGCAATGTTCACCCTCCTGGGTCAGATCAATGGTGGGCTGATCGATAGCAACGCTTTTGAAGTTCAGGGCTCGTGCAAGAATTCTCGCAGTAGTGGTCTTTCCAACTCCCCTGACACCCGTGAGCATATAGGCTTGTGCAATCCGGCCAGTACGAAAGGCGTTTGACAGGGTCTGAACCATCGGTTCCTGGCCGATCAGATCCTCAAAATTCTGCGGCCGGTACTTGCGGGCAAGAACACGGTAAGACTGAGAATTATCTGAAGTTTCACTCATTTCTGTTTCTTTTTGACCTCGTATCCATGCAATCGCAACAGACCCGTTTCAACAGCACCACTGAGACTATAGCGCGATTGAACGCCTCATACCTAGAGGGATATGCAAATTTAACAGAAATCAGTAGGAGAACGGTGGAAGACCGGAAAAGATGACCCGGGAAAATCTCGTCTGGGCTGCTTCCTTCCGGATCTGACCCGGTGGGCAAGGTACCCGTCCATCACCGATCTTCCACCATTGATATGCGGTGTTTTGTGGAGAATTGCAAGCCTGTCAGGCAAGGGAAACTAATTTTGCTTTTGGCAAAGGCCCTGCTCCGGGTTGTTCTGTCCAGTGTCTGTAAGTCTGAACCCTGCCGTTTGTCCGCAATCCGGCCATAAGGTCCAGATCTACATCTGCAAATACCCATTGCGCCTTGTTCATTTCCCCCAGGGCGACAACGCCACCTGCGGTAAAACCGTTGTCCGACGGGGCAAAAACACCGGCAGATCCCGCATTCGTGTCCGCCGCCTCACACCATTCAGCCGGACCAACCGTAGGAGAATGGACAGTGTATACCTGATTTTCCAGAGCCCGAGCCATGCAGCCGGTTCGGACACGCCAATAGCCATGCTCCAGTTCCGTATTCGAGGGTGCCAGAATGATTTCGGCACCGGCTTCTGCCAGAGCCCGGCCGATCAACGGGAATTCTATGTCATAACAGATCACCAGACCGACTTTGGCAAAGCCGAGGTCAAACACGGTTAGTCCTTCAGCTGGACCGGAAGAAATATGCCATTGCTCGCGCTCAAACGGTGTGGGCATAAGCTTGTGATACTCGCCGCTTTTGCCTCCGGGAGCGAAAATACGGGCAACGTTGGTTGCCCGCCCGTCCGCGTGGCGACAAGGCAGTGATGCTGCAACGATTGCCACATTGTGCTTGTTTGCAAGAGCCGCGTGAACCTCCGACTGGAGACTCTGGTAATCGGAGACCGCATCCAGTGATTTATGCAGGTCTGCTGCTATCTCCCTGCCCGCAAGTGAGGCAAGCTCCATCGCACCGTATTCAGGAAAAACCAGCAATTTGGCCCCTTCGGCCACGGCTCTCTCCACCCAGGTGGTAATCATCCTCACTATCGAAATAATTCAAAGGATACTGGGCCGCCGCAATCTTGAATTTTCTGCTCATCGTTTTTTTATCCAGAACTGCATCGGTTTGGAGGTTTCCTGATTATGTCCCAAATCCCTCCAGGAGAATTCTGTCACAATCCCCTCCAGTTTTGCAAATCCCCGCTTCTGCCAGAAAGCATCAAGTGACCGGTGGTTTTCGGGCCGTGCAGGATGGTTCATCGGACGAACGACCCCACAAAAGGCTGCATGCGTATACTCGTTGAACGACCAGGCATGAGCCTCTCTCACATCAAAGAACTTATGCCCCACCCCCAGTCCCCTGTATTCGGGAAGCAAAAGGCTTTCTGCAAAATAGAATATTCTTGATACATCGAAACCTGCAGTCTCAAATGGTATGCGAAATTCATCCGCTTCACCTGAAAGAGGTGCAGCCGTAGCTGCCCCAACAATATCACCTGCCTCATTATACGCTGCCGCAAGAAATGCTCTTTCTGCATGGACAAAGCGTTTGAGGTACTGTTCTTCGTATTCGGGATCACCATCGTTGTGAATTTCCATGCAAATTTGACCCACTTGGGTGGGTAATTTTCAAGTAAAATTGACCCGCCTGTTTTAGGTTTCGCGTTTTAAGCGCGAGGAAGAGACAGGTGTTACAAATGGAAACGGTTTTGAAGGTCCGTTGCTGGATATTGCGCGGTGAAAAGAGCATTCGACAGGTAAGTCGTGAGACGGGAGTTTCGCGCAATACGATCAGGAAGTATTTGAAGGATGATGGGGAGCCTCGTTATCAGCGCCACACTCCTGCACCCTTGCATAAATTGCTTGGGAAGCATGCAGACAAGCTTCGGTCACGCTGGGAGCATGATCTGAAGCTGCCGCGCCGGGAGCGTCGCACAGGCAAGAAGCTTTACGAGGAACTGGTTGGGGAAGGCTATAAAGGGTCTTATTCAACGACCCAGCGACTTATCCGCGAGTTGAAGCATTCGAGTTCGGGGTCCAGAGGAGCATTTGTTCCCCTGCAGTTTGCGGCAGGTGATGCGGTTCAGTTTGACTGGAGTGAGGAACACGTTGTTCTGGGCGGAGTACCCCAGAAAGTGAAGATTGCCCACTTCCGGCTTTGCCACAGCCGCAAGCCGTTTGTATACGCCTATCCCAGCGAAGTGCAGGAGATGGTACTTGATGCTTTTGTGCGTGCGTTGGCCTTTTACGGGGGAGTTCCCCGCCGTGTCATCATCGACAATCCCAAGACTATGGTCACCTATGTATCGCGTTCGAAGGAACGAATGTTCCATGCACGTTTCCTTGCCTGTATGAACCATTACGTTATGGAGCCGGTCGCCTGTACGCCGGCATCTGGCTGGGAGAAGGGCCAGGTTGAGAACCAGGTCGGGTTCATACGAGCAGAGGTGTTTACGCCCAAGCTTTCCTTTGATGACCTTGATAGCTTGAATGAACATCTGGAGCGGCGTTGTCAAGAACTTGGCGAACGTGCGCATCCCGGGATGCAGGATCGCACAATTGATGCGGTTTTTGCAGAAGAGGTTGCCGCGCTTCGCCCTCTCGGCCAACCCTTTGACGGGTACATCGAAAAGAGTGTGCGGGTGCGTTCCACCTGTCTGGTTCAGTATGATAACAATCGTTACAGCGTGCCTTGTCAGTTTGCCGGGCAACAAGTCTCGCTGCGAGCCTATGCCGGGCGAATAGTTCTTGTTGCGGATCATGAAGTAATTGCCGGGCACAAACGTCGTTTTACCCGCAATATCAGTTACTTTGAGCCCTGGCACTATGTGCCATTGCTGGATCGCAAACCCGGTGCCTTAAGAAATGGCGCCCCTTTCGTGGATTGGCAATTGCCAAATGTTATGATGACGATCCGGGATCACTACATGCAGGACAAGGGAGGGGACCGGTATTTTGTCGATCTTCTGCTGCTGGCACACAAGCATGGAACAGAGGTGATCGAGCAGGCCTGTAAGCTGGCTGTAAAGCAAAATACCTTGCGTCTTCCTGCCATCATCAATCTGATTAATCAATTGCAAGAACCGGAAATTACGCCATTGAGCGAAACCGGCAATTATCCTCTGATCTCAACTGTCCCGCAAGCCGACTGCAAGCGTTATGAAGCTCTGTATGAGGTGACGGCATGAACGGCCTCATTGAACAGCTGGCGGGGTTGAGATTGCATGGAATGGCCTCTTGCGCACAGGACTTGCTAAGTGCACGTCAGCCGCCAAACCTGGCCACGGCGATAAAGCAGTTGATAGAGGCAGAGACCGTGGAACGAAGGGTGCGTTCGGTCCGGTATCAAATGCGCAGTGCAAACTTCCCTCATCACAAGGACTTTGCCACCTTCGATTATGATGCGGCGGCTGTAACCCGAACACAGATTGAACCCTTGTGTTCCGGACAGTTTATTGCCGATGCACATAATCTGATTCTGGTTGGTGGAACGGGAACTGGAAAATCCCACATTGCCATTGCTCTTGGAACAACGCTTGTTAATCACGGCAAGAGAATTCGGTTCTTCAATGCTGTCGACCTGATCAATGCGCTGATCAGTGAACAGGCAGAGGGAAATACCGCAAGGATCGTACGGCAATTATGCGCACTGGATTGCGTCATTATTGATGAACTCGGCTATATTCCGTTCCCAAAGTCCGGCGGAGCGCTACTGTTCCATCTGATCAGCAAACTGTACGAGAAGACAAGCGTCATCATTACAACCAACCTGGAGTTCGGGGAATGGACGCAGGTCTTCGCAGATGCAAAGATGACAACCGCACTGCTGGACCGAATTACCCATCATTGCACCATTATAGAAACCGGGAATGCATCATACCGGTTTGCTCAAAGCAAAAAACAAAAAACTCAATCCTGATCAGAAAAAGCCCCCGGACGATCTTGCAATTGGAGAGCTGATCGTCCGGGGGCTTGCATGCAAAAACGGTGGGTCAGTTTTAATTGAACATTGACATCGAAGGCGACAGCAACAGGCTTTGATCTGACGGGCGTCAGGATACGCGGTGGCGACTATATTCAGGGCCAGCTTGAAAAGGCGGTCAATGTTGATGAAGTCACACAGGCTGCCGTTTCCGAAATCATCGGATTTGGCAAAGCCCGCAAGGCGTGGCTGGTGTTCTGTGCGGGTGTCAGCCATGCAAAAGATGTGCGCGATGTGTTCAGATCACGCGGCATTTCCTGCGAGACGGTGGAAGGCAATACGCCAAAGGCCGAACGCGACAGCATCCTGCGTCGTTACAGGGACGGACAAATCCGGTGCCTGACCAATGTCAATGTCCTGTCAACCGGATTTGATTATCCGGGCATTGATCTGGTTGCCCTTATGCGCCCGACAAAATCGGCAAGTCTCTACGTCCAGCAGGTCGGCCGCTGCCTACGCCTTGCGCCGGACAAGGAAGACGCCCTGGTTCTCGATTTTGCCGGTGTGGTTCGCACCCTTGGCCCCGTTGATGCCATCGACCCTTATAAACCAGCAGGCAGTGGTGACGCGCCGGTTCGCGAATGCCCGGATTGCGGGGAACTGGTGCATATCTCCAGGCGTGAGTGTCCTGATTGCGGTTACGAATTTCCGCCGCCGGAAGAAAAACCGCTGCACGAAAAACAGGCTGATGCAAACAGCGCCATCCTTTCAGGTGAAAAAATCCCGCCCAGTGTCCTGCCTGTCACCCGATGGGACAGACACATTCATCACAAGGCAGGAAAACCGGACAGCGTGCGTGTCGTATATACTGCCGGAATAGCCCAATACCCCGAATGGCTTGCCTTCGAACATGGTGGCTATGCCGCTCAAAGGGCGAGGCAATGGTGGAACCGGCACGGCGGAGACTTTCCGGTTCCCAAAACGGCCCGGGAGGCGATAGACAGGTGGGATGAGGTAACCATTCCAAAAACCATCACCGTGCGTCCGGCCGGAAAGTTTTTTGACATTATTGCACGTTTCTTCGAGCGAGAAAGGGATGTGGCGTGATATTACAAACTTTCTTCAAGTCGTCTGGATACCCACTGATTGAGGCTAATGCCTTCCGCAGTTGCCGCAGCAACAATTCGGCCGTGGGTCTTTGGATCAATGCGAAGATTGAATTTGCCCGAAAAAGATTTTCGTGGTTCAACACCGTCCTCGGCACACATGCCAAGAAATGCCTCAAGCGAAGTTTTGGCTTCCATTTTCAAAGCTTCAATATTATCAGCGTAAAAATCCGCACCGCCATTGAGATCTGTAAATTCCCCGCGGAACATTTCAATTTCCGGGTCAAACTGAATAACGGCCCTGTAACCATCAATTTCAAGAATGTTCTTCATGAGTTCACTCCATTTGCTGCCAGCCAGTTGCGGATACTGGAAACAGCGCCCTTATCGGTGTCCGGTGCTGGATGTGGACGATGGAACACGCGCCGGTCATTAAATAATCTGACACCAACACGTGAACCTTCATGTTCACTGATTTCGGCACCTAACTCGACAAACAGCGCTTCAATATCACGCCACTTGATATTGCCGCTAACAGGCCTTGTGAAAATCAGTTCAAGGGTTTTTTTGGTGTTTCCGTTTCATGCAATATTGGTATCAAAAAACAGTACCATTATCAAGTGCGCGGGGATTGTATTATGGCTGAGATCCTTTGCCCCTGTTGCAATCAGCCGGTCCGGACCGGCCAGGTACCTGTTGAAAGTCTGCTGGAATGTCCGCTGACGCCCATCGAGCTTGATATCATCGACAAGCTGGTAACCCGCTATCCCGGAACTGTCAGGCGTGATGCATTGCTGGAGTATGTCTATGCGTTCCGCAAAGAGCCGGAAAATTCATTGAACAGTCTGAAAGTTGCCCTGAGCAAATTGAGGAAAAAGCTGCCGGCCTATGGATGGAAAATCGTAAACCCCAAAGGCAATCAGAGTAAAGGCCCGGGCAATTATGGTTGTTACAGACTGGAGCCGGTCGATGAATGAACGGTTTGACGACCGGCTGTGCGGTGTCTGCGCACGAACCGCAACCGGCTACGGTTATGCACCCAATTCAAAAAAACCGGTCATGTGGGTTTGTGATGACCCTGAATGTCTGAAAATTGCAAAGGACAGCTACAACATGAAACAGGAAGAATGGACCAGGCTTGAACGGCTGGCGGCCAATGAGGCCCGGTTTGATGCCGGTGACTACATGGCCAGAATCGGCAAAACCGACATGGCGACATTCAGCGATGAGGAAGCCATGACGATCTGTCAGGTGATTTCCGCATCCTATCGGAAGAATCTCAAAAAGCTTGTGGGCAGCGAGGCGCCGTTTTGAGGCATCACTTTAATCCGGCAACTCCCCGCAGTGCGGCATTTACACGGGTTTGCCAGCCGCGGCCGGGTTTTTTGAAAAATTCAATAACGTCAGGGTCCAGCAGTATTGTCACCTGCTGTTTGCGTACATCGTCCGGCAACGGGGGTCGCCCTCTTTTGGCTTCCTTGAAAAACTGCTCGTCAAGTTCCAGGGCCTGCCCATTATCATCTATATATGATCTGCGTTGTGTCATAAATTTTCTCCTCTCTGTCGTTGGCTTTTCTCAAACTGATCAGTCGCCGAGCGGCATCGCGCATTGTCCATACAGCGACAAAGAGGCGACCATCTATTGGAGCGATCGAGACATAACGTGTTTCGCCGTAATCAATTCGGGTATCTTCGCGCGTAAATGCCTTATTCCAGTTGAAACGCTCAATCATTGTGAAATCGACATGATGCTGGCGAAGATTATTCTCGCGCTTTGTTTCATCCCATTGATATGCAGTCTTCTCACTCATGGATTTAATATAATTATGCTTAATAGCCATGTCAATATTCATAATTATAAAAAAGTTGCGGGATGACAGAGGATGAACGCCCACCCGGTTACCGGCCAATTTGAGGCTGTTACTCAATTACGTGCCGATCTTAAGTCGGCAGGATATCTTGTCGTTCCGGTGAAAACCGGGGACAAGAAGCCGATTCTGCCTGCCTGGACTGCTGTAGCAAGGCGGGGTGAGATTCCGGCCACAAATGCGTTAAATCTGAGTACAGGCATTCTGTGTGATGGCTTGAGAGCGATTGACATTGACGTTGACGACGAAAACACCGCGAACCAGATATTTGATATCGCAATAGAGATGTTGGGTTCCGGCCCGGTCCGCGTCCGGTCCGACAGTCCACGAAAGCTGGTTGTCTATCGCGCGGAGGAAGGCGAGCCGAAAAAGCGCACCATTGTCAGCAACAGTCTGAAAAGCAACGATGGCAAGCCGTCCAGGGTGGAGGTTCTGGGATACGGTCAGCAGTTTGTGGCCTACGGTACACATCCAGATGGGCAGGAATATGAATGGGTAAACGGTGAGCTTTATGATTTTGACCGGGCCGAGTTGCCTGCGATTCATGAAGAAACAGTCAGCCTGTTTTTTGAAGCAATTAGCGGCTTGCTTGACGCTGATCTTGCGCAAAACAACAAACAGGAAGCCGCAGTCACATCTATTCCGGCCACTCAAAAATCAGATTATCAAGATCGCGAAACAAGCCTCGATGAATTATTCGATCTACTGAACTTTGTCTCGCCCGACTGTGGATACGAGGACTGGAAGGATTGCCTGATGGCGGTCCATCATGCGACCGGCGGATCACAGGCCGGCTTCAATCTTGTCAATGACTGGTCATCGCGTGGCAAGAAGTATGACGGGGAGCGGGCATTGTGGAAGAAATGGGGCTCGTTCAGATCATCCGGGATTACCAGGGCGACACTGGCAAAGATTGCGCGAGACTACGGCGCGGATCCATCCAGGGTTGCTATTGATCATATGCCCGGGCCGGATCTGGTGGAATAGGCCGAGTCGGCGCTTTGTGCCAGGGCAATCCGGGAAAACGCAATACAGAACCGCATCATTGCTGCTGTCAGCGACATCGGGGCGGATGATGAAACCCTGGGCGGTGCTGTTGAACATTTCGATCTGCCGGAAGCCATGCTTGATCCGGGCGGCTTGGTAAGCGGGATTGCGGACTGGATCTGTGACTGGACATCGGAACCCGTTCGTATTCATGCCATAGGTGCCGCCCTTGTGATTGTCGGCAATCTGGTTGCCCGCAAGGTGTATTCAAGGACGCGACCTACCGGCACAGCCCTTTATGTCGGTATTACCGCTCCATCCGGCATGGGCAAGCAGCATCCGCAGGACGCAATTCGTCTGGCTCTGGATCAGGTAACAGCCATTTGTGCGCACAGTGGCTGGAATGTATCCTTGCCCGCAATCATCAAAACACTGTCCAACAAGGCGGCAACCGTCATGATTGCCGATGAATTTGCCGACAAGCTGCTCGGCATACGTGGCAGGAATGCCAGCGCCAGCCAGCTGTCGGTCAGTGAGGGGCTTCGAACCCTTTGGGGATCAACGGCAGGGGCCTATTCGCCCGATGCGGCCTTTACGCGTCAGGAAACCACCATTCAGCGGCCGTGTCTTTCATTCTTTGGCGCATCGACGCAAAAGGACTTTTCGCGATCCCTTGTTTCCAGGGACATCACCAACGGCCTGTTCAACCGCTTCCTGATCCTGCCAAGGTTTGAGGAAGTCAGCACAACGGCAGAACCGGATGGTCTTATGGAGTTGCCGGAAAGCCTCGAACACAGGCTCTCATGGCTGTACAATTGTCTGAATGACCAGTTCCAGACAGGGCTTGCAGAACGGGCAGACAGTTCACCGGCAAATCCGGTTCTGGTGCCCTTCACAGATGAGGCAAAAGCCATGGATGAAGCCAACAAGGCGCATCAGAAGGCCATGCAGCGTGCTGCAGATGAAGATGAAGCCCTTGCCCTTTATGGCCGCTATGCCGAACAGATCAAGCGTATAGAGCGTGTTCGCATCACGTGAATTCACAGCCGACTGCCCTGAAGAAATTCCGGCACTCCATTGGCGTGAACATATGGCAGACCTCTCCGATTGCCTTCCAGACATCATCGAAGGTTCTGGCGCCTGCCTTCCTCAGATGAGCCTTGAGCTTCGAAAAGGCCATTTCAATGGCATTGAGATCTGGGGAATATTTCGGCAGGAACAAAAACCATGCGCCGATATCTCGCAAGATCTGCTCGGCTTTTTCGCTCTTGTGAGCGGCTAGGTGGTCAAGGATTACGACATCTCTCTTTTCCAGTTCTGGCGCCAACTGTGTCTCAACATAAATCTCAAAGATTTCTTTGGTCATGGCCCGGTCAATAACCCAGGGCGCAACCAGTCCATGACTGCGCAGGCCTGCGATAAGTGTCTGCTTCTTCCAGTGGCCATGAGGGACAAAATCTATGAGGCGCTCTCCTGTTGGGGCCCATCCAGTTTGCTTGGCCATTTTGGTGTTTGTGGACGTCTCATCAATGAAGACAAGTTTTTCAATCGACCGATTCAAAAACGGAACACGCCTTGTCTTCCAGAGTTCGCGGTCTTTTTTCACGTCGATGCGGTGTTGCTCCTTGGCATAAATAGTCTTTTTTTATGCGACAACCCGAAACTGCGCACAACATGCCAGACAGGCGAATGATGGACATTGAGGTTGAATTTTTCGTTCAGCTCCGCACAAAGCTTACGGATTGTAATGTCCTTTTGTTCATCAACCCGTTTTCGAAGCCAGTCTTTATAGGGTGAAAGCTTGCCATGGCCTGTTTTTCCCGGGTTATGTTTTGGAGCAAGCGAGCCAGTTTCACGTTTCAACTTCACCATATCATTCACAAATTTGACGGAGACTTTGAAATGGGCAGCCGTTCCACGATGAGTGTGGCCTTCTTCTACATGAGCTACAACACGTTTACGCAATTCAATCGGATGGGGCTTGGGCATTGAAAATCCTTGGCTTCGAACCGAATCAGGTCACCCCAATCAGAATCATATTCGCGCACGGAAAGAAACTGAATCTACTCGACACAAACACGCTCTAGCCCTGATTGTGGCCTGTGGTCGCCAGCCGGAGGATATCAGAAGCGTATCGATCACCTCACAGGATATGAAATTTGCAAATACACTGGTCGAATATTCAATTCAGCAATTTGTGCTTATGGTGCGCCGCGACATGGTGGAAAACCGCATCGAGGCGGATCGCAATGCCGTGCTGGCGGTGATCCGGTCGAAAAAGGAAATCACCCGCAGCCAGCTTCTCCGGAAAATCCGGCACATATCCGCCCGTGACATGCGTGACATCATCGGCATTCTGTGCGAAGCAAACCAGATTGTTGAAGTTCGAGAAGCAGCCAAGACAAGGCCTGTGGTGTCCTATCAATATATCCAGGGTTAAGCTTATTGATCGGCAAAATCCCAAATTTTTGCTGGCTTCCCTCTATTGGGTTTGCTGCCATAGGTGGCTATCAGAACTCCCCTTTTTCGGAATTTATTGAGTATTTCATCCGTTTCATTGCCGCCAAAATGATTTATCATTTTCTGGGTGATTGCTGATTGCGTTGCGGGAGCAGCATCGTTCAAAAATTTCAAAACCATTGCTTCTTTGTCAAGCACTTGCCTGCCACTCTTTGTTTGTTTGACAACCATGCATGGGCCGATTCTTCGGTATGCCATTTCAGCAAAAATTCCTTTCGAGATAATTCCCGAGATAATTCCCTATGGTTTCGTAAAGATCGATAGCAAGAAAAAGACAAAAAATCAATTACTAAGTGTGTAAGATATATATATATATATATATATATAATAGATAATTCCCTGCATAACTGTTCCACTTACAGATATTCCCTGTTTGTTCTCATTTTTTAAGAGATATGTATAACAGCCCCGGAATTTGGGAAATATCTCGTTACGCATCCGTAACGATTGACTTTCAGGGATCAGGCAGGCTATATCTTCGCCACCAGCACCGCACTGCATTCCATCAACCAGAACGGAGTGCAGCCAATGCAGAAACAGAGTGAAATCCAAAGTCAGTGCGCGCATGCCACGAAGCCGTTGTACTGATCAGGAGCATCCGAAAGACGACCGGATCCCGCCAGCACGGCAGCGCAAGCGCTACCCGGTTCGCTGGAACAACCACACCTGTGCCCGGGTGGGTTTTCTGGCCGGGCGTGGTGAGACCAGCGTTTCAATTGCCGGCAAGGCGGGCCTCGACTCCGATTCAGTCAGAAAGATGTGTTCCTACTGGGGCCTGCCCAAATGCGTGGACGAACATGGAGATCTGGCACCGGTCGTAACACTTCTGGGAAAAGACACCCGCGGAGCCGTCTCTGCGGAGGCGGCGGCCAGAAAAGTCGATCTTGCAGAACTGCTGGCGCAGATGATCACCAACATAAAAAAAGACAATCTGTGGAAGGCGGTGCTGGATGACTGATGAAATCTGGGATGGAAAGCGCGTTATTGCCAGAATGGTCGATGCCTACAAGATCCTGTATGATACCACCGGCCGGGTGGGGCCTTCATCCTTCGGGCAGATGCTGAACGAGACGAATACCATCGGCCGGATGCGGGCCAGGGTGCAGCGTACCTCGAAAGAGGTCACCCTGATGGATCATGTCTTCACCGGGTTCAGATATGCCGACAGGCAGTATGGTCCATGGTTACGGGAATTCCTTGAGCACAGGCCGGGGATGCGGAAATGTGTGGCCATGCATGTGATCGGGCAGGGCGAGGCCGAGTTGAGGAACATGTCATTCAATGCCAAAAGGATGTGCCGGAGCGCCGGATTGGCCTATTCCACCTTCCGGGGCCGACGAAACGATGGAGCCCGGATTATCGCAGCCCGGCTCAATCAGCTGGGAATCGATTTGTAGCAGGCTGCCTTTCCTGCGATTGATTCTGCACAGACTTCGTGACACCCTTGTTGCCTGAACATTTCCAGTACCGGAGTTTGGTGTACATGTCCGTGCATTTTCGCCGCCTCGCCTCCAATGATCCCGTTCTTGACGGGTCAAAGCTGCTTGATGCTGTCTACAGGACTATCGAATATGCCGAAGCGAACGATGGTATCGGCCTGACAAAATCAGGTGCATTCAACCGGAAGTTCTGCTATTGGGCGGCAGAACATTTCCCGTGGGTGGAATATTCTGCATTCGAATTGTTGCGGTTTCAGAAAACGCTCAATGAGCAAGATGTGCGCCCGGTCATCGTTATTCATCACTTGTTGTCCGGCATGAAACTCGGTCGTCATGTCAGGGACAGGTTTCGGTTTAAGAAAAATGCCTTTCAACAGGCAAGGGACAGAGGCGCTTTTTTCGAGCAGATTGCAAAGTACTATCTGTTCCAGTCTGATCATACCATATTGCAACGCAGGCAATTTGTGGCTCCGGGCAACTGGGATTTGTTTCTCAATGTGATCAATGTCGAAGCCCATCATGGAACGACCCATGATCACATATTGAAAACGCTGTATGGCTATTCGGAAGAGGAGCGATATTCGGATGAATACTGGGATTATTCATCATTCATCCATTTGCACATCCTCTTGCCACTGTACTGGATCGGCTTTCTGCAAAAAACCCCCGAACTGGAGCGATTTGACGATGATGTCGATGTGATATATTCTAAAACCCCCCTCTGGCACAGTTGCCTGAAACTGGACACCGATGATATTCTTGCGAACATCAGCATTCACTAGCGTTTGCAGGCACGAATCGTATAAAGCTGGTCACCATCATCCACCCGTCTGGCATCTGAGGATATCTGAATGAGCGAACCCTTGCTGGATCTCCTGCGGAAATATCGCGACACGGCCCGCAGTGAACGTGAAAAGGGGGCTTATTTTGAGCGGCTGATAAAGATTTTTCTGGAGAATGATGACATTCAGAAGCAGTACTACAGCGCTGTCGTGTCCTACGGAGAATGGGCACAGGCGCAGGGCTGGAGCGCTGCCGACACCGGGATCGATCTGGTTGCAACGCTTGCCGATGGCTCGGGCTATGCGGCGGTGCAGTGCAAGTTCTATGCGCTGGCGATCTTGCCGAGATATTGTGTATCCACGAGGAACGGGTTGTCAGCAAAGACAATACGGTTCGCTACAAAAACCGCACCTTGCAAATCCCGGCGAACAGCCATCGACATCATTACGTCAAAGCCAGGGTCAGAATCCATGAATATCCCAACGGACAGATGGCGATATTTCATGGGCCACGAAAACTCGCTCAATATACACCCGAAGGAAAGGAAATCACCGGCAAGCAAAAACAAGCTGCGTGAACCGCTTCGACCGGCCAATCCGGGACTGGCATTCTTGCTCGCCTACGGCTCCCAAGAACGCCAGTCCCGGATAACAGAAGCGGACAATTGCCATGTTACATGGACCGGACATATCCCGTGTTAGCGACAGCAGATGTGCATATTTGTTGACAGCGATAATTTTTTCGAGCACAAATGAGAAGGAAAAAATTATCGTACGAGGTTTAAATGATTACTCCTAAAGTATATTCAGAAGAGTGGGATGTCGACAGAAGACTGGCCCAATTTGGTTTGACCCAGGCAGAGTTAATCGACGTTGTACGGCTAACACTTGCCGAACGCCAGAATACCATTGCCGTGGATGTTCTAAACGCACCCGGAACATTGGCATATATTCACGGAAGCCGGCATCTGCGTCTTCTGCTTCTTTCAAAGGGATACATGATTGATCGCAACAAAAATGTAGAATCAAGTATTCATCCTGAAACAGGTGTAAAGATCACTTATCAGAATGTTGATTTAGCCGCGGCAAAGCTGCGAAGCCCCAAAGCAATTTCAGGAAAACGCTCAGGATCAGCCAGTGCTATTGATTCAGCGCAGGGAAGTCTTTTTTCGGAAGATGAACTGCCAGAAGTTATCGAAGCAACTGAATTTTCTGAACTGAGATCGTCAATGTGGTATTTCTGTGTGTCATTTGATGAAGATGATGTGCGCGCTGAATTGTCGCTTCCAATAGGCGTTTCTGGCGGAAATTTTTCTGGATTCTTGGAGCGCATTTTTATTATTGAAGGTGGTGACTGGGGCAAGTCTGTCTCTAATGAAATTGATCAGGACGGCGCCGCTGAATTTGAGCCAATTGTGACACGTAAGCAAAACTGATGATCAATATCGCCAGATTGGATTTAGCAAGAAAAAGGCGACGGCTAACCTCAAAAGCACTTTCAGAGAAAGCTGATATTGCACCAGTAACGCTGTCACGAATTTTGCGGGGCAAACAAGAACCTGACACAACCACAGTTAAAAAGTTGATAGTTGCATTGGAATTTCCGCATGAATTTTTTGTGCAGGATGATCCCGATAATATTGATGCTGGTGCCGCAAGTTTTCGAAGTATGTCAGGTATGACTGCACGTGAGCGTGACGCTGCATTATCTTCTGGTAGTTTAGCGTATGAAATCTCGGATTGGGTTGACAGCCACTATGACCTACCGATTGCTGACTTATTGGAACTCGGGCACGAACACAATTCTCCGCAGACTGCGGCGAGAATGCTCAGGCAATATTGGTCGGTCGGTGAAAAGCCCTTGGGAAACGTTATTAAGCTACTTGAAGCCAAAGGTGTTCGGATATTCTCTTTGTCTGAAAATACAAAGAATGTGGATGCGTTTTCGGTTTGGCGAGATGATTTGCCATACGTTTTTTTGAATACATTCAAATCAGCGGAGCGTAGTCGATTTGATGCAATGCATGAACTCGGGCATCTTGTTCTGCATAAACACGGTGGGCCGGTCCACCGCACGGCAGAAATTGAAGCAAACCAATTTGCGAGTTCTATGTTAATGCCGTCATCAGATGTGAGGTCGCATGTTCCATATGTGACTAGTTTGGATCAAATAATTCGAGCTAAGAAGCGCTGGGGTGTATCGGCAGCTGCTTTGTGCTACCGCCTGCATAAACTTAAGATTATTACCGATCATCAATATCGAAGCTTCTGCATACAACTGAATCAGCGATTTCAAAAATCAGAGCTGGAAGGAATGCAGCGGGAGAAATCTTCGATTTGGCAAATGGTGTTCTCTGATCTTTGGAAGCAGGGAATGACCAGAACAAACATTGCTGATGCACTGTCGATTCCAGAGGCCGAGTTAGATAGCCTCCTGTTCGGCTTAACTACGGAGGTTGCAAGGCCAACTTTTAGCGATCAAGCAACGCTTAGGGTCGTTGAATAACTGGTTTGAGCGTTGGTTGAAGTATGGCTTTGCAAGTAGCCGGATACTTGTGCGAGATCAAACGCCAAGACGTTTGCATGACGTGAACAAGCTCAATGCTTACGTGAACGTCACATAGCCGGAGGGGATGCAATGGGGAACGCGCAGCGGGCTCCCCTTGCCAAGCTGTGTGCTGGTATTACCCAGCACACAGCTTGCATTTCATGTTTTTGGGTTAGCACTGACTTTTGTGATAGTGTCCGCAATCTGCTGTAAATTCGCGGCTTAGAGCGTGTTCGCATCACGTGAATTCACAGCCGACTGCCCTGAAGAAATTCCGGCACTCCATTGGCGTGAACATATGGCAGACCTCTCCGATTGCCTTCCAGACATCATCGAAGGTTCTGGCGCCTGCCTTCCTCAGATGAGCCTTGAGCTTCGAAAAGGCCATTTCAATGGCATTGAGATCTGGGGAATATTTCGGCAGGAACAAAAACCATGCGCCGATATCTCGCAAGATCTGCTCGGCTTTTTCGCTCTTGTGAGCGGCTAGGTGGTCAAGGATTACGACATCTCTCTTTTCCAGTTCTGGCGCCAACTGTGTCTCAACATAAATCTCAAAGATTTCTTTGGTCATGGCCCGGTCAATAACCCAGGGCGCAACCAGTCCATGACTGCGCAGGCCTGCGATAAGTGTCTGCTTCTTCCAGTGGCCATGAGGGACAAAATCTATGAGGCGCTCTCCTGTTGGGGCCCATCCAGTTTGCTTGGCCATTTTGGTGTTTGTGGACGTCTCATCAATGAAGACAAGTTTTTCAATCGACCGATTCAAAAACGGAACACGCCTTGTCTTCCAGAGTTCGCGGTCTTTTTTCACGTCGATGCGGTGTTGCTCCTTGGCATAAATAGTCTTTTTTTATGCGACAACCCGAAACTGCGCACAACATGCCAGACAGGCGAATGATGGACATTGAGGTTGAATTTTTCGTTCAGCTCCGCACAAAGCTTACGGATTGTAATGTCCTTTTGTTCATCAACCCGTTTTCGAAGCCAGTCTTTATAGGGTGAAAGCTTGCCATGGCCTGTTTTTCCCGGGTTATGTTTTGGAGCAAGCGAGCCAGTTTCACGTTTCAACTTCACCATATCATTCACAAATTTGACGGAGACTTTGAACTGGGCAGCCGTTCCACGATGAGTGTGGCCTTCTTCTACATGAGCTACAACACGTTTACGCAATTCAATCGGATGGGGCTTGGGCATTGAAAATCCTTGGCTTCGAACCGAATCAGGTCACCCCAATCAGAATCATATTCGCGCACGGAAAGAAACTGAATCTACTCGACACAAACACGCTCTAAAATTTTGTGTCGGCCATCGCGGCTGTTTTCTTTAGGTTTGGCGATATTAACAACATCCACCAGCGGAGAAGCGACGATGACCGACTATGAGATTAAACTACCGAAGGAAGTTTTGTCGAGCCTGATGACTGAGAATACGGGCTTTTCTTCTTTGAACTGTGCCCTTTACGGGCAGGTTCAAGGT
The DNA here is from genome assembly GCA_965198665.1 of Rhizobiaceae bacterium. Lineage (GTDB taxonomy): Bacteria > Pseudomonadota > Alphaproteobacteria > Rhizobiales > Rhizobiaceae > JAALLB01. Next base: position 167,319 of record CBDAPT010000006.1, on the reverse strand, counting down.
AGCATGATGAGGGTAGTGTGTGTAAAAAATATTCGCGAAAAAATGGAAAAGATTGCCAAAAGACAGGGAACAAACCGGGAAAAACATTACGAAATACCTAAAAATGGCGGTTATCCGGAATTATATTCTAAAAAATCGCCGTTTTTAAGTGTGTTAACCCCGCTGAAAAGACAGGCAAAACGGCTGAAACCATTCTCGGTCATGTGTTTGACGGGCCTGGCACTTTTCGCCATAAATACGCCCATAAACAGATACGGTGAGACAATTGTGTATCCAGCCAGTTGCCGCCTCTCTCTTTGTCGCCTGCCTCATTCAAACCGATGACTGTCACCGTGTAACATGGTCACATGTACAAGCCCCGCAGGGGACTGGAACAGCCGGACAGGGCATGGACTGCGCGCGCCGCGCCAATTGCCCCCTACCCGTGCTCCGGTTAAAGGATTTGCGGACTGGGCAGGACCGACGGGGTGAGCGATTTTTTCGCCACAGCAAAAAAACCCTTTTTTGCGGGATTTTCGGACAAGGCATTGAAAACATGCAATAACCCGCCTTGCCCGGTTTTCTGCATGCAACCTTTGCGTGCAGTCGGGGCGTGTCTGTGAATTTCCATGCAAATTTGACCCACTTGGGTGGGTACTTTTCAAGTAAAATTGACCCGCCTGTTTTAGGTTTCGCGTTTTAAGCGCGAGGAAGAGACAGGTGTTACAAATGGAAACGGTTTTGAAGGTCCGTTGCTGGATATTGCGGGGTGAAAAGAGCATTCGACAGGTAAGTCGTGAGACGGGAGTTTCGCGCAATACGATCAGGAAGTATTTGAAGGATGATGGGGAGCCTCGTTATCAGCGCCACACTCCTGCACCCTTGCATAAATTGCTTGGGAAGCATGCAGACAAGCTTCGGTCACGCTGGGAGCATGATCTGAAGCTGCCGCGCCGGGAGCGTCGCACAGGCAAGAAGCTTTACGAGGAACTGGTTGGGGAAGGCTATAAAGGGTCTTATTCAACGACCCAGCGACTTATCCGCGAGTTGAAGCATTCGAGTTCGGGGTCCAGAGGAGCATTTGTTCCCCTGCAGTTTGCGGCAGGTGATGCGGTTCAGTTTGACTGGAGTGAGGAACACGTTGTTCTGGGCGGAGTACCCCAGAAAGTGAAGATTGCCCACTTCCGGCTTTGCCACAGCCGCAAGCCGTTTGTATACGCCTATCCCAGCGAAGTGCAGGAGATGGTACTTGATGCTTTTGTGCGTGCGTTGGCCTTTTACGGGGGAGTTCCCCGCCGTGTCATCATCGACAATCCCAAGACTATGGTCACCTATGTATCGCGTTCGAAGGAACGAATGTTCCATGCACGTTTCCTTGCCTGTATGAACCATTACGTTATGGAGCCGGTCGCCTGTACGCCGGCATCTGGCTGGGAGAAGGGCCAGGTTGAGAACCAGGTCGGGTTCATACGAGCAGAGGTGTTTACGCCCAAGCTTTCCTTTGATGACCTTGATAGCTTGAATGAACATCTGGAGCGGCGTTGTCAAGAACTTGGCGAACGTGCGCATCCCGGGATGCAGGATCGCACAATTGATGCGGTTTTTGCAGAAGAGGTTGCCGCGCTTCGCCCTCTCGGCCAACCCTTTGACGGGTACATCGAAAAGAGTGTGCGGGTGCGTTCCACCTGTCTGGTTCAGTATGATAACAATCGTTACAGCGTGCCTTGTCAGTTTGCCGGGCAACAAGTCTCGCTGCGAGCCTATGCCGGGCGAATAGTTCTTGTTGCGGATCATGAAGTAATTGCCGGGCACAAACGTCGTTTTACCCGCAATATCAGTTACTTTGAGCCCTGGCACTATGTGCCATTGCTGGATCGCAAACCCGGTGCCTTAAGAAATGGCGCCCCTTTCGTGGATTGGCAATTGCCAAATGTTATGATGACGATCCGGGATCACTACATGCAGGACAAGGGAGGGGACCGGTATTTTGTCGATCTTCTGCTGCTGGCACACAAGCATGGAACAGAGGTGATCGAGCAGGCCTGTAAGCTGGCTGTAAAGCAAAATACCTTGCGTCTTCCTGCCATCATCAATCTGATTAATCAATTGCAAGAACCGGAAATTACGCCATTGAGCGAAACCGGCAATTATCCTCTGATCTCAACTGTCCCGCAAGCCGACTGCAAGCGTTATGAAGCTCTGTATGAGGTGACGGCATGAACGGCCTCATTGAACAGCTGGCAGGGTTGAGATTGCATGGAATGGCCTCTTGCGCACAGGACTTGCTAAGTGCACGTCAGCCGCCAAACCTGGCCACGGCGATAAAGCAGTTGATAGAGGCAGAGACCGTGGAACGAAGGGTGCGTTCGGTCCGGTATCAAATGCGCAGTGCAAACTTCCCTCATCACAAGGACTTTGCCACCTTCGATTATGATGCGGCGGCTGTAACCCGAACACAGATTGAACCCTTGTGTTCCGGACAGTTTATTGCCGATGCACATAATCTGATTCTGGTTGGTGGAACGGGAACTGGAAAATCCCACATTGCCATTGCTCTTGGAACAACGCTTGTTAATCACGGCAAGAGAATTCGGTTCTTCAATGCTGTCGACCTGATCAATGCGCTGATCAGTGAACAGGCAGAGGGAAATACCGCAAGGATCGTACGGCAATTATGCGCACTGGATTGCGTCATTATTGATGAACTCGGCTATATTCCGTTCCCAAAGTCCGGCGGAGCGCTACTGTTCCATCTGATCAGCAAACTGTACGAGAAGACAAGCGTCATCATTACAACCAACCTGGAGTTCGGGGAATGGACGCAGGTCTTCGCAGATGCAAAGATGACAACCGCACTGCTGGACCGAATTACCCATCATTGCACCATTATAGAAACCGGGAATGCATCATACCGGTTTGCTCAAAGCAAAAAACAAAAAACTCAATCCTGATCAGAAAAAGCCCCCGGACGATCTTGCAATTGGAGAGCTGATCGTCCGGGGGCTTGCATGCAAAAACGGTGGGTCAGTTTTAAATGGAAATACAGGGTCAGTTTTAATTGAACATTGACAATCAGGCGCAACAGTGCTTCGATGACCTCCTTCTTTTTAAAGGCAGCAAGCCGCTCGTCGATCCAGTCGAGGATCTGCGCTCTGGCCTCCATCACAGCGCGCTGCCAGTCACTAAAACGGTTGATCTCACCCGAGGCGACAAGTGCATCCAGCGGATGCGTGGACCAGATCGGATCAAGCGGGTGGCGGTCCTGACGGGCCGTTAAGGCATCCAGCAAAAGCACCTCGCGGGCTTTTGGGGACAGGTTGGAGACATGATATTCACGACCACCGCCAGACCCCTGCCTCGGGCGGGAGCCCCAGTTCTCGCGGGTGGCTTTTTCCTGAATGCCACGCCTTGTTCCAGGCAGCCCAGACAGGCCCAGTTCGGCCAGTTCCAATGTAGTATACCAGACCTTAACGGGGTGCGAGTGGTTGTCGTATGGAACAAGTTCCCTCACGCCGAGGCCTCCTGCAGCGCGATTGCGGCCTTGCGTCGAAAGTCGGGATTTCGGGCCAGTTCCTTGTCGGTCTGGTTGTACTGATGGGGCGTTAAACCAACGGCGTTCTCGTCAATGCCGATCGCCTTGATTTCAGTGATTGTCGCCATGTTTCCTGCCGTTTTCTCAACCGTGACCCGCAGGTCATAGTGCAGATCAGGGACGCTGCGCTGTCTGTAGCTCCAGGGAAAGGCAAAGGTCGTTTCCATCACAGAAGCTCCTGTTGGGGCAGTTGTTCAAGCAGCTGCTGTTTCTTGCGGGAAAGAAAGTCTTCGAGGTAGATCACCTTGCCCGCCTGGGCGAGGATCACCTCGTCGCGGGTCATGATCTGACAGCCGGCCAAACCAGCAATGGCAGAGAGAAGTTCCGGTCCCAGCAGCACACAGAGCGCAGGCAGGAGATCGGCGGGCAGACGGTTGGCCCGGCCCGCTCCGGTGTAGCTGTCCAGCATCACCTTGCTGATCCGCCGTCCGGTCAGAGCCGACAGCTCTGCAGCAAGGGTGGTTCGGTTCTCTCCGCGCTGTCTCTGGACCCGTGCCAGAGCGCTATTGAGAGCGCGGCGGATCAACTGATCGCAATCCAGCGCTCCGGCTGGTCGGGCAGGCTCAACTGCAACAGGCTCTCGGCCTGCTCCTCGAAGGCAAAGATGTCGAGCTGGCGGGCATCAGGGATGGTGGATGTGGATCGTTTGGCCATAAGGAAAACTCTTAAAAAAGGGCGCAACAAAGGGGCGACGCCCGAAAGGGGGATCGTTTAAAAAAGACCGGATGCCGGAGCATCCGGCCAGTTTCACAGGAGGCTTGAAAGCCCGCGCGGCTTCCTCTCTTAACCGCGCTGTTGATCCTCGCGCGCGAGGATCACTGGTCACGCTGCATCGGAAAAATCGTCTTTGCGTGCAGCGGAAAGTCGGTTAGAAACAGAGTCACGGACGCAATTCTTTTTTGGGCTGTTGTCCGGATTGAAAAAATCAGGCCAGACATGATAGGGCTGCTCGCCCAAAAGGGCGGCAATCCGGATCTGACACTTGGGCCAGGGGCGATAGAGCGCGGCGCGGAGGGAATCAGGGCTGTAACCCAGCTTTTCCGAAACGGCGCGAACCGTCCCAAAGCGCTTGCGCAGTTCTGATTTGATCTCTTCTGGATGCCAGCCGTCGGGTGTGCGGGCCATCATGCTATCTTTTCAACCAGGCCGATCTGTCCATCGGCCTTTTTTAGGAGTGGTTAACATCGTGTTCTTGAATTTATACACCCCAATTGAGCTTAAAACAAGCTCAATTGGGGAAATTCCAGAGTGTAAATTGGCATTTTTGGGCTTTATTTCAAATAAGCATATGTATTTTAAAGGATTTTTTCCTTTGAAAATTCTTCTTTCCTTTTCCACCCATCTGCCAACCTAGGGGGCGCAGCATGGAAGAGAAAGAAATGCTGGAGAGGCTAAATATTTGTGTCGACCGATTAGGTGGGCCATCAAAAGCCAGTGCATCACTTGGCATTCCTTTAAAGAGCCTTAATAATTGGCGTTATGGATTAAGAGAGCCTAAAATAGGCGTCATAAAAATGATTGCGAAGGCAACGAATGTAACAACTGACTGGCTGCTCTTTGGAGAAAACGGGCCTGATCTCAAAGCCGCTCTGGAATCTCCCGTTCAAACCCTTGATCCGGAATTGCACCGATGGATTATTGAGGGTCTGGCAAAGCTTTATAAGGAAATCGGCCTCGGCATGCCGCCGGGAGAGATGGGTTATAAGGCCGCCGAGTTACACAACGAGATCATACAGGAGTTCTCCGATCTCAAACAGCAGCACAGTGCTCTGAAACTGCATCTCAAGCTCTACCGCGCAGAGCTGATTAGTCAGACCGTTCAACCGGGAAAGGGCGAACAGGAATCCGGTTGATGCCTTTTCGACGGTTAATTCGCCTCTTTTTTGGACCAAAGCGAGCAATAGTGAACAAAAAGCGAGCGAAAAGGTAACAATAAAGTGCAAAAACGAACATTTTACCCAAAACCCCATAAATGAGAGCTTTCTGCGGGTTAGAGGCCGATTTTTACCCCTTTTTTCGAGTGCAAAATGTTACCACCCCTCCCCACACTGACCAAACGATTTATTGATCGCCGAACCAGTATTCTGATGAAGCGACTGAAAGAAAACCGAATGCTTGATGCCGAGATCGAACCAGACGGAACCGTAAAGGTGGAGGGCCATGCTGTCGGCACGCTGCAGGGCTTCCGATTCTCTGCAGATGGGACGGGAGGTTCGAAAGAGGCCAAAGCACTGAATACTGCCGCGACCAAAGCCCTGGCGGCTGAAATCGAGAAGCGTGCAGGTCGTCTGGCAGCCAGTCCGAACAGTGATATTGTAGTTTCCAATGACGGCACCCTGCGATGGGTAGGCCAACCTGTCGCAAAACTTGTAAATGGCGAGACGCCTCTGAAGCCTCGATTGATAATTCTGGCAGATGAGCAATTGACGGGAAGCACGCTGGAAAAAGTTGTGTCCCGCCTTGAACGCTGGGTTTCCAATCATATCAATACCCTTCTGAAACCTCTTTCCGATCTTCAAAACAACACCGAGTTGAATGGCGTTGCCCGTGGTATCGCCTATCGGCTGGTGGAAAACCTGGGAACGCTGCAACGAAAGGAAGTCGCTGACGACCTGAAAAACCTGGAACAGGACATGCGCGGTTCAATGCGTCAGAATGGCGTTCGATTTGGCGCTTATCATGTTTTTGTGCCGATCTTGCTCAAACCCGCACCAATACAATTGATTTGTCTGCTGTGGGCTGTGTTCAACGACCAACTGGAAACACCGGGGCTTACTGAAATTCCCGAATTGTCCGCAGCCGGCAGAACCTCATTCCCCTATGATCCGGCGTTGGGCCAGGAGTTTTATCATCTGTGTGGTTTCCGTGTTCTGGGGGCCAAAGCGGTCCGTATAGACATTCTGGAGCGGCTGGCGGACTTGGTGCGTCCGACAACAAGCTGGCGGACGGACAGCGGTCAGCCGAAACCGGAAGGTGCCATAGACGGGCGCAGTTTTTATGTAACACCGGCCATGATGTCGATTTTGGGCGCAACCCATGACGATATGGAAGTGATACTCAAACAATTGGGATATCGCGGTGAGCCGCGCCTTGAATCGGAGGTTAAACCGGAAGCCGAACTGTCCGCGAATGCATCGGATGGCAAGGAGGAAAATGTGGCAGCCGCTGAAGCAACTTCTTCTGAAGACGTCGCGGTTGTCGCAAACGACAGCGAGGCAGCAAGTGATACGGCCTCTCCAATGGACAGTAATGAGGAAACGCCGGAAGAACCAAAGAAGATCCTCGTATGGCGATTTGGGGGCATGGGTGAACGCAAGCGGCATTCAGGCAAACCAGGTAGCAAGCGCAATGCTTCCGGTAATCGGGGCAAATCTTCCAAACCCAAGGGCCCGGCTCCCAAACGGCAGGACAATCGGCCCTCAAGGGAGAAGGCGCCGGATCCGGATTCACCCTTCGCGGCCCTGGCAGCCCTGAAAGATAACATGCAAACCGGAAATGACTGACGGGCAGGCGACGCAGCGGTTGGATAAATGGCTTTGGTACGCGCGATTTGCCAAAACCAGAAGTCTGGCACAGAAACTGATTACCGGTGGCAACGTTCGCATTGACCGGGAAAAAATTTCCTCACCAAGCAAATCGGTCAAGCCCGGTAACACACTCACCCTGTCCCTGTCCAGAGGGGTCAAGGTAGTCGAGATAACCGGTTTGGCCAATCGCCGGGGTCCGTATGCCGAAGCCGTTAAACTGTACATGGACTTGTCGCCGTAACCGGAAAAACAGACCGGTAATTCCGACACAGAAAAAGTCACTGTCCCGGAGAAAGAACCGCGCCCGGACAAGCATCAGCGGCGAAAAGCTATCCGTTTGAAACAAATTTATCCAGATGAATAAATCGGTGAAAATAATTGCCGCGGCGGTCTGTCTGAGCGAAATTCTATGATCTTGTCAGGACTGAATAAAACAGCTATCCGATGCGAGCGCATTGGTCCCAGAAATCGATCCTACGTTTTCGGAATACGGGATGGCGCTAAAGACAAGTGATATGCGTTTGAAAACAATACTTCTGTACATATATCAGACGCATGTTTCTCCTGCCGGAGTATTGGATGACCTATATCGTCGACGACAAGTGCATTAAGTGCAAGTACATGGACTGTGTGGAAGTCTGTCCAGTCGATTGTTTTTATGAAGGTGAGAACATGCTGGTCATTCACCCGGATGAATGTATTGATTGCGGTGTTTGTGAGCCCGAATGCCCGGCAGAGGCGATCAAACCGGATACTGAACCGGGATTGGAAAAGTGGCTGCAGGTCAATGCAGAGTATGCAGAAAAGTGGCCGAACATTACAATCAAGAAAGATAGCCCAGCAGATGCCGAAGAGTTTGACGGGGTTGAGGGCAAGTATGAGAAATATTTCTCTCCTGAGCCCGGAGAAGGTGACTGACCCGACGTCAATTCGCTTGCGTCAAGTCTGGCTGATGCTGATATTCGAATTTGTTAACCATTTGTTAATAAATTGGTTCCTCACTTACGTGCGCGTTAGATGTCCGGGTTGAAAAACAGCCAAATTTGTATTATATAGGTATGCGATGGGCTTGGCCCTCTTGGCAAATAATCAAAAGAGAGAAATTCCAATCGCTTTTCGACCATGTGACAACCCGTGGAAACAGTTTATTGCGGGTGCTGCGAGAGCGTTGATTTCATCCTGCACGGTAGTGAAATATTAGAATTATCAATACCTGTTCCAAGCGCGAGAGTGGGGACAGATTTCTTTTGAACGAACTAGTACCGGCCAAAGCCGGATAAGACAGGGAGCAATTCAGCATGCCAGCTGCAAAGAAGACCGTTCAGCGACAAGGTTTCAAAACCAATGAGTTTGTCGTTTACCCCGCTCATGGCGTGGGCCAGATAACCGCAATCGAAGAGCAGGAGGTAGCCGGTTATAAATTGGAGTTGTTCGTAATCAATTTTTCTCAGGAAAAACTTACCCTGCGCGTTCCAACCGCCAAGGTTGAATCCACTGGCATGAGGAAATTGTCAGACGAATCCAAGATTGCAAAAGGATTGAAAACCGTACAGGGCCGTGCTCGCATCAAACGCAAGATGTGGAGCCGTCGCGCTCAGGAATATGAGGCAAAGATAAATTCGGGTGACTTGATTTCGATCGCCGAAGTCGTACGGGACTTGTATCGCTCGGAAAACCAGCCGGAACAATCATACTCAGAACGTCAGCTCTATGAAGCAGCGCTGGATCGTATGGCACGGGAAATTTCAGCGGTTAACAAGATTTCAACAACGGAAGCTGTGGCTGAAATCGAAAAAAATCTGGCCAAAGGTCCTAAACGTGGGGTCAAGGCCGAAGATGGCGAACAGGAAGAAGCCGCCTGATCCCACTTGATTGCACTAATTGCATACAAAAAGTCCGGCCCAGTGCCGGATTTTTTGTTTGTAGGACTGACGTTGCGGATTTTTGTTTTTTCAGAAATTCGGGCTGTGTTTCTGAGTAACCGGCTGCGGTTTCAAAAAAATTGTGGATGATCCAGTTCCCGAAGATAACGTTATGGGTTGCCACAATCCCCAAAAATCCGACAGATCTGATGCTCTAACATGCGTTTGAGAAGCAATTACCCGGCACGATGCGCAACAATTCCAGCCAGATCATGTCCCTAATTGGTAATGAAATATTACCTTTCGTGAAACTTAGTGATTGGTTTGCGAAAATTCATCTGTATAATACGTAGCAAGGGGTTCGTGTTTTCTAACTGATTGAGGTGGAAACATGACGCAACAAGAGAATATCGGCAGAAGTCTGGTCAAAGCGGCCAGCAAAGCACCTTATCTTGAACGGGAAACCGAGCATGAGCTCGCGTTACGTTGGACCGAAGAACAAGATCAACAAGCATTACATCAACTTACTTTATCCCACATGCGATTGGTAATCGCCGTTGCAGCGAAGTTTCGGCGCTATGGATTGCCCATGGCAGATTTGGTTCAGGAAGGGCATGTAGGGCTACTGGAAGCGGCAGCCCGGTTTGATCCGCATCGGGAAGTCAGGTTCTCCACCTATGCCACATGGTGGATTCGGGCCTCGATTCAGGACTATGTTCTGCGCAACTGGTCCATTGTGCGCGGAGGAACCAGTTCCGGGCAGAAATCCCTGTTTTTCAACCTGCGCCGTCTTCGTGCAAAGATTACAAGTGCAGACAAGTCGATTAGCAGCCAGGATCTTTATCAGGAACTTGCCAAAGCCATTGGTGTTTCAGTCAAGGACGTGGCAACGATGGATGCACGTTTGGGAGGACCGGACATATCGCTCAATATGCCGGTGGCCATTGACGACGAAATCGGCACCGAGCGCCAGGATTACCTGGAAAGTGATGATCCGCTGCCAGAGGAAATAGTGAGCGAGTCCATAGATGGTGAGCGCCGGTCACAGTGGTTGAAGTCAGCACTTAGAGCGTGTTCGCATCACGTGAATTCACAGCCGACTGCCCTGAAGAAATTCCGGCACTCCATTGGCGTGAACATATGGCAGACCTCTCCGATTGCCTTCCAGACATCATCGAAGGTTCTGGCGCCTGCCTTCCTCAGATGAGCCTTGAGCTTCGAAAAGGCCATTTCAATGGCATTGAGATCTGGGGAATATTTCGGCAGGAACAAAAACCATGCGCCGATATCTCGCAAGATCTGCTCGGCTTTTTCGCTCTTGTGAGCGGCTAGGTGGTCAAGGATTACGACATCTCTCTTTTCCAGTTCTGGCGCCAACTGTGTCTCAACATAAATCTCAAAGATTTCTTTGGTCATGGCCCGGTCAATAACCCAGGGCGCAACCAGTCCATGACTGCGCAGGCCTGCGATAAGTGTCTGCTTCTTCCAGTGGCCATGAGGGACAAAATCTATGAGGCGCTCTCCTGTTGGGGCCCATCCAGTTTGCTTGGCCATTTTGGTGTTTGTGGACGTCTCATCAATGAAGACAAGTTTTTCAATCGACCGATTCAAAAACGGAACACGCCTTGTCTTCCAGAGTTCGCGGTCTTTTTTCACGTCGATGCGGTGTTGCTCCTTGGCATAAATAGTCTTTTTTTATGCGACAACCCGAAACTGCGCACAACATGCCAGACAGGCGAATGATGGACATTGAGGTTGAATTTTTCGTTCAGCTCCGCACAAAGCTTACGGATTGTAATGTCCTTTTGTTCATCAACCCGTTTTCGAAGCCAGTCTTTATAGGGTGAAAGCTTGCCATGGCCTGTTTTTCCCGGGTTATGTTTTGGAGCAAGCGAGCCAGTTTCACGTTTCAACTTCACCATATCATTCACAAATTTGACGGAGACTTTGAAATGGGCAGCCGTTCCACGATGAGTGTGGCCTTCTTCTACATGAGCTACAACACGTTTACGCAATTCAATCGGATGGGGCTTGGGCATTGAAAATCCTTGGCTTCGAACCGAATCAGGTCACCCCAATCAGAATCATATTCGCGCACGGAAAGAAACTGAATCTACTCGACACAAACACGCTCTAGTGTATTGAATGAGCGTGAACTGCAGATTGTGAACCGACGCAGGCTCAGTGAAGACGGTGCCACTCTGGAAGAGCTCGGATTTGAACTCGGCATTTCAAAGGAAAGGGTTCGCCAACTTGAAAACCGCGCACTCGGGAAGCTTGAGGCGGTTCTGGTGAAGGATATCCGGAAATCGTTCATCTTGTTTGAAACTGCACCGACCGGCATGACTATCGTCCCGGTCGACTAGCAGTAATTCAACTCGCTGATCCAAAATATTCGGGTTCGGCTACAAATCGTCCGTAGCGGGTTCCGACAACGATTTTGATTGGAGTAAAGACGCTGACACCCTGCATGGGTGCAAGCCATATTTCCATGTTTTTGTTGTCCGCCATTTCCTTGACATTGCGGTGATTTTTTTGTGGCCTGCAACTGGAATGTACCGCATTTGGCAGACGTAAGCATGACCATTGTAGCCGGACGTCTCGACCGGTTTGGTGGATTTGTAACTCAACTTTATGTCGTACCTGGTTTCGCCATCAAAAACGGGAAATCGCTGGTTGCATACTTTTCTGCCATCGCGGGCATCGGTGCCGTTAAGCGGTAGTATTAGCGTGCTTGCTGGGTCCAGAACGGCTATCAGGTGTTGAGCTTCGATGGGCACATATTTGGGAGCTGCACGAACTTTTCGTTTCTTTTTGGACTGAATTTTTACATCAACCACTTTTTCTTCCGCAAATGCCAGCGCAATGCTCTCCGGCTTTTTCTTCTTCTCCAGGACAGAAACCTTATGGGATAGCGGTTTGAGTTGGTTTTCGATCATGCTGCCGGCACTTTCGACGGTGCCGGTGGATGGTGATACCCATTCAACGAGGCCTGATGTTTTCCCCGAACCCTTCAGAGAATATGAATCGTCATCAAATTGTATGTTGAACACCGCTTTTCCGACCGTGACGCCTGAAAACTTGACGGTAAACCGTGTCTGGTGATCGAAAGATTCCGATGATGCGCTATTGAGCGACGTCATCGCAAACGCAACTGAAAGAGCCAAAACCCCTTTAGTGAGTTTCACTGCCATGCCATTTAACCCTTGTTTGGCCACTGTCTACGCGATGTTAGATGAATAGTTGCTGAATGGGGCAGAATTGTAGTGAGATTAATGATCTTTGGCGCTGTCTTGCAGGTTTTGCTTGACGTAGGGTGCCATAACCACTATCACGCAGGCAACTTTCCAGAAGCATTGGAACTGTGTCATGTCTTGAACCCAGGCGAGGCAGTTCTCAGGTTTGTTTCAATGGAAAACCGACAGACAATTTTTTTCAGGATAGACCGATGTCCAGACGTTGTGAATTGACCGGCAAAGGCGTGATGAGTGGCAATAATGTCAGCCATGCCAACAACAAAAACCGCCGCAAGTTTTTGCCTAATCTTGTGGATGTAACCTTGATGAGTGATGCACTCAACCAGCGGGTTCGCCTGCGCATCTCCGCTCAGGCACTGCGTACCGTTGAACACCGCGGTGGGCTGGATGCATTTCTTGCCAAGGCAAAAGAGAGCGAACTCTCCCAGAAAGCAAGATTGATCAAGAAGCAGATAGTAAAGGCACAAGCCGAAGCCGCTGCAGCCTGAATTCGGACATAAATCATTTCATCGGCGGAGTGTCATTGATGCTCCGTTTTCTTATCTCCAACTGGTGGCATCACCCAGGATAAAAAAATGCTGACACTTAGCCGTTTATTACCATACATTTTTGCGATGGTCGTCATTGTCGTGGCGTCCAATATTCTTGTCCAGACCCAGTTCCAGTATTTTGGATTACAGGAAGTGCTCACCTGGGGGGCCCTTACCTATCCGCTGGCCTTCTTGGTCAACGACCTCACAAACCGCCATCTTGGAAATGCTGCCGCCAGAAAAGTTATCCTGGTTGGATTTCTGATAGCTGTTGTGTTGTCCATATACCTGGCAACGCCACGTATTGCGATTGCCTCGGGAAGTGCCTTTCTGGTTGCCCAACTGATTGACGCGGGCGTGTTTAATAGGCTGCGGATGAGCGCCTGGTGGGTGCCGCCTTTCATTTCGACTTTCATCGGATCTATGGTCGATACCCTGATTTTTTTCGGTCTGGCTTTCGCTCCGGTATTTGCCGGAATTGATGCCGCCTTCGGCTACGAAGACGGTTCTCTGGGCTTCCCCGCCAGCATATTTGGCATAGCAATGCCATTGTGGGCATCACTGGCTATCGGTGATTTTATTGTAAAAATTTGCGTTGGTCTGTTTGCCCTGCTGCCATACGGTGGGTTGCTGAAAATAACCGAACCGAAAACGGCCTGATACAAACCGGCTAAGGTCTCAGGCGAAATTCAAGCAGCAGGGTCCTTTGACTCTTTGAGAAGTTATCATCTGAGATAAGGGTAAGGCGGGTGCTTCCGTCTGCCATGGTCGAGACATCTAGGCCTTCCATATTGTCAATTTCATGCCTCCAGCTTGCTTCCAGCAGGATTTCACCCTCAATTGTATCGGATGCATTGAGTTCCTGGTTGCTGAACTTCCGAATCCGAACTGATACACCGAGAACAGGGTTGTAGAAACGTTCGAGCAGGAACATGTCACCTGACGCCGTGAAGGATGCATCGGTAATCCTGTAATAGCCGTCACGGACGACTGCAATTTCAGACACTTCCTCATTTCGAATGATGAACCCGCGATATAGATTATCGTTGATTTCGTCACCTTCCGGAAAGACGTAAAGAGTTCCCGTTTCTTGAGAATATGCGATTGCCTCCGGTCCGTGATTGTTTTCCAGATCGTAACCATTCAGGTTAATGGTTCTGATGCCCGAGGTCTGTTGCAGCTTTTTGCCCTTCCAGGAAAATCTTTCCACTCTGTGATTACGTTCAAACGAAATCAGGAAATCCCCGCCCAGTGTTTCCAGCCCTTCCGCATCTGCGTGCTTCTTTTTCTTCAGGGCCTTGCCATTAGCCTTGCGCAGCCGACCGATGCGTGTTTTCGAAAGGCTGGCGGGTGCAGTCTCTTTTCTGTCCAGGATTCCGGTAAGCCAACTGCCCTTGTCAGTAATGGCCAGAAACCTCCCTTGCGCGTCTGTAAACCTGAAACCCGATATTCCGCCGAAATCTTTGTGCTCTGATCGCAGTTCCAGACCACCCAGGAATTCCAGTTTTCCAAAATCCTTTTGAGCTGGCGTTTCTGCCAAAAAATATTCAATCCGCTGGGTCTCGACGGTGAGTTTCTTTCTTGGTTTGGCAATCGCCTGTGAGGAGTAATGCAGGCCTAGCGTTATTGCGGATGTCACGAATAGGGCAGTGCGAAACATCCGATTTTCCCTTAGCCGGTTTTTGCCAGTTTTTGGCGGGAGACAGGACGCTGCGATGGGTCCGGATTTCCTCGAACAAATCTGCCAGTTGTTCGGTAATGGCGCCAGCAAGTTCTTCTGCACCCACAATTGTGACAGCACGGCTGTAATAACGCGTAACGTCATGCCCGATGCCAATAGCCAGCAGCTCAATCGGGGAATGGGTTTCTATGTCTTCAATGACATGGCGCAGGTGGCGTTCCAGGTAATTTCCCGGATTTACTGACAGCGTAGAATCATCGACTGGCGCACCATCTGAAATCATCATCAGGATACGTCTTTGTTCCTGACGGCCCATCAAGCGATGATGTGCCCAGAGAAGGGCTTCACCGTCAATGTTTTCCTTCAGCAGTCCTTCGCGCATCATCAAACCAAGGTTTTGTCTCGAGCGCCGCCAGGGAGCATCGGCAGATTTGTAAATAATGTGCCTAAGATCGTTCAGGCGTCCAGGATTGGAAGGCTTGTCGTTTTTCAACCATTGCTCACGTGCCTGACCACCTTTCCAGGCCTTTGTGGTAAAGCCAAGAATTTCCACTTTGACACCGCATCTTTCGAGCGTTCGGGCAAGAATGTCTGCACAGGTGGCTGCAACGGTGATTGGACGGTCCCGCATGGAACCGGAATTGTCTAGCAGCAGGGTAACGACAGTGTCGCGGAAAACCGTGTCCCGTTCCATCTTGAATGACAAAGGCGTCATCGGATCGGTGATGATGCGGGTGAGGCGGGCCGTGTCGAGAACGCCCTCTTCCAGATCAAAATCCCAGCCGCGGTTTTGCTGAGCCATTAACTTGCGCTGCAAGCGGTTGGCAAGCCTGCCGACAACGCCCTGCAAATGTGCCAGTTGCTTGTCCAGGAATGCACGCAAGCGTTCCAGTTCAGCCTGATCACAAAGCTCTTCTGCAGTAACTTCCTCGTCAAACTTGGTTGTGTAAACCACGTAGTCCGATTCAGGCGGTAACTCGGAAAAAGGCAGGTCCGGCCGCGTCGATTCACCCGGCGTTTCCTCGTCCCGGTCTTCGTCGTCGAAATCTTCGCCACCTTCAGCCTCGGAGGCTTCCATTTCGCCGGTCTGTTCATCGTCTGCTTCTGCCTCCATCTCATCGGGTTCACCAGAATCTTCTCCGGTCGATTCTTCGTTCTCCCGATCGCCCTCCTGCTCCTCGTCATTGGGATCTTCTTCGGAATCCTGATCTTCGTCCTGCTCGGGATCCTGTTCACCCAACTCGTCAGCCATATCAAAGGCAACAAGCAAATCGCGAACGGCTTCTGCAAATGCCGCCTGGTCTTCTATGTCGTCGCCGAGAGCATCCAGACGTTCTCCGGCTTTTTCTTCTATCCAGTCACGCCATAAATTGACAAACTGATCAGCACTCTGCGGCGGTTTTCGTCCGGTGATGCGTTCGCGAACCACCATGGCGACTGCCTCCTCCAACGGTGCTTCGCTGCGTTGTTCCGCGCCGGAGTATTTCTGTTTGGAATATTTGTCTTCCAGCATATGGGCGAGGTTGTTTGCAACGCCGTCCATTCTGCTGGCGCCGATTGCTTCAACCCGGGCCTGTTCGACAGCATCAAAAATCGCTCTTGCGTTGTCGCCTTCCGGAGCCAGCCGGTTGTGAATTTTGGCATCGTGGCAGGCTTTGCGCAGCGCTATGGCATCCCCGACACCGCGGGTGATTGCCAGCTGTTTTCGGCTGAGCTTTTTCCCCAGATCAGGCAGGCGTACCTGATTGCCGGCGACGCCAGGTTTGTCGTTGGAAAAGACGACTTCCAGTTCATTGTCCTGAGCGATGGCACGCGTGCAGTTTGCCAGAGCCTGCTTTATTGGCTCATTGCTCTGGCCCTGCCCACGCTTGGAGTTGTCGCCGGTTCCTGCCATGATTCACGCAAACCTAAGCCAGTGTCAGGTTCTCTGTTGTTTCGGTAATCTCTTCACCAAATGCACGCTGATAAAATTCACCAATGGTGATGCGTTCCAGTTCGTCGCACTTGTTTAGGAAGGTGAGTTTAAAGGCGAAAGCCAGATCGCCGAATATTTCGTGGTTTTCCGCCCAGTTAATCACGGTCCGCGGGCTCATGACGGTTGAAATGTCTCCGTTGATGAAAGCTGCACGGGTCATATCTGCGACGCGTACCATTTTCGAAATATTCTCGCGTCCCTCATTGGTATTGAAAGACTTCACCTTTGCGCAAATAATATCGACCTCATTGTCATGGGGCAAATAATTGAGCGTGGTGATCAGTGACCACCTGTCCATTTGTGCCTGGTTGATTTGCTGGGTGCCGTGATACAGACCCGTCGTATCCCCCAGTCCTACCGTATTTGCAGTGGCAAACAGACGGAATGATGGGTGGGGTGTGATGACGCGGCTTTGATCAAGCAGGGTTAGCCGGCCGGAGGATTCCAGTACCCGCTGAATAACGAACATCACATCCGGGCGGCCAGCATCGTACTCGTCAAACACAAGTGCGACATTGTTCTGATAGGCCCAGGGCAGAATGCCATCGCGGAATTCAGTTACCTGCAGGCCATCTTTGACAGTGATTGCGTCCTTACCGATCAAATCGAGACGGCTTACATGACTGTCGAGGTTGATGCGCGCACACGGCCAGTTGATCCGGGCCGCAACCTGCTCGATGTGGGTGGATTTACCGGTGCCGTGATAACCGGAAACCATGACCCGTCGGTTGTGGGCGAACCCGGCCAGAATAGCCCTTGTGGTCGGTGGGTCAAACAGGTAATCGGGATCCAGCTCCGGTACGTGTTCGCTGCGCTCAGAGTATGCTGGGACTTCCCAGTCGCTATCAATGTTATATGCTTCCCGGACAGACACTGTTGTGTCCGGCATTCCTTGTGACATTCCCATTCCTCCGGTGATGATCGGGTTGGCGGAAAAAATTGGTTTCGCCAAAAAGAGGTTTTCGCGCTTCATGTGCCCTTTTTCAAGAGCAGAATCCACCTTGCTTCAGAATTTTGTATGACTGGATGATTTGCCTCAACCTTTCTTCTGCACTGCGGTCACCCCCGTTTGTATCCGGGTGATGGCGCTTGACCAGTGCTTTGTAACGGGTTTTCAGCTCTTCTGATGTAGCAGAATGCGGCATTCCGAGGTCGTCAAATGCCTTTTTCTCTAACGGGCGCAGCTTTCGGGTGGCACCACCTTTTCCGCTTATCTGGCTAGTCCTGCGCATTGAGCGGGCGATAATACGGTCAGCTATGGCCGCGCGTGGATCGCCGTCAGAATAGGGTGATTTCTTGCCATCCTTGTTTACACCCATTGCCCAAGTAGGCCGATGGCCCGTCAGGGCATCTTTCTGGATCTTGGCAACGTCGTCATCACCCAGGCCAGAGAAGTAGTTGTAAGTCTTGTTGTATTCGCGCACATGTTCGATGCACAGGTTCAAATACTGGCCCTCACGGTCACGCCCGAGCGGGGCCTTGTGTGTGCCCGGCTTATCGCACCCTTCCCATTGGCAGCTGGTATCCACCGGTTTGGCTCCCGGTTTTTTTCTGCCCTTGTTTATGCGGATCGAATCAAAATATTTCGAATTTGTGTTCATCCCCTAATTATGGGGCAAAATGAGAAATGAACAAGGATTGACTTTCAACTCTTTCGGACGCAAAAAGCGCGGTTATCCACTTCTCAAATTTGAGCATTACGAGGAACGCAAAATGGGTGCTGTTTCGGACTATCTTCAGGAGCATCTAACCCGGGAATTTGCACCGACATCTCTTGAGGTCATTAACGAAAGCCACCTTCATGCCGGCCATCACGGCCATGATGGGGAAGGGGAAACTCATCTTCGCATCCGTATCGTGGCGGACGCATTTGCGGGAATGAACCGGGTCGCGCGGCATCGGGCGGTATTCGCAGTCGTGCAGGCCAAAATTGACGAAGGGCTGCACGCCTGTGCGATTGAAGCGAAAGCTCCTGGCGAATAGAAGTCATATTCCACTCGCCCCGATTTTTTCAACATTCCTGATCCAATGATCAATTTGACCATCCTTTGGGTGGGTGGCACCAGAAAAATAACTCACTTTTGTGGGCTTAATGCCGATGAAGCCCAATATCTGGCCACGTAACTGATTCAGCAGAGCATTTTTATATATCAACCGCATGATCCAGCCAGGTGTGTCGGATGTCAGAATGACTCTGGCAGTCCTGCCGGTAAGCATTGGCTTTGGCATCTTGCCCGGCTTCACCCGAGTGTCAAACGTGCGCCCGGGCAATAGTACCCGATCAAAAAGGCCTTTTAACATAGCCGGCAATCCACCCCACCAAATGGGTGAAACCAACACCACATGATTGCTCCATTCCAGATTGTTCAACACCGCTTCGATGGAAGGTTCTAGCGGCTTGTGGTGAGAATAGTTGCCGGCACCGAAATCGGGATCGAAATCCAGATTGTTGAGGTGAGTCACCCGAATTTCATGCCCTGCCTCTTTAGCAGCCTGAGCATAGGTTTCAGCAAAAGTTTTGGACAATGAATTTTCGGCGGGATGCCCGTTCAGGATAAAAATGCGTTTCTTAGTCATGTAAATATCTCAAAAATTGACCATGGTCATTTTTAAAACATATTAATTGACCGCGGTCAATATTTTTTTAAAATAGAAAAATGGAACGTGCGATTCAAAAAAGAACCCTGGAAACAAGGGCGCGCCTTGTCGCTGCAGCTGATGAGGTTGTGGGCAGCAGCGGGTTTGATGCCCTGCGTGTTGAAGAAATCGTACTCAAAGCCGGTGTAGCGAAGGGTACGTTTTTTGCTCATTTCAAGGACAAGGATGCCTTGATGGACAAATTGATTGGTGCCCGGCTGGATCGTTTGCTAGATCAAGCGACTGCTGGTCCGTCACCTGAAAGTGTAGAGGAAATTGCAAGCCGCCTGTTGCCGTTAATGGAATTCATGACTTGCGAACGATATGTATTCGATGTTTGCCTGCGCCTGTCTGGTGCAATGGCGGTTGAAGAAATCGGCTCAATCGCCATGACATTTGGCCGGTTTCAGGAGGTTGTAAGTCAATGGGTCGAAGCCGGTAGGTTTAGAGATGACTTATCGCCAGAATTGCTGGCGGAAGGTGTGCATGCTTTTGTAATTCAGACCATGGCTTTGAGATTCTGCGCGCTTCACAACAGCACGACAATTCACGACCGGTTGCTGCCCTATCTGAAAGCCTGGCTGACACCTGCCAAAAACGCAAATACATGTGAATGATGTTCTGATCAGCTAATTTTCAGGAGCCTTTGACTAAAAGGCTTGTGCGCATGCAAACCTTTCAATAAAGCTCAAACAATGTTCAATCCCTCCCAGCCATTGAAGCTTCCGGAATTTGTAATTCTGCTTGCAATGATGGTTTCAATTTTGGCGCTCTCAACCGATGCCATGTTGCCGGCGCTTGGGTTAATTGGAACTGAGCTCGGCCTGACCGATCCCAACCATGCCCAACTTGTCATCTCCGCGATGTTTCTGGGGTTTGCAATCGGTCAAATAGTTGCGGGTCCCATCTCAGACAGTTTTGGGCGCAAGCCGGTAATTTATGTGGGCTACATCATTTTTGTGCTGGGATGTATATTTTCTCTGGTGGCGAGCAATTTTGAGTTGATGTTGGTTGGAAGAGTGCTGCAGGGCCTGGGTGCGGCTGCACCTCGCATCGTTAGTATTGCTCTGGTGCGTGACGGATATGAGGGCCGTGCAATGGCGCGGATCATGTCGATTGTTTCGGCGATTTTCATCATTGTGCCAGCTATTGCGCCGGCGATCGGCCAGGGCATGATGATTTTGTCAGGCTGGCGCAGTATTTTCGGGTTGTTGTTGGTCATGTCGTTGATCGCATTTGCATGGTTTGCGGCCAGACAACCCGAAACATTGAGGGCCGCTGATAGAATGCAATTTTCGATGCGGGGAATTGCACGAGGCACGGCGGAAGTTTTCCGGTTTCGTGCCCTCACAGGGTACACACTTGCTTCCGGTGCGATTTTCGGAGCTTTTTTGGGTTACCTCAGTTCTGCTCAACAGGTTTTTCAGGTTACCTATAATTCCGGCGATATGTTCTCCGTCTATTTTGGCATAGCTGCCCTGGCAATAGGGATTGCCAGCGTCTTCAATTCCAAAGTGGTTGTTCGTCTTGGCATGCGTTACATGTCCTGGCATGCCATATATGGCCTTACGATAATCTCCAGTCTGTTTATGCTGTATGTAGTGTATTGTGACGGTGTGCCACCTTTTGCGCTCTTCATGGGCTGGCTGCTCATTACGTTTTTCGGCGTTGGCATACTGTTTGGCAACTTTAACGCAATGGCCATGGAACCGGTAGGACACATGGCAGGGCTTGGGGCTGCCGTTGTCGGTTCGGTATCCACTTTAATCTCATTGCCTTTGGGTTGGGCCATAGGTGCATGGTATGACGGAACCGTTTACTCTCTGGTTGCCGGTTTTGCCGTGCTTGGAGCGGTAACACTGGTGTTGATGTGGTGGACGGAAAAAGGTTTGGGGGCGGAGCCATTGCGCTAGGCTGTTTTACGTCGTCCGCAATGAAAACAACCGTGACGGTTTTAATTGCGGAATTCTATCGGCTTTGTTCGAACGTAATAATGGCAGTCTTACGGGCTCTTGCAGCCGTATGATCCAGAGAATGTCCGGCCTGCGTCTTGTGATGTCAAGGATATGTCGGTTAACGCTATTGTTCATTCAATACGGTGAACTAGGTTTTTACAACCGGTGCTGGCCCAATTTTGGCGTCGTTTTTCAATCACCGGACAGCAGGAATTATTTCCAGGAGAACCAAATGAAATCGAATGCACAGGCGGTAGTGATTGGCGGGGGGGGGTTATCGGTTGTTCAATCCTTTATCATCTGACGAAACTCGGGTGGAAAGATGTGATTCTGCTAGAACGCGATGAACTAACCTCCGGCAGCACATGGCATGCAGCAGCAAACATTCATGGCCTGCACGACAACAACAATATCAGTCGTATTCAGCACTACACGATGAACCTCTACAAGGAACTTGAGGAGGTAACAGGACAGGGTTGTGGTGTATTTCAGCCTGGCTCCCTGTATCTGGCACAAACAGAAGAGCGCGAACACCAACTGCGCCTGCAGGAAGCGAAGGCCCAGTATTATGGATTGGATTTTCATGAGGTGAATCGCGAAGAAGCAGAAAAGCTTCATCCGCTTGTCAATTTTGACGGTATCCGGTGCATTATGTGGGAACCGTCCGGCGGCATTGCCGGTGACTTCACGATCACCAAGCTCGATGATGAAGAGTTCCTGATGGTGGGCTCGGGCATGGCAGAACGCTATCACGCGCGGTTTTTCAGCGAAAACAACAAGCCAGATACCGTTACGTTTGAGAGCAGGACGGAAGCCATGTGTGGTTTCAACGTGGCCGGACCAAAATCCCGCGATCTGCTGCAACGTCTTACGAACGATTCTCTTGAAACTGAGGATTTCCCGTTCATGCGTTCAAAACGAGTTACGCTTGCGGGGATAGATATGATTGCGTTGCGGGTTTCCTTTACCGGTGATCTGGGCTGGGAATTGCACTGCAATACAGAAGACCAGGCTGAGCTTTACTCCGCACTGATAGAAGCCGGTAAAGAATTCGGTGCCGGTCCGGTCGGCTCACGCGCGCTGATGTCCTTGCGAATTGAGAAGGGTTACGGCTCATGGTCGCGTGAATACAGTCCGGAATATTGGCCACAGGAAGTTGGCCTGGACGGACTGTGCAAGATGGCCAAGGAATTCCTGAACAAGGGCGCAGCAGTTGAAGTCATGCAAAACTCACCATGTGAAACCCTGGTGCTCATGGCCCTAGATGAAGCAGCGGTTTCCCAATCCAATGCAGACGCAACGGGCGGTGAGCCAATTTTTAAGGGTGGTAAGCCGGTAGGCCGTGTCACTTCCGGCACCTACGGCTACACAGTTGGCAAGTCACTTGCACTTGGTTTTGTCAAGGATGTAGTGCCGGGCGAGACCGTGGAAGTCATGGTTCTAGGCATGCCGCATCCTGCCGTGGTGCTCGAGGAGCCACCCTTTGATCCAAAGGGCGAAAAGCTGCGAGCGTAGGTTCCTCCAACCAACAGATGTCGGCTTGCTGATCCTTGCGACGCATGCAATGATTGGTGTTGAAAAATTGACAGAATGAATTTTCCAAAGGAAGCATTGTCATGGCCGGCAAATTCGTCGCTGCATGTGTGCAGAATAATGCATCACCGGATGTGAATGAAAACGTTGATACCTGCCTTGAACTTTCCCGACAGGCGGCACGTGAGGGAGCCGAATTCATAGCATTGCCGGAATATTTTTCTGGACTGAGAACAGAAGATTTCCGGATTATTCCTACGGCATTTGCGGAAGAAGATCATCCTGCGTTACCGGCCTTCAGGGCAGCGGCCAAAGAGCTCAAAGCATGGTTTTTGCTTGGGTCACTTGGCGTCTCCAACCCGGACGGGCGCGTTTCCAA
The DNA here is from genome assembly GCA_965198665.1 of Rhizobiaceae bacterium. Classification (GTDB taxonomy): domain Bacteria; phylum Pseudomonadota; class Alphaproteobacteria; order Rhizobiales; family Rhizobiaceae; genus JAALLB01. The sequence goes on along the minus strand of CBDAPT010000006.1, from coordinate 144,412 downwards.
TCGATCTTACCTGATCAATTCAGAAGGTGAGATTGTGGTTCGCTACAACAAGATACACATGTTCGATGTGGAGCTGGAACCGGGCAAATTCTTCACAGAATCTGCAACTATCTGTCCAGGGGATGAAAGCGTAGTTGCACCCACCCCCTGGGGCGGGATGGGTCTTTCGGTATGTTACGATCCCCGGTTTGCTGCGCTTTATCGTGAACTGGCACAGAATGGAGCTTCCATACTGGCGGTTCCTGCAACATTTACAAAAATAACCGGCCAGGCCCATTGGCATGTCCTCAATCGGGCGCGCGCAATTGAACATGGATGTTTTGTCGTTGTACCATGCCAGCACGGAAGTCTGACTGGTGGTGGTGAATGCTATGGTCACTCGCTGATCATTGACCCCTGGGGAAAGGTGCTTGCGGATGCCGGTGATGGCGATGGCATTGCCCTTGCAGAAATTGATATGGAACAGGTATCACAAGCCCGGCGAAAAATACCCGCGCTCACCCATGACAGGGAGTTTGTTCCTGGCACGCTGGGTATGGCGGCAGAGTAAATTTAATTCTGCGAAGGTTAACTTATAAATCCCGGATACGAAGTTTGGTTATCCGATTTTTCTCGCGTGCCATTACGACGAAACGTTTCTTATAGAATGTAAAAGTCTGCTTTTCTTCCGGGATCATCTGTGCGGCGTGAATGACCAGACCTGCAATGGTGGTTGCTTCCTCGTCAGGCAACTCCCAGTCCAGCGCCCGATTGAGGTCGCGGATTGGCACCGATCCTTCAACTATCCATGAACCATCCGCCTGCGCGGCAACACCCTGAACTCCCTCATCATGTTCATCGGCAATTTCGCCGACGATTTCTTCCAAAATGTCTTCAAGGGTTACCATGCCTTCGACTTCGCCGTATTCATCAACGACCAGTGCAAAATGGGCTTTCTTTCGCAGAAAGGCATTTAACTGATCCTGCAGCGTTGTTGTTTCCGGCACAAACCAAGGACTGGAAGCGATTTTCTTGAAATCGAGTTTATTGGCATCGCCATTTTTTGCGGCGAGCCCACGCAAGACGTCCTTTGAGTGAATGACTCCGACAATATTGTCGCTCTCACCCAGCCACAAAGGGATTCTGGTATATGGGCTGTCCAGCAACTGCTTGATGATCAGATCTGGTGCATCTTCCAGATTTATTGATTCCATATCGGTTCGGTGAATCATGACATCGGAAAGCTCAAGTTCGTGCAAATCGAGAATTCCGCCAAGCCTGTCGCGGTCATCCTTGACCATGGAGCCGTCTTTGTGAAGCACTTCCACAGCACCACGCAATTCCTCATGGGCAGACAACATTGACGATTCCTTGCCAATGGCAAAACCGAACAAGCGCAGGATCATCCGCACAATGCCGGTCACCATTTTTGCAAAAGGTGAAAGCAGCACAATGATTGGCCGCAAAACAGGAGCTACAGTCACCGCAAAACGATCCGGATTGGACAGAGCCACTGACTTGGGCATGACTTCCGCAAAAATGACAACTAGAAGGGTCATGATCAACGTTGCAATCGCCACTCCAGCCTCCCCGAACAGGTTCAGGAAAACACTGGTTGCAAGTGCAGAGGCAAGAATATTGACAAGGTTGTTGCCGACAAGCAGGGCTCCGATCAGCTGATCTCTTTTTTCAATCAGGCGGGTAACCTGTCCGGCACGCTTATCTCCGTTCTTTTCAAGCTGATGCATGCGCGCACGGGAAGCTGCGGTCAAGGCAGTTTCCGAGCCCGAAAAAAAGGCTGACATGAATATCAGAACTACGATCGCAAACAGGATAAGCCAGATGGCGGTGGTCATTGGGTTATTTGGCCCTCAAGGAATGAGTTGACTTCAGAAGGTGGTACATCGTCAGCAATATAAGCTTTCCCTACGCCATTTGTAAGAATGAATGTCAAAGCACCACGTTTCACCTTTTTGTCCTGTGCAATGAACGTCATCAGCATCTCAACTGTGGGGCGTTCACCCGGAATCTGGGAAATTTCTGTTGGCAGGCCGACTGCCTTCAAATGGGCTTCCACCCGGTTCACATCGTCGACTGAGCAAAGGTTTAACCGATTGGAAAACCGGTGCGCCAGCATCATCCCGATGGCTACGCCTTCGCCGTGAACAAGCCGCTTGCCGTCATAACCGGTGTATCCTTCCAGAGCGTGGCCAAATGTGTGGCCGAGGTTAAGCAGCGCGCGTTGGCCTTTCTCGGTTTCATCGGCGGCCACGATATCCGCCTTTGCCTGACAGGATTGGGCTATCGCCTTTTCCAGTCCTGGACCGTGTGTCAAAACATCTCCGTGATTGGTCTCCAGCCAAGCGAAGAATTCAGGATACTTAATCAGTCCGTATTTCATCACCTCGGCATAGCCGGCGCGGAACTCCCGATCCGGGAGGGTTTTCAATACGTCCAGATCAATAAGGACTTTCGACGGTTGGTGAAATGCCCCGACCAGGTTCTTGCCATGTTGGGAGTTGATGCCGGTCTTGCCGCCAACCGACGAATCGACCTGTGCCAGTAACGAGGTTGGAATTTGGATAAACCGCATGCCCCGGCGAACTGCCGATGCCACAAATCCCGCAAGGTCTCCGACAACACCGCCACCGAATGCGATGATGAGGTCGGATCTCTCAAGTTTCATGCCCAACACGTCGTCGGTAACGGACTGGAAGGTTGACCATGACTTGGACCGCTCACCAGCGGGTACCTCAATTGTTGCATTGTCGATACCGGCTGCATCCAGAACTTCGCGTAAGGCGGCGCCGTGGGCAGCATTAACGTTCTCATCGGTAATAACTGCGCATCGCCCACCAGGAGAGAGGCCCTGAACCGTATCTGCAATCTGTGACAGGGCGCCATTGGAGATTTTAATATCGTAGGAGCGTTCAGCCAGATCGACTTGAATGATTGAGGAAGGATTATCAGTCATGAATCAGTATTTTCTGCAAGCGTTGCAAAATGTGTCTCCAGGGCCTGCAAAACCGTATCGCGCATTTGTGCCTTTGTTCCTGCCTTTGACATGACATGAACCTCTGCCAGCGCATATACCGGTTCGCGAACCATCAGGAGATTTGAGAGGATTTCACGAGGATTGCCTTTTTTCAATAATGGTCGCTTTCCCGGGCGTCTGCTAACCCGTTCCAGCAGGAGCTCGAGATCCGCCTTGAGCCAGATGGACAGGCCGTTCTTCGCGATGGCATCCCGGGTTTCCTGTGCCATGAACGCACCACCTCCAAGTGCCAGTAAAACGGGGCCGTCGCTGATAACGCGATCTATTACCCGTGTTTCAAGGCGACGAAATTCCTCTTCTCCATAGTCTTCGAAGATTTCCGCTACACTTCTGCCTGCCGCCTTTTCAATTTCATGGTCAGCGTCAATGAAGTTCAGACCGAGTTTTCGGGCAAGCATTTTTCCAATCGCCGATTTTCCGCATCCCATCATACCCAGCAAAACGATGCTGCGACCATTGAGATTGTCGAGTATCCGCTGTGCCCGTGAGCGACGTCGTTTGCTATTTCCGTTTTTCAAGGGCATTTTTCCAATACCAGTCTCGATTCCGAGCCTTTCGATACCAATTTTTGAGCGAGGTCAAGTGCAGTTGTGATAACCTTTTACAACTCAATGGTTGTAATTTGTGCCGCTGTTTTACATAAGGGTATAACCAGTTGTGTTTATTGAAGTAATGGTGGGGTGATGCCAAGTCTGTTCCGATTGTTGTTTACATTGGGTATTCTGGCCGGACTTGTGTATGGCGGGATGTTCGCATTGACCGTGTTCGTCGAGCCCAAGCCGAGAGAAATGACGGTGAAAATTCCCGCGAAACGCCTTAATCCGCAATAAATTACCTTGGGGAGTTCATGTTGAAGGAATTCCACCTGATAGAAGCCTTTCTTGAAATGATGAGTGCGGAACGTGGTGCCGCAAAAAACACGCTTGCCTCCTACGAACGCGACTTGACGGACTATGGTGTATTTCTGGCGGGCAGGGGTGCCAGTGTGATGACAGGCACCGCCCAGCATGTGCAGAGTCATATTGCCGCTCTTGCTACATCGGGTCTTTCTACTTCTTCGCAGGCGCGTCATCTATCTGCAATTCGCCAGTTCCATAAATTCCTGTTTGCAGAGGGCATCCGCGGGGACGATCCCAGCAGCACTGTTGACAGTCCCAAACTTGGTCGCCCACTGCCTAAAATCATGAGCGTGGAGGAAGTTGACCGCCTGATCACCATGGCCGAAACCGATGCCGTTGCGGAAAACGGCACAACGTCAAAACGCATACGGGCTTCGCGACTTTATTGTCTTATCGAATTACTGTATGCGACCGGATTGCGTGTCAGCGAGCTTGTCAGCCTTTCTGCAGCTTCAGCAAATGTGTCGGGACGATTTTTAACGGTTGTCGGGAAGGGCAACAAAGAGAGAATTGTACCTTTGTCCGAAAAAGCAAAATCGGCGATTGGTGTTTACTTTGCGCAAATGCAGCAAGGGGGCAAATCGATCGATGGAAAGTTTCTGTTTCCGGCAAATTCGCAGGTAGGCCATTTCACACGGCAGGCGTTTGCACGCGATCTAAAGGCATTGGCTGCCCGGGCGGGACTTGCCGCAGACAAGGTCTCGCCACATGTCCTGCGCCATGCGTTTGCAAGCCATCTTCTTCAGAACGGCGCGGATTTGCGGGCAGTTCAGCAGTTGCTCGGCCATTCGGATATTTCCACAACCCAGATTTACACCCATGTGCTGGACGAAAGACTGAGGCAGCTTGTGGAAGCGCACCACCCGCTGGCCAATTCCTGACCGCTCTAAAAGTCCGCTACTCTCCGGCGATACGGAGTTTGGCTACATTGGTTTTTTCGAAATAGCCGTCGCGTGTTTGCGGGGTTTTGATATCCAGCAATTTGCCGGCAACCTGGGTGCGCAGTATTTGTGCCGTGCCGCCGCCAATCGTAAACATGCGGACATCGCGATACATGCGTTCCAGTGGTTCCTGATCGCCGTACCCCCTGGCACCAAACATCTGCAGCGAGTCGCTAACCACCTTGATGGCTGCTTCCGAAGCAAACAGTTTGGCGCGTGCAGCCATCATCATATCCGGAAAACCGGTTGATGAAGTTTCGGCCGATTTTGCGGCTTCACGCAACATCAGGCGCGATGCATGTACGCTTGCGTCCATATCTGCGACCATCCACTGCAATCCCTGGAATTCCGCCAAAGGACGACCAAACTGTTCGCGTTCCTTAAGGTAGCGTTTGGCGTGCTCCAGTGCTCATGCAGCAATACCCATAGCAACCGTTCCCGCACCAACCCGCTGTGAATTGTACGCGCTCATCAGTTCAGCAAAACCCTTCTGATATCCGGACTTCGGCACCACGGCAAAAGCCTCATCGACTTCGAGATCGCTGAAATGCAATTCAGCCTCCGGCATGCCGCAAAGGCCCATGGTATGCTCACGGCGGCGAATTTCGAACCCGTCCGGCAAAATACCCTTGTCAGGGTCGCGGTGAACGATAAAGCCACCGATGCCGAGTTCGTTTTTGCTTTCATCAAATACCCGGGCAAACACGAGGTGCAGTTTCGAAACGCCACCGCCGGTGATCCAGTGTTTGGTTCCGTTGAGGATATATTTTTTGCCTTGCTTGTGTGCAGTAGTCTGCATTTCTGTTGCGGCACTGCCTGCTTCCGGCTCCGTGATACAGATTGCCGGTTTGTCGCCTGCCAGAACGATCGGCGCACAAAAGGATTTTTGTTCTTCTGTGCCATAGGCCATGATCGCGCTGATGCCGCCCATATTTGCCTCAACAACAATGCGGGCGGTAAGCGTGCAGGCTTTTGCGATCTCCTCTATCACCAGAACGCAGTCATGAAATGATGCACCCAGTCCGCCATATTTTTTTGGCAGGGTCATGCCCATCAGCCCGGCGTCTGTGAGAAGCGGGATATTATCCCAGCAATAGGTACGGGTCTTGTCCCACTCGCTGGCCCGCTCGGCAAAAACCGGTGCGAGTTCCCTGGCAAGTTCCTGATAAAGATTTGGTTTTGATCCGATCATGCGAGCCCCGTAAATTTTTCAGCACTCCTTATTATCGCCGATTGTCAAATTCATAACAATCGAATAAGATTGTATTTTAAGTTCAAAATATTTGTAATTAATGTAATGCAGACAAGAAGCCTCAACACATTTGTCAGGATTGCACAGATAGGATCGTTCGCCCGTGTGGCGGAAGAGTTGAATACAACGCTTTCCACTGTATCCATGCAGATGAAAACGCTTGAGGAAAACCTTGGTGTTGCCTTGTTTGACCGAACCTATCGACCACCCACGCTGACACCCTTGGGGCGCACGGTTGCCAAACATGCTGCCAGTGTCGCGGCTGCAGAAGCCCAACTACTGAATGCCTGCGGCAGTGTTGATGAACTGTCCGGCACGTGGCGGATTGGGTTTGTTGCAACTGCAAGTGTGAGGCTGTTGCCGAGATTTCTGACACGTGCTGCACAAGTGGCACCTGGCGCAGAATTTGAGCTGGAGACTGCTTTGTCGGAGGTCCTGGGATCAAGAGTTCTGACCGGCCAACTAGATGCGGCGATTGTCACAGCCTCCGGTGAACCGCAAGCTGGCATTCATTACAGCTTGCTGCGAAAAGAGAAACTTGTATATGCGATACCGAGTGGATTCGATAATCTTGCCATTGCAAACCTTCCCGATCACCTGCAGTTCATCCAGTTCAACCCGAGTTCGGGCATAGGGAAATTGATTGCGGCGCATATTCGCCATTTGCGACCAACTTCTAATTCCGAACCAATATTGCTGGACAGTGTTGAGGCGATAATGGAGTGCGTCAACGCGGGATTGGGATTTACACTGTTGTCTGAACCGGACATCCGGCGATATGCAGACGAGGCTGTCCGGATCGTTGACCCGGAAGACGCGAACCTTTCTCGCAGACTTGTATTGGCAACTGCGCGAAAAAGTGCAGCTGCAGCAGACGCTGAAAGGCTGGTAGCCTTGTTTGACTAGGTGATCGCCCGGTTAATCTACCGCAATAGCCTCTATTTCCAGCAGCCAGGCCTCGTCGAAAATGCCGGTGATGATGACCGTCAGGGCAGGTTCGGTATCAGGAAACACCCGGCGGCGAATTTCCGAATTTTGTACTCTGTATCTGCGATCCGACAGAAAAGTGGTGTGCTTGACAACGTTGCCGAGGCTCATGCCAGCCGCCTTGAGTTGGGCTTCGACATTTGCCCAGGCAAGTTCGGCCTGTTCGGTAAAACTCTCTGGCACTGTACCGTCCTTGTGAACCGGTATCTGGCCGCTTACATAAACGGTGCGCCTGGAATTGGTTACACTCACAGCCTGAGAATATCCGCTGTGAAAATTGTGTGCATTTTCTGCGTTGATTTCTTCGATTGTCATTCTAATTGCCTTGTAATCGGATGGATTTGAGCTTTTCTAAATGATGAAGACTACCTCCAACAAATCAGTTTTGATGCGTTTCAGGCTTAGAAAAACTGAGTCTTTTTTCCGAACTTCTGGTGTATGTTTGCTTCAGGAGACAGCCATGACTTACCGACTACCGGCATTTAATGCATTACGCGCATACGAAGCTGCGGCGCGACATATGAGTTTCAAAATTGCTGCCAGTGAACTGGGGGTAACTGCGGGTGCCGTCAGCCAGCAGGTAAAGAAACTTGAAGTGTCACTCGGGGTCGCATTGTTCAGGAGGTTGCCGCATGGTCTGCTCCTGACTGAAGAGGGAGAAACGTACCTTCCATACATTTCAAAAGTATTTGACGATCTCACGGATGCTACCGAAGCCATTGCACCAAAAATCAATTCAAAGAAATTCAGGGTAGGGATTTGTGAAAAGGCAGCCGCTCAGTTACCATCCAACTGGCCAGGTCACCATGGCGATTTGGACCGTTTCATAAGGGATTGTGTCAGGACTTCGGATGTGGAGGCGGTTTGGAACAATGAGGTGGATTGTCTTCTGCGCGTTGGCAATGGGCCTTATGGTGATTTGACGGCGATCGGCTTCAATGTGCCAGGCAGTTCGGCGGCTCTGCATTTTATCTGCAAAACCGGTTATGCGGATTGCAGACAGTCGAGGGCGATCTTGAAAAATCTTGAAAATATCCTGGAACCACAACAAGGACCAACTTGATGTTCGGTACCGGCAGACCCTGCCTTGTTCATTGTTCCAGCGCGGGAATGACAAATTCAGTGGTAAGCTTAACCGGCAAGTGCCACGCGTCCGCCTGGTTGTAATTACCGGCAAACACGACCAGGACTACGCCGGCCCGTTTGTTTATCGTCAGCCTTTGACCGCCATTGCCAAACCCGGCAACCCAGTTTGGTGGGCTTCCAGTCGGCGCCAACCACCAGAAATAGCCGTAACGCAAACCATCCCGCAGATCAGAACTTGGCCAAAATGAAGCTGAAAGCCACTCTGCCGGAACGATTTGTTTGCCGTCATATTGGCCATTTTCAAGTATCATCTGACCAATCCTGGCGAGATCATGAGCATTCAGTCTTAATCCTGACGCAGCCGATGGCCCGCTGTTGAAGCCTCCAACCCATTCGAAATTGGTAATCCCCAAAGGTTCAAACAGCTTTTCTCTCGCGTATTCGTCCAGAGATTTGCCGGTTCCCTGCGTTATCAGATGACCAATAATTGTCGTGGCACCGCCATTGTATGTCCACCGTTCTCCGGCGTTATGAACCAGAGGCCGGTCAAGTGTATATCGATACCGGTCCTTCGCCAGTTCCATGGCGATTTCGCTGTTCTTGGGATTGCTGTATGGCAGGTTCTCGTTCCACTCTGTGCCCATGCGCATCGTCAGCGCATGTTTGACGAGGATCTTTTTTCGCTGCGGATCGGCTGCCAAATCTTCATATTCTGGAAATTGACACACAAGACATTCGTCGATGCCGGGTACCAGGCCTTCAGACAGGGCTATACCATAGAGCAAACTGACGATGCTCTTGGAAACAGACCGCAGATCGTGAAGGGTAGATCCTTCATGTTGACGTTTTCCAAGCGGCACTCCCCATTTTTGGTCGATGCCTTCGAAGTGGACTTCAGCCAGTATTTCACCTTTCTGCAACAAAAGAACGCTGTGCAGGCCAGAGAGTTCACCAGCCTCAAAGGCGGTTTTGATCTTCTGTTCCAGCTCAAGGTTTCTTGCCTGTGCCAGGTTTGGAATGGTGAAAAATAAAGCAAGCAGAAGAGCCAAGCCGAAATTGTGCATACGCATGATATCACCCTGTCGAATTTCCCGGTTTTCAGAAACACACCGGTTCTTGCCTATCCCTTAGGACATAAGAATGGAGCAGCGCGATCTCAAGCAATATGTTGAAATTTGCGAATGTATTGATTGTGGTAAGGTTTCCATAACCCGGATTACTTAGATTCGCACTATGGTCCAAAACACCGATACCGAAGCGTTTCTCGTCTATTGTTCGCCAGCTCTTGCGAAGGAGCGAGAGGCCTGGCTATCGTGGGCGATCAATGAAAAACGTCTGGCGGCTGGCACGCTTGAAGCTTACGAGCGGGATGTCCGGCAGTTCCTTCAATATCTTACCGGATATTGCGGTCATCCGGCGGATGTTAGGGATTTGGCAGATCTCAAGCCGATGCACATGCGTGGGTTTCTTGCGCGACGGCGTGAATCTGGCGCTGGTGCCAGAACCCTTGGCAGGGGGTTAGCGGGCATTCGTTCGTTTGTCCGGTTTTTAGAAAAGAAGGGTCTGGCGAACTCTGCCGGTCTGTCCGCAACCCGCTCCCCCAAGCAACCGAAATCCCTGCCTAAAGCCCTCCAGGCATCCAAAGCATTGCGACTGGCTGAGCCCTCGCAGCAATTGGCGGAAGAGCCCTGGATTGCAGCCCGGGACGCGGCTGTGATGCTGCTGTTATACGGATGTGGCCTGAGGATCGGAGAGGCGTTGTCACTTACCGCGTTGGACATCCGCGATGCCGCAACCGGCAGCATGCGGGTTACCGGAAAAGGCGGTGTCACCCGCCTGGTTCCGGTCCTGCCAAAAATACTCGACGGCATCGACACTTATCGACGCTTGTGTCCCTATGTTGTTGATGAGGGACAACCAATCTTTCGCGGCGCCAAGGGGGGTGATTTGCAACCGGCAATAGTTCAAAAGACTATGCGTAAATTGAGATCCGCTCTCGGACTTCCCGACACCGCGACACCGCACGCGTTACGCCATTCCTTTGCGACCCATTTGCTGGCCGAAGGGGGCGACTTGCGTACTATCCAGGAACTGTTGGGACATGCCAGCCTCTCCACCACTCAGATTTATACCCAGGTAGATACGTCCCGTTTGCTGGATATATATGACAAGGCTCATCCCAGAGCACGGCAAGAAAGTTAAAAACAGGGCTTTCTGATTAGCATTTTGTAAACCTACAGGTTTAGCCTGATATTCAGTATTTAGGCCGATAATCCCCCAAAACGGGACAATTTCATGCGTAAAGCCAAAGCCATTACAATCGCCAATGCAGCCAAGTGGACCGAAAACACATATCTGGTGCTCGGCCTGATGAAGCTGATTTTGCTGGCAGCATTCTTTGCCAGCTTTGCGGTGATTGGAGCTCCAGACGCAAATGCCCAATCTGAGCAATCCTGTGACGGCCGGAACATGCTGGAAGTGTTGAAGGCAGAAAAACCGGATACCTACGCAAACGTTCTCGAAACCGCTGAAAATACCCTGAATGCAGATGCCATATTCTGGAAAGTCGAGAAGCAAGGCCAGAAACCGTCCTGGTTGCTTGGTACGATGCATTTGGCAGACCCGCAAATAGCAACCATTCCCGAAGATGCCAAACAAGCCATTCTGGAAAGTGATACGCTGGTTATCGAATCGATTGAAGCACTCGATCAGCAGGCAGCAGCCAAGGCTATGGCAGGTCTTGCCCATCTAACACTTCTGTCAAGCGGGACATTGAGTGATTTGATTTCGGATGATCTCGAAGACGAGCTTGAATTGGCCGTTACGCAACGTGGTGTACCTATGGCGCTTGCCGACCGCATGCAACCCTGGCTGATTGCCACGACCGTGTCATTGCCGGTCTGTGAAATCATACGCAAGCAGAACGGCGAAAGGGTTTTGGATGCTGAACTGGCCGAGTTTGCGATGAATCAGGGAACGGATGTGAGGGGTCTCGAAAGCGTTGCGGAACAGCTTACCGCAATTGCCTCCCTGCCGATTGATTATCATGTCTCGGCCCTTGAGGAGACGCTTGCATCAGGCGATTTGGCTGTGGACATGATCGAAACCATGAAAATCCTGTACAAGCAGGAACGTATGGGCGTTGTGTTTCCGTTGATGAAGTCTATCATGCCTGAAACCGGTTCCGGTGAAGGGGTAGCCCAGTTTCAGGAAGCATTGATCGACAAGCGCAATCATATAATGGCAGAGCGCGTATTGCCGATCCTCAACGATGGCCCCACATTTGTCGCGGTTGGCGCGCTTCATTTGCCCGGCGAAACCGGATTGGTAAAACTCTTGCGAGACGCCGGTTATACGGTGTCCCCGGCACGCTGAGCCAAACAATATTGTAACATGACAAGGCATTGAATTCGGGCTATTTATCCCGAATGGTGCAACGATTCTTACTCCTGTGTTTCCTGTGTCTGTTTCTTGGCCTCTCGGTTGCGAAAGCCGAGGAGGAAGCCGCTGATCCGGTTGCAGCATCTGGCAATCAAACGGACGTACAAACCTCGCAGTCGGATAGTGATCCGCTTGCCTGGAAGCGAATTCTGGACACAACCGAACAGGCCATTTCGCGACAAGGCGTTACGGATCAGGAACTGGACCGGCTATTTGACGAGACTGTCGGGCTGAGACTTGAAGCAAATGCCGAGGCCCAGGAAGCGCAGGCGCAGGTAAATCAGATTCAACAGCAACTCGACGAGTTGGGGCCACCACCTGCGGAGGGACAGCCGGCGGAAACCGAACAGGCCCAGCTGCAACGCAAAACGCTGAACGAAAATTTTGCCAACGCGGATGCTGAACTTAAGCAGGCCCGACTTGCAGAAGTTCGCAGCCGGCAGTTGCAGAAAGATATCGCGGATTTACGACACAAACGTTTCGTGCAGTCCATCAGTGTCCGCGATGATGGTCTGACTACTCCGAAATTCTGGGTAGACTTTGTTTCCGGGTTCAAGGGTTTCTCAAGAAGTATGAAACTTCTGCTGGTTGATTCCTACAATATTTTCACCAAGGAAATCGGATCTGACGCAAGAAAACTGCTTCTGCTGCCAGCGTTCCTGGTGTTGATCGGTTTTGCAGTCTATCGGATACGGCTGGTACTCGGTGCGTTGATCGATGACCAGAAGGATCTTTTCAGCGCTCATCAGGCCGGAAACGCGGGTGCCGGACTGATTTACTACCTGAAAAACGGCGTCCTGATCGCAATCGTCCCGATCGCGGTTTATCAGACATTTTCAGAGCTTGGCCTGTTAACTCAGCGGCTCGACGAACTGTTGCTGACCATTGCAATACTGATCGGTTTCCTGATAATTTCGATTTCTCTGTTTTATGTTTTTTTGTCGCCCAACCAGGCGAAGCGACGGCTTCTGACCCTCGGGGGCCAGGCAGCCAAACGAATGTTCACTTTGCTTTCGGTATCCGTCATGCTGGCGGTGTTGATTGCGATCGTGAATTACACTGCCGCAGCTCTGGTGTCTCCACTCGAAGTCAATGTGGGTCTCAGTCTGATTTTTTCCTTGGTTGTCGGAGGAAGCGCACTATGGGCACTGGTTGTCAGCCGCCGGGATCGTTATGCGCGGAAGTTGAAGGAAGGCATTTTCGAGAAACTCACCGGATTCTGGTATTATCTGGAAACTGCCCTTTGGTTATGCAGCATTGTAATTCTGGGTTCGGTGGCTACCGGATATGTTGCTTTTGCAGAGTTTCTCAGCCAGCAACTGCTGTTCGGCCTTGTGGTTGTTTTGTCGGCGTGGTTGCTGCTGCATTTTATCGACTACTCGTTTGCGAAAATGTCCGAGCGATCAGCGGCGAATGCGGAAGCCGAGGGCGCACAAGCAGGTGATGGCCCCGGCACAGGTCAGGCGATAATTCTAAGCGCCGGTTTGCTCAAGTTGCTGGTATACTGTTTTACAGGCGTGCTGTTGATGCTGCCGTGGGGTTATCGCACCGAAGACTTCTACGAAATCTTTCAAAGTCTGTTCTTTGGGTTTGAAATCGGCGGTCTGACGATTTCCATCTCTACCCTTCTTCTGGCGTTTTTCCTGTTCTTTGTCGGTTACACGGCAACTGTGGCACTCCGCAACTGGTTGAACAACAAATTCCTGCCGACCACACAACTCGATATTGGGGTAAGCAACTCTATCTCCACGATTTTTGGATACCTCGGGTTCATCCTCGCCGCTGTTCTGGCAATAACAGCTGCAGGTTTTGATTTGTCCAATCTTGCGATTGTCGCCGGTGCGCTTTCCGTTGGCGTCGGTTTCGGGTTGCAGAGTATCGTCAATAACTTTGTTTCCGGTCTGATTCTGCTTGCTGAGCGTCCAATCAAGTCCGGTGACTGGATCGTCACCGCAGGTGGTGAGGGTTATGTCAAAAAAATCTCGGTGCGGTCCACCGAGATAGAAACTTTTGATCGGGCGACTGTAATCGTTCCCAACTCCACCCTGATAACCGACACGGTGACTAACTGGACCCATGATACCAAATCCGGGCGGATAATTCTGCCGATTGGTGTCGGTTACGATAGTGATCCGGTTCAGGTTGAAGAAATTCTGCTGGCTTGTGCGCAGGAAAACAAGATGATTCTCGGACGCCCGGCTCCAGTGGTCTATTTTGTGGATTTTGGTGCCAGTTCGCTCGATTTTCAGTTGCGTTGCTACCTCAGCGATATCAACTACTCAATGAGTGTGAAAAGCGACTTGCGCTTCAATATTCTCAAGGCGTTGCGGGATGCAAAAATAGAAATTCCTTATCCTCAACAGGATATTCATGTTCGCAGCAATGTGTCTGTTCCTGAAAAGCCGGCGCCGAAAACGCGCAAGGCACGGACTCCGGTCAGAAAACGGTTGCAAAAAGATTCAGAGTGAGCGGCCCAACAGCCTTTTTGCCGAGCGTTTGCTGGAGGAAAGCAAGTCAAGTTCAGCGGCAATTTGCAACGCAGTTCTAGAGCCATACTGCCCAAGACCAATCACCATATTGGACAATTCCAGTTCATCCGGCCAGAAACGCCTGGCAGTATTGTTGAGTTCGCTGGCCAGCGAATCCAGCTTGCGAAAGTGCTTGTCCTCGGCAAGCAATCCATTCACATGATCGTTTAGCAGGTTGCCGACGGAAAATTTTGCATAATCCTCATCAAACGCAATTTTCCATGGAAAGTACTGTCCATTCTGATGAAACAGAATCATCGAAGCAACCGGCACCTCATCAAGAGTAAGGGCGTGGATTGTACACTCTGAATCGGCTGCAAGGTTCTTGACCGCTGATTCTGTAAAAGCGGTTGCATCCGGATCTTTCAAAATCGAGGTACCCTTTTTTCCCTTCCAGCATTTGTCTTCGAGAGCCAGATGCATTTGCAAGGCAAGTTTTGTCGAATGAATATCGGTAGATCGTACCCAGTTTACCGCGCCGTGTTCTTCCAAACGCTGACGGGCCTTGTTCAGGCGCTGGCGCCGTTTCCCGCTTGTCAGTGCCGTAGCGCGATGAAGTCCATCCCTGCCCAAAATTGCCGCCCGGGAAGTAGCGGCATGCCGTACCAGTTTTTGTGATAGGCGCGGTTCCAAAAACATCGCAGATGCAAAGGGATCAGCTTTCGGAAGGTGCTGAAACAGGATAGCTGAAAATCGGCTGGGTGAGGCGTTTTCTATGCAATTCACAAAGCCTGAAACTGTTCGTTCAAAGTCTTTGCCTGCCACGAGCGGAGAACTGAGTGGTGCATACGGATGGCTCCAAATGCGCAATACCCGATGTCTGCGCAGCCCACATCGTGTGATGGTTGCGGGTGCAAAGAACTTCAATTCTCTGTGCTGTCCGGTAATTTCGTACAGACAAATGAAATTAATTTGCCGATTTCCAAGATGTCTGACTGCCGGTTCGACAAAGTTCGGTTCAAAAAACAGGTTAGAAGGCTCGCTATCTGATGCCAGTCGCAGGATCGGTTGACGCAACTTGCCCAACGCGGAGTTATGGGCAAGTTCAAGAATCCAGTTAGATCCGTCAATTCCAGCCTGGGAGCCGATAACGGTCGACCATTGGCGGGCTTCCAGCGGTCTAAGCGGATCTGTTTCACGGATCGCACTGTCCTGATCAAGCGGTGCCATTTTCTGCTCCGGGGTTTGTCAGGCCAGGCTTGCGCGACGGGATTATGAAAGCGTGAATTTGCAGCTTGCGTTTTACAATGGCGTAGAGTGCCAGGCTCTCAAAGCACAGGGCAAGTGCGGTAGCAATTGCAGCGCCCATCATCCCGTAGATTGGAATAAGACTCAGGTTCAGAATGACATTTACAATCAATGCGCCTCCGTAGACGAAAGCACAGGCATTTTGCTTTCCTGACATGACCAGCAGCGCTTCTGCCGGCCCGATGCTTGCGCGCATGATTATGCCGACCAGCAATACCCCCAGGACCGCCTGACCGGCAACAAATTCCGGACCGAACATGGCGAGCACGTATTTACCCAGAACCATCATTACCAGGCCCAAGGCAAGGGATGGCCAGAAAGTCCAGGCAACGGTTTTTTGTACAAACTCCCGGTACTCATCCAGTTTGCCGGAGGCGTTATAGGCTGCAAATCGGTGGGCAACCGACGCGCGTACTGCAAAATAAACGAAGTGCACCAGGGCAAGTATTTTTGTGGCTGCGAAGTAAATCGCCGTGTCCTCAGTGTTGGTAAGCCAGCTGACAAACAGCACATCCACCTGCGTTACCAGCACATAAAAGCTCTCCACCAGGAATATCGGCAAAGCCACCGATAGCCAGAACCCGATCCGATATTCCGGAGGTTCGGGCTTGAGGGTGCGTTTGAGCTTTGACTGAAGCGCCAGGTACTGGAAGACCGTCGTTGCGTATGTTGCGATTACAGCTGACCACATGGCGGTGACAGCGGTAGCCTCATAACCGGCCAACAATGCCGCGCCCATGAGCCCCAATATCGCAAGGGGCCGGATGATGAAAGTTGGCAGGAAAGCGATTTTCATCCAGTTAAAGGGACGTCCGGCAGAATCGTTAATTCCCTCTATACTGAACGCAGGAAGGCACAATATTCCAAGGAATATGGGCATCACAAAATAGTTTGTGACCACACCTGGCAGGAAATACAAAAGCCCGGCTGCGATAACTGACAGAGATGTCGCGGTTGCAAAGGACAACCACATGCCACCATGGATCATGCCCCATACAAGGGAATGCCGATTTTGTTCGCGGTATTCGGCAACGAAGCGAACCACCGCTGATGGCAGGCCGAGACCGGTGAGAGTGCTTGCGATGATGACGCCTGCCCAAACCGCAACGAATATCCCGTATTCGAAGGTGCCCATCCAGCGAGCCAGCAATACCTGAGAGAAAAACGCAATGGCTGCACTTGCGACACGAATGATGAAAACCATCAATGCCATGCGCTGTGCGACAGCGTTCTCGCTGCCGCCGGCGACAATTTCGTCGGCCTTGCCAAGAAGAGGATCCAGTTTTTCCTTAAAGGGTGCCGGGATCATTCTTTCGATCAGTTGTAGAGTTTTTGTTTCCCCCGTGCCATTCCGAAGTGCACCAGTGAAAACGGCAGCGTGATGAGCATTCTTCCTTGCGGGCGGGCCAGGCGATGGCGAGAATCTTGTAGAAGGAGATTCGCCTATGCCTCGCGGCTACCACCACCTGACCCAAGATGAACGTTGCCAGATTTGGGGGTTGAAGAAAAGCGGCCTCTCGCAGAGAGACATTGGGCGTGAGCTCGGACGCCATCACACGACAATCCGTCGAGAGATGCAGCGCAACAGCGGCGGCCGGGGCTACCGGTACAAACAGGCCCATAACAAGGCGACAGAGCGCCGCCACAGGGCGTCATCGGTGCCAAGGAAGATGACACCCGCCCTGTGGCAATTGGTCGAGGAGAAGTTGGCGGCTGGCTGGAGCCCAGAGCAAATTTCGGGTCGGTTTCGTCGGGAAGGCCAAGCCATGGTGGGGCGGATGCGGATCTACGAATACGTCCGCGCGGACCGCAGGGCCGGTGGCAGCCTTTACAAACGTCTGCGGCGGCGTGGGAAGAAACCGAATTGGCGCGGCGGCCGGCACGCCGGGCGAGGACGCATTCCCGGTCGTGTCGATATCAGTGAGCGGCCCGCGATCGTCGAACAGAAGTTGCGGATCGGTGACTGGGAGGTGGACACGATCGTTGGAGCGGGTCAAAGCGGCGCAGTGGTTTCGGCGGTGGACCGCGCCTCGAAGATGACCCGACTGGTACGGCTCGACAGGAAAACGGCCGAAGATGTCGGAGCTGCGCTCAGACGCCGGCTGGAGGCAGATCGGCACCTGGTTCACACGATCACTGCGGACAACGGTAAGGAATTCGCTGGCCACAGCAGCCTGTCCAAGGCGCTTGATGCCAAGTTCTATTTTGCCCGGCCCTACCACTCATGGGAGCGCGGGCTGAATGAACACACCAATGGACTGGTCCGCCAGTATTTGCCGAAAGGCACGGATTTCCGGTCTGTGACCGATGCCGAGGTCCAGGCGGTGGAGGATCTGCTCAACGCACGGCCGCGCAAGGCACTCGGCTTCCGGACGCCGGAGGAGGTGTTCAGAGATGCGCAGGCACCGCCATGACCGCTCTCAAACCTCTGGGAAGCGCACAGCGTGAAATCTCTCTTCGGCACAGTCTGTTCGAAGAGGCGATTGCGCTTGTGCGCAATTCTGCGGTAGGGGTATTGGTAACGGCAATTCAAGTCATCGCAGGCTCCGCCTGTCGAAATTTTTCACCGCCAGGCCCTTTTTTGCATTCGGGCTTGCGCCCTCATTTCAAAAAGGGCCTGGCGGTGGTGCACCTCGGAGCGGAAACGGCGTTTGCAAAACAATCACCACCTATAGGTGTATTTCTACCAGAATGCGCTTAACAAACCGTGCAGTTTGAGAGGTTTCATCGAGAGGTGTTCGCAGTAAATATATGAAATATAAAGGAAATCAATATTGCCATTAACCTTCTGGAAACCATTAATCGCTTAATCGCAAAAGAGTGGCGGGTTGTAATCCGGATGTCGGGATTATCCATCGTGAAATTGGTTTGCCATGCATGGTGCGGTGGTTGAAAAAATGCCATAAATGTACACATCCTTGCGAAGGAGATTTGCCATGAATCTTGAGGACGTGTGGGCCCAGTATCGCCAGCGTATTAAGGCTTTCCTGCATTCGAAAATATCCAATCCCGCGGATGTTGAAGACTTGTTACAGGAAATTTCAATCAAGGTATTCACGGGTCTTTCCGGTTTGCAGGATGATACGAAAGTTCAGTCATGGCTGTTTCAGACAGCAAACCGGACTATCATGGACTTTTATCGCAAAAGCGGACACCATAAAGAACTTCACCCGGATGACTTATGGTTTGGTGAGGACGATCCTGCGGTCATAATAGAGCTGGAGCGTTGTATTGAACCGTTTATCGCAGCTTTGCCGGATGAAACCGGGAGGATGTTGACGGAGATTGATCTGGAGGGCAAATCGCAAAAAGAATATGCCCGCGAAAAGGGTATCGCCTACTCCACCTTGAAATCACGCGTTCAATCGGCGCGAGCAGATTTGCGGGCAGTGTTTGAAAACTGCTGTGAAATGTCCATTGATGCCGGCGGAAATATCTTCGATATTCGCCGTAAAACGGGTGGGTGCGAAAACTGTTGATCTTTTTTTCGTCTTTCTGAATTGTGCCTCGTCTTAAGGGCAGAGTTCTAAACACGAAGGAAACGCAATGATCAAAATAGTAAGTCTTAAAATCTGCCCATTTGTACAGCGGGTGACTGCTATGCTTGAGGTCAAGGGTGTGCCTTATGATATCGAGTACATCAATCTAAGCGATAAACCACAATGGTTTCTCGACATATCGCCAACCGGCCAGGTTCCGGTCCTGGTTACCGAAAACGGAACCGCCCTGTTCGAATCCGATGCTATCGTCGAATATATTGATGAGGTGACGCCGCCACTTGTGGACGATAGAACACCGGAACAGCGGGCGATTGACCGGGCATGGAGCTATCAGGGAAGCAAACACTACCTCGTACAGTGTTCAACGATGCAAAGTGCAGATCAGGAGACTTTGGCGGAGCGTCGCGAAAAGCTCAACAAGGCTTTTGAGAAGGCGGAAAAGCAGTTGGGTGACGGGCTATACTTCAACGGCGAAAAAATGGGGAATGTCGACATGACCTGGTTGCCGCTGCTGCATCGGGCACAGATTGTGGAGCAGCATTCCGGATTTGATTTTCTGGCAGATTTTCCAAAGGTTAAGGCCTGGCAGGTGGAGCTTGGAAAAACCGGTATTGCCGAGAAATCTGTTCCAGCCGATTTTCACGAAGCCTTTTCGAACTTTTATCTGGCCGACCGGACCTTTCTGGGGCGTGGTGCTAATTTTGATGAAGGTCCGATCGAAAAAGCTGCTGCTGCGGGTGGTGGTTGCTGCTGCTGATGCAGTTGTGAGACTTGTTGGCTCTATTCAGGTTAGTTGCCGTTTTTGCAGCTGCTTCAAGGGGGTTCAAAACACAAATTATTCCTGTGTTTTGGATCCCATCGCTACTTTGTGATTTCGTTCCTTTGGCAAATGCACTACACAATAGCCATGACCCAAAACGCTGTTACAAAGCTTGACCTGAAAGGTCTCAAATGCCCTTTGCCGGTTCTCAAGGCGCGCAAGGCCATGCAGTCTCTGGAAAAGGGTGCTTTGGTTGAACTGGAAACGACCGATCCGCTTGCGGTTATTGATATTCCAGCATTTTGTAATGAAAACGGGCACAAACTGCTGGAAACCGGTGAGCACGAATCGCACCACACGTTCTTGTTGGAGAAGGGGGCAGGTTAGTTCCTGCTTCAAAAACCCGGGATTGCAAGGGGGTTTTGCGTAATCGCATCGCGGTCGGGTGTATCTATTTCAGCTATTCCAAAGAAACTGTTGAAAGCGATATTGACCATCGACATGTCCAGGTTTTTGCCAATAACAACCAATTGCGTGCAGCGAATTTCTTCCGGCCAGCGATCAAGTTTGACCGGGTCATGAACAATCTGTCCTGACATCTGAACCAGCAATGGGCCGGAATCATCTTCCGTGATGCGGGTAAAGCCCTTTAGCCGCAACAGGGATGGTCCGCAAATGCTCGCCAGATGGTGTAGAAACTCAACAATCGCACCAGCCGGTTGAGGTGCAGACGTCTGCAACACCAGCGAAGCGTATCCACTCGAATGGGATGCTGGCGAACCGGTCTTTTCCGGATACGTCCCTGTGTCCAATTCCGTTGCCATTACATCAAAATTGTTTCGAACCACTCTGGCGTTCGGATTGTGGCTGCGGATGAAGTCGGCAGGATCTACTTTCTTCACTGGATCGGTCATGGAAAGGATGACGAGATCAGCAAGGGAGAGCTGATGTGCAGCTTCTTCATGTTGTCTGATCAGTTCCTGTCCGCGCGACACGTCATACATTGTCATGATTGACCCTGCTCGCAGCCCTCTTGCCAGGACAGGTTGCACGGTGAGCGCCTAATGTACCGGCAAAGGATCTGCAATCCCGGTTGTCTCAATAATTACCCGATCAAATGTATCGACGTTAAGGGTCAACAGGGTATCCACCAGTTCACCTCTTATCGAACAACACAGGCACCCGTTGGAAAGCTCTACTATTGTTTCCGAACTGCTTTCTATCAACTGATGATCAAGTGGAACTTCTCCGAATTCATTCACAATGACGAGCGTGTTGGAAAAGTCATGCCGTTTTAGCAACTGGTTCAGAAATGTCGTTTTTCCGGTTCCCAGAAAGCCGGATAAAATGTGGACTGGTCTGGAAGCTTTCTGCATGGCTCAACGAGGTCTCGGCGTTGGAATTGCTATCCGGTCGGTACTCTTCTGCCCGATTGCGGCCAGGGTTATTTTACCAGTTTTCGGATCAAAGTCAGGACGTTTGTTAGGTACCGGGACTTTTCCCTTAACCGTCAGTTTCCGTAACAGCAGTGCTTCACTTGGAGGCCCGTCTATGCCACCGGTATTGACGACAAGAATGTCGTCGGTTTTGCGACGGGGTTGAAGGTACTTTGATTGGATCTTGGCAGCACCCGCTCCTGGCTCATACCGGGCAGCACGGGCGGCTTGAGTGCACAGAACTGGCCGCATGTTTTGCGGTTTGGTGCCAACCGGCCGGTTTCCGTATATGTTATCGTTAGCTGCAACCGCTATGCTTTCTATTAACAATCGCGCAGCCGATACTGCGCGATCGGTTTGAGAATCGCGACCCAGCACAACGGCTATCATTTTTCTTCCCGAAAGACTGGCGGATGCCACCATGTTATATCCTGAAGCACAAACGAAACCCGGTTTCATGCCGGTAGACCCCGGAAACCGCTCCAGCAACAGATTATAGGAATAGTGGGTTTTTGCAGGAGTCCTGATCGCCACTGCGTTGAACATGTAGGAATATTCGGGAAACTCGTTCAGGATTCGCGAAGACAGCAAAGCCATATCTCGCGCGGATGTAAATTGTTCGGGATTGTGCAATCCGTTGGAATTTACGAACCGTGTGTTGTTCAATCCCAAGCGGGCGGCTTCGTAGTTCATACGCTCGACGAATGCCGGCAGGGTGCCGGCCACCGCTTCAGCAAGGGCATGAGAAACGTCGTTGGCACTTTTGATAATGATGATTTTCAACGCCGTATCCACCCTCAGGTTCACCCCTCTTTTGTAACCCATTCGACTGGGCGGCTGCCGGGTTGCCGCACGGCTTATCTCGACCGGTGATCCATCCTCTATTTCACCTGATCTGATTGCGCGAAACGTCACATAGGCCGTCATTAGCTTGGTGAGGGATGCAGGATACCATCGCGCGTCCGGACGGTGTTGTTTCAGAATGGCTCCCGTTTCCTGGTCCACGACGATATATGGGTTGTCTGCCGCCTCAGACGAGGAGGGAGACATGAAGACAATTAGCAGTATTGAAAGTAAATACAGACAGCGATACATTTTATCTCAGGAAACAGAACCGGGTTCCTCCGGCTTCTAGCAAATTATCAACACACTTGTCAGGACAAAACATGCCAATCATCAACCGCATGGCCGAACTTCACGATGAAATTACCAGTTGGCGTCGGGAAATCCACTCCAATCCGGAACTTCAGTATGATGTTTTCGAGACCGCCGAGAATGTAGCTGACAAGCTCAAGGCATTTGGATGTGACGAGGTTGTTAGCGGCATTGGTAAAACAGGGGTAGTCGGGATTATTCATGGTTCCAAACGGGATTCCGGTCATGTAGTCGGATTGCGGGCAGACATGGATGCGCTGCCAATTACAGAGGCGACAGACAAACCGTACAAATCGAAAAACCCCGGAAAAATGCATGCCTGTGGCCATGACGGACATACAGCAATGCTGCTTGGGGCAGCAAAGTATCTGGCAGAAACGCGAAACTTCAATGGGAGCGTTGCCGTAATATTCCAACCTGCCGAAGAAGGCGGCGGCGGCGGCAGAGCCATGGTTCAGGACGGCATGATGGAACGCTTTGGCATCAAGGAAGTATACGGTATGCACAATCTGCCGGGGCTGGCCGTCGGGGAGTTCGCTATTCGCAGCGGCCCGATCATGGCTTCCACTGATGAATTCCACATCAAGGTAAATGGCAGGGGAGCCCATGCCGCCATGCCACATCAGGGGGTGGATCCGATAGTCACCGCATCACAAATACTGGTTTCTGCCCAGACGATCACATCAAGAAACCTGGATGCTTTCGAACCGCTTGTTGTGACAGCGACCAAATTCAATGCGGGTACAGCGCTTAACATCATTCCTGACACCGCTGAAATAGCCGGAACCATAAGAAGTTTGTCTCAGGAATCTCGCGAATTCGCCAAAACACGGTTGCGGGAGATATGTGAAGGAATAGCAGCTTCGGCAGGCGCTAAAGTCGATGTGACATTTGTCGATGGCTATCCTGTGACCTTCAACCATGAAGCTGAAACGGGAAAGGCTGCAAATGTTGCATCTGCAATTGTTGGCGAGGACAATGTTGATACCAACAAGGAAGCTACTTTGGGAGGAGAGGATTTTTCCTACATGCTGCTGGAACGACCCGGGGCGTTCATATTTGTTGGTAACGGTGACACAGCCGGTCTGCATCATCCGGAATATGACTTTAACGACGAGGCTATCCCGCACGGGACTTCCTACTGGGCAAAACTGGCAGAGATGCTGATGCCGGCCACCTGATTGAAAACTATTCTTCCCAGGCTTCTGATATACGTTTTTGCAATTCAGTGACGTCGGTCAGAACCAGTGCGCCACGGGTTTTTTCGAAATACCCTTCTTTTTGCAGTGCATTAAGTTCCCGCGAAACCACCTCTCGTCTTGTTCCTATTCGTTCGGCAAGTTCTTTTTGCGTCGGTGGCGGGCTTATGCTTCTTTGTCCCTCGTGACCGAGCCGTGGCTTGGACAGGCGTATCAACTCTGCATATATGCGATACTTGGCTTGCAGGAAAGACTGCTCGGCTAGCCTCATGTTCAGTTGCCGAATGCGTTTGGTAAGCACCCGCATGACTTTGAGATTCACTTCCGGAAACTGTTGAAGCAAGTTGAGAAACAGATGTTGCGGTACGATGCAAATCTTGCTTCGGTTGAGTGTTGTGACATTGGCACTTCGCATTTCCCCGTCGATTGCAGCAAGCTCACCGAAGAATTGACCGGGCTTCATTTCACTGAGAATAACTTCTTTTCCCACCGAAAGTCGGCTTATTACCCTGACCGACCCTGAAACGATAAACCGGACATCCGTCGTTTCCTCATCGACATCGATAACCAGCTCGTGCGCGTCATAATCTTTCCAAAGGCAGCTCTTTCCCAATCTTTCGCCTTCTCCCCGCTCCAGGGAAGCCCCCGTGCCATTCCTAAGTGCACCAGTGAAAACGGCAGCGTGATGAGCATTCTTCCTTGCGGGCGGGCCAGGCGATGGCGAGAATCTTGTAGAAGGAGATTCGCCTATGCCTCGCGGCTACCACCACCTGACCCAAGATGAACGTTGCCAGATTTGGGGGTTGAAGAAAAGCGGCCTCTCGCAGAGAGACATTGGGCGTGAGCTCGGACGCCATCACACGACAATCCGTCGAGAGATGCAGCGCAACAGCGGCGGCCGGGGCTACCGGTACAAACAGGCCCATAACAAGGCGACAGAGCGCCGCCACAGGGCGTCATCGGTGCCAAGGAAGATGACACCCGCCCTGTGGCAATTGGTCGAGGAGAAGTTGGCGGCTGGCTGGAGCCCAGAGCAAATTTCGGGTCGGTTTCGTCGGGAAGGCCAAGCCATGGTGGGGCGGATGCGGATCTACGAATACGTCCGCGCGGACCGCAGGGCCGGTGGCAGCCTTTACAAACGTCTGCGGCGGCGTGGGAAGAAACCGAATTGGCGCGGCGGCCGGCACGCCGGGCGAGGACGCATTCCCGGTCGTGTCGATATCAGTGAGCGGCCCGCGATCGTCGAACAGAAGTTGCGGATCGGTGACTGGGAGGTGGACACGATCGTTGGAGCGGGTCAAAGCGGCGCAGTGGTTTCGGCGGTGGACCGCGCCTCGAAGATGACCCGACTGGTACGGCTCGACAGGAAAACGGCCGAAGATGTCGGAGCTGCGCTCAGACGCCGGCTGGAGGCAGATCGGCACCTGGTTCACACGATCACTGCGGACAACGGTAAGGAATTCGCTGGCCACAGCAGCCTGTCCAAGGCGCTTGATGCCAAGTTCTATTTTGCCCGGCCCTACCACTCATGGGAGCGCGGGCTGAATGAACACACCAATGGACTGGTCCGCCAGTATTTGCCGAAAGGCACGGATTTCCGGTCTGTGACCGATGCCGAGGTCCAGGCGGTGGAGGATCTGCTCAACGCACGGCCGCGCAAGGCACTCGGCTTCCGGACGCCGGAGGAGGTGTTCAGAGATGCGCAGGCACCGCCATGACCGCTCTCAAACCTCTGGGAAGCGCACAGCGTGAAATCTCTCTTCGGCACAGTCTGTTCGAAGAGGCGATTGCGCTTGTGCGCAATTCTGCGGTAGGGGTATTGGGCCGTGTGATCGGCAGTGCGATGGCGTTTGTTTTGCTGTTGCTGATTCCCAACGTCGATGTGTTTTTGATCTTTTTTGGGGTGATCATGCTTGCAGCAATCCTGGTAACCGCTTCAGGAGTGCAATTAATATTCAATGAAATCAATCTTCTAAGACTTTCAATGGTCTCCGGCATCATGGGAACTATGACAGCGGTAGGTGCACCGCCAATGGCCATCATTTATCACGACAGACCGCCCAGTAAGGTTCGCCCCACACTGACCGCTTTTTTTGGTGCTGGATCAGTGTTGGGTTTCATTAGTCTATCGTTGAGCGGCTGGCTGCAACTGGACGATATTATTGCGGCAATTCTTCTCCTGCCGGCAATGATGGTTGGAATACTGGTGGCGGAGCCTTTCAAAGCCATTCCCTCGGCTGTTCTTTCCCGTTTTCTGCTGCTGTTGAGCGGGGTTGCATCCTTCATCCTGGTCTTGCGCGGGGCAGGTTATCTGGCCTGAACCTGATACCCATTTTAAATTATTGAATTTACTAGTCTTTCATATTTGAATTCTGTTTTCCAACAGGTGCAATTGGTAAAGTCTTGTTAACCAAAAAATCACATATCGATGGGACAATCGAAATTTGTGTTGGGGTGGTACTTTCCCGAGCATTTTTGGGGCGCATTGGATGGACGAAAAAACCTCAACAGCTGAGGAACTGGATAGTAGGCATCTGCCGGACAACATTTATGCATCTGTTGTCCGCTCCCTTTATGCTGATGC
The DNA here is from genome assembly GCA_965198665.1 of Rhizobiaceae bacterium. Lineage (GTDB taxonomy): Bacteria > Pseudomonadota > Alphaproteobacteria > Rhizobiales > Rhizobiaceae > JAALLB01. The sequence goes on along the minus strand of CBDAPT010000006.1, from coordinate 118,362 downwards.
GCAGACCCTTCTCGTTGGCATTTTAAGCATTGCGATTGCTCCAATTATTCTCCATCTAAAAAACGGTGACAGCCTTCAATTAGTGTTTTCTGCGCTATTTCTTGTTCTGGGTGTTTTTCGCCTATTGCTGGCTAAGGAATTCGAATTCAAGACAGACGATACAACTGATAGGCAGATGTATCGCCGATGGGAAAACCGGTATCTGTATCTGAGTTCAACCTATGTTGGTTTACTGGGTATATGGTTCGTTGCCGGTTGCTGGCGTACTGATGACCCATTTGCCAAAATCCTTTCTCTTTCCCTGGTCCTGTGTTTTTGATCGGTGTAGTAGGTCGAAATTTCGGTAGTGCCCGATTGGTATTGTACCAGGTACTTATCGGCAGTTTTTTGATAGTCGTGGGACTTCTGGGGTCCGGCGGGGTCTACAACGCAATTCTTGCCACATTCCTGCTACCATTTTTCCTTGCTATCAAGTTGATGGCGGCAAGGTTGCGGGAAATGTTGCATACAGCTGAAATTACAGCCCAAGATAACCGAATTATTGCCAACCGTTTTGATACTGCGTTGGAAAATGTCAGGCACGGCATTGCCATGTTTTCAAGAGGCGGGATTATCACTGTTGCCAATGAGCGCTTCCTCACGCTTGCAGGTCTGGAGGGGGAGGATATCATTGGCAGAGATGTTTCAATTCTCAACGCCGCGGGCAATATTGCCAACCGTGAGGAAGCCTTTTCGGCAAGAATTAAAACCTACCTTCACTCCAACCAGTCTCGAAAATTCAATTTCCTGCTGCCAGGTGGGCGCACCATTGAAGCCGACTATAACTCCATGGAGGATGGCGGCGTGGTGGTTCTCTCGGACATTACCGAGCGTGTTATTTCCGACAAAGCCATTAAGGAGCTTGCAAACTTTGATGCGCTGACAAAGTTACCGAACCGACGACACTTCATCTCTGAGATCAGGCGTAACCTAACGCGAAAAAATCAGCTGCAGACCTGCGCCATGTTTTTCGTTGATCTTGATAAGTTCAAGGAAGTCAACGACTCTCTGGGGCATGCTGTCGGTGACAAATTGCTGAAAGTGGTGGCGGCGACACTCAATCAGGCGCTCAAACCAAAGGATTTGATCTGCCGGTTTGGCGGCGATGAATTTGTTATCGTCATACCAGGGTTGGATAACAATGAAGTATGCGCTGAACTTGCTTCGAATCTGATCCGCGAATTGAATAAGCCAATAGAAATTGAACATCATACCATCACCATTGGAGCGAGCATTGGTATTGCCTGTGCACCACGAGACGGAAAAAGTGCCGAAGACTTGCTGCAACATACAGACGTTGCATTGTATGACGCCAAAGGAAGGGGGCGTGGAACCTACACGTTCTATTCCGAGGAGTTAGGGGATGCCATCCGTATGCGCCGAGAGCTTGAAGTTGATCTCAAAAAGGCGTTGGAGGCGGAACTATTGGAAGTTCATTATCAGCCGCTGATCAATCTCAAAAAATGCGCGATCACAACCTGTGAGGCTCTCATTCGGTGGGACCATCCCACACGCGGAAGAATCTCACCTGAAACATTCATCAAAATTGCTGAAGAATCTGGCTTTATCGAAATGCTTGGCGATTACGTATTGCGCAATGCTGTTCAGGAATGTGTCAAATGGAAAGGCGACATAAAGGTTGCGGTAAACGTGTCAGCAATTCAGTTCCACCGCTGTGATGTGGTAGCGACAGTTGCCCGACACCTTGAGGCGAGCGGACTGGCGCCTGAAAGACTTGAGATAGAAGTCACCGAGTCCGTCATGCTCACAAGTTTCGACGAAGCCATTTTTACCCTAAACCGCTTGTCAGACCTTGGTGTGCGAATTTCGCTGGATGATTTTGGCACGGGATTTTCCAGCTTGAGTTATCTGCACCAGCTTCCCCTGGACAAGGTGAAAATCGACCGGTCGTTTATCAAAAATGGTATATCCGATCCCCGTTCATACACCTTGTTGAAAGGCGTCGTCGATTTGACCAAAAGCCTTGGCCTGACAGTTGTGCTGGAGGGCATTGAAACCGAGTAACAGCTAGGACAGCTCGCAAACAAAATTAAAATTGATGAAGTTCAGGGCTCCCTGTTTTCCAGGCCTTTGTCAGCTCGGGATGTAGGAACGTTGCTGGGTACACAAGATGGTTCAATGTTAATGACTGAACAAGAAGTAAAGACTACCGGGGAATAAAGTATTCATAATAATTATTCGAATAATACTTATTAAATTTAAGAACCCATTTAGCTTCACTTTCATAGAGTAGAAATCTATAAAATTGACTATCGCATAAGTTGAGTGCGCGTTAACCATAACGACAACTTTTTGGTTAATTTTTAGTTAATGCCTTTACTTATTTTAACTTTCTATTAACCTGTTAATTGCGCCATTCTGGCGGGGTATTAAGTGCCAATAGGCACGGAATGAGGGCTAACAGTTATGTATTTGGGCTCAAATGCGTCAGATTTTGCGGAAAAGCTACTAGGTTACCTCCAAAAAGCTGATTATCAGATTGCCCAGACCAGCCTCGAAAAGCAGGAAATCTACAAATTGCGTTATGATGCTTATTTGCGTGAGGGGGCGATAAGCAGTAACCGGACACTAGAGCGTGTTTGTGTCGAGTAGATTCAGTTTCTTTCCGTGCGCGAATATGATTCTGATTGGGGTGACCTGATTCGGTTCGAAGCCAAGGATTTTCAATGCCCAAGCCCCATCCGATTGAATTGCGTAAACGTGTTGTAGCTCATGTAGAAGAAGGCCACACTCATCGTGGAACGGCTGCCCATTTCAAAGTCTCCGTCAAATTTGTGAATGATATGGTGAAGTTGAAACGTGAAACTGGCTCGCTTGCTCCAAAACATAACCCGGGAAAAACAGGCCATGGCAAGCTTTCACCCTATAAAGACTGGCTTCGAAAACGGGTTGATGAACAAAAGGACATTACAATCCGTAAGCTTTGTGCGGAGCTGAACGAAAAATTCAACCTCAATGTCCATCATTCGCCTGTCTGGCATGTTGTGCGCAGTTTCGGGTTGTCGCATAAAAAAAGACTATTTATGCCAAGGAGCAACACCGCATCGACGTGAAAAAAGACCGCGAACTCTGGAAGACAAGGCGTGTTCCGTTTTTGAATCGGTCGATTGAAAAACTTGTCTTCATTGATGAGACGTCCACAAACACCAAAATGGCCAAGCAAACTGGATGGGCCCCAACAGGAGAGCGCCTCATAGATTTTGTCCCTCATGGCCACTGGAAGAAGCAGACACTTATCGCAGGCCTGCGCAGTCATGGACTGGTTGCGCCCTGGGTTATTGACCGGGCCATGACCAAAGAAATCTTTGAGATTTATGTTGAGACACAGTTGGCGCCAGAACTGGAAAAGAGAGATGTCGTAATCCTTGACCACCTAGCCGCTCACAAGAGCGAAAAAGCCGAGCAGATCTTGCGAGATATCGGCGCATGGTTTTTGTTCCTGCCGAAATATTCCCCAGATCTCAATGCCATTGAAATGGCCTTTTCGAAGCTCAAGGCTCATCTGAGGAAGGCAGGCGCCAGAACCTTCGATGATGTCTGGAAGGCAATCGGAGAGGTCTGCCATATGTTCACGCCAATGGAGTGCCGGAATTTCTTCAGGGCAGTCGGCTGTGAATTCACGTGATGCGAACACGCTCTAATGTTTCACGATGCATACGACAATTTTGAGAATTGTTGGATTTTCGGAGTTTTTTGGACGGTGAGTTAGCAGGTTCTATCCGTTGTCATGTGATTTCGCCGGAACAGGACAAAGGTCCGGCAATGGATGTATTTCCGGATATTGTCCGGCCAATGATTTATGATGAAGGGCTGACTGTTGTAGATCCGACCAGATTTGTAACCGACCATGATTTGACAAAGAAATATCCAGAGATTCCGTTCATGGCGCTTCGTGCAGCCTGTATGACATATGATTTTTTTGATGCAGATTATTGTCTGGCGACAGTTCGACGTGAGCATGCGGCCTTTTATCGACGGGTTTTCCGGGCTGAAATGGTCTGTGAGCCACGCCCATATCCAACGCTGAACGCGCCGATTTGTCTTATGAAGACCAAAGTTTCCCATTTCCGCGAAAAGTTGCTGCGCCGATATCCTATATTGATGAGGTGGACGCCCCCTCATACCGGCAAATGAATTGTCGTAAGGTGGTTGTTGATGAATGAACCACAAATAACGAAGGAGATGGCATGAATGGGGTGTGAGCGGTCATGCATCCCGACTCGGATAGAGTGCTGGGAGAGGCGGATAGGCTGCAGGCTGGATGTCATCTTAGGGCATTGCGACCCTGTAAAGGAGATTACCCGCCGCCTGTATCTGAACGACCAGCGTGAGGCCCGGTTCGGTCCGGTGACCTCGTATAGGAGTTTGGCGTGGCCGTTCACACCCTTGTCAGGGTTCCGCCGCTCACCAACGGGAGAAGTTTAGCCATGTCCTTTATCGGTGTCGATCTTCACACGACGTCTTTCACGGTCTGCCGGCTTGAAGCTGACGGCAGCGAGATATTTGAAACCTACCAGCTGGCAGCGGCCGATCTGGAACGGTTCTGCCTGAGCCTTGATGCGGACGACGAGATTGCCGTGGAGGCGACGGGCAATTCGGCCTGGTTTCGTGACGAGGTGGTCGCTTGCGTCGGCCGTGTTGTCGTGGTCAACCCGAGGCAGTTCGGCGTGATCCGCAAGTCGGTGAAGAAGACGGACAGGAACGATGCCCGGGCACTGGCCTTCTTCCTGTCGAAGGACATGCTGCCCGAGACGCGTGTGAAGACGGTTGCCGAGAGCGAGTTGGCGTCACTCACCCACACGCGCGATCTTCTGGTCAAGCAGCGCACCCGGCTCATCAACAAGATCCATGCGCTGCACACGCGCCACGGCGTCAAGCTGAAGAAGGAAAGCCTGGGCTCGAAGCGGCGGCTCAATGCTCTGGAGGTCGGCCGGTTCTCGACACTGGAACAGGTCGAGTTGAAGGCCCTGCGCGACCAGGCGCTGAGGCTTATGGCGACGATTGGCGAACTGGACGGTGCGATCGAAGAGGCCGCCCGGGAACTGGATGGCTACGACGGCCTCGTCTCAATCAAGGGCATCGGTCCGCGCTCGGCGGCCGTGCTCCTGTCGGGGATCGGCAACGTCGATGACTTCGAGGACGCCGACAAGCTGGCTGCCTATGTGGGCATCGTCCCGCGCGTCAGCCAGTCGAACGAAACCGACAACCGGGGGCGGATCACCAAACGCGGCAACAAGCTGATGCGCACCACGCTGGTTCAGTGCACGCTCATTGCCATCCGATACTCGGGCTACCTCAATGCCTTCTACCAACGCATCAAGGCCAGGCGCGGGGCCGGCAAGGCGATCATCGCGACCGCACGTAAACTGCTCGCGATCATCTACGACACGCTCAAGAACGGCTGGGTCTTCGAGGACTTTCCGGCCTTCAAGATCGCGGGGCAGAACATTCCCGCTGGACAACCATCATAGGAGCGTCCTTATGAAAGTTACCACGATCGGGCTTGATCTTGCCAAAAGTGTCTTCCAGGTTCACGGTGTTGACGATGATGGCAGTGTTATCGTGATCAAAAGGTTGCGGCGAAAACAGTTGAAAGGCTTTTTCTCGAAACTGCCAGCTTGCCTTGTCGGCATGGAGGCTTGTGCCACTGCCCATTATTGGGCTCGCACCCTGGCAGCCTTTGGTCATGAGGTCAGACTGATGCCTCCTGCCTACGTCAAGGCCTACGTAAAGCGGGGCAAGAATGACGCTGCCGATGCTGAAGCGATTTGCGAGGCTGTCAGGCGGCCCACCATGCGTTTCGTGCCTGTCAAAACACCTGAGCAGCAAAGTATCCTGATGATACACCGAACCCGTTCCCTGATTGTGCGGCAACGCACCATGGCAGCCAATGCACTGCGTGCTCATTGTGCAGAGTTCGGTCTTGTCACCACCCCCGGCGTCAGGAACATCGTCAAGCTGGCTCATTCCATCTTCAACGAAAACGACGAGAAGCATGTCCTGCCGGCTATTGCACAAGTCGCGCTGGCAACGCTTGCCCGTCGCTTGCTCGAACTGGAGGAAGAATTGCAGGCTCTTGAGAAGGTCCTGCGTGACTGGCACCGGCAAAATGAAGCCAGCAGGCGCCTGGCAGCCATTCCGGGTATTGGTGTGATCACAGCCACTGCACTGATGGCAACCGTCAGCGATCCGGGACAATTCAAAAGCGGACGGCAGTTCGCCGCATGGCTTGGCCTGGTCCCCAAACAGCATTCAAGCGGTGACAAAGTAAGGCTCGCTGGCATATCAAAGCAGGGAGACCGGTATATTCGCCGCCTGCTTGTCATTGGTGCGACAGCTGTTATTCGCCACAATCGAAACAAGAAGAGCCCGACCGCGGTCTGGATCAATGGTCTGCTGGAAAAGAAACCTGTGAGACTGGTCTCTGTCGCATTGGCCAACAAGACCGCTCGCATCGCCTGGGTTCTTATGACCAGAGGACAGCGCTATAACCCCTTGCGAATCAGCGCCGCTTGAAGGCAAGGCACAGAAATTGGTAATGGCAGAAAGTGATGTGACATGATCAGCCAAAAACGAGGTTACACCGTGTGATTCAATGCGCCCCATGAGCGCGTCATCTTGATCAGGAACCTCGTTTGCGGATTTCCATCAGGGCCAGCGATCTATCAAATATCGCATCAACAGGCCGGACATATGAAAGCAACCGATCAAAACATCAAAAAATGTCTTGCCAATCCGGGGCGTCCACATATGAATCAAGCTTCACCGAGCGACGTTTGATTTTTGGCAGAAGCGGCGCGATGATCAAAAACAGCAACGCGTCGGGTTTTGCAAATATTGCAAGTTAGTTTTTCTGTTTGTCAGAATTCGAATTTAAAAACTTCCATCTTTTTTGAATCTTCATCGCAGTTCTGATTTGACTTGGCTGTTGGCCGCTTTATGGATAGCTGTAAGTTTATATTGCAGGAGTGATAATCATGGGTGATGCCGCAAAGCCACTTGAACCGAAGAGTAATCCGGCACTGGGCAGGTTTTCCTGGGAAGATCCATTTTTGCTGGAAGATCAGCTTACAGAAGAAGAACGCATGATCCGCGATTCAGCGAAAGCGTTCGCAGACAGCGAGCTGATGCCTCGCGTTACTGACGCCTATCTCAACGAAACTGCAGCCCCGGAGCTCTTCAAAAAAATGGGTGAGGTCGGTCTTTTGGGATCCACCATACCGGAAGCCTATGGCTGGATTGATGCCGGTTATACGGCATATGGCCTGGTGGCACGCGAAATCGAACGGGTCGATTCAGGATATCGCTCTATGATGAGCGTTCAATCCTCTCTGGTTATGTACCCGATCTATGCCTACGGGGATGAAAACCAGCGGATGAAATATTTGCCTAAACTTGCTGCCGGCGAATGGATCGGTTGTTTTGGCCTGACGGAGCCGGATGCGGGTTCTGATCCGGCCGGGATGAAAACCACGGCGAGAAAGACAAAAAGCGGATACGTGCTGAATGGTTCAAAAATGTGGATTTCGAACTCGCCGTTCGCGGATGTTTTTGTTGTCTGGGCAAAGTCCGAGGCTCATGACGGAAAGATCAGGGGTTTTGTGCTTGAAAAGGGGATGAACGGACTGACTGCTCCGAAAATCGAAGGCAAGCTTTCATTGCGTGCATCCACAACCGGCGAGATTGTGCTAGATAATGTCGAGGTTGGTGATGAGCATCTGTTACCGAATGTCGAAGGCCTGAAAGGCCCGTTTGGCTGTCTTAACCGTGCCCGCTACGGAATTTCCTGGGGTGCGATGGGCGCTGCAGAAGATTGCTGGTTCCGCGCACGCCAATACGGTCTTGACCGCAAGCAATTCGACAAGCCGCTTGCCGGTACCCAGTTGTTCCAGAAAAAGCTTGCTGACATGCAGACTGAAATAGCGCTCGGTCTACAGGCTAGCCTTCGGGTCGGTCGACTGATGGACGAAGGACGCGCCGCGCCAGAGATGATCTCAATTGTCAAACGCAACAATTGCGGCAAGGCGCTGGACATTGCCCGACAGGCACGGGACATGCATGGAGGAAACGGCATTCAGGCCGAGTATCATGTGTTGCGCCATGCGCAGAACCTGGAAACGGTGAATACTTACGAAGGAACGCATGATATTCATGCACTTATTCTTGGCCGTGCCCAGACCGGTATCCAGGCATTTTTCTGATGAGCTAACATGAACGCTTCCAATCCCCGGACACGCAACATCATAGCCTGGTCAGTCATGCTTGTGATGGGTGCTTTGTGGGGCGGAACGCTTCCGTTGACAAAGGTTGCCGTTTCTACCGGGCATGGACCGTTGGGTTTGATTTTCTGGCAACTGCTGATCAGTGTCATTGTGCTGGGGCTGGTATTGCTGTTTCGCGGCTGGCGGCCTCAGTTCAGTCGAAGCCTGATGGCTTTTTTTACCGTCATTGCTTTCATCGGAACCATTTTGCCAAATGGATTTTCCTATACTGCTGCGTTTCATCTGCCGGCAGGTGTGATGTCCATTGCGATAGCTCTGGTGCCGATGTTCACCTTGCTTCTCGCGGTTGGTCTGAAACTGGAATCACCGTCTTTGCGACGCAGCACAGGCGTATTGCTCGGGTTTACCGCGATGGTACTGATCGCTGCGCCGCAAACCGGCCTTCCTGAACCGGAAAAGGCCATATTCCTGCTGGTAGCCCTGGTTGCCCCGTTCTTCTACGGCCTGGAGGCAAACTACATTGCATTAAAGACACCTGCTGGTACTGATCCTGTTTCGACGCTATTCATGGCATCGTTGATAGGCATGTTTCTTACCGCTCCTGTTAGTTTGCTTTCCGGGCAATGGATAAATCCGCTGGAACCCTGGGCATCGCCGGAATATGCGTTGGTTGTCGCTTCGGTAATTCATGCCGTTACCTATTGCGGGTATATATGGCTGGTTGGATTTGGCGGGCCTGTTTTCAGTGTCCAGATGGCATATCCGGTTACCCTGTCGGGTGTTTTTCTAAGTGTATGGTTTCTAGGAGAAATCTATTCCGGTTGGGTTTGGGCAGCCTTGGTGCTTGTCATTGTCGGCCTCGTTCTGGTGCAGCCTCGATTTAAAGAACTTGAAACGGAGAATGGTGATGTCTGACATTTCTGCGCGCGAGCATCCGAAAAAACAGGTTACGGTCAACGGCAAATTGATGCGTTATGTCGAACTGGGGGAGGGGAAGCCAATTGTGTTCCTGCATGGAAACCCCACGTCTTCTTACCTTTGGCGAAACATCATGCCGCATGTCAGTGGTACGCACCGTGCGATTGCACCTGATCTGATAGGGATGGGGGATTCTGACAAACTGGATGATCCGGGTCCGGACCGGTACCGGTTTGTTGAACATCGGGAATTTCTTGACGGTTTCCTTGAAGAAGTTGTGCCGGATGAAAACGTCGTCCTGGTTATTCACGATTGGGGTTCTGCGCTGGGGTTTGACTGGGCACTGCGAAATCCCGACCGCATCAGCGGCATCTGCTTTATGGAGGGTATTGTGCAACCCTATTCGCGATGGGAGGACTGGCCCGAGAAAGCCCGTGACATTTTTCAGGCGTTTCGGTCTGATGCAGGTGAAACAATGATTCTGGAAAAGAACCTGTTTATCGAAGCGGTGTTGCCAGGATCGATATTGCGAAAATTGTCTGATGTGGAAATGGATGTGTATCGTCGCCCGTTCAAAACCCCGGGTGAAGACAGGCGTCCGACGCTGACCTGGCCAAGACAAATTCCGATAGAAGATAATCCCCGGGATGTTTCGCAAATTGTTGCTGAATATGCAGCCTGGCTGCCGAATACAAAATTTCCGAAATTGTTCGTGGATGCTGAGCCGGGGGCTATTATTACCGATGGTGCGCGAGATTTCATTCGCACTTGGAACAATAACCGTTAAGGGCAGTCATTTCATTCAGGAGGACAGTCCTGATGAAATTGGAACCGCTTTGAAAAACTGGATCGGAAACGGGCTTTGACACTCACAGTATTTCTGGTGGTTTTAGGTGCTGCGGTCCTGCACGCATTATGGAATGCCGTGGTCAAGGGCAGCACAGACAAACTGCTCTCAATGTCAGCTGTTGTACTGGGTCACGTGATCCCTGCTGCTGTTGCGCTTTGTTATTTTCCACTGCCGAAATCAGAGAGTATTCCTTACCTGTTTGGCGGGCTGATACTTCATTTCGGGTATCAGGTGTGTTTGCTGTCAGCCTACAGGATCGGAGACTTCACTCAGGTTTATCCGATTGCCCGTGGTGTGGGTCCATTAATCGTAACGGTGGTGTCAGTCCTGTTTCTGAACGAGAACCTGAATTCGCTTGAATTGATGTCCATAGGGCTCATTGCACTGGGCATAATGAGCCTCAGCATCGTGCGATCGGGGGATGGACTGCGCAATCCGCAAGCTGCGTTAATGGCCATTGTGACCGGCTGTTTTATTGCCGGTTATTCCCTGGTTGATGGAGTTGGCGCGCGAATTTCTGATAGCCCTGTCGGTTTCATGTCCTTGATGATGTTAATGAATGGCTTTCTTTTTGCCGGATATGCATTCGGGCGGGATCGTCGGATATTTTGGCGAATACCTAAAGAAGGTATGCTAATTTTCCTCGCAGGTGGGCTGGCATCCTATATCGCCTATATTCTTGTCGTATGGGCGTTTACCCAGGCTCCGATACCGCTCGTCACGGCCTTGCGCGAAACCAGTATCGTTTTTGCGCTTCTCATTGGTGTGTTCTTTTTCCGGGAGCGCCTGGATTTGATCAAGCTGGTTGCTACCGCCCTATCACTATGTGGTGTGGGATTGCTGCGGTTTGCCAAGTTTCTGACTTGATACAGATCCAAAATAGTCGCTTTAACTGAGCAGGCGGTCGGTTTTTTCCCAGTCCGGATTTATCCAGGGTTCCTGGTTGGAGCGCGACAGCATTTCCCTGCCCAGAATGTGGTCCGAGGCCTTTTCACCAACCATTATGGAAGGTCCGTTCAGGTTACCATTGGTGATCCTGGGAAAGATTGAACTGTCTGCGACACGCAAACCCTCAACCCCAATCACCCGGCATTCGGGATCCACAACTGCGGTGCGGTCTTTTGCATCGCCCATTTTTGCAGTGCCACAGGGGTGATATGCGCTTTCAACATGAGAACGGATGAACTCGTCCAGTTGCTCGTCACTTTGGACATGTTGGCCCGGCGAAATTTCGTGACCGCGATATTCATCGAATGCTTCTTGTTGGAAAATTTCCCGTGTCAAACGTATGCAATGGCGGAAATCAGACCAGTCGTCCTCATGGCTCATATAGTTGAAAAGGATGGATGGTGCTGCTTTCGGGTCTGCAGATGTCAGGCGAACCTCGCCGCGTGATTTAGACCGCATCGGTCCGACATGTGCCTGGAAACCATGGGATTTTGCAGCCGCCTTGCCATCATAGCGAATAGCTACGGGCAGGAAGTGATATTGAATGTCCGGATAATTCACGCCGGCTTTGGAGCGAACGAAAGCGGAGGCCTCAAAGTGGTTTGTTGCTCCGTCGCCTGTCTTGAACAAAAGCCATTCCAGGCCAATCATTGCTTTTGAAAACAGGTTAAGCCGCGAATAAAGTGAAACCGGTTGAGTGCACTCTTGTTGGATGTAGAGTTCCAGATGATCCATCAGATTTGAGCCGACGCCTGGCCGATCGGCAATAACATTTATGCCGTGTTCTTTCAGGTGCTCCGCGGGCCCTATGCCCGATAGCAGAAGCAATTTCGGTGTGTTGAACGCTGATGCGGCCAGGATTACTTCCTTATTGGCGCCGATAAGCTGCTTGTTGCCTCCGCGGGCGATTTCGACAGCGGTTGCCCGTTTGCCGTCAAAGACTATCCGCTCAGCAAGTCCGCGAACGATGTTGAGGTTCTGGCGTTTCAGTGCGGGTTTGAGATAGGCATTTGCGGCAGACCAGCGACGGCCTTTGTAGACTGTTCGCTCCATCGCAGAAAAGCCTTCCTGCTTCAGGCCGTTGTAATCTTCGGTGAAACCGAAACCGGCCTGCTTGCCTGCTTCAATGAAGGCCTCAAATAGCGGGCGCTTCCACTCGCCACGCGTCACATGAAGCGGTCCATCCGTACCACGCGCGCCTTCTTCTCCACCATGCGATGTTTCCATGCGCTTGAAATAAGGCAGGACATCTGCGTAGGACCAACCCTTGGCACCGCTTGCTTCCCAGTGGTTGAAGTCTTCCGCATGGCCGCGAACATACACCATGCCGTTGATGGACGAGGAGCCTCCAATTACTTTGCCGCGTGGAGCCGCCAGCCGACGGTTGTTCAGGTTTGGTTCGGGTTCGGTCTGGTATCCCCAGTCGTAAGCCGACATGTTCATTGGGTATGAAAGGGCTGCTGGCATCTGAATGAACGGTCCAATGTCCGATCCGCCATACTCGATCACAATCACCGAATGTTTGCCGTCAGCCGATAGCCGGTCTGCCATCACCGAACCGGCAGATCCGGAGCCGATGATCACATAATCAGCGGAAAGTTCCGGCGTGATACCGACTGAACCCGACATAGTTTTTCCTTGTTGTTTTGCGCCCTAGCCGAACAGATATCCTGCACTTTACAACAGCTTGCAAGACTGATCGACAAGAATCTGTGAATAGTCCGTGAGTATCTGGTTCTGCATTTGACAGTGACAAAAGCCTTACGAATCAGTTAGATTCCTCACGAATCAGTCGGTGATGTTGCGTTTTCGACTGATCTGAATTACGGGGCCCCTGGTTTTGTGTCGGCTCTTGTTCGCGGATGTGGTCGCCTGTTGGCGGCACGATTTTGGACAACTACTACTGGCAATCTGTCCGGAATTGCGAACGAACTATTGGCGGAAATAGTTGCCGGACATTGACTTAGGGGGAGCGGACATGAAGTCTGTGATGCGAGAAGCTGGTATTCAACAATCTGAGCTTCTATTGAATTTATCCGGAAACAAACTGGTAGTTTCGACGGTGGCGATAATGACAGCGCTGGCGGCAACTACGCCGGCATGGTCAACGATTGACAACGAAGTAAAGGTTACGGGTTCTTCTCCAGGCAATACTGACGACGTAACTGATACAGCCACCGAGGAAGTGGATGTCGAGGATGCCGCGCCAACGGTTCCTGGGATACATTGGGCATTGGCGATGAGATCACCTTTACCGGTACATACACCGTTACACAGAGTGACGTTGACAACCTGCAATAATCAGCGGATTGCAACCTGAAATTGAAGGCGGCCAGGGAGTTCCCCTGGCCGTTTTTTATTTTTTTGGAAAATGTGATCACAACTTACATTTCCATACGTGTCAATGTTCAATTAAAACTGACCCTGTATTTCCATTTAAAACTGACCCACCGTTTTTGCATGCAAGCCCCCGGACGATCAGCTCTCCAATTGCAAGATCGTCCGGGGGCTTTTTCTGATCAGGATTGAGTTTTTTGTTTTTTGCTTTGAGCAAACCGGTATGATGCATTCCCGGTTTCTATAATGGTGCAATGATGGGTAATTCGGTCCAGCAGTGCGGTTGTCATCTTTGCATCTGCGAAGACCTGCGTCCATTCCCCGAACTCCAGGTTGGTTGTAATGATGACGCTTGTCTTCTCGTACAGTTTGCTGATCAGATGGAACAGTAGCGCTCCGCCGGACTTTGGGAACGGAATATAGCCGAGTTCATCAATAATGACGCAATCCAGTGCGCATAATTGCCGTACGATCCTTGCGGTATTTCCCTCTGCCTGTTCACTGATCAGCGCATTGATCAGGTCGACAGCATTGAAGAACCGAATTCTCTTGCCGTGATTAACAAGCGTTGTTCCAAGAGCAATGGCAATGTGGGATTTTCCAGTTCCCGTTCCACCAACCAGAATCAGATTATGTGCATCGGCAATAAACTGTCCGGAACACAAGGGTTCAATCTGTGTTCGGGTTACAGCCGCCGCATCATAATCGAAGGTGGCAAAGTCCTTGTGATGAGGGAAGTTTGCACTGCGCATTTGATACCGGACCGAACGCACCCTTCGTTCCACGGTCTCTGCCTCTATCAACTGCTTTATCGCCGTGGCCAGGTTTGGCGGCTGACGTGCACTTAGCAAGTCCTGTGCGCAAGAGGCCATTCCATGCAATCTCAACCCTGCCAGCTGTTCAATGAGGCCGTTCATGCCGTCACCTCATACAGAGCTTCATAACGCTTGCAGTCGGCTTGCGGGACAGTTGAGATCAGAGGATAATTGCCGGTTTCGCTCAATGGCGTAATTTCCGGTTCTTGCAATTGATTAATCAGATTGATGATGGCAGGAAGACGCAAGGTATTTTGCTTTACAGCCAGCTTACAGGCCTGCTCGATCACCTCTGTTCCATGCTTGTGTGCCAGCAGCAGAAGATCGACAAAATCCCGGTCCCCTCCCTTGTCCTGCATGTAGTGATCCCGGATCGTCATCATAACATTTGGCAATTGCCAATCCACGAAAGGGGCGCCATTTCTTAAGGCACCGGGTTTGCGATCCAGCAATGGCACATAGTGCCAGGGCTCAAAGTAACTGATATTGCGGGTAAAACGACGTTTGTGCCCGGCAATTACTTCATGATCCGCAACAAGAACTATTCGCCCGGCATAGGCTCGCAGCGAGACTTGTTGCCCGGCAAACTGACAAGGCACGCTGTAACGATTGTTATCATACTGAACCAGACAGGTGGAACGCACCCGCACACTCTTTTCGATGTACCCGTCAAAGGGTTGGCCGAGAGGGCGAAGCGCGGCAACCTCTTCTGCAAAAACCGCATCAATTGTGCGATCCTGCATCCCGGGATGCGCACGTTCGCCAAGTTCTTGACAACGCCGCTCCAGATGTTCATTCAAGCTATCAAGGTCATCAAAGGAAAGCTTGGGCGTAAACACCTCTGCTCGTATGAACCCGACCTGGTTCTCAACCTGGCCCTTCTCCCAGCCAGATGCCGGCGTACAGGCGACCGGCTCCATAACGTAATGGTTCATACAGGCAAGGAAACGTGCATGGAACATTCGTTCCTTCGAACGCGATACATAGGTGACCATAGTCTTGGGATTGTCGATGATGACACGGCGGGGAACTCCCCCGTAAAAGGCCAACGCACGCACAAAAGCATCAAGTACCATCTCCTGCACTTCGCTGGGATAGGCGTATACAAACGGCTTGCGGCTGTGGCAAAGCCGGAAGTGGGCAATCTTCACTTTCTGGGGTACTCCGCCCAGAACAACGTGTTCCTCACTCCAGTCAAACTGAACCGCATCACCTGCCGCAAACTGCAGGGGAACAAATGCTCCTCTGGACCCCGAACTCGAATGCTTCAACTCGCGGATAAGTCGCTGGGTCGTTGAATAAGACCCTTTATAGCCTTCCCCAACCAGTTCCTCGTAAAGCTTCTTGCCTGTGCGACGCTCCCGGCGCGGCAGCTTCAGATCATGCTCCCAGCGTGACCGAAGCTTGTCTGCATGCTTCCCAAGCAATTTATGCAAGGGTGCAGGAGTGTGGCGCTGATAACGAGGCTCCCCATCATCCTTCAAATACTTCCTGATCGTATTGCGCGAAACTCCCGTCTCACGACTTACCTGTCGAATGCTCTTTTCACCGCGCAATATCCAGCAACGGACCTTCAAAACCGTTTCCATTTGTAACACCTGTCTCTTCCTCGCGCTTAAAACGCGAAACCTAAAACAGGCGGGTCAATTTTACTTGAAAATTACCCACCCAAGTGGGTCAAATTTGCATGGAAATTCACACCCGCTTTATCCCACATAGTCCCGGATCATTTCACTAGGCGCCGAGTGTAAAAAGCGCCCAAAAAAGTGTAAAAAATCCCGCCGCGTTACAAGTGTTTCGTGCAAGGCATCAGACAGCCTGTTTTCAACCTCACGGCTCTTTTCGCGCCATTCTGCAGGATTTTCAAGCCAGTTATCACGATTGGACAAATAAGTGCAGGTGCGAATATTGGCGATTCTGGCGGATAATGCATCGATTTCACCCTGGGTATTGTCAGCCCGGCGCACCAATTCCGCAAACCAGTCTTCACGAATAAAGCCATCGCGGGCAATACCAACGAACACTTCCGAAAGAATTTCGGCATGCGAAGACGGCGAGATTTTACGGTAATCCGGTGTTTTGGCCACCTCCCAGAGTAGTTTCACCATTTCCGGGTTCTGTGTAATGTCGTGTATTTCCGGATCACGGGCCAGGGTATCGAGCGCGACGACATCTGTTCCTGCCGGAGCCCGCATCAATCGCATCCGTAGCCACCAGAAAATCCACATCACCGGACTGGTAAAGTGCCACCTGGGCATTTCTTGTGCGGGGAGACAGGGAACCCGTCACCACTGCAGCGCCGCCACGTTCACGACGTACGAGTTCTGCAATTGCATAAACTTCATCAGCAGAAAATGCGACGATTGCGGTCCGGCTGGGCATGCGAGTTATCTTTTTCGAACCGGAATAAGCAAGAACCGACATTCGTGGACGCGTTACTACCTTTAGACCCGGGAGCAAATCACGCAGCGCATCAGTCATCGTGTCGGCGCCCAATAGCATGGTCTCATGCCGCCCACGAAGATTCAGAATACGGTCTGTGAAGAAATGTCCGCGCTCCAGGTCCGTCGCCAGTTGCACCTCATCAATGGCCACAAACTCCGCATCCGTTGTTTCCGGCATTGCCTCAACGGTACAAACCTGGAATTTGGCACCGGCTGGAGAAATCCTTTTTTCACCCGTCACCAGAGAAACGTTAGCAGCGCCAAGCTTGTCGCATAACCTGCCATACACTTCTCTGGCAAGCAGCCGCAACGGCAATCCTATCAGACCTGATCCATACGCAACCATGCGTTCAATGGCCAGATGTGTCTTTCCGGTATTGGTTGGCCCAAGTACAGCGGTAACGCCATAGCCTTTAACGGAAGTTGTTTCACTGGACATGGGACGGGTTCAACAGTTGGTGGATGTAACGGTGCTAGCGGCCAGGTTAACAGGAAGCAGCGATCATTTTTGGTAGGCCAACAAAACTTTCACAACGCCGTTTCCGCTCCGAGGTGCACCACCGCCAGGCCCTTTTTGAAATGAGGGCGCAAGCCCGAATGCAAAAAAGGGCCTGGCGGTGAAAAATTTCGACAGGCGGAGCCTGCGATGACTTGAATTGCCGTTACCAATACCCCTACCGCAGAATTGCGCACAAGCGCAATCGCCTCTTCGAACAGACTGTGCCGAAGAGAGATTTCACGCTGTGCGCTTCCCAGAGGTTTGAGAGCGGTCATGGCGGTGCCTGCGCATCTCTGAACACCTCCTCCGGCGTCCGGAAGCCGAGTGCCTTGCGCGGCCGTGCGTTGAGCAGATCCTCCACCGCCTGGACCTCGGCATCGGTCACAGACCGGAAATCCGTGCCTTTCGGCAAATACTGGCGGACCAGTCCATTGGTGTGTTCATTCAGCCCGCGCTCCCATGAGTGGTAGGGCCGGGCAAAATAGAACTTGGCATCAAGCGCCTTGGACAGGCTGCTGTGGCCAGCGAATTCCTTACCGTTGTCCGCAGTGATCGTGTGAACCAGGTGCCGATCTGCCTCCAGCCGGCGTCTGAGCGCAGCTCCGACATCTTCGGCCGTTTTCCTGTCGAGCCGTACCAGTCGGGTCATCTTCGAGGCGCGGTCCACCGCCGAAACCACTGCGCCGCTTTGACCCGCTCCAACGATCGTGTCCACCTCCCAGTCACCGATCCGCAACTTCTGTTCGACGATCGCGGGCCGCTCACTGATATCGACACGACCGGGAATGCGTCCTCGCCCGGCGTGCCGGCCGCCGCGCCAATTCGGTTTCTTCCCACGCCG
Organism: Rhizobiaceae bacterium; assembly: GCA_965198665.1. Taxonomy (GTDB): domain Bacteria; phylum Pseudomonadota; class Alphaproteobacteria; order Rhizobiales; family Rhizobiaceae; genus JAALLB01. Next base: position 100,428 of record CBDAPT010000006.1, on the reverse strand, counting down.
CCGCAGACGTTTGTAAAGGCTGCCACCGGCCCTGCGGTCCGCGCGGACGTATTCGTAGATCCGCATCCGCCCCACCATGGCTTGGCCTTCCCGACGAAACCGACCCTAAATTTGCTCTGGGCTCCAGCCAGCCGCCAACTTCTCCTCGACCAATTGCCACAGGGCGGGTGTCATCTTCCTTGGCACCGATGACGCCCTGTGGCGGCGCTCTGTCGCCTTGTTATGGGCCTGTTTGTACCGGTAGCCCCGGCCGCCGCTGTTGCGCTGCATCTCTCGACGGATTGTCGTGTGATGGCGTCCGAGCTCACGCCCAATGTCTCTCTGCGAGAGGCCGCTTTTCTTCAACCCCCAAATCTGGCAACGTTCATCTTGGGTCAGGTGGTGGTAGCCGCGAGGCATAGGCGAATCTCCTTCTACAAGATTCTCGCCATCGCCTGGCCCGCCCGCAAGGAAGAATGCTCATCACGCTGCCGTTTTCACTGGTGCACTTCGGAATGGCACGGGGGCAAGCAAAATCAAGCTGGATTTTCAAAGTTTATTCACTGGTGATTATCTTCACCCTCTGGCCTGGAGACAGAAGCTGGTTATCGTTAAGTCCATTAAGCAAACGAAAGAGCTTTACCGGTTCGTCGCTACCTTCGATCCGTCGCGCCAGCGTATAAACAGTGTCGCGGGCTCCAACAGTCACAATCTCTATTCCAAGCGGCTTCAGTTTTGCCACCTCTTCATCGGATAGTGTCCTGAAACTGCCTGTGATCTGGCGCGACACCGCATCCAGATTGGTATTTGTCTGCGGTGCCGCAGTAATAAACCGGAATAGCTGATTACGGTTTCTGATTATGCGCACCTTGAACCGCCAGCCTTCCCCGATTGCTGTTGCCTGCGCCGTCTCCAGACCGTTGACAGCTTCCTCCCTGATCGTCTCTTCCACCAGTCCGGTGATCCAACCACTTTTGAGATACTCGGTCAGTGCGGTTTTTCTATCGAGGACAATTGCATCAAACCGCGTTGCAATATCATTCGGGCCTGACACCAGAACAGCCTTTGCCTGGTTTTCAATACGAAACCCTTCCGGTGCTTCAAACTGCATCTTGAGACCGGCATGGGCGAAGACCCTGCCCCTGACAAATCCTTCTTCAACGGTGTCGCCAAAAAGCATCTTGTCAATGCCGTCTAGAAAACGAGTCCGTTCCCGATCACCAATTCCCGGTGCTCCGAAAAACTTTCCGTGGCGTCGTGCAATCTCTATTCGCTTGGGTGTCGAAGGGTGGCTTGAAACGAAATTGTCTTCATTATCGGGCTCTTTGCGACCCGCCAGGAATGACCGGTATCGGGCCATGGTTTCCAAAAAACGCGCCGCTGCATACGGGTCATATCCGGCACGGCCAATCATTCTGATGCCGATCGTATCTGCCTGTAATTCCTGATCCTGAGAAAAACGTGACAACCTGATCTGATTGGCAGCGAGTGCAATTTTCCCGGCAGCAGAATTGTCCAGCACGTCGGTCACAACCTGTTCCCCAACTTGTGCGGAATTAAGTTTCTCCTGCCTGATAATCGCATGATTGGCTGAAACGTGAGCCATTTCATGGGCAATTACTGCGGCCAGTTCCGAAGAATCATTAGCCAGAGCCAGCAAACCCCGGGTCACATAGAGGAAACCGCCAGGCAAGGCGAAAGCGTTTACCTTCGGCGAGTTCAAAATTGTAATCTTGTACACCCTGGATGGGTCATCCGAGACAGCGACGAGTCTGCCGACAATTACCGCGATCATCCGTTCTGCGTTTGCATTGGTATAGATGCCGCCATATCTGGCCAACACCGCAGGATGTTCTCTTGCGCCAATTTTCTCTTGCGGATCATCCGGCCTCACCCAGCTGGATGTAAGGCTGCCACCGTTGTTACCTTTAGGGTCTACACATGCGGCCAGAACTATCGCCGGTAACAAACAAAAGCCTACCCGCCAAAACCCGATCAGAATTCTGGTGATGCTGAACCTCCGAGGCTCCAAATGCTGTATGTTTCCGGTATTTTCTATCTTTCAGACCCCTCAAGACGGTCTTGGAAAATAAAACTATATCAATAATTCAAATTCATCGGCATCAATTTCAGGTACAGAATGTTTCGGTTCAGTTAATTCGAACGATAATTTCTGTGCGATGGCCTTGGATATCCTGCAACAATCCAAAATATGCAAAGCTCAGACTGGACGGCCGATGGAATGATAATCGAAATCCTCAACTTCTTCCAGAGCATAAATATTCCGCAAATCAACGAGCACCGGTTGCTTCAGCGAATCATGCATCCGTTTGCGATCCAGAGCCCGGAACTGGTTCCATTCTGTAACAATCACAGCTGCATCTGCTACGTCCATGCAGTGATAGGCATCCTCACAGAAAGTCACGTTTTCAAGCAGATGTTTTGCCTCTTCCATTCCTTCCGGATCGTATGCGCGAATGTTAGCGCCTTTCGCCTGTAATCCAGGCACAATTACGAGGCTGGGGGCATCACGCATGTCATCCGTATTAGGCTTGAATGTAAGGCCAAGCACCGCGATGGTTTTGCCATCAACTGATCCGCCAAGGGCTTTTTCGATCCTGCCTATCATCGAATGTTTGCGCATTTCGTTGAACTCAATAACGGTGTCAATAATCGTCATTGGTGAGCCATAATCATTTGCGGTTTTGGTAAGTGCCAAAGTGTCTTTGGGAAAACAAGAACCACCGTATCCGGGACCGGCATGCAAAAATTTTGAGCCAATCCGGTTATCAAGCCCGATGCCTTTTGCCACCTGCTGGACATTGGCACCTACCGCATCGCACAAATCAGAAATCTGGTTGATGAAACTGATCTTCATCGCAAGAAACGCATTTCCGGCATACTTTATAAGCTCAGCCGTTCTACGCTCAGTGCGCAAAAGCGGGGTTTCATTGAGATAGAGTGGACGGTAGAGCTCTTGCATCGCGGCAAATCCGCGGTCACTTTGAGTTCCGACTACAATTCTGTCGGGGCGTTTGAAATCCTCGATAGCGGCACCCTCACGAAGGAACTCAGGATTTGACGCAACGTCAAAATCGGCATCTGGGTTAGCCCTGGAAATTATCTCCTCGACCTCATCTCCGGTACCCACCGGTACTGTCGACTTGTTCACGATGACTGTATAACCATCCAGATAACCCGCAATCTCCTCGGCAGCGGCGTGCACAAATGTGAGGTCAGCATGACCATCACCGCGTCTTGCTGGTGTACCGACAGCTATAAACACCACATCGGCTTCAGCAATAGCCGCCGCAGGTTCCGTGGTGAAATCCAGTCGCCCTTCGCTTGCATTGCGTTCCACGAGCACATCAAGACCGGGTTCGAATATCGGCATGACCCCTTTTTCAAGTCGTTCGATTTTTGAAGCATCCTTGTCAACGCAGGTCACCCGGTGGCCAAAGTCCGCAAAGCATGCACCGGAAACGAGACCGACATAACCGGTACCGATCATTACAACACGCATTCAAAAATCTCCGCTGGAAACAAAATATTTATACCGCTTTATTTGCTAACCGTGAAATAAGTCCATTGTGAAACAAATACAACCCAATGTGCAGGCATCTGGCGAGATCGTTACACTGAGAAATATCCCATTCGGCTCAATTTATTTCTGACGATACGCAGTTCAGCTGATGTTTGGTGACATTTTATATCGCTTATGCTTGGATTGCAGCAGTTCCAGTTCGCACAAAATGCCAGGAGATTGAACAAACACCATTTTGGCAATTGAACAGTTTACAGACCCTCTACTAGGCTCCAAATTAACAGGAACCTCAATTGGCTGATAGTTATCAGTACCACACGAACAAACGACATCATTCCATGATCAAACCTGACATAGCCGCCGTTCAGCAATTATTGGACGCCCACGGATTGGATGCAGTAGCATTTGTACCCGGGGCCAATTTCTACCGCATTATGGGCAAGGACTTTCACCTGATGGAACGCCCGCAGGTTGTCATCGTACCAACCAACGGTGAATCGGCTGCCATCATGCCTCATCTGGAAATGGATTCGTTTGAGCAAATCGATTTTCCCGGGAAAACTTTTTACTGGCGTGACGAAACCGGTTACCGGCAGGCGTTCTTGGATACGGCGGATTTTCTGAACGCCCTGGGCACCAGTCAGCGGTTCGGGTTGGAAGGACAGCGGATGCGGGTGTTTGAACAAATGGCACTCGCGGAAGCGTTTCCGAATGCCAGTTTTGTTGATGCGCATCAGGAGCTTTCAGCAATTCAGCTTAAGAAAACCGCCCACGAAATCCAGATGATCCGCGAAGCAATCAGGATATCTGAACAGGCATTGGAAGAGACCTTACAAACAGTCCGGATTGGACAGACTGAAACCGAAATTCAGTCTGTGCTTCTCAACCGTCTGTTCGCAAATGGTGCAGATGCCCTGGCATTTTCACCGATAGTTGCTGCAGGTGAAAATTCAGCATTGCCACATGCTGTCGCTCGGGACGACTATCAATTGCGGGACGGCGATGCACTGCTGATAGATTTTGGAGCTGGCTACAAGGGGTATAATGCCGATATTACACGAACGGTATTTGTGGGCAGCGTCTCCGATTATGATAGGGCATTTTATGAGACGGTTCGTGCCGCCAATCAGATCGGCAAGGACAAAACCCGTGTAGGCGCCAGTGCCCACGATGTGGATGATGCAGTGCAACGGGTGCTGGAGCGGTCTCAATTCAGGGAGTTTACACTTCACAAGACCGGACATGGCCTCGGCCTCGATGTTCACGAGGCGCCCCAGATCATGCGTGGTAACATGGACAAACTGGAAGCAGGCATGATTTTCACCATCGAGCCGGGACTATATCGTCAGGGTGAAGGTGGCGTACGGATAGAGGATGATGTTTTGGTCACTGAAGACGGCATGGAGTGTTTAACAACATTTCCACGCGAACTGAGAATAGTAGGATAGCAGGGAACACCGCTGGCTACCGGCTGTTCCATTGTCAGACCGGCCTGGCAGCAGGCAGGTTTTTGTGGCCTTGACGGGAACGGTTTGATAAGACGGGCCCGTGGTCCCGTAGCTCATCAGGATAGAGCGCAAGATTCCTAATCTTGAGGTAATAGGTTCGAGTCCTATCGGGATCACCATTGAGGCTTTTCGCAGAAATGCGCCTCGGTTCGAATTTCCGCTCGCTGGAATTACCACAGGCTCCGACTTTTGGTGTCACTTCTCGTTCCTTACGAATGCTCGGGAGGGTTGGGAACTGCGAGGTATTTTTCCTTGGGAAGTTTTACGACACCCTCGATCCCCAACACTTTTCGGTCTTGCGCCTTCAAACCGGAAATTGCCACAGCTACCGCCGAACTTATCTGGTCAACCTGTTGGTGTTGCGCTGTAATCAGTGGCAGGCCCGGTGTGGGCTCGGTCCAGTCCAGAACCCGCAAATTTGCAGAAAACGGCTCAAACCGCTCCATCAAACGCCAGGACACTGCATCGAGTGAGGCGATATCAGCCCGACCCTCTGCTACCGCTCGGCCGGATTCCAGGTGCTGGTTTGTATGCAGACGGTCTTCAAACCAGAATCCAAACGGCACCATATGCGAATAAGGTGCTGCATAGCCGGACTGCGAAAACGTCTGGTTATAGGCAAACACCGCTTTGCGATATTCCTCCAAATCCGTTCTCCTGTCATCTGCTCTCACCACTATCGCGCTTCGGTAATAACCGGGTGGGCACTCCGCCAGACCGTAGTCAGGAGTTCCTACCAGCGAGGCCCGGTCATGCAACCACAGCCGGTAGGGCATGCCGCAGGTCTGGCTCAATACCAGCTCGGGATGTTTCCATACAAAAAGCTCTTCAGCATCCTGTGACAGAAATTGCGGTCCGTTTATGCCTGCTGTCCGTCGTCATGGGTTTTTGGACAGACCGCAGCTTGAGCTAAGCGAGTATCTGGCTCATCTGTTTGTCGATGTTAAGCGACCTGCTTGCGGTATTGCAAGCGCCGTTCGTTGATAGTCTTTTGCTTGATCCTTTCTCGTTGTTGCAGGATTTGGTCGCCACGTCCGAAGTAGACGTCGGCGGGTGTCAGGTTCTTCAGGCTTTCGTGGTATCGCCTGTGATTGTAGTGGCTAATGAACCTACCGATCTGGCCTTTCAGATCGCCGGGCAGGAAGTAGTTTTCCAGCAGGATGCGGTTCTTCAAGGTTTGATGCCATCTCTCGATCTTGCCTTGTGTCTGGGGATGGTATGGTGCGCCACGAACATGATCCATGCCGTTGTCATCGAGCCATTCAGCCAGTTCGGTGGCGATATAGCTGGAGCCATTGTCTGACAGCAGTCTTGGTCGATGATGGACATTGATCTGATCACAGCCAGAGGCCTGCAGCGCGAGTTCCAGAGTGTCAGTAACATCGCTGGCCTTCATAGTCGTACACAACTTCCATGCGATCACATAGCGGCTGTAATCATCGAGAATGGTGGATAGGTAGAACCAGCCCCAACCAATAACCTTGAGATAGGTGAAGTCCGTCTGCCACAGCTGATTGGGCGCAGTTGTTTTGTCACGGAATTCGTTCGCAGCCTTGATAACCACAAAGGCAGGACTGGTAATCAGGTCATGGGCCTTGAGAAGCCGGTAAACACTGGCCTCGGACACGAAGTAGCGCTTGGTGTCGGTGAACCTGACAGCCAGTTCCCTTGGAGATAGTTCTGGCTCCTCCAATGCCAGATCGACGATCTGTTCACGCACATCGTCAGGAATACGGTTCCAAACCCGTGCGGGCATGGGAGCCTTGTCTTCCAAGGCATCCACGCCACCAGTCTGGTATCTGTCATACCAGGTATAAAAGGTTGAGCGTGGAACACCCAGTCGATCCAGTGTCTGCTTGGCTGGAAGATGCGATTGTTCTACCAAGCGGATGATCTCAAGCTTCTCGGATGCAGGATACCTCATTCGTCGTCTCCCCCATCGCCTGTCATGCTTTTTTTGAGCAATCGAAGTTCCAGAGCCTGTTCTGCTACGACCTCCTTCAGATCCCGGGCTTCCTTGCGAAGTCCCTTCACCTCATCGGTATTGGCCTCACGCATCGTATCGCCAGCCAGCCTCTTCTTTCCGGCTTCCATAAATTCCTTGGACCAAGAGTAATACTGGCTCTGGGCAATTCCTTCCTGACGACACAGCTCGGCAATGCTGTCTTCACCACGAAGGCCGGAAAGCACAATCCTGATCTTTTCTTCCGAAGAAAACCGACGTCGCGTCTGTCGTTTGATGTCTTTTACAACACGATCAGCATCGTCGGTCATTCGTTCGTTCTTTCGTCTCATCATTTGCTCCTTGATAGCAATGATGAGCCAAAATCACTCCCTTACGCAATCAACCCAATCTGTCCATTAGGCGCTGACCGGGTACAATGCCTGCTTTTTCCAGATTTTCGCGAATTAGGACCCAAAGCCGCTCAATGGAGGTATCAAGTTCCAAACGGCGATACATCATCAGACTCGCGATCATTTCCTGCCTTCCAAATAGTTACGGTCAGTGCTTGCTCGACGACATAAAAGCCGCAGCGGACCTGCACATGCAGGAGGAATTGACCGGAACATCCGTTTTGGCCAAAGCTTCGGCGAGTTTCGGCTCAAAGATTTTCAACTCCTCATCTGCCGCCCGATTACGCAGGCATTCCACAAGTCCATGCAACGACCAGATGTTATCCGGATGCTGTGCACATCGTTGTAGAGAATTATCGAGTCCGAGATCTGCCCTGTAAACTTCTTCCGCCTCTGCATATTCCCCCTGCTCCAGAAGCAGCGCTCCCAATGCGTGGCGGGGAGGATGCATCCAGGCCCAGGGCTCCGTGTACTCAAGTTCGTCATCACGGCGAACACTTTCGCGCAAATGATCAAACGCGGCTGCATAATTACCCTTATGGTATTCAAGCTCCCCTTCCAGCATTTTCTCACCCACCCCCAGCGTCTGATGGGCAGAATTGTTGAAAAACGTCCGTTCTGCCGGAATTCTTCCAACAGATGCCATAAACAGATTTCTCTGCTCTTCTGCCGCCGCTATGTTTTTGAGCGCGGCAAAAGCAATACCCTTTGCGTAGTGATGCATGGCGGTTGAAACACAATAGAGAACCGGGCACTTCGGTAACGGTTCATCGATGATTTGCTGCCAGCGTCCAAAGCGCACCAGCACATGCATTTTCATGGAATAATAGCCTTCCATGGTTATGGTCATCTGAGGACGATCGGGAATACTCAACACCTCTTTGGTGAGCGTTGCACACATGTCTTCAGCCGCTTTCAGCGCTGGCTCAAACTGCCCCATCAGCATACAGGTATACATCATCAGGTGCAGATCGTGCGCCCGAGCCGTCGTGTAAAAATTGAACGGCCCGGCATAATCAACATACATGTTGTCCGCACGGATAGCTTTTTCACTGGCAATTTTCGCTTCTTCATACTTTCCGCACAGCACATAGGTATGGCCCGGCATATGATTCATGTGACCTGCATCGGGACACAGGTGACCCAAAATTTCAGCTGAGCGCATGGCACGTTCCGGCTCATTGGACATTTCGGTGGCGTGGATATGCAGATGCAATATCGCCGGATGCTGGACTTCCCCTGCAGCGTCCTTCATCTCAATGGAACGTTCGATCACCTGCAGCGCTTCCAGCGTGTCAGCTTTCTCAGCCGGTTCGCCGGTAACGACATCCCAAAGTTTCCAGGGGGTGCGGGTCATCAGAGCTTCCGCAAAAATTGCCATCACATCGTGGTCGTCCGGGTAGTTACGGTAGACGTGACGCATCGCGTCGGCATAATCATCATCCCAGCGATCAAATTCGTCCGGCAACACCGGGTGAGGTTTTTGAAACCGCTCAGAGAGCGCCTCAACCAATTGATTTTCCAATGAACTCCCGCGGTGTGAAACATCCACCGCCCGCTTCACGTGTTCATAACAGAATCGCGTAGTTTCCTCAGCCTCAACAGAACTGAGTTGCCGCCAGACATTATTGTAAAAGGGCCCTGCCCCGTATGCCACGCCCCACAGGGCCATGACACATTCGGGATCAAACTCAAGCGCCTTTTGAAAACACTTGACCCCTTCTTCATGATTAAAGCCGTAACACCAGTTCAAACCAAGATTAAACCAGCGTTGCGCTTCGTGAGAATCGGTAGAAATCCGTTTCTCATGTGACCCCAGATTGAAACGATCCATCCCCCATGCCCGATCAAATCAAACTTATAATCGATGATTTAAAACCGAACGGGTGGGAAATTCAACTTTATCTGCGACCATTGGCGGCCGGAATTATTCAGATGCCGCCTTCCGGGACATTGCGTTAATTGATTTTCTGGCCTGTTTTTGCCCAATCTGCGAGGAAAGCATCTAATCCCTTGTCTGTGAGCGGATGCTTTACAAGGGCTTTCAGGGTGGATGGTGGAATTGTTGCAACATCGGCACCGGCAAGCGCTGAATCCTTCACATGATTGACTGTACGTATCGACGCGGCAAGAATCTGGGTTTCGAAATCGTAGTTGTCATAGATCATCCGGATTTCTTCAATCAATTCCATTCCGTCAATGCCCATATCATCAAGACGGCCGATAAACGAAGAAATGTATGTGGCACCGGCTTTGGCTGCCAACAATGCCTGATTGGCGGAAAAACACAGGGTGACATTGGTTTTATGACCTGATGATGTCAGTTTCTTGCAGGCTTTCAGGCCGTCCATCGTGAGAGGCAGTTTTATGCAGATATTGTCGGCAATCTTGGCCAATACCGCAGCCTCCGCAATCATCCCGTCATAGTCTGTTGCAGTCACCTCAGCAGATACCGGACCATCCACAATCGAACAGATTTCTCTGGTAACCTCAATGATATCGCGGCCGGATTTCAAGATCAGGGAAGGATTGGTTGTCACCCCATCCAGCAGGCCCGTATCGGCCAATTCACGAATTTCATCCACATCTGCTGTATCGACAAAGAATTTCATCTTCGCATCACCTTTTGTTCGCACAGGAATCGTCCTATTCCATACGCAGAAACGTTCTCCAGAGCAAATCGAAAGTTCACCTTGGACACGCCAAAGACAGTTTCCGTATTGTTGCCGATCCCCACGGACGGGCCCTACAGCTATGAAGTGCCCGAAGACATGGATTTAAAGGCGGGTGATTTTGTGCAGGTGCCACTCGGCCCCCGTGAAGTTGCGGCCGTCGTATGGGACAAAACCGGGGAGTCAGTCGACCCGAAAAAACTTCGACACGTTAGAGCAAAATTCGATTGCCCTCCCTTAACCGCAGCCATGCGCCGGTTTGTGGAATGGATAGCCGGATACACCCTAAGCCACCCTGGAATGGTGTTGAAAATGGTTCTTCGAGTACCGGCGGCACTCGAACCGAAGCCACCGATGGAGGGACTGGAGTTTACAGGCCGGAAACCGGACCGTCTGACTTCCGCGCGCAGTCAGGTGCTGGAATTCGCTGATCAGGGACTTTCCTGGACAAAATCTGGATTGGCACATGCGGCAGGCGTCACACCTTCTGTGATCGACGGCCTGGTAAAACAAAATGTTCTGAAACCGGTTCTGTTGCCGGTTCGTCCGCTTTTTGCAGCCCCGGATACGCTATACGCAGAAACCCAGCTAACCTCGCTGCAGGCGGAGCAGGCCGAAGTTCTTCGGGAAAAAGTGAGAAACTCCGCCGCAGGTGTAACCCTGTTGGAAGGCGTTACCGGATCTGGCAAAACCGAAGTCTATTTCGAGGCAATCGCCCAATGTCTGGAACTGGGAAAGCAGGCACTGGTGTTGTTGCCGGAAATTGCACTTACCGCCGCATTTCTTGAAAGGTTTGAAAACCGCTTCGGCACACGCCCTGCAGAATGGCATTCCGAGCTTGCTCCCAAAACCCGCGAAAAAACCTGGCGGCAGGTAACGACCGGGCAACTGCGAATAGTCGCCGGCGCCCGTTCAGCGCTCTATCTGCCTTTTGAAAATCTGGGCCTTATCATCGTCGATGAAGAACATGACCTCGCTTACAAGCAAGAGGATCGGGTCTTCTACAATGCTCGAGACATGGCCGTCGTGCGAGGACAAATCGGTAATTTTCCGGTGATCCTTTGTTCTGCAACACCATCCATTGAAAGTCAGGTCAACGCAAAGCTTGGACGTTACGGCCACGCCCTGTTGGAAAGCCGTTACGGAGATGCAATCCTTCCCGACTTGAAAGCAGTCGACATGCGGAAAAATCCTCCGCCACGGGGAAAGTTCCTGTCACCGATCATGGTGGATGCAATCAGAGACACTATCGCAAGCCAGCGCCAGGCTCTGCTGTTTCTCAACCGCCGGGGTTATGCGCCGCTAACACTGTGCCGGGTCTGCGGCCATCGGTTCGAATGCCAAAACTGCTCGGCCTGGCTGGTGGAGCATCGCTTTCGCAGGACATTACAATGCCACCATTGCGGGCACAGCACACCTACCCCGGAAGCGTGTCCGGAATGTGGAACGCTTGATCATCTGGTAGCTTGTGGACCTGGTGTGGAAAGGCTGGGCGAGGAAGTACTGGAACTGTTTCCCGACGCGCGGGTCTATGTCCTTTCGTCTGATATGGCCGGCGGTGTAAAGCGCATGCGAATAGAGCTGGAAGCGATTGCCAAGGGTGAAGCCGATATCGTCATCGGAACCCAGTTGGTTGCCAAGGGACACAATTTTCCGCTTTTGGAACTGGTAGGCGTCGTAGATGCCGATCTGGGTCTTTCCAACGGAGATCCCCGTGCAGCCGAACGGACTTTTCAGTTACTGCATCAGGTGACAGGCCGGGCCGGACGCGCCGGCGGCAGCAGCATTGGTCTATTGCAGAGTTATCAGCCGGAACACCCGGTAATCTCGTCCATAGTTTCTGGTGATCCGGCTGGTTTTTATTCCCGCGAAATTGATGCAAGAAAGCAAACATCGCTGCCACCATTTGGACGTTTGGCTTCAATTATCATTTCCGGCAAGGACCGTCGGGAAACCGAACAATTTGCACGGGCGCTGCGACAGGCTTGCCCCGGCTCGGACGCAGCGCGCGTTCTGGGCCCGGCAGAAGCACCCCTCGCGATGGTGCGGGGCCGCTATCGTTTCCGCCTGCTGGTTCATGCACCAAGAAGCTTCGCACTACAGGACTGGATGCGTAACTGGTTCCGGGACGGGCCGAAACCACGGGGAAACATCCGCCTGCAGATTGATATAGACCCGCAAAGTTTTGTCTAAAGGAGCGCTGGCAGTGTATTCAGAGCAACCGGTATTTCGCTTTGCGCCAAGCCCGAACGGCGAATTGCACCTTGGTCACGCCTATTCGGCACTGCTCAATTTTGAATTAGCCCGCGAAGCTGGGGGCAAAATACTGCTGCGGATTGAGGACATCGATACGGCACGCTGCACCCCTCAATTGGAAAAGCAGATGCTGAAGGATCTCGAATGGATCGGATTTGAATGGGACGAACCACCAATACGCCAGTCAGACCGTTTTGACAGCTACCGCACTGCATTGCTGGAGCTTGAAACAAGAGGACTGGTTTATCCCTCATCCATGTCGCGCAGCGAGATAAAACGCAAGGTTAGCATTCTGGAAGAAAGGGGAGATCCCTGGCCCCGGGATCCCGATGGCTCCCCGTTGTACCCTGGCCATGAACGGGAAACACCTTTGGAAGAACGCCCGAAACTCGAAGCGGTGCTCGGACTTCAAGTCATCCGGTTAGATATGAAAGCGGCAAAAAGATTGGTATCCGACGAAATTTCATGGATTGAAGATGGATACGGCCCTGGCGGAGAAACCGGTCTGGTTACAGCCAACCCGGAAAGATGGGGCGATGTTGTGCTTGCCCGGCGAGACACGCCGACGAGTTATCATCTGGCCTGTGTTCTCGATGATGCAGATCAAGGTGTGACAAACATCGTTCGGGGTGCCGATCTGTTTCATGCAACATCGGTACATCGGGTTTTGCAGTTATTGTTTGAGTTGCCTCAACCAAAATATCACCACCATGATCTGTTGATGGAGAACAAACTTAGAAAACTCTCCAAGTCTAAACAGGATACGAGCTTGCGTGAATTACGTGAAACCGGAATGACGCGGCAGGCGGTGCGTGAATTGGTCGGGTTCGGTTAGAATTGCCTCTCAGAGGTTCAGCACCCGTTTTGCGCCGCACATGACCAGCATCATCGCGGCCGCAGATCCGACGGTTGCACACAGGGTAATCCAGGGATACCAGTGCATTTCGTAGCCATATTGACTGAGGCCGTAAATGCCGAGATAAACACCCATAAGGACCAGCAGCCAATTGCCGATGGTTCCGAAACCCGTACTCAGCAGGATCCGGTCAATCATGTATCCGCTAAGATAGGAAATACAGCTGAAAAACGAGAGCGATAATATCCACTCCGTTGTCGACATTTCCCAAAGCATGTGCTTGCTCCAAATGCAACGAAACAGTATCGATCAGCAAGCCTATGCGTTATGTCTTAAGATTCCTCTAAAGAAAAGGTTAAACTATGCGTTCAATCCTGATCACCGGCTGTTCCTCTGGCATCGGCAAAATTTGTGCGATGAAGCTCAAGGAAGCGGGATGGCAGGTTCACGCTACAGCAAGGAATAAACAAGACATTGAAATGTTGGAAAATTCCGGACTATCCGCTTATTTCCTGGATTACACGGACACCAGGTCTGTCCATGAAACTTTCAACGCGGTTATGAAGTCTACGGGCGGTACATTGGATGCCCTGTTCAACAACGGGGCCTACGGTCAGCCCGGAGCGGTGGAGGATCTGTCGACCGATGTGCTGCGAGCTCAGTTTGAGGCCAATTTTTTTGGCTGGCACGAACTGACCAACCTGTGTGTACCAATAATGCGGAAACAGGGGCATGGTCGCATAGTTCATTGTTCTTCAGTTCTTGGCTGGGTTACCGCTCCGTGGCGTGGTGCATACAATGCTTCCAAATTCGCACTGGAAGGCTTGGCCTCAACCATGCGAATTGAGCTCAAAGGCACCGGCATACATGTCAGCCTGATTGAACCCGGGCCCATCAAAACCCGGTTTTCGGAAAATGCTTTGGAAAAGTTTCTTGAGAATATCGCCTGGGAAAACTCGGTAAACCGGACAGTCTACGACAGTGAACTGAAAAGACTGCGTAAGCAGAAGTCAAACAACGTCGGTAAATTCACGCTTCCACCGGAAGCTGTCTACGAAAAACTTGTTCACGCTCTAAACGCAAAAAAGCCAAAGGCACATTATCCGGTAACTGTACCCACCCATTTCATGAACTTTGCGCGACGGTTTCTGCCCCAGTCAACGGTCGACAATATCCTTAAAAAGAATTCCTGAAGCAGGTGGTCAAAAATGGCGCATGTGCGAAACGGTTTAACTAACCTATATACCCAACTGACTAACCTTGAATGGGTATGAGCATGATTTACTATTTATCCATAATCGGCATGATAGCCGTAGCTGCCTTTCTGTTCCTTGGATTGTGGAACATGGCCCGTGGCGGCAGCCCCAATCGATCGCAGAAACTCATGCGATTGCGTATTTTATTTCAGTTCGTTGCGGTTATATTGGTCATGGCAACACTCTACTTCACAACACGATAGGGCAGACCATGGTCGTATTGAACAAGATCTACACAAAAACCGGTGATGATGGAACTACCGGTCTGGGCAATGGCGAACGACGAAAGAAATTTGACCTGCGGGTCGAAACCTACGGCACCGTTGACGAGACCAACGCCTGCATTGGTCTGGCCCGGCTTCACACCACCGAGATTGCCCGTCTGGATGACGCTCTCGCCCATGTGCAGAATGATCTGTTTGACCTGGGAGCGGATCTCGCAACTCCAGATGACGGAAAACCGCTTGAATATGAGCCCCTTCGCATTACTGAAGCTCAGGTGGCGTGGCTTGAAAATGAGATTGACGCTTTTACCAGCAAGCTTGAACCGCTTCGATCTTTCATTCTGCCTGGTGGTACACCCCTTGCAGCAAACCTGCATCTGGCAAGAACTGTAGCGCGGCGGGCAGAACGGCTGATTGTCGAACTTTCTCAGGAAGAAGGTGAAAATGTCAGCCAGACCTGTATTCTCTACATGAACCGCCTGTCGGATTATCTGTTCTGTGCGGCCAGGGCAGCAAATGGCATGGTTAAAGACGATATATTGTGGGTACCCGGTCAAAACCGGTAGGGTGTTGGCAGGCGAAACAATCTCGAACAAGGCAGGCGACAGATGTTCATACCGCTCCACGATCAGAACGAACTGAACAATATCCGCCTGCAGTATGTCACCCTGATAATCATCGCCGTTAACATCGTGGTCTGGATCATCACTGCAACACCGCAGTTAACCGATACAAGTGCTGCAAACGCAATTTACTATTCCTATGGTTTCGTCCCTGCAATCATCAATGACACTGCAGTCCTGCCCGCCGGCCTGACCAATATTCCCGAACCGGCCAGCTACATCACTTATGCCTTTCTGCATGGAGATTTCATGCACCTGGCCGGGAACATGCTCTTTCTGTGGGTGTTCGGCGACAATGTAGAAGATGCCATGGGGCATTTCCGCTATCTGGTGTTTTATATGGTTTGTGCTGCTTTTGCAGCCTACGCCCATAAGTTCACCCTGCCCCATTCGCAGGCCCCGCTAATCGGAGCATCCGGTGCGGCTGCCGGCATCGTCGGTGCCTATCTGATGCTGCACCCAAAAGTGAAGGTATGGGTGCTCGCATTTGCACGAATTCCCTTACGATTGTCTGCCATGTGGGTTCTGGGTGCATGGATAGCTTTTCAGCTTTATCAGTACTTTTCCACAGACAGTGATGAGGTCTCATGGGCGGCACATGTTGGGGGAGCACTGGCTGGATAATCCTGATTCCGCTGTTTAAGAGACGCACCGTTGCACTGTTTGACAGGAATCTAGGTGCAGAGGCACAAAATGCCTCTGAAAAAGCCTCGAGCAACCCGCAACGCTGGGGCCGATAAAAATTCGAAAACCAGCGTCGAAATAATACAAACTTCGCTCACGTATATTGTTACTTCGCAAAAGGTATGGACTCGTCATATTTGCTTGACGTACACGTCCGTTGGTATTACGCAATCAGCCATGAAATTTTGGCTTAAAATTTCATATGGCCAAAATAGTAAA
The DNA here is from genome assembly GCA_965198665.1 of Rhizobiaceae bacterium. GTDB lineage: Bacteria > Pseudomonadota > Alphaproteobacteria > Rhizobiales > Rhizobiaceae > JAALLB01. The sequence goes on along the minus strand of CBDAPT010000006.1, from coordinate 84,252 downwards.
TTCTGAGAATTTTTTCACCAACACCGAAAGGTTATGACATGAAGATTGTTGTCCCCGTCAAACGGGTTGTTGACTACAACGTCAAAATCCGTGTGAAGTCGGATGGATCGGGCGTCGAACTTGCAAATGTGAAGATGTCCATGAACCCGTTCGACGAGATTTCCGTTGAGCAGGCAATCCGCCTGAAAGAAGCAGGACAGGCAGATGAAATTATCGCGGTTTCTGTAGGTCCACAGCAGTCCCAGGAAACCATTCGCACAGCACTGGCAATGGGAGCTGACCGCGGTATTCTGGTAAAGACCGATGATTTGGTAGAGCCGCTTGCAGTTGCTAAAATCCTGAAAGGCATCGTTGAAGACGAACAGCCTGGTCTCGTGATCGTTGGCAAGCAGGCCATCGATGATGATTCCAACCAGACCGGCCAGATGCTTTCAGCACTGCTGGGCTGGAGCCAGGCTACGTTTGCAAACTCCATGGAAATTAATGGAGACAAGGCAAGCGTTACCCGTGAAGTTGACGGTGGTCTGCAAACGATCGAGGTTTCCATGCCGACAATCGTTACCACTGACTTACGCCTGAACGAGCCACGCTACGCATCTCTGCCAAATATTATGAAGGCGAAGAAAAAGCCGCTGGACGAAAAATCTCCGGCTGACTACGGCGTAGATACGGCACCTCGCCTGAAAGTCACTCAAACTACCGAACCGCCAGCACGCAAAGCTGGTGTGATCCTTGGTTCTGTTGACGAACTGGTAGACAAACTGAAAAACGAAGCCGGCGTGCTGAAGTAAGGAGACCAAACATGACTACACTTCTTATCGCAGATCATGACAACGCAAGTCTGAGCGATCAAACTGCAAAAGCATTGACAGCAGCCGCAGAGATCGGCGGCGACATCCACGTTCTTGTTGCCGGCAAGGGTTGCGACTCCGCTGCACAGGAAGCCGCAAAACTATCCGGCGTTGCCAAGGTATTGGTTGCCGATGCGGATTACTATGAAAAACAGCTCGCCGAGCCGACCGCCGATCTCATCGTCAGCATGGCAGGCGACTATGACAACCTGGTATCTGCTGCAACCACATCCGGCAAAAACATCATGCCACGCGTTGCAGCACTTCTTGACGTGATGCAGGTTTCTGACATTACAGCCGTCCATTCTGCAGACACATTTGAACGTCCGATTTATGCCGGTAACGCTCTCCAGACGGTACAGGCAACTGACGCGAAAAAAGTAATCACCGTACGGACCGCAGGCTTTGCTTCGACCGAAGAAGGTGGCTCAGCCTCGGTTGAAAGCGTGGCCGCTGTTGCAGATCCAGGTCTGTCGAAGTTTGAAGGTGACAAAATCGTTGAGAGCGATCGTCCAGAACTCACTTCCGCCAAGATCATCATATCTGGTGGTCGTGCGCTCGGCTCGTCTGAGAAATTCGAGGAAACCATCCTTCCGGTTGCTGACAAACTCGGCGCTGCGGTAGGAGCTTCCCGGGCAGCGGTTGACGCAGGTTACGCACCAAACGACTGGCAGGTCGGTCAGACCGGTAAGGTTGTTGCACCTGATCTTTATATCGCCTGTGGCATTTCCGGTGCGATCCAGCACCTCGCAGGCATGAAGGACAGTAAAGTAATCGTAGCCATAAACAAGGACGAGGAAGCACCAATCTTCCAGGTTGCCGATTATGGCCTTGTCGCAGACCTCTTCGACGTTCTGCCGGATTTCGAAGCAGCACTTTAATCTGCTTTAGCAAAAATAATTCAAACCGCGTCGGCTTGTTCCGGCGCGGTTTTTTTGTCGCTTAACTACTAGACCAGCTCGGCATCAGTCACGATTTCAACCAGTGACGGGCCATCATGTTCGAGTGCTTCTCTAATCGAAGCCTCCAGTTCGACTGCTTCGGTGACCCTGGTTCCCTGTCCACCGCACAGACGGGCAAATGCTGCAAAGGAAGGATTGTGGAGATCAGTTTCCCATACCTCCCATTCACCGGCTCTTTGCTCTTTGGAAATTTTTCCAAGTTGTGAGTTATTGAGCAAAATGTGAGTGATGTTCATCCGGTACTTAACAGCAGTGGTGAAGTCCATTGGATATTGCCCAAAACCTCCGTCGCCGGATATCGAGATCACCTTGCGTCCCTTGTATTCTTCGAAATCCTGGGTTGCAGCCCAGGCTCCCATAGCTGCGGGAAAGCCAAAACCGATTGAACCGAGATAGCCCGACATCAGGATGCGTTGATCGGTTGGTTCGAAATACCTGCCGAAAGAGTAGGTATTATTGCCAACATCCACCGCAATAATTGCATCCTCTGGGCATAGCCTTGTCAGAACATCAAACACAGCAGCAGAGTGTATGCCATGCCCGGCATCTTCTGCCAGTCGTGTCTTCTTTTCGTCACGCCAGATTTTCCAGCGTTCAGCCAGTTCTGCGACCTGATCTTCTGCATCCAGGCTTCGCTTGAGATCAGGCATAACCGCGTCGCAGAACGCTCCCAGTTCGCTCCATACCGGCAGCGTGACCGCATGAAATTTGCCGAGCTGCATGCGTTCAAAATCCACCTGTATTATTTTCTTGCTGGGTTCAATCCCGGTATGATTGGAGAAAGACGAGCCGAGCGCCACGATCAGATCACACTCATTCATGAACCAGCTCGCAATCGGCGTGCCGGAGCGTCCCAGCACACCGGCTGCATTAGGATGCGTATCAGCAATCAGCCCCTTGCCTTTAAAGGTGGTCAGAACCGGCGCCCCAAGTTTTTCAGCAAGGCGAATTATGGTCTCACGAGCCTCAACTGCCCCATGTCCCATCACGATGATCGGCCGCTTTGATGAGTTCAGCATCTCAAGCGAAGCGGCCACATCGTCATCAGATGGACTGACAACAGCACCGCCCATGCGACCATCGGGAGCCTGTGCCGGGCTGTCGCTGGGAACTGTCTGGACATCATCGGGGAAAATCAGATGGGAAACATCACGCTCAACCAATGCGGTTTTGCAGGCAAGCGACATCAGTTCAGCGTGTTTTGATGAGTTGAGTACCGGTTGCGAGAAACGCGATACGGCGTCAAAAGCGGACTTTAGATCAATATCCTGAAAAGCACCCGGTCCAAACACCTGGGTCTGGACTTGCCCGGTCAGTGCCAGAACGGGCGCACGGTCTACCTTGGCATCCCACATGCCGGTCATCAGATTTGTTGCACCGGGACCTGCAATCGTCAGACATGCGGCCGGTTTGTTCGTAAGCTTGCCGTACGCGGAAGCCGCAAACGCCGCCGCACCTTCGTGCCGAACACCGATATATTTCAGGTCTCCGTCAGCAACCTTCAGGCGGATAGCTTCTGCAAGGCCAAGATTGGAGTGACCAACCATGCCAAAGACATGTTTTACCCCCCAATTGACCATGGTTTCTGCCATAACGTCTGAAACGGTTCGCTCACGATCAGGCTCCGATTCAAGGCCCACGAAAATCTCGCCATCTCGAATTTCTACCGGGTAAAGCTGCTGGCCGGTGTCTTCATGGCCGCCGGGAGGGGCACCGGTAAGAGGATCGAAATCCCAACCATGCCAAGGGCAACGTATCCAGCATTTGCCATCCACTCCCTTTTCGATTGAGCCCTCACCCAAGGGACCGTTCTGGTGCGGACAGCGGTTATCCATTGCTGCCCACTGCCCATCAAAATGGGAAAGGCATAGCGAAACAGTACGTGCGGTTACCGTTTTTACCCGGCCTTCCGGTAAATCACTTTCATGCCCTACACTTATCCATTCAAGATCCTGCTCACTCATTGTGTGACTCCATTAGAGCGTGTTTGTGTCGAGTAGATTCAGTTTCTTTCCGTGCGCGAATATGATTCTGATTGGGGTGACCTGATTCGGTTCGAAGCCAAGGATTTTCAATGCCCAAGCCCCATCCGATTGAATTGCGTAAACGTGTTGTAGCTCATGTAGAAGAAGGCCACACTCATCGTGGAACGGCTGCCCATTTCAAAGTCTCCGTCAAATTTGTGAATGATATGGTGAAGTTGAAACGTGAAACTGGCTCGCTTGCTCCAAAACATAACCCGGGAAAAACAGGCCATGGCAAGCTTTCACCCTATAAAGACTGGCTTCGAAAACGGGTTGATGAACAAAAGGACATTACAATCCGTAAGCTTTGTGCGGAGCTGAACGAAAAATTCAACCTCAATGTCCATCATTCGCCTGTCTGGCATGTTGTGCGCAGTTTCGGGTTGTCGCATAAAAAAAGACTATTTATGCCAAGGAGCAACACCGCATCGACGTGAAAAAAGACCGCGAACTCTGGAAGACAAGGCGTGTTCCGTTTTTGAATCGGTCGATTGAAAAACTTGTCTTCATTGATGAGACGTCCACAAACACCAAAATGGCCAAGCAAACTGGATGGGCCCCAACAGGAGAGCGCCTCATAGATTTTGTCCCTCATGGCCACTGGAAGAAGCAGACACTTATCGCAGGCCTGCGCAGTCATGGACTGGTTGCGCCCTGGGTTATTGACCGGGCCATGACCAAAGAAATCTTTGAGATTTATGTTGAGACACAGTTGGCGCCAGAACTGGAAAAGAGAGATGTCGTAATCCTTGACCACCTAGCCGCTCACAAGAGCGAAAAAGCCGAGCAGATCTTGCGAGATATCGGCGCATGGTTTTTGTTCCTGCCGAAATATTCCCCAGATCTCAATGCCATTGAAATGGCCTTTTCGAAGCTCAAGGCTCATCTGAGGAAGGCAGGCGCCAGAACCTTCGATGATGTCTGGAAGGCAATCGGAGAGGTCTGCCATATGTTCACGCCAATGGAGTGCCGGAATTTCTTCAGGGCAGTCGGCTGTGAATTCACGTGATGCGAACACGCTCTATTTGTGAAAGCGTGTTGTGTTTGTCATCAGCGCACACCACCAAACTCGATGCCGGAAAGTTCCGACATATTTTTTCCCAAGTGGTCAAATCTTCAACTGAGAATTCAGACAAATGATTGTGTCCGCATGCCCGCGCCATAACCTGCATCAATTCGACCGACGCTTCAAAGAAATTGGCAAGGCGTCTTGCTGATTTTTCCACCACAAGACGACTGACCAGATGCGGTTTTTGTGTCGCAATTCCCACCGGACAATTGTTTGTATGACAGGCACGCATGGCGATGCAGCCGATTGCCTGCATTGCTGAATTGGAGACCGCAATCGCGTCGGCTCCCAGAGCCATGGCCTTGACAAAATCGCCGGGTTTGCGCAGGCCGCCGGTTATGATCAATGACACGTGTTTCTTGCCACTTGAATCCAGATGACGTCGGGCACGCGCCAGGGCCGGAATGGTGGGAACTGAAATATTGTCCCGGAAGATGATGGGTGCAGCACCGGTACCACCACCACGGCCATCGAGTATGATGTAATCCACTCCCACTTCAAGCGCAGCATCGATGTCCTTTTCCACATGCTGGGCAGAGAGCTTGTAGCCGATTGGGATGCCACCGGTACGATCGCGAACCTCGTCAGCAAAATCCCGTATCTGCGAAACTTCATTCCAATCAGGGAATCGGGAGGGTGAGATGGCATCCTGCCCTTCGTCCAATCCGCGAACCTCAGCTATCTTCTGCTTCACTTTTGAGCCTGGCAAATGCCCTCCGGTACCGGTCTTGGCTCCCTGGCCACCTTTGAAGTGAAAAGCCTGAACCTTCTGCATTTTCTCCCAAGAGAAACCGAAACGCGCCGATGCCAGTTCGTAGAAATATCGTGAATTTGCTTCCTGTTCTTCCGCCAGCATCCCACCTTCGCCTGAACAGATCCCGGTACCGGCCAGTTCCGCGCCGTGCGCAAGTGCTATCTTAGCCGGTTCAGACAAGGCGCCAAAACTCATATCCGATACAAACAGCGGAATATCCAGCGTGAGTGGTTTCTGTGCATTGGAACCGATAACAACATCTGTGCCAACCGGATCATCATCGAGCAATGGCATTTTCTGCAATTGGGCGGTGAGAATCTGGATATCATCCCAGTCCGGCAACTGGGTTCGGGGAACTCCCATGGATTCGACCTTGCCGTGATGCCCGGTCTTCGAGAGGCCATCCCGAGCGTATTGCTGGATCAGTGCGTTGTAAGGTTCTTCTTCGGTACCATGGCTCGTATCGGCGTATTGACCCAGATATGCCTTGCGGTTGAATGGTTGGGGATTTTCAAGCGCCCAGGCCGAAATTTCATCTTCATCAACTAGAATCTCGCCGTCTTCCACCCAGGAATTGAACTTGGGTAGCACCTCGGAATTGTTGTACTCGGAAACCCCCGAATCGACCCGATAGTCCCAATAATGCAGACCGCAAATCAGGTTTTTGCCACGCACAAATCCGTCGGACATCAAAGCACCGCGATGAAGACAACTGCCATAAAAAACAGAAATCTCGTCATCGAATTTAACGATTACCAGGTCTACATCCGCGACCAATGCATGAACTGGTTTCCGGTCTTTCAACCCGTCTGACTTTGCAATAGATACTTTTTTCATATTACTCCCCAATATGCCGACCCGATAAAGTATTCGTTTAAATTATTCCTCTGAATGCATCTCTGCGCAATTCCCCATCGTGGCGACCTGACCTGAGTACCATTTTGCACCAATGTATGCAGTCAATCCGTGCAGCAGCGCGCTGATCCAAACCGCATTGACGGCCAAATGCAAAATCGGCTTGCCAAACTCCGGGTTGATCTCATCAACAATAATCAGGGCGAACAGAGCCGTTGCCAAACCGCGTGGTCCAAACCAGCCAAAGAACACCCGCATCAGATTGGAAGCATCCGTTCCAATCAGAGACAGCCAAATGGCGAGTGGCCGCACAATAAAAAGGCTGGCCAGTATCAACCCAAGTACCGGCAAACTTAAATCGTGCAGCGCTTCAGGAACCAGTACGAGGCCCAAGAGAAAGAATGCGCCCCAGGTTACCGCCTGGCCATCACTTTCGGTAAACTCAAAAACGAACTTGCACTGGTCCTTGACTATTGCACCAAAGCACAGACCCGCCACAAATGCAGATATGAAGCCATTGCCGCCGATAGCAGTTGCTGCGAGATAGGTTGTCAGGGCGAGCGCAATTGCGCCTACACCTTCATAAATATCAGACGTGTATTCCCGGTGTTTTGACCATAGAAGGATGCGGGCACCAATCAGACCAATCACAGCACCCGCTATGGGGCCGAGAACAAGTTGCATTGCGCCGAACAACAGCCAGTTGGTATTTCCAGGATCCATCATGTTTGCTGTAAGACTGGCAAACAGCAAAATGAGGGGCAGTGCGAGCCCGTCATTCAGCCCGCTTTCTATGGTTAGCGCGCGCCTCACCCGTTCCGGTACCAACGGGTTGGTGACCACCGCCTGCCCTAATGCCGCATCGGTTGGAGCAAGGATGGCAGCTACTAGTGCCAGGGCTACCAGTGGCCATGTCGGCAGGAAAAACGCTGCAGCAATGGTGCCCAGAAGTACTGCAAGCGGCAGACCGATAAACAGCATCCGCACCGGCCAGACAAAACGCTTTCTCAATGCAATGAAGTCGATTTGTGAAGCATCCAGAAACAACAGCAGGATCAGCGCAATTTCCGCCACCAGATGCAGCGTTTCCTCCGCGTGAACCACATCGGGCAATCCAGTTTCGGACATCAAAAAACCGAATGCGAGAAAAAGCATTGGCGCAGTTAGGACAGTCTTTTCAAGACGTTTTGCAATCATGGAAAACATGACCGTAAACATCGTCACAAGCAGCAAACCAAAAATCATGAAATCAACGAAATTAGAAATTTGAAAACAGGAAATTTGTAGCGGATTTAAAGTTCACCTACCAATAACATTATTTTTGCCCTGCAGGACGGAATTGTTATCCGGTTGTTACGGCAAAGTGCAAACTCAATTCACAGAAGAAAGAGCAATCGCTGCATCAATCAACCGCTTGGCATCCGGGCTGTTCCAATGTGCCGGTCCGTTCAGAACTCCAAGAGCGCAGCCATTTGTATCAACCAGCAACGTCGTTGGCATGCCAAGTGCAACTGCCTTTTTCTTCAGACTCTGAAACGTTTGCATCGAGTTGTCGTGCATGAACGGCAATGCTTTCAAACCTGTATCGGCATAAAACTGCTTGGGTTTTGACGCATCGCCCAAATCAATGCTTACGGGAAGAACCTGAAAATTGTCCCCTCCCTTTTCAACCTGAAGTTCCTCAAACCATGGCATCTCTTCGCGACAGGGCGGACACCAGGTGGCCCAAAGGTTAAACAGAACTGTTTTACCGCGCCATTCCGCCAGATTTCTTGGTTTCCCGTCGCCGTCAACAAAAGAAAGGTAAGTCACATCCAGCGGTTCTTCTATGGGACGGTAGGCGGCGGCTGCGCCCGTGGCGACGTCATAAAGTGACTTCCCGCGCTCGACAGACAGTTCACAACTGGCGCCGGTTTGTGCCGTGCTGTTGGACGCAAACAACTTAACCGTGTTGCCAGAACCGCCAAAGATGACGTATACGCCAACAACGACGACAATCAGAACCGCAAAAGCCAACAATACCGGTTTCGTTTTCATACTCGTTTCCGTTCTAAGTGTTACGCCAGCCAAGGGAGAAACCCATGACAGACAAGGGTTCCGGCAACAAAATGTGGGGCGGCCGGTTCGCATCCGGACCGGACGCCATTATGGAAGAAATCAACGCTTCCATCGATTTCGACCGCCAGCTTTACGCCCAGGATATTGCCGGCTCAAAAGCCCATGCTTCAATGTTGGCAAAACAGGGCATTATTTCAAGTGAAGATGCAATGCAAATTGTCGCTGGCCTGGACACAATTATGTCAGAGATTGAAGCAGGCAGTTTCGAGTTTTCCCGTGCCCTGGAAGACATTCACATGAATATCGAGGCCAGACTGCGCGAGCTGATTGGTGATGCGGCAGGCAGATTGCATACCGCCCGTTCGCGCAATGACCAGGTAGCTGTCGATTTCCGGATGTGGGTCCGCGAAACGATGTCCGGCATCTCCGAAAGTCTCGAAACGCTTTTAGTTGCCCTGCTTGATAAGGCAAGCCAGCATGCAGACAGCGTCATGCCCGGCTTTACCCATCTGCAGTCAGCGCAGCCTGTGACTTTTGGCCATCACTGTCTGGCCTACGTGGAAATGTTCGCCCGGGACAAATCCAGGGTCGAGGATGCAATAAAACGCATGAACGAATGTCCGCTTGGAGCAGCAGCACTGGCTGGTACCGGTTTTGCGATAGATCGGGACATGACCGCCTCTGAGCTTGAATTTTCCGGGCCGACGCGAAACTCCATCGATTCAGTTTCGGATCGCGATTTTGCGCTCGATTTGCTGACATCCGCGTCGATTTGCGCGGGCCATCTCTCACGACTGGCAGAAGAAATCGTCATCTGGTCGACACCACAATTTGGATTTGTAACCCTGTCGGACAAGTTCTCGACAGGCTCTTCGATCATGCCACAAAAGAAAAATCCGGATGCAGCAGAACTGGTCCGTGCCAAAACCGGGCGCATCAATGGTTCATTGATCGCCCTGCTTACGGTTCTGAAAGGCCTGCCGCTTGCCTACTCAAAAGACATGCAGGAGGACAAGGAAGCCGTGTTTGATGCCGCTTCGGCGCTCGAGGTTTCACTGGCAGCCATGACCGGCATGATATCCGACATGGCTGTCAACACAGATGCCATGAAATCGGCGGCCGGTTCGGGATTTTCTACCGCAACAGATCTCGCCGACTGGCTGGTGCGTGAAGCAGGTTTGCCGTTCCGGGACGCGCATCATGTGACGGGTCGCGCAGTAGCCCTTGCCGAAAGTGAAGGCAAACAACTCGAGGCGCTAAGCCTGGAACAATTGCAGGAAATTCATGCCGACATCACCCGTTCAGTATTTGATGTACTGTCAGTCGAAAGTTCGGTTACCAGTCGAACAAGCTTTGGCGGAACCGCACCGCAAAACGTTCGCAAACAAGTAGAATATTGGAAAGCAAGGCTAAACAGGGTTTGACATTCGTCCCGGACTGTCGAATATGTTGCCAGAATAACCACAGGAACTTGCGAATGGCGAGAGGCTTTTCGAAATTGCTGGTCAATATGGTTCTGGTGCTGATGATGGCACTGGTCGTGATGTCCTGTGGGCGACGCGGTGCTCTTGAAGCACCCCCCAACGCAAATGTGGTTACCGTCGATGAAAATGGTGAAGAACTTCCACCTGTAGAGTCGGAAGAAAAGACCTTTATTCTTGATCCGCTCCTTTAATCCGGAGCCACGCCCATGAATCATTTCCATTACATCGATGGCGTCATGCATGCGGAAAATGTGCCGATCGCTGAAATTGCGGCACAGGTGGGCACTCCATTTTACTGCTATTCCACCGCTACTTTGGAACGCCATTACAACGTCTTCGCAGATGCGTTTTCAGATATCGACGCAAAAGTCTGTTATGCGATGAAGGCCAATTCCAACCAGGCGGTTCTTACCACGCTTGCAAACCTTGGAAGCGGTGCGGATGTGGTATCCGCAGGCGAACTGAAACGGGCTTTGGCAGCAGGCATCACGCCAGACAAAATCATGTTTTCCGGTGTCGGCAAAACCGATGAAGAAATTCGCCTTGCCCTGACTACCGGAATTTTCTGTATCAACGTGGAATCCATTCCGGAACTCCACGCCGTATCAAGATGTGCTGTGGAACTTGGGCTGGATGCATCCGTTTCGTTACGGATCAATCCGGACGTGGCCGCTGGCGGACACGAGAAGATTACCGTTGGTCGCAAGACCGACAAATTCGGAATTGAGTGGGGAATGGCGGAGGAAGCCTATGCGCTTGCCGCTTCATTGCCTGGCATCAATATTACCGGAATTGACATGCATATCGGCAGCCAGATTGAAGACCTCGATCCGTTCGACAAGGCTTTCTCGCGACTCGATGACCTGATTGGCAGGCTGCGCAACAACGGCCATTCCATTCACCATGTCGATCTCGGCGGTGGCCTTGGTATCCCCTACCGTCATGACAACAATCCGCCGCCGGAACCTAACGCGTATGCGGAAGTCGTGAAAAAGCATGTCAGGAAGCTAGGCTGTGAAGTGGTTTTCGAGCCGGGGCGCATGATTGCGGGCAATGCAGGAATTCTGGTCGGTTCGGTGATATTTGTAAAGGAAACTGCCGGCAAGACCTTCTACATCGCTGACACCGCTATGAATGATCTGATTCGTCCCACCCTTTATGACGCCTGGCATGAAATACTGGCGATTAAGGAACCAACCGCCGGTGAGGAAAAAATTATCGCTGATCTGGTTGGGCCCGTGTGCGAAGGCGGAGACTACATTGCCAAAGATCGCACCATGCCGCTGATGAGTGCCGGCGATCTCTTCGCCATCAACTCCGCCGGGGCATATGGTGCTGTACAATCAGGCACTTACAACACTCGAGCCCTCGTTCCGGAAGTGCTGGTCAAAGGCCATGACTTTCATGTTGTAAGGCCGAGGCTGGACGTTGATGCGCTGATTGCGATGGATTCTTTGCCTGAATGGCTTTGATGCACTGTTAATCACAACTTTGCCAGTTTTGGTCTCAAGCCTCGAAATTGTCAGGTTTTGTGCTAGGTTCTATCAGTATTCAGGTATTGTGCCTGAAGATAAGGATCCCTCGCCTTGAGCAAACGACGGAAAAACAGGCAAACCATCGGGTTTGTGTTCAACACAGCATGGGCAGCCCTGCTTTGGGAAGCCTTGTGGCCGTTGCTTGTACCGCTGTTTATGACAGTTTGTGCGTTTCTTGCTCTGAGCTGGGTTGGCGGCTGGCAGTACCTGCACGCATCAAATGCCGATCTGTTGCTCTGGATGGTTCGCCTTGTCTTTGGCGGGTTGATTGTCTGGTCTCTGTGGTCATTGCGGCATTTCCGCCTTCCTGATCCCGATCTGGTAACGCACCGTGTTGAAACAGCATCCAGGCTCGAAAATCGACCGATTACAGCGCGCGAGGACACAATTGCATATGGTCGCGGTGATACCTTTGCCAACGCACTATGGGCAGAACACCAGGAGCGTATGGCGAAGAAGCTCAATAACCTGACCTCCGGTGCTCCAGCGCCCAGGGCAAACCGGTTCGATCCATTCGCAGTTCGCGCAATGTTACCCCTGCTTGCCTTTGCCGCATTCTTCTATTCATTTTCTCCCCATGGCGGGCGAATTATGGATGCCTATGAGGAACGACGGGCCGAAGTTAAGATTGTCACCAGGGTGGATGCCTGGATAACCCCGCCAAAATACACCAAGAAGCCGCCGATCTATCTGTCACTTGCACAGCAGGATGATCAGCCGCGCGTGATCATGGCACCCACCGGCAGCGCCTTTACGCTTCGATACATCGGGTCCGGTGACGTCAGTCTCATAAGCGAGGGACCGGAAGCGGTTACCAAAATTGAGCCAAAGGTACTTGGTGGCAGCGAGACCGACCGGGAATTTGTCTTCAAATTGGAAGACGATCAGGTTACCCGGCTTTCACGCGGCGAAGAAACCCTGGGCGAATGGGGCATATCGCTAATACCGGATCGAGCGCCAGAGATTAGTTTCTTTGACCACCCAACCGCTGCTCTTTCGGGTTCATTGCAACTCAGTTACAGCGTGCTGGACGACTATGGAGTGGTAAAAGCACGCGCGGTGATAGAACCTGTCGAGAAGCAGGATGAAAACGCCCGCCCGCTGATTGCCCCACCGGAAGTTAAACTTTCCTTGCCCAGACAACGGGCAAAAAAAGGCGTTTCCAAGCTCAACAAGGACCTGACGGAACATCCCTGGGCGGGAAGCCGGGTGACTATCTATCTGGAGGCTGAAGACGATCCCGGCCAGACCGGCCGTTCCGAGACACGTGAGATTACGCTGCCCGGCAGGCGGTTTTCCAAACCGCTGGCATTGGCACTTGTAGAGCAGCGTCGCATCCTTGCAATGGATGCCAATCGGCAATTCTATGTAGCCAATCTGCTGGATGCTGTTTCTTCTGCAGCCGAGGATTTTATTGAAGATGCCAGTCCGATTCTGGGTATGCGGGTAGCCTATAGACGGATTGTCGATGCCCGCAACGACGATGATTTGCGTGACTCCCTTGATTTGCTGTGGGACATCGCATTAGCCGTGGAGTTCGGTGATCTCAGCGAAGCGGAGAGAAAGCTCCGGCAGGCTCAGGAAAACCTGAGCGATGCGCTCGAAAACGGAGCCTCGCAGGAAGAAATAGATCGTTTGATGGACGAATTGCGGCAGGCAATGAATGACATGATGGAAGCGCTTGCTGAGCAGGCAAGAAACAGCCCGCAGACCGAGAACCCCTTTGATCCGAATGATATCCAAACCCTCACACAAAACGACTTGCAACGCATGATGGACCGCATTGAGGATTTGGCAAAGTCCGGCAATCAGGATGCAGCCAGGCAAATGCTGAGCGAATTGCAACGGATGATGGATAATTTGAGGGCCGGTCGTCACGAGCAGCAGCGGCAGGCTGAGGGCAATCAGCTTAATGAGGCGCTAGACAAGCTCAGTCAGCTCATGCAGCGCCAACAGGAATTGATGAATGAAACCTATCGCATGAGGCGCAATCAGGAACAGGGTCTGCGCCCAAATCGCGAACAACAGCAACGCGGCCAGAACCAGGGGCAACAGCAACAGGGACAACAGCAGCAGGGTAACCGTGACGGCGACCAGCAACGTCCGGGCAATCAGAACGGCCGGATGAGTGAACAGGAACTCGCTGACGCGCTTCGGGAACTGCAGCGCCAGCAACAGGAACTGGAAAAACAGCTGGGTGAGTTGACGCAGCAATTGGAGGAATTGGGCCTGAACCAGCCCAAGGAACTCGGTGAAGCACAACGCGAAATGGGTGAAGCGGGTGAAAATTTGGGCCGCGGTGACACCGGCAGTGCAGCAACCGACCAGGGCCAGGCACTGGAAGCCTTGAGTCAGGGTGCCCAGAACATGATGCAACAGATGGCAGGCGACCGCCAACAGGGCGGCCAGCAGCAGTCTCAAAACGGCGGTCAGGGCAGATCAAACCGGGGGAATTCCAGAGACCCGCTGGGACGTTCCAGTGAAGACGGCCTTAACGCCAACTCAGACACCAAAATTCCTGGCGAGATAGACGCACAGCGCGCCCGTCGCATTCTGGAAGCTATTCGCGATCGTCTTGCAATCCCTGACAATCCGCTCATCGAAAAGGACTATCTGGAGAGATTGCTGAAGAGCGAATAACTTTGCCGATCAAGAGCAGGTCAGGCGGAAGCGCAACCGATTTTACAGGTAATTCTTGATTTGGAATCCAAAAGCACCTGCTTGGCCCTGGCTGTCACCAGCCTCAAGGTGTTCTAGCTTTCGCCAACAACTTCACCGACAAACGGCAACTCGCGGAAAGCATGACCAACATCCATTCCGTATCCGACCACGAACTTGTCCGGGCAGTCGAATCCAACATAATCAGCAGAAACAGCTGCCTTTCTGCGCATGGTTTTATCGAGCAGGACTGCTATCTCAACCCGGTCAGCACCACGCTCTTTCATGAGGTCCCTGGTAAAGCTTAGAGCGTGTTCGCATCACGTGAATTCACAGCCGACTGCCCTGAAGAAATTCCGGCACTCCATTGGCGTGAACATATGGCAGACCTCTCCGATTGCCTTCCAGACATCATCGAAGGTTCTGGCGCCTGCCTTCCTCAGATGAGCCTTGAGCTTCGAAAAGGCCATTTCAATGGCATTGAGATCTGGGGAATATTTCGGCAGGAACAAAAACCATGCGCCGATATCTCGCAAGATCTGCTCGGCTTTTTCGCTCTTGTGAGCGGCTAGGTGGTCAAGGATTACGACATCTCTCTTTTCCAGTTCTGGCGCCAACTGTGTCTCAACATAAATCTCAAAGATTTCTTTGGTCATGGCCCGGTCAATAACCCAGGGCGCAACCAGTCCATGACTGCGCAGGCCTGCGATAAGTGTCTGCTTCTTCCAGTGGCCATGAGGGACAAAATCTATGAGGCGCTCTCCTGTTGGGGCCCATCCAGTTTGCTTGGCCATTTTGGTGTTTGTGGACGTCTCATCAATGAAGACAAGTTTTTCAATCGACCGATTCAAAAACGGAACACGCCTTGTCTTCCAGAGTTCGCGGTCTTTTTTCACGTCGATGCGGTGTTGCTCCTTGGCATAAATAGTCTTTTTTTATGCGACAACCCGAAACTGCGCACAACATGCCAGACAGGCGAATGATGGACATTGAGGTTGAATTTTTCGTTCAGCTCCGCACAAAGCTTACGGATTGTAATGTCCTTTTGTTCATCAACCCGTTTTCGAAGCCAGTCTTTATAGGGTGAAAGCTTGCCATGGCCTGTTTTTCCCGGGTTATGTTTTGGAGCAAGCGAGCCAGTTTCACGTTTCAACTTCACCATATCATTCACAAATTTGACGGAGACTTTGAAATGGGCAGCCGTTCCACGATGAGTGTGGCCTTCTTCTACATGAGCTACAACACGTTTACGCAATTCAATCGGATGGGGCTTGGGCATTGAAAATCCTTGGCTTCGAACCGAATCAGGTCACCCCAATCAGAATCATATTCGCGCACGGAAAGAAACTGAATCTACTCGACACAAACACGCTCTAGCGTTCCGCCGGATTCCAGGATATCATCAATCAGCAGAATGTTCCGGTTCGTCACATTAGTTTCCACATCCCGCAGAACAACCGGTTGTTTGGCCTCTGTTCCACTGCCGTAACTGGATATGGAAATGAAGTCGACTTCCGGCGAGAGCCCGACTGCGTGCAAAGCCCGGATGAGATCCGCGGCAAAGACGAATGAGCCTTTGAGAATTGAAATAACCAGCAAATCGTCCATGTTGCTGGCCTTGATGGCCTCGGCAATCATCAAATTTTTTTCGGCTATCTCTTCGGTGGAAAACAGAACGCTTATTTCTTTGCCGCGCACTTCAGGCATGTACAGACCTCGCTGGAAATTCAGGAATTCCGATCCCTGGATACATGAACGTTTCCCAGGTTTCTGAAGCCTGAAATAACGCCGGTATCATTTTGTTTCATTATTGTTTTGTTCGCCAGAACCATTTCGATTTCGCAAAAAACACTCTATTCGAATGACGCCTCAACAGATGCGATTACCGGCGTATCATATTGTATCGAAGAAACAAAACGTGTTTTGCCACCTGGAGACAATTTTCGGATTGGGGAATTGTAGTACCAGCGGGTCAATTCACTGCCATTGGACTTTCGTAATACGATTGCCAGGCGTCCTACAGTTTCGGACCCTGGACCGTCATTAGAGATGGTTCCCTTCACGCGAACCACCTTACCCTGATTGCCACGAACAAGCTCTTCAAAGTTCAACTCTGCAACATGCAAACCCTCTGGTTCTCCGACTTTCAATCCGCTTTGCAGAAAAACCACCACAGCGGTGACACCGGCTACAAGCAGTAAGGACGCCAGCACAGTTGGAACAATGCCGGATTTCGGAGTTTTGTCAGCAAGTCGGTAGGAGGCGGTAGAATTATGGGAGTTAATCGAAACATCATCGGGTTCCGCTGCACTTTCGCTGTTGTTGTGCAGTACCATAGGTTTTGCACCGAAAGTTACACTACTGAACTCTTTCCAGCTGTTTCCACATTCAAGACAATGCATGGTGCCGTCTTTTAATACTGGCCTACCTGAACCGCCTTGACGGTACTCACATGCCGGACATGCGCTTTGTAAATTGTTACTCAAGGGCTCTCTCGCCGCAAAAACTACAAATTGATCTTTCAGACAATGCATTTGTCGAATGGAATGAATCTGATAAAGCAAATAGCTTAATGGCTCATTAACCATAAACTTAGTGCAGGGTTTCAGGCATCTTAACAACACCGGTGACATGGTTTGATTAAATTTGAAAATGTAGGTTTGAGATACGGGCTCGGACGGGAGGTTTTGAGCGATTTGAGTTTCCAGGTCGCTCCGAATTCATTCCAGTTTCTGACCGGTCCATCCGGTGCCGGTAAGACCAGCCTGCTGCGCCTGATGTTATTGTCTCTGCGTCCGACCAGGGGCCTTGTTCATGTATTCGGCAAAGAAGCAGGAAAAATATCGCCAAAACAAATGCCGGTAGTTCGGCGAAAAATTGGCGTGGTTTTCCAGGATTTTCGCCTGCTTAACCATCTCACCACCTATGAGAATGTTGCCTTGCCACTTCTGGTGAGAGGAAAAATGGAATCAGACTATCGGAAGGATGTTTCCGATTTGCTGGACTGGGTGGGGCTAGGCGATCGAATGCATGTTTTCCCACCGGTATTGTCCGGTGGCGAAAAACAGCGTGCCGCAATTGCCCGTGCTTTGATTGACCAGCCGGATGTTCTGTTGGCAGATGAACCCACGGGCAATGTCGATCCACCGCTTGCAAGGAGATTGCTCCGCTTGTTCATAGAATTGCACCGATCCGGCACATCGGTTGTGATTGCCACACACGATCTCAGCCTGATGGATCAGTTTGATGCCCGTCGTCTGGTACTGAATTCGGGGAGATTGCAGATTTATGAATAAAGTCGTGCAACCGGAAGAAAAGAATAAAACTGCACCAGACAGCAAAGCGCCACGTTCCGGCAACGGTCGTTTGCGGAGTGGCAAAAACATTGTACCCGGTGAAACTATTGCCAGCACGGCTCTTGTATTTGTGATTGCGATCATGGCCTTCTTGGCGTGCCTGACCCTGGGTGCTGTTGCGATGATAAACAGCAGTGCATCACAGTGGCAGAGTGATATTTCTCGTGAGGTTACAATTCAGATCAAGCCTGCTGATGATCGCGAAATGGAAAAAGCCATTCGAGATGCAAGCCGCGTGGCACTCTCTTTTTCAGGCGTATCCAAGGTGACCGTTCTTACAGATGCCGCTACTGCTCGTCTGCTGGAACCCTGGTTGGGCTCTGGTCTTGAACTGGGCGAATTGCCGGTGCCACGTCTTCTCACAGTTTCAATCGCCGAGGGCAACAATCCGGATTTCAACGCCATGCGTGCGCGGCTTGAAGCAGAGGTCCCCGGTGCCAGCCTTGATGATCATCGAGCCTGGGTTGAGCGGCTGACAACCATGGCTATCACAATGGTTCTGGTAGGTGTTTCCGTATTCGCCCTCATGATGGCGGCAACCGTAACCACCGTAATATTTGCGACGCGCGGCGCTATGGCGGGCAACAAGGATGTTGTGGAGGTATTGCATTTCGTAGGCGCGGACAGTCGGATCATATCGCGACAATTCCAGCATCATTTTCTCCTGCTTGGGTTGAAAGGTGGCGTTGTCGGCACACTTCTGGCTATAGGACTTTTCATGCTGCTCGGCCTCTGGTCTTCCTATTCTGTGGCAACACCACAAGGCGATCAGATCAGCGCATTGTTCGGCAGTTTTTCCCCGGGATTGTTGGGGTATCTGGGAATGATTGCGGTTCTCCTTCTGGTTGCTGCTCTCACTGCACTTACATCGCGCTGGACCGTGTACAAGCAAATTCAGATCCTGCAGGACTATAACCGGATCGCATAAACCTGCCGTGTTGTTGCCAAACAAACAACAATTTCCTGTACTACGGTCAGGGTATGCGAAGCCACGACAAACATTTGAAAGGAACACACAACGGATCCGAAAGGTCGGAAGTTCGACTGCTGCAGCTAGTCAAAATTTTGCTTGTGATTGCCCTGCTTGCACTACTCGTCACTTATGTGGATTTCGTTCAGCAGGTTCGCAACAGCGTAAAGTCACAGCCGGCAAAATCTGCAGACGGCATTGTCGTTTTGACGGGTGACTCCAAGCGAATTACCACCGCAATGGATGTGCTTAACTCCAGGATGGGAGAACGGCTGCTGATATCGGGTGTTAACCAGAATGTCTCACGCGATACACTGGAACACAAGGTAACCGGCAAATCTAGGACGTTTTCGTGTTGTGTTGATCTTGACTACCTGTCAATGGACACGCGCGACAACGCAGAATACGCTTCTTATTGGGCAAACTTCCACGAATTTGATCGCCTGCTGGTCGTCACCAGCGATTATCACATGCCTCGCAGTTTGCTTATGATGAAGCGCTCCATGCCAAGACTGGACATAATACCGGCTGCAGTCCCATCCTTGGCTGCAGCAGATAAATCTCTGGCAGGATTGGCCCTGTCTCCGATAATCCTGCGAGAATTCAGCAAGTATTTGATCGTTCAACTGGGCATGGAATCAGCGGCAGATTATATGCGCGCTGCCGCGTTTTCATAAAGTACACCTGAAAATTGCGGACAGGTCTGGCAACGCCTTTTTTCTTGGAAACAACAATGATAGGGAAGGGTCGCTATGATGACGCTGCGATCCATAATTTTTGTTATACTGTTCAACCTTGCCACTGTTGTACAATTGGTGTTCTGGACGCCTGTCTTTTTCTTTCTGAAACGGGAAGATGGATGGAAAGTGGTCAAGATATGGGGCTACCTGTCGCTTTGGATGCAGCACATCCTGATTGGTACACGATATGATTTCCGCGGGGTGAAACATCTGGCCGATGGAAGCGGTGCAATAATAGCTGCCAAGCACCAGTCCACCTGGGAAACCTATGCCATGCTCATGTTTTTCAGGGATCCCAGTTACATCCTCAAGCGTGAATTGATTTTCCTGCCATTGTTTGGATGGTTTGCAGGAAAGATGAGGATGATTCCCGTCAACCGCGGAAAACGCAGCGAAGCATTGCGTGCCATGAATCGCGAAGCAAAAAAGCAGTACAATGAGGGTAGGCAAATCGTCATTTATCCGGAAGGGACGCGGCGCATGGCTTATGCCGAACCTGCCTACAAATACGGCATCACCCACATGTACGAGAACATTGACGCCCGGGTTGTTCCAATGGCTTTGAATTCCGGTTTATTCTGGCCGCGAAACAGCCTGCGTCTCTACAAGGGCACCACCGTTCTGGAATTTCTGCCACCCATCCATCCGGGCCTGGACCCGAAGGATTTTACAGCACAAATGATCGAAGCAATTGAAAACAAGACAAGCGAACTTCTTGCCGAAGCCGAAGCGGATCCGGAATACGATGGCCCCAAAAAAAGCTAAACTTCCTTGTTTCCATCAATAGATTTCAGTTTTTGGTCCACATACTCAAGCGAATGATCGCGGATACCTTCGCGCAACATTGCTGCCACGGTGCTTGCGACATAATCTGTATTTTTTCCCGATCCGCCTTCTGCGTTACGAACAATTTCCACCTGCTTGTCGAGCGAAATTCGATGGGTGTATTGCGGCGAAGTCTGATCTACCCGATACACCAAAGCAGATACCCCCTCTCCGTTTTCAAGTGTTACGTTTCGCCAGCATTCCAGATAGACTGAGGTTACAAGTTCTCTTGCCCTGAAATATTCAATCACCTGGTCGCGATTTCCCCCCTAACACGCATGGCAACGCCATTGCAGGAACCACCGCGATCCAATCCCAGGACAAGTCCCGGCTTCTCGCGCGTTCCGCGATGCACCCACGAATATATGCACAAAGAACGATGCAGCCCGTGCAACTGCGCACGCTGTCGCTCGATATGGCCAAATCCGGGATTCCAGATCAACGAACCATAGCCAAATACCCAAAAATCACTCATAACGTCACAATATGGATTCAATGAAGCCTCATTACTCCGTCCGAATTCAAAAGGCAAAACCCTCGTGAAAAAAACACTCATTCTTCTGATTATCATCTTGGCTATTGGTGCCAGCTGGTCATACGGCTGGCACTATGTGGCAGGAAAGGTAGAAGAGGTTATCGAACTGGGAAAAACCAGACTTGCACTTCAGGACAAGGAGTTTCTGTGCCCTGGGCAGGAAATTGGCGGATACCCATTTCGTATTAATCTCAGTTGCGCCGAAACTTCCTATTTTGATAACCAGCAGGGCTTTTCCCTCGAAGCCGGGACACTTCGGACGGCGGCGCAAGCCTATCAGCCTGGCAAGGTGGTAGCAGAACTGGACGGGCCGGCCTTCATGAAATTGGCCAATCAGGAGACTTTCGATCTTGACTGGACTTCAATGCGCGCCAGCGTTTCCGCCGGATTTTCTGGAGTTGAGAAATTCTCAAGCGCGGGGACAAACCTCTCAGCAACTCCGACCCGCAAAAACCTTGATGCATTCACGATTGCCGAATTGCAGATGCATGGAAGGAAAGTCGAAGCAAACGATTTTGATATTGCTGTTCGATCTCACAACGTAAAATCATCAAACGCTGTGTGGCCCGGCTTCGATCTCGTTTTAAATGTGCGTCTGGCGGACATTCATAATCAACTGAAGCGTAACCCGAACCTTCGGCGGATCGTCCGGGAACAGGGGCTGGATGGCCAGATAAACGAATTGCGTTACACCTCCTCCAATGGCGGTGAAGTTCTGATTTCCGGACCAATGCAAGTTGACCGGCAGGGATTGGTAAGTGGCAAGTTCAGCGTTGAAGTGACACAACTGGCGCCTATTATGCGCTCGCTGGCAAAAGCCTTTCCGCAGCATCGGGAATTTCTGGAAAAAGCGGAAGCTACAGCTTCAATCATGGGAGGCGGTCAGAATGGCGGCAGCTTGAAACTCCCAATTACAATCCGTGATGGAAAAGCCAGTCTGGACCCGTTCCCCTTGGGCCTTGTTCCGCCGGTATTTTAAACGCAAGACCGGATTACTGGTATCAATCCGTGGAATATGGACGGGTAATTTCGGAAGGCTGATTTTGCGTTACCTTGGCCTTCTTGCCGGTGAAGTCGTCTTCGTTGATATTTTCACTGCGCATTTTTCTGCTTTGGGAAATCAGCCCCTGCAATTGTTCCAGATCACCGTCCTGCGCAGATTTCAGAATCCGGCGCATATCTTCCACATACTGTTCGAATACTTCTGACAATGCTTCACGGTTCAGCAGAAAAATATCGCGCCACATATGCGGGTTTGACAATGCTACTCTTGTGAAATCCCGAAACGTACCTGCAGAATACTGCGCAACTGCGGTTCCTGTTTTGCCTTCATGACCGTTTGCAGTGTGGAATATCGAAAAAGCAGACAGGTGCGGCAGGTGGCTCGTAATCGCCAACGTGTAATCGTGTTCTTTCGCGGACATGATTTCCACCTTTGACCCAATGCTTTCCCAGAAGTTTACAACAGCCTTTACTGCCTCCGGATCACTGTTCTCTGGCGGGGTAACAATACACCAGCGATCTACAAAAAGTTTCGGTTTGCCCGCATCGGGACCGGAAAACTCCGTTCCGGCAATAGGATGGGCTGGAACCAGATTTACACCGGCAGGAACGTACGGCTCACTTTCTTCAATGATCGCAGACTTTACCGAGCCCACATCTGACAAAATTGCACCCGGCTTCAGATGAGGTGCGATTTGTTCGACCAGTCCAGCGAAAGAAGCGACTGGCACGCAACCGACAACAAGGTCAGCATCCTCAACAGCTTCGCGGTTAGAAAACACTACTTTGGCGCGGCCAAGTCCCAGTTCAAGCAACCGGTCACAGACTTTTCTCGACGCATCTGTAATCACCACATCAAGCGGCAGATTTCGCTGAAAAATCGCACGCGTGATCGACGACCCGATGAGGCCCTGTCCAAGAATTGCAATCTTCTTTATCTTTCGCATTTTTAAGTTCGTTATCCGAAAAATTCCCTGAGAGCAGCCAGTGTTCCCAGGTTTGCTTCTTCACTGCCAATGGTCATCCGCAGAGCATTTGGAAATCCGTAGCCGGTGACCGCCCGTAATACAAAACCACGTTCGGTAAGAAATCTGTCTGCGTCTGCCGATGTTTTTCCCGGTTCATCAGAGAAATGCACAAGGAGGAAATTCCCCACTGATGGTGTTACGACAAGGCCTAGTGCCTCAAGACCGGTTGTAACCTTTTCCAGCCATTCATCATTATGAGCTATTGAGGCTTCCAAATGAGATTTATCCTCAATTGCAGCAGCGCCGGCTGCAATAGCTGCAGAATTGACATTGAAAGGCCCCCGCACACGGTTGAGGGTCTCAATCATATCCTTGGGTCCGTACGCCCATCCGATGCGCAGCGCAGCCAAACCGTAAATCTTCGAGAAGGTGCGGGTCATGATCACATTGCTGTTTCCAGACACCATCTCGATACCGGATTCATAGTCATTGCGGCGCACATATTCCGCGTAAGCAGCATCAATCACCAGTACGACATGTGTCGGTAGACCGGCATGCAGCCGCTTGACCTCATCAATCGGCAAGTAAGTACCGGTAGGGTTGTTGGGATTTGCGAGAAACACGAGTTTGGTGCGATCAGTCACCGCTGCCAGAATATTGTCGACATCAGCCCGGCAGTCGTTTTCCTGGACTGTAACAGGTGTGGCACCGGCGGAAAGCGTGGCAATGCGATACATTAGAAAGCCGTGTTCGGTAAAAATGGCTTCATCACCATTATCAAGGTAAGTGTTCGCCAACAGGCCCAAAATTTCATCTGATCCATTGCCGCAGATGATATTGTCGGGATTGAGTCCGTGCGTTGCAGCAATCGCATCGCGCAACCGCGTGGAAGAACCGTCCGGATAGTCTTGCATGTTTTCGGTAACTTGCCTGACTGCAGCAATCGCATTCTTGCTCGGTCCAAGCGGGCTCTCATTCGAAGACAGTTTATGCAGGGTTACCCCATCCGGTACGCCTGATTTTCCCGGCACATAAATGGCAATATCCATAACCCCGGATCTGGGCAATGGGGATTGAGGATTCTCACTCAACTTATTTCTCCAATACTCTGGACTTCACCTCGGTTCTATTGAAAGCCTCGGGTAAAATCAAAGAAAGAATTATCGCTGGCGCATCGATAAAGTTGGATATCAGGAACGACCGCTTCCCTGAGGAACCAGAACCGGTACGGCAACCCTGCGTTTCGCCCTCGCAGTGACCGGAATCCCCTGATACAACCTCTTGGTGGCACATACGCAAATCACACCTGCGAAAATCGGCCAGACACGCCGACCGAAACGTTCGATACTAGTGCGCAACCGCAGAGAAAACTCCTTACCAGATGGTGGAAAATGAAGTGCATCAGACCAAACTTCAGGTGTGAACTGGTTTTCCCGCAACGCTTCGTTCAACTGACCTCGACTGTAAGGCTTGCCGGTGCCAAACGGCGTATTTTCAAACCTTGCCCACACGCCGCGACGATTGGGGACAACGACAATCAGTTTACCACCTGGACTGAGAACCCGCCACGCTTCACCAAGACATTCGTTGGCATTTTCTGCATGCTCCAGAAAATGCATCATCAGAACCCGGTCAAACGCGGCATCCCGGAACGGAAACTCGTCATCGTGAGACAGAACCGTAGACGGCGGACCGGATGACGGCCAGAACATTGCCCCCTGGCCTGCTGGCATGAGACAGACGGAACGCTCGGCATCTGACGCGAACCGGTTCATCCACGGTACCGGATAACCCAATCCCAGAAAATGTTCTCCATTCGCTTCGCCCCACATGGCAGACAAGGCCACGGTTATGGAACGCTCCGTAGCATCGCCCAGACGCGTGCGGTAAAATTCCCTGAGTTTCAAAACATCCATATGCATAATCAGAAAGTAACCATTGCTTTCACAGGTTGCCAGAGGCTGTGAGGTTTATTATCTCTGTAGTGATATATCCGGGATGTCCAGGTGGCAATTGTACCGGATCGACCACGAAAACAGAGAACACTCGGTCCTTGCAAGTTGGAACTCTAATGACCAAACTCGAATTTTATCAATTTCCCTGCCTTTATGACAATTACTGCGTGTTGGTACACGATCACGATACCAATAGTACTGCCGCGATAGATGCCCCTGACGCAGATGCAGTGCGGTTGGCCCTGGGAGATAACGGATGGAACCTCACCCATATTCTGGTTACCCATCATCATGCCGACCACACACAGGGAATTGCAGACCTGAAACTGGAAACCGGTTGCCACGTCATCGGCCCGGCAGAAGAAGCCTCCAAAATTCCAACATTGGATGAAACGGTGAATGACGGTGACAGCTTCAAGTTCGGTAGCGAACAGGTAAATGTAATCTCCACACCCGGACACACCCTGGGGATGGTGAATTTCCATTTCACCGAAAGCAAGGTCGTGTTTACCGGCGACACGCTTTTTGCCCTGGGGTGCGGCCGTGTGTTTGAGGGTGATTTGGACATGATGTGGAATTCACTGCAAAAACTCATGCAACTACCACCGGAAACAATGGTTTACTGTGGTCACGAATACACACAGGCCAACGCGGACTTTTCCCTGACGATTGATCCGGACAACAAGGCTCTGATCGAACGCACTTCCGAGATTGCAAAATTGCGCGCTGTCAACCTGCCGACAATTCCCACCACGGTAGGAAGGGAGTTGGAAACAAATCCGTTTTTGCGCGCATCCAATAAGGCCATCCGAACGCAACTCGGCATGCTGGATGCGAGTGATGCAGAAGTGTTTGCAGAAATCAGGACGCGAAAGGACAATGCGTGATCTTTTGCTGGTGAATTGCAGAAAAATTGTAACACAATTGCAAACGGTTCGTGCTAACAAACACAACATGAAAACCGGAAGTCACTGAAATGGACACCGTAACACCAAATTTCTATCTGACCGATCCGCTGACGCGCAAAAAGACCGTGAAGGTTCCGGTTGGTGGCGTTTCCGTTGGAGGCAGTGCGCCAATTGTCGTGCAATCGATGACAAACACGGACACTGCGGACATCGGCAAAACCGTGGCTCAGATTGCAGCCCTGCACAGGGCCGGTTCTGAACTCGTGCGCATTACTGTTGACCGCGACGAGTCAGCTGCGGCAGTTCCCCATATCCACGAAAAATTGCGGGCAATGAACGTGAATGTTCCGCTTATTGGTGACTTTCACTACATTGGACACAAATTACTTGCCGACCATCCCGCATGTGCAGCGGCACTGGACAAATATCGCATCAATCCGGGCAATGTCGGTTTCAAGGAAAAAAAGGACCGCCAGTTTGCGGAAATCATTGAAATTGCATTGGAAAATGACAAGCCTGTCCGCATCGGCGTTAACTGGGGTTCACTCGATCAGGCGTTACTGACCCATCTGATGGATGAGAATCAAAACTCCGGATCGCCGATGACTGCACGGGAAGTCACGCGCGAAGCGATGGTACAATCTGCTCTTCTTTCTGCCGAACAGGCCAATGAACTGGGCATGGACAATGATAAAATCATTCTGTCTGCAAAAGTGAGCGGCGTTCAGGATCTTATCGCCGTCTATTGCGAACTTGCGCGCCGCAGCGATCATGCGCTTCATCTCGGGCTTACCGAAGCAGGCATGGGAACCAAGGGAATTGTGGCCTCATCGGCTGCCATGGGCCTGTTGCTGCAACAGGGTATTGGCGACAC
Source organism: Rhizobiaceae bacterium (assembly GCA_965198665.1). Classification (GTDB taxonomy): domain Bacteria; phylum Pseudomonadota; class Alphaproteobacteria; order Rhizobiales; family Rhizobiaceae; genus JAALLB01. Next base: position 57,869 of record CBDAPT010000006.1, on the reverse strand, counting down.
AATACGAATTTCGCTAACCCCGGAACCGGGAGGTGATCGCACCAGGGAAGTGCAGGTTGCTCAGGAACTTTTGCAGACTATGGGATTTCGTGCGTTTGTTCCGATTGTAGCCGCTTGTCCCGGTTGTGGTCGTACGACATCGACTGTTTTTCAGGAACTTGCAGAAGATATCCAGGAACAAATTCGCAAGGACATGCCAGAGTGGAAAACCAAATATCCTGGCGTAGAAGAACTGAAAGTTGCGGTCATGGGTTGCATCGTCAACGGGCCGGGTGAATCAAAGCACGCCGATATTGGCATATCGCTCCCGGGCACCGGAGAAAACCCGGCAGCACCGGTATTTATCGATGGCAAAAAAGTGCACACGCTGCGCGGCGACAACATTGCCGGCGATTTCCGCAAGCTGGTTCATGAATATGTGGAACAGCGATTCGGCCAGGCATAAATTGGCTGATTGATCACCGGCAGGGTTCAGCTTGAAGCGGCTTCTTCCGCAGCATCGGCTGGTTTGCCGGCATATTTCTGTTCCCAGGGTAAAACGGCCATCGGCATCCCGTACAGGCTGCCCTGCAGATAATCGAAGCCCCTGTTCTGCAGCTGAACTGCAGTTTCAACATCTTCCACCCATTCAACGACGGTCCGAACATCAAAGGCGCTAGCCAAACGCTGCATGGACTTTAAAAACACCCCATTGCGCTCATCAGTGGCCAGATTTCTTGAGAAACTTCCGTCAATTTTGATCATATCGACACCCAGATCTCGCAAATGGGCAAATGATGTGTATCCGACGCCAAAATCATCAATCGCTACGCGGCACCCCAGGCTCTGAATGAATTTGATTGCTTTTCTCGTTTCCTGAATATCGCCAGGCAGATGCGACTCGGTCAATTCGATGATCAGACGTTCCGCAAGACCGCTTGTTTCGCGCAATCGCTGGGAGAGCGTAGTAATCCACTCCCCGTTTTCCAGGCTTTCATGGGTAGTATTGATCGAAAGCACAGCTTCCGGACAGGTTTCCAGAACATTGATTCCCAATTCAAGAGACTTGAGATCAAGAATGCGCATCAGGCCAAGGTCTTCCGCAAGCCGGACAAACTCCGCGTCTTGGGTTACCTCTTCACCAATGCCTTCCATGCGCAACAATGCTTCATGGAACGCCGGAGAATTTGTTGCCGGATCATAAACCGGCTGAAATGCCAGATGCATCGCATCCTTTTCCATCACCTCCACAAAACGGGTGAGGAGTTTCGCATCAGCTTCCCGCTTCAGGATGGTTTCGGGTTCCGGATTATGCAGATGCATTTTGGTTCCGAATTCGTGACGCGCACGGGCCAACGCAGAAGTCGCGGCGGCAATTGCCTCCGAGTGTTTGCGTGCATGCAGCGGAAGCAGACAGGCACCAATCGCGATTTTGAACGCCACTGGCCCGCTGTCAGTTTTCAGAACCTTGCCGTTAATGGCTGCAAGCAGACGCTGGCCGGCGGACTGAATCTCTTCCGCCTTGCAATCCTTGATGACCAAGCCGAATTTTGCGCCGGAAAAACGAGCGGCCAGATCATCAGTGCGCAATTCGGCCAGAAGCAAGTTCGTAACCTGTTTCAGCACTTCATCGCCAGTGGCAAAGCCATAGGTATTGTTGATGCGTTCAAAATCCAACAGGGAGATCAACAAGAATGCGGACGACCGGTTGTCAATGAAACAGCGCTTTGCCATTTGGTTGATTTTGTCTTCGAGGTATCGCCGATTGGCCAGTCCTGTTAACTCGTCAACTTCGGACTTACGCTTGAGGTGCTCTTCACGCTTGCGCCTTTCATTGATGATGCGCACAACGCCCTCAGCCCGGGCCGGTTTGCCGTTTTCGTCCGGGTACCAGCGGCCCAAATCTTCGAGCCAAAGAATTTTGCCACCGTTCAGATTGCTGGGATTTACCGCATAAACGCATTGGTATGAACAACCGCTGTCATCCGCGTTGTTGCGATCATCCGATTCGATAACGGCAAAACGGGTCTGCTGGCTGTCAGGACTCAACAACCTTTCAAAGGCACGGGCTGAAGAAATGTCCACATCCGGCTTAAACCCGGCAAGTTCAATGAAATTTTCGCTCCAGGAGAGCTGGTCTGTCTGAATATCCCAGACATAACTTGCCTGGCCAATTGAAGTTAGAATAGCGCTTACATCTGTCATAGGTTGTACCATCACCACCGATTAATGCGGCAGTTCTAACAGTGAAGCGTTAAGATTCCTCAAAAACCGGCCGCATTTCCATCTTTTCTTGGGTCTGATCCCGCAATTAGCACACCGTTTTCCTGATCTATCGAGATGATCTGGCCACCACCGTGAACTTCACCACGCGAACAGGTGTGTCCCATTGCCCCGAGCCCGGATGCAATTTCGGCTGAAACTCCGGTCTCCAGTTCTAAATTTCCATCCTCATCCCAGAATATTCTCGGATTATCCAGCGCCTGTTGTGGATCCATGCCGTAATCAAGCATGTTGGACAGAACATGCGCGTGCCCCATTGCCTGGTAAGAGCCTCCCATTACGCCAAACGAATGGGTTACCATGCCATTTTTGGTCACCATGGCAGGAATAATTGTGTGAAACGGGCGTTTTGACGGACCAATAGCATTTCCATGTCCGGGAGAAAGGTTGAAGCCATTACCGCGGCATTGCAAAGCTATTCCGGAACTGCGGGTTACAATCCCAGTCCCAAATCCGGCAAACAGCGAGTTGATGAAGGAAACCGCCATGCCATCCCGGTCAACCACCGTCAGATAAACCGTATCGGAACCGGATGGATCTGGCAGGGCGATCTTGTTGTTACGTTTCTCCGGATCAAAAAGCGCACTCAACCCGTTTATGTGATCATCGCTCAACAGGGTCTCGGTTGGATAGGGCATGGTATCGGGATCGGAAATATATGCGTCACGTGCCGTGTATGCGATACGGCCGCATTCAGCTTCCATATGCGCCCGTTCAAGTGAGGCTGCTTCCGATGAAACACCGATTTTCCTGAGTAGCTTGGCAAGCATAAGGGCTGCCAGGCCCTGTCCGTTTGGCGGAATTTCATGCAGCACATGCCCTTGATACTCTGTTGAAATCAACTCAACCCAATCGGCAGTCACGCCTGAAAGGTCTTCCTGTGTCAGAAATCCGCCCCCTTCCTGCACCGAAGAGACAATATCGTCTGCGATCTCGCCTTGATAGAAGCAGCCGGCACCCTGTGTTGCAATCTTACGAAGAGTCTTTCCCAAAACGGGAAACGCGAATTTCTGCCCTGTTACCGGTGATTTTCCGTCTACCAGACATTGTGCTGCGGCACTTTCATTAGCCGACAGCTTGTCAACCAACCTGGCCCAGTCGAATGCTACGCGTGGTGCTACGGCAAAACCATTTTCCGCATAGTGAATGGCATCGGCAAATAGGCGGGTAAAATCGGTTTTCCCAAATCTCTGATGAAGGGTTTCCCACGCATTTACTGCACCCGGAACCGTAACAGCATGGGCAGAATCCTCCGGAATATCGGAAAATCCATTCTCGATATACCAATCCAGACTACAGTTTTTCGCAGAACGACCGGAGCCGTTCAAACCATGAAGCGTACCATCCGACTGGCCGACAATCGCAAAACAATCGCCCCCGATACCGGTCATGTGGGGTTCTACCACACACAGGGTTGCGGAAGCTGCGATTGCTGCATCAACTGCATTTCCGCCTTCCTTCAATATTGTAAGCGCCGTTGAGGTAGCCAGGGAATGAGAGGTTGAAACAGCACACTCGCTCGCCATTACAGGTGAACGGCCGGGCAATGCGAAATTTCTTTGCACGATGTCGCCTTTCGGATTGGATAGGGGTCTACTTTAGGCTATCTAAGCCAGTCTGATCAATTGGCAATCCGGAGTGCCGTAATGTCTAAACTGTCCCTCACCCGCGCAAACCGCATCATCAGCCAGGCGTTTGCTCATGCAACATCCAACTCCATGAAACCGCTCGCTGTTGTAGTTGTGGATGCAGGAGGCAACCTCAAGGCTTTCCAGTCTCAGGACGGTGCATCAAACAACCGGTTTGAAATGGCAAGGGGAAAGGCCAAAGGCGCCCTGGCCGTTGGTACCGGCACGCGCTGGCTGAGTGCTCAGGCAGAAACCCGTCCACATTTTCTGGCCGGGCTCGCCAGCGTTGTCGAGGGTGGCGTTTTACCTGTACCCGGTGGCGTGCTGGCGCGCGATCGCAGCGGCAATATTATCGCCTCGGTTGGCATCTCCGGAGACACTTCAGACGCAGATGAAGCTTGCGCCGTCAAGGGGATTGAAGCAGTGAACCTGTCCGCAGACACCGGGGCCTAATATTCGCCGTAATGCCCGCCATGACCGACGTTCACATCGCGGGTTGCGGAACGAATGGAAACCGTGAACCCGGCAAGGACATCAACAAGCGCAATCATCATAAGAATGAAGAATACCGAATGGGCAGCGTTCGCCACCAGCAGAAATTCCACAAGGAAGGCAATAAATACAAAGGTTGAGAGCAGATGATCGATAATCGTTTTGGCTCCGACACGAGTGGCTTTGATAATCTCGAAAAACAGCAGGAACAGGCCCATGCAGATCATCAGGTCACCCATGCTCATCACCCATCTTTCGCCGGATATCATGCCCAGTTCGAGCACCTGCCTGTCCCAAATCCCGATCCCTTCTGCCGCAAATATGATCTGGATGTTGTAAACAATAAACGGAACGATCAGCAGTGGTACGTTTGTTAGCATGTTATCTCCCCCAAGATGCCTAAAATTACTGAATAAAGTGAAGTACAAAAATGTCAAAAAAAAGGGCTGACAACTGCCAGCCCGATAAATTCGCAATAACGCCGGTTATACACTGTCCTTCGGCTCAAGGATTTGACGTCCGCGATACATGCCGGACTTCAGGTCAATGTGGTGCGGACGGCGAAGTTCGCCGGAATCCTTGTCCTCCACATAAGCCTTTGCTTTCAAAGCGTCTGTAGAACGGCGGAAACCGCGTTTCATGCGTGTGATCTTACTCTTTGGTACAGCCATGATGCTTAACTCCAAATTCATTAAAAAAGGGCTCTTCAAAGCGAGAACAGTCAATCGCGAGAGCCCTGTGACGTTTCTGGACGGTCATATACATATTTTTTGGCAGTTTGACCATAGGGTGTAGCAATTTTTTATTTGTCGTCTTCAAGACACTTGATATAGGCGCCCGACGCTCTGGCCCGCGCGCGAGCGGTCGCGCCGGATCGGTCACCCACCTCGTATGTTAGGATCATTTTGTGGTTGCTTTCAATTGCGGTCCACGTCCACACGTCGCCAGCACCTACGGGCGCGGCTTTCGCAGCCGCCACGTTCTTGTCTTTGGCGTAGCAGAACGACCAGATTTCATCGCACTGGACCCGACTGGAGGGAACGTCGCGAACTGTCTTGTCGTGGTATTCAGCGCAGGCTTCGCCTGCCTCTAAAAGAAGCTTGGAAACGGTGTTGATTGAAACGCCGACCGTGCGGGAAATGGATCGCATGGACATGCCCTCAACAAGCATGTTGAGGATCATGACGCGTTTGTGTTTGGGTAGCTTGTTCATACCTTGAATATAGATATGACAAGGTTATTTATCAAGCAAAAAGTTCACTTTGATTATATGCAAAGAGTAAACAGCCCGTTACTGTGCATATGAAAATTCGTTTGCAGAATAATGTCCATACCCAAAAGAACATCAAAATTATCGCCTTCTAGCAATGAAACCTTGGTGTTTGAAAAGCCTTTCCCAAACACAGCTTGTTGAACAGCACCCTTCTGATCAGGAGGGCAAACAGCTTCAGTAATTGATATATACACGTCAACCATAAATGTGGGACATCTTACTTCTCCTCCAACTCCATGCATTGCACGCCAACCCAATGGTTGAAGTTCAACTGCATTGACTACTGTATTACATATACATGTTGATTGTGCCCCGGTATCCAATAAAGCTCTGAAAGGTTTTAAATCTGGAAAACTATCTGTTACACCCAATGCTGAAGGCTTCGTCACATCACAAACGAAGATTATTTGATTGTTCTGAATATTTCCCGTGAAACAAGGCAAAATTAGTTATCCTGAAAATCTTCCGCAGTTTTTGGTTTCCCCCGTGCCATTCCGAAGTGCACCAGTGAAAACGGCAGCGTGATGAGCATTCTTCCTTGCGGGCGGGCCAGGCGATGGCGAGAATCTTGTAGAAGGAGATTCGCCTATGCCTCGCGGCTACCACCACCTGACCCAAGATGAACGTTGCCAGATTTGGGGGTTGAAGAAAAGCGGCCTCTCGCAGAGAGACATTGGGCGTGAGCTCGGACGCCATCACACGACAATCCGTCGAGAGATGCAGCGCAACAGCGGCGGCCGGGGCTACCGGTACAAACAGGCCCATAACAAGGCGACAGAGCGCCGCCACAGGGCGTCATCGGTGCCAAGGAAGATGACACCCGCCCTGTGGCAATTGGTCGAGGAGAAGTTGGCGGCTGGCTGGAGCCCAGAGCAAATTTCGGGTCGGTTTCGTCGGGAAGGCCAAGCCATGGTGGGGCGGATGCGGATCTACGAATACGTCCGCGCGGACCGCAGGGCCGGTGGCAGCCTTTACAAACGTCTGCGGCGGCGTGGGAAGAAACCGAATTGGCGCGGCGGCCGGCACGCCGGGCGAGGACGCATTCCCGGTCGTGTCGATATCAGTGAGCGGCCCGCGATCGTCGAACAGAAGTTGCGGATCGGTGACTGGGAGGTGGACACGATCGTTGGAGCGGGTCAAAGCGGCGCAGTGGTTTCGGCGGTGGACCGCGCCTCGAAGATGACCCGACTGGTACGGCTCGACAGGAAAACGGCCGAAGATGTCGGAGCTGCGCTCAGACGCCGGCTGGAGGCAGATCGGCACCTGGTTCACACGATCACTGCGGACAACGGTAAGGAATTCGCTGGCCACAGCAGCCTGTCCAAGGCGCTTGATGCCAAGTTCTATTTTGCCCGGCCCTACCACTCATGGGAGCGCGGGCTGAATGAACACACCAATGGACTGGTCCGCCAGTATTTGCCGAAAGGCACGGATTTCCGGTCTGTGACCGATGCCGAGGTCCAGGCGGTGGAGGATCTGCTCAACGCACGGCCGCGCAAGGCACTCGGCTTCCGGACGCCGGAGGAGGTGTTCAGAGATGCGCAGGCACCGCCATGACCGCTCTCAAACCTCTGGGAAGCGCACAGCGTGAAATCTCTCTTCGGCACAGTCTGTTCGAAGAGGCGATTGCGCTTGTGCGCAATTCTGCGGTAGGGGTATTGGTAACGGCAATTCAAGTCATCGCAGGCTCCGCCTGTCGAAATTTTTCACCGCCAGGCCCTTTTTTGCATTCGGGCTTGCGCCCTCATTTCAAAAAGGGCCTGGCGGTGGTGCACCTCGGAGCGGAAACGGCGAGCGGAATTTATTGATGTGACGAAATTGATGACGCTTTGGTTTACAGCAGAGACCAAATATCGCTTGCATACAAAAAATGTGCCTTCTTTCTAATCCTCTCTTGCCCCCTTTTTATACCGGTTCAGCGCTGCGTTAAACTCGGCACCAAACAGTATCAGCACAGATAGATAATACAGGTACACAATCACTATCATGACACCGGCAAGGCCCGCATAAAGACTGGCGTAATCGCTGAATGTCTGGAGATAAAAGGCAAACGCCTTGGAACCGACTATTACGCCTATTATGGTGATGAGTATTCCCCAAATTACATCCATCACCCGTTGTTTGGCGGCCGGCAGAAAGTAGTGAAAGCCAAACAGAGTCGCTATCAGAAGTGTAACAGCAACTGCATACTGGATGAGGCCAACTGTGAATGAAAACTGTTGCAGCAATGGAATTCTCAGCGTTACAAATTCCCAGACGACAGGCGTGGCAACGAGGATTACTGCAGCAAGAATGATTGAGACCGCACCAATCGTGACGAACAGGCAACCCTGAATCCGTCTCAACAGAAAATTGCGATTTTCCTCATATTGATAGGCCCGGTTCAGACCATCCCTTGCACTTTCGATCCCATTGGTAGCTAGAATTAACGCGACGCCATTACCGATGGTAAACAATTCACCGCGCGCTTGCCCGAGTACGACCTTCATCTGTTCGGCTATTGGTCCTGCACTTCCTGCCGGCCAATGATCAAACATCAGGGTGAGAATTTCTTCCAGCAGTTCCGGCTCGCCCCAAATATCGACAAAGGTTGCTATCAAAATCATAAACGGAAACAAGGAAAGAAGCAGGGATAGTGCAATATTCCCCGCATTTGCCAATCCCCCGTCATTTATAAGGCGATTTATTGCGTTCCAGAAAACGGTGATGATTCCAGTCATAACCGCATATTGGTCAATCCCATCGACATATCAACAGACCAAACCGGCAAATTGTTGATTAGAAAGCAATTTAGAAAATTAACGGCCAGGTAACAGTAATCTTTGAATTATTTAACCCAATACTACTAATTAACAAACTGCGTGTACCTCTAATCAAGTAAAACCAATAAAGGGGGTAGTCATGAATTTAAAATCTATTGGCATTATCGTAGTGGGTGTTGGCGGAGTTTACGGATTCCAGCAAATGGACAAGGCTCTGTATTACGAACAAACGCCGGCTGTTGTAAAATCAGTCAATTTTGAATGTACTGTAGAAAATTCCAAAGGGTATCTGGAGTACAAATCAACCGGCGAAAAAGCCTATATGGATTGTGACCTGGCCAAAGAAGCTGCCAAACTTCACGGCTATAAGAAAAAAGATATCCGATTGCACGCCAATCTTGAATATAGCTGGGTCTCGCCAGCAGATGGTTCAACTCAGAAAAAAGAACACAGAACACGTGTTTACTCACGCACTGAGTACCAAAAAGGCCAGACAATTCAAATTTACGCCCACAAAGAGGAACCCTCAAAGATCTACTTCAAGTAGAATTTGTGGCTTTGAGTGAACCTGCACAATGGGGCCTGACATGGCCCCATTTTTTGAACCGGGTGACGGTATTCTGCTATCCGTCAATATAAGACATTGGGGCCACATCTGACCCCACGCCAGACTACTCGATGATTGCAGATACGATACCGGCGCCGACGGTACGGCCACCTTCGCGGATCGCAAAGCGCAGGCGCTCTTCCATCGCGATCGGCACGATCAGTTCGACTTCCATCTCAACATTGTCACCAGGCATAACCATCTCGGTTCCCGCAGGAAGCTGACACACACCGGTCACATCAGTCGTACGGAAGTAGAACTGCGGACGGTAGTTGGTGAAGAATGGCGTGTGACGACCACCTTCATCCTTCGTCAGAATATAGGCCTCCGCCTTGAACTTCGTATGCGGAGTAACAGAACCGGGCTTGGCAAGCACCTGACCACGCTCAACCTGGTCACGGTCAATACCACGGATCAATGCACCGATGTTGTCGCCAGCCTCACCACTGTCAAGCAGCTTGCGGAACATCTCAACACCCGTACAGGTAGTCTTCTGTGTCTCCTTGATGCCGATGATCTCAATCTCGTCACCAACCTTGACAATGCCGCGCTCAACACGACCGGTAACAACCGTACCACGACCAGAGATTGAGAACACATCCTCAATCGGCATCAGGAACGGCTGGTCAACAGGACGCTCAGGCTGAGGAATGAACGTATCAACCTGCTCCATAAGCTCACGAATGGCATTCTCGCCAATCTCAGGGTCACGACCTTCCATCGCAGCCAAAGCTGAACCCTTGATGATCGGCGTGTCGTCGCCTGGGAACTCATAAGAAGAAAGAAGCTCGCGAACCTCCATGTCAACAAGCTCAAGAAGTTCCTCGTCATCAACCTGGTCAACCTTGTTAAGGAAAACAACAATCGCAGGAACACCAACCTGACGGGCAAGAAGAATGTGCTCGCGCGTCTGAGGCATAGGACCATCAGCAGCCGAACAAACCAGAATGGCACCGTCCATCTGTGCGGCACCCGTGATCATGTTCTTCACGTAGTCAGCATGGCCTGGACAGTCAACGTGCGCATAGTGACGGTTCTCCGTCTCATACTCAACGTGAGCCGTTGAAATCGTGATGCCACGAGCACGCTCTTCTGGCGCTCCATCAATCTGGTCGTAAGCCTTGAAGTCCCCAAAGTACTTCGTGATCGCCGCTGTCAACGTCGTCTTGCCGTGGTCAACGTGACCAATCGTGCCAATGTTACAGTGAGGCTTGTTGCGCTCAAACTTTTCTTTTGCCATTTTTTCAATTCCGGAAAATTTACAGTGATTCAAGGTGTGAATGGACGCCCTGATATACGCCTGCCACACGGAATTCAAGCAAATAATGCGTGCTTTTATCCACTGCAAACTCGCCGATGTAACACCATAACCAACAGTTTTCGGTTTCAGGTGAATCGTTTGGCAATGAACCGGGTTGAGCTCCGGCTATACTCCGGAGCTCATCAGAATGGAACGATTGGCAGGTACTACTGAAAACCGTCGAAAGAAATTTTGATGCCACCCCGTACGACAACTGAGCTGATGTCGTCTTCAAAGAAGCCACCGCCTGGGCCTGCAGGAACCGGATTGCCGCCAATTCTGCGGACACTACCAGCACCTTCGGCCTGATGATATCCGATGTCAGTGAAGAAGGAGACATTTTCACTCAGTTCAAAATCCACCCCGGCGGTAACGTGCCACGCAAATACGGAATCGTCATTATCGTTAAGGTTCAGTCCAGCGGCGTTGTAAACAAGATTATGATCTATAATGTTCACACCCAGACCACCGCCGAAATATGGCGTTACACCATCTCCCAGTGCATCTGGCGCATCAAGATACAAATTTGCCAGCAATCCAACTGACGACACATTGCTTCCCGCAATTACAGTTTCATTACCCGCACCATTGCCGGAGAAGTCGATGCTCGAAACATCATTCTCGGAAAAACTAAACTCAAATTCGGTCCGGGGAACAAATCCTCCTACATGGTAATCACTCCAACGGTAGCCCAGCGCAGCGCCCAGCAAATAGCCACTGTCAAAATCCGTATCTACTACAGTCTGTCCATTTGTGTATTCGACATCACCATCGATGAAGCGTCCCCCGCCAAACACCGAGACGTACCAATCCTGTTTGGATTCTGTAACAGTCACCTCCCCAAGATCCGGTGAAACATCCGCGGCTAGGACAACAGATTGCGAAACCGAAAAACAGACCGCTGACATTGCCGCTAGCACCCAGCCTCTTTTTCCCTCTACCGATAAATTCACATTCATTTTGGCACCCTCTCATTGGCAGCTAAATTTAAATTGCCCAATTTTATATTGTGTACAATTTAATATTCAACTACTTTTTTTAGGCTACTGATGAAATATTTGTTATCTGAATAACACCGGACGTCCTGTTGGCACTTGGCCGCCGGAACCAATTTCGAATGAAGATGTCGGCTGCCAGCCTAGTCTCGCAAGTTCCTCAAATTGGAATTGATTGATTTGAGCTGCTGTCTCAGCTTTACAAAATCATGTTTTTCAAGGCCAACGTTGCAGGATACATTTTCCTGCATAATGGCAATGTCATCTTTCAGTTCCATTGCCTTACTTGTAAGCTGCAAATACACCTGCCGTTCATCGTCATCAGATCTGCGACGGGTTATGAGCCCGTTTGCCTCCATTCTTTTTAACAATGGCGTCAAAGTTCCGGAGTCCAGAAACAGAACCTGGCCCAGCTCATTTACATTCAGGATTTCGTGTTCTGCAAGTGTAATGTAAACAAGGTATTGCGGATAGGTCATATCCATTTTATTCAGATACGGCTTGTATTCGGCGATCACCGCCTTTGATGTCGAATACAATGCAAAACATAGCCTTTCATCGATGTAGGACAGATTCGGTTTGGATTTGGACATCAAAAATCTCTAAATGGGTTCATACAATTAATTCGGTTGAAAATTTGTCAGTTCGCTCAACTGCAGACAGAGTTTAGCGTTTCTGGCAAGCGGCTGGCAATCGCAATTTGCAGTTCATTCAGAACCGATTGAAAATGAATCCACTCCTCCATTGGATGAGGCGACATCATCGCACCACAAAACAACTTTATCTTTGATATTTCGGAACTTTTCTGGAGCGGGTAGCGAGATAGCAGTATTGGAAATTTCTCAATAAATTCAATACCTATATGTCCCACGCGTTTAAAATAACGCCCCATAAGTATCAATAACTTACGATGAAAGTGTCCCACGAAAATTCAAACAATGTTAGATTGCCAATTGTCCGTCGTCATGGGTTTCTGGACAGACCGCAGCTTGAGCTAAGCGAGTATCTGGCTCATCTGTTTGTCGATGTTAAGCGACCTGCTTGCGGTATTGCAAGCGCCGTTCGTTGATAGTCTTTTGCTTGATCCTTTCTCGTTGTTGCAGGATTTGGTCGCCACGTCCGAAGTAGACGTCGGCGGGTGTCAGGTTCTTCAGGCTTTCGTGGTATCGCCTGTGATTGTAGTGGCTAATGAACCTACCGATCTGGCCTTTCAGATCGCCGGGCAGGAAGTAGTTTTCCAGCAGGATGCGGTTCTTCAAGGTTTGATGCCATCTCTCGATCTTGCCTTGTGTCTGGGGATGGTATGGTGCGCCACGAACATGATCCATGCCGTTGTCATCGAGCCATTCAGCCAGTTCGGTGGCGATATAGCTGGAGCCATTGTCTGACAGCAGTCTTGGTCGATGATGGACATTGATCTGATCACAGCCAGAGGCCTGCAGCGCGAGTTCCAGAGTGTCAGTAACATCGCTGGCCTTCATAGTCGTACACAACTTCCATGCGATCACATAGCGGCTGTAATCATCGAGAATGGTGGATAGGTAGAACCAGCCCCAACCAATAACCTTGAGATAGGTGAAGTCCGTCTGCCACAGCTGATTGGGCGCAGTTGTTTTGTCACGGAATTCGTTCGCAGCCTTGATAACCACAAAGGCAGGACTGGTAATCAGGTCATGGGCCTTGAGAAGCCGGTAAACACTGGCCTCGGACACGAAGTAGCGCTTGGTGTCGGTGAACCTGACAGCCAGTTCCCTTGGAGATAGTTCTGGCTCCTCCAATGCCAGATCGACGATCTGTTCACGCACATCGTCAGGAATACGGTTCCAAACCCGTGCGGGCATGGGAGCCTTGTCTTCCAAGGCATCCACGCCACCAGTCTGGTATCTGTCATACCAGGTATAAAAGGTTGAGCGTGGAACACCCAGTCGATCCAGTGTCTGCTTGGCTGGAAGATGCGATTGTTCTACCAAGCGGATGATCTCAAGCTTCTCGGATGCAGGATACCTCATTCGTCGTCTCCCCCATCGCCTGTCATGCTTTTTTTGAGCAATCGAAGTTTCAGAGCCTGTTCTGCTACGACCTCCTTCAGATCCCGGGCTTCCTTGCGAAGTCCCTTCACCTCATCGGTATTGGCCTCACGCATCGTATCGCCAGCCAGCCTCTTCTTTCCGGCTTCCATAAATTCCTTGGACCAAGAGTAATACTGGCTCTGGGCAATTCCTTCCTGACGACACAGCTCGGCAATGCTGTCTTCACCACGAAGGCCGGAAAGCACAATCCTGATCTTTTCTTCCGAAGAAAACCGACGTCGCGTCTGTCGTTTGATGTCTTTTACAACACGATCAGCATCGTCGGTCATTCGTTCGTTCTTTCGTCTCATCATTTGCTCCTTGATAGCAATGATGAGCCAAAATCACTCCCTTACGCAATCAACCCAATCTGTCCATTAGGCGCTGACCGGGTACAGCTGTGGCAGTCTTTTGGCTTTTATCAGTGGGATTTCTTACTCGAAAAGAGATATTCCAGCTATTAAGAAGAATATTCTCGCCCAGCCAGCCTTCCCAAAGCCCCTAAGAATTGCCGTGGTCATGCAGTTTTCTTTCATCATCGCATAAGGTTGTAGTCATCAATATTGGTGATTTACTCAAACAAATTGGGATTTCACCCGTTGAACTCAGGCTGTTAGACAAGCACTATAGCGATTTTCAGCGAGTTAGTCAGCTCGAAATGGAGATCGCAGACGAAGTGTATTTCAACGTATCGACCGAAAGATGCTCTGGTTTCAGTTGGAGGCATTTGATGAAACGGGTCTTTTAGATAAGGGCCACCATAAGCGCGCAATCATCAACGTTGAGCGATTTGTGCTGCAGGTTCAGAACTAGGCTGCTTCCAAAGATTGAAAGCAGACATTCATCAAACCCAATAAAAGTAACTTTGGGCTCAAAGCTATCATTCAGCCATCACAAAATCATGCAAGATGCTAAGCCGGTTTCGGGACGCTGAATCCTTCCTCAACTCCGCGGGCGTTCCTTCTTCGGATCGTAGTGCGGGAAGGCTACAACCGTCGCAGGAAGGCGTTTCTGGTGGCCGTCTAGTTTGCCGATTTCCACTTCCGTCCCCGGCTCTGCATGCACCACGTCGATGCGGGCAAGGGCGATGTTCTTTTTGAGAACCGGTGAGCGCATACCGGAAGTAACGAGGCCTATCTGCGGGCGGCCGATGTGGATGCAATCGTCCTTGCCAACCGGTTCCTGGCTGTGGATTTCAAGGCCCACAAGTTTCTTCTGCGGGTTTTCCTTGCGCTGGATCAGCGCCTCGCGGCCAACGAAATCATCTTCCTTGGATTTAAGCGGCACGGTGAAACCAATGCCTGCTTCAAACGGATCGGTCGTGTCGTCGAATTCATAGCCGGCAAAGATGAGGCCCGCTTCAACGCGCAGCCAGTCGAGCGCTTCGAGGCCCAGCGGCTTGATGCCGTGTTTCTGGCCAGCTTCCCACACGGCGTTGAAGACTTCTTCCCCGTCCTTTGGATGGCAGAAAACCTCATAGCCAAGCTCACCCGAATATCCGGTTCGGGAAACGACTACTGGCGGTCCGGCAAACTCTTTGATGCGTCCTGGCGTAAATCGGAACCAGTCGAGTTCTTCCAGTTGCGGCCGGTTCGGCGGTGTCCAGATTATCTCCTTCAGCAGTTCCCGGCTGTTCGGTCCCTGAACCGCAATGTTGTGCAGTTGATCGGTGGAGTTGCGCACCCAAACTTTGAGGCCCAGTTTTTCCGCCTGTTCGCGTAGCCAGATACCGGAAAGGTCATTACCGCCAATCCAGCGGAAATTATCCTGATCGAGACGGAACACTGTCCCGTCATCAATCATGCCACCGTGCTCGTAACACATGGCTGTATAAACCACCTGGCCAGGCGAGAGTTTGCGGATGTTGCGGGTGACACAATAGTTCAGCAGTGTTTCAGCATCCGGTCCCGTCACTTCGTATTTGCGCAACGGGGAAAGGTCCATAACGACGACTTTTTCGCGTGCAGCCCAGTATTCTTCGGTCGGTCCCTCATTGTTGAAGCGATTGGGCAGCCAGTAACCGTTATACTCGGTAAAATCGCGTGTGAATTGCGAGAAACTCTTGTGAAAAGCGGTTTCCTTTGTCAGTTCCGGTGTTGCGTCTGGTGTCATTCTGAATGCCGTTGCTCTCTTGAAATCTTCGTCCGCCTTATAGGTGCGGACATGAATGTCGGTTGGGTTCCAGCCATTGGCTGCATCGATGTCGCACGGGCAGGCGGAGGCCACACACACAAGGTCGGTAAGCGCGCGCATCATCACGTAGTCACCCGGCCGCGACCAGGGTTCGTCAAAATAGAACTGGTTTTGGTCGTCCAGGTTGGTGTTGTAGAAATAGTTCAGCGCTTCCCAGCCCCGGCGTTTGCCGATGCCAAACTCATCGAGCGCCAGGTTGAAATTATCGGTGCAATTGACATGGCCCGGATAACCCATGTTATCATAGTAGCGCGAGTTGCATGCCGTAAGAAAAACATCATGGCGGCCACAGGTGTCCTGAATGACTTCAACCAGCGGCTCCATTTCCAGATCAAATGCTTTGGAGGGGAGGCCTGGAATCGGGTTGCTCAAACCTGTCAGCGTGCGTGTGATGGTGGCGTCCAGAGCTTGTTCATTGCCTTTGTCGAGCTTTGACACGGAAAAGGCCTGAAAGTCTGAACATTGCCGTCCCGACACGTCAATGATTTGAATATACTCACCTTTTTTGACCGTAAAACTCTCAGCGGTCGCTGCATGAATCCGGATATCGAGCACCGGATCGGCAAGTGGCTCGGGCAGGGGATGGTCGCCCGCCTTGCGCAGTTTCGTGCGTTTGATGAACAGCTCAATCGGCGTGGTGGTATTCTGCAATTCCACATCCATTGCACTTCCTGGTGCGCAAACGATCAGGTAGCCCTTTTCCTGAACCTTGAAATCCTCCCGGTCGCCCGGCCGCGATTCCGGCCCGAAAACGCGAATTGCCTGAGCTTTGTCGACCTGTATGTTGCGGCGTTTCAGGGACTGGTGCGTGCGTTTGGCGCTTTCGTCCGAACCGGCTAGAATGGAGAGCAAACCGCTTGCTTCGCCGTCAGTTTTGCGGTCGAGGAGCGTTGCGTCCATCCGTCCGTTGCTCGCAGCAGTTACAATTTCGCAAGGCTGCAGGCCTTCAAGATCGACGACGGTCACCGTGTCACCGCCTTCGATTTCGACGATTACCGAACCACCGGGCGCCACCACATAGCGCTCCAGATCATCCGGCAATGTCAGGATTCCGGGCCGGGTAATTATGGACGGTTTGGGTTGAAAAGGGCCGCTCTGAATATTCATCGACGCAAGTTCCTGGTTGTGGTGGGCAACGTACCAAAGCAAACGCCAATTGCCAACCAAAAAGTGATGATTGGTATGCATTTGGTATGCATTTGGTACTACTTTTTGGGGATGGTGATTTCAAACGATGCACCGTGGTCACACGGAAGCACGGCCAGGGTGCCGTTGCAGGACTGAAGCACCGACTGAACGATGCCAAGGCCCATCCCGGTGCCGCCGGTCGCCCGGCGGGTGGTGAAGAAGAGTTCCAGGACTTTCTCGCGGTTGGCCTTAGAAATGCCGCTGCCATTATCCGTTGCCCTTATCTTAAGGCCGTGCGGGTCTGCAGAGGACAGAATTTCCAGCTCGGTGGCTCCGTGCCGCAGGGAATTGTCCGCCAGATTGGAAAAGATCATGACGGCGCTTTCCAGGGGGATTGGAAGAATGGCGCTTTCTGCATCTGTCGGACAGTTGATCGCGAGATCCGGATGCAGTTTGGCGGTTTTGCCAAGAACCTCCTTGAGCGTCGATTTGCCATCGGTGGCGAGACTGTCGGCAGCGGCAAGTTCGCGCAGCCTGTCCAGTAACCGGGAAAGCCGTTGTGTATCCGCAACGATATTGCCCAGAAATTTCTGCCGGGTTGCGGTATCAATCTCCTCGTTTTCATCGCGCAGGAGTTCCGCTGCTCCCTTGATAGAGGTAAGGGGCGACTTGAGTTCGTGTGACACATGGGTTGCGAAGTTCTTTATGTAGTCGGAACGGTTTTGCAGTTTCTCCGACATCGACAGAAGCCCACGAGACAGGTTTGCAATTTCCCGTGTGCCATGATGGTCGAGCGGTTCCAGCGCAGCGCGGTCTCCGGCAGCAATGCGTTCGGTGCGGGCGTTGAGAGCATCGACCGGCCCCTTTACCGCACGGATAAAGATGACAGCAATAATCAGAGTGATCGAAAGCATGAAGCCAATGGCGGCACCGATTTTCCATCGCCGTTTCCGCTCCGAGGTGCACCACCGCCAGGCCCTTTTTGAAATGAGGGCGCAAGCCCGAATGCAAAAAAGGGCCTGGCGGTGAACACTCGGATGCCGGTACCGCGACTGATCGAATAGATTGGCGGTGTGGGACCGTCCGACAGGCGCTTGCGGAGCACGCTTGCATATTTCCCCGAGAGGCCGGCTGATACTTCCGGAACATGCGCCAGGGATTGGCCGAGTTCCGACCGGCCCATCACCACAATCCCCTGGTGGTCCAAAACCCTGAACCCGGCCAGTGTGGTCTTTTGGGCTTCAACAATGGTCTGTCTGATGGCCTGTCCTGTCGCCAGATAGGCTGGGTCTGCCGCAACAGCTGTTGGGGCGGCATCCGGTCGAGAAGGAAGGACATAGTCGTTGGATAAATCAAGTTGCGGCAGGATAAGGTTAAACCGGTGGTTTTTCGTTGCAGGCATATCTGCAGAGAGACGAGAGGGATCAAAACCCTCCTTTTCAAGCTCGCGCACCACCATCGCCTTGATGAAGGCACCCTGGGCAATCAGCTCGCTTTCGGTTTCGCGCACGAGCTGGCTGTCATAAAACCGGAATATCCAGATGCCACCCAGCGGCAGGGAAAGAACAAACAACAGCATGGTCACCACAACCATACTAAGACTTGGACGCCATTTCTGTGGAAATGTCTTCATTCACAGGATCCGAGACGAAAACCGATACCGTGGACGGTTTCTATGGCATCCTTGCATCCAGCCTCAGATAGCTTGGCCCGAAGATTGCGGACGTGGCTGTCAATGGTCCGGTCGGAGACATGAATATTGGGAGGCCAGGCTGCATTCAGCAATTGTTCGCGGGTAGAAGCCATGCGGGGACGGGCAAGAACGGTGTGCAGAATGTTGAATTCGATTGCCGTCAGTTTGAGTGGATTTTCGGCGAAACGGACCGAACGGTGGGAGGGGTCCAGGTTTAGTTCTCCCTTTGCAAGAACCTCCTCGCCAGTTTCATCCTGCGGCACAGATTTGGTCCGCTTGAGGATAACGCCAATGCGGGCAATCAACTCACGTGGAGAGAACGGCTTGGTAACATAGTCATCGCCGCCGATTTCCAGCCCCAGAATGCGATCAATCTCCTCATCGCGTGCGGAAAGAAAGAGGATGGGAACCTCGCTGGACTTGCGAATGGTCCTGCAAACTTCAAGCCCGTCAATCTCCGGCATGCCGACATCGAGGACAATCAAGTCGTCCCGCTGTGGTATGAACTGGTCAAGTGCCGCCTGCCCATCGGAAGCCGTGCTGAACGTATGGCCGGCTTTTTCCAGCGCAAAACAGATTACATCAAGGATATGTGGATCATCGTCAACGACAAGAATGTGAGCCATGTGATTCCCCTCTAGATTTGTACTTATATAACAACCGCTGGCATCGGCACAGGTTTGTCTCAAGTCTGGATGATGATTGTGGCTTTTCGGATACCAGCCACCAACCATGTTTTCGAAGGCTGTGCGGTAACTCGGCTTTGATTGGTTTGTTTGTCATTCCCTGAGAATGCCACGACTGTTAGCGTAGTGTGTGTGGTGGATCAGCAGATTGAATTCAAAAACGTGCAGATTTTGTGCAGATTCCAGCCCGCAGATTGTAGCCCGGCCTGCAACTGGCACAAAACTTGAACTCCATCCTTAACAAGTGGTTACCTGTCCCGGAATGGAACAGTACGGCCACAGTTTCTGTTTGATGTCGCTTAAGGTGAAAGAACGCGGATGGATAGAAAGAAGCCAGAATTTTTCGCAAGCGGAAAGATCCTCACCCTGTGCGTGGTTTCGCTGTTGGCGATGCCGCAAAGTGCCCATGCGGCATTGAAGGAAAACGAGTCGACTTATCGCGAGTTTCGAGCCGAACTGGTAGTGCCGGCTGATGAGCCGAAAGTGCTGGTCGTAAAGCAGGATCTGACCGAATTTCTGGCAATCGCCGGGAAATTCAACGGCTACAAGGTTGAGTTTTCCAACGAGATTTCGGGCATTCTCGAAAATAACTCCCTGCCGATGAACATACAGGAATTGATGCAGAAGCTTGGAAAGATGTTTGATCTCAAATGGCACATCCAACCTTCGCGCATTTTTGTCTCCATGGGATCTGAACGCGAAGAACGGGTTCTCGATCTGAACGGTATAGATATTGATCGGTTGAAAGCTGCAATCCGTGAAACTGGCATTGGTAGCGATGAATTCGAAATGAAATTTCTCCAGGACCGTGATGCTTTCATTGTGACAGGGCCGGCAAGTTATCTCGATGGCATTGCTGAAATTGCGGAAGAACTGAACGGGAGTGAAAATACTCATGAATGATACGCAAACGGACATTGAGGAAACGGCAGTTTCAGTGAAGGGGGCGTCTAACCAAAACCCTCCCGAGAGTAAGTTGCTTCGGGTCGTACTGGTATTCTCGGCGATTGCTGCTGTTATTGGTGTTACCCTGCCGGCAATAGCGAATCTCAAACTTGGTTCGGACAAAGCCAAAAGCCCGGTATCCATCGAGGCCAAAGCGCCTGAAACCAGAGTTGGTACACTCAGCACGGAAAAATACCTCGAAGCCTTTGCCTGGGTTGCACGTGGGAGACTTGAGGATCTCGGTATTCATCATTCACTGACGGTCAATGCCGCTGGGCCGAACCATATTGAAATTACCGGCCAGATTACCGAACAGCAGTCCGGACGTTACGAAGTGTTCAAGAGCTGGTTCAAAAAACAGGAAAACTATCCGGAACTCCGCGACAAGGTCGAAAAGGTAGAAGTCTTTGGTTTGTTGCCCGGGGTGAAGTCCGTGTGGCTGGGTGAGAAGCTAATGGCGTTCTTCGACGACGGAAGCTCAGGCGGTATTGGTGAGCGGATTGGCGAGAACTGGGAGATTGTGGATATCGATCAGGCTGAAATAATTCTCCAAAGGGACGGCACGATTATCGCGATGGAATATTGAAGTATCCCAAGTATTCATAGTCTATCTTCGGTTTGCTTATGGAAACTACTTGTTAACCGCAAACTCAACTTCTGTTCGCGATTAAATAAATATAAATTTCAACCTCATAGAGTGGCTCCCAGTGGAATGCAGGGCTACTCTTATGTTTGGGAAACAATTAATCGACAGGCTATATGTGCCGCCGGCTTTTGTCATGTGTATCATCGCAGGGCATTTGTTGGCGCAGTATCATTTGCTTGATTTTCTTTATAATTACTCACACAAACACGGTATGAATGAACTAGAGGAGCTGGTTTGCGTTCTTCTGGTTTCACCTTTCTTTCTTCTTGCAATTTCGTGGTATAGGAGCTGGCAGCTTCGTGACGAAGTTACCACCCGGAAAAAGCCGAAAACAAATACGCATGGCTGGCTCAGCATGATGCGCTCACTGGCCTGCCAAATCGGCGTTATCTGGACGAATGTTCTGCAAAAATCGTTGAAAAGACCGGCGAACGCGATGCTGATCTCGTCGTGTATTACATTGATCTGGATCACTTCAAAGCTGTCAATGATGCCTATGGCCATTCCGTGGGTGATGGTGTTCTGATTGAGGTTTCGAACGTTCTTGCAGAGATTTTTGATGGCAAAAACGATTTTCTGATGCGCATCAGCGGCGACGAGTTTTTGGGGATTACCGGAGGTAGCAAAACTGATCAGGAACTGAACCGTATCGCGCGGAAAGTTATTGATCGGATCAATCGGCCAATGCGTATTGATGATGTTGTGTGTTGTACCCGGTCAGCGCCTAATGGACAGATTGGGTTGATTGCGTAAGGGAGTGATTTTGGCTCATCATTGCTATCAAGGAGCAAATGATGAGACGAAAGAACGAACGAATGACCGACGATGCTGATCGTGTTGTAAAAGACTGTCCGTCGTCATGGGTTTCTGGACAGACCGCAGCTTGAGCTAAGCGAGTATCTGGCTCATCTGTTTGTCGATGTTAAGCGACCTGCTTGCGGTATTGCAAGCGCCGTTCGTTGATAGTCTTTTGCTTGATCCTTTCTCGTTGTTGCAGGATTTGGTCGCCACGTCCGAAGTAGACGTCGGCGGGTGTCAGGTTCTTCAGGCTTTCGTGGTATCGCCTGTGATTGTAGTGGCTAATGAACCTACCGATCTGGCCTTTCAGATCGCCGGGCAGGAAGTAGTTTTCCAGCAGGATGCGGTTCTTCAAGGTTTGATGCCATCTCTCGATCTTGCCTTGTGTCTGGGGATGGTATGGTGCGCCACGAACATGATCCATGCCGTTGTCATCGAGCCATTCAGCCAGTTCGGTGGCGATATAGCTGGAGCCATTGTCTGACAGCAGTCTTGGTCGATGATGGACATTGATCTGATCACAGCCAGAGGCCTGCAGCGCGAGTTCCAGAGTGTCAGTAACATCGCTGGCCTTCATAGTCGTACACAACTTCCATGCGATCACATAGCGGCTGTAATCATCGAGAATGGTGGATAGGTAGAACCAGCCCCAACCAATAACCTTGAGATAGGTGAAGTCCGTCTGCCACAGCTGATTGGGCGCAGTTGTTTTGTCACGGAATTCGTTCGCAGCCTTGATAACCACAAAGGCAGGACTGGTAATCAGGTCATGGGCCTTGAGAAGCCGGTAAACACTGGCCTCGGACACGAAGTAGCGCTTGGTGTCGGTGAACCTGACAGCCAGTTCCCTTGGAGATAGTTCTGGCTCCTCCAATGCCAGATCGACGATCTGTTCACGCACATCGTCAGGAATACGGTTCCAAACCCGTGCGGGCATGGGAGCCTTGTCTTCCAAGGCATCCACGCCACCAGTCTGGTATCTGTCATACAAGGTATAAAAGGTTGAGCGTGGAACACCCAGTCGATCCAGTGTCTGCTTGGCTGGAAGATGCGATTGTTCTACCAAGCGGATGATCTCAAGCTTCTCGGATGCAGGATACCTCATTCGTCGTCTCCCCATCGCCTGTCATGCTTTTTTTGAGCAATCGAAGTTCCAGAGGCCTGTTCTGCTACGACCTCCTTCAGATCCCGGCTTCCTTGCGAAGTCCCTTCACCTCATCGGTATTGGCCTCACGCATCGTATCGCCAGCCAGCCTCTTCTTTCCGGCTTCCATAAATTCCTTGGACCAAGAGTAATACTGGCTCTGGGCAATTCCTTCCTGACGACACAGCTCGGCAATGCTGTCTTCACCACGAAGGCCGGAAAGCACAATCCTGATCTTTTCTTCCGAAGAAAACCGACGTCGCGTCTGTCGTTTGATGTCTTTTACAACACGATCAGCATCGTCGGTCATTCGTTCGTTCTTTCGTCTCATCATTTGCTCCTTGATAGCAATGATGAGCCAAAATCACTCCCTTACGCAATCAACCCAATCTGTCCATTAGGCGCTGACCGGGTACAGGTTCTGCGAGATCGAAACCCAGGCGCTCCTTAGTCACCCGCCCGACGCAAAAGCCTGGCATTCCAGAGCATCAATAAAACAAGTATAAAGAAGTGGTTGTACGGCGACCAATGCTTTTACCTGTGATCGGTTTTGCATCCCATCTTCCAAGCCGTACGCATAGGTAGTCAATGCTGATCCCATGCAGATGGAAAACAATCCAATCTCTGCATCAGGAAAACGCTCACCTGCATAATCGACAGCACCTATGACATCTTTCGCTTCCTCAGGCCCCCAGCTCACCCACGGATTTGGACCAAGATCACTCTCACCGTGTCCACGGAGATCATACATGAGAACTGAGTAGCCATTTTCAGAGAAATGCTTTGCTTGCCTGAGATACTGAATGTCTTTTTTCCAAGGCGTGATCAAGCCATGGCCTTTTGGAGTCCAACCGCCCCGATTACATTGAACACCAAAATGGGTCTGCACGATCACTTTGTCGCTGCCACCCTTGATCAACCAGCCTCGCAGTGTTGTGCCATCGGTGGCTGAAAACTCAACATCTTCATATTCGAGCCCATGAGCTTTGGGATCGTCAAACAGTGGAGACTGATAAGGCTTCACCATCATATTTGATATCATTGATCCGAACATAGCTTTCTCTCTTGGTTTACAATTATACTGTATTTGTACAGTTATCTTACAAATTACAATAGTTGTCAAGTTGTAAAATTTCTGCTATGAATAGCCACAGAACGAGAGGTTGTTCGCTAGTGCAAAATACAGAAAACACAATCATAGAAGCCGCCATCCCATCGGTTTCTTGCGCTACGGTGCCAGTAAGACATCGATGAATGAGATTGCTAAGGATGCAGGCGTATCTCGCCAAAACGCTTTACGACTTGTTCAAAGGCAAAGATGATCTAATTCGTGCTTCAATACGTTCGATTACTGATCAAAACCTCTCTGACATCAGGCACAAAACTAAACAGTTCCTCTGACCTTCGTGTTAGGTTTGAAACTTATTTCGAAGAAAACGTTATCAAGAATTTTGAGATGATGCGCGTGTCTGATGATCCGCAAGATTTAGTGACAGGTCACAACGCTGCTGGAAAAGCCGAAATTGCAGTTTCGCGTCGTAAACATGAGCAACTCATATCTGAGTGGCTCTCTCCATATACAAGTTCAATTGCTGCGTCTGGGCATACTGTGGAAAGCCTTGCTCATTTCGTCGTAACAGTAACAATGGCGTTCAAGTATGAAGCAAACGATCGAGATGACCTTGATGAGCTTCTTTTTGGATTGATGACAATTGTATTGAGCGTTACCGGCTTAAGGGAATTGTCTGACTAAGCTTCGACATACCTCGAATATCCGCAATGGCCTCAAACCAGCTATCCATCCGTTCAGCGCCTTTCCAGGTTTCTCTAAAAACCCTTTTTCAGACTCCCCAAAATTCCCCGCACCAGTGCGCGCCCGAGGCTTGTTGCAATGGAACGGGCGGCGGATTTCATGGCGGCCTCGGCTACAGACTGCCGGCCGCGGGAGCCCCTGCGGCGTCGGGAGCGGGATTTGGAGCGGGAGCGTTTGGATGGGCGATCATCGCGATCAAAATCGGGCAGCTCAAAGCCGGAGCGGGTGCGTCGGCGGGTACGGCCATTGTTTTCCTCGCGCTCCTCGTCTTCGCGCTGGCGTTCCTCCTCTTCGCGTTTGGCGGCTTCCTCGGCACGTTTCTTCAGAATCTCGTAGGCCGATTCCCTGTCCACAGTCTTGTCATACTGGGCCACCGACCGGGCTCATATTGATGACTTCCTGACGCTCCTTCTTGGTCAAGGCACCAAGCCGCGAGAATGGCGGGCGGATCAGGGTGCGCTGCACGATGGAGGGCACACCCTTTTTCATCAGTGTTGAGACAAGAGCCTCCCCCACTCCCATGGTAGTGATGGCATCTCTGGCCTTGAAGTCCGGGTTTGGCCGGAATGTGTCTGCCGCAACCCGCACCGCCTTTTGCTCGCGCGGCGTGAAAGCTCTCAATGCGTGCTGAATACGGTTGCCCAACTGTGACAGAACACCATCGGGAATATCTATCGGGTTCTGGGTGGACGAAATAGACGCCTACCCCTTTGGAGCGGATCAGCTTGACAACCTGCTCAACCTTTTCGATCAGCACTTTGGGTGCTTCGTCGAACAACAGATGCGCCTCGTCGAAGAAGAAGACAAGCCGCGGCCGGTCCGGATCGCCAACCTCCGGTAATTCCTCAAACAGTTCCGACAGAAGCCACAAGAGGAACGTTGCGTAGAGGCGCGGTGACTGCATGAGCTTGTCAGCGGCCAGGATGCTCACAGCTCCGCGGCCATCACGCGTGGTACGCATCAAATCGGATATCTGCAACGCCGGTTCTGCAAAAAAGCCTTCACCACCCTGTTGTTCCAAAACCAGCAACTGCCGCTGAATAGCACCTATAGACGGTTTGGAAACATAGCCATAACTCGACGTCAGCTCCTTCGAGCGCTCGCCCATGGAAACCAGAAGTGCGCGCAAATCCTTCAGATCCAGCAACAGCATGCCTTCATCATCTGCTAGCTTGAACGCGATGTTCAACACCCCTTCCTGGGTTTCGTTGAGATCGAGAAGGCGTGCCAGAAGCAAAGGCCCCATTTCAGAAAGCGTCGTGCGCACCTGGTGGCCCTGCTTGCCGAACAGATCCCAGAAGATTACCGGAAATTCCTGAAACTGATAATCATCGAGGCCGATGGTCGCCGCCCGCTTGGCGAGAAAATCCTTCGCTTCGCCTTTGGCAGCGAGGCCGGAAAGGTCGCCCTTAACATCCGCACAGAAAAACCGGGACGCCTGCGTTGGCGAACCCTTCGGTCAGGATTTGCAGGGAAAACGGTCTTGCCTGTACCGGTTGCGCCGGTAATCAGCCCGTGACGGTTGGCAAGCTTGAGGTTGAGATATTCCCCCTTGTTGTTGCTGTCATCCGGCTTTCGACTGGTTCCAAGGTAAAGTGCGTCATCCTTGAGCATGTTAATTCCCCTACGGCAATTCCTCTGCCCTCCTACATATTGCCTGACAGGCGGTTTCGCAAAGGAAGATTTCAGGTTTTGGCATGTTTCTTGCTTGTAACGTGCAAATGGAGAAACCCATGCCAACGCGCAGAAGCTTTTTGACCGGAATTGGTGCAACGGGTGCAGCTCTCATGCTGCCCGGGCTTGCAGATGCTGCAAATTGGGGCATAAACGCCAATTCAGAAGGCTTGCGTGCCGGCCGTGAGGCTGATCAGGGGAAAATCCTGCAAGCGATTCTCGACATGGCGGCGAAATCGCGCAAGCCGGTATTCCTGGAACCCGGCAGATACCGTATTTCCAACGTTACCCTCCCCCAACATACAGTGCTTCACGGTGTGCCCGGTTCCACTGTACTGGAATACGCCGGCGGGCAGCATTTCCTGTATGCAGAAAATGCAGAACAGATTTCCCTTTCCGGGCTTAAGCTCGACGGGCGGCTGTTGCCGATCGATGCGTATGCCGAAGCAGCCCTGCGCATTGAACGGGTAAAGCAATTTGACATTCGCCAGTGTCATTTTACCAATTCGGCAGAAAATGGCGTTGAGATCATTTCCTCGGAAGGCACTTTCGCAAACAACAGAATAGATACTGCCGTCGGATCCGCAGGACTGATCGCCTATGACAATACCGGAATGCGGGTTGATGGAAATCTGGTGGAGGAATGTGCAAATGGCGGCATCCTCATCCATCGCTGGCAACGCGGGCCGGACAATACGATTGTTACCAATAACCGGGTGCGACTGATCGCTGCCGTCAATGGCGGCACCGGCCAATGGGGTAACGGAATCAACACGTACAGGGCCGATGGCGTGATGATCACCGGAAACCACGTTTCTGATTGCGCTTTTTCAACCATCCGCTCAAATTCATGCAGCAATCTGCAAATATCCGACAATACCTGTCTTAGAGCGGGCGAGACTTCAATCTACTCTGAATTCGCCCATGACGGGGCCCAACATCACCGGCAATGTTGTCGATGGCGCTGTAACCGGCATTTCGATGGCCAACTTCAATGAAGGTGGGCGGCTCAGCACCTGCGCCAACAATGTGATCCGCAACATCCATGACAACGTACCTTACGAAGATGACGCCCATATCCAGGGCATTGGAATTTCGGTTGAAGCCGACACCGCGGTAACCGGCAATGTTATCGAAAAGACTAAGAATTTCGGGATCCTTATAGGCTGGGGCCCCTACCTCCGTAACGTTGTCGCGAATGCAAATGTTATTCGCGCAACGCGTACGGGGGTTTATGTTAGCGTCGTTGAGGGCATCGGCTCTGCCCGCATCACCGACAACGTTTTTTCAAAGATCGAAAAAAGTGCGATCGTCGGTTACCGCTGGCATGAGGCAGTAACCGGGGATCTTGCCGCACCGGGCAGTCAGACGTTCCCTACACTTGCCATTGCCGATAACAGCATTGACTAAAAATCATGCTGCGACGGCAGTTTTTTCATTTGAAAGCATCAGTGCTGCATGGGCAGCCTCCCGCCCCTTTTCAACGAAATGTTGCCGGAAAATCTCGCGATGGTGATCGGTTTCCTGGAACTGGTGAGGTGTAAGCGAAACTGAAAGGATCGGCACGCCGGTTTCAAGTCCAACCTGCATCAGGCCGTTTACCACGGCTTCGGCGACAAATTCGTGGCGATAGATTCCGCCGTCAACCACCAGAGCGGCGGCGGCAACGGATGCATATTTTCCGCTTACGGCAAGTTTGCTGGCAGCCAGCGGCAGTTCAAAAGCACCGGGGACATCGAACACATCAACCTGCTCCGCAGGGATGATTTCGAGGAAACCGGCAAGCGCCTGGCTGACGATGTCAGCATGCCAGTTGGCTTTGACAAATGCGTATCGGGTGTGTGTCATTTCTGATCTCCTATGATGGTTGTCCAGCGGGAATGTTCTGCCCCGCGATCTTGAAGGCCGGAAAAGTCCTCGAAGACCCAGCCGTTCTTGAGCGTGTCGTAGATGATCGCGAGCAGTTTACGTGCGGTCGCGATGATCGCCTTGCCGGCCCCGCGCCTGGCCTTGATGCGTTGGTAGAAGGCATTGAGGTAGCCCGAGTATCGGATGGCAATGAGCGTGCACTGAACCAGCGTGGTGCGCATCAGCTTGTTGCCGCGTTTGGTGATCCGCCCCCGGTTGTCGGTTTCGTTCGACTGGCTGACGCGCGGGACGATGCCCACATAGGCAGCCAGCTTGTCGGCGTCCTCGAAGTCATCGACGTTGCCGATCCCCGACAGGAGCACGGCCGCCGAGCGCGGGACCGATGCCCTTGATTGAGACGAGGCCGTCGTAGCCATCCAGTTCCC
Organism: Rhizobiaceae bacterium; assembly: GCA_965198665.1. Lineage (GTDB taxonomy): Bacteria > Pseudomonadota > Alphaproteobacteria > Rhizobiales > Rhizobiaceae > JAALLB01. The sequence continues at coordinate 29,467 of CBDAPT010000006.1, read as the reverse complement.
GGGCGGCCTCTTCGATCGCACCGTCCAGTTCGCCAATCGTCGCCATAAGCCTCAGCGCCTGGTCGCGCAGGGCCTTCAACTCGACCTGTTCCAGTGTCGAGAACCGGCCGACCTCCAGAGCATTGAGCCGCCGCTTCGAGCCCAGGCTTTCCTTCTTCAGCTTGACGCCGTGGCGCGTGTGCAGCGCATGGATCTTGTTGATGAGCCGGGTGCGCTGCTTGACCAGAAGATCGCGCGTGTGGGTGAGTGACGCCAACTCGCTCTCGGCAACCGTCTTCACACGCGTCTCGGGCAGCATGTCCTTCGACAGGAAGAAGGCCAGTGCCCGGGCATCGTTCCTGTCCGTCTTCTTCACCGACTTGCGGATCACGCCGAACTGCCTCGGGTTGACCACGACAACACGGCCGACGCAAGCGACCACCTCGTCACGAAACCAGGCCGAATTGCCCGTCGCCTCCACGGCAATCTCGTCGTCCGCATCAAGGCTCAGGCAGAAACCGTTCCAGATCGGCCGCTGCCAGCTGGTAGGTTTCAAATATCTCGCTGCCGTCAGCTTCAAGCCGGCAGACCGTGAAAGACGTCGTGTGAAGATCGACACCGATAAAGGACATGGCTAAACTTCTCCCGTTGGTGAGCGGCGGAACCCTGACAAGGGTGTGAACGGCCACGCCAAACTCCTATACGAGGTCACCGGACCGAACCGGGCCTCACGCTGGTCGTTCAGATACAGGCGGCGGGTAATCTCCTTTACAGGGTCGCAATGCCCTAAGATGACATCCAGCCTGCAGCCTATCCGCCTCTCCCAGCACTCTATCCGAGTCGGGATGCATGACCGCTCACACCCCATTCATGCCATCTCCTTTCAAGCAACAGACACGTCACCCAAGGCGATCACGAACAGGCGCGGAGCAAACCGGTGGTCCCGATGCAATATCCCTGAACCATAAACGATACAGGGAATACGCCCATACGTTCTCTTTCATCCGGACTGTAACCGTCGGCCCAGGCTTCTCACCTGATCTGCTGACCCTCTCGAAGGAGACGCTCGCGGGCTTACAGCTTTTCAAGCTGCATACCGCCGGTGGGGAATTTCACCCCGCCCTGAGAACAGGTCAAGATATGGCGGCGTTTTCGGAAAATTCAAGAAAAAGATGAGGATTTGTCAAAGGGTAACCGTCTGATCCTCAAGAATCTTGCCCCAGGTGTATATCTCGAAGCTGCGAAACTCGGGGAAAAAGAAGGGATCTGCCTTGATCAGTTCTTCCACGTCTGCTCGCGTTGCTGCTTCGACGATCCACATGGCCCCGCAGAAATCACCTTCAGGATCAGGCTTAAGACCGCCACCTATCAGCAGTCCGCGATTAGCACGGGCATAGGCAACATGTGCATCGCGCAGTTTCTTGTCTGCCCTGATGCCGAGCATTTCTTCGGTATCCTTGAAAATTACTGCCCAGCGTTGCATGGATCACCTCGTTGCTACTGGACACAACGTAGGAGAGCGCTCTCTGGGACCTTAGCCCCAGAATGCTGAAAAGATTGATCCAAGCTTGATTAAGTGCCTAGGCAACTTCCCTGGCAAGGGCGCATTGGGACCACAGGTCGGAAAGCGCAGATACCAGATTTTCGATATCCTCATCCGTGTGCAGCGGTGACGGAGTAATCCGCAGTCGCTCAGTACCCTTTGGCACGGTCGGATAATTGATTGGCTGAACGTAGATATTGTAAGTGTCCAGCAACAGATCGCTGATCCATTTGCACTTTACCGGGTCTTTCACCATTACCGGAATGATATGGCCGGGATTTGCCTTGTGTGGAATCCCTTCCCTGTCAAGCAGCGTACGGACTTTCTGCACCCGTTCCTTGTGGCGGGCCCGCTCTATCTCGCTCTTCTTGAGGTGTTTGATGCTGGCCAGCGCACCGGCTGCCACCGTCGGCGGAAGTGCGGTCGTGAAAATAAAGCCGGAGGCAAAACTGCGAACAAAATCCGCCAGTTCCGCAGAGGCCGTTATGTATCCGCCCATTACGCCGAATGCCTTACCAAGGGTGCCTTCAATAACATCAATGCGGTGCGCAAGCCCTTCCCGTTCGGAAATGCCGCCGCCACGCGGTCCATACATACCAACGGCATGAACCTCGTCTATGTAGGTGAGTGCACCGTGTTTTTCGGCGACGTCACAAATCGCTTCTATGGGTGCAATATCGCCGTCCATGGAATAGATGGATTCAAAGGCAACAATCTTTGGAACATCCGGTCCGGCCTCTGTCAGCAGGCGATCGAGATCTTCGACATCATTGTGCTTCCAGATACGCTTTTCGGCCCGGGAATGCCGGATACCCTCAATCATTGAAGCGTGATTGTCCGCATCAGAAAAGATAATGCAGCCGGGAATTCTTGAACCAAGGGTACCGAGGCTCGCCCAGTTTGAATTATAGCCGGATGTAAACAACAGACCGGCTTCCTTGCCATGCAAATCAGCCAGTTCCCGTTCCAGCAGGACATGGTAATGGTTGGTTCCGGAAATATTGCGCGTACCGCCGGCACCGGCACCTAACAAATCCAGGGCCTTTTTCATGGCTCCCGTTACTTCAGGATGTTGTCCCATGCCCAAATAGTCGTTCGAACACCAAACGGTCACTTCACGGGTATCTTCCCCGAAATACCGGGTCGCCTTGGGAAAATTGCCCGCATGGCGTTCAAGATCGGCAAAAACCCGGTAATTGCCCTCGTCTTTTAGGCCATCAAGGCTCGTTTGAAAAAACTTTTGAAAATCCATCGGATATTCCTGTTCTAATACAATCGCTCAACCGTCAAAGTTGCCCGCTTTGTAACCTTGCGAGCAATTTTTGTGCCAAAAAGTGTCCAATTCTACCTTCCGACGCAATTTTTGTGGGTAAACCTTAAGTCCGACGACTGTTAATCTATCAATTTGCTCCGTCGCTGCAAGTGGATGTTTCGTCTCACCCCGTAACTTTCTGTTGACGTTGTGTGATTGTCTTCTCGCGTAAACCATAAATCGGGCAGTAAGCCCTCAATCAATCGTCCGAAATGGCCCGCCGTTTCCGCTCCGAGGTGCACCACCGCCAGGCGGAGCCTGCGATGACTTGAATTGCCGTTACCAATACCCCTACCGCAGAATTGCGCACAAGCGCAATCGCCTCTTCGAACAGACTGTGCCGAAGAGAGATTTCACGCTGTGCGCTTCCCAGAGGTTTGAGAGCGGTCATGGCGGTGCCTGCGCATCTCTGAACACCTCCTCCGGCGTCCGGAAGCCGAGTGCCTTGCGCGGCCGTGCGTTGAGCAGATCCTCCACCGCCTGGACCTCGGCATCGGTCACAGACCGGAAATCCGTGCCTTTCGGCAAATACTGGCGGACCAGTCCATTGGTGTGTTCATTCAGCCCGCGCTCCCATGAGTGGTAGGGCCGGGCAAAATAGAACTTGGCATCAAGCGCCTTGGACAGGCTGCTGTGGCCAGCGAATTCCTTACCGTTGTCCGCAGTGATCGTGTGAACCAGGTGCCGATCTGCCTCCAGCCGGCGTCTGAGCGCAGCTCCGACATCTTCGGCCGTTTTCCTGTCGAGCCGTACCAGTCGGGTCATCTTCGAGGCGCGGTCCACCGCCGAAACCACTGCGCCGCTTTGACCCGCTCCAACGATCGTGTCCACCTCCCAGTCACCGATCCGCAACTTCTGTTCGACGATCGCGGGCCGCTCACTGATATCGACACGACCGGGAATGCGTCCTCGCCCGGCGTGCCGGCCGCCGCGCCAATTCGGTTTCTTCCCACGCCGCCGCAGACGTTTGTAAAGGCTGCCACCGGCCCTGCGGTCCGCGCGGACGTATTCGTAGATCCGCATCCGCCCCACCATGGCTTGGCCTTCCCGACGAAACCGACCCTAAATTTGCTCTGGGCTCCAGCCAGCCGCCAACTTCTCCTCGACCAATTGCCACAGGGCGGGTGTCATCTTCCTTGGCACCGATGACGCCCTGTGGCGGCGCTCTGTCGCCTTGTTATGGGCCTGTTTGTACCGGTAGCCCCGGCCGCCGCTGTTGCGCTGCATCTCTCGACGGATTGTCGTGTGATGGCGTCCGAGCTCACGCCCAATGTCTCTCTGCGAGAGGCCGCTTTTCTTCAACCCCCAAATCTGGCAACGTTCATCTTGGGTCAGGTGGTGGTAGCCGCGAGGCATAGGCGAATCTCCTTCTACAAGATTCTCGCCATCGCCTGGCCCGCCCGCAAGGAAGAATGCTCATCACGCTGCCGTTTTCACTGGTGCACTTCGGAATGGCACGGGGGGCCTAAATCAGCAATTTCGGCTTTCCGGTTGCAGAAATCGTGATTTTGGCCTGTATAAAGTGACGGGTGCCCTCAATTTCCGGCGCATCCACCTCCTGGACAGTTTCGAAATCCGGACTATCGGCACCGGCTTCCTGTGCCATTCTGGCAACCTCTTTCTTCAGGGCCGCCTTTGCTTCAGACATGGCCAGTTCTTCATTGACGAACATTTTCGAGCCGTCCGGCAACAAAACCGAAATTGAGCTACCGCCATCGGAGCTTGAAAGCTCTATTGACTTGGCTACCCTCACCTCACTGGCAACTGCGCCAATTGCGTTTGCAACATCTGCGTCTTCCGGAACAAAACACTCGGTATCGAGCCGCTTTCCGATAGCCGGATAATAGGTGGAGGCCGAAGCGCCCAACCCAACAAGCGGTCTGTCCAGGGAAACATTGAATTTGACGAACCCCGGTGCTCTGGCAAGAGCCCGGGCTATCAGCTGCGAAGCACCCGGTCCTATATCCACCCCGTCTTCGGTACTGCAGGTCTTCAAAATGACGTCGCAGCTCTGTTCTGTCAGTTGCTGCTTGACGTTTGTGCATAATTCCTCTGCCGAAGTTGCGATCGGCTGGCCGAACCGGTCTTTCATGCGCACGACAATCGTGGCTGCAAGTTTTGCCGCTTCGCCATCCCAGTTGTCCTGCAACTCAAGGACATGCATTGCATCAGAAGGCGTGAATCCCGAAACCTGTGCGAGACCGCGCGAAATCAGCCGGTTGAGTGTGCCACTTTCCGAGGCGCCTTTCAGAAAGATATCGAGCGCCTGCGGTTTTGTGGTCAACCGGGCATACAATTTGGCCTCTGTGGTGCGCAGGCCACCTATCCGGTCTTCCATACCGGCAGTACGCCACGCAAACCGACAGCATTCGCGCGAAGGGTTTTCTAGTGCCGCCTGTCGTTTGAGCTCATCATCCACGATCTGGCGGTGCTCCGTCGCAAGCAGGCTTATCGGTATCTGACGCCGTGGGCCCAGCATCAGTTTTGTCTGGCTATCGTCACTGATGGAAACGGCCGAATCCCCTCCCAGCCCGAATGTATGCATCGCAACGGCTTCCACCATGGTGGTAAAACCGCCGACGCTTGCGCCTTCCGGCTCGATGCGCGGCCAACCTTTTTCGAGAATTGCAACATCAGTAGTTGTTCCGCCGATATCGGATATCACCGCATCCTTGCGCCCAAGCAGGAACTTGGCGCCGACGAGGCTTGCAGCGGGTCCGGAGAGGATAGTCTCAATAGGCCGGTTAAGCGCAAAGTCGGAATCGACCAGCGCCCCATCACCGCGCACCACCATTACCGGTGCATGGATGCCGGTTGTTTCAAGATGCCGCTTGCAGGCGACTATCAGGTCACGGATCACCGGGATCAGCCGGCTGTTCAGCAAAGTGGTCAACGCCCGTTTGGGCCCGCCGAGTTTTGAGGAAAGCTCATGGCTGCAGGTTACCGGCAGGCCTGACTTTTGAACAAGCTCTTCCTTTACCCGCAATTCATGAGAAGCGTTGCGGACGGCGAAATATCCGGCAACTGCGAAACCGGACACATTCGGTGCATGGGCTTCTATGAACGCATCGAGATCAGTCATGTCCAGCGGGCGTTCATTACCCTGCACATCATGCCCGCCTGGTATGAACGCTACCGGGTCTCCCCCCAGAGCTTCGCGCAGTCCGGCCTTTTCCATATCCGCTTCATCAAAACCAATCATGACCAGGCCAACGCTGCCGCCTTTGCCTTCTACCAGGGCATTTGTGGCAAGCGTGGTTGATAGCGAAACCAGTTTGACATTCGAGACCAGGTCTGCCCGTTCACCCAGCACCGCATCGACGGCGCCGGATATGCCAATGGCCAGATCATGCTTGGTGGTTAGCGACTTGGCCTTCGCCAGCACGCCACCTTCATGGGTGAAAAGAACCGCGTCGGTGTAAGTACCGCCGGTATCGATACCGAGTAGAACCTTGGTGTCAGTCGCTGCCATGAAAAGTCCCGAACAGAAGAACGCATTGAGCAAGTCAGATCACATGCAACTGGCTCTATTCCACGACTTGATGGGCGGTTGCAAGCCCTTGCAACCACTTTATTTTGCAGTTTCGGCAGTGGCTTAACCGCTGTTTCTCAAGCCAGCTGATATCCCGTTGATGGTGAGCTGGATACCACGCAGGATCTTGTCCTCCTCGCCCTGCTCGCGATATTGCCGCATCAGTTCCACCTGGAGGTGATTGATCGGATCAAGATAGGGGAAACGGTTGCGTATGGAACGCTCCAGAAGCGGGTTTGATTCCAGCAGTCGTTTCTGACCGGTGATGGAGAACAGCATCTCCACGGTAAGATGCCATTCCCGTTCGATCCGGTTGAAAATTTCATCGGCCAGTTCCTTGTCCGGAACCAGATCGGCGTAACGACGGCCGATGCCGAGATTGGTTTTGGACAACACCATGTCAAGGTTGGACAATTGCGCCTGGAAGAACTGCCACTCGCCAAACATGGTCTGAAGTGTTTTCATTCCCTCGTCGCCATGGTTCTGTAAATATTTGTATACTGCAGAGCCAAATCCATACCAGCCCGGCACCATCAAACGACACTGCGCCCAGCTGAACACCCACGGAATAGCGCGCAGATTTTCAACCGCCCGGGTCTTCTTACGCGAGGCGGGCCGCGAGCCGATATTCAGGCTGGCAATCTCGTTGATAACAGTCGCGTTCCAGAAATAGTCGACAAAGTTCGGGGTTTCATAAATTAACGCCCGGTAGGTTTCAAAAGCACCCTGGGAAATCTCATCCATCACATCGAGATAGGCAGGATCGGGTTCCGGCCGCGCCTTTTGCAGCAGAGAGGCTTCAAGCGTTGCCGCAGCGAGAATCTCAAGGTTACGCCGTCCCAGTTCCGGGTTGGTATATTTTGAAGAGATAATCTCGCCCTGTTCGGTGAGGCGCAGATGCCCATTCACCGCCCCGTTGGGTTGTGCCAGGATAGCGTCGTAGCTTGGGCCCCCACCGCGACCGACCGTGCCGCCCCGTCCATGGAACAGACGCAGTTTGACGCCATGTTTTCTGAACAGTTCAATAAGTCTTATTTCGGCCTTGTAGAGTTCCCAGCCTGAGGTAATGTAACCGCCATCCTTGTTGCTGTCAGAATATCCAAGCATGATTTCCTGCACACCACCCATGGCATCCACCATGCGCCGGTATTCGGGAATATCAAGAAGCTGGGCCATAATGTCGGGACAGGCGCGCAAGTCTCCGATCGTTTCAAACAACGGAATAAGATGCATTGTGGTATGGCCTTCCGGCGACACCAGGCCTGTCTGTTTCATGATGACGGCAAGTTCCAGCAAGTCAGAGGCACTTTGCGTGTTCGAGATGATGGAATTGCGTATCGCACCGTCGCCGTAGCGCTGCTTCAGCTCAACCGCCGCATGAAAGAGGCCCTGTTCCTTCTCCGCTTCCTCGCTGTAGGTGACATCCTGACGAAGGAGCGGTCGGCCAATACTCAATTCCCCGGAGAGCAATGCAATGCGGGCGTCTTCATCCAGCTCAGCGTAATTCGTACCCGGCTCGGCAATTTCATAGAGTTCCGCAACCAGTCTTTCGTGAACATCGGAGTTCTGCCGCATATCGAGGCTGGCAAGGTAAAATCCAAAACAGTCAACGGCTCGCATCAGATGCCGCAGACGGCCTCTCGTCAGAAATTCCGAACCGTTCTGCAACAGGGAGTCGCGAACGATGGCGAGATCGGCCAGCATTTCCGTGCAGTTTTCGTAACTTTCCGCCTTGGCAAGCGGCTTGCGGGAAGACTTGGTATTGTCAATTTCAAGCAATGTCGCTGCAAGACGATTGTAGATTCCAACTATGGCCCGCCGATAGGGTTCTGATTTCCTGTGCGGAGCATTGTCACCGGAACGCCCTGCCAACGCATCGAGTTCAGCAGAAACTTCTATTATCCGGTTGGAGAGTGACAGTTCGCCACCAAGCTTGTGTAACTGCTCAAGGTAAAATTCAATTGCCTTGGCGCTCTGCCGGCGCAGGGCTTCTGTCATGACATTCTTGTTGACGAACGGATTGCCATCACGGTCACCGCCGATCCAGGCTCCCATCTTGAAGAAAGATTTGATGGAATCCACTTCCCTTCCGTCCAGTCGGGACAACTGATCCTCGATATGCGTGTACAGTTTCGGCAATTGCCTGAAGAACGTATGGTCGTAGTAGGACAAACCGTTGGAGACTTCATCAAGCACGTTAAGCTTGGTCTGTCGCAACAGGTTGGTCTGCCACAGTATAAGGATTGCACGCTTCAGCTTGTCGTTGATATCCGCCTCTTCTTCCGCAGTCCAGCCATCGCGGTCGCGACGGGACAACAGTTCCGCCATCGCTATCTCGCGGCCCATCGTGGACTGACGACGCACCTCCGTCGGGTGGGCCGTCAGGACAGCGCGCAGGTTGGCGTCATTGAAAAACCCAATCAGGTCATCAACTGAAATTCCCTCTTCAGCAGCCCGGGCAAAGGCCTTCTTCATGGAACCGTTGCGGGGTTCTGAACCGTGTATCTCGTGATAGCGCGTGCGGCGAATATGGTGCTGATCCTCGGCCATGTTGGCGAGGTGTGAAAAATAGCTGAATGCCCGCACCACCTCGACAGCCTGCGCAGGGTTCAAACCTTCGAGTTCTGCTTCCAGTTCTTCCTTGGCATCCGTGTCACCATCGCGCAGCCAGGCCACCGACTTTCGCCGGATCATCTCGACCAGATTAAACACCTCTTCGCCCTGCTGCTCGCGAACCGTGTCGCCCAGCAACTTGCCCAGAAAGCGGATATCGTTCTTCAGCGGTTCGTCCTTGTTGGGACTGTTATCGAGGCTGGCAGATTGGATATTCATAAATACTGGCCCACTTTACTTGGATCAAATAACCTGCCCTCCCATACCATTTCAGGGAACGCCAATCGAGCCTTTCGTTGTCACGCTTGTAAACTTTTCACGCAATGGCATGACAACATTCGGGCGGCAAAGTCTCTATTCGCCGACGAATGCCTTTTCGAGGACAAAGGTGGCCGGTTTTGAATTCGCACCTTCTTCAAAACCCTTTGCTTCAAGGATATCGCGAACATCCGTATTGAAGGCCATGGATCCGCAAATCATGGCGCGATCGGTTTCCGGGTCAAACGGTGCGAGGCCCAGATCGTCAAACGCTTTGCCGGATTCGATGAGATCGGTGATCCGACCCATGGTGGCGGATTCTTCGCGCGTGGTGGTCGGATAGTATTTCAGCTTGCCCTCGACAAATTCGCCAATCAGGGGATCATCCGCCAGGCCGCCGATCAGCTCTCTGCTGTAGTCAAGTTCAGCCACATCGCGGCAGGTATGGGTGACAATGATCTCGTCAAATTTCTCATAGGTTTCCGGATCGCGTACCAGGGATGCGAACGGTGCGAAGCCCGTGCCTGTAGCCAACAGGAAAAGGCGCTTTCCCGGTATCAGCGCGTCCAGCACCAGGGTGCCGACAGGTTTCGGGCGCAGGATGACATGGTCGCCCACCTGTATATTCTGCAGTTTGGAGGTAAGCGGGCCATCAGGCACCTTGATTGAGTAAAACTCCAACTCCTCATCCCACGCAGGAGAAGCGATTGAATAGGCGCGCAGCAGTGGTTTGCCGTTATCACCTTCCAGCCCGATCATCACAAATTCACCGGAGCGGAACCGCAGGGATTGCGGCCGTGTCAGGCGAAATGAAAACAACTGATCCGTATAATGTCGGACAGCTTTGACTTCTTGGGCGTCGGGATGTCTGGAGGATGTTTCCACGGGCTTGGTTGCCAGGCTCTGATCGTTCATTGGAATTCTCTTGTAATGGAGGATTGAAAGTGATGTAAACCGTTTTGCTATGGTTGACAATTAGTGTTTATCGGACAGCGTAAACACACGTGACTTGTAGATATTTAATTCGCAGTTTTTCATGAACTGTATCCCGAATTTTTGAAAAATTGCGTCAGATATTTCGCAACTCTCGCTCTCCCAGCCATTTGTGCTGATAGGACCTGTCTTTTTGCGGCAGGCGAGCAAGCCACTGCTCCTCAGGCTGGCGGGCGGCGAGTTCATCATCGATCTCCACCTCGTCAAAACCACAGTCTCGCGCAAAGCCGTACTGATCTGCGATTACATGGCCCAACGCGCGCAGGCGACCGGTATAGCCCTGTTGCCGCAATTGCCGCGCAAGACTGAACCCGCGCCCGTCGGCAAAAGAGGGAAAGGGTATGCGGATCATGGCCGCGTTTTCGAAAAGGCCGGCGAGGCTTTCCACGCTTACGTCGTTGGGAATATCGAGACAGGTGACATCCGGTTTTCGATCCATGATATCCTGTCCGTATTTCTCAAGATCAATGAACAGGCCGCCGCGGGTTTCCCAGTCGTCCTGCCCAAATCCGTTGTCGCTGACAATCACTGACATGTCCATCTCCTAGGCCGCCTGTGCTGTATCTGAATAAAGGGCATCCTTGAAAGGATCCGCGCCGGTCCGGCGGTAGGTATCAAGGAAGGTTTCATCTTCGCTTTCGCGAATGTCCAGATACCGGTCGATGATGCGTTCCACGGCCGGTACGATTTCCTCGTAAGAAAAACCCGGACCGGTACGTTCGCCGATAGAAGCGTTTTGCGTACCATCACCGCCCAGAGTGATCTGGTAGCTTTCGACACCGGCTTTGTCGAGCCCGAGAATCCCGATATGACCGACATGGTGATGCCCGCAGGCATTGATGCAGCCGGAAATCTTGATTTTGAGCGGACCGATATCCTTCTGTTGCCGGAGATCTTCAAACGCATTTGAAAGTTCCTGGGCAACCGGAATGGAACGTGCTGTTGCAAGCGCACAATAGTCCATACCCGGACAGGCGATAATATCGGTCACCAGGCCTATGTTGGCGGTCGCTAGCCCTGCCTCCTTTAGGATCGCGTAAATCTCGGGCAGATCATCGCGACGCACATGGGGCAAGATGACGTTCTGCTCGTGGCTGATCCGCAATTCGTCATAACCATAAGCTTCGGCCAGGCTTGCCATGACGCGCATCTGCTCTGCAGTAGCGTCTCCCGGAGTACCACCGATCGGTTTGATCGATATCGTGACGATTGCATGACTGGGTTCGCGATGGGTATGCACGTTGGTGTCCAGGAAGGAACGCAGCAGCGGGTCAGCACCGATCACCTTGGACAGCTTGTCTTCGTCAACCGGCCGGGCGTCAAATTCGGGCGGCGCAAACTGGGCCTCGATATTTTCCACCATTTCTTCAGGCGGTGCCTGATGGACGGTTTTCTGGATTTCGAAAACCTCCTCAATCCTGGCGGTAAGTTCGTCAACACCGGTTTCATGAACCAGTATCTTGATCCGTGCCTTGTATTTGTTGTCGCGGCGTCCATTGAGGTTGTAGACTTGCAGAATCGCTTCCAGATAAGGCAGCAGATCGGCCTTTGGCAGGAATTCACGGACAGTCTTGCCGATCATCGGAGTACGGCCAAGGCCGCCGCCAACAATCACTTCGTAACCGGGTTCACCCTTATCATTGCTCACCATACGCAGGCCGATGTCATGCGCCTTGGTCACAGCCCGATCATTGGGCGAACCGGAGACAGCTATCTTGAACTTGCGCGGCAGGAACTGGAATTCGGGATGGTCTGTCGACCATTGCCGCAGCAGTTCGGCCGTGGGGCGCGGGTCTTCGATTTCATCCGCCGCGGCACCGGCAAAATGGTCTGCCGTCACATTGCGGATACAGTTGCCGGATGTCTGGATGGCATGCATCTCTACATCAGCCAGCGCATCCAGCATGTCCGGTACGTCTTTGAGTTTGGGCCAGTTATACTGAATATTCTGTCTGGTGGTGAAGTGGCCATATCCCTTGTCCCACTTCTCGGCAAGAAACGCGAGCTGGCGCATCTGGCGGCTGTTTAGCGTGCCGTAGGGGATTGCAACACGCAGCATATAAGCGTGCAGTTGCAGATACAGGCCGTTCATCAGGCGCAGCGGCTTGAACTCGTCCTCGGTGAGGGATCCGTCAAGGCGCCGCTCTACCTGGGCGCGAAACTGCTTCACGCGATTGCGGACAAAATCATGGTCGAACTGGTTGTAGGTATACATGGGCTAAATCTCCGCCTGTTTGCCGTGTTCGGGATAGTTTGAAGGACCGCGCGTACGGAATTCCTCGCGGAAGTGAATGGGCTCGGGTTCGCCATCGTCTCCCAGACGGGCATCTGCCAGGTAAGCGCCTACCAGACGGTGCGCCTCTGCCTGTGCTGCGGCAAGCGCTTCTTCTGCCAATTCCTTTTCATCAAAAAGCTCCGCCTCGTCATGGCGACGGGTCCAGTCACCGGATGCGGTACGGTAAATCACATCACCTTCCAGCAAATCATTTGCGGTAACCACCTTGGGGACAAAAGCTCTGGCCATCAGGATGCTCCGATTTCTATTAGGTCTTGTTGGGTTGCGTTCAGGGCGCTGGAAGCTTCACGGGGTTCGAGCCCCAGCATCAGGATGACGGGGCCATCACCACCGAGTTTCTACGTGTCTGCGGCAAGGGTTCCGACCGTTGAAGTGATGATTTGTTGATCGGAGCGCGAAACATTTTCCATGATGGTAACGGGAATCTGCGGCGATGCTCCATGCATCAACAAACGACCGGACAGGAAGTGGGCCTGCTTCGCTCCCATATAGACGGCTGCAACCGCGCCGTTGCGGGCAAGATCGTGCCAGTCATGTTCGGCAAAACCCTTGATGTCATGGGCAGTCATAATGCGAAGCGCGGAATTGCGGCGGCGCCTGGTGAGGGATACACCCAGATTGGCAGCAGCAGCAGACGCGGTTGTAATGCCGGGTACGATTTCGAACGCCAGGCCAGCGCTATTCAGTGCGTCCATCTCTTCATCCAGTCTACCGAATATGGCTGGGTCACCGGATTTGAGGCGCACCACCTTCGCACCGTTCTGTGCATGCTTCACCATCAGCGCGTTGATGTCTTCCTGTTTCCAGGAGGGCCCGAACCCCTGTTTGCCAGTCTGGAGAATTTCTGCCTCGCGGCGTGCCAGCTCCAGTATCTGTGGCGCAACCAGCCGGTCATGAATGACCACATCCGCCTCATGCAGGACTTTTAGCGCCTTGCGTGTCAGCAGGTCCGGATCACCGGGTCCGGCACCGACAAAATGAACCAGCCCGGGCTGTGTTTCTTCACGGCGGGTTTCCTCGAAAAGGGCTTCCAGTGTTTCATTTACCGCTTCCTGTCCGCCACGTTTCAAGGCAAGCGGCCCGCGCTCATAAAAGAACCGGGTCCAGAAGGCACGGCGTGGTTGCCCCGGCGCAAGTTTTGCGGCTTTCGGGCGAAAACGCTCGCCAATTCTAGCCAGCAAGCCAAGTTCAGCTGGCAGACTTGCCTCGATTTCCGACTTGATCTTTCGGGCAAGGACCGGGGCTGTCCCTTCCGTGCCGATTGCAATGGTCACCGGATCCCTGTCCACCAGTGCGGGGGTGATGAACTCGCTGTCCTCAAGGTTGTCGACAATATTGACCAGGACACCGGCCGCTCTGCCAAGGGCTGCGGTCTTTTTGTCACGAACATCATCATCTTCTGCGGCGTAGATCATCGCAGCGTTATCGAAGTCATCCGGGGTAATATCGCGACGAATAAGCGTAAGCAGCCCGGCGTGCGCCCAGCTCTCAATCTGGCTTTCCGCTTCTTCGGCAAACACGTCGATCTGCGCTTGTGTCTTCATCAAAAGGCGCAGCTTGGATATTGCGGTTTCACCGCCTCCGACGACTAAAATGCGTTTGTCCTGTACGCTCAGGAAAACCGGAAAATGTCTCATGTCTGCTCTCTGAAATAGACGCCTTACGCGATTATTTTCCAATATGGCGGTTATCTATCCAAAGTTCAAAGAATAGCATTTTACAATTTCCCCAAAACGCAGAATTGAATTCCAATAACTGGCGGATTCGCAAAATCCGGTATCCCGCGCCCCGCAACGGGGTTATAAATTCGCGGGAATGGGATTCACATCGGGTTATCTGAACCTGCGAATGAGAGGAAATTCTATGCGCTGGTCCCGCACTTTGCAGTTGGTTGAAGTTCACGCTGAAGGCGAGGTTGGACGGGTTGTAACCGGCGGCCAGCCTCAGATACCGGGCAGAACGCTGCTCGAAAAGTTTCGCCATCTCAATAGCGGTGCCGATACCCTGCGGCGCGGTTTGATACTGGAGCCTCGGGGTTCTGCTGCCGGTTCCACCAATCTGCTGTTTCCGCCGGAAAATCCTGAAAACCACGCAGGCTTTATCGTGCTGCAACCCGACCAGGCCCACGCTATGTCTGGCTCAAACGCGATTTGTGTCACCACCTGTCTGCTGGAGACCGGCATGGTTGAGATGCAGGACGGAGAAAACGAAGTCCGGCTGGAGACTGCCGTCGGGCTGGTGGTTGCCAAAGCCCATTGCGAAAACGGCAAATGCCTCAACGTGACCCTTTCGATGCCTGCCTCTTATGTGGAGACGCTGGATTATGTGCTGGAAACCGAACAATGGGGCACTTTGCGGGCCGACATCGCCTTTGGCGGCGTGTTTTATGCTGTTGTCGATGCGGCGGATGCTGGCCTCAGGATAGAACCCACACAGGCCCGGCAACTCTCTTTTGCAGGTATGGAGCTGAAACGCGCATTCAACAAAGTGATCGATATAGCCCATCCCGACAACCCGGATGTCAATGGCATTGCCTATGTGATGTTCCGTTCCACCGATGAGGACGGTGCTATCCGCACCGCTACCACCATGTGGCCCGGCAGGCTCGACCGCTCGCCCTGCGGCACAGGAAACTCGGCAAACCTGGCGATCCGGGCAGCCCGGGGTGAGGTGAGTGAAGGCGACGAGTATCTCTCCCGCTCCACCATTTCGAGCGAGTTTCGGGTACGCCACGCCGGCACAAGCCAGGTCGGCAACAAACCGGCAGTCTTGCCACAAATAACAGGCCGTGGCTGGATATACGGTATGCACCAACTGGGCTTTGATCCAACAGATCCGTTTGTTGACGGTTTCGCCATGACCGATACCTGGGGCCCGGATGCTGGCCAGATCTGACCAGGTTGAACTGCATTTAACAACTTAACTAAGCGGCTGGATTCAATACTGATTTGTGAATTGCCTTGCAGATTCTGCTCGGCTAACAATGAAGCAGAACGATTCGTTTTGATCCGGAATATGTGTTGCTACAGCATTGTTGGATGCTGAAAAACAGGAACGCGTGACGATGCCGGACAGGGACAACCGTTCAAGGCATTCTTGCAACAGGCGACACAGTCAAGGCGGGTATCGTCGTCACAATCGGTAAATTAAGCTGCTGCGTATTCGCGGGACACATCATTTTCCGGCTGCAAGATGGATTCGACGGGGGGATATGTGCTTCGAAATCTCGGGCAGTTTTTCCGGTTAGTATTTTTGACGGTGGCCACCGTTTTAACGCCTGTGATTGCCCTAGCTCAGGAGTGTTCGGGCATTCCGGGCCTCGTGACCAATGGCGGGTTCGAGCTGCCGGACGTCACATTGTCCAGTCCGGCTGCAGTACAGGTATTTGGCTCCCCGCCCAATGTTGTTAAAATCTATAACGAGGGCGACGTACCGGGCTGGGAAACCACGGCGGCAGACAATCGGATCGAATTATGGCGCTCCGGTTTCGGCGGCGTGGCTTCCTACGAGGGAAATCAGCATGCTGAAATCAACGCCAATCTGTTCGGTGCTTTCTTTCAGGATCTCGCAACGACACCTAATACTACTGTTCTGTGGAGCTTTGCCCATCGCGGTCGCGCTGGTGTCGATACGGTTGAGGTTCTAATCGGTTCTCCCGGTGGAACACTTGTTTCGCAGGGTCAGTTTTCAACCGGGAACGGTGGATGGGATGTGAAATCCGGAAGTTATACGGTACCGGTAGGTCAGACGGTTACACGGTTTCAGTTCCTCGCCGTTTCAACCGCCGCAGGCAATCCCAGTGTCGGTAACTTTGTTGATGCCGTGCGCATCACACCCGACTGCGACTACGGGGATGCGCCTGCGAGTTTTCCGGTATTGCGGTCGAATAACGGGGCAGCGCACCGTCTCGAAATCGGCTCCTTTCTGGGCTCATCCATCGATGTGGAGACAGATGGTCAACCCGGTGCAACAGCTGACGGAGATGACAATCTGGGTGCCGACGACGAGGACGGTGTAATCTATGGACCCGATGATGACGGCAACCTTAACCGGGGGCAGACTAACCCCGTCGATATCACCGCCAGTATCGCTGGGTTTGTAAACCTCTGGGTAGACCTGAACGGTGATGGAGACTGGCAGGCATCAGAGAGACTGCTGAACGACACGCCGGTTTCAGCCGGAACCCAGGCGCTCGATATCGCCATTCCATTAAGCTCCAGTCTCGGCCCCCTGGCCGCGAGGGTTCGCTACTCCACCACCGATCCCGGCGGGACCATGGGACCGGGTGGAGACTGGCCCAACGGCGAAGTGGAAGATGCGTTTGTGACGGTAGTAGTCCCGCCGCCTGGCCTCTCGGTCACCAAGACCGCTACTGCAACCGGCTTTACTGATGGCGATTTGCAGGAAGTGCCGGTGGGCACGGTAATCACCTATGTTTACCGGGTAGAAAACACCGGTGAAGTGGCAATTTCCGACATCCATCTCAACGACATCCATAACGGACTTAACCCGACCCCCCTGACGACACCGTCCAATGAGACACTGGATCCCGGAGATTCCTCACCAGGTTCGTCCGACACTGTCAATGTTCAATTAAAACTGACCCTGTATTTCCATTTAAAACTGACCCACCGTTTTTGCACGCAAGCCCCCGGACGATCAGCTCTCCAATTGCAAGATCGTCCGGGGGCTTTTTCTGATCAGGATTGAGTTTTTTGTTTTTTGCTTTGAGCAAACCGGTATGATGCATTCCCCCGGCGCATGCCTTGACCGGATAGGCCCCTCTACGGGGCCTGCCGCAGACGTTCGCGTGCGAGCTTGCGCACCAGCGGGCGCGCCTGGTGTGCGCTCATGCCTGGCTCAAGGCGTGGATCGTAAAGCATACCGAGCAGCGCTTCGTCATGCCCGGTCAGCAGTGCAAACGCATCGTCATCATTGAAGATCGACGGATGGGCATGCGGGCTGTCATTGGCCGCACCCAGCCCCTGCGCCAGTTCCTCATGGATGCAACCGCTGCGCATCAGATCGGGAAGCTCCGAGCGGATCAATGCTACGGCCCGCGTGTAGACATGCGGGTTCGACGTGCCGGCAAAGGCCACCACCAGACAACGGATGCTGCGCGGCGGCCGGTCAAAGACCTTGTATGTGCGCTGATCAGTGCCGGGCAGCCATTCGGACAGGCGCCGGCGCAGCCAGGCGCGATCATCCTGCGAGGCAAAGACGACGTGGAAATTGCCGCCCGAGCGCACCGTGCTGACCGGATGGCCTGTAACGCGGGCCAGGCGGCGCGCATAGGCGTTGATCAGCATGCGGTCGGCCGCGGCCTGCGCCGGCGGGACACCGGGTCCGAAGGCAACAGTCATTCTCACCGGCGCCGACCAGCGTGCGAGCGCTCCGGCCCCGGCACCCGCCCTTCGCCACGGATTGCCACCCGATGCATATTCGTCATGGAACACGACCGTCTCGAAGGCCCGTGCCAGCATGCCGGCGCGCAGCTGCGTTCCGCCGGCGTGACCATCGCGGCGCAAGAGCCCGCGGTCCAGAAGGTCCGATTGAAGGTTTCTGTAATGGCGCACCAGGGCGCGACTGTCCGTAGCCCCGTACCACTCCGAAGGGGCCGATACGGACGCTTGCGACTGCGGCGGCGCGACCCGATCGGGCGGACCCGGCCATGCCGGCCCGTAACAGCCCGCCACAACGGCCATCAGCATGACGAGCGCGATCAGCTTGAAATTCCCGCCTCCGGATATCATGCCCCGTGCTCCTATGATCGTCCTGTTGCCCGCTGACCGGTCCGCCCGCGCCGATGTGACTCAGAATGTGCCTGGGAAAGTCTGGTTTGCAACTGTTGCCGATTTGCATCGGCGCTCCTGAAATGCCGACAAATAACAAAAAAAAGCAAATCGCTGATTGACGTTTGCGAAAAAATGTGAGACTTCAACACAAATCTGACCTGACAGCAACGTCAGCGCAGAATTTTATAACCTGTAAGGCCGAGACTGAATAAATTGACCGGAACTGCAAATAACATATTGACAGGGCCTGCTGCGACCGCACATTCGGTCAGCGGTCAGCGGTCAGCGGTCAGCGGTCAGCGGTCAGCGGTCAGCGGTCAGCGGTCAGCGGTCAGCGGTCAGCGGTCAGCGGTCAGCGGTCAGCGGTCAGGCTCTAAGCCAACCCTACATTTTCCCTCCTTCGGTGCCCCGATGCTGATATCGGGTGCGCCTTCGCGTGACGGTATTGCGGACAACGGATCGGTTGCGGCTATCGGATCCGCAGCTTATCGCAACACGCCCTCCATCGCCGCTTCATGCACCAGGCCGGCATCCAACAGCCGCAGCGTATCCGGCCGGTACCGTTCTGTCATCAATTGTTTTGCCGCGCCATGTGATCGCGTAGTGCGCGTCTGCAAAGATGGGTTCATCCGTCGCGACAAGCCCAAGGGTTGCGCCGGCCCTGACGGTTGCGCTGGCACTGCTTTTTGCCTTGGTGGTTGCCCTGGCGCACCGATCGTTTTTCCCGAACATCATGACGTTTCCCGCTTCGGCGCATCTCTTATAACGAGACGCCGGCGCCTGTTCACCCGTGCCTTGTGCGGCACAATCTTCCCCCTTGAATTCGTAGGCACCCCAAATTGGAGAAAACCAGCATGACTATCAATCAAACTTCGCTCAAGACCGACACCGCAGCTTCCGTGATTGCAATCCCGGACGGCGCAACCGGTGTGCTTGTGCCCGTTGCGGCTGAGGCCGTGGCGCACACCGTTCGTGATGGCAACGATCTCGTCGTCGTTCTGAAGGCGGGCGGACGGATCATCATTTCGGATTTTTATGACACGAGCGATGGCGAGAGTCTTGACTTGGTTCTGCGCGACCCGTCGGACGGCGCACCTTTCGAGGTTACCCTCGACCCGGACGGCGCAATGACCGGTGTGGAACCGCGGACCCTGTCAGACATTGCCGAGATGTTCAGCACGACGCCTGCGGAACTGGCTGCCTATGAAGCCGCCTACGCGGCTGATGCGGATGCGCTCGCCGATGGCGATCATGTCGCGCGCCTGTCTACACAGGGCGCTGATGGAGGTGTGAACCCCGTGTTTCTGATTGGTGGGCTGGCGGCTGTTGGAGCTGTTGCCGCGATTGTCTTGTTGAGCGACGATGACGATGACGATGACGGCGCCGAGACGACCGCTGAAGTCGATCCGAGCGCCGAAGTCGATCCGAGCGCCGAAGTTGATCCGAGTGCTCCGGAAGCCGGTGATGATGACGAGGACACCGGCACCAATAATGCGGCTATGATCATCGACGACAGCGTGACTGAAGGCACGGTGACTGAGGATGCCGATACTGTCACGGCAACCGGCAACCTCGATCACACCGATGTCGACAACGACAACGACGTCTGGCAGGCGGTGACGACGGCGCAGGACAGCACCGAAGGCCTCGGCACCTACACGATCACGGAGGCGGGCGAATGGACCTATGCGCTGGACATCGAAAACCAGACGGTCAATGCGCTCGCTGCCGAGGAGACGCTGGAAGATAGCTTTACGGCGATGACCGAGGACGGCACGGAACAGGCCGTCACGATTACCATCACCGGCACCAATGATGCGGCGGTGATCGCTGGAGACAGTGCGCGCTCGGTATCGAAAAATGTAGAGGCCAACGCCATAACGGGCGACCTCAATCACACTGATGTCGACAACGACAACGATGTCTGGCAGGCGGTGACGACGCCGGCGCAAACCAGCTACGGCGTGTTCACGATCACGTCGGAGGGTTTGTGGCGCTACACGCTGGACAAAGACAACAGCGATGTAAACGCCCTGAATGAAGATGGAACCCTGACCGATACCTTCACGGTGAGAACCGAGGACGGCACGGAACAGGATGTCACAGTCACCATAACCACGCGAAATCTGGAAGCCCTGACCTCCGGCCGCGATGTGCGCAACGGCGATGATGAAAATAACACCTTCGAAGCGCCCGTGGACCAGAGCTCGGGTGCGGGCGGCGTGTCCAATACCCTGGCATCCGGAGACAACATCAACGGTCGCGGTGGCGATGGCGACAGGCTCCATGCCCAGCTGACGCAAGAATTTGCGGGCGCGAGCGGTTCAAACGTAAGGACCGATATTCAGCCGATAATCACAGATGTCGAAGAGATCGACATCCAAGCTCGTGATGATGCTCAAGGTCCCGTAATCCTGGATGCCAAGGATATCCGTGGCCATAACGAGATCGGGTCCTACCGCTCCGATGGTGATCTGGTCATCGAGAACCTGACCACGCTCGACAGCGATGGCGAGAAACGGCCCACCGCCGACATCACCATCACCATGGACCACACGGACAACTTTAATTCCGACGGTGACGCGTCCGACCTCACCGTCTACTTCGATGATAACTACTTGATACCCGGTGAACCGACCAACGACGGCAACAGGGCGGTTCTACACCTACTCGATGAAGATGCAGAAGTGGACCGCTTGTATGGCGACCCTGCCCGTGGCGTCGTACCCGACCCCGATGTAGAACGTCTCCGAAATATCGATATCAACGGTATCCGCGTAGAATTTTCGGATGGAACGAATGTAGACCTCTTAGCAATCGATAGGAACAGTACGGATAAACTGTTTAGAGGAGGAACCCACCAGGCATTTTTAAAGGCTCTGGAAGCTGATCTTACTCAGCAAATCACTGAAGCAGAAGCAAATGGGGATATGATGCAGAATCTGCAGTATCTGCGGGATCTGCAACTGCAAGATCAACTGGATAGGGTAAATACGGACACTACGTATCTGGATAACAGTGAACTTTCCGCGCCTATCCCGGGCATCGTTCTAACCTCCAAGAGTGGCCTTCTAGTGGAAAATTTCGAGCAAGACGACGGCACTTTGAGAGGCGGCGTTCGGTTCTTAGGCCCTGAAGATAGCGTAGGAAGTTATGACACCTATGGCAGGATAACCGGGCCTGAGGCGCCCACGGAGACAACTCCCCCCATCTCCGTCGACATCGAAGTTGAGAAGGTCGGTCGCGGCGGCGATGGAGGCGAGTTGATTGTTGGCGCGAAATCTCAAGATGCGGGCATTGAAGTCATCAATGTGCATGTGAAGGGCGATGAGGG
This sequence comes from Rhizobiaceae bacterium, assembly GCA_965198665.1. Lineage (GTDB taxonomy): Bacteria > Pseudomonadota > Alphaproteobacteria > Rhizobiales > Rhizobiaceae > JAALLB01. The sequence continues at coordinate 7,812 of CBDAPT010000006.1, read as the reverse complement.
CAAACCAAGCAACGTTGAGCGCCTTGATAGCACCGCTGATGCATTGCGCACGATTAACATCGAAACCCACGAGAATTACCGTGACGGTGGCTCCTTCGCCGACCTGACAATCCGCGATGGTTCGACGGGTAATCTGACCGCCATCGACGCGGACGATTTCCTCGGCGACCTGACCCTGGGTTCCGAAACGTCTTTCAGGAATGTGGACGAGATCACGGCGAGGGGTGGCGGTAATGTAACCATCAGTCACGTGATCGATGAGGACGGCGAGTACGGCATCGCGACCGCAGGCGGTGACGACGTCATCCGGGTTGGGGTTGCCTCGACTGCCGACGATGGTTCGATCACCATCGAAACAGGCGATGGCAACGACACAATCGCGCTCGTAGGTGGCGGGACGGCCGCTGCCACCATCGATGGCGGCGCTGGTGATGATACGATCACGGGCGGCGCGGGCGACGATACACTCTCCGGCGGCGATGGCGTGGATGTCCTCAACGGCGGCGCAGGGTCTGACACGCTGGATGGCGGTGTCGGAAATGATGTGTTCATCATCGCCCCCCGGACCGGGTCGGACACGATCACGGACTTTGGCTCCGGTACGGACCGGCTTGAATTTACCGGCGGCCTGTTCGCCAATCTGGAGGCTGTACAGGCATCGTCCCACGAGACCGACGGTGATCTTACGATCCGGCTGTCGGCCACAGAGACCCTGACGCTTGAAGACACGTCTCTGGACGCCCTGACGGCTGAGACGGTGACGACACTGAATGTGCTCGGCGTGGACACAACCACCGCCACGGCACCGACTTATTTCTTTTTCGATGCCGATGGCACACCCACAGGAGCCCAGAATTCAGGCACACCGGGTGGCGATATCCTGGTAACCGGGGAAGGCAATGATCTGATTCGTGGCCGTGGTGGCAATGACACGCTGATCGGCAGCGCGGGCAATGACACGCTGGTCGGCGGTGCTGGTAATGATGTGTTCATCATCGCCCCTGGGGCCGGTTCGGACACGATCACGGACTTTGGCACCGGTACGGACCGGCTGCAATTTGAGGGCGGCCTGTTTGCCAATCTGGAGGCGGTACAGGCCGCGGCCAGCGTGACCGGCGGTGATCTCACGATCCGGCTGTCGGACACCGAGACCCTGACGCTTGAAAACACGTCGCCGGACGCCCTGACGGCTGGGACGGTGATCACACTGGATGCGGATGGTGCGGACACAACCACCACCGATCCGAACGCCGAAACGACCGGTCAAGTCACGACTGAGGAGACCGGCGAGCAAGAAGTTGCGGGTCCCGATGGTGGTGATGAGAACACCGGCGAGCAAGAAGTTGCGGGTCCCGATGGTGATGACGAGAGCACCGGCGAGCAAGAAGTTGCGGGTCCCGATGGTGGTGACGAGGACACCGGCGAGCAAGAAGTTGCAGGTCCCGATGGTGGCGATGAGGGCACCGGCGAGCAAGAAGTCGACGGCCCGTTCAACAGGTTCGTCAACGGCACGAACTTTGATGACCCCGACGTCTCTAGCGGACCCGGCAATGACGTTCTCAATGGCAACCGTGGCAATGACGTCCTCAATGGCGGTGCTGGCAATGATGAGCTGACCGGTGGTCCGGGCAGTGACACCTTCAGCTTTTTCGCCAATGTCGGCTCTGACCGGGTGACGGACTTTGATGCCGGCGATGGTGACCGGCTTCAATTCAACAACGGCCTGTTTGCCGACCTGAATGCGGTGCGGGCTGCGGCCACCGAGACAGATGGCAATCTGGAGATAGCGATCTCGGAAACAGAGACCCTGACGGTTGACGGGGCGTCTCTGGCTGACCTGACCGTGGACACGGTGACCACACTGGATGCGGAGGGGAACGATACCACAAGCATGGCCCGCCCCACCGGCGTGCTGCGCATCACCGGGGATGATGTTATACCCGCTCCGGGTGAGCCGGTTGCGGTGACCGCCAGCGCGGACGGGCTGGGTGCAGTGCAATACCAGTGGCAGCGCAGCACGGACAGTGGCTTTGAGGACATCGCGGACGCGACCGGCCAGACCTATACGCTGGGTGATGCGGATACGGGCCGGTCCGTGCGGGTTCAGGTCAGCTATACCGACAGCAATGGAACGGATGAGACCGTGGCCCTGGTCGCCTCGCTTCCGACAGATAATGCGCGCACGGAAATTGAAGAGTTCGCGGCCGCTTTCCCGGCTTCAACACTCCTTGGCACAGCAGACGATGACGTCCTCACAGGCAGCCCCGGCGATGACACCTTTATTGGTGGGATCAATGGTGCTGGCGCTGACAGGTTTGAGGGCGGCACCGGCAATGACAGCGTCCAGTATTTCGTACGGGGCGACACGACGGATCTGACTGTCAACCTTGAGACCGGTCGAGGCGAGGGAGGAACGGCGCAAGGCGATACCTATGTCAGCATTGAGAATGTCGCGACCGGTGGAGGCGATGACACGATCATCGGCAACGCTGCGAATAACAAACTTGTAGGCCTTTTCGGGGATGACACGCTTCGGGGCGGTGCGGGCAATGACGAGCTTGACGACGGTCCCGGCAATGACACGCTTGAGGGCGGGGACGGCGATGATGTGCTTTTAAACGTCGAAGGCAATGACAGTCTCTCGGGCGGTCCTGGCAATGATGTGCTTTGGGCTGGCGGCTCTCGCGCAGCTTTGGAGGGTGTCAGCGATAATGATACGCTTGATGGCGGCGCGGGCAATGACACGGTTACCTATGAAGGACTTGGGTTTAGCGAACGGCAGTTTGCGGGTGTGGAAGCCAGCCTTGTCACCGGTCAGGCCACGGTAACCGTTTTTAACACGGTAGATGATCCTGACAGGGAGGAGCCACTCACCTCCACTGACACCCTGATCAATATCGAGAACCTTATGGGCGGTGAAGATGATGACACACTCACCGGGGACCGCGAGGCCAACCGGCTTGACGGTGACCGTGGCAATGACATCATCAATGGTGGCAACGGCAATGACCATATCACTGGCGGGACGGGCAATGACACGCTGACTGGCGGCGATGGGGATGACGTGTTCCGCTTCAACGCTGTGGAGTACCTTGAAGAAAGTGTGATCGCATTTTCCGTAGGAGGTGACGACGAAACCGTGTTTACACCAATCGGTCCCGGCTCGGACCGGGTGACGGACTTTGGGGCGGGCAATGACCGGCTGGTGTTTGATGGCGGCCTGTTTGCCGACCTGAATGCGGTGCGGGCTGCGGCGACCGAGACAGAGGATGGCAATCTGGAGATAGCAATCTCGGAAACAGAGACCCTGACGCTTTTGAACGCGTCTCTGGATGACCTGACCGCTGACACGGTGACCACGACGGATGCGCAGGGCAGAGATAGCACCACTTCGACCCCGGCGGATCTCACGGGCGGCGTGTCCACGGGCTTCTCGGGCAGGGAAGCACTGCTCGGCTCCGGTGACAACGACATCCTTGATGGCGGCAGGGGGGATGACACCCTTTTCGGTCGCGGCGGGGATGACAGGCTCTCGGGCGGGGACGGCAATGACCGCTTCCTGTTCACGGGCGATGAGGAAGGCGATGACACCATCACCGATTTTGAGGCGGTCTCCGACGTTCTGGTCTTTGATGAGGATGAATGGAACGGTGAGGATGGCAACGATCTGCAGAACCTGCTCAATGCGGTTTTTGTTGGCAACGATGGCAGCATCGTCATCGACCGGCCCGGCGAGAACGGGGGCACGATCACCCTTGAGGGGAGTTATGAGGTGAACGATGTCGCCGAGACCCTGACCGCCACAAGTGTCAGCTTCGATCCTGACGCAAGTATTGTGTGATCACATTTGAAAAAGCCGATGATGAAGCCAATGAAGCGAACCCGGTTGCGGGGCAGGCTTCATCATCGGCGTTACTACCGTTGAGCTCAATGTTGGGGGCGGCCCTGCAGTATGGTGTTTCTGGAAAACAATCGAGGTTTTGTCGGCTGAACGCGCGTTCGGAGCGGCGTGATAAGGCAGCCGGCCGGTGTTTTGGGATGCGTTGTTCCGTGACCTTGTTGCTGGCAGGGTCCGCAGCTACCGGAACAGGCGGCAATCTGGAGGGCGCACTGTCGCAGACGCAAATCCTGGCACTTGAGACACTGGCGCTTGAGGGCGCTTGCCTGCATAACCTGACCGCTGATACGGTGACCATACGGGATGCGGTAGGGTATAGACTGCGCATTGCGACAAAACCGGGCACTGGTTCTGATGGATAGATGAATATTCGGCTACCCGCTTCTTTTGAGTGTTCCTTTCGGGGTCATCTGGCTTCGGCTACAGCCAGAGTGTGTCTGGTTCAATCGGCGTTGAATCGTGGTAGTGTTGAACGCGTTGGTCCATGCCATTCAAACGCTGCCTCGACACTCGCTTCAGGCTCACGAACTCAATCAAACCAGACACGCTCCAGGAAAGAGAAATTGAATTTCATTTGCCACCATGTCCCGGCGTATCCTGGTTCTGCCATGTTTATGGATATGTTCACGGACATGCGCGTTGATGCCATTCCCGGCTCGCGTTCCTGCACAAGAGCGGGCAGAAGTTCTGCCCCGGGTCTTGCACTGCCGGGCCTCGCGCTGGGTCTTGTATTGGTTCTGGTACTGGCTGGCTGTACACCGGGCGGCAGGGGTCCGGACCTTGTGGCTTTGGCACCTGCGGATACGGCATTAGAGGCGACGGACCGGTCCGCACCGTCCGGCCGGAGCGATGTGCCCATTGCGGCAGATGGATCCGCATCTCTCATGACCCCTTCTGCAGCACAGTCCGATCGCGATATCGATGCTTCAGCCGATGCAGGCCCCGATGCCGCAATGGCGTCCCCGCCCCGTTTGCCGGCCATTCGCGCCGGTACGGCGGTTGAGGCGCTGGCTATGGCCGCGCTGGAAGAAAGCGAGCGCCTGTCGCCGGGGCGCGATCTTGTTGTGCAGCGGCAGCAGGAACGTGCCGTGATCGGACGCCAACGCTGGCCGCAACTGGCACCGGTTGCTGAACTTGACCAGGACGGCAATGTGGGTGTTGGTGTCGGCGCAACCCTGACGCTTTACGACTTCGGCCGCAATAAGGCGCTGGCGGCCGAGGCCGACCGTGCGATCGACCTTGCGTGGCTCGATTTGTGGCAGGAACGCATTGACAGCGTGCATGAGGCGCTCGGGCTTCTGGTCGATGCGGGCGAGGCGCTGGCGCTGCGCGATGCGTCGGCCGCGTCTCTGGTCGATGTGGCGGAACTGCGCCAGTTCGCACGCTCGCGCGTGGGCGCCGGCATTGCGGACCGCTCCGAGCAGCTTTTGTTCGATGTGCGGATTGCCGAACTGCGAAACGAGGTCAAGGCGGACACGGCGGCGCTTCGCCTTGCGCTGGGCCAGATTGCGGTTGCCACGAAAACCGCCTACACGCAAGCCTCCGTGCCTTCGCTTGGCGCAACGCAAGCCGCCCTCATGCCGTCTTCTGCGCCGGACGGGTCCGGCACATTGACCACTTCCGGGACCATATCTGGGTCCGCACCCGGCAGCGGCTCGCCTGAACTGATGCGGGCACGGCTTGAATATGCGGGTGCGGAACACCGGCTTGATCTGACGCGCGCGCGGCGGTTCCCGAGCCTTCAACTCAAGGGGTCCGTTTTGGCGGACCAGCGCGGCGATGTGACACCCACGGCAACGCTGTCGCTTGGCACGGCCGACTTTGCCGGACTGTCGGCCGGTCCCGCCCTGTCGGCGGCCGATGCAGCCCTGTCGTCGGCGCGGGCCAATGTTGAGCGGGTCACGCGGGACCTTCGGGTCGAAGCCCGCCGGATCGCGCTTGAGCGGATGCGCCTTGAAAGCCGAGCGGCCTCGCTTGCAAACCTGGAAACAGAAGCGCGCCACTCGGTGGCGCTGTTCCTGGAGCAGCAGGATGTCGGCGGGCGTCCGCTCACCGACGGCATCACGGTCTACCGCATCCTGTTGCAGGCGCGGCGCGATCACGTGTCGGCGCGCGCCGGCCTGTTGCGGCTTCGCCTGCGCGAGGCGGTGCAGAACGGAACGCTTGTGCGGCGCGGAGGCTGATGAGCGTAGATGGGTGCGTGTTGATGACCACTTCGTTGACCAATGGGCAGGACCGGAACAGTCAGTTGGATCTGACGGTGGCGATGACGCTGGGCGAGGCGCTGGGCGTTCAGGCGTCGCTGATCGGGGTGGACCTTGATCCGCGCGGTCTGTCGGAAGCCGGCGACAATAGCGACGAACTGGCGTGGATGCTTCGGGCAAGCGACCTCAGCCTTTCGACGCTCCAGCCGGACATCCGCCCCGGCAAGGACTTTGACAGCATCGTTCCGTTCGCAATGGAGCTTGTGGGCGGCACCTTTGTGGTGGTTGCCGCGGCGACGCGGGACGCGGTCCTGCTGGCCGATCCCGCGCGTCCCGGCGAGGGGCGCAATGTTCCGCACGACGTCTTGCGGCGGTCGGCCGGAAAGCGTGCTCTGGTGCTGCGCAAGTCGCTCGAGCGGGTTGCGCAGGAACAGGAGGCGACGACCGCACCCGGGCACTGGCTGTGGTCGCGGGTGCTTTCCGGTTCGACCCCGATCGGCAGCATTCTTGCCGCCTCGCTGATTGCCAACCTTTTGGCGGCGGTGATCTCGCTGTTTTCGCTGCAGGTCTATGATCGCGTCATTCCGAACCGTTCGGAAGAAACGCTGTGGGTGCTTTTGTGCGGCGTCGGCCTGGCGGTGGTCATGGAGGCGCTTTTGCGCGTTGCAAGGGCCGGCGTGATGGACCGTGCCGGGCGCAGGCTCGACATGGACGCCTCCGCCGATCTTTTGCGGCGGCTCACGGCGTTGAAGATCAGTGCGTCGACGCCGAAGGCGAGCAGGCTCGCCCAACTGATGCGGGAATTTGGAGCCTTGCGGGAGTTCATCACCGAGGCCGCGACCGGTGCGCTGGCCGATATTCCCTTTGCGGTGATATTTCTGGCGCTGATCTACTGGATTGCCGGCCCCGTGGTGCTTGTGCCGATTGCCGGCATCGTGCTGATGGTGATCCCGCCGTTTTTGTTCAGGCAACGCATGCTGCGTATCATGGAGTCCTCGCTCGGCGCGCAAACCTCGGCGGGGCGGCTGTTCAACGAGGTGTGCTACGGGCTTGAGACGGTCAAGACGGCGCGTGCCGAGCGGTTTTTCTCCGGGCAATGGGCCGAGATCAGCCGGCTGATTTCGGACGCGTCGCTGCGCCAGCGGGCCCTTTCGGTCAAGCTGACGCAATGGGCCGCCAGCATCCAGCAGGCCGTCTACGCGCTGACCGTGACGGCCAGCGTCTATCAGGTCTTTGCCGGCAACATGACGGTCGGCGCGGTGATTGCAACGACGCTGATGACCATGCGCGCGACATCGCCGCTGGCACGGCTGAGTTCGGTGCTGATGCGCTGGCACCAGATGAGCACGGCTCTCAAAGGGCTAGACGCCATCGCCGAAGCCCCGTCGGACATGGCACCGGACCGCCAGATGCTCAAACGCGGCGCACAGCCCGGCCGGATCGCGCTTGAGCGTGTGACGTACCGTTACACTCCGGAGGCAGCGCCGGTGATCGACATCGACGCATTGCGGATCGCACCGGGCGAGCGGATTGCGCTGCTGGGCGCAAACGGCTCGGGCAAATCGACGCTGTTGCGGCTGATCAGCGGTCTTTATGCGCCTGAGACCGGACGGCTGTCGCTGGATGGCGCCGATATCAGCCAGATCGATACGGCCGATTACCGGCGCGCGGTTTCCTGTCTTGCGCAGGACACGGTGCTGTTTCGCGGCA
>CBDAPT010000005.1:0-253194 GCA_965198665.1 Rhizobiaceae bacterium | reverse complement strand
AATCGCATCGTCACAAAAAAAGTTTCCAAAATGCTTAATCCGCATTATTGAAAAACCGATGTTTAACAACATCATCCTGCTTCAGTCCTATCTTTCTGGCCATACCCGCGTTCAGTTCCAGGACATGGGAGACCGGTTCACCCGAAGGGATGACTTCCCAGAGAAAATGGCGTGGTATTTTCCCGGACGCGGGCTACAGTACCGTCAGCCCGAATAAATATCATGTCGAGCGGAAGAATGGTGTTTTCCATCCACATGTCACACCACCTGCCGGTTGTCAAACTGAAACAGCATCCCGTGGGTTGGCAACATGGTTTCACGGAACATCAGGCCGCGCTGCCGTTCTGGCTGCTCATCGGCTATTTCGACAGTAAATGTATGCGTACCCGAACCGGTCTTTACGGACAGATTCTCGACAGGGAATACCGCATTCGGATCTGGCTCCTGATCCGCTTGCGCACCGGAAAAATAGATGATCAGGATGGCCGTTGCACCGAGTGCGATCGCAACAAACAGTTTTCCCGTATTGCTTCACCACAATCTTCCTGTCTTTGAAAGTTGAGCCTTATGCCGCAAATGAGGTCAAAATCAGTTGGAAACGGAACTAATTGATATGCTTGGCGCGCGGATCGTTGTCCGGGAATATTTCGGCAGCCATCAAGCCTTTTGGCCCCTCGCCAAACCGGACAAGCACCCACTGGCCGGGCCTTAACTCGGTCAATCCGAATTTTCGCAAGGTTTCCATATGGACAAATATGTCCTCTCCCTCACGGGTTACAAAGCCATAACCCTTGGTTCTGTTGAACCATTTTACCTGAACGCGCTCCAGTTCGCTCTCAGGTTTTACGTCGAAATGGGTCTTGCCGCCGGATTTCTGAGCAGGATGGGTCGCTGTCGTCTCATCCATCGACAGTACACGTAACGCCTGGTACCCCCGGTCACGCTTGACAATTTCGCAAACGATACGGGCTCCTTCCGGTGCAGTTTGAAAACCATCGTTTCTTAGACAGGTGACATGCAGGAGAACGTCGGGCAGGTTTTCATCTGGTACAATAAAACCATAACCCTTTGACACATCGAACCATTTTATGTGGCCAGCAATCTTGACAACGTTCGCCGTTTCCGAACTACCAGCGGCCTCGTCGGGGAATTTCAGACGATGAAATCGCGGATTTCTGCTTATCCCCCACCATGTTGATTACTCTCACATTGCCGATCTATCAGCGCGAATGATACTGATTGTTCATTATGATAGCACTGGCACAGCCCTCTACTGCAAGCCCAAACTGGTAAAATTACAAAAATTCTGTGAAGCTGTGTAAAAGTTCAGTTATTGTCTGACCAGTAAGAATCACAGGAAAGTCAAATGAAATACCTCCATACCATGGTCAGAATCAGTGATGTAGACAATTCACTGGACTTTTATTGCAATAAACTCGGCATGCAAGAGGTCTATCGTTATGACAGTGAAGCCGGGCGATTTACCAATATTTTTCTTTCTGCACCGGATGATTTGGCCAATACTGAGGGCAAACGCTCCACTGAGCGAGCCCCGGTTCTGGAATTGACTTACAACTGGGATAAAGAAGATTACAAAGGTGGCCGCAATTTTGGACATCTTGCCTTCGCGGTGGATGACATCCATGCCGCCTGCGCGGCACTCATGAAAGCCGGGGTTACCATTAGAGCGTGTTCGCATCACGTGAATTCACAGCCGACTGCCCTGAAGAAATTCCGGCACTCCATTGGCGTGAACATATGGCAGACCTCTCCGATTGCCTTCCAGACATCATCGAAGGTTCTGGCGCCTGCCTTCCTCAGATGAGCCTTGAGCTTCGAAAAGGCCATTTCAATGGCATTGAGATCTGGGGAATATTTCGGCAGGAACAAAAACCATGCGCCGATATCTCGCAAGATCTGCTCGGCTTTTTCGCTCTTGTGAGCGGCTAGGTGGTCAAGGATTACGACATCTCTCTTTTCCAGTTCTGGCGCCAACTGTGTCTCAACATAAATCTCAAAGATTTCTTTGGTCATGGCCCGGTCAATAACCCAGGGCGCAACCAGTCCATGACTGCGCAGGCCTGCGATAAGTGTCTGCTTCTTCCAGTGGCCATGAGGGACAAAATCTATGAGGCGCTCTCCTGTTGGGGCCCATCCAGTTTGCTTGGCCATTTTGGTGTTTGTGGACGTCTCATCAATGAAGACAAGTTTTTCAATCGACCGATTCAAAAACGGAACACGCCTTGTCTTCCAGAGTTCGCGGTCTTTTTTCACGTCGATGCGGTGTTGCTCCTTGGCATAAATAGTCTTTTTTTATGCGACAACCCGAAACTGCGCACAACATGCCAGACAGGCGAATGATGGACATTGAGGTTGAATTTTTCGTTCAGCTCCGCACAAAGCTTACGGATTGTAATGTCCTTTTGTTCATCAACCCGTTTTCGAAGCCAGTCTTTATAGGGTGAAAGCTTGCCATGGCCTGTTTTTCCCGGGTTATGTTTTGGAGCAAGCGAGCCAGTTTCACGTTTCAACTTCACCATATCATTCACAAATTTGACGGAGACTTTGAAATGGGCAGCCGTTCCACGATGAGTGTGGCCTTCTTCTACATGAGCTACAACACGTTTACGCAATTCAATCGGATGGGGCTTGGGCATTGAAAATCCTTGGCTTCGAACCGAATCAGGTCACCCCAATCAGAATCATATTCGCGCACGGAAAGAAACTGAATCTACTCGACACAAACACGCTCTAACCGCCCACCCCGCGACGGACAGATGGCATTTATCCGGTCGCCAGATAATATCTCAATTGAACTGCTGCAAAAGGGAGAACCTCTAGAACCCGAGGAACCCTGGCTGAGCATGGGTAATACCGGCGAATGGTAATCGCCACATAGAAACCACACTTTGTCTTGTTTCAGCCTTATTTCAGGCTTACGCAAAGCTCTTGGGCTGAAGCGCAGTGCATTGGTTGATAGGGTTTGCAATTTTAAGGCGGCCTGTTATTAACATCAAAAGTTACAGACAAGAGAATCACCGTACGCTCTGCTATCGGATGTGATATGGTTTGAATGTGAAACGGGTGGGAATTTGAAGAGCCAGTTCAAGACAACTGATACAGGCAAAGAGGCTGCCAGCCGGCAGCTCTCAGGCCAGGTTGGCGTTGTGTTTGCGTCAGCCCTTACCCTATCTGCCTGCGTTGGTTCCGAACCCAGCCTTGGACTTTTGACAAATAGCGCGCAGCCAGTTTCCACACCGGTCATTGCGGTATTGGGCGAACCCAGTGAACAGATTCAAGATCAGCCTCACACTGATCCCGGCATCACTATCGTGTTTGATGGTATCGGGATTCCCGTCCAGGCGCCAAGAATTCGCACTGTACAATTACAGACCGCTGAAACCGCTGTTTCGCAGCCTTTGGCTGTGGTAGCAGAACCTGAGCAATCAGGTGCTGCAAGTTCGGTAATTACCAATTCCACAGTCAACGCTGCACCGGAATCCCCTCAAGTGCAGGCAACGGTGCAAACTGTCGGCGCGTCACAAAGTCAGGTTACTAATCCAGAGTTGCAGGAAGTTGCGTTAGTATCTCCAGCAATCAGTTCTTCTGTAACCGCACAGCCAGGAACCCAGAACGAAGGCAAGAAACTTGGGCTGCTGGCCCGGCTGTTTGGCGGCTTCAAGGCGAATGCCAGCACGAAACCCGACGCAGGCTTCAAACCTTCCCTGCAAAATCGCGCGGAAAGCAACGACGAGCAAGTGAACAGAATTTCGGGAGCTCACAATACCGCACAGACGGAACGAAAGGTCACCGTGCTAACCAGCGTTTCTGCTGGCGAAGCAAACAATGGTGCTTTGCCCGGGGTCAAATCAAACGCGGAATTATTCGGTCTGGATGAAGCAGAAATCGCTGATGAACTGGATGCGAATTCAACTCAGGTCGCGGCATTAGGCGGGCTTGGTCGTATATCGCCAAACGGCTTGCGGATACAGCACGAAAAGGTAAAGGTCGCCTGCCTGAAACCCAGCTGTGGTGCGCCTTTTGAAAGTTGTCGAGCGCCGTTACGGGAGCAAGCCGATTATCACATCCGGTTATCGCAGTCCCAAGCGCAACCGCCGTGCAGGTGGTGCACGCAATTCGCAGCATATTTTCTGCAAAGCGGTGGATATTCAGGTGGATGGTGTTTCCAAATGGCAATTGGCAAAATTCCTGCGCACTATCCCCGGTCGCGGCGGTGTGGGCACCTATTGTCGAACGAAATCGGTTCATGTCGACATCGGTTCAAAGCGTGACTGGCATCATCCCTGCCGTCGTTCAAAGGTCAAAAAGCGTAAAAAGGCCTGATTCCAAATTCTCCGAAACGGTGTGAATGTCTGCACCAAAAAAAGTACAGAATTTTTGCAAAAAGGTGAAAATTCCGCTTGAAGCTTGCGAACTTGGCTTCTATAACCCGCCCACAACTTGATTGCGCTCCCTTCGTCTATCGGTTAGGACGCCAGGTTTTCAACCTGGAAAGAGGGGTTCGATTCCCCTAGGGAGTGCCATTGTTGTTATTTTTCAATGACTTAGCAGGCAGGTTAACGAAACGGTTGACAATAACCCTTGCTCCCCGCCGTACCGTTGCAAATGGCGATGGAAACCATAGGTCGCTCTCAGAACATCCTTTAATGGTGCCGACGGCAAGAAATGCTTCCAACGTGGGAATTTTTTTGGCAATGTGTACCCGGTCAGCGCCTAATGGACAGATTGGGTTGATTGCGTAAGGGAGTGATTTTGGCTCATCATTGCTATCAAGGAGCAAATGATGAGACGAAAGAACGAACGAATGACCGACGATGCTGATCGTGTTGTAAAAGACATCAAACGACAGACGCGACGTCGGTTTTCTTCGGAAGAAAAGATCAGGATTGTGCTTTCCGGCCTTCGTGGTGAAGACAGCATTGCCGAGCTGTGTCGTCAGGAAGGAATTGCCCAGAGCCAGTATTACTCTTGGTCCAAGGAATTTATGGAAGCCGGAAAGAAGAGGCTGGCTGGCGATACGATGCGTGAGGCCAATACCGATGAGGTGAAGGGACTTCGCAAGGAAGCCCGGGATCTGAAGGAGGTCGTAGCAGAACAGGCTCTGGAACTTCGATTGCTCAAAAAAAGCATGACAGGCGATGGGGGAGACGACGAATGAGGTATCCTGCATCCGAGAAGCTTGAGATCATCCGCTTGGTAGAACAATCGCATCTTCCAGCCAAGCAGACACTGGATCGACTGGGTGTTCCACGCTCAACCTTTTATACCTGGTATGACAGATACCAGACTGGTGGCGTGGATGCCTTGGAAGACAAGGCTCCCATGCCCGCACGGGTTTGGAACCGTATTCCTGACGATGTGCGTGAACAGATCGTCGATCTGGCATTGGAGGAGCCAGAACTATCTCCAAGGGAACTGGCTGTCAGGTTCACCGACACCAAGCGCTACTTCGTGTCCGAGGCCAGTGTTTACCGGCTTCTCAAGGCCCATGACCTGATTACCAGTCCTGCCTTTGTGGTTATCAAGGCTGCGAACGAATTCCGTGACAAAACAACTGCGCCCAATCAGCTGTGGCAGACGGACTTCACCTATCTCAAGGTTATTGGTTGGGGCTGGTTCTACCTATCCACCATTCTCGATGATTACAGCCGCTATGTGATCGCATGGAAGTTGTGTACGACTATGAAGGCCAGCGATGTTACTGACACTCTGGAACTCGCGCTGCAGGCCTCTGGCTGTGATCAGATCAATGTCCATCATCGACCAAGACTGCTGTCAGACAATGGCTCCAGCTATATCGCCACCGAACTGGCTGAATGGCTCGATGACAACGGCATGGATCATGTTCGTGGCGCACCATACCATCCCCAGACACAAGGCAAGATCGAGAGATGGCATCAAACCTTGAAGAACCGCATCCTGCTGGAAAACTACTTCCTGCCCGGCGATCTGAAAGGCCAGATCGGTAGGTTCATTAGCCACTACAATCACAGGCGATACCACGAAAGCCTGAAGAACCTGACACCCGCCGACGTCTACTTCGGACGTGGCGACCAAATCCTGCAACAACGAGAAAGGATCAAGCAAAAGACTATCAACGAACGGCGCTTGCAATACCGCAAGCAGGTCGCTTAACATCGACAAACAGATGAGCCAGATACTCGCTTAGCTCAAGCTGCGGTCTGTCCAGAAACCCATGACGACGGACACTGAAGTAGCCGATCAGGTTGCGGTGATGCACAAGGGAAAGATTGTCGAGCAAGGCTCAACGAAACAAATCCTGCTGAAACCAAAACAAGAATACACCAAGCTACTGGTTGATGCGATGCCGCTGCTGGAGACAACACGCCTGCCGGATGAAACGCGCAATGATGCCCCACTCGTGCGGGCCGAAGGAGTACATAAGGTTTATGGATCCGGCGCTAGTCAGGTCCATGCCCTGAACGACGCGAATTTCGTGTTACGGGCTGGCGAAACGCTTGGTGTTGTTGGTGAGAGTGGCTCTGGCAAGTCGACGCTCGCAAAAGCACTGATCCGGTTGGTTGAACCGACAGACGGGGCAATCTTTATCAAAGATGACGATTTTCTTGCGCTACAGGGCAAATCTCTCAATCAGGCGCGAAAACATATCCAGATGATTTTCCAGGACCCCTATGGATCACTCGATCCAAGCCATTCGGTCGGGTCGATGATTTCCCGCGCCGCTGAGCTCGCCGGATATGGTGGACCGGAGGCAAGAAGGGCAAAAGCGATGGATCTGATCGAACTGGTCGGGTTGAGACCAGAAGCTTATTACCGCAGTCCGCGGAATTTCTCGGGCGGGCAGCGACAACGGATTGGAATTGCCCGAGCGCTAGCAATGGAGCCGGAGGTAGTTATCGCGGACGAATCGGTTTCGGCATTGGATCTATCGGTGCAGAAACAGGTTCTGCGGCTGATGAACGAACTCCAGGAGCGACTGCAGGTTGCAATTATATTCATCACCCACGATTTGCGGGTAGCGGCTCAAATTTCCGATTACATCACTGTAATGGAAAGAGGTGTGATGGTCGAACTTGGAACGGCCGATGATGTGTTTAATCGTCCACAGCATGAATATACCAAGTGGCTGCTTGACGCGGCACCGGGCAGAGGTTGGCACCCTCCCCGCCTGGAACCGGAAGAAGCTGCAAGAATCGCTGCAAGTCTTCAATAGGCAGCCGGTCTATGGAAAAGGAAAAGAAACGTCTAACCCAGGCTGGTTACAATTACGATCCGACGATACACCATCGTCGGGTCGGGCACCTGAAACACATGAGCCGCTCGCCAAGCGAGTCTATCAAGTTTGCGGCGCATGCCATGCTGGATGCTCTTAATAAGGACCAGGGGGCAGATGTGTTCAAACGGCTTGAGTTCGATTATCGCGCGGCAGGACATCGCGAAATCGCGGACGCGATCGTCGATCTTGCCGAAGTCTTGGACGACGTATTCGGCAAGACCTTTTCCCATACTACCTGATTTTTCAATTACCCGTCCGGACAGTCTTTGAGGCCCAGTCACATAAAGCAGACGCTGCAATTCTGATATTTCGCAAATGTGTTGAACACCGCACAATAAAATAGGGGATTGCTGCTCCTCGCAACAATCCCCCGGAGGTGGCCAAACTCATTCATACCAGGGGTGCCTGTCCTGGGTGAATGAAAACTTCCCCTCGGCCACCGGAGAAGCTGTTACCCTCATTCTGGGCGGTTTCCCGCCGAATTTGAATCTGGCTGTTTAATTACGGAAAAGCTACCGCGCACATTTTCAACCAGTTATTTTGCCTGCTGTCTGTCTACGATGCTGTTTAGCTCATTATCCGGCATGCCTGTGGGACCTGCCTGAAAGCAGTTGATTGCTACGTATGAATAATCGAAGTGATTTCAGTATGTTGCAAGCTACAAGATCTCAAGACTGTTCCTGGCTCGCTGACTGCCCAATTCGGCAATATGGCTTGCTTTTTTGTATTTTGAAATTGATTACATAACTTGGTTTTTTCTATCAAGTTTAAACTGCACAGCCTTCAAACTCATCAAAGTTCAACTGATTGCGGTAGGACGAAAGGTTGGCCCTTGGGCGGTGTCCTGCCCAGTTTAAGCGGACAACCAAATGTTTCGGACAGTGCTTTATTGGTGAGAACTTTTTTAGGCGTTCCGTATCGATCTACCCTGCCCTGATGCATAAGGACAATTTGGTCAGCATACATTGCCGCCAGGTTCAGATCATGAAGAATACATATGACGCCGCCGCCGTGCGAGGCAAATTTCCTCGAAATATTCATGATCGTCAGTTGATGCTGGATGTCCAGACTTGAGATCGGCTCATCCAGGAACAGCCATCGGGGGGTACCTTCAAACACCGGTTCACCAACCTGACATAACACACGGGCGAACTGAACCCTTTGCTGCTCACCGCCCGATAACTCATGGTATTTTCGCTCGGAGTATTCTTCCAGGTCCACCCTTTTCAGGGCGTCTGTTATTTCCATATCCATGTTCACGCCCTGGCGGCTTTTCAAACCGGCCATTTGGCCAAGGCGCACAATCTCACCGACGGTAAAGGGAAAGGCTACAGCGCTGAACTGTGGCAGAACTCCCCTGTGCGTTGCCAGGATGGAAGGGGTAATGCCTGCAACATCCATCCCATTCAAAGTGGCTGTACCGACATATTTTATTTCCCCGCTCAAGGCTCGCATCAGACTGGTCTTTCCTGAGCCATTCGGGCCAATGATAGCCGTCAGCTCGCCTGGTCTGGCTTCCAGATTAACCTCGCGTACAACTATACTTTTGTCATACGCCACGGAGAGTTCTGATGTAATTATCATATTTCAAAAACCCCTCGCCTGCGCATGAGCAACCAAAGGAAGAACGGCGCACCAACCAGGGCGGTTACGATTCCAATCGGTAATTCCGCCGGTGCAACCAAGGTGCGCGAAAACATGTCTGCCAGAATCAGCAAACACGCACCCAGGACAGCAGAACAAGGCAAAAGATACCGATTATCCGGCCCGATTAAAAGCCTCAGCAGATGGGGCACCACGATACCAATAAAACCTATACCACCGCTTACAGCAACGGCAGCTCCGGTGGCGCCAGCGGTGACGGAGATCGCGATTGTCTTTAAACGTTGAACCGGCACACCAAGATGAAATGCAGTTGCCTCTCCCAGAGAAATTGCATTCAGCCCGTTTGCAAGGAATGGCATGAACAACAATGAAAAAACGATTATCGAACCGGCGGATAATACCTTAGGCCAGGTAGCCCCGGCAAGCGAACCCAGTCCCCAGAATGTAAGATCGCGCAATTGCTGGTCATCGGCCAGAAAGATGAGGATGCCCGTAATTGCGGAGGCAAATGCCTGCACGGCGATCCCGGCCAGCAGCATGGTGACAATTGATGTGGTTCCGTTTCTCGTGGAAATTCTCTGAAGAAACAAAACGACCAAAAGGGCTCCGAAAAATGCCATAATCGGCAAGGCAAACAGTCCGAGGGCGTCTGTGATGAAGGCAAGTCCGGTGCCACCCAATACGATCATGGAAACCGCACCGAGGCTTGCACCGGCAGAAATGCCAATAATTCCCGTATCAGCTAAAGGGTTTCGGAATAAGGATTGAAGCACTGCACCAGAAACAGCCAGGGCTGCCCCGATCAAAGTTCCCAAAAACAATCGCGGCAACCGGATATCAAAGAGGATAATCCAGTCACGAAGATGGGCCTGGGCATTGCCGGCCTCCGGATCAAGCCAAAAATAGAATGCGCCGGAAACCGATATCCCTGCCGCGCCGACATACAGGCTGCTCACAGCAATTGCGACATAAATCGCGATCAGAACAGCCAGAACCTGTTTTGCTAGGATCGAACGATCCCCTGGTCTGGCATTTTTTGTTCCACTCCTACCGGAGGCATCCAGACCTGACTCGGCAGTTGTCATTCAGGGTGTTTCTCACTGGACAGGATTTCAAACAGTTCGGTCGCGGCTTCAGCAGTTCTGGGTCCAAAACCAAGCATATACAACCCATCCATTCGGATGATGTTCTGGTTCTGACCTGCAGGTGTTGCCGCAATCGCCGGATGCGAGAATACCTGCTCATCTGAAGTGCCGTGATCGCCGCGTGCATTCATCATCAGAATCACCTCTGGTGCGGCAGATATCACTGCTTCATCGCTGATCTGTTTATAACCTTCAAACTCGGTAATAATGTTTTCTCCGCCGGCAAGATCGATAATTCCGTCAGCAGCCGTATTTTGCCCGGACGACAATATTTTACCACCTCTGAGCGAAAGAATGAACAGCACTTTTTTCTGCGGAAGAGCGGCAGACACCCTTGTCGATATTTTCTCAAGCGCAAGACTGGTGTCTTTGGCCAATAGTTCTGCCTTTGATTCCGCGTTGATAGCCTGTCCGACAGCCATGATCTTTTCGCTGATCTTCTCCCCTGTATAACCTTCGGGGATAAATACAATTGGGACGTTGGCTTCTTTCAGCGTGTCAATGGCCTCCGGCGGACCGCTGCCTTCCATGGCCAGGATCAGGTCTGGATTTACTGACAATACCCCTTCGGGTGACAGTCGCCGAATGTAGCCAACGTCGGGCAATGCAAATGCCTGCTCCGGATAAACGCTGGTATTATCCCTGGCAATAAGTCTGTCCTGCTCACCAAGAGCAAAAATGATCTCAGTCACCGATCCGCCTATGGAAACGATCCGCTTGTAGTCCTTCGTCTCGCTGCCCAGAGCTTTGTTCGTGCCCAGCAAATTAACTGACAGGATCAAACATACCGCAAACACCGACAACCATATGGCAGACTGGAAAATTGCTTTTTTTGCATAGGCTTTATATATGGCGTTGATATCCATGTCGTCTTCCTCAATTTCCAGTTCGAAGTGAAAAGGAGATATCATTTGTTCAGAATGAGTTTGCCTTGTTTGGTAATACGAAGCCTGTAAAGCAGATTTTCGTGTTCAATACCAATTTCTTTAGCGGAGCCAAACAATTCCCGGGTCGAAAAGGTGGGTAATTTCAGGGTTGTAGGCTTGGCTTCTTTTGGCAGGTCTAATCTATTTGTTGAGGATGGTATCTTCCCCACGCTTTTTTGTGTACACATAATACGTCGCACTCGTGTCTGGTTGTACCGCTTGCTTACCGCCAGCCGGACAACGCGAAAATTTCAAAAAAAACTTGACTCAGTTTATCATCTTTTATAGAGCAATCAATACTGGACTTCAATAGTCAAGTTAAAATCGTTTTCCCCCGCGAGCAAGCATTTGGCCAGCCAGCAGGTTTCCCGTTTCAACCTTTGGAGTCTGATGTGAAACTGTGCCGTTCGCTCGCTTTGAAATCGTTGGTTTTGTTTGCAGCATTCATGCTGCCGTTTGCTCCCATATATGCACAAGAATCCGAAGAAATCCGCCTGGAACTCAACAAGGTTGAATCGTCCGGCACAAATTGCGTGCTAACATTTCTTGCAACGAGCACGATGCCGGCAGACATTGAGAAACTGGCCTATGAATTTGTGATCTTTGACAAAGATCTTCGCGTTGATCGAATGACGGTTTTTGACTTTCGACAGCTGAAAAAGGGTAAGTACAGGGTTCGTCAGTTTCAGCTTCCTGACACGAAATGCGGAAAACTCGGCCGGATTCTGATCAATGACTCGTCCGCCTGCGACGGGACAGGACTAACTCTGCCCGAGTGCTTTGACAAACTCACTATCAGCAACAAAACATCTATCGAATTTCTCAACTGACAGGCGACCCCATGATTGAGTTCTTAAATCCTCTAATTACTTTTGTTCAGTTGGGCGGCCCTGTTGTGGCGATTCTGCTTTGCCTATCAATTGGTGCCCTTGCGTTGATTGGATTAAAATTATTGAAATTCGTTCAGTGCCGCGTGGGTCAGCACGCAAATGCAAAACGTGCGGTAAGATTGTGGAAACATCGAAAGCGCAGTGATGCACTGAAACTGCTTTCTGGTTCATCGAGCGCCCTGGAAAAGTCGTTGCGCGTCTGCATGGAACAGACCAACCGGGGCAAAACTTACAAGGAAGACTTGGAAGATGAAGTCGCAGCCGTCGCTGTCCGGGAGTTGCACGAATTACAACGCGGGTTTCGCACGCTTGAAGCAGTTTCCCAGATCGCTCCGCTGCTCGGTCTGTTTGGAACCGTATTGGGCATGATTGATGCTTTTCAAAAATTGCAGGCAGCGGGCAACTCCGTTGATCCGTCAATCCTGGCTGGCGGCATATGGGTTGCGCTGCTGACAACGGCTGCCGGACTTGCCGTTGCCATGCCAGTCTCTCTGGTTCTCACCTGGTTTGAAACGCGGCTTGAAGATGAGCGGGTGGCCATCCAGACAATGACTACGGACCTTATCAACAACAATTACGAGTTGGTTGATGAGAAGCGAACCCTTGCCCCTGACGTATCCGAGGCGGCCTATGCTCAATGACTTCGCAATTCGGAAACGACGATACCCGTCCCTGACCTCTTTGGTCGACATTATCTTTTTACTACTCTTATTTTTTATGCTGTCGTCTACCTTCAGCAAATTTACGGAAGTGGAAGTGACGGCCACCCTATCGGGAAACAGTGTTTCGCAGGAAAAACCGCAATTGTTCATCACGCTATCTGAGAACTCCTGGCGCATTAATGGCGTATCTGCAACGGTAGAGAATGTTCAAGAAATTCTCGAGCAATATCGTTCGCAAACACCGGTAAAAGCCGTTCTGAAAACCGACGAACAAACGTCTTCACAGATGCTGATTGATGCACTTGAGGTATTGCGCAACCAACAAATAGAAGCAGTGCTGGTGCAATAATGATCACAATTGCCGCAAACAGGAATAGAAGAGAAAAGGACAGCACGGTTGCTCTGATAAATATCGTGTTTCTGATGCTTATTTTTTTCCTGATAGCCGGCACTATCGTACCGCCGCTTGACAGCAATGTCAGTCCGATCTTTTCAGAGGACAGGAAAAACGCGGAACTCGAAAGTGTCCTTTCAGTTCGCGCAGACGGGGGAACATGGTTTCAGGGCAATCCGATTTCCATAAAGGCGTTCACCGCCAGCTTCTCAGCTGATCCGGAATTCGCAGACAAGCCGGTCCGCTTATTCGCGGATTCTGAACTTGCGGCCACCCGTTTGATAGAAATTATCAATCAACTCCAGAATGCCGGCGCACCTTCGGTTCTAGAGCGTGTTTGTGTCGAGTAGATTCAGTTTCTTTCCGTGCGCGAATATGATTCTGATTGGGGTGACCTGATTCGGTTCGAAGCCAAGGATTTTCAATGCCCAAGCCCCATCCGATTGAATTGCGTAAACGTGTTGTAGCTCATGTAGAAGAAGGCCACACTCATCGTGGAACGGCTGCCCAGTTCAAAGTCTCCGTCAAATTTGTGAATGATATGGTGAAGTTGAAACGTGAAACTGGCTCGCTTGCTCCAAAACATAACCCGGGAAAAACAGGCCATGGCAAGCTTTCACCCTATAAAGACTGGCTTCGAAAACGGGTTGATGAACAAAAGGACATTACAATCCGTAAGCTTTGTGCGGAGCTGAACGAAAAATTCAACCTCAATGTCCATCATTCGCCTGTCTGGCATGTTGTGCGCAGTTTCGGGTTGTCGCATAAAAAAAGACTATTTATGCCAAGGAGCAACACCGCATCGACGTGAAAAAAGACCGCGAACTCTGGAAGACAAGGCGTGTTCCGTTTTTGAATCGGTCGATTGAAAAACTTGTCTTCATTGATGAGACGTCCACAAACACCAAAATGGCCAAGCAAACTGGATGGGCCCCAACAGGAGAGCGCCTCATAGATTTTGTCCCTCATGGCCACTGGAAGAAGCAGACACTTATCGCAGGCCTGCGCAGTCATGGACTGGTTGCGCCCTGGGTTATTGACCGGGCCATGACCAAAGAAATCTTTGAGATTTATGTTGAGACACAGTTGGCGCCAGAACTGGAAAAGAGAGATGTCGTAATCCTTGACCACCTAGCCGCTCACAAGAGCGAAAAAGCCGAGCAGATCTTGCGAGATATCGGCGCATGGTTTTTGTTCCTGCCGAAATATTCCCCAGATCTCAATGCCATTGAAATGGCCTTTTCGAAGCTCAAGGCTCATCTGAGGAAGGCAGGCGCCAGAACCTTCGATGATGTCTGGAAGGCAATCGGAGAGGTCTGCCATATGTTCACGCCAATGGAGTGCCGGAATTTCTTCAGGGCAGTCGGCTGTGAATTCACGTGATGCGAACACGCTCTAATCCTGACCGAGAGGCTTGAACAATGAATTCAGCCACCTACAAATGGTGTTTGGCGCTGGAAGCCTCTTTTGCATTACATGCTGGTGTTGCTTACCAATATGATACAAGTAAAGAAGAAACCTCGATCGAGGGAGGTGCCCCCACCCCGGTGGCGACTCTCGGTAGCGCGTTTGCAGACACGCTCGCCAGTGGAAGTATTTCTGAAACGATTGAAGCGGAACCGGTCACAGAGCCGCCTGTTGAACCGCTTGAGATGACGGATTTCGAAAAAGCACAAGAAGTCGAAATCGATAGGATTACGCCTGTCGAAGACCTTCAGGAACTGACACCGGTGCATACTGCCGAAGTTGAGCCGGTGACGGTGGTCGAGCCAGAACCAACTCCTGCAAAACCAGCGACCGAACAGGCGGCTCAGCCGGAAGAAACGGAACCGCTACAGCCTGCTGAGCAGCCACTTCAGCAATTGGCAGCGTTGATTCCGGATTCATCGACCCAGTCGGTTGAAACTCCTACCACAGAGCCGATGGTTCCAGATGTCACCATCGTGCCTGTTCCAGAAAAACGGAAGGTCGAAAAGCCAGTAAAACCAGCCAAGAAAAAGAAGGTTGAAAAGCCTGTAAAACCGGCCAAGACAAAGAAGGTAAAAAAGCCAACGAAAAAGAAAACGGCCTCTGGCAATCAGGGCAAATCCAAATCCACGAACAAAGCAGGATCCCAAAGCGGACAAAAGGTAGCCAAAAATAAAAATGGCGGAAAGA
Source organism: Rhizobiaceae bacterium (assembly GCA_965198665.1). Classification (GTDB taxonomy): domain Bacteria; phylum Pseudomonadota; class Alphaproteobacteria; order Rhizobiales; family Rhizobiaceae; genus JAALLB01. Next base: position 238,136 of record CBDAPT010000005.1, on the reverse strand, counting down.
AAAAGCGGCTGGCAAGTCTTTCTGGAAACTCGGAAGTATCCAACTATCCGGGCAAAATCGTTCGCAAATTACGGCGGTCTCTGCGTTATCCCAAGGCTGCACAGAGAAAAAAGATTCGCGGTCAGGTGATGGTGAGTTTCGTTGTATGTCCGTCGTCATGGGTTTCTGGACAGACCGCAGCTTGAGCTAAGCGAGTATCTGGCTCATCTGTTTGTCGATGTTAAGCGACCTGCTTGCGGTATTGCAAGCGCCGTTCGTTGATAGTCTTTTGCTTGATCCTTTCTCGTTGTTGCAGGATTTGGTCGCCACGTCCGAAGTAGACGTCGGCGGGTGTCAGGTTCTTCAGGCTTTCGTGGTATCGCCTGTGATTGTAGTGGCTAATGAACCTACCGATCTGGCCTTTCAGATCGCCGGGCAGGAAGTAGTTTTCCAGCAGGATGCGGTTCTTCAAGGTTTGATGCCATCTCTCGATCTTGCCTTGTGTCTGGGGATGGTATGGTGCGCCACGAACATGATCCATGCCGTTGTCATCGAGCCATTCAGCCAGTTCGGTGGCGATATAGCTGGAGCCATTGTCTGACAGCAGTCTTGGTCGATGATGGACATTGATCTGATCACAGCCAGAGGCCTGCAGCGCGAGTTCCAGAGTGTCAGTAACATCGCTGGCCTTCATAGTCGTACACAACTTCCATGCGATCACATAGCGGCTGTAATCATCGAGAATGGTGGATAGGTAGAACCAGCCCCAACCAATAACCTTGAGATAGGTGAAGTCCGTCTGCCACAGCTGATTGGGCGCAGTTGTTTTGTCACGGAATTCGTTCGCAGCCTTGATAACCACAAAGGCAGGACTGGTAATCAGGTCATGGGCCTTGAGAAGCCGGTAAACACTGGCCTCGGACACGAAGTAGCGCTTGGTGTCGGTGAACCTGACAGCCAGTTCCCTTGGAGATAGTTCTGGCTCCTCCAATGCCAGATCGACGATCTGTTCACGCACATCGTCAGGAATACGGTTCCAAACCCGTGCGGGCATGGGAGCCTTGTCTTCCAAGGCATCCACGCCACCAGTCTGGTATCTGTCATACCAGGTATAAAAGGTTGAGCGTGGAACACCCAGTCGATCCAGTGTCTGCTTGGCTGGAAGATGCGATTGTTCTACCAAGCGGATGATCTCAAGCTTCTCGGATGCAGGATACCTCATTCGTCGTCTCCCCCATCGCCTGTCATGCTTTTTTTGAGCAATCGAAGTTCCAGAGCCTGTTCTGCTACGACCTCCTTCAGATCCCGGGCTTCCTTGCGAAGTCCCTTCACCTCATCGGTATTGGCCTCACGCATCGTATCGCCAGCCAGCCTCTTCTTTCCGGCTTCCATAAATTCCTTGGACCAAGAGTAATACTGGCTCTGGGCAATTCCTTCCTGACGACACAGCTCGGCAATGCTGTCTTCACCACGAAGGCCGGAAAGCACAATCCTGATCTTTTCTTCCGAAGAAAACCGACGTCGCGTCTGTCGTTTGATGTCTTTTACAACACGATCAGCATCGTCGGTCATTCGTTCGTTCTTTCGTCTCATCATTTGCTCCTTGATAGCAATGATGAGCCAAAATCACTCCCTTACGCAATCAACCCAATCTGTCCATTAGGCGCTGACCGGGTACAGTTGTAATGCAATAATCGCCGCACCAAATGAAATCGCTGCATCCCAGGTGATTATGGTTGTTATGGGCAGGATGTTATCGGCACCATAGAGCAACTTTGAAATAGGCAGGATGTACAAAACAGTATTTGGAAACACACTGCAAAATGCCAATAACACCGATTGTCTTGCATCCAGCTTGAACACATGCACAGCCAGCATGTAACCGAAGGCGAATACCACAATCTGACTGGCGGCATACAGCACAAGCGGAACAAAGCTGAACTGATATATCGGTGCATTGGCGATCAGATCAAACCCCAATATCGGCATCAAAACGGCCATCGCAATGCGATTGACAACACGGGCATCTTCAACGGTGATGATTGCCAGACGTCCCAAACAGAAGCCTATTGCCATGATGGCGAAAATTGGCAAAATCGGATCTTGCAAGACTTGAAATAATTGCACGTTCTGCACGTCTTTCTGAGGGAATAGGACGGGTGAATGAAAGTGCCCGTTCAAGATTTTCCAAGAGCTACACGATTGTCAGCAAATGTCAAAGTTGCCAGCGTGTCGGACGCAGGGGACGCGTTCGAAATACGTGATTGTCGCAGCCGGATACAAATAACATCAATCCCGAAAGCTTATGGCACTGTGATGGGTGATGGTTTTCGCCGCATACCGGAAACCGCGTTTGCCACAATCGCCAACAACAGAATGCTGCCGCCAGCGAACGTATAGGCGGTAACATTCTCTCCCAGGAACAACCAGACCCAGAAAGGCCCAAGCAGAACTTCTGCCAGGGAAAGCAATGTAAGCTCGGTTGCGGGCACGGTTCTGGAACCAAGTGTGTAAAGAACAAGACCCAACCCCACCTGAAACACGCCCATGCTGAATGCAATGCCAGCGTCATTGGTAGAAAGAACAAACGGTAGCCCCAGCAGCAGGCAAACAGTCGATGTGATTAGAATTGCAAAAATTCCGGACAGAAAAACCGCCGGCAACATTTCATTGGATTTGCCCCAACGCGGTGCAATCGTGAATACGGCAAAACCGAATGCTGACCCAAGGGCAGCAATGTTCCCCCAAATCGCCCCCTCACCTGTTTTGTCAGCAACCATCACGGCAATTCCCGCAACAGCAACAAAGATTGCAGCCCATGTCGCCGGGCGCACGGATTCTCGCAGGATGATCCAGCTCAATATCGCTGTCATGAAGGGAGCAGAAGCAAACAACAACATTGCATTTGCAACGGAAGTGGATTGGATCGCATAGATGCCACCCGAATATGCGCCAACCAGGGCCAACCCGCCAACAACAGCCGGGAGTCCTGCCTGACGGACTTTCACGAACGGGTTCTCGCCCGACCTAACAAGAATGACGACAAAGAGAAAGGTTGAAAGACTGCAGGATCTGTAAAGCAGAATCTGCCAGACGTTTGCGTCTTCAATTAGCCTGATGCCAAGGCCGACAGTCGACCATAAGACGCCTGCAGCAAAAACAAGTAGGATGCCGCTGGTAGGGATCGATGCTGTCGCAGGTTTCAGGCTGTCCTCTGACATACGTGTTCCTTTTCGCAGAACCGGTGCACAGGTTAGCCTGATATCCGGACAAATACAGAGATTGCCGCGACACTTGGCGTCGGTTGCTTCGAACCGTCCGCATACGACTTGACTTATGCTTCGATTCACTGCATCGAAATCGGATTGTCAAAACGGGAGTTAACACATGAAGCTGGTACGTTACGGAAAATCCGGGCAGGAAAAACCGGGGTTGATCGATGGTGATGGAAATCTGCGTGATCTGTCAAAACAGATTGACGACATTCGCCCCGAAACGATGAACCAGATATCGAAACTGAAAAAGCTTGATGTTTCAAAATTGAAAAAAGTTCCGGGCAAGCCGCGCCTCGGCCCATGTGTCGGCAATGTCGGCAAGATGATGTGTATCGGCCTGAACTACAGCGACCATGCAGCGGAAACCGGTTCAAAAATCCCCGAAAATCCACTCCTGTTCATGAAGGCAACATCCGCCATTATTGGTGCCTATGACAATGTGTCCATTCCCAGAGGTTCAAAAACAACCGATTGGGAGGTGGAGCTGGGTGTAGTCATTGGCAAAAAGACCAAATACGTCAAACCGGAAGATGCCCTGAAATACGTAGCAGGATATTGTATCTGCAATGATGTTTCTGAACGGACTTTTCAGAAGTCACTTTCCGGCCAATGGACCAAGGGTAAATCATGCGACACGTTCGGCCCCGTCGGTCCCTGGCTGGTTACCCGAGATAAGGTGAAGGATCCGCAAAACCTCAGCCTTTCGCTGGATGTAAACGGCAAGCGGATGCAAACCGGCAATACCTCTAACATGATCTTTTCAGTTGCCCGGATTATTTCGCACCTTTCCGGCCTGTTCACCCTGCATCCAGGCGACGTTATTGCAACAGGCACCCCGCCCGGTGTCGGGCTCGGTATCAAACCGAAGCCAAAGTTCCTCAAGCCCGGCGATGTCATGGAGTTACATATTGAGGGCCTAGGCATGCAAAAACAGAAAGTGAAGATGGATAAATAAAAGTTCTGGCCCATGTAAGGCTGATGTTTAGGATCTTTTGCTTCGCCCTTCTCCTTTCAATTTACACCGTATTCCCGGTGTCAGCACAACCTCGCCCGGTTGTACTGGAACTTGTGCTGGCTGTGGACACGTCTACAAGCGTGGATTCAAGGGAATTTGATCTCCAACGCAGAGGCCTGGCAGAAGCATTTGCCCACCCGGATCTCATAGCAGTGATCGAGGGTATGGGAGATATTGGGATCGCGGTAACCCTGGTTGAGTGGGCTGGCACTAATGACCAGGGCACCATTGTTGACTGGACGCTGATAAACAGTCAGGCATCTGCTCTTGCGTTCGCCAGCGCGGTCAGCCAGGCCCCGCGGGCGTTTTCCGGGATGACAGACATCGGCGGCGTAATCAGGTATTCTGTCGGACATATTGAGAACAATGGGTATGAAGGCGCGCGCAAGGTGATTGATGTCTCTGGCGATGGTAGCAGCAGCGTCGATACTTCAAGTCGAGAGCGGGACCGCGCAATTGATCGCGGGATTACGATTAACGGACTTGTTATTTTCAACAGTGAATACGATCTTGGAGAACTTGCAGAAGTTGATTTGATCCAACACTATTCCAATCAGGTAATCGGTGGAAATGGCGCATTTCTAATGACTGCGAAGAACTTTGAATCCTTCAGAATTGCAATAAAAAACAAACTGTTAAGGGAAATTTTGGGCACAACAACTGCCGCACTACCAACGCTTATCCAATGACCAAGGGCCATGATAAATTTCCGGTGTCGCTGAGGTGGCTCACCCTTCCTGAATTGCAGGTAATTCTGGTTCACTGTTATTCATAGATTGTTGTTCTCGGTTGATTCGACCTGCAGCGGCGACAATGCGAGAAACCCGGCAGAGCTGAAAGAGGATTTTGTTACGCATGTTCGACTATGTCTCGGAAATCATTTCTTTGTTGTCCACGGCCTTCGTGTTTCTGATGGGGGTTTTGGCGTTGTGGTGCGTCTTTGCATTTGTCACCGATATCTTACAGACAAAGGATGCAGTACGGCGCAACTATCCTCTGGTCGGCCGGTTTCGCCATTTGTTTTCGTCGCTGGGTGAGTTTTTCAGGCAATATTTTTTCGCCATGGACCGTGAGGAAATGCCCTTCAACCGTGCCGAACGGGAATGGGTGGAACGTGCTTCAAAAGGTAAGAAAAACACCGTTGCATTCGGCTCCACCAAGAGTCTTGCACCTACCGGGACCCCGATATTCGTGAATTGTCCATTTCCTTACCTGGAGGAAGAAGACATCGATATACCGCCGATGGTTATCGGTCCCCATGCGCGGGAACCCTACAAAGCCAATTCCATTATTAGAGCGTGTTTGTGTCGAGTAGATTCAGTTTCTTTCCGTGCGCGAATATGATTCTGATTGGGGTGACCTGATTCGGTTCGAAGCCAAGGATTTTCAATGCCCAAGCCCCATCCGATTGAATTGCGTAAACGTGTTGTAGCTCATGTAGAAGAAGGCCACACTCATCGTGGAACGGCTGCCCATTTCAAAGTCTCCGTCAAATTTGTGAATGATATGGTGAAGTTGAAACGTGAAACTGGCTCGCTTGCTCCAAAACATAACCCGGGAAAAACAGGCCATGGCAAGCTTTCACCCTATAAAGACTGGCTTCGAAAACGGGTTGATGAACAAAAGGACATTACAATCCGTAAGCTTTGTGCGGAGCTGAACGAAAAATTCAACCTCAATGTCCATCATTCGCCTGTCTGGCATGTTGTGCGCAGTTTCGGGTTGTCGCATAAAAAAAGACTATTTATGCCAAGGAGCAACACCGCATCGACGTGAAAAAAGACCGCGAACTCTGGAAGACAAGGCGTGTTCCGTTTTTGAATCGGTCGATTGAAAAACTTGTCTTCATTGATGAGACGTCCACAAACACCAAAATGGCCAAGCAAACTGGATGGGCCCCAACAGGAGAGCGCCTCATAGATTTTGTCCCTCATGGCCACTGGAAGAAGCAGACACTTATCGCAGGCCTGCGCAGTCATGGACTGGTTGCGCCCTGGGTTATTGACCGGGCCATGACCAAAGAAATCTTTGAGATTTATGTTGAGACACAGTTGGCGCCAGAACTGGAAAAGAGAGATGTCGTAATCCTTGACCACCTAGCCGCTCACAAGAGCGAAAAAGCCGAGCAGATCTTGCGAGATATCGGCGCATGGTTTTTGTTCCTGCCGAAATATTCCCCAGATCTCAATGCCATTGAAATGGCCTTTTCGAAGCTCAAGGCTCATCTGAGGAAGGCAGGCGCCAGAACCTTCGATGATGTCTGGAAGGCAATCGGAGAGGTCTGCCATATGTTCACGCCAATGGAGTGCCGGAATTTCTTCAGGGCAGTCGGCTGTGAATTCACGTGATGCGAACACGCTCTAATATTTCAGGCATGAGTTACGGTGCCCTTTCGCGACCGGCGGTGAAAGCCCTTTCCAAGGGGGCTGCACGAGCAAATTGTTGGCTGAATACTGGTGAAGGCGGCGTATCTCCTCATCATCTTTCGGGAAATTGCGACCTCGTTTTTCAAATCGGCACTGCCAAATACGGTGTTCGTGACAAGCAAGGCAACCTCAGCGACATCAAGCTTCGCGAAGTTGCTGACATGCCTCAGATCAAAATGTTTGAAATCAAGCTTGCCCAGGGAGCAAAACCAGGAAAGGGAGGCATTCTCCCTGCTGCAAAAGTCAATGCAGAAATTGCCGCGATCCGAGGCATCGAAGAAGGTGAAGCCTCTATTTCTCCAAACCGTCACCCTGAAATCAACAGTGTCGGCGAACTTCTGGATATGGTGAACCACATACGGGATGTGACCGGTAAACCGGTAGGTTTCAAAACTGTCATTGGTGCCTATGGCTGGATTGACCAGCTGTGCGAAGAAATAAAATCGCGGGGTCTGGAATCTGCACCGGATTTTATAACGATCGACTCCGGTGATGGGGGGACAGGTGCCGCACCGATGCCCTTGATCGACAATGTCGGCCTGCTTGTCCGCGAGGCTTTGCCGATGGTGGCCAATCTGTTGGTCAAACATGATGTACGCAACCGGATTAAGATCATTGCATCAGGAAAATTCGTGACTCCATCAGATGCCGCCTGGGGTCTGTGTGCAGGAGCGGATTTTATCGTGACCGCTCGCGGTGCCATGTTCGCACTTGGTTGTATTCAGGCGATGAAATGCAACAAAAATACCTGCCCAACGGGAATTACAACCCATGATCCCAGATTTCAACGCGGCCTTGTTCCCCGTGAAAAAGCAAAACGGGTAGCCAGTTACATCAGCAACCTTGTGCATGAGGTGGACGTTATCGCGAATTCATGTGGTGTTCTCGAGCCACGCGGTTTGCGTCGATACCATGTGAGGATTGTCCAGAATAACGGCAAGAGTGTCCCCCTGGACGAGCTTCACCCCTGGCCGGAAGGAAAGGCACCAGGCAAGGCTGACTATTCCAACGTGAGACGACGCATTACCGAAAATGCCTGATCTGCACGCTCATTGGATCAATTCGGTGGGTCAATTCGACCGGTCAGGCAGTCAGGAACTTGCGGAACACCCACAATCGGGCCGGAGGCACATTTCGCAACACCCAGTCATAGGGCTCCACGGAATAGGTTTCCCAGTCTGGTGGCACCGGTGATACCGGTCCGTAGGAAAACTGGATAACCGGCCGTCCGGGATTTACGTGTTCGAGAATGGACCGGATGAGATCTATACGCTGCCTGACGGGAAAGTTCAGAAGCGGAATTGACGAAATCACAGCATCAAATTTCTGGCCGCCCAGATCCGGCAGAGTTCGTTCCAGATCAAAAGCATCCCCGTGAATAAAATTCACACCCGGGTAACGGGTAGTGAGTATTGGGATAAAGGTTTTCAGGTCTAACACCGCGTTCCAGGATCGCTTTGGAAATCACGCCGGTCCCCGGCCCCAATTCAAGAATCGGGTCTTTACTGTCTGGGTTGATAATACTGGCCATTCGTCGGGCAGTTACGCTACTGGTTGGCAGAACCGCTCCAATGGCTTTTGGTTTTTCAACCCAGGATTTGAAAAATCGGATTTCTTCGTTGAAATGTTTGGCAATTGCCCTGGTCATACGAGATTGCAAGAATTCTACCTCAGTTGTCTGCATTTCACGTAAAGCGCGAATCCAAGAACCTTAAGGGATAAGTATACAGGGAGTGGGATTCAAGCCTCGCCGTTTCCGCTCCGAGGTGCACCACCGCCAGGCGGAGCCTGCGATGACTTGAATTGCCGTTACCAATACCCCTACCGCAGAATTGCGCACAAGCGCAATCGCCTCTTCGAACAGACTGTGCCGAAGAGAGATTTCACGCTGTGCGCTTCCCAGAGGTTTGAGAGCGGTCATGGCGGTGCCTGCGCATCTCTGAACACCTCCTCCGGCGTCCGGAAGCCGAGTGCCTTGCGCGGCCGTGCGTTGAGCAGATCCTCCACCGCCTGGACCTCGGCATCGGTCACAGACCGGAAATCCGTGCCTTTCGGCAAATACTGGCGGACCAGTCCATTGGTGTGTTCATTCAGCCCGCGCTCCCATGAGTGGTAGGGCCGGGCAAAATAGAACTTGGCATCAAGCGCCTTGGACAGGCTGCTGTGGCCAGCGAATTCCTTACCGTTGTCCGCAGTGATCGTGTGAACCAGGTGCCGATCTGCCTCCAGCCGGCGTCTGAGCGCAGCTCCGACATCTTCGGCCGTTTTCCTGTCGAGCCGTACCAGTCGGGTCATCTTCGAGGCGCGGTCCACCGCCGAAACCACTGCGCCGCTTTGACCCGCTCCAACGATCGTGTCCACCTCCCAGTCACCGATCCGCAACTTCTGTTCGACGATCGCGGGCCGCTCACTGATATCGACACGACCGGGAATGCGTCCTCGCCCGGCGTGCCGGCCGCCGCGCCAATTCGGTTTCTTCCCACGCCGCCGCAGACGTTTGTAAAGGCTGCCACCGGCCCTGCGGTCCGCGCGGACGTATTCGTAGATCCGCATCCGCCCCACCATGGCTTGGCCTTCCCGACGAAACCGACCCGAAATTTGCTCTGGGCTCCAGCCAGCCGCCAACTTCTCCTCGACCAATTGCCACAGGGCGGGTGTCATCTTCCTTGGCACCGATGACGCCCTGTGGCGGCGCTCTGTCGCCTTGTTATGGGCCTGTTTGTACCGGTAGCCCCGGCCGCCGCTGTTGCGCTGCATCTCTCGACGGATTGTCGTGTGATGGCGTCCGAGCTCACGCCCAATGTCTCTCTGCGAGAGGCCGCTTTTCTTCAACCCCCAAATCTGGCAACGTTCATCTTGGGTCAGGTGGTGGTAGCCGCGAGGCATAGGCGAATCTCCTTCTACAAGATTCTCGCCATCGCCTGGCCCGCCCGCAAGGAAGAATGCTCATCACGCTGCCGTTTTCACTGGTGCACTTCGGAATGGCACGGGGGCCTGAAATAATATTATTACATCATTTTAATGAAATAAATGTGGCTACGCCGTGCATCAACAAACTTTGAAACAAGCCGGGTTACGGCACTGCTGCATCAAGCAAACGCAATTGAACCCGACGACTGCCTTGCCAGAAATCTGCATTCAGAGTTCCTGCCAGATGGACCGGGCGGCCTGCTGAATCCAACAGCAGCCGCCCGATATCAGTATCTGCGGAACGGAAGGCAATGCCGCGCAGTTGCGAACCATCGCCGGCTGAAGCGGTAAATGAAACGTGATCGCTGCCTACAACTTTGGCGTATCGGATATGATGAGCGGGGAAAACAAAAATCGGCTGAGCATGCGCTTGCCCGTAAGGGCCTGCCTGCTCCAGCAAATCAATCAAATCCAGGGTAGCGCTTCGGGCGGTCAGTGCGCCATCTATTTTCAATTGCTCGGAACTGCGAACCTCATTTACCGACGCAGTCAGGCGATCTTCAAAGTAAGCGCGCATCCCGCCCAGGTTGTCTCGGGTGACAGTAAGCCCAGCTGCCATGGCGTGACCACCACCCTTTTCAAGCAGCCCCTCGCTGACAGCTTCCCTGACTGCCAATCCGAGATCAACGCCATGTACCGAGCGACCGGAACCGGAACCCAAACCGTTGCGGTCGAAAGCGATGGCAAAGGCAGGCCGCTTGAACCGGTCTTTTAACCTGGATGCCAACAGACCAACAATGCCAGGATGCCAGTGATCGCTGGCGGTTACCAGAACCGCCGGTCCTTCCCCGTCAGAAACTTCGGCTTCTGCCTCCGCTATTGCTTCTTCCAGCATTTTTGCTTCTGCTCTTTGCCGTTCCTGATTGAGGGCCTCCAATTGGGCAGCGACTTCGTTGGCCAGATGTTCATCATCGGCGGTCAAAAGGCGTGCACCCAGCGCTGCATCCCCTATTCTGCCGCCAGCATTTATGCGCGGACCAAGCACAAATCCCAGATGATAAGCCCGGGGCGGACCATCCAAACGGCCAGTGCGCATCAATGCGCGCAGGCCCGCGTTCTCGCGATTACGCATTACCTGTAAACCCTTTACGACAAATGCGCGATTTAGTCCTTTCAGCGGAACCACATCACAGACAGTGGCCAGGGCCAGCAAATCCAGCCATTTCAAAAGATCGGGAGGATCCGTATCATTGCCGTAAAAGCCGCGTTCCCTAAGATTTCGTAACGTGGAAACCAATGTCATGAAAACAACACCGGCAGCGCAAAGATTGCCCAATCCGGACATGTCATCCTGCCGGTTTGGGTTTACCAAAGAATGACACCGGGGCAGTTTCGCATCCATCTGATGATGATCGAGAACAATCACATCTACCGCACGGTCTGCGGCCACCTCAAGCGCTTCATAGCTTGTTGCGCCACAATCAACCGTTACTATCAGTTCCGCTTTTCGCTCTATCAGCGTTTCAATCGCGTTTGGATTGGGCCCATAACCTTCGAAAATACGGTCGGGTATATAAATTTCATTGGCAATTGAGTGGTGATTCAGAAACTTCGACAACAATGCAGATGACGCAGCACCGTCAACATCATAATCGCCGAAAATGGCAACCCGTTGCTGATTGGAAACTGCATCTGCCAGACGTGATGCCGCTTTCTCCATGTCTGTGAGCACATTTGGATCCGGCATCAAATCCTTGATGGTTGGCGTAAGAAATCGGGAAGCCTCTTCAACGTCAACTCCCCGACCAGCCAGAACACGCGCTACCAGTTCAGGAATATCGAGAGATTGAGAAATTGCAATCGCAGCATTGCGCCCGGCTTCGTCAATCCGTTCCACCCATCGTTGTCCGCTGGCAGAGTTGGAGACATCCAGGAAGGATTTGGGCGCGGTTGAGTTCATAAGGTTTTATACCCGCGAGACCAGGGGATGTCGAGGTTGAAGTGACCCTTGCGGGCAATAGAATCCACAACTAGCATAATGCCATGAATCTGCTCGAACATGACATCCTTGCCTGGGACAAAAAATCGAAAGCCGCCATACAGGCAGTCCATGACAAGCATGTAACCGAAGGTAATTTCCTGTCCGACCTTATCAGCCTAACCGGTAAATCCGGAACCCAATGCGGTGCAACCTGGCTGATCAAGCATCATGTGGAAAATGGCCTTGAAGACCCAAATGCCGAACAGGTAACCCAAATCATTTCAAATCTGGGAGAAATGGATGAGTGGACATCCCGTCTTCATGTTTTGCAAGCTGTTCATCACATGAAAATCCCGGAGGGAATTCACGAGACAGCAAACCAATATTTCCGTTCCAGTCTGAATGATGACAACAAATTTGTACGGGCATGGGCGTACAGTACACTGGGGCACCTGGCATGCCAATATGCCCAATACAGGGAAGAAATATTCCTGCTACTGCATGATGGACTAGACCGGGAAATCGCTGGTTCGGTTCGCGCCCGACTGAACAAGGCATTGAAAGAGTTGACCAAAAACTGTTAGGTTCTTGTAGGTCTACTCAAATTTGGACAAATCCTGGTGGCGTGCCTTGATTTCCCTCACCGTCCCTGACGATGAACGCATTACAACCGTGTGCGTGGTAATTTCATCGCGCCCGAATTTCACTCCACCCAGCATATTGCCGTCTGTGACACCGGTCGCGGCAAAAAGGACATCACCTTTTGCCATTTCTTCCATGGTATATTTCTTGGTTGGATCTTCAACGCCCATTTTCCTGGCGCGTTCGACCTTTTCAGGTGTGTCCAATATCAGTCTGCCCTGCATCTGTCCGCCAATACAGCGTAGTGCTGCCGCCGCAAGCACACCTTCCGGCGCGCCGCCAATTCCGAAATAGATGTCGATGCCTGTTTCTTCCGGGTCTGTAGTGTGGATTACACCGGCTACATCGCCATCGCCAATCAAACGAATAGCGGCCCCGACGGACCGCACATCCTCGATAATTTTGGCGTGCCGTGAACGATCGAGTATGCAGGCAGTCAAATCTTTGACATCACAGCCCTTGGCTTTGGCAACTGCCCTCAGATTGTCCGCAGGCGAAGCATCCAGATCAATCAGCCCTTCCGGATAGCCCGGACCGATTGCAATTTTGTCCATATAGACATCGGGTGCGTAAAGCAGGCTTCCACCTTCTGCCAGTGCTATGACCGCGAGTGAGTTTGGCTGGTTCTTGGCACAAATGGTAGTCCCTTCCAGGGGGTCGAGCGCAATGTCTACTTTTGGCCCCTCTTTGGTGCCCACCTCTTCACCGATATAGAGCATCGGCGCTTCATCCCGTTCACCCTCGCCGATGACTACTTTTCCGTCGATGGGCAAGCGGTTTAGTTCGGTGCGCATGGCATCGACCGCTACCTGATCGGCAGCCTTCTCATCCCCCTGTCCGCGAAGACGTGCAGCTGCAACTGCTGCACGTTCGGTCACGCGGACCAGTTCCAGAGTCAATATGCGGTCAAGTTCAGCCTGTATGGTGGTCAAAGTCGTATTCCTATTTTTCTATCCGGATCATTTGCGGTGCGCCAGAGAGGAATTCATCCCCGCCGATTGTTTCAAGTGCTTTCCGCACCGCGGCTTCCGTAGTTTCATGGGTAATCAGAATGATTGTTTTCTCATCGCTTGCTTCGCCATGCTGTACGATAGATTCAAGCGAGATATCATGGCTTGCCATTGCATTGGCAATTCTTGCAAACACGCCTGCTATGTCCTTCACTGTCATGCGGATAAAGTACCCGCCTTCATGAGACCGCATGCGCGCACGCTGATATGGTTCCAGCTCTTTCGCAGGTTTACCCAGTGATGGAACCCGTTGTTCACCATCGATGCACTTGGCAATATCTGCAATATCACCAGCTACTGCCGATGCTGTGGCGGCACCGCCTGCACCGGGACCGGACATAACCAGATTGCCAACGACATCCGCATCGATGGCGACAGCATTGGTAACACCGGATATCTGTGCGATGGCGCTTTCCATTGGCACCATGGTCGGATGGACGCGTTGTTCAATTCCACTATCGGTTTTAGCTGCAACCCCGAGAAGCTTGATGCGGTAACCCAGGCTTGTCGCAGCTTCGATATCCGCGTTGGTGATGGAAGATATTCCCTCCACGTAAATTTCGTCCGGGGCTATTCGGTTTCCGAATGCTAATGTTGTGAGAATTGCAAGCTTGTGGGCGGTATCGAAACCCTCAACATCAAAGGTGGGGTCTGCTTCAGCATAACCAAGACGTTGCGCATCTGCCAGGCAATCGGCATAAGAAATGCCTTCCTTCTCCATGCGGGTCAGCATGTAATTGCAGGTGCCGTTCATGATGCCATAAATGCGTTCCACATTGTTTGCAGTCAACGTTTCGCGCATGGTTTTGATTATTGGTATTCCACCGGCAACGGCGGCTTCGAAGTTCAAAAGGACCCCTTTTTCCTCCGCGAGCATGGCCAACTCGACACCGTGCTTTGCAAGCATGGCCTTGTTTGCTGTGACGACGTGTTTGCCCGCTGCCAGCGCTTTCTGTGTTGCTTCAAGTGGTACACCATCCTCACCGCCAATTAGCTCCACGAAAACATCAATGTCGGGTGAGATCGCCAGCTCTTCTGCCTGGTCATGCCACTGGAAGGACGATAGATCGAAGCCCCTGTCCCGGGATTTGTCGCGCGCGTTGACAGCGACAGCCACAACGTCGCGACCGCAGCGTTTGCTGATAGTATCGGCGTTGTCCTCAAGAACTTTGAGCAATGCCACACCGACTGTTCCCAGTCCGGCAATTCCAACCTTTAAAGGTTTGTTGGTCATACAGGTATATCCGCGATCAATTGGCGAGAAAGGCAAACGGCCATGCGCTTATTGCCCTGCGGCTCCTTTTGCAATGTTTAGTAGCAGGTTGCAAGTCATCTGAAGTCTTATCAAGCGGCTTTTCTTTTTTGAATAAGTTAGGCAGATGAACAGATATTCCTAGAGTGCCCGTCGCATCCTCATTTGCCGGCATGCATCAATTAAATAGCGGGGGCCTGGGATTGGAAAAAGCGTTCGCTGGAGCTCAATTCTGGATGGATTCGACCGCATTTTGATAGTGGCTGCGCGCTTTTTGCTGCAGTTCACGGATCGAACGTTGTTTTTCTGCCATTTCCTCGTCCGTCACATTGGTCGCATTCTGATTTGCGCTGTACTCCAGTTCTATAATGCGTGCGGCCTGGTCCAGCTCGTTCATCGCCTCGTTGGGGCCATCGGGATCAGCAAACGCATTGGTCAGTTCACCGCTGCCGGGTTGACTGGCTTTCTCACGCATTTCAGCCACTGCCTGTTCGCGTTGAACCGGATCATAACTGACATCTTCTGCAAGCGGTTGAGTGTCCACCGTTGAAAGCGTGTCCGAAACGCAGGCAGAAAGCAGTATTACCACGGTCAACAGTATCAGGGTGCCAATCAGGTCTTTAACCCGTGGCACGCAATAATGTTTCTCGCCCTGATCTTTACAATTGCTCATAATCGCACGTTTTCCCCCATTCCCATCATACACTGAATGAGTCGGGTTACCAATTGGTGAAGTCCATAACGCATTGTAAGCTGCGTTCATAGCTCACAAATGTGTTGGAAGTACGAAAAACCGCCTCTGCGGCGGCCAATATCGAATGATATGCAAATTTGCAAGCTAATTTTGTGGTATTATATTACCTTATTTTCAACCTATTGCTTTTATTTACTTAATTCAACCCAGATTGAAATTGTTGATATTGACATACAACACCCCTCACCCTATAACCGCGCTCAATTCGGCAAACAATTTGCACGAGTGAAAAGTTATTCCAGTTTTAAAGGCTGTACACATGAAAACCTTCTCGCAGAAGCCTGCCGAGGTCGAAAAGAAATGGTTGATCATTGACGCCGAAGGCATTGTCCTTGGACGTCTTGCTTCAATCGTTGCCAATCGACTTCGTGGCAAGCATAAGCCAACCTTCACCCCGCATGTGGATGACGGCGACAATGTCATCATCATCAACGCGGACAAGGTGAAATTGACCGGTAAGAAATATACCGACAAGAAATATTACTGGCACACCGGTTACCCCGGTGGCATCAAGGAGCGGACCGCTCGCGCCATCATCGAAGGCCGCTTTCCTGAGCGTGTCGTGCAGAAAGCAGTTGAGCGCATGATGCCAGGCGGTCCCCTTTCACGCCGTCAGATGAAGAACCTGCGTGTTTATGCCGGTTCCGAGCACACACACGAAGCACAATCACCCGTCGTTGTTGACGTAGCTTCCATGAACACCAAGAACAAAAGGATTGCATCATAATGGCTGAACTCAATTCTCTTGAAGAGCTGGGCGGTGCCGTTGAAGGTGCTGCTGTTGCTGAAGCCGCTGCTGAAAATGAAGCCCCTGTATACGAGCAAAAGCTCGATGACCAGGGCCGTGCATATGCAACCGGCAAGCGTAAAGATGCGGTAGCCCGCGTATGGGTGAAACCCGGCTCCGGCAAAATTACAATTAACGGTCGTGACTTTAATACCTATTTTGCGCGTCCTGTATTGCAAATGGTTCTGCAACAACCAATCGTCGCCGCAGCCCGTGATGGCCAATATGATGTTGTAGCAACCGTAAGCGGCGGCGGCCTTTCCGGCCAGGCCGGTGCAGTCCGCCATGGCATTTCAAAGGCGCTCACCCATTATGAGCCGCAGTTGCGTGGTGTCCTCAAAAAAGGCGGTTTCCTGACCCGCGATTCCCGTGTTGTGGAACGCAAAAAATACGGCAAGGCAAAAGCCCGTCGCTCATTCCAGTTCTCCAAACGTTAAGTTTGCGGGAAAACGAATTCTAAAAAAGGCTCCATTCCGGGGCCTTTTTTGGCCGTAAATTCACCCCAAGCTCCTTGCGATGTCACATTTCTGTGGCGTAGTCTGCGGACGAAGAGTTTCTGTTCGTCACGGGAGGGTACGAAACATGAGCATGAGGAAAGCATTTATAGTCGCGCCACTGCTGGCGCTGGGCGTAATAATTTCGCCGTTGGCATTCGTCCCGGAGGCAGAAGCCAAACTGTTCTGTTCAAATGACGGAAAACGGTTCAACGAGTGGAAAGCTGCGTTCAAGAAAGAATACAAGGGGCGCTACAAAAGATCGACCCTGAAAAAGCTGGATGCTTTGCGCTACGACAAATCCGTTATCAAACTTGATAGAACGAACCGCAAAAGCTTCAAGGGCACTTTCGAGAGTTTCTATAAGCGCCGCTCAAACGGCGTGGCACGCATCGCACGCAAAAAGTGGAAGCAATACAAGAAATATTTTGATCGAGCAGAAAAAAATTATGGCGTGCCCTCGGAACTGGTCCTCGCCATCTGGGGACTTGAAACCGCGTTCGGACATTTTTCCGGCAACAAGAATATTTTGCAGTCCACAGCAACGCTCGCCTATGACTGCCAGCGGTCCGAGAGCCTTTTCTTCCCGGAGATGCTGGCAGCTATGGAAATCATCGATCGGGGCCTGATCGATCTGCACAATCGCAAAGGAGCATGGGCCGGTGAAATCGGTCAAACCCAGTTCCTTTCACGCCGGTTCCTGGAAGGCGCGGTGGATTTTGATGGCGGCGGTGTTGATGTATTCAACTCAGCGCCTGATGTCATTGGTTCAACCGCCAAGTGGTTTGCGGTCAAAGGCTGGAGACGCGGCAAGGATTATGGCGAAGGTACAGCCAATTACGAGATCATCAAGGAATGGAACCGGGCGACGAATTATCAAAGAACAATTCCAAAGCTTGCCACGGAAATTGCCGGCTGAAGTTTGGCTGTCAGACTTTAATCACGTGTATGCCGGTCGGATTCGTCGGGTTCGCCAGTGTTTTACATGGATAGGACTTGAGAATATTAACATTGCGACTTTCCAGTTCAGGCAACAGCGTCCTGAGTTGATCATTCAATGTCAATTTCAGCCGCTGGGCAGGTAGTCCAAATTCGTAGGTGGGTTCGACAAACACAATCCGATTCGCGCTGACACGCAACATTTCATCCAGGGCCTGACCCACCAGGTAGGAGATTTGCTCCAGAACATGCATTGAAAAAACAAGATCGAAACTGTTGTCTGCAAATCCAATGTCCGTGGCGCTCATAACCGAGAACTCCGCCCCGTTAAGCCTGTCCCCCCAATACTGTTTCGAAACTTCAATACGTTGTGGCGAAAGATCAAAACCGGAATACTTTATTTTATCACGGTAACGGTCGAGCAATCGCATGGCGTTGATGCAGTTTCCGCAACCTACTTCCAGTATGCGTACCGGCCCGCCTTCTTTCGAAGCGATCAATTCGTCCAGCTGCAAGTAGATTTCGCTCAGATATGCTTCCCGTATTTCACGAAAGGTAACCCGTTTAATAATTCCGTCCTGCAGTGTTCTGACACTGCCGGTTTCATAGGCTCTCTGTTCGCTGTCGTCGTAGGCTTCATAGGATTCTTTCGAGCTGGCGTTGGTCAGCCTAAGGTCATCACCGTCCCGCAGACGCCGAAGATATCGTTTGATTAGTTTGTATTCTCGGATCCTGAAATAGACCCGCGTTTTCCAAGGTAATTCTGAATGTTTCAATGCTCGCATCCGCAATTGATGAATCAAAGCTGCTTCATGCCGCACTGATTAACAGAAAAGACACTGGCTTGCTTGTTCATTATCCCAGTTTTTTTAGCTTGCGCATATACCAGATGCCAAACGCAGGACCAATCGCCATGATCACCATAACCGTCGGCCAACTTGTCAATTCAACGACATAAGGGGTTATTTGAACGGTAAATATCGTTAGCGCGAAACCGATTGCCGTCTGAAAAGTCATCAGCGATCCAGCAATTTCCGGTGGAGATCCATCAGCCACCAGGGCAGAAAATTGGGGGCTGTCCGGCACAATTGCGATACCCCAGATTGCAACAGCACAAAACGTCAACCAGGGCGGACCACCAAAACTCACGGCGGTGGCAAGCGCTGCCAGCCCACTCACCGTCATGGCGATGATTGTAACCTGTGCCTTGCCAATCCGGTCTGCTGCGTAACCCCCAAGAATGCAAGCAAAGCCGCCCAGACCGATTGCCAGAAACGCAGTCAGCTTTGAAAATGCAATCGCATCTGCCTCCGCCATGCTGAAGCGATAGGAGGCCAATACCGCAACCCCGATCCAGGCCCACATGGCGTAAAGCTCCCACATATGCCCGAAATAACCGAGATAGGCATATCGAACATGCTTATTGGTCCACGCTTGTCCAATGGATGAAGCCTTAAATGCAGGTGCACGGGCGTGATAGGGTCCAAGGCCTGCAAACAGGATCAGGACCGAAGAAACAAGAGTAAGCGAGGAAACGATCGTTATCGTTGTCCGCCATTCTGCCTCGCCTATCCAGGCTACCAGATGCGGGGAAGCCGAACCAAATGTCAGAGCACCGACGAGCAGGCCGACAAGAAGACCGCGATCCTCCTTTCCCCATCCTACTGCGATCTTCATCCCGACTGGATAAACCCCAGCCAACATTGCGCCAGTGACGAACCGCATCAAAACAGAAACCCAACTGCCTGGTTCGAAAATCAACAGTGCGTAGCCCGAGCCGGCGGCAAAAACAGCACAGACAGCAAATACACGTCGAGGATCAAAACGATCAGACAACCCGGTTAGTGCAGAGACCAGCGCACCCATCACAAAACCTGCGGGAACTGCACTCGAAAGCGCTGCTTGTGCAAGCGTGGATAACGGATACTCTCGCAACATGTCTGGAAGGACGGCTGCTGATATGAACCACAGGCTGAGCGCAAATACCTGCGCAAATGCCAGCAGCAAAACCGATCGGGTTTTTGGCGTCACGCCCCGGCCCATTCCATGTAGAGATTGCGGACCAAAGTTGTTTTCGGCCCAATCTCGTAATCCCGGTCTTCAAACTTCACCGCGGGTGTTACCTTCGAATAATTGCCCGACAGGAATATTTCGTCAGCCTGGCGGAAATCATCCAGGCACAGCGTTGTTTCGTGAACCGTTTCGCCAGCATCCGCCAGGAGTTTCAGCACCCTTGCGCGTGTAATACCTGAGAGGAATGTACCGTTAGGGGCAGGCGTGAAATACTCACCGTTTTTTACCATACAGATGTTTGATGTCGCTGTTTCCGCTACATTACCAAGCGCGTCGCAACAGATTACATTGGCGTATCCCTTATCCTGGGCCTCTTTGAGCATGCGGGCATTGTTAGGATACAGGCAGGCTGCCTTGGCGTTGACGGTTGCTGATGCCAGCGTCGGCCGCGTGAACCTGGTAGTAGTCAGGGTTGTGCCGACAAACGGTGGCATAGCCGCTTCTTCAAGGCACAGGGCAAATCGTGTGGAAGATGGCAGCGGATCAACCGTCATCTGGCCAGCTTCAGTAGACCAGCACATGGGGCGAATGTAGAGTTCCGCACCAGGCCCGAATTTCTGCACCCCCTCTTGGGCCAATTCGAGAATTTTGCCAGTCTCCATGACCACATCCATTCCCAGCGCCTCGGTGGAATGATTGACCCTGGCGCAGTGATGATCGAGGTCTGGTGTCACGTTGCTAAATGCCCGTGCACCATCAAAAACCATGGTTCCAAGCCATGTCCCATGGTCGGCTGAGCCCAGGATAGGTATGTTGCCCTCATGCCAGTCTCCCTCAAACCAGGTCCAGATTTTTCTGTTTGAAGCCAATGGCATGATTTACCCCGTTATTTTGTTTCGTATTAAAGAACTTACCTTCTTATCTGAAACACTCAGATGAAAAGAAAACCCGGAATTTCGATTCGAATTCAAAAAAAACCGCAAAACACCTCATCCTGAACCACAGGATGAGGTGCGTTGCAATAGTATTTGCATACCCTGCAGCCACCGACAAGCGCAGATGACTGCAATCGCCCGATAGGTTCATACCATGGCAAATATGCGGGCGGGACCACCCGATCCGCCGCGATGTTTCGGGGCTCCGACAACCAGCGTAGCGCCGGCTTCGGGAAGTTTTGCCAGGTTGGCAATATTCTCAATACCCCAGCGGTTGGTCGGCAACCATGCGTAGTGGGTTTTGAAATCCGCTGACGGACCGTGATCAAGCGACAGCGTGTCTACCGCCATCCCTACTGCAGTCGTTTCTTCAAGGAGCATCTGTGTCGCTTCAATGTGGAAACCCGGAAAGTGCATCTTTCCGTCACCGTCAGCATTACGAAACTTGTCGGTACCGATGTGGTTTTCCCAGCCCGAATGCATGGCCACACAAGCTTTGTCAGGTATCGGGCCGTTTTTGGAAATCCAAGCCTTTAAATCGTCCGGTGTAACTTGCGAATCCGCATTTTCTTCAGCCTTGTCATGAATATGCACAACACAAAGCGGCACGACCAGATTTTCAACCGGTATTTC
The DNA here is from genome assembly GCA_965198665.1 of Rhizobiaceae bacterium. Taxonomy (GTDB): domain Bacteria; phylum Pseudomonadota; class Alphaproteobacteria; order Rhizobiales; family Rhizobiaceae; genus JAALLB01. The sequence continues at coordinate 217,091 of CBDAPT010000005.1, read as the reverse complement.
ATCAACCGCCTGTCCGTCAGCGGAAAAATGCAGCGGTGCATCCATATGGGTACCGGTATGTTCTTTTAGAGACAGGCTCATCAGATTGAAGCCGCTTTCGGAGAACTTAAACTCCTGTTTTATCTCCACGCCAGGTTTGCCGAAATAGGTAGGGAACGCCTCATCGTAGGTGTGCGTGAGATCTTCCACCTTGCTGGCACCGGAAGCTAGTGACGGCGTTGTGGCAGTAGAGGCACCAATTGCGCCAACTGCGGCAACTGCTGCTCCGGCCTTGAACAGATCGCGCCGCGACAGCATTCTTTCCTTTACCGAATTGATTATGCAAAGATCACACATGATTTCCTCCCTTTCGTTTGATTTATCTATTCAACAATCCGGATAGGTCTTGGTCAAGTAAACAAAGATTGCGGGCAGTTTTGATCGCGCGCCCATTGGATATGTTTTCATAGCTGGAATTCATCAAACGACTCGTCTAGCTTCTGAACAGGCCCCTGTCCGGGCCTCCGCCCCCCGGTTCGGAAAGTATTGCTCATGCAGGACTGTAGTTTGAAAACCGACTTATGGCATGATGCATTTCGGGGGGAACGTGTATCGGGCCGACAAGGAGGTTTCGATGAATTTATCCGCACCCATCTATCTATTGAAAAAAAACGCAAAATCCATCTCTCGCGAACAGGGAATACCATTGCACGAATCCCTTAACCGGATTGCGACGCAAGAGGGATTTGCAAGTTGGTCACAACTGGCCAGAACCTATTCCGAGTTTACCCCGGCAAAAAGACTGTTAGCAAAGCTGCACCCAGGTGATTTGATACTGATTGCAGCACGACCGGGACAGGGCAAATCTTTACTAGGGCTGGAACTTTCCGCACTTTCCGTGAAACGGTTTCAACGGGGTTATTTCTTTTCTCTTGAATTCACCAGAAAGGAAATCGCAGAACATCTGTCACAAATCGGATTTGGGGACATATTTTTCGATGAAAATTTCAGGCCGGATGTTTCTGACGAAATCTGCGCCCACTACATCCGCAGAACTGTGAATTCCGCACCGCCGGGAACCGTGATCGTCGTGGATTATCTTCAGCTTCTGGATCAAAACAGGCAGAATCCGCCCCTCGATGTGCAAATACACGACCTTCAGGAACTTGCCGAAACACGCAAACTGATGATCGCACTAATAGCGCAGGTGGACAGGAGTTTTGATGATTCCGGCAGACGTTTGCCCGAACTTAAAGATATTCGGATGCCGAATAAGCTAGATCTGCGGCGATTCACAAAGAGCTGCTTCCTGAATAACGGCAAGATTCAATTGCAGGGTTGATCCCTGCATTCAACAAACAAGATTGGTGAGGGTGGCCTAAACCACCCTAACCTGCTCCAGGCCATCTCCATCGCAGACTGAACAGCATATGCTCTTCAACGTTCGCGGTTGCGAGTAATCCCACGGACGGCCGCGGTGAAGCGTGGCCCGTTCGTCCCAAATGAGTACGTCGCCGACTGTCCATTTATGGGTGTACACATATTTGGGTTGGGTGCAGAATTCGATAGCTTCGTCTATCAAAGCCTGCCCGTGAGCATGACCCATGCCTTCAATTGTAAATGCGTGAGATGCTATATACAGCGCATCCTCACCCGTTACGGGATTGGGCCAAAGTGCTTTCCACGGACGATCCGGCCAGCGGGTCATGCGGTTGGCCGACGCAAGTTTCTTCGAAATCTTTGAACGGGAATGAGAGAGGCGGTGCCACAGAATGGCATTTTCGAACTGCTCCTTCAGTGCAACAGGCATGTCCGCCCAGGCTACGCGGGTTGAAACCAGTTCTGTCTCGCCCCCTGAAGAGGGAACAACCTTTGCTGTAATTATGTTGGCGAGCGCAGGGGTAGGCAAAAACGTGCTGTCTGTGTGCCAAAGCATGTTGGATTGAAGATCGAGCAATCGTAGGTGCTCGCTGTCGAGTACTCCGTCTGCAGTTTCATTGGATACTGCCGGAACCTCAAAGGCAACGTCCTCGCCTGTTGCCATGGCTTCGCGGTTTTCCAGTGGGCCGAATAACTCACCCAGCATTGTATGAGTTTCATCATCCAGTTCCTGATTGCGGAACAAGAGCAGCGATTGCTTTTCAAAGGCGTCGCGAATTTCCGGATACAGGTATTCCCGCGACACGTCACGCAGATCAACATCTTTGATTTCAAGTCCGAACTTAGAATGCAGGGCTGAGGTTTTCATATCATTATCCAGTGATTATGGTGCCTCTCATAATGTTTTGCTTTTCGCAATTGTCCATCATTTTTTGGGGAGGTTTCATGGCAACGCGCAAACTGATTTCAGATAAAGAAGCATCCGTCGAAGTTCTTGAGGTGTTCGATGATATCCGCAAAACACGGGGGTCGGATTTCATAAACAATTTCTGGCGGGCTCTGGCCCATGATCCGGTGCAATTGAAAGCGGTTTGGGAAGATCTAAAGGCTATCATGGGACCAGGCACACTGGACCCACTAACCAAAGAGTTGATTTATATAGCAGTCTCCACAGCCAATGGTTGTGAATACTGCATTCACTCCCATACAGCAGCGGCCAAAGCCAAGGGCATGACAGACGAGCAACACAATGAATTAATTTCAATAATTGGTATGGCTGGGAAGACAAACCACCTTGTCACAGCCTACCAAGTTCCTGTAGATGATGCCTTCAATGTTGCGTAAATGAGGGAGGGTCAGAAATGGCGTATGCAATGATTGCGGATGCAGCAGGGTCTGCGAGTGTGTTCCAGAAGCAGGATATCGAGCTTCCGAAACCGAAAAAAGGCCAGGTTGTTGTCAGGCATACAGCCATTGGAATTAACTTTATCGATATTTACCAGCGTTCCGGCCTTTATCCTGCACCAGGAGGATATCCGGCAATTCTCGGCTGTGAGGGAGCCGGAGTTGTCGAAAACATGGGCAGCGGCACAGAGGGGTTCCGTGTTGGTGACCGTGTCGCCTATACCATTCCAGGGGGCGGCTACGCCTCCCATCGAATCATGCCGGCTGATCGCCTCGTAAAGATACCCAGAAGTGTGTCTGATGAAGTGGCGGCCGCGTGCATGTTGAAGGGACTGACTGCCCAATATCTTATCCATGACTGCTTCAAACCAAAAAAGGATGATTGTGTGCTGTTCCACGCTGCTGCGGGCGGGGTTGGGCTGATAGCCGGTCAATGGCTTGCCGACAAGGGCATTTCCACGATAGGGACTGCCGGCGGGCCGGAAAAGTGCAAGCTGGCAAAAGCTGCCGGGTACACTCATGTAATTGATTATCGAAAGGATGACTTTGTCGCGAAAGTTCAGCGCATTACGAAGAAACAAGGCGTGTCGGCTGTTTACGATTCTGTCGGCAAGGACACCTACCCCGGATCACTGGAGGTCATGAAGCCATTTGGCATGTTCGTAAGTTTTGGACAGTCATCCGGCCCGGTCAATGATTTCAAACTGGCGGATTTGGCAGCAAACGGATCGTTGTCGGCGTGTCGACCTAACCTGTTCCATTACATTGCCACCAGGCAGGAACTTGCACGGCGTTCCCGGCAACTGTTCAAAATGATTGGCGAAGGCAAAATCGAAATACAAATCAATCAGACTTACGCGCTGAAAGATGTCGCCAAAGCCCACCGAGATCTCGAAGGGCGTAAAACCACCGGCCAAACCATTCTGGTCCCCTGATCGTCATGAAACCCACCGCGCCCCAGACAACGCCGCCTGCTGATGCAGAGCAACGCAAATCCGTTGAGCCGGTTGTATGTTATCCCATCGATACGTTGCCACCGTATGATCCAGCTTATTTCGAAAAAGCCCGGGAAAACCTTAAACCGGTCAATAGTATTACGATAGCACCGCGCGATGCTGAAACTTTTGAGGTTTCTGCAGGCCAGTTTTTCCGCATATATTGTCCGGAAGGCCCGCAGGTGGGAGATCTCAACCTATGGAACCAACATAACCTCGAAGAGCGCTTCTTCAGCGGAAAAACCAGGGCGTTGCACGGCACTCATGTCAGTACAGGTGACCGACTGTGGAGGCCTGCCCCATTTTCGGGCGATGGCAACGATCACGCATGACACACTGGACTGGTATGGGTTCGATTCATTCGGAGGCAGTGTTCATGATGTCATCGGAACACGTTGTGATCCCTACACCAATGTTTTGCTGTCCGGTGATGAATATCACTATTGCTGCCATTCGAATCTTACCAGGGCACTGGCCAAATCCCAGGGTATTTCCCTGGCTGCGGCGGAACCGCATGTTCACGATGTGCTGAACGTCTTTATGTGCACCGGATTCACTCAAGACACCCATCAGTACTTTATGAAATCAAGCCCCGTTCGCCAGGGAGATTTTCTGGAGTTTTTTGCTGAGATGGATTTGTTGGGCGGCTTATCTGCATGTCCGGGCGGGGATTGCACCGCGTCTCATTCCAGCGACGAGGCGCAGTGCCATCCTTTAATGGTTGAAGTGTATGACGTTGAAAGCGGCCTCCCGGAAGACTGGCAACCAGCCGGGGTTTCATCCTATTCACGCAATCACGGTTTATGAATTTTGAATTTTAAGGAGGTTGGGTGCCGCAGCCTTGGGCCTAGCCTTTATGAATGACGACACAGTTGCGACCGGCTTCCTTGGCCTGATACAGGCACTGGTCGGCAAACTGGCACATTTCTTCGGTGTTCATGCACTTTGTGCTGGTCACTGCGCCAACTGATACGGTTGGCCGCAGCAACTCGCCTTCTACATGGATAAACAGATTTGCAATTTTCTGGCGGTACCGCTCCGCGACACCCTGCAACTGTGTTTCATTGACATGCGGCACAATGACGGCAAATTCCTCTCCGCCTATGCGCGCTACGACGTCGTGTTCACGGGCGAGCGATTCAGCACACCAGGAAATTTCCTTGAGAACATTATCACCGACTGCATGGCCATAGGTGTCGTTGACCCGTTTGAAGTGATCAACGTCAAACGTCAACAATCCGAATGGTATGTTCAGTTTGTTGAACTCAACAAAATAGGCATCAAGAGTAGCGGAGAAATAACGCCGGTTGTGCAGACCTGTTAGAGGATCGCGATAGGCCTGATCTTTGTAGTTGTTGATCTGCTTGAGGGTCTTTTGCTGTTTTGCCTTGTCTTTCAGCAATGTCGGATACAAAACTGTGAAAGAGTGGAAGGCACCGCCCAGCAAAATGGCGACGGTTACCAGCAGTAACGGCCCCTGGAAATTGAAAATTTCACCCCAAATTGAGGTATCCGCGTCCATCTGTGATATGGACTGAGCCCATACCAAGGCAACAAGCCCTGCACCAATGCCGAACAACACTGTGTTCAGCATTACCATGGCTTCTGCGCGGTCATCTTCTCTTCTAAATTTCACTATGTTCCGACCCCATAGCATTTTGTCCTTTGTCACACTAACCGCATTTCTCAAATTTGCCGTTAAATGGCATGGTTAACGAATGCTAAAAACACGGTATGCGGGTGATCAGGATTTTGCCGGATAATCGACGAAAGTGGTGAATTCTGGCCGTTTGTGCCATTCCCAGTAGGTTTTGATAACATTTTCGGTAATCCGGCCGGGAGAATCATTACCAAGTATGGTTGTATTCACTCGCGTAACGGGAACCGGACCTCCACCAGTAGTTGCAGTAAAGATTTCGTCCGCTGCCAGAAATTCATCAATGGTGATATCGCAAGCTTCACACTCTATTCCCTGCTCTGCACAAATTTCCAGAACAGTTTTCCGGGTTATTCCCTGAAGAGCTCCCGAGCGTGGCGTCAAGACCTTTCCATTGACGACTGCAAAAATGTTAAAGCCGGGTCCTTCGGTTATCATACCTCTCTCATCGGGGAGGACGACAGTGTCGTAGCCTGCATCCAACGCCTCAAACAAGGCACGGGTCATATCGCCCCAATGATAGTTCTTTATAGTCGGGTCTACAGACCCAGGCGGAATTCGCGTGGAACCACCCGCAACCAGAATATGTGCGCCGCGCTCTGCGACATCCGGTGGGATAACCCAGACAAAAGGAACCGCCCAGGCATAGAAGTGATTGTCGCAAAATCTCGGATCACGGGTGCCCGGTACCGACGGTTTTCCCCGGCTTGCAACCATGGAAACATATGCAGATCGCAATCCGGAAGCCGCCACGATATCGTGGACAATTGTTCGAATTTCGTCCCTGTCCTGCGGAATTTTCAGCCTTAGCGAGTTCACCGAATTGAAAAACCGGTCAAGATAGTCATCCAACCGGAAAAAGGCCCCGTCCCAAACGTGCACCACGTCATAAGTGATGTCCGAACGGGTAAGACCCCAGTCTATCACTGAAATTTTGGCATCTGCTATCGGTACGATTTTCCCGTAAATCCAGCCGGCCCCGTTTTCAAGGCTCGTGTCAGCCATCAAGACCCCTAACCTCTCCTTCACACAGGACTGCCGGATCATAGGCTTTGCGGGAAAAGACTTCACGTACCATCGGCTCGAAATGATCAAGCGATTTCATCGGATAATCCGGATCGAAGGAAGCCTGGTCCCAACGCTCACAAAAATCAGCACAGGTCTGAAAATACGGATGATCCTTGTATTTCTGGCGTTCTTCGGGATCCCATCCGTAGTGATGGGCGTAGTACAGCATCTGAAACAGGCCGTGATGTTCCACCACCCAGGCAACCTCATCGCGTACAAACGGGCGCAGTATTTCTGCAGCAAAACGATCATGATTTTGTGGCGCCAGTCCGTCGCCGATATCGTGAAGCAGAGCGGCAACGATCCAGTCAATGTGCACACCATCAGCTTCAGCGCGGGATGCTGACTGAAGTCCGTGTTCCAGCCGGGTAATTTTATATCCGGATAACGTATCTTCAGCCTGACTGCGCATTTCCCGCATTATCCGGTCAGCCGTCATGGCCAGATAAGGTTTTTCCATTTCATGCAGAAACTGGTAGTCTTCCTTGGTGCCGTCCTTCATTTGGGTGAATGAAACTGTCGCCTTGGTATCCATGTTCCTATCCTATCAAATTGATCCTGTATTCGCTGCAGTGTTGCTTGGATCATATAATGCCACATTTTCCGCTCCCTGTGTAAGGGCTTCGGACTGATCCTGGATTATCTGTTCGTAAAGCTGCAAACTGCTCTCCTCAAAATCCGCCTGTGGCGGCGCCACAGTTATCCAGTTCTGTTTCGCATCAACACCACGAACAGGAATAGCATAATCTCGTTTTCCCACCAATTGCTTGATCTCCGGCGTCACAAACCGCATTACCGCCCCTATGCGGCGATCATCAGAGGTATTGGGACCGGAATAATGAAACATGCGACCGTGATGTATGGAAAACTCACCTGATTGCAGTTCAATCGGAACTTCATCTTCCGGCTTCACTTCAACTTTCAGTTCCTGCCCCCGTGACAACAGGTTCGCTTCATCGAACGTATCGTTGTGGGGCTGGATATCCTGTTTGTGAGAACCGGCGACAAACTTCATGCAGCCGGATTGAAGGGTTGCAGGCGATAGTGCAAGCCAAGCCCCCAATAGGTCATGTCCTGATGCCAGGATACTATCTTTTCGGAATTGGCTTCTTTGATAAAATACTCGACACCCCACAACAAGATATTGGGGCCGATGATGCTTGCAACTGCATCTATAATTGCTGGCGTGCGGGCCAGTTCATAGGACATCGGAACAACGATATGCGAATTGACGCGTATATATTGTCGAAAGCTGCGCCCGGGATTTTTGTTTTGATATTTGGATTCCAGAGCCTCCAAACGCGCACGGTATTGCGCTGCTTTTTCGGCACCCATGGCCCTTAGGGGAAACAAAAAACCGTCATCGAGGTATTGCTGAACCTGATTTTGTCCCAAGCCTGTCATCGAAACCTCCACTGAAAGACTTGCCTTATGAGTGCGAGATTGATACGGCGAAGGTTGCTTGGCAACCAACAGTTAACGACATTCACGACGTATTGAGAAAGAAAGTGGGAAAAAAAGACCAATCTGATTTCGCTATCACCGCAAATTCCCTGCTTGGGACGGGTGAAGATGCCACATTTTCTGGCGTAATGTCATTTATGCGCCGCAAATACACAAAGAATGTTGAGGGCGCTGATATGGTGGTTTGGGGCATTCCACTGGACACGTCTGTAACAAACCGTCCGGGTACCAGGTTTGGTCCCGGAGCCATCCGGCGGGCCTCCTGCACACTGGACGCCGACCCTCAATACCCGTTTCACATGGATTTCTTTGAAACACTCGCGGTCGCTGACTATGGCGATTGTGCTGTGAGTACTAACAGGGTTTGGGAAAATCCGGAGAAAATCGAAAGTCAGGCAAAGGAGATTCTCGATACCGGCGCCTATCTCCTGTCATTGGGTGGCGATCATTATGTGACCTGGCCATTGCTACGTGCCCATGCGGAGCGGCATGGCCCTTTGGCACTTGTTCAGTTCGATGCACATCAGGACACTTGGCACACCGATGACGGTGAAGACGGAATTCCCGAAGTTGATCACGGTACCTTCATCACCCGAGCAGTAAGGGACGGCATCATCGATCCCGATAAGTCAATTCAGATCGGCATTCGAACCCATGCACCTGAAGACTACGGGATTGAGATTATATATGGCGATGAAGTCGAGGAAATGAGCACAGAAGAAATTGCCAGTCAGATCAAAGCGCGCGTCGGTTCCGGCCCCTGCTACCTTACCTTCGATATCGACTGTCTCGACCCGGCTTACGCCCCAGGTACAGGCACACCGGTTGCCGGCGGACCGTCCTCGGCGAAGATGCTTTCGGTCTTGCGCAAGCTGGGATCGCTCAACATTGTTGGTTCCGACGTGGTTGAAGTTGCACCGGCATACGATCACGCAGATATCACGGCCATTGCAGGTGCGATGGTTGCGATGTATATGGTCGGTCTGCAGGCGGAAAAGAAAGTTTCCTGAGAAACTGATTCAACTACTTAAAGTTTTGATTCAGATTCCAGAAATCCCGCTTACTAATTGAAATTTATGGATATTATTATGAAGCCCCGGATTTTCATAGACGGTGAACACGGCACAACCGGCCTCCAGATTCGCGAACGGCTTGCCAATCGCGATGATCTTGAAATTCTTTCTCTGGCTGTAGAGGATCGCCGGGATAATGAAAAGCGCAAGGCCATGCTTGGCGCTTGCGATGTCGCCATTCTTTGTTTGCCCGATGATGCGGCAAGGGAAGCGGTTGCACTGATTGAAGAAACCGGGAATACGGCCTGCAAGGTAATTGATACTTCGACTGCGCACCGAACAGCGGACGACTGGGTTTTCGGATTTGCAGAACTTGATGGCGAGCAGCGTGAAAGAATTCGCACCGCAAACCGGGTGAGCAATCCAGGTTGCTATTCGACCGGTGCGATTGCCCTTCTCAAGCCTCTTGTTTCAACCGGCGTTATGGCAGCAGATTTGCCGATTACCATCAATGCGGTTTCCGGATATACCGGTGGCGGCAAGCAATTGATTGCGCAGATGGAAGATAAGGCCCATTGTGATCACATAGATACATCGTTTCATCTTTATGCCCTGACTTTGAAACACAAGCATGTTCCGGAAATCATTGCCCGGACCGGCCTTACCAGGCGCCCTCTCTTCATGCCCAGTGTCGGCCGCTTTGCCCAGGGGATGCTGGTATCCATCCCGCTGCATCTGGAACAGCTCCAATATGCCAGCGCCGATACGGTAAGGGGAGCACTTGAAGTTCATTATGATGGGTTGGAGTTCGTGACGGTTGCCGACAAAGGCGAATGTGCCAATGCCTCACATGTGAGGCCGGAAGATTATGCCAACCGCGACGATATGAAGTTGTGGGTGCTTGGCGATGACGAAACCGGTCATGTCAATCTGGTCGCCCAGTTGGATAACCTTGGCAAGGGTGCATCCGGGGCAGCAGTTCAGAACCTTGATCTACTGATTTCCTGATCCTTCAACGTTAGGGATACGCCCCCCTGATTGCGCGCCAATGGGCAACAGCCAGCGCCAGGACGATTACCGCGCCAGCCTGATGGAACAGCGCCCATGACAGGGGAACCTGGAGGACCAGCGTAATGATGCCGAGACAGGCCTGCCCGGTTATTGCTGCGAAGAGTATCGCAGTTCTGCGTTTGGTTTTTTCGTCACTGTCAGACTTATAGGCCACCAACACCTGTATCAATGCCAATAATAGAACGGCATAGGCTGCCATGCGATGAACAAACTGCACGGTTTTCGGATTTTCAAACAGGTTTATCAAGGCGGGCGACTGAATCCATAAATCGGACGGAATAACAGCACCATCCATCAATGGCCAGTCATTGAAAGACAATCCCGCATTGATGCCCGCAACCAGTGCCCCAAGGAATATCTGTCCGACTACCGCAAGTACCATGAGTGGTGCAAAGCCTGATACGGCAGCGCTTACCTGCTCTGATTTGGCCTCTATCAATCCACGCGCCAGCCAGACCGTATAAGCGAATATCAAACATGCCAGGGTGAGATGAACCGCCAGTCGGTACTGGCTTACATCTACCCGCTCCGAAAGGCCTGACTTTACCATCCACCAACCAATGAAGCCCTGCAAACCGCCAAGCACAAACAGCAGAAGCAATCGGGGCTTCAAAAAACTTTCCAGGCGCCCCGTAGCCCAGAAAAACACAAGTGGGATCGCAACAAAAAGACCAATAAAGCGCCCCAGGAAGCGATGTCCCCACTCCCACCAGTAGATGAACTTGAATTCTTCCAGGCTCATGACTTTGTTGATCTGGGTGTATTCTGGAATTTGCTTGTATTTTTCGAATGCCACCTGCCAATCGGCAAGGTTCAACGGCGGAATGGCACCCAACAGCGGTTTCCATTCGGTGATAGACAGGCCGGAATCGGTCAGACGTGTTGCTCCACCAACTACCACCATGATCAGGATCAATGCCGCAACACAATACAGCCAACTGGCGATCAACCAGCGGTTGGATGCTGCATGCGGCACAGAGAAGCTGGAGGTTGCAGTCATTTCAACAATTCTTGTTTCACCATTCTCATTCATCAAATGGCACTCTATCACCATTTCCTCAAGTCCCTGTCACGTGACAAGCCGTCGCGTAAATGACGATTTTATTTCTGCCCGATCAGAGGTACAAAGACGTATGAATGTACGTTTGAAAAAAATGATTGGATCAGTGCTGATCATAGCGATTGCCGGAATTTACGCGCTGGTTGCAACGACAATTGCCACCGCAAAACTTGCTGATGCGGGTGCATGGGTCCATCTGGCCTACTTTCTGGTTACCGGCCTTTTGTGGATTGTTCCTGCGATGTTCATTATCTCCTGGATGATGCGGCCACCCAAATCGAAAAAACACTCAGGCGACGTTTAGCCTTTTGCCCCGGTTGTTCATGCGGGTTGTAACACCGGAAAGCAGCGTTCTAACATATCGCATCGACTGATATGAGCCATTAAGTGATATTCTCGGCAAACCGGTCAAATGCTTTCCATGTTCTTGATAAAGAACCCCATGACGGGTTGTTACGGCTGTCTTGAAGCCAATTTCCCGGGTTAACTCAAAATCCCGCAAACCTGCTGCGGCCGGATACCCGTATGGATAGGCAAAATGCCTGATTGTCGTTCCAATCTGTTGTTCCAGCTCATCGCGGCTTTGTTTGATTTCCTGCCTTGCCTCATCGGCAGAAAGCCTCGCCACCGCAAAATGTCCCATGGTGTGCGCCCCAAATGTGCTGAGCGGATCGTTGGCAAGGGACTTCAATTCCCGCCAGTTCATGATTTGAGCTGCAGCATGCGCTTTCGCGTCATGATTGTAGACATTGGACAGTTTGTCGACGATTTCACGTTGCTGCACTTCATCTACCTGTGTTGTCAGATAATGCATAAGTTCTGCAAATGCGGTGCGTTTTTCTTCTGGTGAGATTGTTTCGAACGACTTACGGCCATTGGGACCATCCACATTGATGCGCTTTCTTGTAGAGATCAAAATTTCCAGATCTTCCCACCACAATGTATGTGAACCGCTAATCAATCCGGGCGCAATGTAAATTGTATAGGGTACCTCGTGCCTTCTGAAAATCGGAACTGCATTTTGCAGATTATCGCGATAACCGTCATCCAGCGTTATTGCAATCATGGGTTTTGCTGTTGGATCAAAATCTCCTGTTTCCAGTCTTTTGGCCAATTCATCCAACGAAACGAACTGATATCCCTCTTGCTTGAGGCGCAGAATTGTTACGTCAAGAAATTCCGGCGATACGGTAAGGCCAGAATTGGGTGCAAAATCCTGTTCCGGTTCGTTTCTGACATGATGCAACATCAAAATGGATCCAACTCCTTGCAAAAATGGTGCACAGGCAGATTGCATCCCGCTGAAATAAAGGCCGTTAAGCATGGTCTTAAGTAACATTTGTTGCCAACCGAAATATCTCGTAATTAATGAAATACTAACATTAAACTTCTTTAGAAATTCTTGATATGGTGATTCCGTTAACCGCTAACAGGGCTACCGATATGGTTCTCGCCGACACGAATTCAGATTCAGCGCCAGTTCAAACGGCGCATGCTCTGGATGTTGATGTGGTTACCGATATTCGCAGCCTGAAAGATGAGTGGGTAAAGCTGCAATCTGAAGGCACAGGTTTCATTTATCAGAACTACAATTGGGTTCGCATCGCCTATGAAACCTACGATCAGGATCAAAGGCCATTCATCATTGTCGCACGGCAAAACGGTGAATTGAAACTGGTCCTTCCATTGGTTTTGGAGCCGGGAATTCCCTCTATTCTGCGGTGGGCAGGCGGCAGCCACGCCAATACCTGCTGTGGGCTTTAGAGCGTGTTTGTGTCGAGTAGATTCAGTTTCTTTCCGTGCGCGAATATGATTCTGATTGGGGTGACCTGATTCGGTTCGAAGCCAAGGATTTTCAATGCCCAAGCCCCATCCGATTGAATTGCGTAAACGTGTTGTAGCTCATGTAGAAGAAGGCCACACTCATCGTGGAACGGCTGCCCATTTCAAAGTCTCCGTCAAATTTGTGAATGATATGGTGAAGTTGAAACGTGAAACTGGCTCGCTTGCTCCAAAACATAACCCGGGAAAAACAGGCCATGGCAAGCTTTCACCCTATAAAGACTGGCTTCGAAAACGGGTTGATGAACAAAAGGACATTACAATCCGTAAGCTTTGTGCGGAGCTGAACGAAAAATTCAACCTCAATGTCCATCATTCGCCTGTCTGGCATGTTGTGCGCAGTTTCGGGTTGTCGCATAAAAAAAGACTATTTATGCCAAGGAGCAACACCGCATCGACGTGAAAAAAGACCGCGAACTCTGGAAGACAAGGCGTGTTCCGTTTTTGAATCGGTCGATTGAAAAACTTGTCTTCATTGATGAGACGTCCACAAACACCAAAATGGCCAAGCAAACTGGATGGGCCCCAACAGGAGAGCGCCTCATAGATTTTGTCCCTCATGGCCACTGGAAGAAGCAGACACTTATCGCAGGCCTGCGCAGTCATGGACTGGTTGCGCCCTGGGTTATTGACCGGGCCATGACCAAAGAAATCTTTGAGATTTATGTTGAGACACAGTTGGCGCCAGAACTGGAAAAGAGAGATGTCGTAATCCTTGACCACCTAGCCGCTCACAAGAGCGAAAAAGCCGAGCAGATCTTGCGAGATATCGGCGCATGGTTTTTGTTCCTGCCGAAATATTCCCCAGATCTCAATGCCATTGAAATGGCCTTTTCGAAGCTCAAGGCTCATCTGAGGAAGGCAGGCGCCAGAACCTTCGATGATGTCTGGAAGGCAATCGGAGAGGTCTGCCATATGTTCACGCCAATGGAGTGCCGGAATTTCTTCAGGGCAGTCGGCTGTGAATTCACGTGATGCGAACACGCTCTATGCAAAATCATTCCTGCAAAACCCGGGTGCCGGAACCATGCAGGAAGTGCTGCGCAAGGCCCGGACAAAAGTACGCGGCATTGTTGTTTTACACCTGAAAAACCGACCAGAGAAGCTGGCTGGTTTCAACAATCCCCTTCTTGATGAGGTGGACGCCCCCTCATACCGGCAAATGAATTGTCGTAAGGTGGTTGTTGATGAATGAACCACAAATAACGAAGGAGCGTCCTTATGAAAGTTACCACGATCGGGCTTGATCTTGCCAAAAGTGTCTTCCAGGTTCACGGTGTTGACGATGATGGCAGTGTTATCGTGATCAAAAGGTTGCGGCGAAAACAGTTGAAAGGCTTTTTCTCGAAACTGCCAGCTTGCCTTGTCGGCATGGAGGCTTGTGCCACTGCCCATTATTGGGCTCGCACCCTGGCAGCCTTTGGTCATGAGGTCAGACTGATGCCTCCTGCCTACGTCAAGGCCTACGTAAAGCGGGGCAAGAATGACGCTGCCGATGCTGAAGCGATTTGCGAGGCTGTCAGGCGGCCCACCATGCGTTTCGTGCCTGTCAAAACACCTGAGCAGCAAAGTATCCTGATGATACACCGAACCCGTTCCCTGATTGTGCGGCAACGCACCATGGCAGCCAATGCACTGCGTGCTCATTGTGCAGAGTTCGGTCTTGTCACCACCCCCGGCGTCAGGAACATCGTCAAGCTGGCTCATTCCATCTTCAACGAAAACGACGAGAAGCATGTCCTGCCGGCTATTGCACAAGTCGCGCTGGCAACGCTTGCCCGTCGCTTGCTCGAACTGGAGGAAGAATTGCAGGCTCTTGAGAAGGTCCTGCGTGACTGGCACCGGCAAAATGAAGCCAGCAGGCGCCTGGCAGCCATTCCGGGTATTGGTGTGATCACAGCCACTGCACTGATGGCAACCGTCAGCGATCCGGGACAATTCAAAAGCGGACGGCAGTTCGCCGCATGGCTTGGCCTGGTCCCCAAACAGCATTCAAGCGGTGACAAAGTAAGGCTCGCTGGCATATCAAAGCAGGGAGACCGGTATATTCGCCGCCTGCTTGTCATTGGTGCGACAGCTGTTATTCGCCACAATCGAAACAAGAAGAGCCCGACCGCGGTCTGGATCAATGGTCTGCTGGAAAAGAAACCTGTGAGACTGGTCTCTGTCGCATTGGCCAACAAGACCGCTCGCATCGCCTGGGTTCTTATGACCAGAGGACAGCGCTATAACCCCTTGCGAATCAGCGCCGCTTGAAGGCAAGGCACAGAAATTGGTAATGGCAGAAAGTGATGTGACATGATCAGCCAAAAACGAGGTTACACCGTGTGATTCAATGCGCCCCATGAGCGCGTCATCTTGATCAGGAACCTCGTTTGCGGATTTCCATCAGGGCCAGCGATCTATCAAATATCGCATCAACAGGCCGGACATATGAAAGCAACCGATCAAAACATCAAAAAATGTCTTGCCAATCCGGGGCGTCCACATATGAATTACCTCACATTCCCGGGCCCAATCCGTTTTATGAGCTCGACTTGCGTCAGGGCCTTGATTCGATCCTGGACATGGGTAACGGCAAAAGAAAGCGCAAGCTGTTTCGGCACCAACAGCGGGCTGCTGAAAAACTTGGCGGCTATGAACTTGTTGTCCCAACCGACGAAGCGGAAATTCGGGCCACGATGGACGCATTTTTTCACCACAAGGCTGATCGCTTTAAAGAACTTGGTATCAAAGATATTTTTGCTGACGAAAAGACACGCGAATTTCTACGTGCACTTGCCGTCGAACCACCACAGGACGGCAACCAGTTGCTCAGGCTTTATGTTCTGAAGGTCGGCGGCGAAATGCGGGCCTTGTATGGCGAGGGAATACTGGGAAGCTATTGCCAATCCTGCATCAACGCTGTTGCTTATGACGAATTTTCGCAACACAGCCCAGGTGAAATGGTGCTGTATCTGATGCTGGAGCGATTGATCCAGGACGGGTTTGTCAAATTCGACCTCGGAATTGGCTATGAACGCTACAAAATTTCATGGTGCAAAAACTCCCATGAACTGATGGAAACCGTTTATCCGCTATCCAAACGCGCGATCCCTTTCTGCAAATATATTCAACTGGTTACCTGGTTAAAAGATAGCCTAAAAGGCAACGTATTTGTCTGGGACCAGTTCAAGAAAATCAGAAAGTTACTCAGCCGGATTTAAGCTGTGTCGTTTGGCTCAGGCCGCCGACAAGTGTTGTCGCGGCTCGTCCTGATGATCTGGCAAGACCTGCAGGACTTCACCAAATCCATCTTCCTTCAGCGCTTTTTCCAGTTCCTTGCAGCCGTTCGCATCAACACCAATGCAACTCACGATGGCCACTGTATCGTCATCTGAAACGACGTTCACTTCGTCAATTTCGGCAGCTCCACAATCCAGGATGCAGAACTCGTATGATTTGGCAATTGCGTCAACCATATCTGAAATCACCTCGGCTTCAGGCATTAGCTGTCCGGGAAACAGCACACCAGCCGGCACCACATGAGCATTTGAATGCCTGTCTTTGAAAATAGCGCGTTCGGCGGTAACTGCACCGGAAATCAGGTTAAAGAACCCTGGATACCCTTCACTTCCCAGCATATCCCTGGCAATGGCACCGTCTTCTGACAATTCGATTACGATTGTGGAGCGGTTCTTCTCCGCCATATGCCGGGCAAGAAGAAGCGTGGTTTTTGAGCCGATATCCCCCGCAGGCGAAATAACCGCCAGTCTGGCGCTCTTCATATCGGCAAGTGCAGTTGCAACATATCGAACCGCTATTGCCTCTTCATTATTTTGTAATCCCTGAGGTTGCTGTTGACTGGCTGGCATTTCGGGGAAGAGCTCTCCATTTTGTATGTCTTTGGTTTTCTCGGTTTCCATTGCCGATTCGCCTGGATGTGTATTCATCATTTCCGGCTCTTCACGACGCGCAGCATGAGCTTTTCCCGGTGCGCTGTTCACCACCGTTAACAGGTTTGCGGCGATAATCGACAGGCAGGTCAGCAACAGGGCCGCAATTGTTCCGGCAATTGTGAACGGCCCCACTTTGGGGAAGTATGGTTCTGAAGCCAGGGATGCAGGTGAGATAATCTCCGCGTCTGTCTGTGCCAGACCAGCCCGGCTTTTGGCCTCGAGCGAACGGCTTTTATATTCCGCGAGCAGATCTCTTGCAGTCTCGGCTTCGCGTTCCCGGGCACGCAGTTCAACCAGCTTTTCATCAACTCTGGCCGCTTCTGCCTTCAGGCGAACGATTTCCTTGGCAAGATCCGCCTCTGCTGCCTGAATGGATGCAACATCTCCACGCAGACTTTTGACAATGTTTTGAGCAGCTGTACGGATTTGCTGCCTCAGGTTTGCAAGCTGCGAATTGAGCGATTTCATTCGCGGATGATTTGGCAGGAGGGTGACCGACAAATCGGAAATCTCTGCCTGTAATCCAACTTCCCGCTCCCGTAAACGCTGAACCAGATTGGAATCGACAACATCAGGAATTACTTCCAGTGAGGTACCGTTCTGCAATGCAGTTTGGACTGCGGCCACCTTTGCCTGGGCGGAGGATCGCTGCGCCTTCAGTCGGGACAACTCGGTGGAAATCTGTGAAAGCTGTTGGGTTGCAAGCAGTGAATCATTGTCATTTGAACGTAACAGATCCTCATTTGCCCTATAGTCTGCAACCGCTGCTTCCTTGCGACTAACCACTATCTCCAGTTCTTTGATTTTCGGATCAAGCCAATTGGTGGCGGATTCCTGGCTGTTTTCCCGAACACTTTTCTTGAATTTGATGTAATTGGTGGACAGTGATTCAACAACCTGCTGCGCGATCACCGGATCGTGCGCCCAAAATTCCACGACAATTACCCGTGACTGCTCAACGGCATAAACCTTCAACCGATCCCTGAATTCATCAAGCACAACATTGCGGGCATCTCCGGCCACATCAGTTGGCGGCTCAAGAATGGCGAGCAACATGTCAAATAAGCCACCGCCGTCAGCGTCTTCGTTGAATTCCAAGTTTTTTGTCAGTTCAAGTTCATCAATTACCTGCAATGCAAGTTTGTCAGAGCCGGCAATTTCCACCTCACTTCGTACCGCTTCCTGATCAAGCTGGCTGAGGTTGTTTTGCGGGTTGTTGTCGGATGTCGCCCTCGTGAAGGCATTATTACCATCCTTGATCAGGATGCGCGCATCGGACTGATATTTTGCATCGAGAGAAGACAGGAAGGAGAATAACCCAACGCCGGCAGCCAGGGTTATCATTGTGACCAGCCACCATCGCTTTCCCAATGCCCTGAATGCACCCGCGACATCTATGTCGTCATCCTGGGTCAGAACTTCAGATCCCGACATCCAATTACTCCCAACTCAATTCAATACTTTGCGGATCGGCCTTCGTCATTGTTCGTAGCAGCGAACCCGTGGCAACGCGCCTTTAGTCAAGGAAATATGAATGAACTTGGTAACCAATGCGTTAAGGAAAATTTGCTCACGCGACAGAAAACAATAAAAATCCCAGCCGCAGGCATGCCGCTTTACAAGATATTAACCATAACAAGTTCTTAATCAGGCAACTTCACCTGTGTCGAAACGACACCGGAAACAACAGGTATTTGAGTATGCGTACCAACTTGATCAAAGGAATTGTTTGTCTGCTGTTCGCTGCGGTCTTGTCTGCGTGCGCCAGCTACAAGCCGCTTAATCCGGCATTTCACCGGGTTCTTCAGGAGCCCTACGCTCTGGATGCGGGGGATTCACTGCGCATTACCGTTTTCGATCAGGAGGATCTTACCAACACCTATATGGTCGATAAGGCGGGTTATGTTGCGTTTCCGCTCGTGGGAGCTGTTGCAGCGCGCGGCAAAACGACAAAACAGCTCGAACACTCAATCGCCGCAGGCCTTCGAAACGGCTACCTTCGCAGCCCCGATGTATCGGTTGAGGTGGCAACCTACAGGCCGTTTTTCATTATGGGTGAAGTCGGTACTTCGGGCCAGTACACCTATGTCCCCGGCATGACCATCCAGAATGCAATAGCGATTGCGGGCGGTTACAGTGCTCGCGCTGAGCAGTTGGATGCCGATGTTACCCGCAACGTGAACGCTTGTTCTGAACAGGGATCACTGATCGTGAAAATCATACATGTCTTTCGTTCTCCGGTTGGCGGCATATTTCGGCATGTGCGGGATTTGCTCGCAGAACAAAATGCCAAAGGTCACGAAGTAGGTATCATTTGCGATTCAAATACGGGCGGAGAGTATGAAGATAGCCTGTTCGAACAGATCATGCCGATGCTTAAACTTGGCCTTCACAGGGTATACATGGCGCGCTCTATTTCTCCCATGGACCTTGTGACAATCGTAAAGACCTGGCGCATACTTTCTTCAGTCCAACCCGATATTGTGCATACACATGGCGCCAAAGGTGGATTTCATGGGCGCATGGCCGGCAGTTTCAGTTCAACAAATGCCCATCAGGTAAAAACCTATTACTGTCCACACGGAGGTGCCATGCATTACGGTGCCGGTTCACTCAAAGGAAGGGTATTCTTCGCAGCTGAACGGTTCCTGGAACGTTTTACCGACAGCCTTATTTTTGTCAGCGATTATGAGCGCAACGCCTATCATGAAAAGGTCGGCAAACCGGTTTGTGACGAAGCCATTGTCTATAATGGTTTGGCAGACAATGAGTTCGAACCGGTGGATGTTCAAAAAGACGCTGCCGACTTTCTTTATATCGGCATGATGCGCGACTTGAAGGGGCCGGACGTTTTTCTTGAAGCATTGCATTTGGCACGCCAAAAATCCCAAAGTGACCTGAAAGCTGTGTTTGTCGGAGACGGCCCTGACAAGGATAACTATGTTGCTCAGATTTCCCGCCTTGCGCTGCAGGATGCCGTCGAAATCCATCCGGCCATGCCCGCCAGACAGGCATTTGCAAAAGCCAAAGTTGTCGTCGTTCCCTCACGTGCTGAATCAATGCCATATCTGGTATTGGAGGCAATTGCCGGGCATATGCCAATTGTTGCCACGAATGTGGGTGGTATCCCGGAGATCTTTCTGGAACGCTCCGCAAAACTGGTAACGCCCGGCGATGCCCAGGAACTTTCTGATGCGATGCAGCAGATCTTGACGGATCAAAAACGTCAGGCTGCCGCAATACAGTTTGCAGAAGATCTGAAAGCACGTTTTTCCCTTCAGGTTATGGCAGACACCGTTGAAAAGGTTTACGGCCTCTAACGTGGTGCAAAACCCCCAAAAAGCGCCGAATTTAACTGATTATTAGGCATAGTCACAAGCTTTACGCAGGGTAATCCACTTCGCCAGCATATTTTAGTAATTTTCGACTACAAAATTCCCTGGACTTTCGGGGAATTTGTCAGATGAACGCAAATTACAAAAATATCGGCAATCGGTTTTCACGGGAAGCGATCAAAGAAGCCATCGCCAAAGAGAAAATTTCGGACAAACGCGCTGTCGAACTCAACGAGTTGGCCGAGCAGGTTGCAGAGCAATTCTCAAGCAAATCAGTTTCGCCCTTCATCGTGAGTGGTTTCGTACGCCTTTTCGATTTTCTGGCATTGGCTACCCTGGGCATTTCAATTCTGGTACTTCAGCAATTGCCCGACGCAACTCTGCTTAGCATGCAGGCTGCAGGTGCCCTTGCGGGCGCCTTGTTCATTGTTGCGTTTCTACAGGGAATAGATGGTTACCTGATCACTTCCCTGCGCGGGTTCACCTATCCGTTTTCCAAAGCCATTACTGCACTGACCATGGCGCTGGTTGTCATGCTGCTGTTTGTCTTCGTGATCAACGGTATCGATGAAATCCCGATTAACGGATTGGCGCGATGGTTCAGCGTAAGTGCGATTTTTCTCATGTTCTCCCGCTTCATCATTGGAAATATCGTCAACCGGCTGATGGAAGCCGGCAGGCTGGAGCGGCGCGCAGTGATTGTGGGCCGTGGTCAACCGGCCGCAGAATTGATTTATTCGATAGAAGCCAGCGCTTCCTCAGATATCCGAATTTGCGGAATATTCGATGATCGCACCGATGATCGCTCGCCGGAACTGGTTGCCGGATATCCGAAACTGGGCAATGTGGCCGAACTGGTTGAGTTTGCCCGAAAAGCACGCATAACCATGTTGATCGTGGCTATTCCTGTCAGTGCCGAGAAGCGTATTTTGCAATTGCTGAAACGGCTTTGGGTTTTGCCGGTAGATATTCGTCTTTCCGCCCACGCCAACAAAATGCTCTTTCGTCCGCGTTCCTACAGCTATGAAGGGTCGGTTCCGATGCTGGATGTTTATGATCGACCGATTGCTGATTGGGATTCGGTTACAAAGCGGATCTTCGATGTGTGTGTCGCGTCAGTTGCAATACTGCTGCTTTCTCCGCTGATGCTGGCAACCGCAATTGCCGTCAAACTGACAAGCAGAGGACCGATTATTTTCAAGCAGAAGCGTGAAGGCTTCAATAACGAAGAAATCGAAATTTTCAAGTTTCGCTCGCTCTACACGGATCAGGGTGACTTGAGTGGACTGAATGCTGTCACCAAGAATGACAGCCGCGTCACTCCGATTGGCCGGATTATTCGCAAGACTTCCATTGATGAGTTACCGCAACTGTTCAATGTACTGAAGGGAGACTTGTCTCTCGTCGGTCCACGGCCTCATGTTGCAAATGCCCAAACCGGCAACAAGCTATGGACAGAGGTGGTTGACAGCTACATCGCGCGGCATCGGGTAAAACCAGGTGTTACGGGCTGGGCACAGATCAACGGATGGCGTGGTGAGATTGACAATGAAGATAAACTCCGGGGGCGAGTTGAACACGATCTATACTACATCGAAAACTGGTCGCTGCTGTTTGACATGTACATACTGGCAATCACCCCATTGAAGCTTCTGAACACAGAGAATGCCTACTAAGGCGATGTCATGGGAACAGCAACCGCGCTCAACAACGCAGTACCCTACCCGCTCCTGCCGCTTCGCTGAATGTGAAGCGTTTGGCCAATGCGTTGATTGCGTTGGCGGTATTTTCCGGCGGTTTTGTTATTTTCGAGCCCGTCCCTTACGAGCTTATACTGGCTGGACTTCTGGTCGTATTTTTTATGACCGGCTTGCGGCTACCCATTGCCATTTTCCCGCTACTGATTGCGAGCGTCACTTTTTCAATCGGCGGCATCATCTCTTCGTTTATGATTGATGATTTTCAACGGGGACTGATTTACAATGCCGTTACCCTGTTTCTGGGGCTGACGGCAGTTTTCTATGCCCTTATTATCGCCCAGGATATGGGCCGTTTACGAATGATCTTCCGGGTTTATGTGGTCGCTGCTGCGGCTACTTCAGTGCTGGGAATACTCGGTTACTTTGATCTACCCGGTTTCGAATTGTTCACCCGCTACGGCCGGGCCCAGGGTGCCTTTGCCGACCCGAATGTATTTGCGCCTTTTCTGGTACCGCCAATTCTCTACCTGATGTATGGCGTGATGAACCGCTCGGTGACGTTGCTGCCAGTAAGGGCCGGGTTCCTGATGGTAATTCTGTTGGGTGTTTTTCTGGCATTCTCGCGCGCAGGCTGGGGCCTCACGGTTGTTACCGGAAGCATGTTTTATTTCCTGCTGCTGATCAGTGCAAGAACCGCGCCGGTTCGCGCCAAATTCATTCTTATGGGCGTAGCCGGGATCGCAGCCTTGATTGTCGCTTTGTTTGCAGCCCTTCAAGTCGAAGCGATTGCCGATCTGTTCTCTGAACGGG
Organism: Rhizobiaceae bacterium; assembly: GCA_965198665.1. Classification (GTDB taxonomy): domain Bacteria; phylum Pseudomonadota; class Alphaproteobacteria; order Rhizobiales; family Rhizobiaceae; genus JAALLB01. Next base: position 194,375 of record CBDAPT010000005.1, on the reverse strand, counting down.
CCAAGGTTGTTCAGAACTATGATGGAGAACGACTGGGCAGGTTTGCCCGACATGCAATCGGATTTGATCTGGCGCTAAGCAAACCGTTTGGTATCGGAAACCTTGAATTCGGTTTTCTGTACGGTGAGGATGAACACAATGTCTATTTGCGTGCCCTGCTGAGTTATGGATGGCTGGGCTTCGTGTCGTGGCTTGCTCTTGTCCTGTGGCCTCTGATTACGGGCTTCAGCATGCTTTTCCAGAACCGCCCATGGCAGGTTTATTTTCAGATTTCCTATGTTGTTCTTGTCGGACACCTGCTGGTGGGTTGGGTGATTGATATTGATCACTGGCGCCACGTCTATCTTCTGCTCGGGGTGTTGTGGGGTTGCATCCTGCTCGAAAAGAAACGTAACCGCACCATGGCTGACCAAGCCAAATATACGACAACCGCTTGATTTCCCTGGATTAAAAATCTGGTCGGAGCGAGAGGATTCGAACCTCCGACCCCATGCACCCCATGCATGTGCGCTACCAGGCTGCGCCACGCTCCGACCGGGTTGGAAACCCCAGAAAACAGGCATTTTCTGCCATACATTCATGGAATTTCGAGACGCCTTCATTACATGAAACAGCCTTAAAAACAACATCGAATTGGTATGGGCAGGAACAAAATCCGCGACAATCGCAGGATGATCGGGACGGGACAAAATTTGGGATTACCAAGCACCGCCAGTCAAAATTATCAATTTCCCTACAGTATATAAAACCTGAGTTTACGGGGCCCTGCTCCGCTTTTTAGTTATTCCGAATCGCCAGTAACCTGCTGGTGCACCTCTATCACATTGCCTTCCGGATCCTGGAAGAAAACCTGGTGCCATTCCTTGGCGAATGCGGTTCCGTAGTCAGAATAGGGAATACCATTATCATCCAACAGCTTGAGGAACTCGGAGAGATTATCAGTCCGGAATGCAATATGTCCCCGCTCGACCGGGTTTATCACCTGGCCGTTTCTGAATGCTACATCAAAGGCACGCTCGGCAAGATGCATCTGCATGCTGCCTTCGGTGGCGAACCGTATTTTTCCGCTAAAGCCTGTATCTTCATCTGCTTGCGTGCGCGGGAAGTTCTCGATGGGTATGTCGTCTAGGCCCAGCACATTTGTGTAGAAATCATGCATTCGGTCCACATCATCAGCCACGTAATTAATATGATGAAATTCAAATTTCATTTAAAATTCCGATCTCATGGTCAAAAGGGTTTGCAGTTAGAAATACCTGCCAAAACAAGTACTGCACGATTATTGTTTACCCTGGATTTTTCAGGCGGGTTGTTCCAATCACATGGCCATTGGAAAATACGGAAGATACATCCAGAACTCAGGTCTGTCGGGTCTGATCAAGCAATCGTTTGCATTCGAGCAGTTCCTGTAATGTGTTTTTCAGTATTTCGATGTCATCGCCATCCAGTTCAAGTTCGTCCAGCGAATGGCTGGACAATCCGGACTTCGACGCTATGCGTCCCAACAGGCTGCTCTTCTTTTTGCTGCTCGCAGCCTGCTCGAATTCAGAAACGTCCACTGCCGCCTTCACGGGCGCAAGGATGCCCTGCCCTTCCAGATCTCCTGCCTGTAGCGGTTCCAAAAGATTGAGTGTGCCGTTAACGCCGAAATCCACCGCGACCCGGTTACCGTGTTCTTTAAGCAGCCGCTGTACACCCCGAATGGTGTAACCCTCATCGTAGAGGAGGCCTTTAATTCCCCGGAGTAAATCGACATCGTCAGGACGATAATAGCGCCTGCCGCCGCCTCTTTTCATTGGTTTGATCTGTTTGAATCTGGTCTCCCAAAACCGCAATACGTGCTGGGGAAGATCGAGATCCTCTGCAACTTCACTAATGGTTCGAAAGGCGTCCGGACTCTTGTCCATTACAACCTCCTGTTACGACTCACAACGGTTGTACAACTCTAGCTTGGAGAGAAGAAAAAGACCACGAGACGATGAGGATATCCGGTCAGGTTTTTTGTTTATGCCCGTCTAATACCGCTTTTTTCAGTATATTTGAGGGTTTGAACACCATGACACGGCGCGGTGTAATTGGCACCTCTTCACCTGTTTTGGGATTCCTGCCTATGCGTTCACTCTTGCTACGCACAAGAAATGAACCGAAAGAGGACAATTTCACGGATTCACCCTCAACAATTCGGTCACTTATTGTATCCAGAAGCATTTCTACAAGTTCTGCGGATTCCACTCGGGAAAGTCCAAGTTTCTGATAAACTGCCTCGCTGAGATCTGTTCTAGTTACTGTTTTGGAACTCATTTGATCACCACCATTTTATATTTTTTAAAACTGAGAAAATTAAGGTTCCCACATAACGCATTTACTAGTGTGACGCCGCTAGTGTAGGTCAAAATCGCTGATACAACAAGAGGTTGAAATAGATTTGGTTGTCGTTTGTATAACTGCAGAGAATTATTACCAGCGTAACAACACCGAACCCCAGGTAAATCCACCGCCCATTGCTTCAAGTAGAACCAGATTGCCGGGTTTTATCAGTTGCTGTTTCTTTGCATGATCCAATGCAAGTGGGATGGATGCAGCTGATGTATTGCCGTGAAGGTCCACGGTAATTACAACCTTTTCGGGAGCGATGTTAAGCTTCTTGGCAGAAGCGTCAATTATCCGCTTGTTCGCCTGGTGCGGGATGAACCAGTCGAGATCATCAGAATTGAGTCCGGTGGCTTTGTATGCATCTTCTATGACATCTGTAATCATGCCTACGGCATGCCGGAACACATCCTTGCCCTCCATCTTCAAAACGCCGACGGTTTTGGTCGAGGATGGTCCGCCGTCAACGAAAAGCTTCTCCTTGTGGGCGCCGTCAGATCTGAGATGACACGTGAGTATGCCCCGATCATCGGACGTACCCTGCCCCTCCGCGGCCTCAAGAACCACGGCCCCTGCTCCATCACCAAACAGGACGCAGGTAGTACGATCTTCCCAATCAAGAATTCTGGAAAACGTTTCAGCACCAATCACCAAAATCCGGTTCGCCTGTCCCGACCGAATGTATTGGTCGGCAGTCGTCAACGCGAAGACAAAGCCTGAGCACACCGCTTGCGTGTCAAAAGCCGCACCGTGTTTCATTCCCAGCCGATGCTGTACTTCGACCGCTGTTGCGGGAAATGTGTTGTTTGGCGTTGATGTTGCCAGAATGATCAGATCGAGTTGATCCGGACTGATCCCTGCTGAAGAAAGTGCAGCCCGTGATGCATTTTCTGCCAGATCCGCTGTTGTCTCGCCCTCGGCGGCTATATGACGTTGTTTGATGCCAGTACGTTGAACTATCCATTCATCCGATGTGTCGAGTATCTCTTCAAACTCGGCATTCTTCATCGCACGTTCTGGCACATAAGAGCCACAGCCGATTATAACGGATCTTTTCATTCTTTTTTCCCAGCACCATCGGCAATTTATTCCGCGATCTTCTCGAGTTGAATACGGATTTCCGCGAATTCTTCCAAATCAGTTTCAATTTTGTTTAACAAGCCGTTGACTGCCATGTCATGTCCCAAATCGATCGCAGATGCAAACCCTTCGGCATCCGTGGCACCATGACTTTTTATTACAATTCCATTCAAGCCCAACATAACAGCACCATTGGCCTTTCTGGGGTCCATTTTTTCACGCAGCTGATCAAATGCACCCCTGGCGAACACATACCCGATTTTGGCCATCAAAGTCCTGCTCATTGCCGCACGCAGATATTCCGCCAATTGCTTTGCAGTTCCTTCCGCTGCCTTCAGGGCAATATTTCCAGAAAACCCCTCGGTCACCACAACATCAACCGTGCCCTGCCCAAGATCCGTGCCTTCAACAAAGCCATGATAGCTCATAGTCTTCAAACCCGCCTCACGCAGAAGCGTTCCGGCTTCACGCACCGCCTCAACACCCTTGACTTCTTCTACGCCAATATTGAGAAGGCCAACATTGGGACTGTCCAAATCAAACAGGGCACGTGCCATGGCACTTCCCATAACGGCAAACTCTACCAACTGATCTGCATCAGCTCCAACGTTTGCGCCAACATCCAGAACCACGCTTTCACCAACCAGGGTTGGCCAGATCGCTGCCATCGCGGGACGTGTGATGCCCGGCTGAGTGCGCAGGCAGAACTTCGCCATTGCCATCAATGCACCGGTATTTCCGGCAGATATGCAAACCGCCGCATCGGAAGTCTTGACGGCTTCTATCGCCCGCCACATGCCGGATTTGTAGCGTCCGCGCCGTAATGCCTTGCTTGGTTTGTCATCCATAGCAATTGACACGTCACAATGATGAAATGTGCTAGCGGCTTTCAAACGGGGAAAACGATCCAGCACCGGTACAACGACGTCTTCCTCGCCAAATATCTCAAATCTCACGTGGGGTTTGCGTTCCAACACAATATCTGCGCCACCAAGTACGGTTTCCGGACCGTTGTCACCGCCCATGGCATCAAGTGATATCGTCAAATTCTGCGTCATAATTTCCAATTTGGATTACCGCGTTCGGTTAGGACTCACTTGTACAAGTCCAAGCGCACCGTATACAGGTTTCCGCGTTAATTCCCGGTTTTTTTTCAGTTATCAACGTTTTGAGGTTTCAAAAAGGTTTGTGTGTGTCCGGTTCCGACACTTCCTGCATTTTTTCATCCAATTCGGAATCTGCAAGTCGCGGGAACGGATCAATCTGCAGATTCAGCTCTTCCAGGACGACGTCCCAGACATTAATTGATGTGCCCTCAAGATAATCGGGCAATTCATCTGCTTCGGGATCGATTACCAACTCGCCGTCAACAATTGACTGATTGCCAAACAGGGGATCTGAAGCGGGCAGGAAACTCCGGGAAACCTCAAATTCCACCAACACATCAATGGGTTCCAACGTATTGACGCAAATCTGGACTAGCTCGGTACGGATGGTGCCTTTCAACCATGCACCATTCATTTTCCAGGGTTTGAAAACAAGCTCCGCCTCAAAATTTACCACTTCTTCTGCTTCGGTATTTTCGCGCAAAAACAGTAATCCAGCCCTGTCAGCGCTTAATGTCAGGCATTTTCCGGACTTTGGCAGCACGGCAACATCAATATTCAAGGTTGGAATTGACATAACTATTCTGATTCCTGAGATGACATTGGGCGCCAATCCAGTTTCCCGGCCTTTATGATTTTCATGTCGATCGCGGACAATTCCAGATCAAGTTTGCAAACGTAATCTGCTAGCAGTTGACTGCCACTCTGGTTTTGGCCTTCATGAAAACGCTGATTAATGCGTTCAACCAGCAATTCCGTATCTTTGTCGTCCAGCGGGCTGTCAAAATCCTCTATTTGTCCATAGAAACTGCGAACCATGCTCTTTTTGCGCTTCGGTACGCTGGTATCTCCAATGCCCAGTTCCCGCAAAGCACGTTCCACATCGGCAACAAATAGATCAAATACTTCCTGGCTCAGGCTGATAGCAACGCTTCCACCTTCCCGTTTCATTCGGCGCGAAAACATATAAACGTGCATTGCGAGCACCTCAAAACGGCCCATAACCGTGTCAGGAAGCTCAAATTCAGTAAAAAACAACGGATCATGGGCGCGTGCCACAACCGTGCCATAAATCTGGTCTGGAACATTGCTGGGTTTGCCGGATCTGGAAAAAAACTTTAACATGAAGTTTTACTTTTGAGAGTAAGTTGTGAGCTACATACGCAAAGTGCCGGATTTGCGCAATCTGTTGAAATGCATAGGCGCTTGATATAATCACTCCTGATTGATTTTCCATCAGGAATAACATGCAAAGGGAAAATGACAATGAAACCTAACACTAGAATTTTGTTGGCGTCCGCTGTTGTTTTGCCGTTGATTACCGGTTGTGTAGAACAACGCGTGTTTAACAACGGTCCGGTGATCAGTCAGGATCAGCTTGATCTGGTTCCGGTCGGCTCCAGCCAGGAGCAAGTCCTGCTCGCATTGGGTTCGCCCTCCACAACCGGTCAGTTTGGCAATGAGGTCTACTATTACATTTCCCAGAAGAGAGCCAAGACCTACGATTTTCAGAAGATGAAACTGGTCGACCAAAAAGTACTCTCTATTTATTTCGATGAAGAAAAGACTGTCAGCCGAATAGCCAACTACGGAATTCAGGATGGCCGGGTTTTCGATTTCATTTCACGGACGACATCTACAGGTGGTGAAGACTTTACCTTCCTGAGACAAGTTCTCACCGGAAGGGCAACCCCATCGTCAGCACTGGGTCAAAGCAAATGCTGCGGCCTACCCGGATTGTAAGCAACGCGTCTGCTGCGAAATTCGCCAGCTCAGTCTCTGATTGTTTCAAAAAAGCGATATTTCCGCCTGACAGGTTCGGTTGGCTATACGGCCGGTTTGTGCGATCAATTCCAAACAAAAAACCCCGCAGCGAACTGCGGGGTTTTCTAGTTTAACAAGTTAAACTACTAGTGCGCCAACACAGCCAAAAGCAGCAGTGCCACGATGTTAGTGATTTTGATCATCGGGTTAACGGCTGGACCGGCAGTATCCTTGTATGGATCACCAACGGTGTCGCCAGTAACAGAAGCCTTGTGAGCCTCTCCACCTTTTTCGTGCTTAACGCCATCTTTGTCGACAAAGCCATCCTCAAACGACTTCTTGGCATTGTCCCATGCACCACCACCGGCAGTCATGGAAACCGCAACAAAGAAGCCAGTCACAATCACACCGAGCAACATCGCACCCAGAGCAGAAAAGCCCTGTGCCTTATCACCAGTGATAAAGTAGATTGCATAGAAGCAGAAGATTGGTGACAGAACCGGCAACAGAGAAGGAACAATCATTTCCTTGATTGCTGCTTTGGTCAGCATGTCAACGGCACGGCCATAGTCTGGCTTGGATGTGCCCTTCATAATGCCTTCATCCGCTTTGAACTGGCGGCGTACTTCTTCAACAACCGCACCGCCGGCTCGGCCGACCGCTGTCATTGAAATCCCGCCAAACAGATAAGGAAGCAGGCCACCGAACAGCAGTCCAACAACCACGTATGGATTAGACAATGAGAAGTCCACCGTCACACCTTCAAAGAAGGAACCGGCCTCTGCATTGGCAGCGAAGAATTTCAGATCTTCCGTATAGGCTGCAAACAGCACAAGTGCACCGAGACCGGCAGAACCGATCGCATAACCCTTGGTGACCGCCTTGGTTGTGTTACCAACTGCGTCCAACGCGTCTGTTGTTGACCGGACTTCGGCTGGCAGTTCCGCCATTTCCGCGATACCGCCCGCATTGTCCGTTACCGGACCGAAGGCATCAAGTGCAACAACAAAACCAGCCAGCGCCAGCATGGACGACACAGCAATTGCAATGCCGAACAGGCCTGCCAGGGTATAGGTTACGATAATACCGGCAATAATGATAATTGCTGGGATTGCAGTCGCTTCTAGCGAAATCGCAAGACCCTGAATAACGTTTGTGCCGTGACCGGTAACCGAGGCCTGGGAAATTGAACGTACAGGACGGTAATCCACACCTGTATAATATTCGGTAACCCAGATGATGAGGCCGGTAATGATAAGACCTATCAGGCCACACCACATCAACTCCACTCCGGTAAAGGTGCTTCCACCAGCCGTGTATTGCTCTTCTGTTCCAAGCCATCCGTATACGATGGCGACAAGCGCTACAGCGGAAAGAACTGCAGTAACGATGAAGCCTTTGTAGAGCGCTCCCATGATCGAATTGCTGGCGCCAAGTTTCACGAAGAAAGTTCCGATAATGGATGTAACCACACAGCTTGCACCAATCAGCAGCGGGAACAGCATCAGGGTAGAAGCCTGCTCACCGACAAAGAAGATGGAGGCAAGAACCATGGTTGCAACAACCGTCACAGCATAGGTTTCGAACAGATCGGCAGCCATGCCAGCACAGTCACCGACGTTATCGCCAACATTGTCTGCGATTGTGGCGGGATTGCGCGGATCATCTTCAGGGATGCCTGCCTCAACTTTACCAACCAGATCGCCACCAACATCTGCACCTTTGGTAAAGATACCACCGCCCAGACGAGCAAAGATAGAAATCAGTGAAGCGCCAAAGCCCAGAGCAACCAGGGAATCAATGACAACGCGGTCAGTGTTTGAAAAACCAGCTACACTCAGCAGATACCAGTAGTAGACGGCAACACCCAGCAGAGCCAGACCGGCAACCAGCAAGCCCGTGATGGCGCCTGATTTAAAAGCGATATCGAGGCCGGCGCCAAGGCTCTGGCTGGAAGCCTGGGCAGTGCGCACGTTAGCGCGGACTGACACAAGCATGCCAATAAAACCGGCAACACCGGAGAGCACAGCACCGATGGCAAAACCAACAGCAACCAGCCATCCCAGCAGGACACCGACGATAAAGAAAACCACCACGCCAACGATCGCGATGGTCATGTACTGGCGAGAAAGGTAAGCTTGCGCACCTTCTTGCACAAAGCCTGCAATTTCGCGCATGCGCTCATTGCCGGCATCAGCATTCAACACGGACTTTGTAGCCCAACCGCCATATGCGATGGACAATAGCCCGGCGAGAATAGCCAGAATAAGAGGATCCATTTTCCTGTTTCCCTTTTTATGATTGCGGCGCGTAACCGGCGACTAATTCCGCCGATGATCACGCCAAGAACCTAACAAATAGCCGGATTATCAAAAAACCGGCCCAACCGCCGCGCACACTAGCCACAAAGTCTCAAAGGTCAAGATTTTGTTATAAAAACGCACCGAAAATGCCGCAATATGCGACTAATTGGTCATCTGATCCGTTTCGAAACACCCTGGAGAAAACCGTCCACCTGAGAAGTGGTGCGCAGGACGATGGTATTTTTTCCGCATGAATGTGAATTTGCGTATTTCAGGGCTCTCGATCTGCCCCCTGTTGTTGTAGCTCCAAATCCATTTGAGGAACTCCCAGTCCAGCCGTTCATTGCATCCTGCGGGCATGTCAGGACGATTGCGACCGTAATATCTGATGCTGCGCATAAATGCTCGAGACACACAAAGATACCGAGGAACATCCAGAAATATCAGCGTATCTGCTCTGGCAAAGCGGTATTCCATAGTATTGGAATTGTTTCCGTCTATTATCCATGCCGGTTGTGCAGCAGCCTCAAGAAACATTGCGTCGCGCTCACCAGTCGGGCGAAGAACCCAGTTCTCTTTCCATTGTATCCTGTCACCATAAACCACCGGCAATCCGGTCAATGCTCCCAGCTTGCCAGCCAGAGTCGATTTTCCGGAACCGGCATTACCGATGATCATAACCCGTTTCATTGAGCAGTTGCCGGTGTTCTCGCTTTCAACCACACAAGGCCGATGATGCAGACAGCAACAACCGGGAAAATAACCCAATTCAGGAAATCCCAACCCCACAGATTGAGTGTGTGGCCTGACAAAAATGACGCTAGCGCAACCGAACCAAACAGGATGAAATCGTTGGCTCCCTGCGCCTTGTTTTTCTCTTCGGGCCGATAGGTGTCCGTAATCATTGCGGTTGCGCCTATAAAGCCAAAATTCCACCCGATTCCAAGCAGTACCAGCGAGCCCCAGAAATGGGCAAGCTCAAGGCCGGACAAGGCCACAACCCCGCAGGCTACAAGAATAAGCAGCCCGGAAAGGACAATTGTCTCTTTTCCGAATCGAGAAATCAGCTGCCCCGTGAAAAGGCTTGGCCCAAACATCGCCATCACATGCCATTGGATGCCGAGGGTTGCATGATCCATGGAGTGTCCGTGATGAACCATGGCAAGAGGTGCACCGGTCATGACAAAAGACATCAGTGCATAACTGGAAGTTCCGCAAAGCGTTGCAATGACAAAACGCGGCTGCATCATGATCTGCGACAACGGACGTCCGGTATCGTTTGTCTGTTCCACAACCTTGTTTCCCAGATTGGAGGGATTAAGGAAGGTGAGTGCTGCAAAACTCAAAACAAACAAGATGGTTGCCGCATAAAAAGCACCGGCAAATGGAACCGGTGCGGCAAGGTCTCCGGCATAAATGACGAGTTGCGGCCCGATTATTGCTGCCGCGATTCCGCCCGCCATAATAATGGAGATTGCTTTCGGCTTGAATTCTGCAGTCCCTCGATCAGCAGCTGCAAAACGATATTGCTGAACAAATCCTCCGGATATGCCGTTTACCCCGAGTGCGGCACAAAACAGCCAGAAACTCTCGGCTGCAATTGACAGACCGGAAAAGATCATCCCGGCCAGACCGATCACAGTACCGATCATAAACCCCCGTTTTCGTCCGATTCGTATCATGATCGCGTTGGCTACAAGGGCTCCGATCGCCACGCCAATATTGTAGCTGGTGACCGGTGCGGTTGCCAGGGACTTGTCTTCTCCCAGCAAGTGACTGCCAACCAGACCGCCAAGTGCAATGTTGAGGGGTGCGGACGAACCGCCAAATGCCTGGCACAGCAAATACAGCCAAACGTTTTTCTTTGCGATGGCATTTTCTTGCTCATCGGTCAGGGGGGACGCTTCTAAGCTCACTGATCAGATTCCGAATGATTGTATCCAGTCGAGCTAAACTCCATGACACGGCCGGCAAAGTCAAACACTGTTATCCCCTCACCCTGGGAAATTTCACCGATTGCCGTTACGCGGAACGGGAGCGACTTTGCACTTTCTTCAAATTGCTGCCGGAATTGCGCTTCGATTGTAAAAAGAATTTCGTAGTCATCCCCGCCGGTTATCGCGGTTTTTGCATGATTTGATTCAACCCCTGCGCAGTCGGCAACCGCTTCTGAGAACGGTATGTCTGACAGTTGAATTTTTGTTGATACTTCAGAAGCACGTACCAGCTTCTCAAGATCACCCACAAGACCGTCAGAAACATCCATTGCAGCAGTTGCATATTTTCTCAGCAACGGTGCGAGTTCCATGCGTGGTTCAGGAATCTGATATCTGGCTATAAGATTTTGCTCGTGTTGAGGCGGCAGGGCTCGCAGCAAACCCTGGCGGGCGAGAAGCCCCAGAGCGCCATCGCCAATGGTTCCCGATACATAGAGCAAGTCCCCCGGTCGGGCACCGAGCCTTGAGACGTAAGCACCTTTGCGGATTTCTCCCAGGACAGTCACAGATATTACGGTACCTGCTCCGGTGCGAAACGTATCGCCACCACTCAGGCTTATGCCGAACTGGTTACAATCTTCGCGCAATCCGCGGGCAAATTCAGACAACCATGCTTCGTCCCATTGCTGTCCCAATACCAGAGCAAGTGAAAAGCTTTTCGGGCTTGCCCCCTTTGCCGCGAGATCTGACAGATTTACCCTGAGGGCTTTGCGGGCAATTTTATCAGCCGGGTCATCTGCAAGAAAATGGATACCCTCCGCAATTGCATCCTGGGTGATGACAATCGAGCACCCTTTGGAAGGGGTCAGGATTGCAGCATCATCCTGCAGTCCGAAACTTCCCTCACCGGACAGCGGAGCCATATACTTTTCTATAATTTCGAATTCACCTGGCTTTGCCATCTTTGAATTCTTGTTCTCGCACCTCTTTGGCAATCCGGTCCAGGACGCCGTTTACAAGGCCTGGTTCATCTTCTGCAAAAAACGATTTTGCAATTTCGAGATATTCGGAGATCACAACTCTGGCCGGGACATCCATTCTGTTCTTCAATTCGAAGGCCCCACAGCGCAGTACGGAGCGCAACAGTGTGTCAATGCGCGAAAGCGGCCAGTCCGATGGCAGGGTTTTGTGGATCAAAGGGTCCAGGGACGCCTGCTCACTGACAACACCGGATACTATTCCCCTGAACCATCCAAGATCCGCTTCGAGATACTCATCTCCATCCACTTCCTTGCCAATTCTCAGATTCTCGTATTCCTCCACGATATCTGAAATGCGTGAACCGGTCATGTCCATCTGGTAGAGCGCCTGCACTGCGGCTAGCCTCGCGGTTCCACGCTTGTTGGCGGCAGAGGTTTTTTGCGTTGCAGTCATGGATCAAGCCAGCTTGTTTTTCAAAGAGATCATCGCCAGTGCTGCCTTTGCAGCGCCGCCGCCCTTGTTCTTGTCATTCACCTTGGCTCGGGCCCAGGCCTGAGACTCGTTTTCTACAGTCTGGATACCATTGCCCAATGCCAGGCGATGTTTGACGGCCAATTCCATCAACGCCCGCGCTGATTCATTTGCCACGATGTCATAATGTGTCGTTTCACCACGAATGACACAACCAATTACAACATAACCGTCATATTCTGTTGCGGAATCCATAGCAATCGCGACCGCCGCAGGAATCTCCAGAACTCCAGGCACCGTTATATAGTCATGCGTGGCACCGACGGCATCAAGTTCAGCCGTCACCCCTGCCATTAGACTTTCTGAAATAGCCGAATAATAGGGTGCATCGACCACCAAGAGATGCGGGGTTTTGGTCATGCGTCGCTCCTGTCATTGTAACGGTCAGCAGCCGACAGGCCATTTTATCTGTCCAGCGCTGCAAGAAACCAGCGACTACATGATACGCTTTGATGCAGAAGGCAAGGGAGAAGTTACCGAAGGACGAAATTTGCCCGACGGGAAGCCGCCAGTTGATCCAGTATTCTGCGATGAACATCTGGATGATTGGCCAACGGGATATGCGAACTTTTGATTTTGAATGTGTTAAATTCGGTTACCTTATTATTGAAAGAAAGGCGTGACTTGGTGCGGAAGCAATCCAGATTTGTACAACTGAAATTATCTGCAATTCGAACATTGTCACGAATAGACACCATTGCCGGGCCTTCCATGGTCACCAGATAATTAACCGGGATATCAGCCCGGTCGAGATCCTGTGCAATCAGGGTTACAATATTGGCGCCAAAACTGATTCCGATCAGGTTGATTTCGATATTGGGGTTTTTCTTGTAAGCAGTTTTCAGTTCCCTGGTAACGTTTGAGCGGATCAGCGTGGAACTTTCAATGAAAGACGCATAATTGTGCAACGTTGAACCGGGAATTTTACGCGAAAGATTGGTAAATCCATATCCTATTGATTTTACGCTGCTTGCCAATCCATTGATTAAATAGGTTTTTCGTACTGCGGGTCCGCCACCAGCGACAACCTGGGTCGGTTCAAACGCATACGAAAAACGATCTGCGAAATCAGGCTTTTGACCCACTACCGACGGATTTGCCTGTAGTTGCGGAGATATCACTGCCGACTGCAACACTTCGTTATGGTCACCCGAAACGCAGGCAGAAACTACCAGAAGTATGATCGATAATAATGCGCATCTGAGCATTATCGTTTTGCCTTTGCCAATTGCACCCGAAGTTGAATTCGCCTATAGGGCACCATTTTGGTTAATGTTTGACGAAACTTAGCCCTTATCACGACCCCGCCCGTTAATGGTTTTGATAGCCTGCCAGGCGAGCCGCGTATCTTGCCATTTGATCAACTTCCAGATTGACCCGGTCACCTGCTTTGCGTTGACCCCATGTTGTCACTTCCAACGTGTGTTTGATCAAAAGGACATCAAACACATTATCTTTCACACCGTTTACAGTTAGCGACGTGCCATCCAGAGCGACAGAGCCTTTGGGAGCTATAAACCTGGCCAATTCCTCGGGTGCCCTAAGGGAATATCTGACCGCCTCTCCCTCTTCCTGAACGTTTTCGATGCTTGCGGTTCCATCCACATGCCCTGAAACGAGATGACCGCCCAGTTCATCGCCAATCCGCAGCGATCGTTCCAGATTAACCGGGTCTCCTTTTGTCAGTGAACCAAGGGTTGTAAGACGCAGCGCTTCTTCCCAGGCTTCCACTTCTATCCAACCATCACTTTTTTCCACCACTGTCAGACACACGCCGTTGTGAGAAACAGAGGCACCGATTTCAAGTGACGCTGTGTCATACCGGGTGCTTATTCGGAAACGCTTGCCTTGATCCAGTTGGGTGATTTCATCCACGCGCCCCACATCTGTAACAATACCGGTAAACATTATCAGCTATTTCTCCTCATGCGCATTGATAAATCCTGACCGAAGGTCAGCATTTGAACCACTTCAAAACCGGTCGGTGGATTCTGAGGAGTGAACGATGCGCGAACGGCATGGTTTTCATCCTCCGGCATTTCAGGATTGCCGCCGATATGGACAATTATCTCGTCTACCAGATTATCCTGCAGAAGGCTATCGGTAAGTTTGGCACCTCCCTCAACCATGACGGACTGGATACCTCGAGCTGCCAGGTCTTCGAACATCTCGGGCAATGCTATGCGACCGGCCTCGTCCACTTCGGCAGGAATATGCTGGATGCCATATTGGGCGACCATTTCCGACCATTCCGGTGGCGGCGAAGACGGAGCAACAATCCAGGTCGGCACCTCGCGTGCCGACTGGATTACGTACAGGTTCGCATTCGCCTTGAAACGGTTATCCAGTACCACTCTTACCGGAGAGCGGTTTTCGATACCGGGAAGCCTGCAAGTAAGCGCAGGATTGTCGGCCAGAGCGGTCCCAATCCCAACAATGATCGCATGATTACGAGCGCGTATCAGGTGTGTCTGATGCATGGAAGTCTGACCGGAAATCTTGAGATTACCACACTCGCCACAACCGATCAGGCCGTTACGATCCATGGCGACTTTCAGGGTAACAAAAGGAAAAACTCCGGAACGTGCTTTAAGGTAACCCTGGATAACCCGGGCTGCATTGTCACCTCCATCAAGCATTGTGACTTCCACCCCGGCATCCAGCAACATCTGATGACCTTTGCCATTCACGCGTCCGTCCGGATCTGTAATTGCGGTAACGACCCTTTTAACACCAGCATCTATTAGAACCTGAGCGCAAGGTGGCGTTTTGCCGTGATGGGCACATGGTTCCAGAGTTACGTAGGCAGTCGCACCTTTTGCATCCTTGCCTGCCTGATCCAACGCTGGTGGTTCCGCATGCGGGCGACCGCCCCAGGCCGTGACACCGGAACCCACAATTACAGGTCCCTGCCCCAAATCATTTACTATAACACACGCCACAGAGGGATTTGTACCGGTCTGCCCCTGGTTTTTTCGCGCCAGCCGGATTGCGGCGTCCATAAATCGCCTGTCGGTGTCATTGTCTGCATTGCGTGTATTCATGGCATTCATATGCAGCAAATCACCAGGTTAGAAAAGGCGCTTTCGCATCAACAATTCGCTAGTTCCGTCTTGTATAAGCCCTTCCAATTCAGCGCATTTTTCAAATCCGGCATCCTCGTAGAAGCGGATTGCGCCATGATTGAAACAGGTCACGCAGAGAAACAAATTCCTTGCCTTTGAAATCCCTGCCTGTTCTTCAAACCATCGAAGTAGGACTTTTCCAAGGCCTTTACCCTGAACAGATGGCAACAAACCAACAAATTCAAGATACGGCCCCAGCAGCCATCGCCGTTTGACAGAGATGAATCCCATCGGATTTTCATCCACAAATACAGCGAACTGGCTGCTTCCGGCTTCTTTCACACCAAAGTGATCAGCAAGAAGTTGAACGGAAGTCCCGAGGCTTTTCCAGGGATCAATCTGGGATAATTCTTCTGCCAGAAATTCGGCCTGCGGCCTCGTCGGAAAAACAAGCCTGCAACCTTCGAGCTGATATTCCTCATCTTCAAAACCGCTCATTCTCCAGTTCCTTTGCCAAAAAGGCGGTCATACCGTTTGTTATCTCCAGGCCTTTCCTCATAGCATGTTTTGACAGCTCTTGGCGTCCCCGCCTCCAATAATTCGGTGACGGTAACAAACTCCCAGCCCTGCGCGATAAGTTTGGGAAGCGCCTGTTTTATCGCTGCTGCCGTGTTCCAGCCCCTGCCGTTGGCGTGTGCAACGACAATAGAGCCGGGTTTGATCCGCCTCAATGCCCTTGCAATGGCTCTTGCTGACTGCCCGGGCGCCGGATCTCCGGTGACGATATCCCATTGTACGGCTGGCAGGCCGGCTTCATTCACCTGTTTCAGAGAGTTTGCATTACATGTTCCATAGGGAAATCGGAACGTAAGAATACGTTTCGGAATTAACGCCATTTCAAGATCAGTACTGCAATCACCGTCCGCCAAATCGCCGCGCAGTGTTTCATACTGAACTTCGGTGAAGTGAATCTGGTCGGCTGCTTCCTGTCTGTTGAGGCGTCGGAAGTTTCCGTGAGTCCAGGCATGATTGCCAATTTCGAATAGTGGATCAGCGATCAATTGCTTCGCCCGCTCGGCATGGGTGGCCATCCATTTACCACCCAAATAAAACGTGGCCCTTATCTTGTTGCTTCGCAGGAAATCTACGATTTCTCCATCGTAACCGGCCAGATCGTTGTTTTGTTCTCCGATATCGAAACCCAGAGCCACAATCTTGCGATCACCCACATCAACACTCCTGATTGAACCGAAATATTCACGTTTCAGCCGGGCGGATTTATGTTTCGGCCGCTTTTGTTCCGGAGGAGCAAGGTAGGCACCCTTCCCGCGTTTTCGGGTTTTTCGTTCACCAGGTTTGCGGGCCAAATCGGCCTGGGAAAAACACTTTTCGAGCACCTGAGCCGAACCGTGTGAAAGTGGTGTTTTGTCATGCCATATTTTGCCGGCTTGAACGGGCGACAATGCGATCAGATAAAGCGTCAGAAAAAGGACCGGAACATATGGCTTCATGCCATGGGCAATCGCACAATAATACCGGCATTGACAATCACACTCGTGCGATTTGAAGATTCATCGTGGATATTCAAACCACCAAACACGGCTTTCGCATCAACCTGGCCATATGGAAGCTCCGCAACGACATCTTCGAGCTTAATCTTTTGCGGCTCCTGGGCTGCCAAATTCAACTCAATGTGCATGGTGGCCGGATCGATATCAAGGCTTTGAAACAAAGTCAGCGAAGAATGATGAATGGCATCCTGCACAGCCCGTTTGGCGGCCTTGGTATAATCTTCGCCATAAAGATCATTGCCGGTTCCCATTTCCAGAATGATACGTTTCAACTCACTCATGAAGCGGTCCATTGGTTGTTTTCCGGCAGATCAAGATAAACAATCAACGCAGCATTGGCCATTATCGTTCCAGCGGTTCCGTCATCCTTGGGCGTATCCATGCCGCCCCTTACAACCTCGACCGATCCACTACCATAAGGCAACAGTTCCGCCACTTTGGTGCAATCAACAGCATCCGGTTTCTGGACGCCAATAAGAATGTCGACCCGCATCTCCTCACGTGGCTTGCCGAAAGCATCTGCTACAACCAGCGAGTTTTGCCGCAACGCATTGTGAACTGCCCGCATGGCTGCTTTGGTATAATCCGAACCGCGAATATCGGTACCCATGCCAAGTTCCATGACCATCCGCTTCCAGGCCATCACTGCTCGTCCTCTTCCATCTTGCTGAGGAAGCCCTCAAAGTCTTTCGCCTCCTGGAAATCCTGATAAACCGAGGCAAAACGGACATAGGCAACTTCATCTATCTGTTTAAGGCCGTCCATAACGAGCTTGCCGATTTCATCGGACTGAATGTCCCCCTCGCCCTGGCTTTCAAGCTGCCGTACGATACCGGATATCATTTGTTCCAGCCGGTTAATATCAATGTCGCGTTTACGGGTTGCGGTATCGATGGAACGAGCCAATTTATCCCTGTCAAACAGGACCCGCTTTCCAGACTTTTTCAGGACTGTCAGCTCCCGCAATTGCACCCGCTCGAACGTTGTGAAACGTCCTCCACATCCTGAACAAATTCTCCGTCGCCTGATCGCAACTCCGTCTTCGGTCGGGCGGGAATCCTTTACCTGTGAATCGTCATGGGTACAGTAAGGGCAGCGCAAGAAAAAAGCCTTCCATCAAATGATGAAAGGCTCTTAGCATTGATAAATTCACGCCGCTACAGCGTTTTGATCTACATGTGTGAATACATTGGAAAACGTTCGGTCAATTCAACCACTTTTGCCTGAACCGCCGCTTCGACAGCCTGATTGGCATCATCGTCGTTTGCGACCATCAGTCCATCCAGCACCTCGGTGATGAAATTGCCGATTTCACGGAATTCAGCCTCACCAAAGCCACGGGTGGTTCCGGCCGGCGAGCCCAGACGGATACCCGAGGTTACAAACGGCTTTTCGGGATCAAACGGGATACCGTTCTTGTTGCAGGTGATGTTTGCACGACCGAGTGCAGCTTCCGCACGCTTGCCGGTTGCCTTTTTCGGACGAAGGTCAACCAGCATGGAGTGGTTGTCAGTTCCACCGGAAACAATGTCCAGCCCGTTGTCCATCAGGCTTGTTGCAAGTGCCCGGGCATTGTCTTTCACGCGTTGTGCATAGGCTTTAAAATCCGGCTGCAATGCTTCATGGAATGCAACCGCTTTGGCTGCGATTACATGCATCAGTGGCCCACCCTGAAGGCCCGGAAACACTGCGGAATTCATTTTCTTTGCAATGTCCTCATCATTTGAAAGGATCATGCCGCCACGCGGTCCCCGCAGGGATTTGTGGGTGGTTGTCGTGACCACATGGGCGTGAGGTATGGGCGATTCATGGACACCTGCGGCAACCAGGCCTGCAATGTGTGACATATCCACCATCAGATACGCATCAATACTGTCGGCAATACGGCGGAATGCAGCCCAGTCCCATTCACGGGAATACGCGGTGCCACCGGCAATGATCAGTTTTGGCTTGTGTTCCTGGGCGATACGCTCGATTTCTTCTATGTCGAGCTGATGGGTTTCTTCACTCACCCCGTAAGACACCACATTGAACCACTTGCCGGACATGTTGACCGGGGAACCGTGGGTGAGATGGCCACCGGAATTCAGATCCAGCCCCATAAACGTGTCACCGGGCTTGAGAAGCCCCAGGAACACCGCCTGGTTCATTTGGCTGCCGGAGTTGGCCTGGACGTTTGCGAAATTACATCCAAAAAGCTGTTTTGCGCGCTCGATTGCCAGGTTTTCCGCCACATCCACGAACTCACAGCCACCATAGTACCGGCGGCCGGGATAACCTTCCGCATACTTATTGGTCATGATCGAACCCTGGGCTTCCAGGACTGCGCGAGAAACGATGTTTTCAGATGCAATCAGCTCAATCTCATGGCGTTGACGGCCGAGCTCGTTCTGGATCGCACCGAAAATTTCGGGATCGACTTCGTTCAAAGGCGAATTGAAAAAGGTATCAAGTTCTGCCGACATGTTATTTAACCCTCACATTGAATTACACTGAAGCAGCCAAAAAGACTGCCCATACCACGAGATACGGTAAATACAGCACTCTTTATCAATTCAAAAACGAAATTTTAGGCATTAATACCGGCAAATTGGCGCACCCCGCGTCAATTCCGGTGTCACGAAAAACCGAATTATACGCTAATTCCAGTTTGCTGACGCAAGTTCCTGGGCACCATCGCGGCTATAGATATCATCACGGAACTGAACAACACCGTTGCGCGTCGACCAGGCGGTAATGTAATTCCAGTATACCGGTACCGGTTCGGCCAGTTTGACATCAATCCGTTCGCCAGATTCAATCGTTCGCTCCAGAGTGCGGCGGTCCCAGCCTGGCGTTTCGCTTGCAAGCCAGGCGATTAAATCGCGCACGTTCTGCACCCGGACACACCCGGAGGATTCAAACCGCAAAAGCTTTGAAAACAGACTCTGCTGAGGCGTATCGTGCATGTATACAGCATGAGGATTTGGAAAATTGATCTTGACTGAGCCCATTGCATTGATTTTGCCAGGGTCCTGACGAAACATGTAATCCACTGCTTCGTCTGTATTCCAGTCTATGCTTTCAGGCGGAATTTCCTGTTGGGTATTCCAGTCGAAAATCCGGATATTGTTGCGCGTAAGGTAAGTCGGATCCTTTCGCATCAAAGGAATGAGATCCTTTTTGACAATTGACACTGGCGATGTCCAGTACGGGTTAAGGTTCAACTCGTAAATCTTTGAGGCAATGATTGGGGACTGCCGATCGGTTTTGCCCACAATCGCTGTGTGCCGGGATTCAACCTTGCCATGGCGAACTGCTTCTATTTGAGCCGCAGGGATGTTCACCATGACATACCGATCGCCCAGATAGCCGGACATAGAACGCAAACGTACCAGATTAGTTTCCAGTTGCCCCAGGCGTATGCTGGTGGGGATGTTCATGGCTGCAAAGGTATATCGGCCCATTACACCATCGGAAGGCAGACCGTGACGGGCCTGGAACCGTCGCACTGCACCGTCAACAAAGGTGTCAAAGATATCGGAACGACCCAACCGCGGATCCAGATCGCGAGACGAGGCAAGGCGTTCGCGCAGCAGGTAAACGTTTTTCGATTGCATACCCAGCCGCAATTCCTTGTTGGCGGGAACAACCGGCCATCCGCACTTCAGGGCCAGTTGACGATATTCCTCAATTGCCCGTTCAATGAAAACAGGCGTTTGCGGTGAAAACACCGGAATATTGGTGGATGACAGTTTCGCATCGCCTTTGCGCGCATCAAAGGCGTCGTTCATCACATCGCGGTTGGAGGACCTGATAATGGACGCAATCGGATTTTCTGCAAATGCTGGAGTCGCCGCAGCAGATGTCCCCAAGGCCGCTAATCCGGATAGAAAATTTCTACGTTTCATTTTCATTGCCCTTACTGGCGAGAATTTCAAATTATCAAACAGCAATCCCAGCCCGTCATAGATATTAACTGTTAAATGCCGAAACAAGGTTAAATTTGTGGTAACCGGCTTGCGACATCTGACCCCAGACTAGGAAGTTCACCTGAATCTGGGATGAACAGGCCTTAAAGTATGATCATTTCGTCTTGAATCCCGCTTCTAGAGCGTGTTCGCATCACGTGAATTCACAGCCGACTGCCCTGAAGAAATTCCGGCACTCCATTGGCGTGAACATATGGCAGACCTCTCCGATTGCCTTCCAGACATCATCGAAGGTTCTGGCGCCTGCCTTCCTCAGATGAGCCTTGAGCTTCGAAAAGGCCATTTCAATGGCATTGAGATCTGGGGAATATTTCGGCAGGAACAAAAACCATGCGCCGATATCTCGCAAGATCTGCTCGGCTTTTTCGCTCTTGTGAGCGGCTAGGTGGTCAAGGATTACGACATCTCTCTTTTCCAGTTCTGGCGCCAACTGTGTCTCAACATAAATCTCAAAGATTTCTTTGGTCATGGCCCGGTCAATAACCCAGGGCGCAACCAGTCCATGACTGCGCAGGCCTGCGATAAGTGTCTGCTTCTTCCAGTGGCCATGAGGGACAAAATCTATGAGGCGCTCTCCTGTTGGGGCCCATCCAGTTTGCTTGGCCATTTTGGTGTTTGTGGACGTCTCATCAATGAAGACAAGTTTTTCAATCGACCGATTCAAAAACGGAACACGCCTTGTCTTCCAGAGTTCGCGGTCTTTTTTCACGTCGATGCGGTGTTGCTCCTTGGCATAAATAGTCTTTTTTTATGCGACAACCCGAAACTGCGCACAACATGCCAGACAGGCGAATGATGGACATTGAGGTTGAATTTTTCGTTCAGCTCCGCACAAAGCTTACGGATTGTAATGTCCTTTTGTTCATCAACCCGTTTTCGAAGCCAGTCTTTATAGGGTGAAAGCTTGCCATGGCCTGTTTTTCCCGGGTTATGTTTTGGAGCAAGCGAGCCAGTTTCACGTTTCAACTTCACCATATCATTCACAAATTTGACGGAGACTTTGAAATGGGCAGCCGTTCCACGATGAGTGTGGCCTTCTTCTACATGAGCTACAACACGTTTACGCAATTCAATCGGATGGGGCTTGGGCATTGAAAATCCTTGGCTTCGAACCGAATCAGGTCACCCCAATCAGAATCATATTCGCGCACGGAAAGAAACTGAATCTACTCGACACAAACACGCTCTAACAGTACATTACGGGACAAATTGTGGCCGGAAAAGAAAAAAAGCCCGCCAGTCTGGCGAGCTTTTTTCAAGATCTTGTGATCAGTTTTCGGCGAAATTGCCGTTGATTCTACAGCCTGTACAGAATTTGATCTGTCCAGAACCGCTCAAGACGCTTGAGAGAACGGTTCATCCGCGAGAATTCTTCACCGCTGATTCCACCGACCTGCTCAATCGATTCTGTATGACGCTCGTACAGTACGTTGACAATCTCTGCCACTTCCATGCCAGCCTTTGTCAGGCTAATCCGCACGGAGCGACGGTCAACACGGGACTTTTGGTGATTAATATATCCCTGATCCACGAGCTTTTTCAGATTGTAGGAGACGTTTGATCCCAGATAGTAACCACGGCTGCGCAATTCACCTGCGGTCAGCTCAAGGTTTCCTATGTTGTACAGAAGCAATGCCTGTACAGGATTGATATCACTGCGTCCTTTGCGATCAAATTCATCCTTGATAACATCAAGAAGACGACGATGCAGCCGCTCAACCAATGTCAGAGAATCCAGATATAAAGTCTTTAGGTCCCCGTCGAACGATGGTTCGATCGCTTTTCCTACCATTTCCGGTATGTTGTTCATTTTTGCCTCACTGTTTTTATTATGACGGGATTGTTTCCTCCCACTGTAACAACCCTTTTAAGGCAATCGTCTAAAATTCGAATTAAAACTTAGGATTAATTCCTGGTTACCGGGCCAGTTAAATTTGAGGGTAATTGGAGAGGATTTTTGTAACCTTATGGTCAAATCTCATCCTCTTTAAAGCCCTGAATTCAGCACGATTTTAAGAAAAATTTAACCACGATTTTCTACCAATATATTTTAATTCCTAGGATAATTGGCATGGCGAATGTTTCCGAAAAAACTGAGACCTGGGCGATAGCCTCTTGGTGTACCCGGTCAGCGCCTAATGGACAGATTGGGTTGATTGCGTAAGGGAGTGATTTTGGCTCATCATTGCTATCAAGGAGCAAATGATGAGACGAAAGAACGAACGAATGACCGACGATGCTGATCGTGTTGTAAAAGACATCAAACGACAGACGCGACGTCGGTTTTCTTCGGAAGAAAAGATCAGGATTGTGCTTTCCGGCCTTCGTGGTGAAGACAGCATTGCCGAGCTGTGTCGTCAGGAAGGAATTGCCCAGAGCCAGTATTACTCTTGGTCCAAGGAATTTATGGAAGCCGGAAAGAAGAGGCTGGCTGGCGATACGATGCGTGAGGCCAATACCGATGAGGTGAAGGGACTTCACAAGGAAGCCCGGGATCTGAAGGAGGTCGTAGCAGAACAGGCTCTGGAACTTCGATTGCTCAAAAAAAGCATGACAGGCGATGGGGGAGACGACGAATGAGGTATCCTGCATCCGAGAAGCTTGAGATCATCCGCTTGGTAGAACAATCGCATCTTCCAGCCAAGCAGACACTGGATCGACTGGGTGTTCCACGCTCAACCTTTTATACCTGGTATGACAGATACCAGACTGGTGGCGTGGATGCCTTGGAAGACAAGGCTCCCATGCCCGCACGGGTTTGGAACCGTATTCCTGACGATGTGCGTGAACAGATCGTCGATCTGGCATTGGAGGAGCCAGAACTATCTCCAAGGGAACTGGCTGTCAGGTTCACCGACACCAAGCGCTACTTCGTGTCCGAGGCCAGTGTTTACCGGCTTCTCAAGGCCCATGACCTGATTACCAGTCCTGCCTTTGTGGTTATCAAGGCTGCGAACGAATTCCGTGACATGTACCCGGTCAGCGCCTAATGGACAGATTGGGTTGATTGCGTAAGGGAGTGATTTTGGCTCATCATTGCTATCAAGGAGCAAATGATGAGACGAAAGAACGAACGAATGACCGACGATGCTGATCGTGTTGTAAAAGACATCAAACGACAGACGCGACGTCGGTTTTCTTCGGAAGAAAAGATCAGGATTGTGCTTTCCGGCCTTCGTGGTGAAGACAGCATTGCCGAGCTGTGTCGTCAGGAAGGAATTGCCCAGAGCCAGTATTACTCTTGGTCCAAGGAATTTATGGAAGCCGGAAAGAAGAGGCTGGCTGGCGATACGATGCGTGAGGCCAATACCGATGAGGTGAAGGGACTTCGCAAGGAAGCCCGGGATCTGAAGGAGGTCGTAGCAGAACAGGCTCTGGAACTTCGATTGCTCAAAAAAAGCATGACAGGCGATGGGGGAGACGACGAATGAGGTATCCTGCATCCGAGAAGCTTGAGATCATCCGCTTGGTAGAACAATCGCATCTTCCAGCCAAGCAGACACTGGATCGACTGGGTGTTCCACGCTCAACCTTTTATACCTGGTATGACAGATACCAGACTGGTGGCGTGGATGCCTTGGAAGACAAGGCTCCCATGCCCGCACGGGTTTGGAACCGTATTCCTGACGATGTGCGTGAACAGATCGTCGATCTGGCATTGGAGGAGCCAGAACTATCTCCAAGGGAACTGGCTGTCAGGTTCACCGACACCAAGCGCTACTTCGTGTCCGAGGCCAGTGTTTACCGGCTTCTCAAGGCCCATGACCTGATTACCAGTCCTGCCTTTGTGGTTATCAAGGCTGCGAACGAATTCCGTGACAAAACAACTGCGCCCAATCAGCTGTGGCAGACGGACTTCACCTATCTCAAGGTTATTGGTTGGGGCTGGTTCTACCTATCCACCATTCTCGATGATTACAGCCGCTATGTGATCGCATGGAAGTTGTGTACGACTATGAAGGCCAGCGATGTTACTGACACTCTGGAACTCGCGCTGCAGGCCTCTGGCTGTGATCAGATCAATGTCCATCATCGACCAAGACTGCTGTCAGACAATGGCTCCAGCTATATCGCCACCGAACTGGCTGAATGGCTCGATGACAACGGCATGGATCATGTTCGTGGCGCACCATACCATCCCCAGACACAAGGCAAGATCGAGAGATGGCATCAAACCTTGAAGAACCGCATCCTGCTGGAAAACTACTTCCTGCCCGGCGATCTGAAAGGCCAGATCGGTAGGTTCATTAGCCACTACAATCACAGGCGATACCACGAAAGCCTGAAGAACCTGACACCCGCCGACGTCTACTTCGGACGTGGCGACCAAATCCTGCAACAACGAGAAAGGATCAAGCAAAAGACTATCAACGAACGGCGCTTGCAATACCGCAAGCAGGTCGCTTAACATCGACAAACAGATGAGCCAGATACTCGCTTAGCTCAAGCTGCGGTCTGTCCAGAAACCCATGACGACGGACAAGCATAAAATCCGGCGCACAGTTGCGCCCATCAGGTCAAATTACCCGGTTATCAATGGCCGTTTGAAAGTGTAAGTCGGCAGGCGCCCTATTCATTTGATTGAGGTTTCTGCAGTTTCGGTAACAAGAGCAACATCACGACGTAGGTTGCAAGCCCCGCCGCATGAAACACCAGCAGCATGTTGGACTGGCCAAAAATTGCCGGGTTAAGGCCGTACATTGAGAATTCTATCAGGGCAACCAGAATCCACAAAACTATCCCCCAGTGCCAACCACCCCAGAGCCCCAGGGCAGTGACAGGTTGAAGCACCACCAGCGCTGTCGCAGCAACTTTCCAGGCATTCGGCAAAGTGTCAAAGCGGACGGCAGCATCCGATAGACCGACGAGTTTGGCCCAATATCCGACAGAAAACGCCAGCATCAGAAGGGCGACCAACCGCAACAAAATCAGCAGGTAATTTATTGGTTTTTTTTCCTGGTCGTCCTGGGTACTCAAAATCATTGTATTTTGCCTTATCAATTTGCTTTCGCATGGGTTACATGGAAAGTTACAGCGGAAACAGTAATATGGCATGGGCTGCAAGATGAAAAGAACCGTCGACGAAATTACCGGGAGCCGGCGCATGCGCCGCAATCGGCGCTATGAATGGAACCGGCGTCTGGTTCGCGAAAACAAACTGTCGAGGGACGATCTGATCTGGCCTGTATTTCTGTGTGAGGGCACAGATGTATGCGAACCCCTGGCGTTATTGCCCGGAGTCTCTAGATTTTCGATCGACCGGATTGGTGAGCAAGCCAAGCTGGCGCAAACTCTGGGCATTCCGGCAATCGCTACCTTTGCCAATATAGCACCGGAAAAACGGGACATTACCGGTTCGCAAGCGCTTAATCCCGATAACATTATCAACCAGGCCACCAAGGCAATTAAGGATGCGGCACCCGAAATAGGCGTGATAACCGATGTCGCACTCGATCTGTTCACCAGCCATGGTCACGATGGTATCTTGCGTGACGGAGTTGTCGTAAATGACGAGACCGTAGAACAGCTCGCGCAGGCAGCAGTGCTGCAAGCCGATGCCGGTGCTGACATAGTCTCTGCTTCAGAAATGATGGACGGACGGATGGGTGCAATCCGTGATGCATTAAACGATGCCGGCTTCAACGATACGGGCACCCTTGCATACTCGGCAAAATATGCCTCGGTGTTTTACGGCCCGTACCGGGAGGCCGTTGGAACCGACAAGATGCTGAAAGGCGACAAGCGGACGTATTTTATGGACGCGGCCAACAGTGATGAAGCTATTCATGAAGCCGCCCTTGATATTGCCGAGGGTGCGGACATGATTATGGTAAAGCCGGGCATGCCCTATCTTGATATCATTCGCCGGCTCAAGGATGAGCTCATGGTCCCCACCCTCGCCTATCAGGTTTCCGGCGAGTATGCGATGATCATGGCCGGCGGCAAAACCGGCTTTCTGGATGAGAAACAGGCGATCATGGAAAGCCTAATCGCATTCAAGCGGGCAGGCGCTGATGCTGTTCTTACCTATTTCGCACCGCGGGTGGCGGAGTGGCTCGATTAATCCCAGGTGTTTTCCTATCGGGGAACCGGGAACCGCAAATTACAAATGTCTTCAGACAGAAAAAAATGAGCGGGTGACTAACCACCCGCTCCACCTAAGGGGACTGTTTTCAGTTAATTTGGTGACTATCCGCGCAACTTCGGCTGGATAGCACCGGCATTGGCAACCGAACAAACCCATTTGCCGAATTCATTTGCTGTTGCGGCTGCAAGTGAAGATTTCACCTGAAATCGAATTATTAATTTCCTCCATTGCAGCCGGACTCATTCGTGTTGCACTTTTTTAGCTTGCCCAGAACCGTTGGTGCAACTCACCAAGCAAGCACGGCACATTACAATTTTGTGATATGTGTCGGGACGATTCGACCACAGCTGGCCAGATTTCGACGCTCTTGGCCAAATTCCTCATAGATTTTTGAATAATTATCAGTAACCATTCATTTAGAGACAGCGTTTTCTTTTCATCTTACTGTCTTTGATGAAGAAGCGCTTTGGGAATTTGAATGACACGGCACTCGCTAGACACACCTCAGTTTTATCTGACCGCGCCTGCGCCCTGCCCCTATCTGAAGGGCAAAGAAGAACGCAAAGTCTTCACCCACCTTGTCGGGGAGCGCGCAAAACAGGTGAACGATATGCTGAGCCAGGGCGGGTTCCGGCGTTCACAAAACATAGCATACCGGCCGGCCTGTGAGGGGTGCAAGGCCTGCATTTCCGTTCGTGTGCTGGTAAACGAGTTCCATATGGGCCGTTCGTTTAAACGGATCATGCGGGAAAATTCGGATTTGATCGGCACCAAATTGCCTCCCGCTCCAACCACAGAGCAGTTTTCCCTGTTCCGCAGATATCTGGATGATAGGCATTCCACTGGTGGCATGGCAGAGATGACATCACTCGATTATGCCATGATGGTGGAAGATACCCATGTAAACACCATGCTTATCGAATATCGCAAGCGCGGACCTGACTCGGCCATCACAAAAAAAGGGGAAGGACCGCTTATTGCGGCAACGCTGACTGACGTTCTCGCGAATGGGTTGTCAATGGTTTACAGTTTCTTTGACACGGAAGCCGACTACAAGAGTCTCGGCACCTACATGATCCTCGATCACATCCGTATCGCCCGAAAGATGGGCCTGCCTTACGTCTATATGGGCTATTGGGTAGAGGGTTCGCGCAAGATGGATTACAAGATGCGTTTCCGCCCCCAGGAACATCTCACAATGAACGGCTGGGAAAAGCGGGACTGATCAGTTCGTCCGCTGCACCGGTTACAACCGCGAAACATTTTTAGATCTTTTCAATTTTGGGTTGCAGTAAACGCCAAATCCTATCAATAAGGTTTTCTCGCAATGGGAAATCTTCAATTGAGGCTACAAACACGGACAGGATTGGGAATATTCCTCGCACTTTTTGGCGGGTTTTTGATGTCCATTGACATTCCTGTCATACGTCTGGCGGAGAGCAACCCCTGGGTTGTCATGTTCATGCGCGGGGTTGGGCTTTCATCCGTTCTTGGTTTTATTCTGCTGTTTGGTCGGAATTGGACGGATACACCCAAGAACCCCTTCAATAACCGGTACTGGGTGGAAGTTGGCATACTTTATGGTGTCAGCAGCATTCTGTTCACAATTTCAGTCTTTTATACTTCAACCGCCAATCTGGTTTTCATTCTTGCATTCAACCCGATGATTGCCGCCCTGTTTGCGTGGTGGCTGATTGGAGAGAAACCGGATGCGATTACCTGGACTGCGATTATGGCGACTATTGTTGGCGTGGGCATCATTGTTGGAGACGGCTTGAAGGGCGGGACATGGTTTGGCGACATGACTTCGCTGGGGTGTGCGATCATCCTCGCCTATTCACTTACACGAACCCGACAGTCGGGACAGGACATGTCTCTCTCCGGTTGTCTGGGCGGCCTTGTTTCGGCGGCATTTGCGCTTCCGATACTGCTCCTGCATTTTGAGATGCCACAAGTGCCAATGTGGCTGATATTCAATGTCTTTGTTTTGGTGCCCGCCGCCGGCTTTACCCTCTCGCTGGCTCCACGGTTCATTCCTGCGCCCCAGGTTGCCATGTTCTTCCTGCTTGAGACTATCCTTGCCCCGGTTTGGGTCTGGCTGATTTTTGCCGAAACATCGTCTGACAATACGCTGATTGGCGGCGCGATCGTGCTGACTGCCCTCGCTGTGCACAGCTATCTGCAACTACGCAAAAGTGTTGGAAGCGCTGTTCCGGCGCAATGAAGCCTCAAGCCTCATCCTCATCGACGATCCAGGGTTCTGCCCTACCGTCAGCATCCCAGGCCTGCCAAGCAGGCAGGGATTGCATTGCTTGTGTATACCGCTTCACGCAATCAGCATCACTCAGGCAATAAATCTGCATTCGATTCACAACCGGAGCGAACATTGCATCCGCATTAGTGAAATCGCCATAGAGGAAAGGCCCACCGGATTTCTGCAGGCATTCTTCCAAAAGGGCTTCTATACGTGCAACATCCCGACGGACTCCGTCAGACACCTCGATGGCGTAATGTTCGCGGCGCATGTTCATTGGACATTCGTTTCGCAAATCTCCAAATCCGCCATGCATTTCGTGAGCAGCAGCACGCGCATGGGCCCGAGTAGAGACATCCGCCGGCCAAAGATTTTTCTCAGGGAAGAGATCGGCGATGTATTCGAGAATTGCCAGGGATTCCCAGACCGTAACTCCGTCATTCTCCAGACAGGGAACTTTGCCGGTTGGCGAAAACTCTTTGAATTTCGGATTTCCGGCGGCCATGTCAAACGGAACGAGAACTTCCTCGAAGTCTATTTCCGCAACCTTAAGCGCCAGCCATGGCCGCAGAGACCAGGAAGAATAATTTTTATTGCCTATGTAAAGTTTCAAAATCTTTCCCTCCACAGTGTGATGCGGAGGGAAAGTAGCTTTATTATTAAGTCATGAAAATCAAATGATTCTTATCATAACCATTGCGCATGGTTATGAGCGCAGCGGAAAATCAGGCGCCAATTGCGGCGGCGGCAAATCCGGTGGCGAACACCACCATAGCAAGGGTCGCGACAAACCCCAACAACCACTTTGCGTCGTCGATGCTCTTGTCAGCAATGATTTTGTCGGTGCCTTCTGTCATCAGGGTTGAAGTAATTTTCGATTCCATCTGCTTCGTTCCGTAAATACAAACATGCAATATTTTCAGGGTTATCCTGTGCTTTTATACATAGCATCGTGAACGCAAGCTGAATGTGTCATTCAGCACACAGCAACCTTACCGCAATGATGCATTGAAGGTTCGCTCTACTGGCCGTTAAATCTGCCGTTTTTCGGAAAGCCTTTCGGAGCAACGCGGCCTGCTTGAGCACGCTCGCCCAAATATTCGGCAAGTTCTTCAAGGGATCGGGTATGGACCCGACCGGCTGAATCTTCCCACGTCAATCCATCGTCACCATTAAAGACGCGCACATCCTTGATGCCGCCATCCTTGTATTTCTGAAGACGCACGCCCTTGCCGCGGTTCATCTCCGGAATCTGTTCCAACGGGAAAATCAGGAGTTTCCGGTTTTCGCCAATCACGGCAAGTTGGTCGCCACTTGCTGGCGTACAGATCTCCGCCTCGTCGGGCATCTTCACATTCAAAACCTGTTTGCCTTTTCGAGTATTGGCGACAACTTCTGACTCAGCAACGATAAAACCGTTGCCAATCTTGGATGCAACCAAAAGCCGACGCTCCGCATCATGCTTGAACGCAGCAATGATGTCGGTGTCATTTTCCATATCCACCATAACGCGAACCGGTTCGCCGTGCCCGCGGCCGCCAGGCAGCTTGTCACCCCCGATTGTGAAGAATTTGCCGCCCGTATTGAAGAGAATGATCTTGTCTGTGGTTTCGGCGTGGAAAGCCGTCATCAGCTTGTCGCCCTCCTTGAAGGCAAGAGAACCAAAGTCCGAAACATGACCTTTCATCGCTCGTATCCAGCCTTTTTTCGAAAGGACGACGGTGATTGGTTCCTTCTCGATCATTGCGTGCTGGACAGCTTCCAGGTCGTGCTCTGGTGCGATGCCAAAACCGGTCCGGCGGCGTCCTAGTTCTGTGTCCTGGCCAAACTTCTTTTTGACCTCACCGATATCATGCTTGAGAACAGCCCATTGTTGTTCTTCAGACGCAAGTAATGCCTCAATCTGGGCTTTTTCTTCCGATAGCCCTTCGTGCTCCTTGCGAATTTCGATCTCCTCCAGTTTCGCAAGAGAACGCAGTCTCATGTTCAGGATCGATTCCGCCTGAAGATCCGTAAGATCAAAACGTGCAATCAGTTTCTGTTTGGGTTCATCCTCGTGGCGAACGATCCGGATTACCTCATCAATGTTGAGATAGGCAATCAATAACCCACCAAGAATTTCCAATCGACGATCAATCTGCCCGAGACGGTAGCGCGAACGTCGTTGCAGCACCTCGCGACGATGATCAAGCCATTCCCTCAGCACATCACGCAAGGAAAGAACTTTTGGCACCTTGCCACCGGAAAGCACATTCATATTGAGGGATACGCGCGATTCCAGCTCTGTAAGCTTGAACAGGGACTCCATCAGTATTTCGGGATCGACAGCCCGTGACTTCGGTTCAAGCACGATGCGCACATCTTCTGCCGATTCGTCACGAATATCCCCAAGCAGCGGGAGTTTACGGTTGAACAGAAGTTCTGCGGTCTTTTCAATCAGGCGGGATTTTTGCACCTGATAGGGAATTTCAGTGATAACAATGTGATAACCGCCGCGACCGGTGTCCTCTTTTTCCCAGCGGGCTCTTACCCGAAATGAACCGCGTCCTGATTTGTAAGCCTCGATAATTGTGGCCTCTTCATCGACAATCACACCGCCAGTGGGAAAGTCTGGACCGCGAACGAAACTTACCAGCTTGTCTATACCGGCGTTGGGAAACTTAATAAGATGTATGGCGGCATCGCATAGTTCGGCAGCATTGTGTGGTGGAATGTTTGTAGCCATGCCAACCGCAATTCCGGCCGAACCGTTGGCCAGGAGATTTGGAAAGGCGCCGGGAAGAACCACTGGCTCCTCATCTTCACCATCATAGGTCTCACGAAAATCGACTGCGTCCTCGCCAATGCCTTCAAGCAGCAATGTGGCGACGTCCGTCATTCGTGCTTCGGTGTACCGCATCGCAGCCGGGTTATCCCCGTCGACATTGCCAAAATTACCCTGCCCGTCTATCAGCGGATAACGCTGGGCAAAGTCCTGAGCCAGACGCACAAGGGCGTCGTACACGGCCTGATCTCCGTGCGGATGAAACTTACCAATCACATCTCCAACGATGCGGGCACACTTCTTGAAGCCGGTATTGGGATCCAACCGCAAAATGCGCATGGCGTGCAAAATCCGGCGGTGAACCGGCTTCAGTCCGTCACGCACATCCGGTAAAGCCCGGCCCATGATTGTCGACAGCGCATAGGCAAGGTAGCGCTCTTCCAAAGCACTTTTAAGGTCCACACCCTCAATGTTTTCGCCGTCTCCGGAGCCTGGAGGAATCAGATCATTTCCCATAGCTAGCAGTTACCCAATGGTGCGATTCGGGGCAAGGGGCTGATAATCATCCCTCTGCTGAAACCGGTGAATATCCCGGTGTAATTGCAACCGGCTACCGCGGGCGGTGTTTTTTCAGAACCTGCAAAAGACGCGATTGCGAAATGCCCAGAATTTTTGAAGCCCGCTTGATATTCGGTGGCGGTGGCCCGATAGCCTGTGCAAGTGCGTGTTCCGACACACCCAGCTCTTTGGCTGCCGCTGCAAGACTGGGCCTTCCACCTGGCCTGCCATCCTGGTTTCTCCCACCTCCGGGCCGCTTGAAGTCGGCACTGACATTACCCAGTGGCAACGCGGATAAAACGGAAACGTGTCTGTGGCAAAATACACATATTTCCCGCTCATGATTGCGCCGTTGCATTTGTCCAGATTGCCGGAACCTTTTTTGAATTCCCAGTCCTGGATATACTTACCGTCATGCTTTCCTCCCGGTGCACTTGGCCGGTTCCCTGGTTTCAAACGGTAACTGGAGACAGCATTACTGCCCGCGTAGTGGATTTCGAAACCATCAGCAGCATACCCTATGTGGCTTGAGTTGACTTTGTCGAGCAGGCCTACGGGCACACCGTGGTAGTGATATATGCCCCGCTCATCTACATGGGCGTTGTATTTGTCGATGCCCAGGGCGCGGGCTGATCCCATACCTTCAAGGTTCCACCCTGAAGACCGGTCGCGGCTGAATCCCCGTGGAGATGAAGGGTCGTACCAGTCTGCCGTGCCCGGACGCATCAGGATGCCGTTCAGGGCAATGCCGACGAGGGGTGTTCCTTGCGTGGCCTTGGAACCTTTTACCGGGTCCCTGTCGAAGCAGAATTTAAGGTTCTGTGTCCTGAAACTGTGTGGGTTGCTACGGTTGGGAAACTGGCCCATAGGATGATTAGGCATGCCATTGGATGAAATGCACCGTTTTCCTCCCTGTTCGAAAATGGTGACTTCCGGTTCCTGGGCGTGTGCACTACTGGCAACCAGATTCACTGAGAGAATAACTACAGGTAACATGCCAATCTTAGCGTTGTAATTGGTTTTGGTTCGCATGAACGTTCCTTGTGCTTTCGATTTAAGCCGTCACATTGGATCAACTTGTACCCGGTCAGCGCCTAATGGACAGATTGGGTTGATTGCGTAAGGGAGTGATTTTGGCTCATCATTGCTATCAAGGAGCAAATGATGAGACGAAAGAACGAACGAATGACCGACGATGCTGATCGTGTTGTAAAAGACATCAAACGACAGACGCGACGTCGGTTTTCTTCGGAAGAAAAGATCAGGATTGTGCTTTCCGGCCTTCGTGGTGAAGACAGCATTGCCGAGCTGTGTCGTCAGGAAGGAATTGCCCAGAGCCAGTATTACTCTTGGTCCAAGGAATTTATGGAAGCCGGAAAGAAGAGGCTGGCTGGCGATACGATGCGTGAGGCCAATACCGATGAGGTGAAGGGACTTCGCAAGGAAGCCCGGGATCTGAAGGAGGTCGTAGCAGAACAGGCTCTGGAACTTCGATTGCTCAAAAAAAGCATGACAGGCGATGGGGGAGACGACGAATGAGGTATCCTGCATCCGAGAAGCTTGAGATCATCCGCTTGGTAGAACAATCGCATCTTCCAGCCAAGCAGACACTGGATCGACTGGGTGTTCCACGCTCAACCTTTTATACCTGGTATGACAGATACCAGACTGGTGGCGTGGATGCCTTGGAAGACAAGGCTCCCATGCCCGCACGGGTTTGGAACCGTATTCCTGACGATGTGCGTGAACAGATCGTCGATCTGGCATTGGAGGAGCCAGAACTATCTCCAAGGGAACTGGCTGTCAGGTTCACCGACACCAAGCGCTACTTCGTGTCCGAGGCCAGTGTTTACCGGCTTCTCAAGGCCCATGACCTGATTACCAGTCCTGCCTTTGTGGTTATCAA
Source organism: Rhizobiaceae bacterium (assembly GCA_965198665.1). Lineage (GTDB taxonomy): Bacteria > Pseudomonadota > Alphaproteobacteria > Rhizobiales > Rhizobiaceae > JAALLB01. Next base: position 160,126 of record CBDAPT010000005.1, on the reverse strand, counting down.
GGCTGCGAACGAATTCCGTGACAAAACAACTGCGCCCAATCAGCTGTGGCAGACGGACTTCACCTATCTCAAGGTTATTGGTTGGGGCTGGTTCTACCTATCCACCATTCTCGATGATTACAGCCGCTATGTGATCGCATGGAAGTTGTGTACGACTATGAAGGCCAGCGATGTTACTGACACTCTGGAACTCGCGCTGCAGGCCTCTGGCTGTGATCAGATCAATGTCCATCATCGACCAAGACTGCTGTCAGACAATGGCTCCAGCTATATCGCCACCGAACTGGCTGAATGGCTCGATGACAACGGCATGGATCATGTTCGTGGCGCACCATACCATCCCCAGACACAAGGCAAGATCGAGAGATGGCATCAAACCTTGAAGAACCGCATCCTGCTGGAAAACTACTTCCTGCCCGGCGATCTGAAAGGCCAGATCGGTAGGTTCATTAGCCACTACAATCACAGGCGATACCACGAAAGCCTGAAGAACCTGACACCCGCCGACGTCTACTTCGGACGTGGCGACCAAATCCTGCAACAACGAGAAAGGATCAAGCAAAAGACTATCAACGAACGGCGCTTGCAATACCGCAAGCAGGTCGCTTAACATCGACAAACAGATGAGCCAGATACTCGCTTAGCTCAAGCTGCGGTCTGTCCAGAAACCCATGACGACGGACAGATCAACTTTTTTATCCAGCTGTTTTGTACAGCTGTCCGGTCAATCATCCGTAACAGCTTTGCGCCCACAAGTTTGCTATTAAAACCATCAACCTTAAACGAAGCTGAAAATCCCGCCTTCGTCACATATTTACCAGCCGCCACCGCCGCCGCCGCCGCCACCGGAAAAACCTCCGCCGCCAGAAAAACCGCCGCCACCCGAAGAACCGCCGCCTCCGAAAAATCCCCCTCCGCCGGAATATCCTTTGGAGTCTGAAAAATCTGAGGTTGAGGTCTTGGGAACATACATTGCAGAAGAGATGTCTTTACGCATGGATCCGGCAAAGTTGTCTACAAAGCTTGAAACATTTCCATTGCGGGACCAGCTTCCCGAGTACCAGTTCGGGGAATAGAACCCCTCATCGAAGAAAACAGTATCTTTTTGCAGACCGTCTTCTTCTATTCTCTTCAATTTTTGTTCGAATGCTTCCGACCAAGGCTTTTCGAGATTCAGGGCCACCGCATAGGGAAGTAATTTCTCAAAGTGCGGTGCGGAAAAATCCGGTGCACCAGCTAAATTTATTCGCTCTTTTTCGGCCAGATTTATGTAACGCCGTTTCCGCTCCGAGGTGCACCACCGCCAGGCCCTTTTTGAAATGAGGGCGCAAGCCCGAATACAAAAAAGGGCCTGGCGGTGAAAAATTTCGACAGGCGGAGCCTGCGATGACTTGAATTGCCGTTACCAATACCCCTACCGCAGAATTGCGCACAAGCGCAATCGCCTCTTCGAACAGACTGTGCCGAAGAGAGATTTCACGCTGTGCGCTTCCCAGAGGTTTGAGAGCGGTCATGGCGGTGCCTGCGCATCTCTGAACACCTCCTCCGGCGTCCGGAAGCCGAGTGCCTTGCGCGGCCGTGCGTTGAGCAGATCCTCCACCGCCTGGACCTCGGCATCGGTCACAGACCGGAAATCCGTGCCTTTCGGCAAATACTGGCGGACCAGTCCATTGGTGTGTTCATTCAGCCCGCGCTCCCATGAGTGGTAGGGCCGGGCAAAATAGAACTTGGCATCAAGCGCCTTGGACAGGCTGCTGTGGCCAGCGAATTCCTTACCGTTGTCCGCAGTGATCGTGTGAACCAGGTGCCGATCTGCCTCCAGCCGGCGTCTGAGCGCAGCTCCGACATCTTCGGCCGTTTTCCTGTCGAGCCGTACCAGTCGGGTCATCTTCGAGGCGCGGTCCACCGCCGAAACCACTGCGCCGCTTTGACCCGCTCCAACGATCGTGTCCACCTCCCAGTCACCGATCCGCAACTTCTGTTCGACGATCGCGGGCCGCTCACTGATATCGACACGACCGGGAATGCGTCCTCGCCCGGCGTGCCGGCCGCCGCGCCAATTCGGTTTCTTCCCACGCCGCCGCAGACGTTTGTAAAGGCTGCCACCGGCCCTGCGGTCCGCGCGGACGTATTCGTAGATCCGCATCCGCCCCACCATGGCTTGGCCTTCCCGACGAAACCGACCCGAAATTTGCTCTGGGCTCCAGCCAGCCGCCAACTTCTCCTCGACCAATTGCCACAGGGCGGGTGTCATCTTCCTTGGCACCGATGACGCCCTGTGGCGGCGCTCTGTCGCCTTGTTATGGGCCTGTTTGTACCGGTAGCCCCGGCCGCCGCTGTTGCGCTGCATCTCTCGACGGATTGTCGTGTGATGGCGTCCGAGCTCACGCCCAATGTCTCTCTGCGAGAGGCCGCTTTTCTTCAACCCCCAAATCTGGCAACGTTCATCTTGGGTCAGGTGGTGGTAGCCGCGAGGCATAGGCGAATCTCCTTCTACAAGATTCTCGCCATCGCCTGGCCCGCCCGCAAGGAAGAATGCTCATCACGCTGCCGTTTTCACTGGTGCACTTCGGAATGGCACGGGGGTAAATTTTCAGCCCCTCTATTTGATCCATATACCTGCGGCCGATGACCGTTGGTGCACCCAATAGAAAGTAAAACAAGACGTTCAAGCTGACGATTCCGATGAGAGCGATAAAAAGGACAGGCTCGGAGATTATGGTATCTGCAAATTTGAACAGTCCGAATGCAATCACGACCACAGCACCGGCGGCTTGAGAGGCAAAGGCTATCAAAGCGAATAATACAAATCTCACTATGTTAGATTGCAGTGGATTAACAGGCAGCGTTTTCTTTGTCTGATACAATACAAGATACATGAAACACGCAGCGAATAAGCCTGTGAATATCAACAGAGAGGGGATGTTTTCGGAAGGCGTAAAGGTTTTCAGAATCAACGTGACACCCAGAACCGAAAGCAACAAACCGAACAGGCAAGCAGACTGATTTTCCTTATAAAACTTGTTACGATGTTCAGACTCCATAGCAGCCGCAAAGTCTGATTGAAGGCTCCGTACAGATGTGCCCATGGACAATGACAGTTTAAGGGTCGAATCCTTCGATCTTTTAATGTGATCAAATATCTTCCTTTCGCCGACAGACAGTCCTTCCGCTTTGGCGTCCTTATTGACAATAACCCTTATATTAGAGCTCTTCTTGTTATCCATTGTCACAAGCCCCTTTACCGCAAGACTGTACCCGGTCAGCGCCTAATGGACAGATTGGGTTGATTGCGTAAGGGAGTGATTTTGGCTCATCATTGCTATCAAGGAGCAAATGATGAGACGAAAGAACGAACGAATGACCGACGATGCTGATCGTGTTGTAAAAGACATCAAACGACAGACGCGACGTCGGTTTTCTTCGGAAGAAAAGATCAGGATTGTGCTTTCCGGCCTTCGTGGTGAAGACAGCATTGCCGAGCTGTGTCGTCAGGAAGGAATTGCCCAGAGCCAGTATTACTCTTGGTCCAAGGAATTTATGGAAGCCGGAAAGAAGAGGCTGGCTGGCGATACGATGCGTGAGGCCAATACCGATGAGGTGAAGGGACTTCGCAAGGAAGCCCGGGATCTGAAGGAGGTCGTAGCAGAACAGGCTCTGGAACTTCGATTGCTCAAAAAAAGCATGACAGGCGATGGGGGAGACGACGAATGAGGTATCCTGCATCCGAGAAGCTTGAGATCATCCGCTTGGTAGAACAATCGCATCTTCCAGCCAAGCAGACACTGGATCGACTGGGTGTTCCACGCTCAACCTTTTATACCTGGTATGACAGATACCAGACTGGTGGCGTGGATGCCTTGGAAGACAAGGCTCCCATGCCCGCACGGGTTTGGAACCGTATTCCTGACGATGTGCGTGAACAGATCGTCGATCTGGCATTGGAGGAGCCAGAACTATCTCCAAGGGAACTGGCTGTCAGGTTCACCGACACCAAGCGCTACTTCGTGTCCGAGGCCAGTGTTTACCGGCTTCTCAAGGCCCATGACCTGATTACCAGTCCTGCCTTTGTGGTTATCAAGGCTGCGAACGAATTCCGTGACAAAACAACTGCGCCCAATCAGCTGTGGCAGACGGACTTCACCTATCTCAAGGTTATTGGTTGGGGCTGGTTCTACCTATCCACCATTCTCGATGATTACAGCCGCTATGTGATCGCATGGAAGTTGTGTACGACTATGAAGGCCAGCGATGTTACTGACACTCTGGAACTCGCGCTGCAGGCCTCTGGCTGTGATCAGATCAATGTCCATCATCGACCAAGACTGCTGTCAGACAATGGCTCCAGCTATATCGCCACCGAACTGGCTGAATGGCTCGATGACAACGGCATGGATCATGTTCGTGGCGCACCATACCATCCCCAGACACAAGGCAAGATCGAGAGATGGCATCAAACCTTGAAGAACCGCATCCTGCTGGAAAACTACTTCCTGCCCGGCGATCTGAAAGGCCAGATCGGTAGGTTCATTAGCCACTACAATCACAGGCGATACCACGAAAGCCTGAAGAACCTGACACCCGCCGACGTCTACTTCGGACGTGGCGACCAAATCCTGCAACAACGAGAAAGGATCAAGCAAAAGACTATCAACGAACGGCGCTTGCAATACCGCAAGCAGGTCGCTTAACATCGACAAACAGATGAGCCAGATACTCGCTTAGCTCAAGCTGCGGTCTGTCCAGAAACCCATGACGACGGACAGAACATGGAAACCGGCCTGTTGAACATGGAGAAATACCGTTTCGATTTTGTCGACGCCGGTGCCGTGGAAATGAGTATGCAGATTGACGGTTATACCGAGGAACTTGCACGTAACGTTTCCAGGATTGCCAACGAAATCAATCAGGATTCAGATTCTACATCCCAACAGAATGCCGGTATGGAACTCCTGGCAGCTATCACACCCCTGGCGATCAACGGGATTAGGATCAGTGTAGAAGACAATTCGCTGCTAAACAAAATTCTCAATCAGCAAGCTGTAAAACTTAATCAAAAACCCGAGCAACTGGCACAATTTGTTGGCCCCATGTTGTCAGTAATAATGGCACCCTATCAAATACCCGAGTTTGCCGGGTCGGTCACTCAGGCCGTCAATACGTTCATGCAAGGGAACAAAAAAATTACCGTTTCTGCGCAACCGAAGAGTGGTCTGGCCGTCACGGAAATCATGTCCCTTGCATCCGGTTTTCAGGCAGGCAGTGTTTCACCGGCAGAGTTGATCGAAAGGCTGGATCTCCAGGTGACGACTGAATAAACCCCGTTAGATGAATGAGTTTCGACCGATTTACACCGAATTTGGCCTAAAATTGTCAAATGTGATCTTGGGGATAGCTTGATATCGGCATTGATCGCGCTGTGCAGTCGTCTGTATTCTGTTACCGTTGGGGCGGCGGTATCATTAGGGGACAGCCAGGCAACCTAGGCATGGCACGGAATTGTTGGAATTTTTGGCTCACTGCGGCCATCACCCTGTTTATCGGGTTAATGCTGGGCGGTATTTCTTACGCCCAAATAATCCAGTATTCTGAAAACTTTACCAATGGTGTTGGATATTCTCCCGGTGATCAGCAATATGACAACTGGATGAGTTTTCGCGCCGCATTGGGGGGTGGAGCCGATTCAATCACCATCAGCGGCTCTAACGATGCGACCGGGCGCAGTTGTACGGTTCCAGCCACAGCCACTCAAATCGCTAATGCACTAAGCACAGGCACGGCCCTTACAATAGCCTGTGATGGCAACACCTGGCGCGTTGGTACCTGTGGGACCGGCATCGAACTTAATGCCGGAACCGCCAACATATGCAGTTGCGCCGCCGGGAGTTATACGGTCCGGCCGACGCTGTTTGCCGGCAACCGGAACTGTGGCGGGGTCAACACTGCCATCTGTAACGGGCCTACCCAGACGATGACAGTCACGGTCGCTGATACAACCCCACCAACCATTGCAATCAATGCTCCCACGACACACGAGGCGGCTACCTTCGAGGTTACCTTTCAGTTTTCAGAGAGTGTTACCGGATTTGACATCAGCGACATAACGGTCACCAACGGATCGGCTTCCGGATTCACAGTGGTCGACACAGACACATACACGGTAACAATAACGCCGACCGGTGCGTTGGACATAACGGTTAGCGTCGCGGCGGGTTCGGCGCAGGATATTCCCGGAAATCTGTTGTCAAATTCCGATTCTGCCACGATCTTCTATTTGCCGACTACCGGTGGGGGGTACGGTCGACAGGTATTCAGAAGACTTCACACAAGGGGTCGGGTATTCGCCCGGTTCGGTCCAGTACGACAACTGGCTGGCATTTCGGGCCGGGCTTACAGGTACATATACCTCAATCACCATCAGCGGGACAAACGACGCGACCGGCAGAAGTTGTTCTGTACCGGCAACCGCAACCCAGATTGCCAATGCCCTCAATTCAGGCACCACATTGACGGTAGCGTGTGACGGCAACACCTGGCGCGTTGGCACCTGCGGCACCGGGATCGAACTCAATGCAGGCACCGCCAACATATGCAGCTGTTCTGCGGGAAGTTACACGGTTCGCCCGACCCTAAGCCCGGGCAACCGGAACTGGGGCGGGGTCAATACAGCAACCTGTAACGGCCCATCACAAACCATGACGGTTGAAGTCAACAGCGATACCATTCCCCCAACCGTAACAATAACGGATGTACCGGCAACAACCGATGGCTCAACGCCGTTCGTTGCCACATTCACGTTCTCGGAAGACATATCCGGCCTCACGCTTGCTGATATCAATGCAGCCCTAACCAATGCGACAGCATCGGGCCTAACCGAGACTATTCCCAATCGCCGGTTTACAGTGACCATCACCCCTGACGGAGGCGGAGATGTGGATGTCGGTTTGAACGCAGGCGCGGTTCAGGATGGTGCCGGCAACAACAACACAGCTGCAACCGTCCAAACAGCCGTTTTACTAACCGCCGGTTTTTCTATCGTCAAGACTGTCGATATCGCAGATACAACAATCCCGACTACCCTCACCTATACCATCACCATTACCAATACCGGCACAGAAAATCTCACGGTGCCTAACCTCACAGACAATGTCACCCAGGGTGGTTCCCCCAGAACCTTAAGTACCGGTCCGACGCTTGTCTCAGGCGATACCAACAGCAACAATATCGTAGATACCGGCGAAACCTGGACATATTCTGCAACCTATAAGGTAACGACGACAGATATTTCTGACGGCAATGATATCGTGAATACAGCAACGTTTGACACGGCTGAAACAGCGGCTTCACAAGACACTGCCACGACGACAATCTCACCGATACCGCCGCCGCCAACACCTGCCTCCTGCTCCGGCACAGACCTTGCCATCAATGGAGGATTTGAAACACCCGATGTCCCAGGGGCCCCGCCGAGTTTCAGTTTTTTCCCACAGGCGTCGGTCCCGGGTTGGTCGACAACAGATGCATCCGGCCAAATCGAGCTTTGGGACAATGGATTTAACGGAGTTCCCTCACACAGCGGACTTCAATTTGCCGAGCTCAATGCCAACAGTGCCGGAACCCTGTCGCAGGATGCTTCGGTCAATTCGCGTGCCGAGCTGCTGTATTATTGGGCACACAGGGCGCGCAGTCTTGTTTCGGAAACCGCTTCATTGACCATTACCGATGATGCGGGCGGTTCTACGGTGTTTGGAAACTATTCTTCCGGTACCGGAGCGTGGAACACGTTCTCAGCCATTCATATTGCAAACGCCGGCGCAACTTCTTTTACCGCAGCGCACTCTACCGTTCTCGGCGGAAGTCTGGGCAATTTTCACGATTCTATCGAAGCCTGCCAGACGTATATCACGCTCAATAAAACAGAATTGTCGCGGCAGGATCTCGATACAAGTGGCGGCGATTCCGTCGGGGATACCATTACCTATCGTTTCATCGTTTCCAATCCTGCAGGCAACGAACGCAGCCTGGGCACTGTTGTCATCACGGATGATCAGATCGGAACAATCAATGTCACGTTTGCGGATTCGGGAGATACCAACAGCAATGCACTTCTCGATCCCGGAGAAAGCTGGGTGAAGGATGCCACTTATACACTCACCCAGGCCGATATGGATAACGGCAGTGTTGTAAACATCGCATTTGCGCAAGCCAATACGAGCGATAATACCCTGCGCACCGATGATGCCTCGGTAACCGCAACGCTGACTGTTTCGGCCTCTTTGTCCTTGACAAAAGTCGCCAGTGCATCCGGATTTACCACCGGCAATATACAGGAAGCCCCCTTAGGTACGGTCATCACCTACACCTACACGATTACCAATACCGGCAATCAGACTGTCACGGGCATTGCTCTATCGGACGTTCACAATGGTACAGGCTCCTCTCCTGCACCAGATACCGATGCCGCTACCCTCACCGACAATGGAGCACCGGGAGACTCGAACAATTCAACCACTGGGGATGGTGTATGGGATGCACTGGGACCGGGAGATGTTCTGGTTGTAACGGATACCTATACGGTTACCCAGGGAGATATCGACACACTCCAATAGCGCTCTATGCCAATCATGAAAGACCCGGCAGCAGCGCCGCCGAGTCACGGTAAGCGATCTGCTTCATTTAGCCGGTTTCGGATGCTTGCCGCAGCAAGGCATGTCGGCCTGACCAATCCACCCGGCGGGTGGCCACCATGGTCGCGGCAATCGCGACAAAGGCAATCAGTGAGCCGGCAAGAAGCGCATACTGTTCTTCATTGAGGATCAAATACATGATCAGATAGGTGATGCCCAGAACACTTCCGATTACGTAACTGCCCCTGCGGCTAGACAGTGTGTCACCGATGTACCAAGCGATCAAAAGCGTGGTTGCAGATGCTGATATCAGATAGGCGAGGCCGAAACCGACCTGCTCAGCTAGAGCCAGCAGCAGTATGTAGAAGATCACCATAGCCAGGCCGCTCAGCATGTATTGAATCCAGTGGATCAGGCGCTTGCCGGATAGTTCGAGAATGAATATCGCCAGGAATATCAGCGAGAAGAAAGCTACCGAATATTTGAGCGTTCGAGCGATTACCTGATAGAATTTCAGGGGTTCCACAAAATTGACACTCATGAATGTCGATGGCGCGGGCAATGCTGAACCCAGCACCACTGCGTCCAGACCACGGGCCAGATTGGGAACTGTCCAGCTGGCGGCAAAGCCGGTTTCCGAGATTTCCCGGGTTTCCGGCAGGAACCGTCCGTCAAAACCCGGATGCGGCCAGTTGGATTTCAGATCGAGGCTTGTTGTCTTTCCAGCTGGCATGAATGCCAGGCTACGTGACCCGTTGAGCGCCATGTTGATCGTGAACTTGAAACCAGACAGGGCGTCACCGCGATCGATGGCAAAGTGGACACCGTTGGCCGTATTGTGTTTATGGGTCTTGGACTTCGCCTCAGGAATTGAAAGTTGATGCAACTGGTTTAACCCGGGCAGAAACTGCCGCTCGACATTATTGCCAATTTTCAGCGTCACGTCTGAACGGAAGCCCGTGGGATCAGAAACACTCATTGCAAGGAATGCATTTTCAAGTTGCGGTCGACCGCCACGATCGGTGACTTTCTTGAGGTTTATGCCAGAGAAAAAACCGTTCATCTTTAATTTCGTGTGATAAAGCTGGGTCTTGTAAATCGAAAGGCGGCGTTCCTCGACATCTACATCTCCTGAAACAACCAGTTTCTCTGGCGAAATGACCGCGTGACTAAGCCGTATGGTCTGCTCGTCGCCCTGCCCCTTGGTTACGGTATAAGGCACTATAAGGTATGGTCCGTTGATCACCTGATCATGACCCCACCCTTGCGAAATGCTGGTGGCAACCTCTGACGCCCGGCGGGAGCGTTCCTCAACCAGTCCCCAGACCATCATGGCCGGGATCAGCAGAATAAAGGTGATAAAACCAATCAATACAAATTTGGCACCTGGTGATGCCATGGTTCTGGAAATGCCCTGCCGAGCTGATTGTATTCCGGGGATCGCCTGATCACCGGGTGTATTGTCGTCTTTGGATGCCATAATGCTTCCCCTGTGCTTAGAGTGTCTTTACGGCCAGGGCGTTGCACCAGCCGGATCGTTTACAGACACAGGATTATCAGTCCCGACAGGCAATAACCGGAACGCAATTGTGCACTTGTTGTGCAGTAATTGGGAGATTCACCTCACTGCTGTTTGGGTGGTGACATGTGTCGCCACCCCGGACAGGTGAAGTCAGTCCTCACGTTTTGGCATAAGCCGAAGCCCGAGATCGGTCAATTGATTGGCTTCCACATCACCAGGCGCTCCCATCAACAGATCTACAGCCTGCTGGTTCATCGGGAACATGGTGATCTCACGCAGGTTTTTAGCACCGCACAAAAGCATGACGATCCGGTCGACACCGGCCGCCATACCACCATGCGGCGGAGCACCATACTGAAATGCGCGGTAAAGGCCGCCAAACCGCTCTTCAACCGTGGTCTTATCGAGGCCGGCGATTTCAAAGGCCTTCACCATCGTTTCGGGCAGATGGTTTCGAATACCACCGGACGCAATTTCAAAACCATTGCAAACCAGGTCGTACTGGAAAGCCTTTATGGTGAGGGGATCCTTGTTTTCCAGGGCATTCATTCCGCCCTGCGGCATGGAGAACGGGTTGTGGGAAAACTCGACTTTTTTGTTTTCCTCATCCCACTCGTAGAAAGGAAAATCGACAATCCAGCACAATTCAAAGCGGCTTTCATCAATCAGGCCATTATCCTCTCCGGCTTTCTGACGAGCATCACCAGCGAAGGAAGCAAACTTTGCCGGATCACCGGCAGCAAAGAATACCGCATCTCCCAGTTCCAACCCAAGCTGGCTGCGAATGGCTTCTGCGCGTTCCTCGCCGATGTTTTTGGCAATTGGGCCGGCTGCTTCAAATTTACCTTCCAGTTCGCGCCAGAAAATATATCCCATGCCCGGCTGGCCATTTTGTTGCGCCCACGAATTCATGCGATCGCAGGCCTTGCGGCTGCCAGCACCTTTTACAGGAATAGCCCAGACCTGGTTTTTCTCATCCGCGTCCAGAATTCCAGCAAATACCTTGAAACCCGAACCGCGAAAATGCTCAGACACATCCTGCATTTCGATCGGGTTGCGCAGATCCGGTTTGTCATAACCGTATTTACGAATTGCCTCATCATAGGGGATTCTACGGAATTCCTGTGTCACCGACTTTCCGTCCGCGAAATCCTCAAATACGCCACGCAGCACCGGCTCCATAGCACCCAGCACGTCATCCTGCTCGACAAAACTCATTTCCAGATCGAGCTGATAAAACTCACCCGGCAAGCGGTCTGCCCGTGGATCCTCATCACGGAAGCATGGTGCAATCTGAAAATAAGAATCGAAACCCGACATCATTATCAGCTGCTTGTATTGCTGCGGGGCTTGGGGCAGCGCATAGAACTGACCGTGATGGATTCGGCTTGGCACCAGGAAATCCCGCGCACCTTCGGGCGAGGATGCAGTCAGGATCGGCGTTGAAAACTCGTTGAATCCGGCATCACTCATCCGACGGCGCATGGCCGCAATAATTTGCATGCGCATCATGATGTTGTGATGCAATGTCTCGCGGCGCAAATCCAGGAAGCGGTAGCGCAGGCGAATGTCTTCCGGGTAGTCCGGCTCATCAAAAACCGGCAAAGGCAGTTCTGATGCTGCGGACAAGACTTCAATTCCGCTTGCGAAGACTTCAATTTCACCTGTCGGAAGTTTGGGGTTCACCGCATCCGGTGTCCTGGCCTTTACTACACCTTCAACGCAGATAACCCACTCTCCACGGACAGTTTCGGCTGTATTGAATGCCGGGGAATCGGGATCTGCAACAACCTGAGTGAGTCCATAGTGGTCTCGCAGGTCAATGAACAGAACACCACCGTGGTCACGGACCCGGTGTACCCAACCCGATAGCTTGATTGTGTTGCCGACATCGCCGGCCCTAAGGCCTTCACAGGTATGAGTGCGATAGCGTTCGCTCAGAGAAGCAGTCATGAGTTTTTCCAAGAATTAAAGCTCGCCCAACGGCAAAATTCGATTGATCAGAGAAGTTGCGGGGACAAACACATTTCGAGGCTGATTTGTCAAGGGAAAGCGGAATTCCTCAAACCTTCAATTTTGAAAAATTTCAGGCAGACAAGTGCCAACATATTCGCTATAGAGACGCGATGCACATTATTACGGATACAAAAGCCCTCGACAAAGCCTGCAAGGCTGCTTCCCAACATTCATTCTGCACCGTTGACACGGAATTCCTAAGGGAAAGCACGTTCTGGCCAGAGCTGTGTCTTATTCAGATGGCCACGCCCGATGAGGCATGGATAGTGGACGTGCTCGCTGACGGCATTGATCTCGCGCCTTTTTTTGATCTGATGGCCGATGAGAGCGTGGTGAAAGTATTTCACGCGGCACGTCAGGATATCGAGATTATCTATAATCTGGCCAATCTTATTCCTCACCCTGTTTTCGACACCCAGGTTGCGGCGATGGTCTGCGGTTACGGAGATTCAATCTCCTACGACCAGCTGGTGTTCAAGATCACCGGATTTCAGGTCGACAAGTCTTCGCGCTTCACCGACTGGTCGGCTCGTCCCCTGAGCAACAAGCAACTCAATTATGCGCTGGCTGATGTGACCCATCTACGGGACGTTTATCTGTCGATAAAGGCCAGTCTGAACGAACAGGAGCGAAGTCATTGGGTTGCTGAGGAAATGGAAATCCTCACTTCCCCCGAAACCTATGATGTGCCTCCGGAAAATGCCTGGCAGCGGTTGAAGATGCGGGTTCGCAAACCTAGAGAACTCGCGACCATGAAAAAAGTGGCCGAATGGCGCGAAAGGGTAGCGCGGGAAAACAACGTTCCCCGCGGAAGGGTTATTCGCGATTATGCAATCTATGATATTGCAGCCAGAGCGCCTTCAAACATGCAGCAATTGTGCAAACTGCGATCCCTGGCCCGGGGCTTTGACAGGAATCGCTACGGCGACAGCCTTTTGGCGGCAATTAAAGATGCCAGACAAATACCGGAAAAAGAATTACCCCGCCTTCCCCGCCAGAAACAAATGCCTGAAGGTTGCGGGGCAGCAACCGAAATGTTGAAGGTTTTGTTGAAAATGATCGTTGAAAAACACGGCGTGGCCGCAAAAGTCATTGCAACGGTCGATGACCTTGAGAAAATCGCCGCCGATGACAATGCGGATGTTGCAGCCCTGAAAGGCTGGCGCAAGGAACTGTTCGGCAAGCAGGCGCTCGATCTGAAGAACGGCAACATAGCGCTTGGCTACAATAACCGGCGGATCGAAGTTATTAATATGGAACGTTGAGCAGTCGCCCTGACGTTGTTCAAAGTTCCGGTGGCGCGCCGAAAAACCCGATGATCTGGCGCAGCTTGCCATTTTCATCGAGTGTTCCAAAATCGACGCCGTTGATCATCACTTCACCCTGGTTATTGATAAAACGCCAATGGAAGTGAACTTTACAGTGATGTTCAGAAAACCCACTGGTCAGTTCAACTCTTGATCCCGGCTGATGCTTGTGTAAATCGCCGATATGCGCGTACAGGGCTTCGCGTCCGACAAGATTTGCAGACGGGTCCTGATAAATGCCGTTTTCTGCCCAGCAGAATTCCAGAAGCCTGCGCCGCTTTTCCCCATCAGCCTCAAGCCAGGCTGCACCATAAGCCTTCAAAACTTCTGCCGTTGACATTTCGGCCTCCTACTTGCCTATTGCGACTTCGACCGTTTCACCCATTTCCCGTGCCAGCGCTTCGATCCGAGTGTCTGGTTTTTCGTCGATCATGTCTGCAATGTCAGCGGGAAATTCCAAAACCATGACACCCTCCGAATTCCGTTTAAACTCCAGTTTCGGCAATACCCCCTCCACTGCGCCGGAGAACAGATAAGTCACCCGGAACATTGCCGCCAGCACCCTTGCAAGATGCTTGCTGTGATCATCGAGGAGAGACGCACTTTTGGGTGGGGTTTTCTTCGGTCCCAACCCCTGATAGCGGTGAAATGTAACCAGCGCCAAAAATGCACGGCCTTCGTGACTGATAGAATTGAAGCCGGCATTGTTGATTATTCCAAGGGACTGCTCGGCCCTGAAATCAGATTGGGAACGCCAGGCAATGTCAGCAAGGTTGCAGGCAGCAATTCTCCAACGCCGATGGTGTTCATCTTCTTCCAGTCCAATTGCTTCAAGCGCATCGCCAGCCCAGATGGCAAGTTCACGGCAATGGGCGGGCGAACGCGCACGCAGAATGGAGAGTTCCGCGGTTGCCTCCAGCAACGCATCATTGCTTCTGATTTCATCATCAAGCAGGGAATACAAATATCCCTCGCGCAAACCAACAGCGGCGGTTGCAATTGTTTCCGCGCCCAGGTGTTCCAGAACCTCTGCAAGAACGATCGCGCCAAAGGGCAGAAGTGGTCTGCGGTTTTTGGAGATTTCGTCAATATTTGAGAACGACGTCAGATCCGACATCGCTACCTTTCGGCAGAAAGCCGCAAACACATCGGCTGGTACTGTATACCCGTGCACAACATCAACCGGATGACGTGTCTCCAGCATGTGAAGACGGGCCAGAGAGCGCCAGGTACCGCCTATGGCATAGAACGTTTTCTTGTCACCGGGCCATTTTAGCTCTGTTTTCTGAATGGTGCTGCGGGCAATGTTTGTGGCCGCCTGTTTGTCCCCGCGTGAAAGTTCCTGCAAACGCAAACTTCCCAATGGAGTGGTAACACCGTTTGCAACATTTCCATTGATTTCAATCAGTTCCATTGAACCGCCGCCGAGATCGCCCGCAATACCTTCCGGCTTATAGAATCCGGATTTGATACCAAAAGCGGCTAATTCAGCCTCCATCCTGCCGGATAGCAGCTGGATTCCCTGGCCGGTTATTTCTTCAATCTGCGAGATAAATTCCGCGCCATTTTTAGCTTCTCGGGTTGCAGCTGTCGCCAAGACGTGGGTCTCCGCCACCCCTAGTTGCTGGCCGAGTTTTACAAACCTCCGTATGGCTGTCAGTGCCCTGACGGTTGCTTCTTCATCCAGCATTCCATCCCTCGCCACACCCTTTCCAAGCCCGCAAAGCACTTTCTCATTGAACAAAACAGACGGCGAACGGGTTAGCCCTTCATAGACTACCTGGCGGACGGAATTGGATCCAATGTCGATGATTGCGATGGGAAGTCTCTGGCCAAGCCTGCCCTGGGCTTCAGTCTTCGCCCTTCGCAGAAGGCCAGCTATCGAAAATCCTTTTTGGCGCATCTGTTTTCAACGCTTCCCCACGGCCCGACAAACTTGGGTTTGTCATGAAATATGTCTGACAATTGAATGATTCGCTATCCTTGGAGGGCGTTATCCTACGGGAAGTACCATCGGGTAAGATTTCCCAACTCAATTGATTATCAACAAGATTGGCCATCATGATCTGGTCCAGCACCTGCTGACGGACTGTTTCACTTTCCAGCCTCACCATTGTTTCAACCCGCCGGTTCAGATTGCGCGGCATCAGATCAGCAGAGCCCATGTATACAATTGCATGGGCTGAGGGAAGTGGTGCCCCGTTGCCGAAGCAAATGATACGGCTGTGTTCAAGAAAGCGGCCGACAATCGACTTCACGCGAATATTTTCCGACATCCCGACGACGTTGGGCCGCAGGCAACAAATGCCGCGGATGATGAGCTCTATCTGGACACCTGCCTGACTGGCCCGATAAAACCCGTCGATGATATGCGGATCCACCAGCGAATTCATCTTCGCCCAGATAAAGCCACCCTTGCCGGACTTTGCATGCTCTATTTCCTGGTCGATGTGCTCCATCATTTTTTCGCGCAGGTTAAGTGGCGAAATCACAAGGGTTTCAAGATGATCTGGTTCGGCATATCCGGTGGTGAAGTTGAACACTTTTGCAACATCATTTGCGATCACGGGATTGGTTGTGAAATACGAAAGGTCCGTATAAAGCCGTGCCGTTATGGGATGGTAGTTTCCGGTTCCGATATGAACGTAGTTCCGGATCCCGCGCTCTTCGCGCCGCACAACAAGACTGAGCTTGGAATGGGTTTTCCAGCCGATAAAGCCGAATACGACCTGCACACCTGCCCTTTCCAGATCGCGGGCCCAGCGCAGGTTGGCTTCTTCATCAAACCGGGCTTTCAATTCGATGATCGCCACCACTGATTTTCCGGCCTCTGCGGCCTCGATGAGTGCGGCGACCACTGGCGAATTGTTGGAAGTGCGATAAAGGGTCTGCTTGATTGCCATGACATCGGGATCACCAGCCGCCTGCCTGATGAACTGAACAACCACATCAAATGATTCATATGGGTGGTGAACCAGAATATCTTTTTGCCGAATTGCAGCAAAACAATCTCCGTTATGCTCACGCACACGTTCCGGAAAACGGGCAGAGAACGGTGGATACTTTAGATCAGGCCGTTCGACTGCAACAATTTCTGACAGGTTGTTCAGAGCCAGAACCTCGCCAACAATTGCATCTTGCATCTCGTTGACATGCAATTCGGATAATACGAATTCGCGGAGGTTGTCGGGCATTGTACTGTTGGTTTCGATGCGGATCACGGTGCCGCGCCTGCGTCGTTTCAGTGCGGTTTCAAAGGTGAGAACCAAATCTTCCGCTTCTTCCTCGACTTCAAGGTCACTGTCGCGGATAACGCGGAAACTGCCTGAACCCCTGATAGAATATCCAGGAAACAGGGCGCCAATGAAGCGTTGGATTACCTGTTCAATGCGGATGAAGTGGAACTGGCGGCGTTCGCGCTGTGGCAGCACCACAAAACGCTCGATACCAACAGGCAGGCGAATGAAGGCAAACATGGAGTTGCCGTCGCTTTCCCGTATCAATTCAAACAGCAACGCGTGTCCAAGGTTGGAAATGAACGGAAACGGATGGGCGAGATCCATCGACAATGGAGTGAGGATCGGAAAAAAATTTGAGGTAAAATACTCTCTCAACCAGTTATCTTCTTCATCTTCAAGTTCATCGGGAGAGAGAATGACAATGCTTTCCTCCCTCAATTCCTTTTGCAGCTCTTTCCAGTAATTCTGCTGATCACGCTGCAAGACCTGTATAACCCGGTCCAACGCATCAAGCTGCTCCTTTGGTGTCAGCCCGTCATCGGAACGGACTTCAACATTCTGCACCTGTTGCGTAATAAGACCGGCAACCCGCACCATAAAGAATTCATCGAGGTTGCTTGCGGATATCGACAGGAACTTCAGTCGTTCCAACAGTGGATTTTCTGGGTTTCGCGCTTCCTCCAGCACCCTGCGGTTAAACTCCAGCCACGACAACTCGCGGTTCTCGAATCGACCCGGATCGCTGAAAATATCTTCATCAGCACTGAAGCCATTGTCGGCCAGCAGGCCATCAACGGGAGGATTGGAGAGAATATTCATCTGCCTTCAATACCACAGTTTTTTGACGAAAGGGTTACAATCCCCGATCAAAGTCTGGCGTTGGTTAACTGCAGAATCAGGGGCATTTTTTCCTGTCTACCCCATTCCAAGCCGCGTGAGAACCTCTGACGCGATCCCGCGCGTGATGGACTTTTTCCGCGACAATGCCTCGGCATCAATTGCTGCGACAAGCCGGGCTGCTGTTTCAAGCGACCGTTCCATGCGCAGCGTGCAGAAGTCTATGACTTTTTCATCAACCACGAGTTGCCTGTCTGCGAACAGCTTTATCATCACCTGTTTCAGCAAGAGGTCGTCCGGCTCCTGCAATTCAACCAATTGCGCCGCTCGCAATCGGGACAGCAAATCCGGCAATTTGACATTCCATTCCTGTGGCCAGGTTCTGGATGTGATAAGACAATGGCTGTTTGCCTGGCGAACAGCATTCAGCAAATGAAACATTGCTGTTTCGTCGATCACACCGGGGCCAGCATCCTCGAGCAAAATATTGCCATGTGATTCAAGGCAGTTCTGCAGTTCGTCGATGCGATCGGCAATCTGTCCTGCCGAACAAACAACGCCACCAGCCTGCGAGATCCAGACACCGGCAATATGGGTTTTTCCAGATCCCACCGGCCCCGCCAGTACCGCCAAACTGCCCGGCCAGGCAGGCCACGCGTCTATCATGGAGACAGCGGTCGCGTTTGCCGGACTTTCTATCAAGTCTTCTCGTCTTGCCGATGGCTCCAACGGCAGATCGAATGGCAATTGCTGGGATCGCTCCAAAGGGGGCTTGTTCATCGGTTTACCGCCGCAAAGGCGTTTATCAGTTCGCAGGTTTGCGCCTCACCCTTGATTTGGGCTTCGGTGCCGGTCTCCCGCTATATAACTCGCTTTGCAGATATTGGCCAATACCAAAACGTGCAACAACTCCTACAGCAGCAGCGGCCGGAACCGCCACCAGCATGCCGGTAAATCCAAACAGAGAACCGAACGCAAACAGTGCGAACATCAGCCACACCGGATGAAGCCCCACCCGTTCTCCAACCAATTTCGGCTGCAGGATATTGCCCTCCAGAAACTGCCCGATAGCAAACGTGAATGCGGTCAGCACAATCGGAAACCACTCCGGCCAGAATTGCACCAGTGCCACCCCGACCGACAACAGGAAACCAACGATTGAACCGACAAAGGGAATGAATGAAATCAATCCAGCAAACAGGCCTATCAACAGGCCAAAATTGACACCAATAATCGTAAGGCTGGCAGCGTAGAAGAGACCAAGGATCAGGCACACCGTTCCCTGCCCGCGCACAAATCCGGCGACAGCATAATCAATGTCTCTGCAAATGCCTCTTATGGTATCGCGTTGTTTCACAGGCAACCAACTGTCCACGCGCTCCACCATGTGATCCCAGTCATACAGCAGATAAAAGGCCACAACCGGTGTCACTACCAACAGGGAAACCACGTTAAGCAATGATTTGCCGGAGGCCCATATCTGCTGGATCACTGTGGCAATCCAGCCGGCACCCTCAGACACGATAGTATTGAGATTGTCCTGCAGGGATTTCGCGTCCGTTCCAATGAATTCGCGCAGCCAGTTGCTTTCAGTAGAGGCAACCAGTGATTGCAACTGACTAACCAATTCCGGAAGTCGATTCAGGAACCCCGCAATCTGATTGGCGAGAATTGGCACAACGATCATAAGGAAAAGTAGAAATATCAGAATGAAAACTATCAGTATCAAGACGGTTGCCAGCATCCGGCTGGCACCCCAAGATTCAATTTTGTCTGCAACCGGGTCAAGAAAATATGCCAGTGCCATGCCGGCGATGAACGGCAAGAGAATGGCGGCAAACAACCACAGGAAACCCAAAAATCCACATAAAGCAATCAGCCAGAAATAAACCTGATTTCTTACTTTTATCCTCAGGGTATCATCCATTGGGCTCTCCCTTATGGCCAAGGTGTGTGATACATGTCTCGCAGATTCTCGGGATTCATTCAATCTATGGAGCAGTACATGACTTCGTCCGGTTCCGATCAGGGCAACGGTTTGAGTTACGCTGATGCCGGTGTCGACATCGATGCCGGAAATGCTTTTGTCGAGGCGATAAAGCCGGCCGTTAAATCAACCGCCCGGACCGGATCCAATCCGGATATTGGCGGCTTCGGCGGTTTGTTTGATCTGGCAGCAACCGGCTATCGCGATCCTGTGCTGGTTGCGGCGAATGACGGGGTCGGAACCAAGCTTAAAATTGCCATTGATTCCGGCATCCACAATACCGTTGGCATTGACCTTGTAGCGATGTGTGTCAACGACCTGATAGTCCAGGGAGCGGAACCGCTGTTTTTTCTGGATTATCTGGCGACCGGAAAGCTTGAACTGGAGGATGCAAAAACGATCGTTGACGGAATTGCCGAAGGCTGCCGACAAGCAGGGGCTGCGCTGATAGGCGGTGAAACTGCTGAAATGCCAGGCATGTATTCGGGCAAGGATTATGACCTCGCAGGATTTGCGGTCGGTGCTGTTGAACGCGATGGCATATTGCCTTCGAAGGACCTAGTCGAAGGTGACGTGCTTCTTGGCCTTTCCTCTTCCGGGCTGCACTCCAACGGTTTTTCACTGGTGCGAAAGCTCATCGAAATTCAGGGATTGTCGTGGGACGATCCGGCACCCTTTGATCCGGAAAAATCTCTGGCGGAAGCCTTGCTCGTACCAACACGAATTTATGTAAAGCCATTGTTGAAAGCCATTCGTCAAACAGGAGCTGTCAAGGCAATGGCACATATCACCGGCGGTGGTTTTTCTGAAAACATTCCTCGAGTGTTGCCATCCTCTTTGGGTGCGAGGCTTCATCTTTCCAGCATTGATCGCCCACCGGTGTTCAACTGGCTGCAAACCGCAGGTGGCATTGCAGAAACCGAAATGCGGCGTACTTTCAACTGTGGCGTGGGAATGGTTGTAGTCGTTTCGGCAGAGGGTGCAGATGCGGTTCAGGAGATACTATCGAGAGAAGGTGAGAAAGTCTTTCCTCTGGGCGCACTGACAACGGAAAACCCTGGTGCAGTATCGTTTGCAGGAGATTTTGGTGACGGTTAGCAGGCGCAAACGATTGGCTGTACTTCTATCGGGACGCGGTTCAAATTTGGAATCCATTCTGAAAGCCACGCGTCAATCGGACTATCCCGCGGAAATTGTTGTGGTGATATCCGACAATAGCGCAGCAGGAGGCCTCAAAATCGCGCAAGAGGCTGGTATTGCTGCACTTGCCTGTGAGAGATCAGCCCATGCATCCAAGGCCGTTCATGAACAGGCGATCAGAGACGGGATTAACCAATTCAATGTCGATCTGATTTGCCTTGCCGGTTATATGAGAATTTTTTCGGCAGATTTTGTCCGGCATTACCAGGGGCGGATGATCAACATTCATCCGAGCCTGTTACCCAAGTACAAGGGGCTTGATACACACCAGAGGGCAATCGACGACGGCGAAGCCGAACATGGCTGTACCGTTCACTATGTGAACGCGGAAATGGATGGTGGGGAAATCATTGCACAGGCTGTTGTGCCGGTCTTGGCTGGCGATGATGCGGAAAGCCTTGCCGCAAGGGTTCTGGTTGAAGAACATCTGCTTTACCCCCGTGTCATCCGGGAACTTTGCACAGATTGAACCTCTCAAAACAAAGCCAGGCACGAATGCCCGGCCCTTGGGTGATTGTTGCTTCGGTTTGTTTTGCTATTCCATGCATATGCGTTCGGAACTGCTAAACCTTGTAAACCAGTTGGTTGTCTCGGCTTCTTCTTGTGTTTATTCACCCTCGGCTTCACCTTCCGTTTCAGCTTCAGGTGAGAATGTTTTCAGATAGGCAATCACGTCTGCTCGCTCATCCTCTTTTTTCAGCCGAAAAGACATTTTGCTTTTTGCCTTTTTGTCCTCCAACCGAGCGCGGAGATAATTTCTTGGATTGATGAGGTACTCGAAAAGCTCGTCTTCGCTCCATACCAGGCCTGCTTCACCTGCTGCGACGATGCTCTTTCCATATTTGTAGTCCGGAACGGTACCGGCAGGACGACCAACGATACCGTTCAAAACCGGGCCGACCCGGTTTTTGGCGTCGTCACCGATCATGTGACAACTGGAACACTTCTTAAAAATCTTCTCACCTTTCGCCGCATCCCCATCAAGGGCGTGGGCGCTCTGGCTAGCAAAGGCAAACAGGCCAGTGGCCAGTATTGCGGGCTTGAGCATCGTAAAATGAGACATTAATTCCTCCGGTTTGTTTCAATGCAGCAATTCGCAAACAGCGTTAAATGAGTTTGCGACTAATAACAGGATTTCGGTACCGTAGCGGAAAGCAAATCAGAAATCACAATTAATCTGAAGTGATGACTTTTTGCTGATGGGATGGGCACGGGCAGTCAGGAATTAGCTGACAGGCCTGCATATAGGGAAGCAACCGCCAAACTGGCTTCAACACACTTGCGATCCGGTATTTTGAAATTATTAAAAGGGCCTGGAAATGCGTCTCCTCACCGAAGTTCTGCTTCTTGACAGTTACCCTCTGCAGAACGAACTGGATGATGTTTCCCGGGACTGCACAAAGACACCAAAAGTGTCGCTTTTTGGCGAAAAATGACGATACAGTGTCATATGATTTTTACCGCGTTTACGTCACTGTAGGTGAAACACAGAGAGAATCATCATGCACGACACGGCATTCAGCGCACCGGGCAAATTTTTCCGCGGAAACCTTCATACTCACTCGAACTGTTCTGACGGTGTTCTAACGCCACAGGAAGTCTGTCGACGTTATCAGAACGAGGGCTACGACTTTATAGCACTGACTGACCACTTTATCGGTCTCTATGATTATCCGATCACGGATACAACGCCTTTTCGAGGCAATACATTCACCACAATATTGGGTGCGGAACTGCATTCGGGTTCGATGAAAAATGGCGAAATCTGGTATATTCTGGCTGTGGGCCTGCCATCGGAATTCGACCGGTCCAACACACCGGACTTTATGCCTATCACTGATCAGGAGACCGGACCCGAGCTTGCCAGGCGGGCTCGCGACGCAGGCGCTTTCGTCGCTGTTGCCCATCCCGAGTGGTCCGGCATGCGGCTGGAGGATGCAAGAAGCATCGAGGCTGCCCATTCAGTGGAAATTTACAATCACGGTTGTGAGGTAGAAACCGACAGGGGTCGCGGATTTCATGTTGCAGACCTGCTGCTGAGCGAAGGGCGCAGACTGACGCTTTGTGCAACAGATGATGCCCATTTTGCAGGGCCGGATTATTTTGGCGGCTGGGTAATGGTGAAAGCACAAGCCAATGACCCTCAATTGCTGCTCGAGGGCCTGAAAGCAGGCAACTTCTATTCCAGTCAGGGGCCGGAATTTCACGACATAAATGGAACGACAACGAGGTTCAGATTTCCTGTTCTGCCGTTCAGTACATTATTGTTCAGGGGATAGGCTCGCGAACAGTTTCCAGGCATGGGGAATCCCTTACAAAGGACAACGCTTGAACTGTCACGGTTAAGCCATTCGGATTGGTTACGGGTTACAATTGTCGATAGCAACGGCAAAAAGGCCTGGTCAAACCCGGTCTGGCGGGAACGTGACTAAGAGGCCCCATCGATGGCCTCTGCAAATTTTTCAAAAAAAGTGCGCGCCAGCTTCTGCGATGTACTGGTGACCAGGCGACTGCCCAGTTGAGCGATTTTGCCGCCCACATCCGCCCTGGCGGTGTAGCGCAATATGGTTTCATTTCCCTCACTATCCAGTTCCACATCCGCCCCGCCCTTGGCAAATCCCGCAATGCCGCCATTGCCTTCCCCTGATAATGAAAAAGCATCCGGTGCGTGTGAATTATCCAACAGAACATTTCCGGAAAACCGGGCCTTTACAGGGCCGATTTTCAAAACCACCTTTGCTTCGAATTCGGAATCTGAGTTTTTGATAATCTCTTCACAACCCGGAATACACTGTTTCAGGATTTCCGGATCGTTGAGGCTTTGGTAGACCACGTCCTTGGAAGCAGCAATTCTCACCTCGTCACTCAGTTCCATATTACGTTTCCTGTCGCTGCAAATTTTTGGTTGCGTTTGGGCATACGGGGCAGAATATATCATTCAAGACAATGTATTGGCAGGGGGTGGAGGCACTAATTTTCAATTGTCATTATGTGTGAATCTAACTATCTAGGGCCTAGCTAACAGAGTAGGAACGGCTGTGCTTGAAAAAACGGATGAACTGAATTTGCGCGAGGAATTTGTGGGCGCGATGCGCAATGTCGCCAACAGTGTGACGGTGGTCACAACCAATGGCCACGCAGGCCGTTTCGGCGCCACGGTGAGTTCTTTTTGTTCTGTTTCAGCAGACCCTCCAACTGTTCTGGTCTGCCTGAATATTGAGGGACAAACCGCACACGCAGTAGCAGAAAACGGAACCTTTTGCGTAAATGTGCTACCGGAAACAGAAGCGGAAACCGCGAAACTCTTTGCCGGCCTTAGGGGTGGATTAGAGGAGGATCGATTTGATGAAAAAGACTGGGCAAATACAATTGGTGAGGCCCCTTCCCTGGATGGTGTGACCGCTTTTTCATGCGATGTGGTTAAACAATAAAGGCAACCAGCCATATAATATTCATCGGTAAGGTCGAAGCGGTTCAGCAGGGTGCAAAGGAGCCGCTGATTTATCTTGACGGCAAATTCTGCAAGACAGCCACCCCAACCGATCAGGCCTGACCCGGACCACCGGCAAACCCTTGCACTACCAAAACCATACCAATACAGACCAATGCGCCCAGGATCAGCCGACGAAACAGGTCAGCAGGCAGGCGATTGCCAATCCAGTTGCCAATCGACATGCCGGGAAATGCACCAAGCAGAGCGAACACACACAGCACCATGGTTTGCCAGTTCAGCCAGCCCAGGATCCAAAATGAAGAACTTATCAGGAAACCCGACACCAGAAACAGCAGGGCAATTGCCGAACGGAATGCCTGTCGTTCCACGCCCAGTCCAAGGAGAAACAGAATAAATACCCATCCATTGAGTGCCGTAAGTGCTCCGGATATTCCTGCAGCGATGCCGGCAAACAATCCTACAGGGATTTGGCGATTTTTTGGAATTGCGAATTTCAGTCCCAGCAGGTCCAGCAGGGCGACGACTACGATGGTGCAGCCAACCAAAACCAAAAGCGTGTTGCTGTTCAGCGAAGTCAGGTACCAGGCACCGATCGATATCCCCGGGATCAGGGTTAACAGAACCGGCCAGGCAATCTCTACAGATTTTCTGATGCCACCGGATGAAACCAGTTGCAATACATTCGTTGCCGGTTGCACGACTGCCGAAAGGACAATAGCCGGCTCAACCGGCATCACGAACGGCAGGATTGACATGGAGATAATCGGCAGACCAAAACCAAGGACTCCCTTGATCGCTCCGGCCAGAACGAAGATTGCAAATACAGATAGAAATACAATGCTATCTTCCCCAAACACCATGTTTCTCCCGATCGACCGGTTTCTTTTTTCTGCGCGCCAGATGGGCAATATAAAGCGTTGTCCTGGGCATATAGTTATAGGGCCTCTGTTTCTGAGTAACCGGCCGCCGCAGGTAGCGCCAAAACGTGTACAGTAACAGGGCAACATGAGCAGCCATTATGAATGTGAACATGGCGGGCGGGCCGTATTCGTCGATCAGGAAACCGGCGAACGTCGGCGCGACTACCGCACCCAACGCAAAAAAGAAAATCAGGGAAGCACTCATCGCCAGCATTTCTTCCTTTTTTGCAAAGTCGCTGGCATGTGATGCACAGATTGAATAAATCGGCAGCGTAGCAAAGCCGAACAGAAAACTTCCGATGTAAACGAACGGAATGCCTGCTACGTCACTAACCGGACTCCAGGCAATGGAGAAACAGGCTAACACTGATAAAACACTAAACATGGTCAAGGTCAGGCGTCGGGAAACCCGATCGGCGATAACGCCAGCCGGCAACTGTGCAACTAGCCCGCCAATAACGGCGAGCGCGAGAAATATCGCAATGCTGGACTGCGACAATCCCGATTGTTTGGCGTAAACCGGCGCGACCATTCGGAACGATGAGTTCGTCAGTCCAACCACAATAATTCCAAGGGCAGCCAGTGGTGACAGGGTGAAGACAAAGAACGGCTGAAACTTCGGTGTCTTGGGCAATGCCGGCATGGTTGCCTGAGTTAGCGCAAGTGGAACAAGCGCCAGGCACGCGACAACCGCAATCAAATTGTAGGAGATATAATGGGCCGGGGTAAGTCCGGCGATTACAAGCTGCGACAACAGGGTTCCGGTCATATCTACCATGCGATAAATCGAGAACACGCGACCTCGGTTTTCGTTGGTGAGTTTGGATTGCAGCCAGCTTTCAATCACCGTGTAAGCTCCGGCTACAGCAAAGCCCGAACCGACACGCAAGACCATCCAGAACCAGGCTTCTCCAATGACAGGATGCAAGAGGATGGCAATTGCAGAAATGGCAGCCATAACCGCAAAGGCCCGGGCATGCCCGGATCGTACAACAATATAGGGGCTGAGCACGCAGCCTATGAAAAAGCCGATAAAGTGGGAGGAGCCGAGATAACCGATAGCGGTTGGAGAAAAATTGAGTTCAAGGCCAGACAGGGCATCGAGCGGCCCCAGGGAACCGGATCCCGTCTGAACGAACAAAACGGAAATCAGAAGCGCGGAAAGTGAAATTATCAGCCGCAAGGTGTCCGGCCTCCGCCGGGAATTTCAGTTGAACGACTCGGCCAACCTTATACCTATGGGCGCGCCATGCAAGCGATTATCACGCTTTTCCGCCCAACAGTATCAGATGGAAGGAAAACACGCTTCCAGGTTGGACCAAAATACGTTTTTATATCGGACGTGTCGCCGATCAGCCCGGCATTTTGGGAAACTGTTTTGCCTCATCAGCCATTGGAGTTGAAGGAATTGCACTGGCACAAAAAATGTTTGCGCCCGGATTTACCAAATCTTTCTGATCAAGTGTTCCGGCACGAATTCCTATAACACCCTGGCGTCCGGTATTCTTGCCAGCAACCTGGGAACCGCAACTGTTGCAAAACATCTTGGTGAGCGTGTTTCCGCTTTCTGCTGGATGATCAAACTTTGATGGATTTCCCGAAAAAGAAACCTTTTCTTCTTCAACGAAGACCATGGTTCCGTGGACAGAACCGGTCGCCTTCTGGCAATCGGTGCAATGGCAATTGATTACCATTTTGATATCCGCATCACCGGAATAACTTATATTCCCGCAAAGGCATGAGCCGCTGATTTTCGTCATTTGTATTCCTTTACTCCCTATCAATGATAGTTGCGCATATAGGGCGTCAGCGGATAATTCAATTGCTCATTCGTATTATTGGAAAAGCAAACCGGCCAACCGTTGCGCACCTGAAAGCAGGATGTCCTTCTGCTCCAGAATGGATTGTATCGACAAACGCTGCGTGGGACCATGAAACGCTAGAGACGCACAATACCTGCCACCGGTATCCCTGACTGGCACCGCTATTGCCACCATGCCCTCCATGAATTCCTCGTCATCGATTGCATAACCCTGTTTGGAAACCCGGGTCAATTCTTCGAGCAGTTTTTCAGGGGTTGTATGGGTATTCTGGGTTTTTTGTTCCAGAGTGAGGTTGGCGACCATGGCGCGACGTCGGCTGGGGGACAGACTGGCGAGAAACGTTTTGCCGCTTGCAGTACAGTGAAACGGTACATGGGAGCCTACGGGAAGCTGAATGCGAAACATCCAGTCCGTCTCGACCCTGTCCAGATACATCATCCCGTCATCCTGCGGAATTACCAGGTTTACAGTTTCGCTTACTTTGCTTGCAACCTCGAGCAAAACCTGCCTGCGCACGAAATCACCCCGGGATGAGTAGAGAATACCGGAAGCCAGATTTTTGGTTCTGACGCTGGGCATTAAACGCTTGCCGTTAAGCTCACGAACAAGGAAACCTTCCCGTTCAAGCGTTGTGCACAGTCGGTGGACGGTTTGCTTCGGCAGGCCAAGTTCCTGATTGATTTCTGTCACAGTCATTGCCCGATCTGATCGGCCGATTATTTCCAAAATCAGAAGTGTGCGAAGATTAGTGGGAATCCGGGATTCCAGCGCCATGTATACAGTCTCCCTGTCAACAAGACTTGCAAAAATGCAGTTTGCCCTTGCAAGCACTCCAAATCCATGTTCTTATCGCTTACGGGACAAAAAGTCTCATTTTTTGACTTAAATGTCCATAGCTTGGAGGCAACTTTTTTGGAATTTGATTTTCTGGTCGTTGGAGCGGGCTCAGCCGGATGCGTGTTGGCAAACCGGTTATCGGCGGATGGAAAGTACAAAGTTGCTGTAATTGAGGCAGGCGGACGAGATTCTTCCCCGTGGATTCATATTCCGGTCGGTTATTTCAAAACCATGGGCAATCCCAAAACTGACTGGTGTTACAGAACCGAGCCCGACCCGGGACTGAACGGGCGTTCAATAGCCTGGCCCCGGGGTAAGGTGCTCGGCGGTTCAAGTTCAATCAATGGCCTGCTATATGTCCGCGGTCAGGCACAAGACTATGACGGATGGCGTCAACTCGGAAACAAGGGGTGGTCGTGGGAAGATGTTCTCCCCTATTTCGTCAAATCCGAGACCTGGGAAAACAATTCCAGCGAATACCGCGGCACTTCCGGTCCGTTACACGTCTCTCCTACCCGACTCAATCGATTGGTGGTTGATGCCTGGATTGACGCTGCTGAAAATGTAGGTTTCAAGAAAAACCCTGATTACAACGGAGTTGACCAGGAAGGTGTCGGCTATTTCCAGTTGACTGCCAAGAATGGTCGTCGTTGCTCTGCCGCAGTTGCTTATCTCAACCCGGCCAAATCCCGGTCAAATTTGGAGATATTCACAAATGCGCATGTTGAAAAAATTCTGTTTGATGCAAATCGGGCCAGCGGAATATCCGTTCGAATGGGCGACAAGAGTGTCGAGTTAAAGGCACGACGCGAAGTTCTACTCTCCGCAGGCGCTATCGGATCACCGCAACTCCTCATGGTATCCGGCATAGGGGGCAAAAAAGAACTTGGTGCGCATGGGATCGAAGTTCGGCAGAAACTCAAGGGCGTTGGAAAAAATTTGCAGGATCATCTGCAGGCCAGGCCCGTCTTCAAGGTAAATGTTCCCACCATCAACACCGAGATCGGCAATCTATGGAAACAGGCCATGATTGGCCTTCAATATGCAATTAACCGGACCGGTCCAATGACCATGGCAGCAAGTCTGGGAACGGGCTTTCTAAAAACCAGACCTGAATTGGCCACTCCGGATATCCAGTTCCATATCCAACCATGGAGCGCGGACAGTCCGGCCGAAGGGCCTCACCCTTTTTCTGCCTTTACTGCATCGGTCCTTCAATTAAGACCGGAAAGTGCGGGCCACCTGGAACTATCTTCAGCCGACATGCGGGACTATCCCAAAATTCACCCGAATTATCTGGCCACGAAATTGGATTGCGACACATTGGTAGAAGGGATCCGTATTGCACGTAACATATCACGGCAGGAACCGCTCAGAACCATGATTACGGAAAGTCACAGTCCGGCAGATTCGATGGGCGACGATGATTATGACGCCCTCCTCAATTGGGCGCGTGATACGTCAACTACAATCTACCATCCGACAGGCACCTGCAAAATGGGCAGTGACAAGATGGCGGTTGTTGATGAACGCCTATGTGTGCACGGCATTGAAGGCTTGCGGGTTGTTGACTGCTCAATCATGCCAATCATCGTCTCCGGCAATACCAACGCTCCGGCAATGATGATCGGTGAAAAAGCATCAGACATGATCCTGGAGGATGCCAGGTGAGAAAAATGAATACGTCAAATATAACAAACAGGGGCAATCGCTGAATGTGGGAAACTGTACTTGATTATGGGGCCATAATAATCGCAGACATAGTGCTGTCTGGTGACAACGCCTTGATTATCGGTATGGCAGCCGCAGGCCTGTCACCGGAATTGCGTAAAAAGGCAATCCTGTTCGGCATGGTGGTGGCTGCCCTCCTGCGCGTGGTTTTTGCATTGATAGCTACCAAGTTGCTGGGTGTTCCAGGCTTGTTATTCATTGGTGCCCTGTTGCTGTTCTGGGTTTGCTGGGGACTGTATAACGAAATTCGCGCCCACAAGGATGAAGCTGCGGCACAAGCCATGGAGGAAGCTGAAGACCTGGAACAGGGGTACACCGGCAAACCGCGCAGGACCCTTGGTCAGGCATTGTGGACCATCACAATTGCCGACGTTTCGATGTCGATTGACAATGTTCTTGCGGTCGCAGCGATTGCAGACGGCAACACCACGACCCTGGTATTCGGTCTCGGCCTCGCCATTTTGCTGATGGCATTCGCCGCGACAATCATCATGAAACTGCTGACCCGCTATCCATGGATTTCATGGCTGGGTCTGTTTGTATTGCTTTATGTCTCAGCGGAAATGCTCTATCGCGGCATTTTTGATGATGGCATCGGAATTCTGGCATATCTGCGAGGTGCAGGCATCCTGGGATAAAGAGTTTGGTAGCTGGTCTGCCAAGAAAATTGTAGTGACATCAGTCCATCCCGATCCTTCGGCGGGACAAATGGTACTCACTGCATCTGGTCCGGAGGGGAAGAGACAAGAGGGAGGACAAACCATGTCTATTCTATCAAAAGTCGGAAAGGTAGCCGCGGGCACAGCTGTGGCACTTTCTCTCATAGCGTCCGCTGTTCTGGCGGAAACTGTCATTCGTGTGCAGTCGGTGATTTCTGCCAAAGCTGATGAAGTTGTAATGCTTAAGCAGTTTGGTCAGGACGTATCTGATCTGACCGGTGGCGAAGTTAAGTTTGAAGTACTGCCAGCAGGTGCTGTTGTCGGTGTCAAGGAAACCCTTGACGCAGTAGACAAGGGCCTGGTTGAAGGTGGCTTTGCATGGACCCACTATTGGGGCGGCAAGCACCCTGCAGCTAACCTGTTTGGTGCGCCGATTGCCGGCGCCGGCGTTGGGTTGGACAATATTGCATTTCTTTCATGGTTCCAGTTCGGAGGCGGTAAAGAGCTTTACGATCAGCTATGGGATGAAATGGGAATGAACGTCAAAGGCTTCATGCTTCAGCCAGTTGGCCCGGAAGCTTTGGGCTGGTTCAAGGAACCAATCACTTCCATGGACGACTTCCGCAAGTGGCGTTTCCGTGCCCCTCCAGGCATGGTCGGCCAGGCCTATAAGGACATTGGCGTTGCATCCGTTGCTATGGGTGGCGGCGATATCCTGCCTGCACTTGAAAAGGGTACGATTGATGCTGCTGAATGGTGCTGCCCGAAGCCTGACTCTGTGTTCGGCTTCCAGAAAGTTCTGAAGCACTACTATCTTCAGGGCCTTCACCAGGTAGTTGTGAATGCGGATCTCTACATCAACAAGGATGTCTACAATTCGCTTACTCCACTTCAACAAAAAGCACTTGAAGTGGCTGCAAATGCGTCTCTGTCAAAGTCAATGTCATACCGCATCTATGAAAACGGTAAGGCTCTGAAAGACCTTACGGACAATCATGGTGTGATTTTGCATGATACGCCTGCTGACTACTTCCCGGCTTATATGAATGCTGCTAAGGCGCTTCTTGAAAAGAACGCTGCTGAAAACGCATTCTTTGCAAAAGTATGGCAGTCGCAGAAAGACTTTGCTGCAATCGCTGTCCCATTCTGGGCAGGTGCGCAGGCATCAAACGCTGCACTCGGCAAGGCCTTTGCTGATACAGTAAAATAAGTTATTTGGTGAGGGCTACGGCCCTCACCTATTCCCCATTCGCAAACATCTGCAACCCAGATGTTTACAAATTGGGAAGAGGGACAAAAGAGAAATGGCTGAAGAAATCGCACCAGACGATCTGGACATTACCGATGAACTGATTGCCGAACGCCGTGCCGAAGAACCGGGCCAGACACCGGAAGACATGACGCCCTGGCAGCGCCCGATTACGGCTTTTATTGATGTCCTCAATCTTTGGGCAGGCAAGATAACCTGTTTGGCTTTGGTCCCACTTATTTTCGTCATGACATTTGAGGTGGTTTCCCGCACGCTTTTTGGCACATTAACCGGCTGGGGCATGAATGAATTTGCAAGAAGTATCGGTCTTGGCCCAACCCTGTGGGCATACGATGTTTCACGCATGACGGGCGGGGTTATTTTCATGCTCGGTGCCGGCTATGCGTTGTTGCGTGGTGTCCATATTCGAGCTGATTTTCTGTATCGCAACTGGACACCAAAGACCCAGGCAACCGTCGATGCGGTTCTTTATCTGATGTTCTACTTCCCGGCCATGCTGTTCTTCTTTTGGACGGCAAGTGACTATTGGTGGGATGCATGGGTTAAGAACGAAGAGGCGATGGATTCAACCTGGGCACCGATACTCTGGCCTGCCCGCCTTGCCATGCCGGTTGGCGCATTCCTGCTTCTGCTCCAGGGGATACCTGAACTCTTCAGGGCCTTCCATCAGATGGGCAAGGAGCGTGAGCGTATCTTCCTTCGTTTTCTCCCGTTTTATCTTTTCATTCTTGCGATTGTGTTTGCCACAACCTTCTTTGGAAAGTCGGTTCCGTTTGGCGACTGGTGGGATGCGGTTGCAAGCGGTTCTGGTCTTTTCGACTTTGAAAAACCAACCATCGGTCTGTTCATGCTGGCAGCGATGCTGTTTTCGATTTTCGTCGGTTTTCCGATTTCATTCACATTGATTTTTCTTGCTTTCACATTCGGAGCATGGGGAACAAACAGCGCTGTCACCTTTTTCCTCATGACCTTGCAGGTCAATTCCACGATGCTGGATGACCAGCTGGTTGCAGTGCCATTGTTCATCTTTATGGGCATCATGATGGAACAGGCCGGCCTGATGGAACGCTTGTTCAATGCCGTGCAGTTGATGATGTCCCGAACCCGTGGCGCTCTGTTTATCGCGGTTCTGTTCGTCTCTACAATCTTTGCAGCAGCAACCGGTATTGTAGGTGCTTCCGTTACCATCCTCGGCATCATGGCCGCAAAAACCATGAACAAGTCCGGCTATAATGTACGGCTTGCTGCAGGAACGATTACAGCGGGCGGTACACTTGGAATTCTTATTCCTCCATCAATCATGCTGATTGTCATGGGTCCGGTCCTTGAAGTTCCTGTTACGGATCTGTTCCGCGCGGCAATCATACCCGGCATACTGCTAGCAGTGCTGTACATGATATACGCCCTCGGCCGGTGTTGGATTGACCCGTCCATGGGACCCATCCTGCCAGAAGACGAACAACCTGAGACGTCACCCTTCTATCTTGGTGAAGTGGCGCTGGTTGGTGTTGGCCTGGGAATGCTTGTATGGCTCATTGTGAAAGGGGCAACCGGTGATCTCGCAATCTTCCCGCTTGCTGGTTTGTTAGCACCCATTGCATGGATTGGCATCATGTTTGGGGCATACAAATGGCCACGTGCAAACAAGCCGGGAGGATTTTACTTCTCGGATCTTTGGTACGAATTTTTCATGGGACTGGTGCCGCCAACGATCCTGATCGCATTTGCGCTTGTTTCAATACTTGCCGGATGGGCGACACCTGCGGAAGCTTCCGCGTGTGGTGCACTGGGCTCAATTCTGCTTTCGCTTGGTTACAGAAAACTGACAACCGGGCGACTGTATGATGCGTTGATCAAGACACTGGAAATTACAGTTTTGATTATGTTCCTGGTTGCTGCCTCAAACTTCTTCGGCGCAGTATTCTCCAACCTTGGGACGCCGAAATTCCTGACAGAACTGCTGCTCTCCTTCGACTTGTCCACCACAGCCATGCTGATATTCATAATGGCATTGGTATTCCTGTTGGGCTGGCCACTTGAATGGGTACCGATCGTTTTGATCATCGTGCCAATTCTGGTGCCGTTGCTGGAGAACCTGGGCGTCAACCTGGTATGGTTCGCAATCCTCGTCGCGGTCAATTTGCAGACAGCATGGCTCAGTCCGCCCGTTGCCCTGTCTGCATACTTCCTCAAGGGGGTCGTGCCTGAGTGGGATCTTAAGGACATCTATTTTGGCATGATGCAATTCATGGTGATACAGGTGATTGGCCTGGCGTTGATATTCATGTTCCCGGGTTTCGCGCTCTGGTTACCGGACTTTTTGTCCGCAGCTGGATCGGAGGGATTCTTCACTTATTCGGGATTCTCTGATTAACCGATAAGAATTCACAATTTCGCAAGCTTCGGCCTGCACTGCAAACACAACGAAATCCGCTCTTGTTTCGAGCTGAGATGAGGAAAACGATGGCTATTACCTACCTGAAAAAAGCCGAAAAAACGCCGGCTACCGGTGAAGACGAAACACGCAAAATCGTCTCTGAAATGTTGGCGGAAATTGAAGCTGGCGGTGAAGAAGTAGCAAGAGCATATGGTGAGAAACTGGATAATTTCACAGGAAATATCGTGGTGACGCGCCAGGAAATTGAGGCGGCTTCGAGCAAAGTCAGCCAAAAGCTAAAAGATGATATCCAGTTTGCTTATGATCGGGTTAGAAAGTTTGCTGAAGCGCAAAAGGCCTCTGTTACCGAATTCGAGACCGAGCTGTCCCCCGGCCTGTGGGCGGGTCAGAAACTCATCCCTATGGAGACAGCGGGCTGTTATGTGCCCGGAGGACGTTACGCCCATGTGGCCTCGGCGATCATGTCTGTTGGAACAGCGAAAGTAGCAGGCGTTGAAAACGTTGTCGCATGCTCCGCTCCAAAGCCAGGTGAAGGTATCAATCCGGCCATCCTTTATACAATGGATTTGTGCGGAGCCGACCACATCCTCGCCCTTGGCGGTGTACAGGGTATTGCAGCAATGACGTTTGGGCTGTTTACGGGCAAACCGGCAAACTTTCTAGCCGGTCCGGGAAACCGGTTTGTGGCCGAAGCAAAACGCATGCTCTACGGCAGGGTTGGGATTGATATGTTTGCGGGTCCAACCGAAATCGGGATCATTGCCGATGAAACCGCCGACGCGCAGATTGTGGCCGAGGATCTCGTTTCGCAGGCCGAACACGGTTTTGATTCTCCCTGCTGGCTATTCACGACGTCTCAGGAATTGGCCGATGATGTTGCGGCAAAGATGGACGGCCTCATCAATGCACTTCCAGAGACGGCCAGGGCAGCAGCAACTGCGGCCTGGCGCGACTATGGAGAAATCATACTTTGCGACACGCGCGAAGAGGCATGCAAGGTTTCTGATCAGTACGCTTCAGAGCATCTTGAGCTACAGACACCCCAGGATGACTGGTACATGGATAATCTGAAGTCCTACGGCTCTCTTTTCGTGGGCGAAGAAACAACGGTTACCTACGGCGACAAGTGCTCCGGCACCAACCATATCCTGCCAACCAAGGGTGCCGCACATTACACCGGTGGGTTGTCGGTACACAAATTCATGAAAGTGGTTACCACTCAGCGGATGACTCGAGAGGCGAACCGGGAAGTTGGCCAGGCCGCTGCACGTATATCTCGTCTCGAAGGCATGGAAGGACACGCACGGGCTGGTGACGCACGCCTTCGAAAATATTTTAAGGGCGAAAACTTCGATCTGGGGCTAGACTAAGCCATGACGGACAATCTGTTTTCTATTGAGGGTAAAACGGCGCTGGTCACTGGCGGCGGCAGCGGAATTGGCAGAGCGATAGCAGAAGCACTGTCTGATGCCGGCGCTTATCTGATCGTTATCGGTAGACGCGAAGCACTGCTGCAGGAAACGCTGAAAGATCGCAATGGGCTGGCCGTTTCTGTGGACCTTTTTTCAGATGGTCCCCTAACGGTAATTAAACAGGCTTGCGAAAGCCATGGCACGTTCCCCGACATCATTGTTAATGCAGCAGGAATCAATCCCAGAAAACATGCCGATGAGGTAACGCCGGAGACCTGGTCGGAAACCATACATCTCAATCTCACCATTCCCTTCTTTTTGGCTCAAACATTTGTGCCTTACATGAAGAAAAAGAACTGGGGGCGGATCATCAATATCGCATCGCTTCAATCGGAACGCGCATTTGTGAACGGCATTGCTTATGGCGCATCAAAAGGCGGTGTTACGCAGATGACCCGGGCCATGGCAGAAGCATGGTCGGAAGCCGGAATTACAGCAAACGCAATACAACCCGGATTTTTCCCTACGGAGTTGACGGCAGCTGTTTTCGGCGACGAAGAGGTATCCAGTCACCATGCGTCCATGACTTGTATTGGTCGCAACGGCGATCTCGATGATCTGGCCGGGCCGGCTGTTTTTCTGGCATCTGACGCAAGCCGGTTTGTGACCGGACAGATGCTCGCGGTTGATGGAGGCTATACGGCCAAATGAAGGCGCTCGTTTACACGGACACAATGGCAACGGAATTTCGCGAAGAACCGGCTCCGGTTGCTTTGGAAGGTGAAGTGATTGTTGACCTTTCTCACTGCGGAATATGTGGTTCTGATATGCATGCCTGGCATGGTCATGATGCGCGAAGGGTGCCGCCGCTGATCCTGGGCCACGAAGCGGTTGGCGTGGCGAGAAGCGGAAAATTCAAGGGTAAGCGAGTTGCAATCAATCCACTCATGACCTGCGGCAACTGTAACATGTGCACGAGCGGGTCAGAGCACCTGTGTGCAGCCAGGGAACTCATCGGGATGCGCGTACCCGGTGCTTTCGCGGAAGCGGTTGCCATAAAGGAGGAGAATCTGTCTGAGTTGCCCGACCATCTGGCGTTTGAAGACGCAGCGCTGGCGGAGCCGCTGGCTGTTTGTGTTCATGCGGTGAAGCTTGGCATGGCCAGACATCCCGGCGAAGGTTCAACAGCTATTGTCCTGGGTGGTGGTGCAATCGGATTGCTGTGTGCATTGGTTCTCGGCGAATATGGCGTTCGGGATATTCAGATTGCCGAAACAAATTCGCTGCGCCGGGACATGCTGGCGGAGGTAACTCCGGCTAAGCCTTACGACCCGATCAATGATACCCCCGTTGGCGATGTCGATTTAATCATAGACTGCGTTGGATCTCGCCACACCCGAGAAGCTTCCAGCAAATTTGTTCGCCCGGGAGGAACGATTGTTCATGTGGGCCTGCAGGACAACGAGCCCGGTCTGGACACGCGACGCATCACATTGCAGGAAATCGCATTCATCGGAACATACTGTTATACAAATGCAGATTTTGGCGAAGCGCTGCAATTGCTCGCTGACGGCAGAATTTCCCGTCAGGGATGGTCGGAACTGCGTCCACTGTCTGAAGGCGGGAGTGGCTTTGAAGACATTCACAATGGCAAGGCTGTGCCCAAGATCATTCTTGAAATTTGATCAATCAGACCGGAAAACACTACAGGTCCTGGAAATCCCCTCCCCGCCCCCTGCCATCGGTAAAACGCCTGGCTCCTTCTATACCACGGGTGACTTCCTGTTTGCTGAAGGCCCATTCCTGCTTCAATGCCTCCCTTTCGCTCAACCCATGCTGGTAGCGCAAAGAACGACGGTCTGAATTCATGCAACTTTGCGGAAACCGGGAAAGATCCCGAGCCAGAGCCTCTGCTTTTGGCCGCGCCTCGCCTTCAGCCACAACATACTCGCATAAACCAATCTGCAGTGCTTCATCGGCATCGACCCGACGACCAGTCAGCACCAGGTCCAGAGCCCTTCCCTCACCGACCAGCCGTGGAAGACGTACGGTTCCGCCATCAATCAGCGGAATGCCCCAGCGCCGACAATAGACACCCATATAGGCCGTCTCTTCCATTACCCGAATGTCTGCCCAGATTGCCAGTTCCATGCCACCGGCAACGGCTGGCCCCGCTACTGCGGCTATAACTGGCTTGGACAACGCCAGTCTGCTTGGTCCCATTGCTGCCATCGGTGGTTCACCTTCTGCTGGGAAGTCGTAAGGATCCAGCGCATTGGCCCCGGACAAGACTGAAGCCTGTTTAAGATCCCAGCCTGCGCAAAAGGCGCCGCCTTCACCCCAGAATACCGCGACGCGGGCCGAAGCGTCCTGATCAAACTCCCGAAATGCGTCGTAGAGCGCAGATGCACTTTCGGGATCCATAGCGTTTCTTGCTTCTGGCCTGGAGTGGATGACAGTCCAAACCGCACCCTGCTTTTCAATTTTTACGGCCATTAATGTCCTCCTGATGGAAATTTGCCCTTGCCTGGTGATAATCGCCTCAAGCTATCAGTTGCGTAAAGGGCATAAAACCCGGCCAACACAGGCAATTGCTACTTGACCTTGAAGTGCATTTCCATGATCCTCTTGCAAGCACCTCGGGAGGAATTGGCATGAAGACGTTAGCAGCAACCATGTTACTTGGCGCGGGCTTTGCCGTCGCAGGCCATTTCTCGCCGGCACAGGCGCTGGAACAATTTCCCGCTTGCACATCTGACAAAGTCCTGACGAAAATTGTCAAACGGTTCAACCAGACGGAACAAATTTACTGGCAGGAACGTGGCCTTGTGCTGGAAGCCGTTACAGGTCCGCATCAACATGCCCACAACCCGTTCCCGGACTCACCTATCAACCGAAACTACTGTCATGGGGACGCGCATTTTGCAGACGGCCGCAAACACAGGATTCACTATCTGATCGAACAGGGCGCCGGTTTCGCAGGCTTTACCTGGAATGTGGAGTATTGCATTCACGGGCTAGATCCCTGGAGATACTATGATGGCCGCTGCCGGGTGTTGAGCAAACGCAACTGACCCTGGCATTACCGCATGTATCGCTGGTTGTGATGCTTTGGTTGTTTGTGTCTGGCCGGAAAATTGGTGTACCCGTATTTGACAGGCCTAATTTTCATAACCTTACCAGTATCCGGTTTAGCAATGCTGCCCACAACCATGGGATCTATCATCGACTCCGGCGACGGATTTTCCCGGGGTGTCGGTATTGCTATTACGTTGAGACTAATCTCTGTATTTTCCAGAACATAGGAATAAGAGACCTGAAACCGGGTTGAGGATAATGCACGCCCGGTGTTTTTGCCCTTGTCTGCGACTTGCTGCGGCTTTGACTTGGCCGACTTGCCAGACGCCAAATGTGAGAAAGGCCATGCCTTCTCAAACTGAGCGATGGTTAGCCCGGACGCATTGACGTCAATGTCGATGCGGGTCCCTCTTACCCGGTACGGACAGCGTTGTTTGTTGCAATTGAGATGCGATGAAAACTGCCACAATGAGTAACTTTTCCAGTGCCCAAGAGGAAACACACCACGAATGTCATCCTTGTAGCGGGCGTACCAAAGCGGCAATCTCGATAATAATGGAAACTCTCCGCGTCGCGCTGCGATTTTCTTGGCTGTGCTGTGATTGGTGTAAAGAACGGGATACCGCCCAAGACGTTTGTGAATCTGCTTTGCAAATATCTCGGCGTCGGCAAATGAAATCCATTTCCCCGGATCGTCGTGTTCAATATCCAGCGCTATTAATTCATCAGGTTGTGGTTGCGCAAATTCGAGGAAGTGATTGGCCTGAGCCACCGGATTTCCGGGCCTTCCCAGATGATAGGCACCCCACTTCAACCCCATGCTCTTAGCGGCGGTCTTGCGGGTATGATACAATTCCCGTTTCAGCCAATAGTTTTGAAATGTTTTTCGGCAGAGCGTCTTTTTCGCCTTGTTTTTCATCGGGCAATTATAAGCCGGAGGCAGCCCGTCACTGGACTTGCCCACAAAGGCCCGGATTTGCCTGTCCTGCACTACTTTTGCCCAGTCAATGCCGTTGCGCTCATATGCATCCAACACAAGCGCCTGATCTGATTGCTTCCAGGGCCGGTTGAATTCACCTGAATGGACAGACGCCGAAACTAGGAATGCAAAAACTGCAGCCAAGAGTGAAAACAAGCGAAACCAGCCTGCTACGGAAGGCGGACTGAACAGTGAAAAATCATCTATATATCTGATCGTATTGAGCATTTTTTAATGAACCTGACCGGTTAAAGCCTAGTACCAGATGGTTAATGAAACATGAGCGCACAAGGCTTGCGCCGTTACAGATAGCGCATACCATCACACGGTTTCGCCTGTGCCAAACTGGTGCAAATGCCGACTGTCAGATTCAGAATTTAAATCCAACGCCCAGGTTTATGGTTTGATCCTGAAAGTCGATGTTGTTGCTGTTGGCATTTCCAAGGGCAAAGTTCTCGCTGTCAAAATCGGAATATCCATATTCTATGCGGCCAATCAGGCTGTCCGTGAGTTGCGTCTCCAGCCCCAATCCGAGCGTATAACCACTCAGAGTTTGCGAGTCCGAACCGGTCACCGCCTGTGCATCAACCGATGTCAGCGCCAGCCCGGCAAAACTGTAAATCACGGACCCATCCAATGCATAACCAAGTCGCGCTCTTACACTGGCATCCCAATACTGTTCAAGGGTTATGCCATTGTCCGTTTCTTCTGAATTTGCATAACCGCCCAGGACTTCCAGTCCGGTTAGAACGTTATTGTCGAACTGCCAGTTATAGCCGCCAAAGGCTCCCAGTTTTTCACCGTTTCCTTCCGTGTCACCTGAGGCCGCATTCAAGCCACCTGCTGAAATCCAGCTGTATCCACCATAGACCCCCAGATAGAACCCTCCCCATTGACTTGTATCTATGGTGGTTTCCGGAGCCTGCGGTATCAGGGGTTCCTGTGTGGGTGCATCGGCTGAAAAAGCACTTTCAGCTACCAGAAATGAGAATACAAGCGCGGCTGTGTTTGTGGCTGTCGTAATCCGCATGACATGTCCTTTCCATGCTCAAACCCCAGCCCGACAGCAGTTTGCAGAGGAATACGGCGATCAAAAAGAAAAACCGTGGTCATTCAATGACAACTTCGTGTCATCAATTTATGTCGGCAACTCATATTTCACTTTGAAGCCCCTATTAACTGGCTTTTCATCTCCCTATATAGGCTTGAAGTTTTATTCCCATTTTGATTCACGCGCCCAGATTTCCTCATGCTCGACATTCTCTTACTGGTAATTGGTCTCACCATTCTTGTTGTAGGGGGAGACATTCTGGTTCGCGGTTCTGTTGCCATTGCAGAGCGGCTTTCCATTCCACCATTGATCATTGGCCTAACCATTGTTTCCCTGGGTACATCCGCACCGGAAATGTTTATTTCGGTTCAGGCTGCACTGGAAGGTTCGGGTGGGCTGGCAATCGGCAATGTGATTGGATCCAACATTGCAAATGTTCTGCTCGTATTGGGCGTACCTGCGCTGATAAGGAACAATCCATGCTCGGAAAAAGGTATCGCCCGCAACATCATGGTAATGGGAGGTATTACCATCATCTTCATGGCGATGCTGTCCAAAGGCAGCCTTGGCTTCGTGGATGGGTTTATCCTGCTGATCATCCTGACACTGTTTCTGTGGGATCAGTACATGACGACTCGCAAAGCCCGTCCGGAAGAAATGCCCGACTATCACGAAGATGTACCACCACTCCCATCCAACCTGGCGATATCAATTATCCTGTTGATAGGTGGAATGGTATTGTTACCCATTGGCGCCTGGCTAACGGTTGATGCAGCCCGCGCAATCGCCAGCACCCTGGGTGTTTCAGATGAAATTATCGGCCTGACAATCGTGGCAGTCGGAACATCATTGCCGGAGCTGGCAGCCTCGCTGATGGCTGTATTGCGCAACAGTTCCAGCGTTGCGATCGGCAATGTGGTGGGATCCAACATATTCAATATTGCTGCCATCATGGGCATAACAACGATAATCACTCCGGTCGACGTCGGTTCGCACCTGATCCACGTGGATATGTGGGTAATGCTGGGCGTCACCGTGTGGTTGGGGTGGCTGGCTTATTACAAAAAGGACATCAGCAGACTTAGTGGGGTTGTCATGACCAGTGTCTATATCATTTACTTAGGTACGGCATTTTTGAAATGAGGTAGGACATTGAATAAAACCGCACTCGTAACTGGCGGTGTTCGCCGCATCGGTGCCGCTATTGCGGAAGATCTTGCCCAGAACGGCTACAATCTGGCCCTTCAATACGTATCTTCCGTCGAAGAAGCGGAATCCCTTGCATCAAAACTGAAATCCTGTGGCATCAAGATAGCCTTGTTTGAGAAAGATCTGACAACCACAAACGGTTGCCGCTCCCTTTTCAAATTTGCCACACAGGCTCTCGGTAAAATTGACGTTGTGGTCAACAATGCTTCGGTGTTTGATGCAGATTCCGTCAACGAATTCGAAGAGGATAAGTGGGATCGGCATTTCGCCCTGCATCTCAAGGCGCCATCAGTATTGGCGGCGGAGCTGGCGAAACAAGAGGAACTTGAAAACGGCCTCGTCGTCAACATGATTGATCAACGGGTCTGGCGGCTCAACCCGAATTTTTATTCTTATACCCTGTCAAAATCTGCCCTGTGGACCGCAACGCGTACCATGGCACAAAGTCTTGCGCCCAAAGTCCGTGTTAATGCAATTGGTCCAGGCCCAACCCTGCAAAATGAACGCCAGGATCGGCAAGATTTTCAGAAACAGATTGACGGACTGATTTTACAGAGGGGACCGGAATTGGCGGATTTCGGGCGCACGATCCGATATCTCCACGAGACCCGATCAATAACCGGACAGATGATTGCCCTGGATGGCGGACAACACCTGGCCTGGGAAACGCCGGATATTGCGGGAATCACCGAGTAACACTCGAAATTCGGAAGAGAATCCTGCATTCTGTAGAAATGAGTGACAAACCCGTCAAAAAGATCAATCTGGCTTCCACGACCGGCGAAGCGGCGGAAATCGTGTGGGAAGAATCCGCGCCTGCGGAACGTGACAGATCGGGTATTGATCTCATCGGTGAATTTGTCAAACGGCTTCCCAATCTGCCGGGGGTCTACCGGATGTTTGATGCGAACGGTGACGTTCTGTATGTGGGAAAAGCCAAATCACTGAAAAAGCGTGTGGCCTCCTACGCCAAAATGGGCGGTCATACCAACCGCATCGCCCGCATGATCCGGGAAACAGTGAACATGGAATTCGTGACGACCCACACGGAGATGGAAGCGCTGTTGCTTGAAGCAAATCTCATCAAGCGCTTGCGGCCCAAGTTCAATGTGTTGTTGCGCGATGACAAGAGCTTCCCATACATCGTCATCAGTGATGATCATGCGTCACCAGGTATATTCAAGCATCGAGGGGCGAGGAGTAAAAAGCGAACCTATTACGGCCCGTTTGCTTCTGCCGGATCTGTAAACCGCACGCTGAATGCAATGCAACGTGCTTTCCTGGTGCGTACCTGTACGGATTCGGTTTTCGAAACGAGGACGCGCCCGTGTCTTCTGCATCAAATCAAGCGATGCGCCGGACCTTGCACAGGTGAGGTAACCACGCATGAATACGGGCAATTGGTACAGGAGGCTAAGGATTTCCTGGCCGGCAAAAGCTCGCAGATGCAGGATGTTCTGGCAAAGCAGATGCAGTCCGCATCTGAAAACCTGGATTTTGAACGCGCTGCCATTTACCGGGACAGACTGTCAGCTCTTTCGCATGTGCAAAGTCATCAGGGGATAAACCCGCAATCGGTTCAGGAAGCGGATGTGTTCGCCGTTCAGCAGAAAGGCGGTATGACATGCATTCAGGTATTCTTCTTTCGAACCGGTCAGAACTGGGGTAATCGTGCCTACTTCCCGCGTGCGGACAAGGCAATAGAACCGGGCGAGGTGCTGGGAGCGTTTCTCGGCCAGTTTTATTATGATCGCCCGTGCCCAAGGCAAATTCTGATTTCGCACGATACGGGTGAACTGGAACTCCTGGGCGAGGCTTTTTCCACAAAAGCTGACCACAAAGTCGAGGTGTTGTTGCCCAAGCGTGGTGAAAAACGCGAATTAGTCGAACACGTCGCCAATAACGCCAAAGAAGCCCTTGAGCGCAGACTGGCCGAAACATCAACCCAAGCCAAACTGATGAAAGGTGTAGCGGAAGCGTTTGGACTGGAAAAGGTGCCAAACCGCATAGAAGTATTCGATAACTCCCACATCATGGGTACAAACGCGGTTGGCGCGATGATTGTTGCCGGACCGGACGGTTTTGCCAAGAACCATTACCGTAAGTTCAATATCAAGTCGGAGCAACTCACTCCCGGTGATGACTACGGCATGATGCGCGAAGTTATGAGCCGTAGATTTTCGCGACTGGTCAAGGAACACGGATTGCCCGAAGAACAACGGGTGCCCGAGGATGAGATTGGTGTCTGGCCGGACCTGCTGCTGATTGATGGTGGCCTTGGCCAGTTGAATGCAGTTTACGAAATCATGAGCGAGTTAGGCCTCGAGAACTCTGTTGCCATGGTGGGCATTGCCAAAGGGCCAGATCGGGATGCAGGCAGGGAGAAATTTTTCATCAAGGGCAAACAATCGTTCATGCTGCCAGAACGCGACCCGGTATTGTATTTTGTTCAGCGATTGCGAGATGAAGCGCACCGTTTTGCGATCGGATCTCACCGGGCCCGCCGTAAGAAGGAAATGGTAAGAAACCCATTGGACGAAATAGCAGGGATCGGGCCCGGCCGAAAACGGGCATTGTTGCATCGCTTTGGAACTGCAAAGGCGGTTTCAAGGGCTGCACTCAGTGACTTGAAGGATGTCGACGGCATTTCAGCACAGATGGCACAGGCAATTTACGATCATTTTCATTAGACAGCAGAAAGAATCCCGTTGAAATTTTTTGAGAATTCATATTTGAGTTAGATATGAGCGAAATCAAGAAAGATAAACCGGCACTATTGTACAGCCTGCCCAACATACTGACCT
This sequence comes from Rhizobiaceae bacterium, assembly GCA_965198665.1. Lineage (GTDB taxonomy): Bacteria > Pseudomonadota > Alphaproteobacteria > Rhizobiales > Rhizobiaceae > JAALLB01. The sequence goes on along the minus strand of CBDAPT010000005.1, from coordinate 115,766 downwards.
TTGGGCGGATACTAGCGGTACCGCTGGTAGCCTTGTGTTTTTACCTTGAAGGCAAACTTCAATCGTCCGACTTTGCAAGATGGTCTGCATTGGCGGTGTTCTTCCTGGCAAGCATCACAGACTTCTTTGATGGTTACCTGGCAAGAATCTGGAAGCAGACTTCCAACATTGGTCGCATGCTTGACCCGATCGCCGACAAATTGCTGGTCGCCACCTGCCTGCTCCTGCTCGCAGCTGATACCGACAAGACAATTGCCGGATGGTCACTATGGGCCGCGATCATTATCCTGTGTCGCGAAATATTGGTGTCTGGCCTTCGGGAATACCTTGCGGAACTCAAAGTCAGTGTGCCTGTCACATGGCTTGCCAAATGGAAAACCACAGTCCAGATGCTGGCAATCGGATTTCTTCTTGCAGGTTCCGCCGGAGACAAGATCTTTGCCTATACGACACATACCGGCCTGGTCTTGCTGTGGATGGCTGCGTTGATTACCTTATATACCGGTTATGACTATTTCCGGGCTGGATTGCGCCATATCATCGAATAGAAGTTGCGCGAATTAACCCGACAACACAAAGGAAGGTTCACGCGTGAAATTGGTTTACTTTGCATGGCTGCGGGAGCGACTTGGCATCAACGAGGAAATCGTTGAATTGCCGGCGAATGTTGAAACGATTGCAAATCTTCTGGACTGGTTGAAATCCCGTGACGAAGTCTTCGCGGATGTTTTCGAGCACGCCGACATCATTCAGGTGGCGGTCAATCAGAAACATGAACAGGATCGCAATACCTCCATAGCCGGAGCCGGCGAAATTGCGTTGTTTCCCCCGATGACTGGTGGATGAGAAATCAATGACAGCCCCTTACGTTCAAATACAGGCCGATGATTTCGATACTGATGCCGAAATCCGACGAGTTACCTCGGGGAACACAAATATCGGTGCCGTTGTGACTTTCACCGGCTTGTGTCGGGATGAAGACGGCTCGCTGTCAGCATTGGAACTTGAGCACTATCCGCAAATGGCGCAGGCAGAGATCACGCAGATAGCGGAACAGGCAATAGAGCGATTTAATCTCGCCGGGATTTCAGCCATTCACCGTTACGGAAAAATCAAGCCGGGCGAAAACATCGTACTGGTCATTGCAGCCTCCCGCCATCGGCAGGCAGCGTTTGACGGCGCTAATTTTCTGATGGATTTCCTGAAAACCCGAGCTCCGTTCTGGAAGAAAGAACATCTTGCCGACAGCGAAGCCGGAAACTGGGTGGACGCCAGGGACAGCGATGATGATGCCCTAAAAAAATGGAATGCCTGATCCCCTGCGAGAACCAGGCATTCTATTCCGCGGCACGGAGGGGAACTCATGCAGCGAAAGAAACTTCTTCTTCTTTGTGCAGTCCGACAACAACCAGGACCGTGCCGCCCAATACCCAGTAGTACATGGCGTCAATGCCAGACAGTCCGATTACAAACGGTGCGGCAACAAAGACCAGACCGACCACAAAATCGACAGCCAGGTGGAGCTTGTATGACAGTACCTTGATGATTCCGAGGTGGTGGTCTGTGAGCACTGTGAGAATGAATGCTGCAACACCGGTTGCAACCGACAACCATATTGCCAAGGGGCTGGAGGTGCCGAGCCCGAAAATAAAGGGCATGACAAGAAGGCCCAGTGCGACAGGATAGTCGAGATAGGCATGAATGGATTTGGTAATGAAACGCATTTTACTTTCCTTTTGAGTTGATACCGGGAGCACAGCTATTCCGTGCTCCCGTCAGTCACGTTATTGGCCAAGATCCTTGACCATCATTTCGGCATGGCTTTCATGAGCCTTGAAAATACCGAGACCGGTTTCAAACAAGGCTTTGACTTCCGGATGCTCGATGTTCGGAATAAAAGCCGTTTCGACAAGTTCATTGACTGCCTTGTGGTAGGCGAGTTCGTTTTCCGCATAACGACGGTCAAATTCTGCTCCACGCAACTGGCTCATCTCATCAATCAACTTTTCCGCATTGACCTGAAGTTGCTGCGACAGGAAATTATCCTGGGGTTCAGCATTCAGTTTCTTCAACAGTGCCAGCGCTTGTTCGTTGACAGCGGTATGATCGTTGATCATGTTTTCAGCGAATTCACGGATGTCCGGATTGCTGGAAATCGCAAGCGCCAGATGAGCGTAACGAATGTCAATGTTGTCAGCGACGTAGGCGACATGGGCAATCTGCAGATCGTTCAAATCAGCAGGAGATTCAGCCAATGCAGGAGCCTGTGAAAGGCCGACGGTCATCGCCAGCGCAATAATCATGGTTTGGATCTTCATGGGTACTTCCTCAAATGTTATATCGAAAGGTCATCGCCTCCCGCATTGAAAGATATGCAACACGTTTCGTCTTATGAATGATGGATAATTCATCAAACATGACCAAACGTTCAGAATTCCATCTCAATACTGGTGTTTGTGTATTTCTGTAGTAACAATGAGGAAAAGGAGATGGCATGAATGGGGTGTGAGCGGTCATGCATCCCGACTCGGATAGAGTGCTGGGAGAGGCGGATAGGCTGCAGGCTGGATGTCATCTTAGGGCATTGCGACCCTGTAAAGGAGATTACCCGCCGCCTGTATCTGAACGACCAGCGTGAGGCCCGGTTCGGTCCGGTGACCTCGTATAGGAGTTTGGCGTGGCCGTTCACACCCTTGTCAGGGTTCCGCCGCTCACCAACGGGAGAAGTTTAGCCATGTCCTTTATCGGTGTCGATCTTCACACGACGTCTTTCACGGTCTGCCGGCTTGAAGCTGACGGCAGCGAGATATTTGAAACCTACCAGCTGGCAGCGGCCGATCTGGAACGGTTCTGCCTGAGCCTTGATGCGGACGACGAGATTGCCGTGGAGGCGACGGGCAATTCGGCCTGGTTTCGTGACGAGGTGGTCGCTTGCGTCGGCCGTGTTGTCGTGGTCAACCCGAGGCAGTTCGGCGTGATCCGCAAGTCGGTGAAGAAGACGGACAGGAACGATGCCCGGGCACTGGCCTTCTTCCTGTCGAAGGACATGCTGCCCGAGACGCGTGTGAAGACGGTTGCCGAGAGCGAGTTGGCGTCACTCACCCACACGCGCGATCTTCTGGTCAAGCAGCGCACCCGGCTCATCAACAAGATCCATGCGCTGCACACGCGCCACGGCGTCAAGCTGAAGAAGGAAAGCCTGGGCTCGAAGCGGCGGCTCAATGCTCTGGAGGTCGGCCGGTTCTCGACACTGGAACAGGTCGAGTTGAAGGCCCTGCGCGACCAGGCGCTGAGGCTTATGGCGACGATTGGCGAACTGGACGGTGCGATCGAAGAGGCCGCCCGGGAACTGGATGGCTACGACGGCCTCGTCTCAATCAAGGGCATCGGTCCGCGCTCGGCGGCCGTGCTCCTGTCGGGGATCGGCAACGTCGATGACTTCGAGGACGCCGACAAGCTGGCTGCCTATGTGGGCATCGTCCCGCGCGTCAGCCAGTCGAACGAAACCGACAACCGGGGGCGGATCACCAAACGCGGCAACAAGCTGATGCGCACCACGCTGGTTCAGTGCACGCTCATTGCCATCCGATACTCGGGCTACCTCAATGCCTTCTACCAACGCATCAAGGCCAGGCGCGGGGCCGGCAAGGCGATCATCGCGACCGCACGTAAACTGCTCGCGATCATCTACGACACGCTCAAGAACGGCTGGGTCTTCGAGGACTTTCCGGCCTTCAAGATCGCGGGGCAGAACATTCCCGCTGGACAACCATCATAGGAGTTTTACATGGATCTGTTAAGTGATGTTCTTTCCCATATCGACCTCCGGGGAACGCTTTATTTCCGTGCCTCCCTGACATCTCCATGGGGTGTTACGGTGCCAGCATACGAGAACGTTGCGCGGTTTCATTTTGTTCACAAAGGACGTTGTTTTGTTCGCATAGATCCGGAAAAGCCACCGCTGTTCCTTGAACAGGGCGATTTGGTTATCATTACCAGGGGGGCGTCACACAAACTGTATTGTGATCCAGAAACGGAAGAGACTTCACTTCCTTTGGACACGGTTATTGAAAAGTCCGGATTTACCGGCACCGGCACACTTGTCTATGGTGATACAGGCACCAATCACGAGACCCAGTTGATTTGTGGCCATTTTGCCTTCGAAAATGATGCCCGAAACCTGCTGATAGAATCCCTGCCTCCCTACATTCATGTCAAGAATTACGGCGAAGCTTCAGGTATCTGGATGGACAATACGCTGAAGGTAATCGGCAATGAAGCAGGCTGTCAGAAACTGGGCGGTGACCTCATAGCCATGAAGCTGTCGGAAATTATATTTGTCCAGGCTCTGCGTGCCTATCTGGACGAGGTGGATCAGGATGTTCCTGTCTTGTCAGGATTTGCGGATACCAATATCGCTCGCACCCTCTCGGCAATGCACCAGGAACCCGGTGCCGCGTGGACACTAGAAAAACTTTCCCAATTAGCCGGCATGTCGAGGACTGCCTACGCAACCAGGTTTTCCAAATCCATGACTATGTCGCCGCTGGCCTATCTTACATACTGGAGGATGCAAATTGCGCGCCAGATGCTGATAGAAACCGATGATGCAATCATCCAGATTGCCGAGAGCATTGGCTATCAATCAGAAGCTGCCTTCAGTCGTGTTTTCAAAAAACACTATCTGGCAGCACCTGCCACCTACAGGAGAAAATTGCGCCAAGTTAAGTAGATATGCCATTTTTGAACCACTTTTTCCCGGCATTACTGGCTTCCAGTATCACAATGAATTGGAAACCCTTCATGAACCAAACAATGTTCAAAAAAACTCTTCTGACCCTGGTTGCAGCACTTGGAATTGCCGCTCCTATCTCTTCGGCTTCGGCCTTTGATGCACGAATAGAAGTCGGCTTGCTCACTTGTGACGTGGAGCCGGGAACTGGCTTGATCATCGGTTCCAGCAAGGATATGACCTGCGGCTTTGTTGGTATTGATGATTTCCGGGAAACCTATCTGGGAAATGTAAAGAAATTTGGTCTCGACATCGGCACGACTGATCGAACCACAATTTCATGGGTTGTATTTGCACCAACCACCGAGCTTGAAGCCGGTGCGTTGGAGGGTAGTTACGCCGGAGTTTCTGCAGAGGCCAGTGTCGGTGTTGGATTGGGTGCAAATGCACTGATAGGCGGGTTTGACAAATCCATAGCATTGCAGCCGTTCAGCGGACAGGTGCAGGAAGGCTTCAATATCGCTGCCGGCATCGGCACAATGACATTACGCAACCCCTGACCCATTACTATTGCGTCAGTCTATCTGAATGCATCACAGCGCCTAATTTGGTAAACGGCGCTGTGTTGTTTTATCGGACTTATGCCGACATTACTGATCCGAATATTCTCCACGACAGATACTAGCCGGTCGGTCGGTTTATGGTTAACAGTCTATTTACGGGATCATCTTAAACTCCGCTGAATGCCGGGCAAATATTGCCCGTCCATAGGGAATTTGCGGGGTCATCCAATTTTCATCGGAATTTCCAAAAACACAGTCTGTTACCGTAGCAAGGCAGCGTGAGATGGAACTCGACAATAATATCTGGGCAGATGTGTTCAACAATGGACCGGTGTGCATGTTTTTGTGGGAAAACGTCACCGGCGAATGGCCAGTTGTCAGAGTTACCAAAAACGTGGAAAAGCTGACCGGTTGGACAGATCAGGAGTTCCTTGACGGCTCACGCAATTATGCGGATCTAATCCATGAAGATGACCTTGCACGGGTGGAAGCCGAGGAAGACGCCTGGAAAGCAAACTGGAACACCGAAAGCGTGAACATGAATTACCGGATTGTCCTGAAATCCGGTGAAATCAGGCATGTTTCTGAATACACCCAGTGCGTCAAGGATGGTGAGGGAAACATAACCCACCTTGTCGGCTACATTATTGATGTAACAAATCACTATCTGACTGTTGAGGAAAAGAAGGCTGCTGAGAACGCAGACCGGGCAAAATTCGAATTTCTGGCGAACATGAGTCATGAAATCCGCACACCTATGAACGGTGTAATGGGCATGGCCGAGTTATTGGCCAATACAGAGCTCGACAGAAAACAGAGCATGTTTACGGATGTCATCATCAAATCCGGTGCCTCGCTGCTCACCATCATCAACGACATTCTGGACTTCTCGAAACTGGATGCCGGACAACTTGAGCTTGATCCCGCCCCTTCAACCTTGCCGAGGCGATTGCTGATGTTGCCACTCTGGTCTCTGCGAAAGTGGAAGAAAAGGATTTGGAACTTATCGTTCGGATAGACCCAAACCTCCCGGATATGCTGATTGGCGATGTTGGCCGCATTCGCCAAATCATCACCAATCTGGTGGGCAATGCAGTCAAGTTTACGGAAAATGGTCACATCTACATCAACGCAAGTGCAGTCGATTGCGACGACGATGGAAAGCAGACTGTCCGCATAGAAGTAATCGATACAGGCATCGGGATACCGAAAGACGCTCAGAAAAAAATATTTGGCAAATTTTCCCAGGTCGATACATCCGCCTGTCGAAAACATGAAGGCACCGGCCTTGGGCTGTCAATTTCATCTTCACTCGTAGAACTCATGTGCGGGAAAATTGGCGTGGAAAGTGCAACTGGAGAAGGATCAACCTTTTGGATTGAATTGGGACTCGAAATGTTTGATGAAGTGGTACCTGGAAAAAAACGCATACCGATCGATGTGAGCGGTTCAAATATCCTTATCGTGGATGATAATGAGGTGAACCGGTCAATCCTTTCTGAACAGATGGCGGCATGGCGGTTTGAGAGCGCCGCTGTCGAATCCGGCCAGGACGCACTGGCAGTTATGAAGTTGGCACAAAAGCAGAACCTGAATATAGACTGCATTGTTCTCGATTATCATATGCCGGAAATGAACGGCGGCGACGTTGTGGAGGCAATGCGTCAAGACCCTGAAATTGAAGACCTTCCTATTCTAATGCTGACTTCCGTCAACGAGACACAGGACAAAAAGGCGTTTTCATCTCTTGGGATACAGGGACACCTGGTTAAACCTACCCGCTCTTCAATACTTCTGGAAACCCTGATCGAGGTTCTGCAGAACGCCAAAGCCCAGACCGAGGCCACTCTATCAAAGAATGTTGAGAAAGCTGTATCGGTCGTGACAAAGTCGCTGGATGAAGAGCAAACCTATACTGCGCCAAACATTGAATCTCTGCCGGAAGAACCAGCGGAAGATGTCAGTTCCCTGGTTGCAGAAATTCCGAAGCAAGAGGAAGTTCAACAAAATGCGCCTGGTGGCTATGCAGGAGAGGCCGGTGTGGATGTCCTTGTATGCGAAGACAATGAAGTCAATCAAATTGTGTTTACGCAGGTTCTTGAGACCGTTGGCGTCAGCTACAAGATTGCCAATAATGGAGAAGAAGGCGTCGCAGCTTATGAAGAGTTGTCACCCAGAATGATTTTGATGGATGTTTCCATGCCTGTGATGAACGGGCATGAGGCTACTCAGGCAATCCGCGAAATCGAAGCGCAGGAAAATCGCAGACGAACACCCATCATGGCTGTTACGGCGCATGCCATCAAAGGAGACAGCGACAAATGTTTCGCCGCGGGTATGGATGATTATCTTTCCAAACCCATTTCTCCGAATTCGCTGACTGAGAAAATTCACAAATGGCTGGAAATGGAAGCGCCAGGCGAGGCTGTGCAATAGCATTCAAGGGTACCTCCTGCACATATGCTGGGGCATGTGCAGGGGTCATTTGGACTTGCCCATCGCCTGCAAGGTTTCTTCTAAACCCCTTACCGCTCCAGTCTGCAGGTATTCCATAGCTCTAAGTGCAGCATCGTGGGCCTCAATAGAAGAACCGGCAACACATTCTTCCACCACCCTGCAGTGGTAATCGGACTGATGGCCATCCACAAACGTGTAATGTACACATACATCGGTCAGCCCTCCGCAAAGCAGCAATGTCTCAACTTTCAAGCCCCTGAGATAAATTTCAAGGTCAGTACCGAAAAATGACGAATAACGCCGCTTGCGAATTAGAATATCATCAGGACGGAAATCCATTTCGCTGATCGCAATCTCGGTACCGGCATCCCCTTCCAGGCAATGAACGTCTTCGCTACCGTCGAGTTCTCGTCCGAAATCAACACCGCTTGGGTGGTGAACTTCCTGAATGAATATCACCGGAATGCTGTTAGACCGCGCTTGGTCAATTAGTTTTCTGCATTCCAACATTCGTTCGCGGTATCCAGGCATGTTGGGAATGGAGCGATCTTCACTATCGTCAATAAATGAGCTCGCCTGTATATCAATAACAAGAAGTGCTGCTTTTCCTTCAATCAATTTGCGCTTGCTCCGTCATGGTATTCAAATCTGTTTCCCTATAGCGGCCAGAATACAAGAATCGCCGGAACCGCAGCCCCGATCACAATTATCTCCAGTGGCAGGCCCATTTTCCAGTAATCGCCGAAATTGTAGCCGCCTGGTCCCATGATCAGTGTGTTGTTCTTGTGACCTATGGGCGTAAGAAATGCGCAGGAAGCAGCAATGGCGACCGCCATCAGAAAGGGATCTGAATTTACTCCCAGCCGGTTTGCAATATCCACCGCAATCGGTGCGCCAATCACTGCTGTAGCTGTGTTGTTCAATACATCTGACAGAGTCATGACAACGATCATCAATATGGTAAGCACTATCCAGGGCTCATAACCGGCTGTTACAATCACAATCTGTTGGGCTATCAGCGACGTTCCGCCTGAGTTTTCCAGTGCGGTACCAAGCGGAATCATGCTGCCAAGCAATACGATTACAGGCCATTCGACGTAATCATACACATTCCTGATCGGCACCAGGTTGAGCACCACATAGAGCGCAACGACGACGGCAAGGGCAACTGCCAAATAGAGCATACCGAAGCTTGCCAGTCCGATTGCACCGGCAAATATTCCTGCTGCCAGCCATGCGCGGCTGTGTTGGGTTATCTGCAGGCCTCTTTCTGCAAGTGGCATGGCGTTCAGCCACAAAATAGTATCGTCCAGATTTTCCGCTGGTCCGATTAGCAACAAGACATCTCCGGCCTTTATTTTTTCATGTCGTACGCGTTTTGAAAAACGTCGGCCTTTACGCGAAATCCCCAGCAGTGCCACATCACGTCGAGCCCGCAATCTCAAATCGATCGCTGCGCTGCCGACAATCCTTGTTTCCGTCGTGACGAGAACTTCAGTCAACTGCAAATCACCGATAGCCTTTTCGTTGCTGGTTTTTTCACCGAAAAACTCCAGTGCATAAACACCGCGAAACCGGTCAATATTTTCTGCAGTGGCTTCGACAAGCAGCATGTCCCTGGGCTTTAGTTCCAGACTGGCACTGAAGCCCTTCAGTCTGCGGTTGTTTCGAACAACCCCCAGTATCACGAGATCATGCTCATTGGCTTCGTCATAGAGGTCACGAACCTGCATTCCCACCGCTTTTGATTTTTCGGGAATCACCAGTTCCGCAATATAGCCTTCTAAGTCCAGTGGATCGGCGTTGCCGCCAACTTTGTCATCACTGCCCGGCACCAGTCGCCAACCGATCAGCGCTACAAAAACTATTCCCGCAACAGCGCAAACCAGACCGACAGGCGCGAAATCGAACATCTGAAACGGTTCGTCCGAAACGGTTTCACGATATTGGGCTATAATGATGTTCGGTGGCATACCAATCAAGGTTACAAGCCCGCCAAGAATCGTCGCGAAGGACAACGGCATCAGGGTTGCACGAATGCTTCTGCCAGCTTTGTTCGCAGCCTGAATGTCAACCGGCATAAGCAATGCCAGCGCGGCTACATTGTTCATGAAAGCAGAAAGAACGGCTCCCGTTGAAGCCATAATCGTAATATGCGCGCCTATCCCCCTTGTCGTATCGATCACCTGCCGTGTGATAATGTCTATGGCGCCGGAATTTTGCAGCCCGCGGGAAACAATCAGCACGAGCGCCACAATAATGGTGGCGGGATGACCGAATCCGGAAAATGCATCTTCGGTTGGTACAACGCCGAGAACCAGAGCAATAAGCAGGGCACTGAACGCAGCCAGATCGTAACGCCACCGTCCCCACAGCAACATTGCAAATACTCCCCCGAAGAGCGCGAACAGGATTGTTTGATCTTGAGGCATTGCTTGTCCTGGTTCAGTATGAATCAGAGTATAGGAAAGTTATGATGCCGAGACCATGAAAATCGAAAGCGGTTACACACCTGAATTGATTGAATCAGTCGTCCGACTGCATGCTGAATACTACTCCAGAACCCACGGATTTGGACAGGAATTCGAGGCAATTGTTGCTTCCGGCCTAACCGAATTCATGCCTAGATCGGGGCGGGAACCAAACAGCATTTGGTATGTCAGAAATGATAAGGGGGACATCGCCGCCTCACTCATCATCGACGGAGAGGATCTTGCTGATAACAGTGGTCATCTGAGGTGGTTCATTGCCGATAATACAGTTCGTGGAACCGGAGTGGGCAATCAGTTAATGCGATGTGCGGTAGACTTTTGTGATCAGCAGGGTTTTGAGCGTTGCGTGCTGTGGACCTTTAAAGGTCTTGATGCGGCCCGTTCGCTTTACGAGAAGTTCGGGTTCGCAATGACAGAAGAGCGCAACGGTGATCAGTGGGGTAAAGTAGTGACTGAGCAGAAGTTTGAACGTCCGTCCAATGCTATCTCTAAATTTTAAACCACAACAAAAAAGCCACCCACATACACTGATGCGAATGGCTTGTTCGTAAATCTCTGGCTGTTTGCTGTTAGCCTACGATTTCGTTCCCGCCGAACCAGAATGCAATCTCTTCAGCAGCTGTTTCCGGTGCGTCGGAACCGTGAACGGAATTTTCGCCCAGTGACATGGCAAATTCCTTGCGGATCGTACCTTCGTCTGCTTCTGCCGGGTTGGTGGCACCCATGACTTCGCGGTTTTTGGCGATTGCGTTCTCGCCTTCAAGAACCTGAACAATGGTGGGGCCGGAAGACATGAATTCGGTCAACTCGCCAAAGAACGGGCGTTCCTTGTGCACGGCGTAAAATGCCTCTGCCTGGGCAAGGCTCATGTGAACGCGCTTGCTGGCCACGACTCGAAGGCCTGCTTCTTCCAGCTTGGCAGTAATTGCGCCTGTCAGATTGCGCTTGGTTGCGTCCGGTTTAATCATTGAGAAAGTGCGTTCAGTCGCCATCGGTCATATTCCTGTGGTTGGATAAAATTCATGGGAAGTTGGCTGGCTTATAAGGGGTACCGGCCCTTATCGCAAGAGGCAAGCACAACAGAGTTGGGTTGGTTTTCTCATGAAAGGTTGCGTGTCATTCTCGCCAAAATTATCAAAAGAAATTCACTAAATCCTATCTTTCCCTATCTAATTCGCTATTAACATGCGATCCGAACAATAACGCTGTCAGCACCCAGAAAAGACGATGCTCAAACTTGACCACCTCACAGTACATATTGCCGGCAGGCCGTTACTGGAAAATGCGTCGCTGACACTGCCAAAGGGAACGCGTGCCGGCTTGGTGGGCAGAAACGGTTGCGGTAAAACCACACTGTTTCGGGTCATCACAAAGGACCATCCCAGTGAAACCGGCACAGTTGAAATCGCCCGTGGATGGCGGATCGGCCAGGTCGCCCAAGAGGCTCCGGGAACAGAAGAAAGCCTGATTGAAATTGTACTGGCTGCCGATACAGAGCGTATGGCGTTGTTGACTGAAGCCGAAACAGCAACTGATGCGGCCAGAATTTCGGAAATCCAGATGCGGCTCACCGATATTAAGGCACATTCCGCCGAAGCGCGTGCAGCAACCATTCTTGCAGGCTTGGGTTTTGACCATGAAGCTCAACAGCGCCCTGCATCCTCGTTTTCAGGGGGATGGCGAATGCGAGTGGCACTTGCAGCGGTTCTGTTTTCCAGGCCAGACCTGCTGCTTCTGGATGAGCCGACCAACTATCTCGATCTTGAAGGTACATTGTGGCTTGAAAACTACATCTCCCGGTATCCGGGCACGGTACTGATCATTTCGCACGACAGGGATCTTCTGAATTCAGCCGTGGATTCGATCGTCCACATGGAAAATCTTTCGCTGGAATTTTATCGCGGAACTTTCGACAGTTTCGAAAGGCAGCGTGCCGAGAAACGGGTATTGGCAGAAAAAACCCGCGCCAAGATTGAAGCGCAAGCGGCGCACATGCAGAAATTCGTTGACCGGTTCCGTTATAAGGCGTCAAAGGCCAAGCAGGCGCAATCCAAACTCAAAGCGATTGAGAAGCTGCGCGCCCCTGCCCTGCTGGAAGAATCCGGCACCATGCCATTCCAGTTCCCTGCGCCGGAGAGAATTTCTGCTTCTCCCATGATCAAACTCGAAAACGTCCGGTGTGGATACGAGGCGGACAGGCCAATTCTTTCACAGATAAAACTGAATATTGATGCCGATGATCGCATCGCCCTGCTCGGCTCAAACGGAAACGGCAAGTCGACCTTTGCCAAACTTCTTTCGGAGCGATTGCCAGAAGTTGACGGGACAATTGTCAAGGCGCCCAAAATAAAGGTGGCAATGTTTGCCCAGCACCAGATGGATGATCTTCATGCGGAACAAACTCCGATTGATCATTTTCGTCCCTTGATGCCGCAAGCCGGTGAAACACAAGTTCGCTCCAAAGTTGCCAGAATGGGGCTTAATCATGAACGTATGGAAACCAAATGCGCCAATCTCTCTGGCGGTGAGAAAGCAAGACTTCTTCTGGGACTTTGTACGTTTCACGGACCGGATCTGCTAATCCTCGATGAACCGACCAACCATCTTGATGTAGGAGCGCGTGAAGCGCTGGTTCATGGACTGAATGAATTCCCTGGTGCGGTTATCCTGATAAGCCACGACCGGCATCTCATAGATGCGACCATGGACCGGCTTTGGCTGGTGCATGACGGGCAGGTTAGTCCGTATGATGGCGATCTGGAGAGCTATCGCAAACTGGTTCTGAAAACCGGCAAAACAAAAAACGACGCAAAATCAGTGGTGAGGCAAGCAGCCGGAGATACCTCAGGTCCCGGCACAGAAAAGCCCGCCTCGCCTTCGACACTGCGGAACAAGATTTTAAAAAAAGAAACGCAAATTCAAAAACTTGAAGTCGCAATTCAAAAACTTGATTCAAGTCTTTCAACGCCGGGTATTTTCAAGGATTTTCCTGAAAAAGCTGCAAAATTCAGCAAGCAGCGGGTTGAAGCCGAGGCATTACTCGCCCAGGTAGAGGAGGAGTGGTTAGACCTCAGTGCCCAGCTTGAAAAGGTGAGTTAAAACCCATGCCCGGCAACATAACCCGAATTGCCCTTCCCATCCTCATCCTGATTGCCGGGTTTCTTTACTGGCAGCAATACCAGAGAACTTTTGCAGATAAAGGCAGACTTGTCGTTTCACAAGAAGGACCGGCAATCGTGTTGTCCTGGCACAGTGAGGTGGATGTTCCAATGGCGAAACGCTTTTCTGAAGCGTTGGTTAAATATCGTTCCCAGACCGACAAATTCATCATTGATCTGAACTCTCCGGGTGGTGCCCTCCATGAGGGCGGCAAGGTTATAGACCTGTTGAACGACATGAAAGATACCCATCGCATAGAAACAAGGGTAACAGCGCTCAACAATTGTCTGTCGATGTGTGTACCAATATTTCTTGCAGGCGAAAGTCGAATTGCAGCGCCTTCCTCGGTGTGGATGTTTCACGAGCCCAGGGCATCAGACTTCTTCACAGGCGAAGAGGTGGAGGAACCAGAATTCGAGCGGGCGTATTACAACAACCGATTCTTCGAAAAATATTTCACAAACTCCGAAATGAACCCACAATGGCGCGAAAGGCTTCGCAGAGAATGGATTGGCCGGGAAATCTGGAAGTCCGGTCAGGACCTGCACAATGAAAACTCAAATATCATTACTCATTTGAAATAGAGTGACTTTCATTCTCCGACCGCCGGTTTTCCCAAAACCCTCCCATAAAGCCGTTTCAACGCATCCAGTTCCTGTTTTGTGAAACCAAGTTTGCGGGCGCTTTTTCGAAAATCCCCACTTTTTTGCTCCGCCGGTTCGTGTCGTGAACCCAGCAATGTCTCCTTGTTTACCCGCTGTACCCGACATAATTAATCGGGATTGGTGATAATTAATTCGGGATTAACCGGTATTTTCTTGTATCAAACGGTTTGTATTGAAACTCAAGCATTCTTGATGGTTACAAAGGTTCTAAATCATTGTCGTCAGAAGTCACAGGGCTTTTTCTTTTTTGGACCATTCGATTTGAAAAAATCTGGAAATGGCGCTTCGTGATGGGGTGAGTTCTTTGCCGACATTCTCAATCAACCAGCTGCGCATTTGATCGTATGTCAGCTTGTCTTCGTTTTCCAACAGGAATTTTTTCACCTGAGGGTTTTTCTCAATCCGAGTTTTTCGCCCCTTCCGTTTGTCATAATGCTTTGTTTTTGGCCCCTTTAAAGTGCGTTTAAGAGCGCTTCGAGGAACCAATACAAACCCTTCTGGCGTGATGGGGTTTTTGCAGGCGGGACAGATTCTAATGCTGACATTTTCTGACATAGTGCTTTCTCCGGTCATAGCGTCATTCTGTTGCGATCTGTTACTCAGGTTCTCCGAGATGGTTCTTCGCCGGAATGTCAAGCCGATCTGGATTTAACAGTTACGCGGCATTCAGGAATGCCTCATGCTCTTCCTTGGAGAGCAATACATAGTTGCCGGGATACCTGCACCAGCCCATTATCCATCAAAGCAAAGCCGCCTACTATACGAACGAATCCGCAACTGCTGCATTTTTCAAGCCCGTTGATGGTTTGCAGTTTTTCCGGCTAGCTTCCCGATCTGCCATAACGGCTTCAAACATGACAAATCCCTATTTCAGTTTGTCCGGCTCAATACCAAGTTGTGAGGCTATCTGTTCAGCGTCAGGGGTTACACCGCCTGTGATATTATGCTTTTCTAAATCGTTGAACTGTTCTTCATGGTTGATTGCCAGTTCATGCACCGGGGTGTTTGATATGAATTCATCAAAGGCAGCTGGATTGCTTTTGCACAATGAAAGTCCCCAGTCTTTCAGCGCGGGTGGCAGTATGCCGCGCCGCATGGCGGATTTCACCTTGTCCTCCGTACTCTGGCTTTCAATCGATGAACGATAGGAGTTGAACTCATTGAGAACGGTTGCAACCTCACTTGCAGGAATGGACTTGTTTGCAGCTTTCGCTATCCCATGAATGTTACGAACGGCATGCAATATATCCATACCGGATGCATTTGCATCCAATTCGAGTTCTTCAATCAGGAGTAGTTTGAGAGCCTTTTCCAATTCCGTTTCGGTGTTGCCTTCCAATACATCGGATTGTTTTTCGGTCTGATTGTTTTCGGTTTGAGTTTCCATTGTATGGACCTCCTTTTTGTTCAAGGCTTTCAGCTTCAAGTTCGGGGAATTGGTTAATCCCGCACTGACAAGCTGCAAGACTTCGCCTGAGGGCTTTGCGTGATAGAATACCGGAGACAAATACCGGTATTCACGAGCAGCTATCATTTCTGCGGCCCGTTCCGTCCATCGGACAAATCCCCAGATACCACCATTGCGAATGTCAAGTCTTTCAATCCAGCCAGCCGCTGGAGCAGGTTGTCCGTTTTCTTTTGTGTGTTCACTTTGGTGCTCATAATCAACCGGAATAGCACGGCCGTCGCGTATACTGCGCTCGATAAAGGTTTTAGGGGTAGTTACCGTGAATGCGCGCCCGTCAAAGCCGGAGACCTTGCCTGTCCGTCGTCATGGGTTTCTGGACAGACCGCAGCTTGAGCTAAGCGAGTATCTGGCTCATCTGTTTGTCGATGTTAAGCGACCTGCTTGCGGTATTGCAAGCGCCGTTCGTTGATAGTCTTTTGCTTGATCCTTTCTCGTTGTTGCAGGATTTGGTCGCCACGTCCGAAGTAGACGTCGGCGGGTGTCAGGTTCTTCAGGCTTTCGTGGTATCGCCTGTGATTGTAGTGGCTAATGAACCTACCGATCTGGCCTTTCAGATCGCCGGGCAGGAAGTAGTTTTCCAGCAGGATGCGGTTCTTCAAGGTTTGATGCCATCTCTCGATCTTGCCTTGTGTCTGGGGATGGTATGGTGCGCCACGAACATGATCCATGCCGTTGTCATCGAGCCATTCAGCCAGTTCGGTGGCGATATAGCTGGAGCCATTGTCTGACAGCAGTCTTGGTCGATGATGGACATTGATCTGATCACAGCCAGAGGCCTGCAGCGCGAGTTCCAGAGTGTCAGTAACATCGCTGGCCTTCATAGTCGTACACAACTTCCATGCGATCACATAGCGGCTGTAATCATCGAGAATGGTGGATAGGTAGAACCAGCCCCAACCAATAACCTTGAGATAGGTGAAGTCCGTCTGCCACAGCTGATTGGGCGCAGTTGTTTTGTCACGGAATTCGTTCGCAGCCTTGATAACCACAAAGGCAGGACTGGTAATCAGGTCATGGGCCTTGAGAAGCCGGTAAACACTGGCCTCGGACACGAAGTAGCGCTTGGTGTCGGTGAACCTGACAGCCAGTTCCCTTGGAGATAGTTCTGGCTCCTCCAATGCCAGATCGACGATCTGTTCACGCACATCGTCAGGAATACGGTTCCAAACCCGTGCGGGCATGGGAGCCTTGTCTTCCAAGGCATCCACGCCACCAGTCTGGTATCTGTCATACCAGGTATAAAAGGTTGAGCGTGGAACACCCAGTCGATCCAGTGTCTGCTTGGCTGGAAGATGCGATTGTTCTACCAAGCGGATGATCTCAAGCTTCTCGGATGCAGGATACCTCATTCGTCGTCTCCCCCATCGCCTGTCATGCTTTTTTTGAGCAATCGAAGTTCCAGAGCCTGTTCTGCTACGACCTCCTTCAGATCCCGGGCTTCCTTGCGAAGTCCCTTCACCTCATCGGTATTGGCCTCACGCATCGTATCGCCAGCCAGCCTCTTCTTTCCGGCTTCCATAAATTCCTTGGACCAAGAGTAATACTGGCTCTGGGCAATTCCTTCCTGACGACACAGCTCGGCAATGCTGTCTTCACCACGAAGGCCGGAAAGCACAATCCTGATCTTTTCTTCCGAAGAAAACCGACGTCGCGTCTGTCGTTTGATGTCTTTTACAACACGATCAGCATCGTCGGTCATTCGTTCGTTCTTTCGTCTCATCATTTGCTCCTTGATAGCAATGATGAGCCAAAATCACTCCCTTACGCAATCAACCCAATCTGTCCATTAGGCGCTGACCGGGTACAACCTTGCCAATCGGCAAAAGGTGAACCCATTGCTGACCTGTATCAAGCTTGTGGGGCGCACCCTGGAATTCTTCAACCGCTACCTTGTTCATGGATCTTACCTATGCCGCATAGGGCGAAACGATAAGCTCCGCGCTGTCTTTCCAGACATTGGATGACCCCTCTTGCCGGTCTGCAAGAAGAAGTGCGCGGGCCTCACCTTCAAGCTGTGGGCCGACAACAAGCAAATTGGGCTTGACGCCAAGCAATGCCCCTTCATCACCGCGAACCGTCATCATGGCAGTTCGTGCCGCTTCATAGTTTTCCGTGGTCAGGGGAGCTTTTGAACCAAAGGCGAGTTGCCACAATCCGTATCCGGCATTTACACGAGCGCGAATTCCGTAAAGATATTCATCATTCATAAAGACATAATGGCTTGAAGGTGATGTGATCTGGGTAAATTCATACCCCTCCCTTATCTGCCAGATGAACGGACGGATTTGTCTGGAGGTGTCCAGCAGGAACCATGCCGGACCAGCGCCATCCTGCATATTGGAAAAACTTACCTCCTCACCATCTTCATTGAATGTGGGATGGTCAGTGTCAAAGAAGTTCTGCCCGTCATAGCATTCGGCTGCAAAACCTTTCTGCATGAGCGCGAACAGCATTGTGTCGGGATGTTGTCGGGCAACACGGCCCATATCAGCAAACATAGGCTTGAACACGCCAATTCGATCATCGGCAATCATGTCCCGCTTGACATTCACAGTGCTTTCAAACTTTTCATTCTCGATGGTAAAGCCATGCGTGGAGAGACTTTTGATAATCCGAGAACCTACCCATGGGCGAAGGCCGGGGAACTGACCAAGCCAGCCATAGCTTTCATTGGCCGCGCTTGAAGGCACTTCCATTGCAATCCGGTTCTGCTCAATCGGTGTTGCCTCATAAGCATCCTTGTAAACGGCCTTGAAGCCCTTGAACACAAGGTCGAGTTTTCCATCATCAATAATCATCGTTGATCTTCCATTGGGTTGTTTGCTGTTTTGGCGAGTTGGCTCTTAATGCGGTTCACGGTAACGCGTGTACAACCGACCGCGTTTGCGATTTCATTTACAGAGAGTGTTTCAAGCGCAAGTAATTCAGCGATCTGCTTTCTGCGCAGGATATAGGGAGAAAATTCACCAAGCGGGAAATCCATGGTTATCCCAAATCCGTTTGCAAAAATATCGCAAATGGCTTGAGCATTCTGTTCTCCGACCGCTTTTGATAACCAGTGGTCAGTATCTGCATGGGAAGGAATATAGACTGACTGACCTGCAACAAGTTCATTGAAGATACAGGCAACCTCTTGACTGGTTTGTTCAGCAACAAGAGCGTACGGGCCAGACGTATATGGCTTTGATGGAATATTGTTCATGTAACACAGGTTACTAGAAAATCAGGACAGCCTAACTTGTAACTCCTGTTACATGCTGGACTTGGCAACTGCGTTTTTGTGAAAGGCGTATCCGGCTGGACGCAACTTCCAGCCCGGCGCACAAGTCCGGCGTGGCGATTGGTTCGGATACATGGGAAACTTGTCAAGAATAAACTGTATATTCAACCCTGTCAATTTTGCCCGTAGAATGATTTTCTTGTCCTTTGGAGGGCAAAGTACCTAAAAATCGCGTTTGCCGCTGCTGCCTATCTTTAACTATCTTTAAATTTGATTTAGAGCGTGTTCGCATCACGTGAATTCACAGCCGACTGCCCTGAAGAAATTCCGGCACTCCATTGGCGTGAACATATGGCAGACCTCTCCGATTGCCTTCCAGACATCATCGAAGGTTCTGGCGCCTGCCTTCCTCAGATGAGCCTTGAGCTTCGAAAAGGCCATTTCAATGGCATTGAGATCTGGGGAATATTTCGGCAGGAACAAAAACCATGCGCCGATATCTCGCAAGATCTGCTCGGCTTTTTCGCTCTTGTGAGCGGCTAGGTGGTCAAGGATTACGACATCTCTCTTTTCCAGTTCTGGCGCCAACTGTGTCTCAACATAAATCTCAAAGATTTCTTTGGTCATGGCCCGGTCAATAACCCAGGGCGCAACCAGTCCATGACTGCGCAGGCCTGCGATAAGTGTCTGCTTCTTCCAGTGGCCATGAGGGACAAAATCTATGAGGCGCTCTCCTGTTGGGGCCCATCCAGTTTGCTTGGCCATTTTGGTGTTTGTGGACGTCTCATCAATGAAGACAAGTTTTTCAATCGACCGATTCAAAAACGGAACACGCCTTGTCTTCCAGAGTTCGCGGTCTTTTTTCACGTCGATGCGGTGTTGCTCCTTGGCATAAATAGTCTTTTTTTATGCGACAACCCGAAACTGCGCACAACATGCCAGACAGGCGAATGATGGACATTGAGGTTGAATTTTTCGTTCAGCTCCGCACAAAGCTTACGGATTGTAATGTCCTTTTGTTCATCAACCCGTTTTCGAAGCCAGTCTTTATAGGGTGAAAGCTTGCCATGGCCTGTTTTTCCCGGGTTATGTTTTGGAGCAAGCGAGCCAGTTTCACGTTTCAACTTCACCATATCATTCACAAATTTGACGGAGACTTTGAAATGGGCAGCCGTTCCACGATGAGTGTGGCCTTCTTCTACATGAGCTACAACACGTTTACGCAATTCAATCGGATGGGGCTTGGGCATTGAAAATCCTTGGCTTCGAACCGAATCAGGTCACCCCAATCAGAATCATATTCGCGCACGGAAAGAAACTGAATCTACTCGACACAAACACGCTCTAAATCCGCACTCCGAATGAAAAACGGCGCATAACGCGATTTACGTAATTCAAAGGCGGTTTTTCACCACCTTG
Source organism: Rhizobiaceae bacterium (assembly GCA_965198665.1). Lineage (GTDB taxonomy): Bacteria > Pseudomonadota > Alphaproteobacteria > Rhizobiales > Rhizobiaceae > JAALLB01. Next base: position 95,591 of record CBDAPT010000005.1, on the reverse strand, counting down.
TGAATTGTGCCGCTTGGATTTATGGAAGTTTTGGAAGGTCAGCAAAATAACGAAGTTCCGTCAAACCTGTGTAATTTAGGACGTCAGCGCGCATCACAATCTCTTTGATTGCTGTACTATCGCCTTTTGCTGCTGCATCCAATTTGTAAAACATTCTGCAAAAGCTTTCGGTTTCCTTGGAAATCGTATCCATTGCATGCTGTCTAAATACATGTCCTGCAAGGCGGTCCTCTTCTGATTTAAACCCGCCGCGGTTCACACAATGGGTGGCAACCCTGTACATACTTGCCTTTGCACCCATATCCTTGACCTGATGCCTCGCAAATTCCAAAAGCTCCAACACCAGTTTTTCACGCACCGTATACTGCTCATAGCTGTATTCCGCCATGTCTCGTCCTTCCATTTATTTCTGATTGGCAGAATACGTGCCAGATACTCGGTTTTGATTTTTAGTTGACAGTTTGTTGCAATCCCAGAATTAAGCGAGACTTATTGTTCTTTGCCAGTTCCAATTCCATCAGGGCTTCCAAGAACAATCGAAAATCAGCAATCTGTTTATCGGTAAGTTGATAGGCTCTGAACTTTTCAACCAGAACCTGAATTACCGCACTCCTCTGCATTTCAAACGACTTGTGCATCTGTAAAAGTTCAATGGACTGTTCATGATCAATTGAAGCGTAATCAACATTGTCGGCCTTCTGCATATTCATGCCATTTTTCCTTTCCTAGGTTGGTTCTTTGAATTTTGAATTGACGGGAACGGCAAGCGGAGCGAACGCGCAGCCATTTCTAAGTGTCGCAATTGAACAGAATTACCGTCACGCAACCGAATAGCTTCGTCCAATAGTCGGCATATTTCCCGAACTGTTTTGCCGCTACCAAACGTAACCAGATCTCTATAGGCGTCCATTCCCTCAACCTTGTAGGCAGCGCCAAGCCGTTCACAATCTTCCTTCGCTGGTGGGTAAATCTCGATCACCGGCCCTACCCTTGAACGGATTTGTTCATAGGCCATCTTGTCAGCCTTTGTTCGTGCAAGGCGTTCCGGGTTACCGCTCAAAATCAGCGGGATGTTGAAACCCTCCTGGATACTCAGCAGTTCACGCTGCAATGTCACGCTCAAAGTTTGAAATTCATCCACTACAAGAAGTCGTGGCCGCGTCTTTGACCAGTTCGGCGCAACCGCTTGTCGCAAGGCCCTGCGGATTTGATACAAATACTGTTGTTCACACAGGTAACCGCTATAAGCTTCGAAAAGCGTCCTGTAGAGATTGCTGGCTGAATTTACGGTTTGATTGATCTCGACATACCGATAATCATGTTTCTCACACTCGTATTTGAGTGCTGCTGATTTTCCCATACCGGGTGCACTGGTTACACATACCGGAAATGACAAGCATAAAGCCCGATCAATAGCAGTTCTCACCTGCTTTGTTGCGCCAATTTCAACATAACTGATCAATTGTCCAACTCCTCAGAGTTTCGGCGCATAAGCCGTGCAACTTCCTCCTGAAACGCGATTTCCTCAGTGTTTAGCCGGTCGCGTTCTTCAATGGATAGTTCTTCTGGATTTGATTTTGGTTCTGGCCGGAAAGTGGATGCTGATGGGGAATTGCCCGTTACAGAAGCAGTACCCCTTGGCTGATTAGCCATCGCCCGTTTCTTGCGTTCAGCAAAGTCGATCAGTTTCGCGCCAACATCAATATCCGGCGTTTTACGGTCCATTTCAATCATGGCTTGGTCGAAATTGCGCTTGCGTTCAAATGAAGCCTTTGCACCGCGTTCATCTATGGGCGAATAGCCGAATTCAGATGCAGCATTACAGATGAAATTGCCTTTTGCGTCCTCAACGCGGACTTCCAAAAATGCATGGTATTTCGGCACACAAACCAAAACAGTTTCACCGGCAAATTTTGCCAGATCATTATGATGAAACACGCCACCTTTGACCTTGACAAAGTCACCGCGAACTTGCCGCGTTTCCCGAACCACAATAGATGCAGCAAGGTCGGACGGGTCGACAATTGTTGCGGCCCAGCCATTCTTTACAAACACTTCAAAAATTTCTGCAGGTGATTTATCACCAAATCCCGGTTGCGGAAAAAACTCATACGCTTTGAGCAATTGAAAGAAATGAACTTCCGCAATTTCGTATGTAGGTGTTGGTGTCGGAAGCTTGCCTATTTTATCGGTTTTAGGCTTCATCCGGTCATCACCAATGTAGCCTTGTGAATGTTTCAAAAATTTATTGAATTGCCCAAACCAAGCTTCAATTGGCTTGGCTTTGGAATTGTAGGGCAATGCCTTGATTACATAGCGGCGTTTTTTACCCTCGCCCATTTGGTAAGCGGGAAACGCCAATTGCATTGCATCATCTAACAATTCGACAAAGTTGTATTCACCGCCATTGTCCACATACAAAATTTTGCAGATACCCCAAGCCGGATGCGACCACATGCGAGCCAAAGCCTCGTGAACATCAACATTGCGAACGCCACCATGTTTTTCAAAATAGATGAGTTCACACCAAACTCGCCGTGTTGCCATATCCATAAAGGCAATCACTTTTGCAGTCGCAGTGGTTCCGTCCTCGCGCCGTATCAGCCAGTTGCCATGATGAATATCAGCTACCACTATTTCCATGGGCTGTAGTTTGCTCCAATCACGCCTGATTGAAGGTGATGCATCATAATGAGCTTTCTTGTCTTTCCTGAAACGATGGACATTTTTGTAACGTTTCTCGTTTCGGATAAGTTGTTGCGGAACTTGGCAAAAATCATCAAGAGATAGGCCGTTATTGGGAACAAACCCTCGGCTTTGCGTCTCTTGCATCAGATATTGTTTCGCAAAGAACCGTATCTGGTTGAATGTAGTTCCGGCCTTTGGTAAGGCCCCGGATTTCCTGAATTAAGTTGTGCCGTATCTCGGATAAAGTTTCAGCATCAAAAGGGACTGCATTGTCATACTTGCGGGAAACAAAGCAGCGACGCTCTCCGCGATCCGAGCGACTTTTTCTCGCTTGAAGCTCCAAGGCCCTTTTCTTTCAACTCTTTCAGTCGGCGATAAATTTTAGACTTAGTAAGAGCCTGACTCAAAAGTTTTTCAGACATAACAGTACCTTGCGAGTCGCCGCGTCATGAGCCGGATGCTCGCGATGAGCGTCCATGCGGTGGAAACCTCGATTTTGCGCTCCCAGTCCTTCGCCAATCGCCGGCAGCGGCCAAGCCACGCAAATGTCCGCTCCACCACCCATCGTCGCGGAATAACCGTGAACCCTTTGGCCGTGTCGCTGTGTTTGACAACCTCGATTGTCCAATCGCCATGGCCGGCAATCGCCTCACGCAGTTTCGGGCCGGAATAGGCACCATCGGCAAACAGGTGACGCAACCAGGGGAACCGGAAGCGAATGGCCTTGATGAGTGCGACTGCGCCGTCGCGGTCCTGAATGTTGGCTGCAGTAACGATCACGAACAGCAGCAATCCGATCGTATCGGTGACAATGTGACGTTTGCGGCCCTTGACCTTTTTGCCAGCGTCATAGCCGCAAACGCCCCCGCTTTCAGTGGTTTTGACGCTTTGGCTGTCGATCACTCCGGCCGTTGGACTGGCTTCGCGGCCCTCCAGTTCACGGGTATTGAGAACCAGAAGGTAATTGATGGTTTCCAGCAAACCCGTGTAGGTCCAGTAATAGAAATAGCCCTGAACAGTCGACACCGGCGGGAAGTCACTGGGCAGCATGCGCCACTGGCAACCGCTGCCGGCCATGTACTGGATTGCGTTGAAAACCTCACGCAATTTTGTCGTGCGTGGTCGTCCACCTGTTTTGGCCGGTGGCAGCAGCGGTTTGATGATTTCCCATTCGGCATCTGTCAAATCGGTTGGATAGCGACCGGTTTCGCGTGTATGCTCAGCGCGAGCGGTATCATCCCACGGCATCGTGATCCTCCGTTCTTCGTTTAAAGACGTTGAATCACAAACCATTGATATCGCTCAAATACTTTCCGGTCAGGCTCTAAGAGTAATCGGTCGCCCCTTCCAGTCCGTCAAGTCGGTACGAGCAGCCATTTCTGTAACCATCTGGAACCGGTCTGAACTCTCCAATTCGACAGCAATTAACGGACGGAGCAAACGTGACCACCAAAGCTCTTGATCTACTTTTCCCGGTTTGTGTTCAATGGGCCTTAAATTGGTTGTTAAATTGCATTCAACCGGCCTTTGAAGCTGTCTCCAACGCTCTTGTAGGTGTTCTGGTAGGCTTTCAAGCGCAACAGCGAAAGAAACTCCAGATCGGCCTCCACGTCCTTCAATTTCGTGAACATCAAGCTGATATCCGCGCCATGTATGTCCATTCAGTGCTCGGGAAAATGCTTGTCTAGATTTTCGACTGGAAATTCCCACAAGTGCAGAAAATTGAGTGCTGTCTATCAACATCATCAAACTGCTTTTTTGTCCATCAAACCAGCAGCTTTTAGGATAAATTCAGCTAGCTCACGTGCGTTTGAACTTTTGTTATCACCGAGTAAGGCCTGTTCTGCTGATCTACGAACAATATGGTTGGCCTTACACCAAGCGTTGAAAGAAGTCCCCTGCACAATGAAAGATGCTCTTACAAGGGCCAATACATTGCCTTTAGACTCCACTTTGCTTCCTTTCTCCGCTATACCACATGCATCTGCATAATGCAGAATAAATAATCTGCAGTATGCAGATTGTCAACAAATATTCTTCGAGTTGAGGATTAACATGTCTAAATCAGTTGAAATTGACGCTGAAGCAGTCATCACGAGAATAAAAGTTGAATTGGGAATCACAAAAGACACTGAGTTGGCCAACATGATGGAAATTTCCAACAAGACTATTTCGTCATGGCGTAAACGAAACTCCATTCCAATTGAAATTTTACTGCAAGCGACCGTCGCTACAGGTCGAAAAATCGACTACTTTCTATTTGGAAAAGAAGAGCCTAGGCAGAATACTGTTACTATGCAAGATTTATTGTCTGACGAAAATTTCAGGAATTTTAAAATACTTGGGCGTTCGACTTTAATTACCGTCTTGAGTGAATATGCTGAAGAAGAACTAGCCTTTTTAGATGAAGAAGAATTAGCGGAAAAAGGAGATAGTTTAGGTGCTACCTTTTTATTGAGCCTCAGCGCCGTTCAAGCCGAAAGAAAGGCACTTGTAGATAACAACAAAATGAGTGAAGAAGAATTTGTCGAATATGCATCAAAGATGCATCAGCCCGCACTTCCATATTTTGCCGCTGGCATTAAAGCTCGACACCTCAAAAAAACAAAGGGTCCGCAATAGGGTCCGCAATCAATTTCAGATATTCAATAGGTTTACCAATAGGTCCGCAATATGTTCAATGATTTCCGGCACTTAATAATTAAGTTGGGAATGCTGAATTTTGCGGACCCTGCATAAATGCATTGGGAACCCCCGAATTAGGTCTAAAGTGTTGAAAACACAAAATATAACTAATCGCCATTCCCAAAATAATTAGTTCAATTCGCGTCCGCAGATTCCCAAATAATTTTGTTGGCTACAACAGTTTGTTAACGAAATTTCAATCTTGTAGAACATACAAGGAACATGTATAGAATGTTCTACATATGTTTCACTGATTCTGTATTCGCTTGCCCGGATTTGGACCAACGAAATCAGAGATCTGAAAGGATTGAAGCAATGCTTACCCGCAAACAGCAACTGTTATTGCAGTTTATTCATCAGCGCCTGCAGGATGAGGGAGTTCCTCCATCTTTCGATGAGATGAAGGAGGCGTTGGAATTGAAATCGAAATCCGGCATCCATCGTCTCATTATGGCGCTTGAGGAGCGAGGATTTATACGCCGGCTTCCCAATCGTGCCCGAGCACTCGAGGTCATTAAAATGCCGGAAGCCTGGGCAAACCCGGAACAGGCCGGGGGCAGCATTATACAGGCTGAATTTGGAAACAATCGCAATCCCAAGCCTTCGATTACCGGACAGCAAGGCAATGTTACGCCATTTCCGGGAACAAAAGACCCTAACCCTTCTGAAGACAGTTACGGATTTTCGGTACCCGTTATGGGCAAAATAGCTGCAGGTGTTCCGATATCAGCAATTCAGGACAATACTCATTCTGTTACTGTTCCTCCTGAGATGATCGGCAGTGGTGAATATTTCGCCCTCTCTGTCGAAGGCGATTCAATGATAGAAGCCGGAATTCACGATGGCGATACCGTCGTGATCCGCCAGGCTGGAACAGCAACACCGGGTGATATTGTGGTTGCTTTGGTTGATGACGAGGAAGCCACGCTTAAGACTTTCCGAAAAGAAGGTTCGGAAATAGCACTTGAAGCAGCTAATCCAGCCTATGAAACACGAAGGTTCAGCTCTGACCGTGTGAAGGTTCAGGGCAAGCTAGTAGGTCTGATACGCCAGTATCACTGACTGCTCATTTGGGTTGAACTTTTCGTGCCCATGGCCGCGTTGACTTAGGCAATGCAGTTTGAATTGATATGGAATGTGCATAACCGTTGGTCTTGTTAGTAGTGCGCTGAATGAAAATTGCATGGGAACCACGCTTTTCAAAATCATAGCGTTTCAGGATAAGTCTTGGTTCACGCCCCTTGCAATTGATCCACCACAGGCGTGGCGCGATCAAAATGTCGGCGCGCAAGCAGGATGAACGAAGCAGGTCCGGATTGTAAACAACATGGAGGACAAGGCTAGAGGGAAGCACGACAATACAACGCTCCCGATTGCATTGTTCCTTTGTAGTATCATAAACCTCTGACTGTCCGTTATTCCAGGCTTTTTACCATATGTTCGTCACAAACCGGTTTCGTCCTGGATAAACCAATTTCAATACGCCTTCCGCGTCTGCAACTGCAATTGCACGACCATTTTCCGATATTAGAATATTTGGTGACGGAAGGTTTTCCCAAGACAAAATCAATACCGGAACAAAAACAAATCCTAATAACCTCAAACGTGTTTTGAACAAGGCCAAAGACACCAGCATTGCACCATAGGTTGGGAGAATATGGCCTGGAATGGCACCGATAACTCCCGACGGCGAAATGTTCTCAACTTGTTGTGCAAGCATCACCACGAGATCAATGCCTATTCCAATGTACCCGGTCAGCGCCTAATGGACAGATTGGGTTGATTGCGTAAGGGAGTGATTTTGGCTCATCATTGCTATCAAGGAGCAAATGATGAGACGAAAGAACGAACGAATGACCGACGATGCTGATCGTGTTGTAAAAGACATCAAACGACAGACGCGACGTCGGTTTTCTTCGGAAGAAAAGATCAGGATTGTGCTTTCCGGCCTTCGTGGTGAAGACAGCATTGCCGAGCTGTGTCGTCAGGAAGGAATTGCCCAGAGCCAGTATTACTCTTGGTCCAAGGAATTTATGGAAGCCGGAAAGAAGAGGCTGGCTGGCGATACGATGCGTGAGGCCAATACCGATGAGGTGAAGGGACTTCGCAAGGAAGCCCGGGATCTGAAGGAGGTCGTAGCAGAACAGGCTCTGGAACTTCGATTGCTCAAAAAAAGCATGACAGGCGATGGGGGAGACGACGAATGAGGTATCCTGCATCCGAGAAGCTTGAGATCATCCGCTTGGTAGAACAATCGCATCTTCCAGCCAAGCAGACACTGGATCGACTGGGTGTTCCACGCTCAACCTTTTATACCTGGTATGACAGATACCAGACTGGTGGCGTGGATGCCTTGGAAGACAAGGCTCCCATGCCCGCACGGGTTTGGAACCGTATTCCTGACGATGTGCGTGAACAGATCGTCGATCTGGCATTGGAGGAGCCAGAACTATCTCCAAGGGAACTGGCTGTCAGGTTCACCGACACCAAGCGCTACTTCGTGTCCGAGGCCAGTGTTTACCGGCTTCTCAAGGCCCATGACCTGATTACCAGTCCTGCCTTTGTGGTTATCAAGGCTGCGAACGAATTCCGTGACAAAACAACTGCGCCCAATCAGCTGTGGCAGACGGACTTCACCTATCTCAAGGTTATTGGTTGGGGCTGGTTCTACCTATCCACCATTCTCGATGATTACAGCCGCTATGTGATCGCATGGAAGTTGTGTACGACTATGAAGGCCAGCGATGTTACTGACACTCTGGAACTCGCGCTGCAGGCCTCTGGCTGTGATCAGATCAATGTCCATCATCGACCAAGACTGCTGTCAGACAATGGCTCCAGCTATATCGCCACCGAACTGGCTGAATGGCTCGATGACAACGGCATGGATCATGTTCGTGGCGCACCATACCATCCCCAGACACAAGGCAAGATCGAGAGATGGCATCAAACCTTGAAGAACCGCATCCTGCTGGAAAACTACTTCCTGCCCGGCGATCTGAAAGGCCAGATCGGTAGGTTCATTAGCCACTACAATCACAGGCGATACCACGAAAGCCTGAAGAACCTGACACCCGCCGACGTCTACTTCGGACGTGGCGACCAAATCCTGCAACAACGAGAAAGGATCAAGCAAAAGACTATCAACGAACGGCGCTTGCAATACCGCAAGCAGGTCGCTTAACATCGACAAACAGATGAGCCAGATACTCGCTTAGCTCAAGCTGCGGTCTGTCCAGAAACCCATGACGACGGACACTATTCCAACCGGCAACAGCGCAATCCATTCAAAGCCATACGGCATCAACAGTATCGAAAACAATGCAAACGGCATAATGACAAATCCGACAATCGGCATCGCGAGAATGTTTGTCAGAAGGCCAAGCGTGGCAATTTGGTGAAAGTGCCAGGCCGCTATTACCATAGTGGCCGTTCCCGCAATCAGGCTTGTGATCATCAATCCCACAAAATATCCAGAGGTGGATCTGAAAATGCGGATCATCCAAATCAGGCTATGGTAATGCGGATTGTTTCCAGCAGTGCCCGCTTGATGGCTGGTCAACAATTCGTATCCCGCAACCAAAGCGACAACTGCGGCGAATGACATCTGAAAACCCGGAGAATAAAGGTTTTGAGGGTTTACGATCAGTATGAAAGTTGCTGCCAATGCCACGCTTCGAATGGTGATTGCCCGGCGGTCAAGCAATCCAGCCAACAACATTACAGCAATCATAATCCACGCACGCTGTGTGGCAACGCCTGCACCTGATAGCATCAGGTAGATTGTGGAAACCAAAAATCCAATGCAAATGGCCCACTTTTTCGTTGGGTACCGCAGTGCAACGGCAGGGAATAATGCCATGCAGTAACGGATAACTGTCATGACAGTCAGCGTGACCAAAGCCATATGAAGCCCGGATATGGCCAGGATATGCGCCAGTCCGGTGTTCCGCAGAGTTTCCTGGATTTCATGCGGAATTGTGGAGCGATCACCCACAATCAACGCAACTGCTACTTTTCCACTATCACCGGGTATCGCTGAAACAATACGACGTTTAATTCCTGCTCTCACTTTGTTCACCTGGATTACCAACTGTTCTGATGCAAACAGTTCTGCGCTTTCGCCAATTATCTCCGGCTGGCCCAGGAAAAAGCCACTTCCCCCCAAACCCGAAAACCAGCCGAAAAAAGAAAAATCATAGCTTCCCGGAAACACTGGACCGCTTACCGGCTGTATTTTCGCTATGCCTTTGATGACACGGCCTGGGGTTAGTCCGGTAAGTGCCGACCTTGTTGAAAGTCGAATTTTCTGGGGGATCTACTCTGAACCAAGTTTGCCGAGATGAAGGGGACGCAACACCATCCTCGGATTACCGCTTCGGTTGTTGTCCACGGAAAGTATGACTCCGGAGATTTCCGCAGTAATCTGACGATCAATTTGCGGCGCTTGCACCCGTTCAACAGACAACTTTGCCGCCAGCATTCCGCAAAACACCGCTGTCAGCATTGCAGTGAGAATAAACAAACATCCATGATGTTTGATCGCAAGCGTTATGCCGGTTGACAATGCAGCCGACCCAATCAAAACATACAAGGAGGGCTCTTGAGGTGCAGCAAAGTAAACCGCAATTCCGAAAGCAAGAAATACCGGAAAAAGATTCAACCCCAAACCCTGATCAAGCTCAATCCTCATCAGGGATGGATACCCCTGCCAGAGGCGGGAAAACGGATTGGCAATAACTGAAACAAGCATGCCCCGACGAGACCTTGCCAGGTGCCCACTGTGCGATGCTGCTATTACCCGATTATGAAAAGCAGACCCCTCATCGTCTAAAAGCCTGTATTGTTGTGCTGAAGGTTCGCGTTCCAAGTTCTGCACCTTGTGTCTGCGCGATACTGTGATACATGAGACCGCTACATTCGCTCATCCATGATGATTACCGATTGATGAGCTTTACAAGGTATCGTTTCCATTTCTGACAGCAGGCAATCATGTCCCAACCCGTAATTACCCGATTTGCACCGTCTCCAACCGGCTTTCTTCACATCGGAAGCGCGAGGACCGCGCTTTTCAACTGGTTATATGCAAAAGCCAACAATGGAAAAATGCTGCTGAGGATTGAAGACACTGACCGTGCACGTTCTACTCACGAAGCGGTTGAGGCGCTGGTTGATGGGCTTTCCTGGCTGGGTCTCGAATGGGACGGAGACCCTATTTCACAACATGCAAACGCAACACGACACAAGGAAGTCGCTTACGCATTGATAGAAAACGGCTCAGCGTACAAATGTTTCTGTACACCTGAAGAAGTTGAAGCAATGCGGGAAAAAGCACGGGCAGAAGGACGAACTCCACGATATGATGGAACCTGGCGCGATCGTGACCCGGCATCAGCACCCGACAATGCGCCCTTTGTGGTTCGCCTTAAAGCACCTCTCGAGGGACAAACGTTGATCGACGACAAGGTCCAGGGGCAGGTAAAGTTTCCAAACAAGGATTTGGACGATCTTGTTCTGCTTCGCTCTGACGGAACCCCAACCTACATGCTTGCAGTTGTTGTCGACGACCATGACATGGGCGTCACACACATCATTCGCGGTGATGACCATCTCACCAATGCAGCGAGACAAAAGTTGATATATCTTGGCATGAACTGGGATGTGCCTGTGATGGCTCATATTCCTCTGATTCACGGTTCTGATGGTGCCAAATTGTCAAAAAGGCATGGTGCAATTGGCGCCGAAGCTTACCGGGCCATGGGTTATCTGCCGGAAGCATTGCGAAACTACCTGGTGCGTTTGGGTTGGTCACATGGTGATGACGAAATCATGTCTACCGCACAAATGGTTGATTGGTTTGACTTTGACGGAATGAACAAAGCCGCAGCCCGTTTCGATTACGTAAAACTGGAGGCCATCAACAGCCATTACATGAAGAACAAGGCCGACGAGGAATTGCTGTCAGACCTGCTCTCTGTGCTTGAAGAAATTGATGAGCAAGACATTATCCGCGACAATCTCACACAGGAGACACGAAACTGGCTGATTTTGGCAATGGGAAGCCTGAAAGAGCGGGCTAAAACCCTTCTGGACATCGCAAAAGGCGCAGAATTCATCTTTGAAAAACGTCCTATTCCTCTGGAAGAAAAAGCAGCCAGGCTGCTGGATGAAGACGCAAAATCGGCAATTTCCGAGATATTACCCCGATTTCAAGCTCTTGAAACCTGGAATTCCGACACGATCAGCGACACAATTCGCTCATTTGCCGAGGAAAAGGGCCTTAAACTGGGTCAAGTTGCACAGCCGATACGGGCAGCCCTGACCGGAAAAGCAACTTCTCCGGGTGCTTTTGATGTATTGAAAATCTTTGGCAAATCTGAGTCTATCGCAAGATTGCAAGATCAATTGTGAAAGCAAAGTGATTAACTCCCACCATTGTCGCACTTGTTTCATACGATTAAATCATATAGCTAAACCGTAACCTGCTTTCGCACTGGCGGGTATGATCAGCAGATACCACCCCGGTATCCGCGGCTTATAGAGATTACCGCTACCAGACAAACGATTATCGTTTTGGGAATTCGGACGGCTTTCTGAAGTTGCTGAAGGAGAGGATTTTGATATGACGGATAAAAAGGCAACACTGAGTATCGGCGATAATAGCTGGGACTTTCCCATCCGCCAGGCCAGCGTCGGACCTGACATTATCGACATCACAACCCTGTACAAGGAAACCGGCGCATTTACATATGATCCGGGTTTCACTTCCACTGCGTCTTGTGAAAGTGACATCACCTTTATTGATGGTAACAATGGCGTTCTTCTCCATCGCGGATACCCCATTGAGCAATTGGCAGAGCGGGGCGATTTTCTCGAAACCTGCTATCTGCTGCTAAATGGAGATTTGCCAAATCAAGCGGATAGCGACTCCTTCCACGATCGCATCACCTATCACACAATGGTCCATGGACAAATGAACCGGTTCTTTACGGGCTTCCGTCGTGACGCTCACCCAATGGCCATCATGTGTGGGGTTGTTGGTGCGCTGTCTGCATTTTACCATGACTCGACCGATATTTCTGACGAACATCAGCGCGAAATTGCAGCACTACGAATGATCGCTAAAATGCCGACCATTGCCGCAATGGCCTACAAATATCACATTGGCCAGCCGTTTGTTTATCCACGTAATGATCTGGATTACTCATCCAACTTCCTGCACATGTGTTTCGCGGTTCCTTGTGAGGAATACAAAGTAAATCCGGTACTTGCACGGGCAATGGATCGAATTTTCATCCTGCATGCGGATCACGAGCAAAATGCTTCAACATCAACGGTTCGTCTTGCAGGGTCTTCCGGAGCAAATCCCTTTGCCTGTATTGCTGCCGGTATTGCTTGCCTGTGGGGTCCTGCTCACGGCGGTGCCAACGAAGCTGCACTGAACATGCTGCAAGAAATCGGCACTGTCGATCGGATACCGGAATTCGTCGCCCGTGCGAAAGACAGAAACGATCCTTTCCGCCTGATGGGCTTCGGCCACCGTGTTTACAAGAATTATGATCCTCGTGCCCGGATCATGCAGCAAACGACCCATGAGGTACTCAAGGAACTCGGCGTTACAGATGATCCCACCCTACAAGTCGCTATGGAGCTTGAAAAAATCGCACTGACTGATGAGTATTTCATTGAAAAGAAACTCTATCCGAACATTGATTTCTATTCAGGAATCACACTGCGTGCGGTGGGCTTCCCAACAACGATGTTTACGGTGCTGTTTGCACTGGCCAGAACCGTTGGCTGGATCGCACAATGGAAAGAGATGATTGAAGATCCCAAACAAAAGATTGGGCGTCCTCGCCAGCTCTATACCGGCGAAACAAGCCGAGATTACGTGGACATCAGCAAGCGCTGAGCTTGAGCTCATCCGTCGCCCACAATTTCCAGTATTTTGCGGGCGGCAAGCTGATGTGAAGGCGTAGTCTGCTTCAAACGCTTTATCACAGTCTCAAATCCCTTGAGTTGTAATTTTCGTTCGTGATCATCAAGGCACAAACGCTCGACCATTCGCGCAATGTATTGTGGATGGGCGTATTCATTGAATTTTTCGGGGATGATGGGATAATCTGCGATTAAATTAGGCAAGGATGCCGTCCATCCGGTCAGCAAATGGCGGATGCGCATCGCCAATCCGTCCAGCTTGTATAGCGAAATCATCGGCACTTTGAACAATGCGAGTTCCAGTGTTACCGTTCCGGATGCTGCGAGTGCAATATCAGCGTCTTTGAACGCCTTTTGCCTTTCTACGTCACCAGTGACAATAGTTGGTTTCCAGGCCCAATCCGCGACCCCTTCACGAATTTCCGCTTCGAGTTTTGCAACCGCTGGCAGAACACACTGAAACTGGTTTTCCCTTTCTGCGAGAATATCAAGAGTTTGCTTGATTACTGGCATCAGGCGTTTGACTTCGCTCCTCCTGGAGCCAGGCAAAATCACCATTTTAGGCGGTGTTGAGCAGGTCCTTCTATCAGATGTTCTGATTGCTGGGACGTCAGAAGCAAGCGGATGCCCTACATAGGTAGCCTCAGGCCCATCAAGCTCTTTCAGAATTTTCGGTTCGAATGGCAGAACCGCCAGTATGTGGTCTATATAGGACTTGATTTTCTTAGCCCGCCCGGGCCGCCATGCCCAAACCGACGGTGCAACATATTTTACGATCTTGACCGCTGACATTTTGGCCCTGACTTTACGCGCAACTCGGTAAGAAAACTCTGGACTGTCTATCAATATCAAAACGTCCGGTTTCTTTTGCAGAACGTCATCGACAGTTTGTCGTATCCGATTGAGAAGCATCGGCAGTTTTGCCGCAACGCCAGATACACCCATCACTGAAATGTCTGAAATGTCGAAAAGACTTTTCATCCCCAGCGCTTCAAGGCGGTTGCCCGCTAGCCCCGAAGCAGTAACATCACCATGCATCTCAGTCAGCGTTCCCAGAAGCTTCGAACCCAGAATATCGCCCGATTCTTCACCAACAACAAAATAAACATGTAAGGATTTGGCAATGGTCATGTGATTTTCGCTTCAGCAACAAGCCCATAAATGAAAACATCATGAAGCCGGGCGAGTTTCAGGGTCCTTTCACGGTCAAGGATAAGCGAGCGGCCCGCCTCTACAGCGATACCTCGCAACCCGGCATCTGAAATCCTGATGATGGTGTCAGGACCTATTGCAGGCAGGTCAACCCGCATTTCCTGTTCCGGTTTCATCGTCTTGACCAGCACGCCGAACCGTCCGTCTTCATAGAGCCTGCCACTGTTACGCATACTTTCCACACGCTCAAGCATGCCGTCGGTGCCCTCTATCCCTTCGAGAGCCACAACTCTACCCCCAACCGCGACAGCAGCCTGGCCAATATCAAGTCTACCAAGCTCTTTTGCTGCTTCGGCCGCTTTGCGGACATTGTTCAAGGCTTTTCGGGGGGGCTTCTTGCCGGCGATTACACCGCTGCCCGACAAGAGTTCCGGCAATACTTCGTGTGCACCAACGATTTGAATACCGCGTTTTTCGAAAAGTCGGATCACGCCTGAGAGAAGTGAGTTATCACCGCCGATCATAAATGCCAAAATCTGGGGCAATGAACGTATGGCCACCCAGTCCATTTTCGAAATTTCTATATTTGGTCGCGTCACACCCCCTGCAAGAACGACACGCTGGATATTGCGCTCTTTAAGAATATTAAACAATTGACCGAATTGCCCCCATCCGAGAATCGAATGGTCATATTGGCTTAACCAGGGCTCAGTCTCGCCCTCTATGCCAATCAGATAAGGCGTTTTCCCACGCTTTATGAGGCCGGAAACGAGTTCCTGAGGCAACAATCCTCTTCCAGCTATGATGGCGAGACTGTTGGTCACTCAATCCCTCCAAACCGATTCAACTCTTCGGCGTACAAAGAGCGCGGTCACCACTTGCGCCGACGAAATCGAGAATTTGTTTAACCACTGGATCATCCCCAAGTTCAGCAGATACAGTGGTAACATTCTCCGCAACATTCGCGGACTGATCAAACAAATCGCGAAATGCTTTGCGGGCCTTATGAATGCTGGCTCTTTCAATCCCCGCACGTTTCATCCCAACCAGATTAAGGCCACCAAGGTAGGCTCTGTTACCCAATGCCATTCCAAATGGTATCAGATCATTCTCAAGACCTGCCATTCCTCCGATAAACGAATTATTGCCAATGCGACAGAACTGATGAACGGCAGCACCGCCGCCAATAATTACATTGTTCCCGACCTTGCAGTGCCCAGCCAACAGAACTGCATTTGAAAAAATTACGCCATCACCCATCTGACAATCATGCGCCACATGAGAATTTGCCAGGAAATAGCAATTGTTGCCAATTACTGTCTTACCGGCATCACCAGCAGTTCCCGGGTTCATAGTGACCCCTTCCCTGATCAGACAATTGTCACCAATTTCAAGCGTTGTCTCTTCGCCGGAATATTTCAGATCTTGGGGTTCATGGCCAATCGATGCAAAAGGGAAAATTCTGGCACCTTTTCCGATCGTTGTCTTGCCAGCAATAGCAACATGCGACTTTAAATCCGAGTTTGCACCCAGTTTGACTTCCGGACCAATATGACAAAACGGACCGATGTTGCAACCATCACCGATCTCTGCCCCGTCTTCTATTACCGCAGATGGATGTATCGTCACGATTTAGTCTCTTCCCTCTGGATCAACCATCATGGCACCTATGTCTGCTTCTGCAGCCTTTTCATCGCCCACCCAGGCTTCACAATGGTATTTGAAAATGTTTTTGCGCTGTTTTTGTTTAACCACCCTCAACTCAAGCACATCACCAGGAATCACGGGGCGTCTGAATTTAGCCCCGTCTATGGTCATGAAATATACCAGTTTGCGTTGGCCCATCGAATGCCGACGAGCACAGATGGCGCCCGCGGTTTGAGCCATGGCCTCTATAATAAGAACTCCCGGCATAATCGGGTCCTGGGGAAAATGCCCCCCAAAATGTGGTTCATTGAACGTGACATTCTTGATCCCGGTCGCAACCAGATCTTCCTGAACGTCTACTATCTTGTCTATCAAAAGGAAGGGATACCGATGCGGCAAAAGAAGGAAAAGTTCCTTGATATCGATTAGTTCGATTACGTCGCCAGACATTACCCTAATCCTTTTTCTTTCTGTCACGTTTGTCAGCAAGCATGATTTTTGCTGCATCACGCATCCACTTGGATGCTTTTATGGCCGGATAACCCATTACCCGTTCACCGGCAGCAACATCTCCGTGAACACCAGATCCGCCACCTATTTGTGCGCCATCACCAATCTTAGTATGGCCTACAATTCCCGCCTGGCCGGCCACCACCACATAATCACCCAAAGTTGCACTTCCGGACACACCAGCAAGGCCAACGATTACACAATGTCGACCGATAATAACGTTGTGGCCTATCTGAACAAGGTTATCAATCTTTGACCCCTCCCCAATTATCGTATCCCTGTTGGCACCACGATCAATGGTCGAATTCGCGCCTATCTCTACCCTGTCCTGCAAAATCACACGTCCAATTTGAGGAATCTTTTTGTGGCCACCAGGCCCCATGGCGAAACCAAATCCGTCCTGACCGATTTGAACACCATTGTGAACAATAACATCATCCCCCAACAGGGCATTAACGACCGTAGCATTGCTGCTGATAGTGGTGTTTCGTCCAATCTGCACACCAGCTCCAACCACAGCGCCCGCCAGGATTGTACTGCCCCGCCCTACACTGGCATCAGGCCCGACAACAGCACCAGCTTCCACAATCACACCGTCTTCAAGCTTGGCTTCCGGTGAAACAAAAGCCTTGTCTGAAATCCCGGTTTCTCCTGTTATCGGCTGCGGTCGTCCGGCAGAAGGATATAGGATGGACAGCGCCTCCGCATAAGCCTCATAGGGCTTGCCATGACTGAGTGCCACAACATGATCAGGAAGTTGGTCAAGATATTTTTCCTGACAAATCACTGCTGATGCTGCGGTGTTGTCAAGATACTTCAGGTATTTTGGATTATCGATAAACGTCAGATCACCGGCATTAGCCGCTTCCACAGGAGCAGCGCCATTTATCCAAACTTCATTTTTTTCAGGATCATAATTGTGTATTTCTGCACCGCACCTTTCAGCAAGTTCCTGCAAACTAGTGTTGACCGGCACAAAAAACATCAAAAAACCTGAACGTTAAATCTGGAGCCAAAAGGCTGCACCACCTCAGACACTAGAAGGCAGTGCTTACACCGAAATTGAATTCCTGAATGTCATCAAAGGTTTCTTCGGCAATTGGCACAGCATAATCCAGACGCAAGGGCCCAAACGGAGATGCCCACAAAATACTACCACCTACAGAGGCACGGATTTCATCATCGTCAACCTGTGCAAGCTGCGCAGCCTCCAGAGCACGACCGTTAGCTGCGGTAATGGCAGCAATCGATGCATTTCCGACATCCGTCAACTGGCCAACATCGGCAAATACTGCTCCCCGTAACCCCAGTGATCTTGGTACAAATGGTAGCGGGAACTGCAATTCTGCTGTCGCATTCCAGAAGGTACGACCTCCGAGAGGATCATTAGTAAGCGGGTCACGAGGACCGAAACCGAACGAGTCAAACCCGCGGATACTCTGTGACCTCGCCTGGAAGTTATCAATCGTGCGGAAGCCACCGGCAATAGTTCCATTGTCAGTGCCAAATACCTCGTGATGTCCACCCCGTACGCGACCCATTACAACGAGATCCTGTTCCTCGGATAACGTATAATAACCCACAAGGTTAGCTTCGGTAGTGAAATAGTCTGCATCTCCACCGACCCCGTAGAATGTCTGTGTTAGGCTTGCACGAACACCCTCACGAGGAGACTTCTGATAATCCAATGTATTGTAAACCAAGGAATATCCGAAGCCCGAAGCTGTAAAGTTGCCCAGCCCAAGCACCAGAGCAGATGACAATTCAGCAGCCGCATCACCCTGTTTACCATTATTGTTGCCACCTGTGTTAACCGCATCATCCAAGAGCGTTGTATTAGCGCTGGCATCGCTGCCACGGTATGAATAAAACACTCTGGAGGTGAGGTTTTCAACAATAGGAATACCAAACGAAACTGTGACGTTCTGACTATCGATCAGGTATTGTCGTTCACTGGTCTCATCAGATTCGGAAATATTGACATTCAGTCCTGCAGATACGCGATAGCCCAGGAAATATGGCTCTGAAAATGCAAACTGGTATCCCTCTTCATCCTCACTGGTGGTAAACCCGATACGAAGGAATTGTCCCCTACCGAGGAAGTTTTTCTCTGTAAGTGAAACGCTTGCAGCAACACCACCATTACTCGAATAACCGCCAGACAGAGAGATGTCACCGGTAGACTGTTCAACCACGGATACGTACAATATCACGCGATCAGGCCCAGAACCGGGGCGTGTTGAGATGTTGACGCTTTGGAAGAAGCCGAGAGATTGAATCCGATCCCGTGTTTTCTGAACTAACACCTGATTGTAGGCATCCCCCTCGGACAAGTCGAACTCGCGACGGATAACGTAATCCCGTGTACGGTCGTTGCCGATAATCCGGATATCTTCGATATAAAGGCGTGCACCCTCATCCACCAGGTAGGTTACATCAATCGTGTTGTCATCAAAGTTGCGGTTACCGCGGGGAACAACCTCTACAAACGCGAACCCTTCTTCGGAAACGCGCTCTGTAATTGCAACAATTGAATCCTCAACCCGTTTCGCGCTGTAATGTTCTCCGGTTTCGGTCTCGATCAGGCCATACAAAGCATCGTTGTTAACGCCATCTATCGTACTGTCGATACTGATGTTGCCAAATGTGTACCGCGGTCCTTCCTCCAGGGTGAAGGTGATATGGTATTCGTTTTCCAGGTCATCCAATTCAGCGTTTGTCGAAACAATCTGAAAATCCGCGAAACCCTTGTTGAAATAGAACCGACGAAGGGCCTCTTCATCTGAATTGATCCGGTTGCGGTCATAAATATCATTGCTGGTGAGGAAGCTCAGGAAGGTGGATTCTTTGGTAGAAATCACATCAACCAGTCGTCTGTCGGAAAATGTATCGTTTCCAACGAATGTGATACTGGCGATTTTGGTTTTGTCGCCTTCATTTACCCGATAAATAACATTGATACGGTTGTTGGAGAGCGGAACGGCTTCATAGGAGACTTTCGCATCGCGGCGCCCAACCTGCGAGTAAGCCGCCTCAATTCTCTCAACATCAAGGGCAGCCTGTTCGTCACTATAAACCGATTGGGATCTCAGTCTCGCCACGTTTTTCAGCGCATCGTCCTTTAGCCGGGAGTTCCCCTCGAAAAACACTTTGTTGACAGTAGAGTTCTCATCAACTTCCACAATCAAAGTGGCACCCTGCTGATAAATACTGACATCGCTGAACAAGCCAGTGGCAAACAGCGCCTTAACAGAGTCGTCAATATCAAAATTGTTGAAGCTTTGTCCCGGCTGAATGGTCAAGTAAGAAGCCACGATGTCATCTTCGATACGCTGATTGCCACGCACATCTATGTTGCGGACAACAGCAGCTTCAGCTTCGGAAACAAATCTATGATCGGAAATGAGTGGTTGAGATACAACAGCTACCACCAACGCAAAAGCTAACCATACTGTTTTTATTATAAAATTATTAATACGCATCAATATCTTCTCAGCCCTGCACATACTCTCCAAAAGGCACACACCAATCTGCATTCAGCCTCCCTGGCGAGAATCCAAATAAGTTAATAAACTTTTTACAGGGTTTTCCCAGCTAAGCAACCTTCTACAGTCGATTTTACCACCACCATTTGGCACATTTTGCCAGAGTGTTGCAAATTGGACTATCCCTATCGGTTTTCTTGGTTAATGAAATTTAAAATCCCGCCGGTCAAATGACATAATATGTCGAAATATTAATGTGATAGCAAAATTTTGCATTTTTGACCCTGGTTGCCGTCAAACCGGCATAAATATGCTGTTTTCAGGCAAAAAACACAAATTCCTGATCAACGCATAAACATGTTGACAACATCATTGCGAGTGGCAAACAACATCAGGCCAATTAGAAGCACAAAGCCGAACCGAAACCCTATTTCCTGTGCCCTAGGGCTAAGTGGCTTACCAAATACAGCCTCATAGGCGTAAAATACTAAATGCCCTCCATCCAACATGGGCACCGGGAACAGGTTCAGCAAACCGATACTAACAGACAGAATTGCAGCCAGATTGATAAGCGCAGCCCATCCAAGCGTGGCCACGTCACCGGACAATTTTGCTATACCAATTGGACCGCTCAATTGATCAGCTGATTCACGGCCAACAATTATCGCACCGAGATATTGCATCGTACGCTTGATGATGAAAAAGGTCTCGCCTACCGCTTTCGTAAGCGCTTCGCCGACTCCGAATGTTCGATGTTTGGGCTCG
Source organism: Rhizobiaceae bacterium (assembly GCA_965198665.1). Taxonomy (GTDB): domain Bacteria; phylum Pseudomonadota; class Alphaproteobacteria; order Rhizobiales; family Rhizobiaceae; genus JAALLB01. The sequence goes on along the minus strand of CBDAPT010000005.1, from coordinate 74,721 downwards.
GCATCTTCTATACGCGTGGCAATGCCGATCAGCCCGGTTTTGTGTATGTTGCCAAAGTTATCCTCCCGTTCCGTCAATTTTGGCGTTACCGGGAGATCAATCAGCCGGCCGGCGCGCTCTACGGTGAAGATCAGTTCAATCCCGTGGTTCGGACCAGCAATTCTGGGGATATCAGAAAACGAGCGAATTTCGGTTCCATCGATTGCCCTGATGATGTCTCCGGCTTCGATACCCGCCTCAAATGCCGCACTCTCGGCAATAACTTCCGAAACGACCGGTTCACGCTCATAAATTCCAATGAAGAAAAACGATCCTGCGAAAATGACGACCGCCAGAATAAAATTAGCAACCGGACCGGCAACAACAACCGCAGCGCGTTGCCAGACAGTTTTGTGTTCAAAACTTCCGGCTTTTTCTTCTTCGTTCATATTGGCTAGTTTTTCGTGATCAGGAACGGATGCAGCGTTTGCATCGCCGGCAAACTTTACGTAGCCGCCAAGTGGGATGACACACAGTTTCCAGCGTGTACCGTTTCTGTCGTTTATTCCGAAAAGTTCCGGTCCAAATCCAACAGCAAACGCTTCTATATCAACATCATTCCAGCGTGCGACTGCATAGTGACCAAGCTCGTGAAAAAACACGACAATTGTGAGTACTATCAAAAACGGAATAATGTACCCGAACAGGGAGTATCCACCCGCACTCAATTCTGTCAAAAATTCCATTTGTAATTTCCCGGTTTGATGTTTCAGGAATCAATTAGCACACTTCAAAGCATTAGAAAGGCATGCGTGAACAAACTTTCGAAAGAAGTAGTCAATTTCGTTTGCATTTGCATTACGGAAAGGACCATCCACAAACCAACAGCAGCGACGATCAAACCGTCAACCCGGTCCAAAACTCCGCCATGTCCCGGAATCAAAGTGCCGGAATCCTTCACACCGAACTTTCGCTTCAACATGGATTCTATTAAATCTCCAATCTGAGACAGAACCGCAAGAACTAGGATCAAGCCAACAAAGACATCCGTGACAGGGTATCCGAACAGCACGTTAATACTAGCAGACATCACCACTGCACCGATCAAACTTCCGATAAATCCCGCCCAGGTCTTTTGGGGTGACAGTCTCGGTGCAAGTTTGGGTCCGCCAATAGTTTTGCCAAAGAAGTAGGCGAATACATCAGCCCCCCAGACACAGGCAAACAATATCAAAATCAAATATAAGCCGAACTCGGTATCGCCCCGCAGCGAGCTCATGGCAAAAAATGGCAGCGTTGCATAGGCAAAGCCGATGGGACTCCAGATGGTTCGGCGGTCCATAATCTCCCAAACGGCGAGGACTATCGCTGCCGCGCTCGCCATGCAAAAGGCGGCAAAATCCAGGCCAGCAAACCATGCGAATATCACAATCAAAAGGGCTGCAAATCCACTATAAAACACATGAACTGGTATCAGTGCACCGCACATCCGGTTGTACTCGAAAAGTATCGCAATCGCTGCAACGGCCACCAGCAGCACAAATGGGTACCCCCCCACCCAGGTCAACACAAGTGTCACCACTCCCAAAACAAGTGCAGACATCACGCGAAGTTTCAATTCCCGATTGAATATGCGGGATTTGACTGATTCAGACGTCACGAGCTGGTTTCCCTGGCCAGGCCGCCGAAGTTTCTGGTTCTGCGACCATATTCGACCACGGCAGCTTGCAGATCATCTTTCGTAAAGTCGGGCCACAAACAATCCAAAAATACGAACTCGCAATAAGCTGCCTGCCACAGTAGAAAATTTGAGAGCCTAATTTCACCACTGGTTCTGATCAGCAAATCCGGATCCGGCACATCCGATGTATAAAGATGATCGGTGATCAGTGCTTCATCAATTTCATCGGGAGCCAGTTTTCCATCTGCAACCTTCAGGGACAAATTTCTTACAGCTTGTACAATTTCTGTACGGGCACCGTAATTGAAAGCAAGAACAAGGGTCTGTGCAGAATTTTCGGCGGTCAGACTCTGCGCCTCATCCAGCAAAGCAAGAATATCTTCTGGAATTCCATCTCGTTGACCGATGACCCGAATGCAGACGTTGTTCTCATGCAGTTCGGCCAGATCACGCCGAATGAAATAACGCAACAGTGAAAACAGTTCTGAAATTTCCGCCGGTGGCCGGCTCCAATTTTCTGAAGAGAACGAGTAAAGGGTAAGGTACTCAATTCCCAAATCCCCTGCAGCACGGACACAATTCCTGACTGCCTCTACTCCTTGTCTATGCCCTGCCTTTCGAGGTAATCCCCGCTGCTGTGCCCACCTACCATTACCATCCATGATAATAGCAACATGCTGTGGAACATGTGACCGGTTATCACTTTTGGCGGGTTGTGTGGCGTCTGTCATTTCGGATTAAACCTGCATGATTTCAGCTTCTTTTGCATTCACCAGTGAATCAATTTCGGATATGGTATCATCCGTCGCCTTCTGAACTTTGTCAGACAATGCACGCACGTCATCCTGGCCTGCATCTCCATCCTTTTCTGCCTTTTTGAGAATATCCATTCCATCCCGTCGCACATGACGCGCAGCGACCCGGGCCTGTTCCGCATATTGGTGGGCAACCTTTGCAATCTCTTTGCGTCTTTCCTCATTTAGTTCCGGAAGCGGAATTCGCAGGGTTGTACCATCGGTAACAGGATTAAGGCCAAGGTCTGATTCACGGACTGCCTTTTCAACCGCCGCTACCATCGACTTGTCCCAGATCTGCACGGAAATCATTCTCGGCTCTGGAACTGAAACCGTGCCCACCTGGTTCATCGGCATCTGTTGTCCGTATGCCTCAACCATAATGGGATCCAGAATACTTGCAGAAGCACGCCCGGTCCTTAAGCCGGCCAGATCTCCTTTCAGCGAATTGATCGCCCCTTCCATACGTCTTGTAATATCTGCAAGGTCAATAATGTCTGACATTTTGCTTCTTTCTTCTCGTTCAGTAGTTTCAGGACGTGACCGTAGTCGAACGCCCCTCACCTTTCAATATTTTTGCAAATCCATCATCTTCAGCAAGTGCAAAAACCACAATGGGAATTCCGGCGTTTTTGGTTAGACTGACCGCAGCCGCATCCATGACTTCTAATCCTCGCTCAAGAACTTCGCCATGGGTTATGTGATCAAACCGTTCGGCAGCCGGATCTGTCTTGGGATCAGCTGAATATATGCCTTCGACCTGTGTGGCTTTCATGAGTGCATCACAATTCATCTCGCATGCCCGCAAGGCTGCGGCGGTATCAGTCGTGAAAAACGGATTACCGGTGCCACCGGCAAAAATGACAACCTTGCCCTGGTTGAAATATTGAATGGCGGCACGTTGCGTAAATGGCTCGCAAACTTCGTTCATCTCGATTGCCGAAAGTACCACCGCCGGCACGTCAATGGTTTCAAGCGCCATACGCAACGCAATCGCATTCATTACGGTCGCCAGCATTCCCATGTGATCGCCGGACACGCGATCAGCTCCATCCGCAGCCAGGGCAACGCCTCTGAAAATGTTTCCACCACCTACAACCAAAGCGACCTGTGCACCGAGGCTTATACCTTGCTTGATATCGCCGCAAATTCGGGCAACGGTCGGGGGATCAATTCCGAAACCCTGTTCGCCCATAAGGGCCTCACCCGAAACCTTCAGCAATACCTTTTTGTACTTTAATTGCGTTGCCATGAATCGCTCACCTTGAATTACACCTGATGGATACACGAAGGGCGTTCCGTTGTCACGAAACGCCCTTCGTAGAATTCAAACAGATTTTGTGCGGTTAGACATTAGCTGCCCTGAACGGCAGCAGCGACTTCAGCAGCGAAGTCTTCTTCTTCTTTTTCAACACCCTCACCAAGGGCCAGGCGAACAAAACCTTTCAGATTGACAGGGGCACCTGCATCTTTTTCCGCATCTTTGAGTGCCTGCTCCACACTGACATCCGGATTGATCACAAATGCCTGGGAAAGAAGAACGCTTTCCTGGTAGAATTTGCGCATCTTTCCTTCGACCATTTTTTCCGCAATTTCCTGCGGTTTGCCGGACTCTTTGGCCTCTTCAAGGTATACGGCGCGTTCCCGTTCCGCGATATCGGCTGGCACTTCTTCTTTCGTTGCGGCCAATGGATTGGTTGCCGCAACATGCATTGCAACCTGTTTACCGACCGCAGCTAGTGCATCGGTGTTTCCAGAAGATTCCAGGGCAACCAGCACACCGATTTTGCCGATTCCATCGCCTGCAGAATTGTGCATATACGAAGCAACGATTCCTTCTCCGACTTCCAGTTTTGCTGAACGGCGGAGGTTCATGTTCTCACCAATTGTCGCAATCGCATCAGTCAATGCATCCGCAACGGATTTATCGCCACCGGAAATTTTAGCGGCAGCGACCGCATCCACCGCACCATTTGTGGAAAGTGCGGTTGTTGCAACATTGCGTACCAGATCCTGAAACTGCTCGTTGCGAGCTACGAAATCAGTTTCCGAGTTTACTTCGACAACTGCCGCAGAATTTGCCGCTCCGGCGATGCCGATCAGCCCTTCCGCCGCGACACGGCCTGATTTTTTCTCAGCTTTAGCGATCCCCTTGGAGCGCAACCAGTCCATCGCGGCTTCAACATCTCCATCAGTTTCGTTGAGAGCGTTTTTGCAATCCATCATGCCAGCGCCTGATTTTTCGCGGAGTTCTTTAACAAGAGCAGCTGTAATAGCCATATTCATCTCTTTCCGGCACCGTCGTGCCAATTTTCAAAAACATTTCAGGATTCACGTCCTGATTCATGTGATAGCCCAAAAATGTACCCGGTCGCTGGTTCGACCGGGAATCGGCTTAGCCCTTTGCCAGCTCTGCGGCTTGTTTAAGCCAGTCATCACGCTCGATACGTCCCTTGAAGTTCAGTACTTCATCTACGCGTTCGATATCTTCAGCAGAAAATTCTGCAATCTGAGAAAACTTGGTAATACCAAGTGCGTTCAGTTTGCCCTCCAGAACCGGGCCAACACCAGAGATCTGCTTGAGATCATCAGCGTCCCCTTCCGGGGCAGAAAACAGAGCTGTAATCTCACCGTCGCCTGACTTTGTTTCGTCTGCCGCTGCCTCTTCTGCCGGGGCAGGCTCAGCGGGAACTTCTTCGGCGGGTGCCACTTCCGGTTCGGCAGCTAGTACTTCTTCAACCGGAGCCTCTGCCGCAGCACCAATGTCGATACCGGCAGAACCTTGCTGACGGGCAATGCCGTCAAGCGCAGCCTTGGCAAACAGATCACAGTAAAGGGCAATTGCTCGGGAGGCGTCGTCATTGCCCGGTATCGGATAATCAACATTGTCCGGATCGCTGTTGGAATCAAGGACCGCCACTACCGGAATATTCAGTTTCCTTGCTTCCTGCAGAGCGATGGATTCCTTGTTTGTATCCACAATAAACAGAATGTCCGGGGTTCCACCCATGTCCTTGATACCACCAAGTGTGCGCTCAAGTTTGTCGCTCTCGCGGGTCAGCATCAGCCGCTCTTTTTTTGTCAGAGCGTCAGCCTCACCACTACCCAGTAGATTTTCAAGTTCACGCAGGCGCTTGATGGAATTCGAAATTGTCTGCCAGTTGGTCAGCATGCCGCCCAGCCAACGGGCGTTGACATAATACTGCGCAGAGCGCTTGGCTGCATCTGCTATTATTTCGGAAGCCTGGCGTTTGGTACCAACAAACAACAACCGGCCCCCGCCTGCGACTGTATCGGAAACCACCTTAAGTGCCTGGTCCAGCAGCGGAACAGTCTGTGAAAGGTCGATGATGTGAATGTTGTTACGGGAACCGTAAATATAACGGTCCATTTTTGGGTTCCAGCGGTGTGTCTGGTGTCCGAAATGCGCGCCAGCTTCCAATAGCTGACGCATGCTGTAATCTGGCAGCGCCATGGTAGTAACTCCTTTACCGGTTTAACCTCCGCAAGCAATGAACACCCAATGGCGTCACCGGAACGCTTGTAATCTGTCAGTGCCAACCAGAGGCTATGGACAGTAAGCGTGAAGCTCGCGTGTGGAATGAGCGTGCTTATAGCGAAAAAGTTGAAGAATGCAAGACAGATTTTTATCGGTATCGAATTACTGGCGCTACTGCTCATTCGGCCCATTCATGAGCGTAAATGCAACCGCCATACCTTACGTTACCTCCACATCCACAACTCCGGGAACTGCCCGGATAGCACTTTGAATTTTTGAAGAAACCAGGAACTTCTCCTGCAATCTCACTTCAACCTCTCGTGCACCGTTATTCTGCAGGACAACAAAAGACACCCGTCCATTGCCTTTACGATCCAAAAGTGGTGAAAGCAGCTTGATCGGTTCGTCGTCGCGAAGAAAAATCGTCATATCCCGCTCCTCACGGGACGCGGCATTTTCCAGCGGCTCAACGCTTTGGATACGGATGCTGACGCCCTCCGGCCGCATGTCAGCCCCCGCGAGGATGACCAACGAACCTCCAACTTTCAGATCGTCACGATAGCGGTTAAGTCCCTCCTCAAAAATCACAGCCTCATATTGGCCGGAAGGGTCCGATATCATGACGATACCCATTGCTTTACCCTGGCGGGTCTTGCGTTCCTGCTTCGCCACAACGGTTCCCGCCAATCGTCCGGCTGTTGCACCGTTCTGAACCGAAACTTCAAAATCTGCGTAGAGTTGCACGCGCATTTTCTTCAGGATTGGCCGATACTCGTCGAGCGGATGTGCGCTGAGGTAATACCCGACGGACTGCATCTCCCGATTGAGGGTCTCTGTCGTGTCCCAGGCCTCACAAAGCGGCAGCTCAATTTTTTCCTCCGAGCCGGAAGTGCCGCCAAACATATCATTTTGCCCTGTCTCGCGGTTCTCAGCGCTCCGGCTGGCATGCGCAGTCAACCGGTCAAGTCCTGCGATCATACGCTCGCGCGGATATTCGAAACAATCCAGTGCGCCGGCACAAATCAGGTTTTCCAGGGTACGCTTGTTTACCTGTCGGATATCAATTCGTGAGAAAAATTCTTCTATAGATTTGTAAGGACCATTTTCCCGCCGCTCAGAAACGATCTGGCTAACAGCCCCTTCTCCGACACCTTTAATAGCGGCCAGAGCATACAGAATTTTGCCGTTTTCCACCTCGAAGCCAACACCTGAGGTCTGTATGGATGGCGGTATCACCGGGATATCCTGCGATTCCGCTTCCTGATGGAATATGCTGAGCTTATCCGTATTGCCCAGATCCAGCTGCATTGAACCGGCCAGAAACTCGACCGGATAATTGGCTTTCAGGTAGGCGGTTTGATAGGAAACCAGGGCATAAGCGGCTGCGTGAGATTTGTTGAACCCGTAGTTTGCAAACTTGGCAAGGAGATCAAAGATCATATCAGCCTCGCCCTTTTGCAAGCCCCGTTCGACAGCGCCGTCGACAAAACGAACCCTTTGTGCCTCCATTTCGGAAGCTATCTTCTTACCCATGGCCCGGCGAAGCAAATCGGCTTCGCCCAGACTGTATCCCGATAGGATCTGGGCAATTTGCATCACCTGCTCTTGATATATGATTACGCCGTGGGTCTCTTTAAGGACGCTTTCAATCTTCTCATGATAGTAATCCGGCAACTCCTCGCCATGTTTGCGGCGGTTGTAGGTGGGGATATTGTCCATCGGCCCCGGCCTGTACAGGGCTACCAGTGCAATAATGTCTTCAAAGCGGTCCGGACGCATGCCCACCAGCGCCTTTCGCATCCCCTGACTTTCCAGCTGAAACACACCTACGGTGTCGCCCTTTGTAAGCATTTCGTAGGTTTTCTTGTCGTCAAGTGCGATATGCGCGAGATCCACACTTTGGCCGGATTGGGAAATAAAACCGTTTGCTTTTTCCAATACGGTTAGTGTTTTGAGGCCCAGGAAGTCGAATTTGACCAGGCCGGCCTGCTCAACCCATTTCATGTTGTACTGGGTAACCGGCATTTCTGACCTTGGATCTCGGTAAAGCGGAACCAGCTGATCGAGTTTGCGATCACCGATAACGATGCCGGCCGCATGGGTTGAAGCATGCCGGTAAAGCCCCTCCAGCTTTTTCGAAATATCGAACAACTGTTCGACTATCTCCTCCTCGCGCGCAGCTTCCTGCAACCGGGGCTCACCATCAATTGCCTCGACCAGGGTGGTAGGATTTGCAGGATTGTTGGGCACCATTTTACACAACCGGTCGACCTGCCCGTATGGCATCTGCAAAACCCGCCCCACATCCCGCAAAACAGCACGTGCCTGCAACGTCCCAAAGGTTATTATCTGGGCCACTTGTTCGTTGCCGTATTTTTTCTGGACATAACGGATAACTTCTTCCCGTCGTTCCTGACAAAAATCGATGTCGAAATCTGGCATGGAGACCCGCTCGGGATTAAGGAAGCGTTCGAACAACAGCGAAAACTGCATTGGATCTATGTCCGTGATGGTCAAGGCCCATGCCACCAGGGATCCCGCACCTGATCCCCTGCCGGGACCGACCGATATGTCCTGCTCCTTTGCCCATTTTATAAAGTCGGCGACAATCAGAAAGTATCCCGGATATTTCATCTGTTCGATTACGCCAAGTTCGAACTCCAGCCGGTCATCATAATCTGACCGACTGAACCCCTCAGCCAATGGATACCGTTCAAGACGTGACTTCAAACCTTCGCGTGCCTGGTGCTTCAACTCTTCGGCTTCAGCCTGTACCGCGGCGTCACCAGACAGGTTCTTGGAATCTTCGGAAAATTGCGGCAGAATTGGTTGTCTGAGTGTATCCCGGAAGGCACATCTTCGAGCTATCTCTATCGTGTTATCAATAGCTTCTGGCAATTCTTTAAACAATTGCTTCATCTCAGAAGCAGACTTGAAATAATGCTCCTCCGTTAGTCGACGCCGCTCTTCTACCGCGATCACCTCCCCCTGCGCGATACACAACAGCGCATCATGCGCTTCAAAGTCTGTCCGTTTCGAAAAGAATGGTTGGTTTGTAGCAACAATCGGCACTTCATACTTGTAAGCAAACTCCAGCAGCGATTTTTCTATCAGTCTATCCTGCGGCGTGTGTCGCTGAAGTTCTGCATAGAAATGCCCAGGAAAAGACTTGTTCAGTAGCAAAAAGCGGGATTCAGCATCTTTTGGTCTTCCCTCCAGGACCAGCCGGTTGAGCGGACCATCACGCGCTCCCGACAGACAGATCAGCCCGTTGCTATGTTGCTTAACCACGCTCAGAGGAACATGCGGCAAATGTTTTTCACCACATTCCAGGTGAGCGTTGCTTACCAGCACCCGTAGGTTGTCGAAGCCCTCTTCATTGCAGGCAAGCAGCACCAAAAACGGATATTCCGAAACCCCTGACCGGCTACATTGATCAAACCCATCCTCAAAATCCACCGCAAGCTTGCAACCCATTATGGGTTGCAAACCCGCTTTTGCTGATTTTTCCGAGAATTCAAGCGCCCCAAAAAGATTGTTGCGATCTGTAACTGCAATAGCAGGCTGCCCATCCGCAATCGCCAGGTCAATGATGGCCTGAAGCGGCAACGCACCTTCAAGCAGCGAAAAAGCCGAATGCACATGCAAATGCACGAAGGCCGCACTACCACCAGCCTTGGGCGCTGGTTCTTTCAAAGCATTATGTATTTTGTCCGACTTGGAACTCATGAACTCGCCTCATCATGAAAAGACTGTACGCCTGTGACATCCAGGAGCCAGTTTCCTAGAGGTGGCGAATCTATTCAAGAGTAACAGGCAAAGAAGCTTTGGATAATACCAGTCGATACAACAATCAGGCGACTACAGACAGAATTTGCCCCCAGGTGAAGAAAGCCAACAAAAACAGACCAATTGTGGCGAGCGAAACAATGTCTTTTACTGATACATACATGTCAGACCCCAGGCTAAAATTCATATTTTGTACGTATAATGTTCCATATTTGTTCTATTTAGTCAATAAAAAAAGAACAATTTTATTTTTGTTCAATTTCAACAACTTGACCGCTGGAAAGAGATACCCATCGATCCATTTTTCGAGCGAGCTCATGATTGTGCGTTGCAATCAGTGCAGCAAGACCAGTCTGCTTTACAAGCATGTGAAGCATTGCAAACACATGATCTGAGGTTTCCGGATCCAGGTTACCGGTAGGTTCATCAGCAAGAAGCAATTGCGGAGCGTTGGCAACTGCCCGCACGATGGCCACCCGTTGCTGTTCGCCACCGGACAACTCGGTTGGACGATGTTGGGCACGATGTTCGAGCTTTACATATTCGAGCAGCTCATTCGCTCGATTTCTTGCAACCCGCTTCGGCAGTCCAGCCAGCATTTGTGGGATCATAAGGTTTTCTTCAGCGGTAAACTCCGGAAGAAGGTGGTGAAACTGATACACAAATCCTATCGCCGATCTGCGCAGATTTGTCCTTGACCGATCCAGCATTTCACGCGTGGCATGACCGTTGATGAACACGTCACCTCCATTGGGTCGCTCCAATAAACCGGCAGAATGCAATAATGTGGACTTCCCTGTTCCAGAAGGTGCGACCAGAGCAACCATCTCGCCTGCTTTTATAGTCAGGTTCGCGTCTTTGAGTACGGTGCGCGCATTAGAACCGTCACCATACGAGCGTTCGAGATTTTCAACATGCAGCACGATTGGCGGGTTACTCATAGCGCAGCGCCTCAACCGGATCCAAGCTGGCCGCACGCCAAGCCGGGAACAGCGTTGCGAGGAATGAAAGAACCAACGCCATAACAAGGATTGAAACAGTCTCGCCCGTATCCATCTGCGCAGGTATATCACTTAGAAACCGCACCGTCGGATCCCACGGATTACTACCGGTGACCCAGGTGACAAAATCCTGGATAGCCTTAATATTCAGGCAAACGACAACTCCTATTACAAAACCCACGAGTGTCCCCACAATGCCGATTGCGGAACCGGTGATCATGAATATTCGCATTATAGCTGCGCGGGTGATGCCCATGGTCCTAAGAATTGCGATGTCATGCCCCTTATCCTTTACCAGCATGATAAGGCCGGAAATAATGTTCAGCGCGGCCACAAGAACAATCAGCATCAAAATCATAAACATCACATTGCGTTCCACGTCCAACGCCTGAGTGAGTGCCAAATTACGGTTTCGCCAGTCAGACAGGTAAATCAGGCGATCCGCGGCATTTTCAATACCCGGGCGATAAACATCTACCGCATCCGGGTCTTCAACATAGAGGTCGATTACGTCGACCCTTCCTTCCTTGTTAAAGTACAGTTGAGCCTCTTCCATAGGCATAAAAACGAAGGAAGCATCATATTCGGACATTCCAATATTGAAGATGGCAGTTACCGGATAGGATTTTACGCGGGGCGTTGTTCCAAATGCCGTGACATCCCCATCGGGAGAGATAAGGGTGATTTCATCACCAAGAGCAAGACCAAGATTTCCCGCCAGACGATAACCGATTGCCACCCCTTCACCGCTATCAAATCCATCAAGCGTACCCTGCTCAACCCCTGCAAAAATGGTCTCGACACTCTTAATGTCCGCCTCCCGCATTCCGCGAACCAGCGCACCACCACCTTGACCGGAATACCCGCTAACCAGCGCCTGCCCCTCTACCAATGGAATTGCCAGTTTCACACCATCCACAGTATTGAAACGAGCAGAAAGATCGACATAATCCGTCAGCGGCCCGTCTATGGGATTAACGATCAGATGCCCATTCAGGCCCAGAATTCTGTCAAGCAGCTCCGTGCGAAATCCGTTCATCACGGCCATTACGATGATAAGCGTGGCTACACCCAGCGTAATACCAAGAAAAGAAAATCCGGCAATCACAGAGATAAAAGCCTCTTTGCGCCTCGACCGGAGGTAACGTCCTGCGAGCATCCATTCAAATGACGAAAATGCTGATGGACCTGCGTCCGGTTTGGTTGGATCTGGACTTTGCATCCGCTTCCCGATCAGACCGTGAACCGATTGATTGCCGCGTCCGGAGACATCATTTCTCTTTCTCCATTAGCACGACACTTCAGTTCTACTTCATTATTGGCAAGCCCGCGCGGACCAACCACTATTTGCCAGGGCACGCCGATAAGATCCATCGTCGCAAATTTGGCACCTGCCTGCTTATCCGTATCATCATACAGAACATCCAGGCCGGAGTTTGTCAGTTGCTCATAAATGCGTTCACTTTCCCGGCTACAGGCCTGATCATTTGGCTTCATGTTGACGATACCAACATTAAACGGCGTGATGGCCTCTGGCCAGATTATCCCTTTATCATCATGTGACGCCTCAATTATGGCAGCGACAACGCGACTCGGCCCTATTCCGTAGGAACCCATCTGTACGAAATGCTCTTTTCCATCTGGGCCCATCACGCTTGCTTTCATCGCTTCGGAATACTTGGTGCCAAAATGGAATATATGGCCAACCTCAATGCCCCTTGCATTGACCCGATCGCCTTCGGGCACGGCGGCCCACATGTCTTTGTCGTGCAACTCATCTGTTCGCGCATATTTGGATGTCCATTCTTTGACAATACCAGCTATCAGGGCATCATTGTCATAGTCGACACTTTCATCCGGAACCTTCAAGGCCATCACATCGGAATGGCAGAACACTTCGCTTTCACCTGTTTCTGCCAGAATGAGAAACTCATGCGACAGGTCTCCGCCGATAGGTCCGGTATCAGCGCGCATCGGTATGGCTTTCATGCCAAGTCGATCGAATGTTCGAAGATAGGAAACGAACATACGATAATAAGCTGCACGAGAAGCCTCAGCGTCAATGTCGAACGAGTATGCATCTTTCATCAGAAACTCACGACCGCGCATAACCCCAAAGCGCGGCCTTACTTCATCACGGAACTTCCACTGTATATGGTAGAGATTCAGCGGCAGATCCTTGTAACTCCTGACATAAGACCTGAAAATCTCGGTGACCATTTCTTCATTGGTGGGGCCGAACAGCATATCGCGCTCATGCCGGTCCTGAATACGCAGCATTTCCTTGCCGTAATCATCATAACGACCACTTTCACGCCACAAATCTGCTGACTGTATTGTGGGCATGAGTATCTCGATCGCCCCTGCTCTGTTTTGTTCTTCCCGAACAATCTCAGAAACCCTGTTCAAGACCTTGAGGCCAAGTGGAAGCCAGGAATAAATCCCCGCGGATTGCTGCCGGATCATGCCGGAACGCAGCATCAGCCTGTGGGAGACTATTTCAGCCTCCTTCGGAGTTTCTTTTAGAACCGGAAGAAAATAGCGAGAAAGTCGCATGCCAAGCCTGAATCATTATTTGTTCATACTCATAGGTTTATGCCCTTTTTTCCACGATTAACAAGCCCCACAGGAAAAATGCCAAAATACGGCGCAGTTTGAGTTTTATTGTCAACAAATTGTCGTTGTTGAGAAAAATTTGCATGACATTGGGATTCCATTGTGATTATTATCCTTGTCAAGATTTGGGAGAACCAAACGATTAGAGCGTGTTTGTGTCGAGTAGATTCAGTTTCTTTCCGTGCGCGAATATGATTCTGATTGGGGTGACCTGATTCGGTTCGAAGCCAAGGATTTTCAATGCCCAAGCCCCATCCGATTGAATTGCGTAAACGTGTTGTAGCTCATGTAGAAGAAGGCCACACTCATCGTGGAACGGCTGCCCATTTCAAAGTCTCCGTCAAATTTGTGAATGATATGGTGAAGTTGAAACGTGAAACTGGCTCGCTTGCTCCAAAACATAACCCGGGAAAAACAGGCCATGGCAAGCTTTCACCCTATAAAGACTGGCTTCGAAAACGGGTTGATGAACAAAAGGACATTACAATCCGTAAGCTTTGTGCGGAGCTGAACGAAAAATTCAACCTCAATGTCCATCATTCGCCTGTCTGGCATGTTGTGCGCAGTTTCGGGTTGTCGCATAAAAAAAGACTATTTATGCCAAGGAGCAACACCGCATCGACGTGAAAAAAGACCGCGAACTCTGGAAGACAAGGCGTGTTCCGTTTTTGAATCGGTCGATTGAAAAACTTGTCTTCATTGATGAGACGTCCACAAACACCAAAATGGCCAAGCAAACTGGATGGGCCCCAACAGGAGAGCGCCTCATAGATTTTGTCCCTCATGGCCACTGGAAGAAGCAGACACTTATCGCAGGCCTGCGCAGTCATGGACTGGTTGCGCCCTGGGTTATTGACCGGGCCATGACCAAAGAAATCTTTGAGATTTATGTTGAGACACAGTTGGCGCCAGAACTGGAAAAGAGAGATGTCGTAATCCTTGACCACCTAGCCGCTCACAAGAGCGAAAAAGCCGAGCAGATCTTGCGAGATATCGGCGCATGGTTTTTGTTCCTGCCGAAATATTCCCCAGATCTCAATGCCATTGAAATGGCCTTTTCGAAGCTCAAGGCTCATCTGAGGAAGGCAGGCGCCAGAACCTTCGATGATGTCTGGAAGGCAATCGGAGAGGTCTGCCATATGTTCACGCCAATGGAGTGCCGGAATTTCTTCAGGGCAGTCGGCTGTGAATTCACGTGATGCGAACACGCTCTAGCTGTCTTAGTCTTGGGAGGATGTGATCAAGGCGCCTTTTTTGTGCTGCCACTTCCGGTTTTGGAAGGATGATCGGGACACGCAAACTTATAGCAAGGCTTTTTTGTTTGCTGTAGTTGACGTACCTAATTCGACGGCGTGATTTGATACGGGAAAAAGCTTGGTATGTCTGAAAAGTCGAAGCCGAAATACCCTGTCACAATCCAATAAGTTGCAAATACAATCCCTGCGACTACAGAATTCCAGAACAGTTTGTACCAAAGTCTCGACCGGGTAGGCGCACCAGGATCAGTGCCAAGAATAACTTCGCCATCCTCGGCCTGAGAACGATTGCCATGGGGCAATACGATAAACAGTGTCAGCCACCAAATGACGAAATAAATTGCAAAACCGGTGAAGAGTGACATGGCCCTAAACCTGCTCCAGTTCCACAAGCGTGCCGCAAAAATCCTTGGGATGTAGAAACAATACCGGTTTGCCGTGAGCACCGATTTTCGGTTCACCGTCTCCCAATACGCGAGCGCCCTCACCAACCAACTGATCGCGCGCCGCCAGAATGTCTTCTACCTCATAGCATATGTGATGAATTCCACCTGCCGGGTTTCTTTCCAGAAACGGCGCAATCGGTGAACCTTCCCCAAGCACTTCCAGCAGTTCAATTTTGGTGTTGGGCAATTCGACAAAGACCACCGTTACCCCATGTTCGGGTAGGGCCTGCGGTGCACTGACCTTTGCCCCGAGTACACCCGCATAAGTGTTGACACCTGCTTGCAGTTCCGGAACAGCAATCGCAACGTGGTTCAGTCTACCTATCATTGTTTCATACTCTCGCAACAAAAACTGTGGTTACCGGCTTTTTGCCCCATTGATTGCGGGCTTCCTTGCGCACCGAATTCCGGACTGCCTCACGAACAACATCCTCATCCCGCCGCCGTTTCTTGGGAATACCCGCCATTGCACTCATTGCCGCCTTGTACAGGATATCATCAAAATATTCGCCCGAATTGGTCACTTCCGGAATTCCATAGAGTGATATGTCCATATCATCCGCCATTTCCCCGTTTCGATCCATAACAATGGATATCGCAACGTGGCCGACATAAGCCAGTTTTCGACGCTCTCGAACACCGCAACTTTCGTCTGTGCCAATAATGTTCCCATCCTTGTAAATTCGGCCATGCGGGACTTCATCCACCAACTCCGCAACACCAGGCGCAAGCTTTACCAGATTGCCGTTGCGAACCGGGACTACCTGAGGGATTCCACAATCACCACCGAACCTCGCGTGAGCACTCAAGTGGGCCGCTTCTCCATGAACCGGGATTAGAATTTCCGGCTTCGTCCAATCATACATTTGCTTCAGTTCATGACGACGGGGATGTCCGGAAACATGAACCAAATGTTCGCCGTCTTCGATAATGTCAATGCCCTGCTCTACCAGTCCGTTTTTAACTGCGATGATAGGTTTCTCGTTTCCTGGAATGGTGCGCGAAGAAAACACCACTGTATCACCAGCATTGAGTTCGATGTACCGGTGTTCACCAGAAGCAATTTTGGCGAGTGCGGCCCGCGGCTCCCCCTGGCTTCCCGTTAAAATGATAACAAGCTCATCTGCAGGAATGGAATTGAAGTCTTCATCTTCGACGAAGTCTTCAATATCGTCAAACATGCCCAAACCGGTTGACACCTCTACAACCCGGCGGATTGAGCTGCCTACCAACATAACCTTCCTGCCTGCTCTGGAAGCAGCCTGTGCAATGGAACGAATTCTGCCCACATTCGACGAAAAAGTTGTAATCGCAACACGTCCGCTGGCGTCACGGATAAGTTCCGCAAGACTGGCCGTGACATCCTGTTCTGAGGGAGAAATTCCTTCTCGCATAGCATTGGTAGAATCACAGATCAGGGCGAGAACACCCTCATCACCCAGTCTCTTGAAGGCATGTGCATCCGTGTTGCGACCCAAAGTGGGATGATCATCAAGCTTCCAGTCTCCGGTATGAATGGCTCGCCCGAGCGGGGTCTTGATTGCCAGTGCCATAGGTTCGGGAATTGAGTGGGTCACATAAACCGGTTCTATTTCGAAAGGTCCGATTTCAAATACCTGACCTTCCCGGTAGAGCTGCGGCACCAACGGCACTGGAGAATCTTCGTAAACGGATTTAGCTTCCAGCATTCCAGCCGTGAATGCAGTACAATAGATCGGAACGTTCAATCGCTCATGCAGGCTCAAAACTGCGCCGTAATGGTCTTCATGAGCGTGTGTAATAATCAGCGCAAGCAGCCCATCACCCAAGCCTTCCGCGAACCGGATATCCGGCAACACGAGATCCACGCCGGGCAAATCCGGTCCGGGAAACGTGACACCACAATCCACCATGATCCATTTCCGGTCCTGTTCGGTGCCAAAACCGTAAAGGGCAAGATTCATTCCGATCTCCCCTACTCCGCCAAGCGGAACGAACACAAAATCCGGATTACTCACATTTGTCTCCTGCAGGGGTTGCGGCCGGGAAAAACACGTCCCCCACCGATATCTGACGAACAGTGCCGCCTTCAAGACGGATCAACATTTGTCCCCTGTCATCTATATCTAGGAATTCGCCTGACAAGGGCTCCGACCCTTGCAGATGCACTTCCACCGGTTCTCCGATTCCAGCTGCATTTTTCAGCCACATATTACGGATAGCCCCAAAATTATTACCTCTGTCCCATACACGAAGCTGGTTTGCAAACTCTTCTGCAAGTCGCGCAAACAATTCCTGTGACTCCATTTTTACGCCGTGTTTGGCCAGTGAAGTCGCGGGAAACAGAGTGTCTTGCGGATAATGGCTGCAGTTGACGCCAATTCCCACGACTACTTTTGACGATCTGGCACCTGAACTGCTTTCCAGCAGAATACCGGAAATCTTACGCTGCTCCAAAAGCACATCATTTGGCCACTTCAAACTGATTTGTTTGTCTGAAGCTTGTCCAAACAAACTCTCTGTAACATTGCGAACTGTCACCGCAGCAACGAAAGTCAGATCAGACATATGACTGTGTTCACACGGGTTAACCAGCAACACGGAAGCAAACAAATTGCCCGGTTGACTGGTCCAGCTGCGGCCCCGACTTCCTTTGCCTGCGCTCTGGGTTGTAGCAGTGATCCACAAATTCCCCGGATCATATTGCTCAGAAGCCCGCATACACTCCAAATTGGTGGAGGCGCATGCATCCATATGCTGATGCCTGAATGAGGACGCGGAGCCGGAAAGAAATTTACCGATCAAAAGAACGAAGCCGCCGCTGTGTTTGTTATTTCAGATAAGGGGCCGGCGATAACTACATAAAATGTAACGAACAGCCCGCTGAATACCAGGACAAAGCGCAACTCGCCGGGCATAGGCACAAACTGGTCGGCCGGTTCGTCAAACCACATAATCTTAATGATACGAAGATAATAGAATGCTCCCACAACACTGGCCAGAACACCAATAATGGCCAACACATAAAGGCCAGCCTGAATCGCTGCAACAAAGACAAAATACTTTGCAAAGAAACCGGCCAATGGCGGAATGCCGGCTAATGAAAACATCAGAATAGTCAAAAGTAACGCCATCATGGGACTGCGTTTTGATAGGCCAGCCAAATCAGAAATATCTTCAACTATGCCATCCTTTCGGCGCATGGATATGATGCAGGCAAAAGTTCCCACGGTCATCACCATGTAAATCAGCATGTAAAGGACAACGCCAGTGACACCGGCCTGTGTTCCGGCTGAAAGACCAACCAGAGCGTATCCCATATGGCCGATTGACGAATAGGCCATAAGCCGTTTGATATTGTTTTGCCCGATCGCTGCAAAGGCACCCAACACCATAGAGGCTATTGAGATGAAAGCGATAATTTGCTGCCAGTCGGGTGTTATCGCCTCAAAAGCACCAACAACGACACGGATCAGCATAGCCATTGCAGCAATTTTTGGCGCCGCGGCAAAAAACGCGGTTACCGGTGTCGGCGAACCCTCATAAACATCGGGAGTCCACATGTGAAACGGCACCGCCGATATCTTGAATGCAATCCCGGCCATCAGGAAAACAAGACCGAAAATCAGCCCCAAAGATCGATCACTTCCTGCCATGGCGTCAGCAATCCCGGTAAAACCAACGTGGCCCGTAAATCCGTAAATCAACGATGCGCCGTAAAGCAACATGCCGGACGACAACGCACCCAAGACAAAATACTTGAGGCCTGCCTCGGTCGAACGCACAGATTGGCGGTTGATTGCGGCCAGCACATATAATGACAAAGATTGAAGCTCAAGGCCCAGGTAAAGCGCAATCAGATTATTGGCTGAAATCATGATCAGCATGCCCAATGTGGCTGTGATCACCAGAACCGGGTATTCGAAATGAATTACACCTTCCTGCTTCATGTAATTCACCGACATGATAACAGCCAGTCCGGAACCCAGAAGCGTGAGCAATTTCATCAACCATGCGAAATCATCGAGGATGAACGCACCATTCATTGCTTCGCCGCGTTCGCCAGTAGCAAACAACCAAATTCCGGCAGCCACGAGAATGGCAATGGATAGCCCGGTCACCTGACTGGAAGAACGTTCACCGGCGAACACTCCGTACATAAGCATCGCCATGGCACCCAGTGCCAACCAGATTTCTGCACCCAGCAAACCCAGTTCCGGCATCGCGGCAACAGCAGGTAGGGCTTGGTTCATGACAGTTCTCCGGTCCTAGTTTGCTACCGCAGCCTGTGCCACGGATTTCGCCGCCTCAACGGAAGCCTGATAGTTTTGAACAAGTGCATCGACGGAGGCATTGGTTGCATCGAAAATTGGCATCGGATAGACACCGTAGAAAATCACAAGAACAACCAGCGGATATATGATCGCCTCCTCCCGCCTGTCGAGATCCAGAATTGACTTCAGGCTCTCCTTGTCGAGCGTCCCAAACACCACCCGGCGGTAAAGCCACAATGCATAGGCAGCCGACAGGATCACTCCGGTAGTCGCAAACAGTGCTACCCAGGTATTGACCTGGAAAATCCCAAGCAGGGTTAGGAATTCGCCGACAAACCCAGAAGTGCCCGGTAGCCCGACATTGGCCATAGTAAATATCAGGAACACGACCGCATATTTGGGCATTCTGTTAACGAGCCCACCATAGGCGGCAATTTCCCGTGTGTGCATCCGGTCATAAACGACACCAACGCATAGAAACAAGGCACCTGATACCAAACCATGGGAAAGCATCTGGTAGATACCGCCTTGAATGCCGTTGGCATTGGCTGCGAAAATACCCATTGTCACATAACCCATATGCGCGACTGAAGAATATGCAATCAACTTCTTGATGTCTTCCTGCATCAGGGCGACGAGCGACGTGTATATAATGGCTACAACCGAAAGGACAAAAACCAAAGTTGAGAAATCATCACTCGCCAGCGGAAACATCGGCAGTGAAAATCGCAGAAAACCGTAACCGCCCATTTTCAGCAAGACGGCTGCAAGAATAACCGATCCAGCTGTGGGTGCTTCCACGTGAGCATCCGGCAGCCAGGTGTGCACCGGCCACATAGGCATTTTCACGGCAAAGGAAGCAAAGAATGCCAACCAAAGCCAGGTCTGCATCGAAGCCGGGAATTGATATGTAAGAAGCTCAGGAATGTCCGTAGTCCCCGCCTCCCAGTACATGGCCATCATCGCAAGCAGCATCAAAACGGAACCAACCAGTGTGTACAGGAAGAACTTGAAGCTCGCATATACTCGACGCTTGCCGCCCCAAATCCCGATGATCAGGAACATCGGGATTAGACCTGCCTCGAAGAAGATATAAAACAGCATCAGATCCAACGCGCAGAAAACGCCGATCATGAAGGTTTCAAGCACGAGAAACGCAATCATGTATTCCTTGATTCCAGTCTCAATGCTTTTCCAGCTTGCGAGTACGCAGAATGGCATCAGGAATGTGGTTAGTATCACAAATAGCATGGAAATCCCGTCCACGCCCATGTGATAAGCCATGAATTCGCCAACCCACTCATAGCGTTCGACAAACTGAAATCCCACGGTCGAGTTGTCAAAGTTTACCCAGATGTACAGTGACGCGACAAACGTGAAACAGGTGGTGAAGAAAGCAACATTCTTGACATTGCGCTCGGCGACCGGGCTGTCGGTCGGAATTAACATGATTAAGAATGCGCCGAGAACGGGCAAGAACGTAATCATGGAAAGGATTGGCCAGTCAGTCATCAACCGGTCCCTCCGAACATGGCCCAACTGATAATTGCTGCCAACCCAATCATCATGGCAAAGGCATAATGATACAGATAACCCGATTGAAGTTTGACCACACGTCCGGTCACATCAAGCACCCTGGCGGATATACCGTCCGGTCCAAATCCGTCGATTAACCAACCGTCACCACGTTTCCAGAGGAACCTGCCCAGTTGCATCGACGGCCGGACAAACAGGAAGTCGTAGATTTCGTCAAAGTACCATTTGTTCAACAGGAACTGATAGAGAGCAGGATGCTGCTTTGCCAGTTCCTTCGGTGCGTCGGGCGAACGGATATAGAATATCCAGGCCAAACAAAATCCAATCGCCATTGCTATGAACGGGGACCATTTCACTAGTTTTGGAACATTATGAAAATTAGCTAGAATTTCATTGTTTGCGCTGGCAAATAACGCCTCACGCCAGAAGTTGTTGTACCAGCCTTCATGATGACCGCCGCTCTCATGCCCCAAAAAAGCGCCAACAAACAGGATACCAGCCATCACAGCTCCAACGGCAAGGATATATAGCGGTATCAGCATCACATTCGGAGATTCATGCACGTGGCTCATCACATCAGCTGATGCGCGCGGCTTGCCATGAAACGTCATGAAAACCAGACGCCAGGAATAAAAACTGGTAAACAGCGCAGCTATAACAAGAAGCACAAATGCGTACACGGCAAACGCATTCTCGCCAATAAACACGCTTTCGATGATCGCGTCTTTTGAGAAGAACCCGGCAGTGCCAATATAGGTACCAGGTATCCCCAACCCGGTAAGAGCGACGGTTCCAATCATCATCATCAGGTAAGTTTTCGGGATATGGGTACGCAATCCACCCATCCTGCGCATGTCTTGTTCATCCGACACCGCATGGATAACAGAACCGGCCCCAAGGAACAGCAAAGCCTTGAAGAACGCATGAGTAAACAGATGGAAAATGGCAGCACCATACGCGCCCACACCCAGTGCGGCGAACATATAACCAAGTTGCGAACAGGTGGAATAGGCAATAACCCGTTTAATATCATTCTGGACGAGGCCAACGGTCGCCGCAAAAAACGCCGTTGTTGCCCCGAACAGGGTTACCACAGCCAGCGATGTTGGTGAAAACTCGAACAACGGGGACATGCGCGCCACCAGAAAAACACCGGCAGTCACCATTGTCGCTGCGTGAATCAGCGCAGAGACCGGCGTCGGCCCTTCCATCGCATCCGGCAACCATGTGTGAAGCAGGAATTGCGCTGATTTACCCATCGCCCCCATGAACAACAACAGACATACGACGGTTACAGCCTCGCTCCCATCAAGCTCATAGCCCAGGAAATTCATCAATACCTTGTCTGATGTCGCGATACCTTCAGCATTTGCAAAAATTGTAGACAATTCAATGGTGTTGAACAGAAAGAACACCCCAAAAATGCCCAGCGCAAAGCCGAAATCCCCAACCCGGTTGACTACAAAAGCCTTGATAGCAGCGGCATTGGCGGCGGGTTTTTTGAACCAGAAACCGATCAAAAGATACGAGGCAAGGCCAACACCTTCCCAGCCAAAGAACATCTGCAGAAGATTGTCGGATGTCACGAGCATCAACATCGCAAATGTAAACAGTGATAAATAGGCAAAGAACCGGGGACGATGCGGATCATGATGCATATACCCGATAGAATACATATGCACCAAAGCAGACACGGTATTTACAACGACAAGCATTACGACGGTGAGCGTGTCTATCCTGAAAGCCCAGTTTACATTCAAATCGCCTGAACTCACCCATTGCAAAACCGGAACTGTAAACGGCGCCTGTTCAGAAAATCCGAATGTCAGCATCGCAAACCAGGAGAGGATTGCCGCTATCATCATCAATCCCGTTGTGATGAATTCACACCCTTTTGCACCAAGAGACTTTGCAAACAATCCTGCGAGGAGAAAACCTATAAGTGGGAGAAAGACGATGGCGTGATACATTTATGTTTCCCCCTAGCCTTTCATCGTACTTACGTCTTCAACCGCAATCGAGCTTTTGTTGCGGAAAAACACGACAAGAATAGCTAGACCAATTGCTGCCTCGGCGGCGGCCACCGTCAGGACAAACAGCGCAAACACCTGTCCTATCAGATCGTTAAGGTGCTGCGAAAACGCCACAAAATTGAGATTTACAGCCAACAGAATAATTTCTATCGACATCAAAATGACAAGGATATTCTTCCGATTAAGAAATATTCCAAGCATGCCAATCGAAAACAAAATGGCACTGACTGACAGGTAATGTGAAAGACCTATTTCCATATTTTCGTCGAAACAGAGAGTTAAAGGCCCTGTCCCGGCTTCACCTTTCTCAATTCGATGGCGGTTTTTCTGTCACGTGCCACCTGCTGGGCGATATTCTGTCGCCTTACAGATTCCTTGTGATGAAGCGTCAACACAATTGCGCCAATCATTGCAACCAACAGAATCATCCCGGCAAGTTGGAAAAAGAAGACGTACTCGGTGTAAAGAATATTACCCAGCGCTTCGATGTTACGGATTTCCTCTATCGGTGGAATGGGCGATTCTCCGGAATTGCTGGCACCGGGTGCTGTCACCCAACTCCCAATGACCGCCAGTAACTCTATCAACACGACAACGCCGACTAGCATCCCAACCGGCATGTACTGCAGATATCCTTCTCGAAGCTCGACAAAATCCACATCAAGCATCATCACAACAAACAGGAAAAGTACCGCCACGGCCCCCACATAAACCACGATGAGCAGGAGACCCAAAAACTCCGCACCTGCCATAATAAAAAGCCCGGATGCATTGACAAAAGTCAAAATCAGAAAAAGCACTGAATGAACCGGATTTCGTGAGGAAATCACCATAAATGCAGCGGCGATCATGACGAATGAAAACAAGTAAAAAAATAGGCTCGATACGATCATAGCTGTTTCTTACCTATAAGGAGCATCCAGGGAGAGGTTCTGGGCTATCTCGCGTTCCCATCGGTCGCCATTATCAAGCAGCTTGTCCTTGTCATAATAAAGTTCTTCACGGGTTTCTGTTGCAAACTCAAAGTTTGGTCCCTCTACAATTGCATCCACGGGACAGGCTTCCTGGCAGAACCCGCAATAAATACATTTCACCATATCGATGTCATAACGGATCGTACGCCGCGTACCGTCGTTGCCGCGTGGTCCTGCCTCAATGGTTATAGCCTGTGCCGGACAAATAGCTTCACACAGCTTACAGGCAATGCACCGTTCTTCGCCATTGGGATATCTTCGCAAGGCATGCTCACCCCGAAAGCGCGGGCTTACAGGCCCTTTTTCAAACGGATAATTGATAGTTGCCTTCGGTGAAAAGAAATAGCGCAGTGCCAACCCAAGAGCACTGACAAATTCCTTGAGAAGTAGTGACTTTGCTGCCTGACCCAATCCACTCATGCTGCCATCCACCCTGTAAGTTGAAGAACAAGCGCTAGTGCAAATACCATGAACAGTGACAGGGGCAAAAACACTTTCCAACCCAGACGCATTAATTGGTCATATCTATACCGGGGCACCACTGCACGAACCATAGCCATGGAGAAGAACACCAGCAGCATCTTGAGGAAAAACCAGAATGCACCTGGCACCCAGTTCAGGAACCAGACATCAACGGGTGGCAACCAACCACCCAGGAAAAGGATCGTTACCAAAGCACACATCAGTTGAATGGCAACAAATTCACCCAGGAAGAAAAGCAGGAACATGGTTGAGGAATACTCAACCATATGACCTGCCACCAACTCTGATTCTGCTTCGGGCAAATCAAACGGTGGTCGATTGGTTTCGGCGATTGCGGATATGTAAAACACGATAAACATCGGGAACAGCGGCAACCAGTGCCAGTCCAGGAAAGAACTTGGCATGCCGAGATAATAGGTGCCCAGTCCCGATTGCTGTGCCAGCACGATATCATCCATTTTCAAGGAGCCAACACATAGCAAAACCGTAATGATGACGAAGCCGATTGAAACCTCATAGGAAACCATTTGCGCAGCAGATCGCAGCGATGCCAGAAACGCATACTTTGAGTTGGAGGCCCACCCTCCCATGATGATGCCATACACTTCCAGGGAGGATATAGCGAACACAAACAGGATCCCCAGGTTAAGGTCAGCAATTGCCCATCCATGATCGATCGGAATCACCACCCAGGCAGCAAGGGCCAGAACAGCCGACACCATAGGGGCCAGTATAAACACCGCCTTGCTCGCACTGGCGGGGATTACTGGTTCTTTCAAAACAAATTTCAATAGATCCGCAAACGACTGCAACAGTCCCCACGGACCAACGACGTTTGGACCACGGCGTAATTGAACTGCTGCAAAAATTTTCCGGTCAGCATACAGAATGTAAGCCGTCAGCAACAACAGACCGACAAGAAGAAGAAGACTTTGGCCAAAAATAACGATGGCAGGCCAGAGATATGTGAAAATTGCTTCCATTTACCCTTCTGCCACCCTATTCTGCCGCCTGCTTCATCGACCCGCACCGCAATGCCGAGCACTCGGCCATCACCTTGGAGGCGCGTGCAATCGGATTTGTCAGGAAATAATCACCAACTGGGCTGACAATACGCGAGGAGAGTGTCTTACCGGTTTTTGATGCGCCAAGAGCCGACGCCAAAGCGCCAATATCTTTAAAAAGATCTTGTGAGATTTCGTCCAACCTTCCGAAATGTGGATACTCGTTGTAGAGCTCCGTTCTTAATTCAACCAGACTGTCATAGGGAAGCGTAGCACCCAAGACCGCTGAAAGTGCACGCAATATTGCCCAGTCCTCTTTGGCTTCACCTGGGGCAAAAGCAGCCCTGGATGTCATCTGAACGCGCCCTTCTGTATTGACGAAGGTTGCGGATTTTTCCGTATAGGTGGAGGCCGGCAGAATTACATCTGCCCGGTGCGCT
Organism: Rhizobiaceae bacterium; assembly: GCA_965198665.1. Classification (GTDB taxonomy): domain Bacteria; phylum Pseudomonadota; class Alphaproteobacteria; order Rhizobiales; family Rhizobiaceae; genus JAALLB01. The sequence continues at coordinate 48,937 of CBDAPT010000005.1, read as the reverse complement.
CCTGTATCTCCGTGGGTGCCCAGATAAACGGTAAATCCTTTGACCGCCTGCATGTCGATTTCATCCGCGCCCATAAGGAATAAAACCTCCATGCTGCGCATCATCTCAGCCGTATCAGAGCCTCCCGCCTCAGGCACGAACCCCACATCCAGTCCCCCAACCGTCGCCGCTCCGGTATGGAGGAAAGACAGGCCGTTCCAGTCCTGGGCGATGGTACCTGTATCCTTGGCAAGTTGCGCGACAAGCCCAAGCATGGCTGAACCATCAGGACGGTTCAACACACCTTCCCCAATGATGATCAGTGGTTTGGAAGCTTTCTTTAGCGTGGTAACAAACCTGTTTTTGCCGGTAACAAGATCCTTTAGCGCAGTTGCCTTGTTTCCGAGGTGTTCATACTCATATCGCAGGTCACCAACATCACCTATTACACCAATAGGATAGTTGCCCATTTTAGCGCGTTTCAATATCCGACTGTTGACGACTGCTGCTTCAAAGCGTGGATTGGAACCAACGATAAGCAACGCGTCCGATTCTTCTATGCCTGCAATTGTCGCATTGAACAGATAGCTTTCCCGTCCTTTGGATGGGTCAAGTGCGCTTCCGGGTGCACGACAGTCCATGTTTGCCGATCCCAGTGCGGCAAGCAAATACTTCATGGCATACATTTCTTCCACGCCGGTCATTGGGCCGGCTACGGCACCAATCTTCTCAGGTTTCGCAGACTTGACCTTTCTGGCAATTGCAGTAAACGCTTCATCCCAGCTTGCCGGCTGTAACTTTCCGGACTTTCTGACATACGGACAATCCAGACGTTGGGTTCGCAATCCGTCCCAGATAAAACGGGATTTATCCGAAATCCATTCTTCATTCACATCTTCATGCAATCTCGGCATGATACGCATAACTTCGCGGCCACGGGCATCAACCCGAATATTTGAACCCACCGCGTCCATGACATCAATCGATTCCGTCTTTCGCAGTTCCCACGGCCTGGCCGTGTCCTGATAAGGTTTGGACGTCAACGCTCCAACAGGACAGAGATCTATCACGTTACCTTGCATCTCGGAGGTCATGGCAGTCTCGAGATAGGTGGTAATTTCCGCATCTTCCCCGCGTCCGAGCAGTCCCAGTTCAGAAATTCCCGCAACTTCCGTTGTGAAACGCACGCAACGGGTACAATGGATGCAGCGTGTCATTTTGGTTCTGACAAGAGGCCCAATGTACTTGTCTTCGACCGCCCGCTTATTTTCTGCAAAGCGGTTTTTGTCGACACCATAAGCCATGGCCTGGTCTTGAAGATCACATTCACCACCCTGATCGCAAATCGGACAATCGAGTGGGTGGTTAATAAGCAGAAATTCCATCACCCCTTCCCTGGCCTTTTTGACCATGGGTGATTTTGTAAGAATTTCCGGTGGTTCGCCATTAGGGCCAGGGCGGCAGTCGCGCACTCCCAGCGCGCAGGAAGCCTGCGGTTTGGGCGGGCCGCCTTTGACTTCTACAAGACACATCCGGCAATTTCCGGCAATAGACAATCGTTCGTGAAAACAAAACCTGGGAATTTCAGCTCCAGCCTCTTCGCAGGCCTGAAGGATCGTATAGTGATCCGGCACTTCAATTTCTTTTCCGTCTATGTTCAGTTTTACCATAACGATTCCCTGATGGAACGGACCGCTAACGCGGTTCTTTCCCGAACACCTTCACATACTCGTCTCGACCACCTTTGGCCAGAGCTTTTGCCTGTTCAATCCAGTTTTCCCTTTGAATTCTCCCGGAAAATCTAAGGTGGTCATTGATTCTTGCAACCTCATCAGCACCCCATTCGGCGATTTGGTTATAACGACTGATCCCAAGGCCATTAAGGGTTTTTTCCAGTTTAGGCCCAACCCCTGAAATCAATTTAAGGTCATCAGCCACACTGCTTGCGACAGAGTTGGACATGGCAAGAGGAATAACTGTTGTATGTTTCTCACCGGTTGCCACTGTACTTACACATGGCTTCTTAGTCTTGCGCGAAGCCTTTTTTCCGGTTTTTCGTTTGCACAAACGAATTTCCTTGTATGCATTCTTCAATGCGTTGAGTTCCCGCAAGGTCTTTTTTTGCCGCTTCGAAAGCTTGTCCAATTGGACACGGGTTGCTGCCAGCTCCGCAAGAACATGTTCGAGCGTCTGATGCATTTTTCCGGGATCCGTCGATTTGCGCTTTTTCTTGCCCATGCCTCCTCCTTGGTCACGCACACCGCTGACTTTGCCATAGTTTGATATGCGGCAGGTGCGACCAGCCAAAAGCAAAATCAGTTTCGCCATGTGCGTCCAGATAATCGAGCCGCTCTTTTGCTTCTTCCAAGGTAGGAAGATGTCCCTCTTCCACCCACCACATTACAAAATAATGGCTGTCCATCACCTCAAACCATTCTGCCTTGCGGTTGTAAAACTGCTTGTGAACCGTGTTCCAAACGAAATGTTCCAGATGTTGAGGGGTTTCCCAAACTGTGAGATTGGCAGCAGCATCGGGCCATGGAGTAGGCATATCCATCGCATGACCAGAATCGTCTTTGTGAATCCATACGAAACCGGGCATGCTTGCACCAAGATTATTAATGCGTTCCAGATTGTTCATAAAATCCGCAAAACGCGGATCATCATTGTCAAATTTCGGCTTTGCAATATTGAGCTCCGCAAGGTGCATGTTATTCAGCCGCCTCCAGCACCCGGTCGCTGACCGCCCCATCAGCAGAAGCACGGGCAGTATAGGCATCAATCCGCGCTTCAATCTCGCCGCGAAAATGCGTGATCAATCCTTGAATTGGCCATGCTGCCGCATCACCAAGGGCACAGATTGTATGTCCTTCCACCTGCTTGGTTACTTCCAGCAGCATATCAATTTCTTTTTTCTGTGCCCTGCCGTCTGCCATACGGGTAAGGACACGCCACATCCATCCGGTACCTTCACGGCACGGTGTGCACTGTCCGCAGCTCTCATGTTTGTAGAAATAGGCCAGGCGAGCAATTGCCCGAATGATGTCGGTTTCCCGGTTCATGACAATCACTGCTGCCGTACCGAGACCGGATTTCAGCGCCATCAGACTGTCAAAGTCCATCTTGCAGTCAACGATGTCATCTGCCGGTACACAGCGAACAGAAGAACCACCGGGAATCACTGCCAGGAGATTGTCCCAGCCACCGATAATGCCTCCACAATGACGCTCGATCATCTCGCGGAAAGGAATCGACATCTCTTCTTCAAACGTGCACGGCTTCTCGACGTGACCAGAAACACAAAACAGTTTAGTACCCGCATTTCGCTCTTCACCAAAAGACGCAAACCAGTCGGCACCGCGGCGCAGGATAGTAGGAACAACGGCGACCGATTCAACGTTGTTCACCGTCGTTGGATAACCGTATAGGCCAACATTCGCAGGAAACGGTGGCTTCAAGCGGGGTTGTCCCTTTTTACCTTCCAGCGATTCCAGTAATGCCGTTTCCTCACCGCAGATATACGCCCCAGCGCCATGATGGAGATAGATATCGTAATCCCAACCATGTTTATTGTTTTTGCCGAGCAGTCCTGCATCGTAACATTCATCGAGCGCAGCCTGCAGCGCTTCACGCTCACGAATATATTCACCGCGGATATAAATGTAACAGGTATGGGCATTCATTGCGAAACCGGCAATCAGGCACCCTTCAATAAGAGTGTGGGGATCATGGCGCATGATGTCCCGGTCTTTGCAGGTGCCCGGTTCTGATTCGTCTGCGTTTATGACCAAATAAGAAGGCCTGCCGTCTGAACGTTCAGGCTTGGGCATAAACGACCACTTCAAGCCGGTTGGGAAACCCGCCCCGCCACGACCGCGAAGACCGGATTCCTTGACCTGATCAATAACCCAGTCCGCCCCTTTATCAATAAACTTTTTTGTTCCGGACCAGTGCCCCCGCCTCATGGCACCTTTCAACGATTTGTCATGAAGTCCGTAAATGTTTGTGAATATGCGATCTTTGTCCTGTAATGCCATATCTGATCTGTCTTATCTGAATATGCGCACTGCACCCACTGTGAAGTTCGCAAAAGGATAAACAATGAGTAGCAAATGCCTCGAGAGTGAACAAGCCATTACAATCAATCTATTGTGTGTACGCGGACTTTAAATCCAGGTGGCCACACTTTGTGGCCCTACTTTCCCGAAGTTGATGAAATTCCTAGCTTTTCCAATGCAAGAAACATTACAAAACCGGCCAATGCACCAGCAACCATATATCCAATCAACTGCCTTGGAATCGAACCCATGACGGAAGATATTTCAACTTCCCGGGCGCCGAATGCCACCAGCCAGGCGGTACTCCAGTCCGCATTCCATATTTCGATTGGTCCGTGCCCGGAATCAAACATGTAATATACAATTCCTGCAAACATGCTGAGATAGACCATAGCGGGATGTTTTGCGGCATAAACCTGATAGGGGTTATTCGCATCGGGATCACCTATCTGACCATTCATATGAGAACAAATTGTGTAGCCGAGAAAGCCTGCGAATAGTCCGCCAAACGCTGCAGAAAACCACGCCATTTCAAAACCGAAGATCTGCGCATCCACATTGGAACTGAGAAAAGTGTAAAGCCCGGCGACAACTGCTAGCAGCAGTCCAACCAGCTTTGGCCAATGATCAGACAAACCGCCTGAACTGGGCCTCACTGTCTTCACCCTGTATTCATTGGCTAATTGAACGGGCGCTACTTGATTTTGCAGACTGATATTTTCCAAATTGGAAGCCGCTTTGTGTCTTTGACCGAATGTCGTCATCTCTTGCACCCCCTAATGGCGTACAATCAATCAATCACGGTTACATTGACATCGAGTAAACGGCTAGCGCGGTTTTTTGCCGAATATCCTGATATATTCTTCAACACCGCCTTTGGACAAAGCCTTGGCTTGCTTGACCCAATCATCACGGTCAATACGGCCCTTGAACTTAAGGTAACCATCTACCCAATCTCGTTCCGCTTTTTTCCACCCGGAAATTTGCGCAAATGTGTAGATACCCAATCCGTGTAATACACGCTCAAGTTTGGGTCCTACCCCTGATATCAGCTTCAAGTCATCCGGATTAGCAGGCTTTTTGATACCAGATGGGCGATTCTTGTCGTCAAGGGTTGCGGCAGGATTGGCTTTTGCCGCTTTTGTTGTCGCCGCAGGCTTGCGTGCCTTAGCTGCTGTCATTGTGCCTGAAACGGGCGCGCGTTTCACATTTGGATTATCCAACAATGTGGTGGCACCACCAACCGGTGCGGAGCAAACGCGATCAATTTGCGGCCCCGGCGCGATGCTGTCGCCGTCACCGGCCTCAAAGGCATCTATGATTTCTGACAGGCGTTCAACCGTTAGGTCCTCATAGGTATCTTTGAAAATCATCACCATAGGCGCGTTGACACAGGCACCCTGACATTCAACTTCCTCCCAGGACATGGTACCGTCGGCATTGGTAGCAAATTGTTTTTCATTAATCTTCGTTTTGCAAACCTTCATCAAGTCTTCAGACCCGCGCAGCATGCATGGTGTGGTCCCACAGACCTGAATGTGAGCTCGGGTTCCCACCGGCTGAAGCATAAACTGAGTGTAAAACGTAGCGACTTCGAGCACCCGGATGAATGGCATTTCCAAAACCTCAGCCACATGCTCGATTGATGCCTTTGATACCCACCCATCCTGCTCTTGCGCGATCATCAACAGGGGTATCACTGCTGACGCCTTCCGGCCTTTGGGATATTTTTTAATCCAGGTCTTTACTGCAACCGAGTTCGCACGATTGAATGAAAAACTGGCGGGTTGAAGTTTGTCTTCGGCAAGACGGCGAACTGACATTATGGAGCCTCCGGGTCAGGCGTAATGAAACAGGCAGAAGATTCATTTACCGGTTTTGTTGCTTTCATCAAATAAGTACCACCGGCAATTTTTATATCCCTCAGCAAGATAACCGATTCTTGAGTGACGGGTTGGCACTGTTTTATGGCTGCCGCTGCTTCCACGACAAACCGGGTGGTCAAGCGCCGTCCTTTGATTTTTTCTTCCTCTTCCATACCGCCCTGTGTTTCCGCGGTGAAGAATCGCGCCATCAATGTCCGGTTTTCGATCACATGAATACAGCGCGCCTGATTTTCAATCCTGCACATAGCCTTTTGTGTAGCCAGCACTTCATTTTGTCTGTCAGTTTCAGTCGGGGCATTGGGGCCAATGTCGCTGGAACTGCAAGCAGCTGTGATACCTGCCACAATTAAGACCACTGCTTGTTTTCTCACCGGTCAACCTCACCAAACACAATATCCAGAGAACCGAGTATTGCTGAAACATCGGCAAGAAGATGACCGCGACACATGAAGTCCATTGCCTGCAGATGCGCATAACCCGGCGCGCGAATTTTGCACCGATACGGTTTATTGGACCCATCTGCTACGACATAAACCCCAAACTCGCCTTTCGGAGCTTCTACCGCGCAATAAACTTCTCCTGCGGGGACATGATATCCTTCAGTATAAAGTTTGAAATGATGGATCAGCGCCTCCATCGAACGCTTCATCTCATCACGCTTGGGAGGGACTACCTTGCCATCTGTAGAGGCTATCGGTCCCTGCCCGTCCGGAACCCTCAACTTCTGTATACACTGCTTCATGATTGCAACCGACTGACGCATTTCTTCCATGCGAATGAGGTAGCGATCGTAATTGTCACAATTTCTGCCGACAGGAACGTCGAAATCCATTTCGGCATAACATTCATAGGGCTGGTTTTTCCGAAGATCCCATGCAGCTCCGGACCCGCGAACCATCACACCGGAAAAACCCCAGGCCCAGGCGTCTTCCAGTGAAACGATGCCGATATCCACATTGCGCTGTTTGAATATCCGATTTTCCGTTAACAGGCGATCTATGTCGTCCACCGTTTTAAGAAACGGTGCGCACCAGGCATCAATGTCATTGATGAGTGCCTCTGGCAAATCTTGATGCACGCCACCAGGGCGAACATATGCTGCATGCATGCGCGCACCACAAGCCCGTTCATAGAATACCATCAGGCGTTCACGCTCCTCAAAACCCCACAACGGCGGGGTAAGAGCACCGACATCCATAGCCTGCGTGGTTATGTTGAGAAGGTGAGAGAGGATCCGGCCGATTTCCGAATACAAAACCCGGATCAATTGCGCACGGCGGGGAACCTCGATACCAGCGAGTTTTTCAACTGCCAGTGCGAAGGCATGTTCCTGATTCATGGGTGCTACGTAATCAAGCCGATCGAAATACGGCACTGCCTGCAAATAGGTCTTGTGTTCAATCAGTTTCTCGGTTCCGCGATGCAATAAGCCGATGTGCGGATCGACACGCTCAACCACCTCACCATCCAGCTCCAGCACCAACCGTAAAACACCGTGTGCAGCGGGATGCTGGGGCCCAAAATTAATGTTGAAATTACGGACGGTGTGCTCCGTCATTGATTTGCCTTTTCATCGCCGGGAAGTACATATTCTGTTCCCTCCCATGGACTCTCGTAATCAAAATCCCGAAACTCCTGACGCAGTTGTACCGGCTCATAAACAACCCGTTTGGCTTCGTCGTCGTACCGCACCTCCACATATCCGGTTAGTGGGAAATCTTTTCTCATCGGGTATCCGTCAAACCCGTAATCGGTCAAAATTCTGCGTAAATCAGGATGTCCGGTGAAAAGAATTCCGTACATGTCGTAGGCTTCCCGTTCAAACCAGTCTGCTCCAGGATAGATTACAGTTGCGCTGGCAATCGCCGTGTCCGCATAGGTCCGCAACTTCACTCTTATGCGCTCGTTAAGTTTGGGGCTGAGCAGATGATAGACGACTTCAAAACGCTCCTGATCACCAGGATAATCTACGCCGCAGATATCAATCATCGAGACAAACTGGGTCCGCTTATCATCGTGCAAAAAGCGTAAAACCGGAATCACTCCGTCCCGCTTTATTGCAAGCGTCAACTCACCAAACTCTTGATGGATATGATCCACATGACCTGCTAGTTCGGCAGAAATCAATTCCACCAGTTCCGCCTGCATATCTCTAGTTTCTTCTTCCATCGCCCCGCCTAACGTTCAATGGTTCCGGTTCGACGAATTTTCTTTTGCAGCAGCATAACACCATAAAGAAGCGCCTCGGCGGTTGGCGGGCATCCCGGGACATAAATATCAACCGGAACAACCCGGTCACAGCCGCGAACAACAGAATAGGAATAGTGATAGTAACCGCCGCCGTTTGCGCAGGATCCCATGGAAATTACGTAACGTGGTTCCGGCATCTGATCGTAAACCTTGCGCAATGCAGGGGCCATCTTATTCGTCAAGGTGCCCGCAACAATCATGACGTCCGATTGCCTTGGCGAGGCCCGCGGTGCGAAGCCGAATCGTTCGGCATCGTATCTAGGCATTGACATCTGCATCATTTCGACCGCGCAACATGCAAGGCCGAATGTCATCCACATCAGGGAGCCGGTTCTTGCCCAGGTGATCAGATCGTCAGTCGATGTTACCAGAAATCCCTTGTCGGCAAGTTCGTTATTGATTTCGCCGAAATAAGCATCGTCACTACCCAGTGGCTTTCCGGTTTTAGGGTCGACCAGTCCTTTGGGTTGAGGTGCGATTAGCGTTGTATTGCTCATTGGATATCCCGTAGTTCGTGGCGAGCTTTATGGTTGATTAATCCCACTCCAAAGCACCCTTTTTCCATTCGTATATGAAGCCGATGGTAAGAATGGCAAGGAATATCATCATAGAAACAAAGCCGAACCAGCCCAGATTGCCGAAACTCACTGCCCACGGAAACAAAAAGGCGACCTCAAGGTCGAATATGATGAACAGAATCGCCACGAGATAAAACCGCACATCAAACTTCATGCGCGAGTCATCAAATGCATTAAATCCGCATTCATAAGCAGAGAGCTTTTCTGCATCGGGGGCCCGATAGGCCACTATAAACGGAGCAACGGTCAATGCTATTCCTATGACGATACAAAGACCAATAAAGATGGTAACGGGAAGGTATTCCTGAAGAACGAGTTCCAATGTTGCAGCTCCCTGGACGCTCCGGTCGCATCCATCATAACCATGTTACGCGATTTTGACTACCCACGAGGTAACGCAGCCTCATCGGTTTCGCAAGTCTCACCAAAGGATAGTTACAGCATTTACGGATTTGTTTAAACTTTTTGCAAAACCTTGTTTGATGTTGCTTGACTTGGCCTGAACAAAACCGTAATGCATGCGCCTGTTCGCAAGGTTTTGTGAATTGCGCGGGTGTAGCTCAGTTGGTTAGAGTGCCGGCCTGTCACGCCGGAGGTCGCGGGTTCGAGTCCCGTCACTCGCGCCACTTTTACAATCCAGATGTAAAAGTGGATTTATAAGGGAAACCTGAATGGTTCTCCCATTAGATTTGCAAGAGCTGTTCTTTCGGGAATCGGATTTTTGCAGCCTTGTTAAGGGCGTTTAGCTCAGCTGGGAGAGCAACTCGTTTACACCGAGTAGGTCGGCGGTTCGATCCCGTCAACGCCCACCATTATTCAGTTCAAATCAGGTACCCAAACCAACAGCAACCGGCTTGGTTATCAGAGAATTGCGTTCAAACCGTTTACCGCGAAGCGCTGCCTCCAGTAATGTCCAGCCAATAATATCTCGCTGCGCAAAGCTACCGCCCAAACGATACGTTTTGTAACGCACTGCCACCAGCCGGTCGACACATTCGCAATAACGTTCAGCCTGAAAATCCCGGATGGCGAGACAGAACGGAATGTCGATTTCACGACTCATAGCCGCATTCGCGTCAGAGGCCATCTCGAGGTATCGTTCGTTGGCATTAAGCAATGCACTCTGGGCGTCTTGCTGATCTGCTGCCACAAAAGCCATCATGGCATGCACATCATTAAAGGCATATAACGTGTCTGTCGCAGCGTGTTCCCACTTTTTGGCAAGACGTTTCCAGCGATCGCCAACATCCGCTCCAACCAGTTTCAAACGCCACAATAGTGCCACGGCGTCCAACTCTTCGTATTTGTCATGCGAATGATCGGACGAACTGAGGTGCTGATCAAAAATTTCGAGCGCCTTTCCATCTTCTTCCAAATCGAGATGGAACAGTGAAGTGTGCCACCAAAGATGGTTTGCAAAATTTGAGGTTCCCCAACGATCCACATGATCCTGCATAAATCGAATGCCACCGGTCTGCCTGCCCCGCATTTCCATAACATGACTTACCGCGTGCACCGCATATGGGTTGTCCGGACGAATCGCCAACGCGCGTCTGCCTAACTCCTCGGCTTGAGCGAAGTCGCGATTTTCCTCCAGCCCGAAAGAATAGAAACCAAGGACGAACTCATAGCCTGCATCACCCTCTTCCCAAAGATTGAACACCCGTGCAACAACATCACGCTGACCCACGACATCACCCAGCAGAACATCAGAAAGATGGATAAGCGCCAAGGCAAACAAGTCTTTGGGATACTTGGTCAAAACTGCTTCCCACTTCTGGACCGCCCCGAAAAAGTCGCCGTTAATCCAGGCATCAACCGCTTCAAAATGGCCTCTTTCACGATCATTTGCATATGACAGGCGTTCTTCCGCTTCTCGCAACGAAGTCACCATCTCGTCATATATGCGGGTTTCCATGGCCTGGGTCATCCAACCTGCCTTGAACAACCAACCCATGACGAAGTCAGGATGTGCTTTCAATATCAAATCGATATGTCCAATGGCATCGCCTCGAAATGAAAGCGCCTTTTCAATCGCTATTTCCATTCCATCGATGGCTTCCTGACTGTTGTAACTGACTGGAACATCACGAACATCCCGGGACCCGGAGACGTTTTTTTGACCGATCGCTACGTTCATCATTGTTTTCCTGTTCGATCTACAAATCGCCGCTTTTGACGTTATATCCATTATGCGCCATTCTATAGAGAGGATTCACATTTTTTTGTTGTGTTCTGCACACTTAATAGAGGATTTCCACTAATGTACGATGAAAAAGACCAGAAAATATTATCAACTCTTGTTGAAGATGGACGGGCAAGTGTCGAAGCGGTTGCAGAGGCTATTGGACTTTCGCCGACACCGACTCGCCGCAGAATTCAACAGATGGAAAAAGACGGCGTGATTACCGGCTACAAAGCCACCGTTGATCCGGAAATGCTTGGCCTGGAACTTGCGATTTATGCATTTGTGAAATTGCAGCAGAGAGATCGCGATACAATTGCACAGTTTGAAGCCGAAATTGCCAAAATTCCGGAAGTCATGAAATGCGATTTGATTACAGGCGCTTACGATTACGTGCTGTTTATTCGATTGCCGGCTATGAAACAATACAATCGGTTTTTGCGTCACGTACTTGCAGAATTGCCTGGTATTTTCGGCATAGAGACAAGTGTCATTATCGGACGGGTCAAAGACAGCGATCAACTGCCACTGAAAATAATTTAGTCCGGAAATCAGGCTTACCAGATTTGTTCGTAAAGTTCGATAATTGTCTCTTTCTCAGGAACTCGAGGATTGTTCTGCGGCGAACCGGAAGCCAGCGCCTGATCAGCCATCACGTCGAGATTGTTGAAATACGCTGTTTGTTCAATACCGTATTCGCTGGGTGATGGAACCTTCAGATCAGAATTGAGTTGATAAAGCTCTTCGACCAGTTTTTGGCAAGCTGTTCCGTCCGTGTCAGTGGTATCTGCCCAACCGGCTGCCCGCGCGCATTGGGCATAACGATTTTGACAAGCAGCAATAGAATAGGCAGTCACAACTGGAAGCAGCATTGCGTTGGAAAGTCCGTGTGTCACATGAAAATGCGCTCCAATTGGTCGACTCATACCATGTACAAGCGCCACAGAAGCATTTGAAAATGCCATACCAGCCTGCGACGCTCCCAGCATCAGCGCCTCACGAGCCCGCGCATTATCTGGATCCTGGCACGCCTGTCGAACGTTTTTGGCGATAAGCGGCATCGCCGAAAGCGCAAATGCATCAGTGTAAACAAACGCCCTACGGCTCACGAATGCCTCAATCGCATGGGTCAGACTGTCAACAGCCGTATCTGCTGTTATGCGCCAGGGTTTTGTCACGGTGAACTGCCAATCGATTAATGCTGCAACCGCAACACAGGCAAGCCCTGACAAGTTGTATTTTTCTGTCAGCTCCGTGTCAGTGATGACACACCAGCGGGTAAGTTCAGAGCCAGTTCCGCCAGTTGTTGGAATCAGTATTAACGGCAGCCCGCATTTATCTATCTGAAATGGCGCCTTGTAATCACGGACGTGACCTCCATTTGCAGCCATGAACGATATTGCCTTGGCGGTGTCCATGGGACTGCCACCACCCAGGCCAATGATGCAGTCATAGTCTGATTTTCCCAGGGCTTTAAGGCCCGCATCAACAAAGGTATCGGTCGGATCCTCTACCACATCCTGAAACAGACCCCAGCACACCTGATCGGCATCGAGTACATCTGTTACCCGTGCCACGTGACCGAGTTCAACCAGGTTACTGTCCGTAACAACAAGCGGATGTGACAGCCCCAACTGCTTCAATACATCCGCAATCTCGGCAGAAACGCCACCACCTATTCGGATTATTCTGGGAGATTGAACACGGCCAATATCGTCGGTTGTGTTCAAGATGCCCCCTTCCCTAAAAGCTCAAGCTAATATCGCGGTGCCCGGAATTACATCCGGCAATAAACAGTCCCAACTCTCTTGGCATTTCTTGCTGCTGACGGATACCTATCGTGCCCCTGATTGCCTGCTCATAGCTTTCAATTTCGCTTAGAATACCCTGGCTGGAAGCCTCAGCACGCCAACCAGCCTCATCATTAAACGCGGCTATAGCCTTTGCGGTTTCATTGAGTGCTTTTTCCTTATCCGGTGTTTTCGCTTTAAGAGCACGGCGGGCTTTTGCCAGAGCTTTTTTGACATCCTTAGGGCCATCTACCTCACCGAACTGGTCTTCAATTGCCTTGATTGCATCCACCATGGCAAGCGGCTCCTCCGTTTCGATAAGGCCTGGTAGCTCATTAAGCGTTTCGCGTTGCTCAACAAATTTGCTGCTACCCCGCAAAGTAGCCGCTAACTCTACAACCGGCTCATAGGCATTATCAACGGCGCGTCGATATTGTTCCCTTGCTTTGGTTTCGTCCTTTAGCAAACCGGTGAAAGTTTCGTTAGCCTTCTCCCATTCGGCCGGAATTCCTTCGGCAATTTGCGCTTTTTCCGATTCTAGACCAGCGATTTCAGCATTGATTTCTTCTCGACGTTCTTCTGCATACTCACGACTGCGCAGACGCGCCAGATCGCTCTGCAGCTCCTTAATCTGTCCATCAACAATTCTCATCTTGCGCTGTATGGCACGGGACTGTCGATGCAGAGGCCTGTAGTCAGGCTTCATTTCCTCAACAGCAGCTTCCGCTTCAAAAACAGTGCTGAGAAGCGCTTCCGCGCCCTCGGCCTCTTTCAGGCCTTTCTCGAAGTCTTTCGCAATTTTGGGTGGTAAGGCGCTCAGGTCTATTTGTTTCGCCTGCGAAATTGCAACTGTTATCTTGTCACCGTTGAGTACAAATTGCTCACCAACAAATTTTTCAACGCAATACTGCAACTGCGGATTACGCGGCGGCGGCGCCGTTTCAGATAAAAGCAGCGCCCGGTTGGGCAGATAATTTACCAGTGTCGGGTACAGCCCGACAATCACCAGCGCGAGCAATTGCAATCCGATGAATGAAATCACGCCTTTGTACATTTGAATCGTCTTGACGGTGGCCGGAGCCACGCCGCGCAGATAGAACAACGCAAATCCGAATGGCGGGGTCAGGAACGATGTCTGAATATTAAGACAGATCATCACACCCAACCAGACGGCTGTAACGTTCGCAGAAGGATCCGCAAGCAGGATCGGAGCCACAATGGGTACAACCACAACGGCAATCTCGATGAAATCCAGAAAGAAACCCAGGATAAAGATCACTGCCATTACGATTACAAATTTTGTCCAGAATCCACCGGGCAGCCCCTCCAGGAAGTGTTTGACTAGTTCTTCGCCGCCAAACGCGCGGAACGCTGCGGTCAACATCGCAGCACCGAGAAGGATTATGAACACCAGGGAAGTCGTCTTTGCAGTCTCGACCATGACACCGCGCAACGTATCTTCGATTGTGAAAGCACGCCATGCACTCCAGCCAAGCGCGATCAGCAGTCCAACTACACCGACCATAGCCAGAAAGATTCCCAGCTGATCTTCGGCGGTGTCGACACTCTTGATATTGGTATCAAAGTTCGAGACAACCACGCTGATAAGCACAAGCGAAACTATCGCCAATATTGCCGGCCAATAGGCGCGCGATTGCCCTTCGCGAAGCCTATACCCTGCCATTACCAATGCACCACTGGCACCAATAGCGCCCGCCTGATTAACCGTGGCCACTCCGGTTATAATTGAACCGAGAACCAGGAAGATCAGCGCCAGGGGTGGAATGAGGATAAGGAACACCTTGCGCCAGAAGGCCGCATCGAATTTACCTTCGTGACGAACTGCCGGTGCTGCGGTGGGATTGAAAAACGCAAAGACCAGAATATAGATCATATACAGCGCAACAAGAACCAGCCCAGGCACAAATGCCCCCAGGAACATCTCTCCGGCGCTGGTGGAACTCACATCGAAAATCGATGGCATCGATAATTCGCCGGTATTGTCTTTGAACAGGGCTTTACGGGCGGTACCTGCCTGATCAGCCGCACTGGCCAACTGGTCAGCAAGAATAATCAGCACAATTGAAGGCGGAATAATCTGCCCCAAGGTCCCGGAAGCCGCGATTGTGCCGGTGGCCAATGATGGGGAGTAATTGTTTCGCAGCATTGCCGGAAGAGAAATCAGCCCCATGGCAACAACAGTCGCGCCGACAATGCCAGTCGTGGCCGCCAGCAAGGCGCCAACGAAAACCACCGAAATTCCAAGACCGCCAGGCACCGGGCCGAACAATTGGGCCATGGTTATTAACAGGTCCTCGGCAATTTTGGAACGCTGCAGCATGATTCCCATAAAAATGAACAGCGGGATGGCAATCAGTGTGTCACGCTCCGGCTCCCAATACACGCCGCGCAGGTTTGTCACACCCGCACTAAGCCATTGGCCAGGCCCACCTTGGGCAAAGTAGGAATCCATACTTCCGGTAAACAGGTAACCGCAGATTGCAGCCAGAACGATTGCTATTATTGAGGCGCCAGGGAGGGCAAAGGCAACCGGGTAACCTACACCCAGCGCATAAGCCATCAACACAACCAGAATAAGAAGAAATAGAAGTTCCATATCAATGCGCTCCCGGTGCAGCCGGCATACGCTTGCCGGGATCTCCGCGATAGTCAGCCACCGCATCCAACATGTAACTTACAAACTGGATCATCATCGAGATGGCAAAGACCCCCAGAAATCCTGCCATCATGTATTTCACGTACATACCAAACCCAGCCTGTGTGACTTCGAAATTAAAGATCGGGCTGTTAATCACCGAAGATTTGCCGCCCATTCCAACAAGCAGGATCACCCAGCAAAGCGATATTCCCAGCAAAAGAGAACCCACCGCATTCACCATGCCTTTCTTTTTGTCTGAAAATCCTGCGTAGAAAACATCCACCCGAACGTGGCCTTCTTCCAACAGTGTATATGCGCTGGCAAACAGGAATAGTGCGCCATACCAGAAACGGACCAGATCCGCCATGAACGCCTGTTCGTAAGAGAATATGAACCGGGTGATAACAATCAGCAGCTCCGCGGCAACGATAAGAAGTGCTAGCCAGGTAAAACCAAGTGTGCGGGTAAACAGCCCAATGACAACTCCAAGCGCCAAAAGCGGCATATGGAAATACATTCCGCGATACTGTGATTTGCCCAGTTCCCGGCTCAATTCTTCGCCAACCACAGAGGGAAGCAACCCCTCCACGCGCAGAAACGATACGATCATGTCCCCTACGCCGACGATTAGGACAACCCAGAACGCGCATCGGATAAAGGTTTCATTGATATTGGATATGGAGGCACTGTCTTCGCGTAGCGAGTTTGCTGCTCGTTTCTTCAACATCAGAAAAGCGCCTACACCTAGCAGCGGATAAAGGATCAGCTGGAAAAAGGCCACTACCCCTGCTCCATCTCCAAAAGCCGCCTTTACGCCAGGAAACCCAAATCCGAAGGTCAGAAAGTTATTGACCACAAAAGCCAGCATGATTGCCAACATCACCCGGCCGAATAATCGAACCGCATAAACCCCGCCGGAACTTGCTTGTGTCTCAGCCATCCCCGTATCATTCCTCCCAAATGAACACGTTTGCCGTGTCTTTATATTCCGCCCGATTTCAGCCGGCATGTACCCTACATGAAGATACCAGAAAGAACGGGGCATCACTGCCCCGTTCAAAGTGTAAATCTACAGTCTGCTATTAAAGACCGATCACACGGTTACGCTTCAACACGTATGCCACGTCTGAAAGTGAAGTCCATTTACCAAGTTCAGCACGTTTCTCAAGGCAATGGTCGTAGATCTTCTTCGACAGCGGGCTGTGATCACGAGCTTCCTCGATAACCTCTGCAGCAGCTTCGCCGAATGAATCATAGACATCGTCATTGAATTCACGAAGCTCGACACCATGATCATTAACAAGTCGCGCAAGGTATGAACCGTTGTTCGCGTTTGTTTCAGACATGGTTTGCGAGTTTTCTTCGTTACATGCGGCCTGGATAATCGCCTGATCCGTCTTGGACAGAGAACTCCACCAGGAGGCGTTCATGCCAAATGCAAGCATCGCGCCCGGCTCGTGCATGCCAGGGTAGTAGTAGTACTTCGCTGCTTCGTAGAACTTCATGAAGTAGTCGTTATACGGACCAACCCACTCGGTTGCATCGATTGCGCCGGAGACAAGATTTTCATAAATCTGACCGCCAGGCAGCGATACCGGTGAAGCACCAAGCTTTGCCATTACATCACCACCAAGGCCTGGAATACGCATTTTCAGACCTTTCAGGTCATCTGCGGATTCAATCTCCTTGTTGAACCAACCACCCATCTGCACGCCGGTGTTACCACATGCAAAGTTTTTGAGGCCGAACTCTCCAGCGATTTCATCCCAGAGCTCCTGACCACCAGCATACTTAATCCACGCGTCCATTTCGGTGTATGTCAGGCCAAATGGAATACCGGTAAACGGTGCCCAGCCGGGATGCTTGCCTTTCCAGTAGTAATCGGCAGCAATGTATGCCTGAGCGTTACCGGATGCTACCTCGTCAAACGAGTCAAACGCACCAACACGCTCACCTGCTGCAAAATACTGCACATTGATCCGACCGTCAGTCAGTTCACCGATCCGTGCTGCCAGCCGCTGAGCCGGAAGACCCAGGCCTGGGAAGTCCCGCGGCCAGGTGGATACAATCACCATGTCGATGGTTGATTGTGCAACCGCAGGTGCTGCTAATGTAGTTGCTGCAGCACCGGCGCCTGCAACTGCAGCCCCGGTTAGAAATTTACGTCTTTCCATATGGAAATCTCCTCCATTACAAATTTGTTTTTGCATAAGGCGCGAGCGCCGCATGCCTGCTTGTCGGAATTCAGAACTCAGGAGAGCTCTCTCCTCCCGAGGTTCTACTATTTAATAGACTAAACTTTCACAATAGGCGCAAGTACCCATTTACTCAGTAGTTCTACTGAAACAGCCAATGATAAGGCACACCGGGTGCGGAATGACAAAATTTCCCATTGGCAATTCCGGGTGTATAAGGGGCCAATAGCAACCGGATGTTTGACCATGACATTTAGAGCCAAGCTTTTGACAATAACGATACTGCCGGTGGTTTTCATTTCACTGGCTGCTCTTTGGCTAATTGACTCACAGTCCAGAAAACTGGCCGAAACACAGGGTTTGGTAGTCGAGAGCATGATACGGGAATCAAAACGGATAGAATTGCAGAATTATGTGAAGCTGGCCCGTGCAGCAGTTGACCCTTTCTACAAATGGGACAACGTTTCACGATTACAGGCGCAAAAGAACGTTGCTGAAGTCATCACCAATATGACGTTTGGCGACGACGGGTACTTTTTTGTCGCCCGATCGCGAGGTGGAGCACTGGAAAATCCACTTTTGTCAGAGTTGGAAGGCCATGGAAAGTTTGATTCCTATGCGGATGAAAACAAACTCATCGTCGACGGCTTTCTGGAAAGCGACCGTCATGAAGGGGAATTGTATCAATACCTTTGGAACAAACCATCCACTGGTGAAAAAGCCGAAAAGCTTGGACAATCAGTTTATCTTGAAAACTGGGACTGGATTATCGGTTCAGGCATATACATGGATGATGTGGCCGCCCAGATCGGCCAGGTGCAGCATCAATTGGAAGAAAATGTTCAACAAACCCGCTGGGTCTTGCTTGTTCTTGCAATCGGAGCGGTGGCACTCACCAGCTCACTCCTTGCACTGGTTCGGTTTTCCGAACAAAAATTTGCCGATCAGCGGCTCAAGGCACTGACTTCGGAAATTGTCGACGCACAGGAGAATGAACGCAAACGTGTGTCTACGGAACTACATGACGGGATTTCCCAGCTTCTTGTTTCTGCACAATACAGCCTTGATATTGCTTACGAAAACGCAAAAGATAACCTGCAAATAAAAGAATCCGTTTCCAAATCCATGAACGCAATAACGACCGCCATATCGGAAATCAGAAGGGTATCGATGGCTCTGCGCCCATCTATTTTGGATGACATGGGATTGGCAGCAGCCATCAAAAGCCTTGGCACAGATTTCGAAGCTCAAACAGGGATCAAGGTAAAAGTGAAAGCCGAAAACGTCGGATCTTCCTTGAGTGACCGCGAAAAAACAACCCTCTATCGCGTTACACAGGAGGCCCTGGCCAACATTGCAAAACACTCAAATGCATCGCAAGCGGCTATCACCCTATCGAGAAACAATAAGGGTGTAACCGTCAATGTTTCTGACAACGGCATCGGCATACCGAAATCAAGCAAAGACGCCGGTCCTGGGAGAATGGGCCTCCGTAACATGAAAGAGAGGTTGGAAAGTCATGAGGGAACATTCAATGTCATCTCTCAAAAAGGCGAAGGCTTGAAACTGGATTTTTTCCTTCCAAGCAGTGAACCAGTAAAATTGACTGCGGACCAAACGACATGAATAAGTTCGATAAAATCCGAATTCTCATCGCAGATGACCACGAACTGGTGCGGGAAGGCCTGAAAGCCCGGCTGCAAATGTCCCGATCAATGGAAATCTGTGGTGAGGCGAGTTCTGCAATAAGCGCCATAGAGCAGGATGCATTGCTCGACCCTGATATCATTTTTCTGGATATATCGATGCCAGGTATGACCGGGCTTGAGGCGGCTGAGATCATTCTGGAGCAATCTCCTGACCGCAAGATCATGTTCCTGTCAATTTATGATAATCCGGAATATGTGTCCGAAGCTCTTCGGATCGGAGCGAAAGGATATCTTCTAAAGGATGTGTCAAAAGAAGAAATGAGTTCGGCTGTCCAGGCGGTGTACAACGGCGGGATATATCTGGGTTCGAAAGTCGGTCAAACCCTTCAACAGGAAATCAAACCTTCCGCCGAAGTCCGTTGCCAATACAATCTTTCAGACCGCGAACGTCAGGTGCTGCAGGAAATCGCGAACGGCTCAAAGAACAAAGTCATAGCGGAAAAACTGAATATTTCTGTAAGAACCGTCGAAAGTCACCGCCTTACGTTAAGGGAAAAAACTGGCGGCGGAAACGCAGCCGAATTATTCCGTATTGCCAGCGAGCTAGGCCTTGTTTGAATTTGGTCAAACCTTGCCACACACCAGATACACATGCACATAATCCATGGCATGACCCTCCGGTTTTTCAGCAACACGTTCCTGATAGCGATTGTAGAATGCATCAATGATACCAGCTTTTGCCTCATCAGATCGATCGCTGGACAAACCGTTCACAAAAGTCGGTTCAGACCACGAACGCAAAGTTGGTATATATTCCTCGGCAAATCGTAACGGGTCACCGTGATTTTCCGTAAAATCCTGTTCAAACGGACAACGGACCACTCTTGATTCAACATGCTCCAGTCGCAGGCCCGCCCTATAGACTGGGTTGTTTTCATTTTCCAATGGAGCCACGAATTCCTCTTTCGTCCGGTAACACTGCGGGAAATTCGTGTTTAAATACTCATCACGAGTAATCCTGCCTTCATCAACCAGCGACGCCCAGAGTTCTGAAAACGTGTCAAACATGTTTTTTCCACCAGTGCTGCCGAGGTAACGTCCTTCTTCATCGATACCAAAATTAAACAAACATAATCGACCGCCAGATTTCAATTCTTCGGCCCTTCGAAGAAGCATCGTTTCCCAGTCAGCTCTACCCTGTTCGACATACGCAGCACGCTCATCGCCTGACGCCCCGACCATATGAACATGGTCAGAAATGTTGCATGGGTTGGAAACAATATAGTGGGATGCAGTTGCAGAAAAACCCAAATCCAGAGTGCCTGGCGGTACAATCAATTCGTGAAATGAAGTTCCCGAAGCCATAACATGAACGCCGGATACTTTTGGAAGATAGCTTTCGATATCTGTAAGCCCATGAACAATCTGGAAGACTCGACTGAAATCATTACGCGGCAAGTCGGTGTAAATCATTTCAATTGGACGGGATTGCACCTGATTGCGCACCTCGCCGAGCACCCTTCCCCACAACGCAGTGGATGTACCTCCGTCAGCGCAACCCATGTCCGTTGCCCGGAAGGTGCTACCGTCGTCTGCAAGTTGCATCCGATGGACGGCGTCGATCACCATCTGCGCCGCATTATCCATCACATGCTTCGCACCCACTGTGGCCTTAGAATAATATCCGGCCCCCTTCATTGCCATAAAGCTAGATGTTACCGGCTTTGTCATCCACACCTCCCATTTTCGGATGCGGATAAACTGGCAAATTCAGACTGGTAATTCAATCGGCATTACTGCGGATCGCCGACTGAGCAGCGGCCAGCCTTGCAATGGGCACTCTGAATGGCGAACAGGATACATAATCAAGTCTGATGGATTCACAATATTCGATTGAATCCGGGTCTCCACCGTGCTCTCCACAAATTCCCAACTTGATATCCGACCTGGTTTCTCTGCCCCGTTCTGCAGCAATGGTCACCAATTCACCGACACCGGATGTATCAAGCGAGACGAATGGGTCGCGTTCTATGATTCCCTTCGCTTCGTAAGGGGTCAAGAAGTTGGCTGCATCATCCCTCGAAATGCCAAACGTGGTCTGGGTGAGATCATTAGTACCGAACGAGAAAAATTCCGCAGCTTCCGCGATTTCGGACGCCCGAAGACACGCGCGCGGCAATTCAATCATAGTGCCAATCATGCAATCAACCGTTTCACCGGTTTCTTCCTTGATCGCGTCAATAACGGCAGTAATGCGCGCCTTGACAAAATCAAGTTCAGATCGCATTCCGACAAGGGGTACCATGATTTCCGGAACCACTTTTTCCCCGGTTTTCCTGCCCGCTTGGATAGCGGCTTCCACGATCGCCCGTGTTTGCATTTCGGCGATTTCCGGATATGTCACGGCAAGTCTGCAACCACGGTGACCAAGCATCGGATTGGCTTCCTGCAGCGCAATGTTTCTTGCACGAAGTTTTTCGCGATCAATGCCCATTGCACCGGCAACCTCATCAATCTCCTTGTCTGAATGGGGCAAGAATTCGTGCAAGGGCGGATCCAGCAAACGGATGGTTACCGGCAGCCCTTTCATGATTTCAAACAACTCTGTGAAATCGGAACGCTGCATCGGCAGTAGTTTGTCCAACGCCTTGCGCCGATCCGCCTCAGTTTCTGAGAGGATCATTTCACGGGCTGCGATAATCCGCTCGCCTTCAAAAAACATGTGTTCGGTTCGACACAGACCTATGCCTTCTGCACCAAAAGATCTGGCGGATTTCGCATCTGCCGGTGTTTCCGCATTGGTTCTGACTGTCATCCGCCGAAGGTTGTCAGCCCATTCCATCAGGGTTCCGAATGATCCCGAGAGTTCTGGACGCTGCATCGCTACCGCACCAAGAAGAACCTGTCCTGTAGAACCATCAATGGTAATGACATCGCCTTTTTCGAAAGTATGACCGGGAACGCGCAATTGCTGGTTCTGATAATCGATCCGAATTCCACCAGCGCCGGAAACACAAGGCTTCCCCATGCCACGGGCCACAACAGCTGCATGGCTGGTCATACCACCGCGGGCAGTCAGAATACCTTCAGCGGCGTGCATGCCATGGATATCTTCCGGGCTCGTTTCAACGCGCACCAGAATGCAGGGTTTGCTCTCATTCTTCAGCTTTTCTGCATCTTCTGAATTAAACACGATCTGTCCTGTCGCAGCTCCTGGAGAAGCCGGCAGACCTTTGGCGATCACTGTTTTGTCCGCATTGGGATCAATCGTTGGATGCAGGAGCTGGTCCAGCGAAGCAGGCTCAACCCTCAAAACTGCCTCTTCCTCGCTGATCAGCTTTTCCGAGGCCATTTCCACAGCGATCCGCAGTGCAGCCTTTGCTGTGCGTTTGCCGGACCGGGTCTGTAGCATCCATAATTTACCGTTCTCAATTGTGAATTCCAGGTCCTGCATATCCCTGTAATGGGCTTCGAGTTTATTTGCTGTTGCAACAAATTCAGCAAACGCTTCCGGCATAAGACCCTCAAGCGAGGGAGCCTCCGATCCTGCGGCGATCCGTGCCTCCTCGGTCAAATCCTGTGGAGTGCGGATTCCGGCAACAACATCCTCTCCCTGAGCGTTGACAAGGAACTCACCGTAAAGCTTTTTCTCTCCCGTCGAGGGGTTTCGGGTAAACGCCACACCGGTCGCAGAACTGTCACCCATATTGCCAAATACCATGGCCTGAACATTGACCGCAGTTCCCCATTCCTGTGGTATGTTGTGCAGTTTGCGATAGGTGTTTGCGCGGGCGTTCATCCAGGATGCAAACACAGCACCGACAGCACCCCATAATTGTTCCCTTGCGTCCTGAGGAAACGGTTTTTCGAGCACTTCTTCGACGCGGGCCAGGTAGCGTTCCACGACGCCTTTCCAGTCATCCGCCTCCAGATCCGTATCCTGATCAAATCCGCTGCTTGCCTTCACATCTTCCAGGATTTCTTCAAACTCATAATGGTCAACGCCCAGCACGACATCAGAGTACATCTGGATAAATCGACGATAGCTGTCATAGGCGAACCGTTCGTCACCCGCTTCCTTGGCAAGAGCGTCCACAGTAGCGTTGTTAAGGCCCAGATTGAGAACCGTATCCATCATGCCCGGCATGGAAGCCCTTGCACCAGAGCGTACCGAAACCAGCAGCGGTGAGGTAGCATCGCCGAACTTGCGACCCGTCGCGGCCTCAATTGTGCCAAGTGCATCAAACATCTGGGCCTCAAGGTCAGCCGGATAGGTTTCACCGTTGTCATAATACCAGTTGCAGGCTTCGGTGGTAATCGTGAAACCCGGGGGCACTGGAAGTCCCAGTGAGCTCATTTCAGCAAGGTTGGCACCCTTGCCTCCCAGAAGTTCTTTCATTCCGGATTTGCCTTCAGCTTTGCCATTGCCAAAGGTGTAGACCCATTTATCCATTATATGGTTCTCCAATGAGTGAGGATTGCGCTTCTGATAATAGAACCAACCGCCCGATACAATCGGCAAAACTGCGGTAAATTGTTACTGAGCCTGATGTCAGGCAGTCTAAGTCCTGATCAGCCGTTGATAGCTTCCAAAAGGGTTTCACCAAGTTTTGCGGGAGAAGGCGATACGCGTATACCGGCAGCTTCCATCGCTGCAATCTTGTCTTCCGCACCGCCCTTGCCACCGGAAATAACCGCACCGGCATGACCCATTGTCCGGCCCGGAGGCGCTGTACGCCCTGCAATAAAGCCCGCCACCGGTTTGGAGCGGCCCTTCTTGGCTTCATCGGCAAGAAACTGGGCTGCATCCTCTTCAGCCGAACCGCCAATTTCACCGATCATAATAATGGAATGGGTTTCATCGTCGGCCAGGAACATTTCCAAAACATCAATAAACTCCGTGCCTTTGACAGGATCGCCACCGATTCCCACAGCAGTCGTTTGCCCCAAACCTGCATTGGATGTCTGGAATACCGCTTCATAAGTCAGGGTACCGGACCGCGAAACCACGCCAACGGAACCTTTTTTGAATATGGAACCGGGCATGATGCCGATTTTGCATTCCTCCGGTGTGAGGATACCGGGACAGTTAGGACCTACCAGTCTGGATTTGGATTTTTCCAGCTTCGCGTTCACTTTCACCATATCGCGGACCGGAACGCCTTCAGTGATGCAGATTATCAGGGGAATTTCCGCTTCGATGGCCTCGATGATTGCACCAGCCACGCCTGCCGGAGGAACATAAACGACTGAAGCATCCGCCCCGGTTGCTTCTTTGCCTTCAGCCACGCTGGTAAAAATGGGCAATTCCTCGCCGTTGGAACCGGTCCAAGTCTGGCCACCTTTTTTAGGGTGGGTCCCGCCCACCATCTGTGTGCCGTAATACGCAAGTGACTGTTCGGTATGGAATGAACCGGTATTTCCGGTCAGGCCTTGCACAAGAATTTTGGTGTTGCGGTCGATAAGAATAGACATGGATTAATTCCGTCAATTAATTAAGAGGGATTTTGAAGGTTAATGGCAGTTGCGCCGGAGATTTTCAACCGGCGGCAGCAACAGACTACAAATTATATCTTTTCCTTGGCTAGGATCGTTACGTTCAATAAATGGGCTTTTCCGTTATCACCGGATTTGAAGATCAAAAATACCTTGAAATCCTCGTTGCCTCCCGCCCAGTTGGTTGTCAGCAGTTTGCCGTCTGGAACACCGGAACTGGCGGGCTCTTTTCCGGCCAACGTGTTCATGCGTGCCAGAATGACATCGGCTTCATCATTGCCATCCAGAATCAGTGTGCAACCGGTAGCAACCCCATCTCTGAAATCTGGAAAGGCCTCTTTGAAACTGTCGGTCAGGGGTGATTGAACGATGCCCAGTCGATATAACTTACGGGCAATTCTGACATCCCAACCTTCCAGCACATCCGGGTTTTCAATTGTGGTAAACTGTTTCAGATCGTCTCCACCCATGACTTCCCATGCGAAACGGGCCGACATATCGCGGATGTTGTCGATAACGGGAACCTGGGCGTAGCAAACCCGGTTGAATACAAGCACCGGATCGGTCTCATTGGTTGGCGCGTCGCTTTGTGCAAAAGCAGTGGAAACCGCCGCAATAGCGGCAAAGGTGGCTCCAAATAGTTTCGGCATTATGTTCATGGCTTAAGACAACCTTTTCAATTCATTGACAGTCAATTCACTGTCAGCATTACCGGTATTGAGCGTTGTCGCCGGTTCAAACATCAACACAATGGGTTGATCCGTGACAGATCGTGGACGGTGTTCGATGGTTTTTGGCACAACCATAAAGTCCCCTTCCCCCAGTTCCACAGCCCCATCGCGGAAGTCGATTGCAATACGGCCCCTGAGCACCAGAAATCCTTCGTCCTCATTTTCGTGGGCGTGCCAGTCAAAGACCTCTCCAAACTTCGCTACTTTGACCTGATAGTCGTTGATATCGCCGACTATATGGGGATCAAACGTTTTGTCGATCTGGTTTTCAGCAGATTTCAGAATATTGAGCTTGGCTGGAGGCATCAGGCCTACCCTTTCACCGCCTTGACGATTTTCTGGGCTGCATCGTCCAAATCATCCGCCGCAATCACGTCAAGGTCGCTGTTGTTGATCAGAGCCTTGCCCTCCTCAACCTTGGTTCCTTCTAGCCGAACCACCAGCGGAACCTGCAATCCGACTTCCTGTACAGCCGTGAGTACGCCCTCCGCGATCACATCGCAACGCATGATCCCGCCAAAGATGTTAACCAGAATACCCTTCACATTAGGATCAGAGGTGATGATTTTGAAAGCCGCAGTCACTTTTTCAACGGTCGCGCCACCACCGACATCCAGGAAGTTTGCAGGCGAAGCGCCATAGAGCTTGATGATATCCATGGTGGCCATTGCAAGCCCCGCACCGTTCACCATACAACCAATGTTACCATCGAGCGCAATATACGCGAGATCATGTTTCGACGCCTCGACTTCCTTGTCGTCTTCCTCGGTCAAGTCGCGCAATTCTTCGAGTTCCGCATGGCGGAATTCCGCATTGCCGTCGAAGGAAACTTTGGCGTCAAGCACCCGCAGATGCCCGTCTTTCATGACGATAAGCGGGTTTACTTCCAAAAGGCTCATGTCCTTATCAACAAATGCATTGTAGAGCGTCGGGAACAGGTTCATGCCGTCCGCCGCTGCATCGCCATCGAGTTCAAACGCATCACACAGCGTTTTTGCATCTGCTTCTGTGCATCCTGTTTCCGGGTCTATGTCGATTGTATGAATCTTCTCTGGGGTTTCTTCTGCAACGGCCTCGATGTCCATCCCGCCTTCGGTAGAGGCGACGAAGGACACGCGTCCTGTCTCCCGGTCCACAAGAATGGACATGTACAGTTCGCGGGCAATATCCGCACCGTCTTCGAGATACAGTCGGTTTACCTGTTTGCCATCCGGGCCGGTCTGTTTTGTAACCAGCGTATTGCCAAGCATTTCCTTCACATGCGCTCGAACCTCATCCGGTGAAAACGCAAGCCGGACACCGCCCTTGGCATCTTCACCCAGCTCCTTGAATTTACCCTTACCGCGTCCGCCGGCGTGAATTTGGCTCTTCACCACATAGAGCGGCCCTGGCAGCGCTTCGATCGCAGCCTCGACATCATCATGGCTGAGGATCGGAACACCAGCCGCCACCGGAGCACCGAATTCTTTTAAAAGAGCTTTTGCCTGATATTCGTGAATATTCATGCGGGATTACCTGTCAGCGATATGAAACATTGCAGACAGGTTTATTGCGACCGCCTGTGAATTACAACAGCAGACCACAGGAAATTGTGGGTGAACGGGTGTTTACTGTTTTGGCTTCATAGCATTCAAAACGCGCAAACTTAGGTTGTTCCTAGGTACCTGCAACCGGCGATTTGCTGTCAAACAGGATGCGGCCGCCGATGGCAATAAAACAGACGCCCGCAACGCGTTCGATCCAGTGTCGGGCATTCATGAAACGCCGGCGAACCATGGGGGCCGTGAAAAACAGCGAAACGCATGTATACCAGACCGCAGAAGACAGCATAACCAGGCCAACCATAGAGACCATCAGCCAGACCGGTGTCTGAGCCGAGATCGCAGGCGCAAAAACGGAGGCAAACAATACGATTGCCTTGGGGTTTGTCAGAGTAACAGTGAAGCCGAACAACAGTGAGCCCCAAGCACTGCCGGGATTTCCCTGCTCTCCCTGAGTCATATAAGCATCTGACTGGCTGGATATTCTGGCATTCAGCAACAGGCGCACGCCTAAGAAACACAGATACAGTCCGCCCAGTATACGAACCGTTATGGCCAACCACTGATACTGGATCATGATTGCTGCCAATCCGACAAGGCTCAGGGTTGCGTAAAGCCCCAGACCGGCTGTCACACCGACAGTTGTCATCAGTCCGGCTTTCGTACCTTGCCCCAGGGAAGAACGCACCACACCGATAAAGTCCGGCCCCGGCAACATCAGTGCGGGGATAAAGACAGCGAAAACGGCAATCAGTACGAGGATGTGTTCTCCAGCGATTGCGTCCATAAAAGGAACCTACTCTGCTGCTTCCCTTTGTACTGCCGGGCCTACCTTTGCCGCGCAATACTTGAACTCCGGAATTTTACCGAACGGGTCCAATTGCGGGTTGGTCAGACGGTTGGCCGGTGACTCGTTGAAGCAGAATGGGATGAACACCATATTGTCCGCCACATCCCTGTCTTTCCGCAATACAGCCTGAATGGTGCCACGACGGGTTTCCACCTCGACCATCTGACCAGGTTCAAGGCCAAGCTTTTCGATCTGGCGGCCGTTCATTGCGGCAATGCCTTCCGGCTCAATCGCGTCAAGCACGGAGGAACGACGGGTCATGGCACCGGTGTGCCAATGTTCCAGCAGGCGGCCGGTAGTGAGCACCATCGGAAACTCTTCATCAGGCACTTCGTCAGGCGGAAGCAGGTCTGCGGGCACGATCTTGCCGCGTCCGTCTGCGGTTGGGAAGCCATCGGTAAAAATGACTTCATTGCCAAATCCACCTGGCTCTGAAACCGGATACGTCACGCAGTCCTCATCATTGAGGCGTTCCCATGAAATATAGTTGAGCGAATTCATGGTGGCAGCCATTTCGGAATAGACCGCACCGACATCAGCATAGTTCCAGTCAAGGCCGATCCGGTTGGCAAGTTCGACAATCAGCTCCCAGTCCTGGCGGGCTTCACCCGGCGGATCAAGCGCCGGACGGCCGAGCTGCACCTGACGGTTTGTGTTGGTGAAAGTGCCTAGTTTCTCTGCATGGGCAGACGCTGGTAGAACCACATCCGCATGCCAGCATGTTTCAGTCAGGAAAATATCCTGCACCACCAGATGATCAAGCATCGCCAGCGCTTCGCGGGCATGTATCTGATCTGGATCAGACATTGCCGGGTTTTCGCCCATCACGTACATGCCGGTGATATCGCCATCGTGGATGGCATCCATAATTTCAACAACGGTGAGGCCTCGCTTTGGATCAAGGGGTCTGCCCCAGAAATCCTCCATGTCGGAGCGGATATCCGGATTTTCAACCAGACGATAGTCTGGATACATCATCGGGATAAGGCCAGCATCCGATGCGCCCTGCACGTTGTTCTGACCGCGCAGCGGATGAAGGCCTGTTCCAGGACGTCCAACTTGGCCGGTGATCAGCGCCATTGCTATCAGGCAACGGGAATTGTCTGTGCCATGGGTATGTTGGGACACGCCCATACCCCAGAAGATGATGGAACGCTCAGATGTTGCATAGGTTCTTGCCACATCGCGCAACACATCTGCCTCAATGCCGCAAACCTCTTCCATCGCTTCCGGAGAGAAGTCTTTGACCTTTTCCTTCAGTGCCTCAAAGCCGGTTGCATTGGCCTGGATATACTGTTCGTCATACAGTTCTTCTTCGATAATCGTATGCAGAATAGCGTTCAGCATCGCGACATCGGTACCCGGCTTGAACCGAAGCGCATGGGAAGCATGACGCATCAGGTCTTGGCCGCGCGGATCCATAATGATCAGCTTTTTACCTTTCTTCGCAGCCTGCTTGAAATAGGTTGCCGCAACCGGATGGTTTTGCGCAGGACGCGCACCAATCACGATCATGCAGTCGGATTTGTTGGCATCCGTGAATGGAGCCGACACGGCTCCAGAACCCACACCCTCAAGAAGCGCGGCAACAGAAGATGCATGGCACAGCCGTGTGCAGTGATCGACATTGTTCGTACCAAACCCTTGACGAATAAACTTCTGGAAAAGATAGGCCTCTTCGTTGGAGCCTTTCGCCGACCCGAAGCCGGCAAGCGCTTGGCCGCCCCGCTCATCATGAATTTTCTTCAGGCCCGAAGCCGCAAGCTTCATCGCCTCTTCCCAGCTCGCTTCACGGAACACGTCTTCAACTTTCATGAAGCGCATGTCCATATCACCTGCCTTGGGCGCGTCATCTCGTCTAATAAGCGGCTTTGTCAGGCGTTCCGGGTTCATCACATAGTCATAGCCAAATCGTCCTTTGACACAGAGACGATTTTCATTGGCTGGGCCGTTGCGCCCGTCCACCTGGACAATCTTGTTGTCTTTTACGGCAACGGTGGTTTGGCAACCCACCCCGCAAAACGGACAAACGGAATCAACGACTTTGTCAAAATCCTGGATTACACGAGTTTTGTTCGTCTCATCCATCAGCGTCTTTTCGTAGAGCGCGCCGGTAGGACAGGCCTGAACACACTCACCGCAGGTAACACAGGTAGAATCGCCCATCGGGTCTGAAAGATCAAACACCGGTACAGAATGTGAGCCCCGTTCTCCCATGCCTATAACGTCGTTTACCTGTACTTCGCGACAAGCCCGAACGCAGGCATTACAAGCAATGCAGGCATCCATGTTGACAGCAATGGCCGGATTGGAAATGTCAAATTCCACATGCTGTCCGTCGTCGAATTTAGATCCAAAACGTTCTGAACCGGAAATCCCCATGCTTTCCGCCCAGAGCCAGAAATCCGACTGGTTGTCCGGGCTTTCCTCACGCGGACGCATGTCGGCTGCCAGCATTTCAAACACCATCTTGCGGGACTTGTCGGCACGCTCAGTCTGTGTGCTCACGACCATACCCTCAGAAGGTGTGCGGATGCAGGAGGCCGCAAGAACCCGCTCGCCTTCGATTTCTACCATGCAGGCCCGGCAATTGCCGTCGGAACGGTAACCAGGCTTGTCGAGGTGGCACAAATGAGGAATTCGCGTCCCCTCACGCTTTGCCACATCCCAAATACTCTCATCAGCAGAAGCAGTTACTTCTCTACCATCAAGGGTGAATTTGATTTGGTCCGACATGCCTCTTTCTCCGTTAATCGGCCTTCGCTTAGACGGTGGGCCTAACCTTCATATCCTTCAACCAGTGTGAACCGGGCATGGCCCGCACCTTCACGTTTCTGTTTTGCAGCCTGATACTCCGGCGAGTTATACCAGTTTCTGGCCGCATCCATGTCCGGAAATTCCAGAATCACAATGCGCTTTCCTTCGTCCTCGAAGTTCTCCAGACCTTCGACGGCACCGCCACGAGCAATGTACCTCCCGCCATACTTGGTTGCGGCAGGGCCTGCAGCAGCCGCATATTCTTTCCACTTGTCGAGATCTGTGACATCCACACGTCCAATCATGTAGGCTGGCATTCGTGTTATCCTTTCAAATCTTCTTTAAAATACTTTAGCAAGTGGTTCACCGGATTGGGTGCCGCCTGCCCTAGGCCGCAGATGGATGCGTCGCGCATAACCGTTTCCAGATCGCGGACAGCATCTTCATCGAGATCTGTTCCAAGTTGCAGCATGGCAACCATTTTTTGGGTTCCGCCGCGACATGGCGTGCATTGGCCGCAACTCTCGTGCTTGAAGAACTTAAGCGTATTCAGCACCGCATCCTTGATATTGTCTTTGTCCGACAGGATTACAATGGCATGGGAGCCGACAAAGGAACCCAGTTCTGCGAGCCTGCCGCCGAAATCAAGCGGAATGTCGTTCATCTCAGCCGGCAAAACTCCTCCTGAAGCCCCGCCAGGGTAATACGCCTTAAAGGTGTGTCCATCTTCCATCCCACCACAATAATCATCGATGAGTTCCTGGATGGTAACACCGGCCGGGGCCAGTTTTACTCCGGGATTCTTGACACGACCGGATACAGACCATGATCTTGGACCGGGATGGCCTTCCCTGCCCTGATCAGCAAACCATTGCGGGCCATTTTCGAGAATGTCACGAATCCACCATAGGGTTTCCACATTGTGGTTGAGGGTTGGACGACCAAATACACCGACTTCCGCGATGTAAGGAGGACGATGCCTAGGCATACCGCGCTTGCCTTCAATCGATTCGATCATTGCGGACTCTTCTCCGCAGATATATGCACCTGCCCCGCGACGCAGCTCGATAAATCCGGGCTTACTAATGCCTGCATCTTCAAGTGCAGCAATTTCGCGCCGAAGAATCTCCAACACAACCGGGTATTCATCGCGCATATAGACATAGATGCGTTCCGCCTCGACAAAATGTGCTGCAATCAAGGCTCCCTCGAACATGCGATGCGGATCACGTTCCAGATAATATCGATCCTTAAACGTTCCGGGCTCACCCTCATCGCCATTGATGGTCATCAGGCGCGGCCCGTCATAACCGCGAACAAATTTCCATTTCATATGGGAGGGAAATCCAGCTCCACCAAGTCCGCGAAGGCTGGATTCTTTCAGGGTTTCCAGAATGGAATCAAATTCATAGCCACCAGCACGAACTTTGTTCCAGATCTCGTACCCGCCATCAGCCTGGTAGGATTTCAGGTCGGCATATTTGGGGATAACAGCCTGAATTTCCTTGTTTGTTTCTCCAGACGCAGCCAGTGACAACAGTTCCTCGACACTGGTGTTACCAACCTCCCGGTCCCCGACACGGGCAGCCGGCGCGACGTCACATCCCCC
This sequence comes from Rhizobiaceae bacterium, assembly GCA_965198665.1. GTDB lineage: Bacteria > Pseudomonadota > Alphaproteobacteria > Rhizobiales > Rhizobiaceae > JAALLB01. The sequence continues at coordinate 16,724 of CBDAPT010000005.1, read as the reverse complement.
CATACAGGGTGCGCGCATAACCCGTATCTTCTCCGGATCAGATCCGTTTTCCAATTCGCTGATCAGTGTTTCTGCTCCTGCCATCATGCAGGAAAGAGAATCACAAACCCGGATTGTTACCGGTGCCGGTTTCGCATCTCCCTCTTTTACAATGTCAAAATGATCATAGAAGGAAGCAACCTCATAAACCTCGGCCTGAGCAATTTTCATAGTCTCTGCAAGTGCACGCATGTGCCGTGCTTCAAGGCATCCAAAATGGTCCTGAATTTTATGCAGATGCTCAATCAGCAAATCTCTGCTGCGGGACGCAGCCCCGAGAAGCGCTTCGACTTCGCCAAACGCATCTTCGTCAAGTTGACGACCCTTGGTGCGGTGGGATTTTCTTCCACCTTTTCCACCGCGCTTGGGATCGAAGTGCTGATTCATGATCTTGCTCCTGGTCAAGGCCTGATTAGAACAGGCCTTGAACGTCACCGTTATCGTCAAGCATAATCGCTTCTGCAGACGGGACTTTCGGCAAGCCAGGCATTGTCATGATCTCACCGCAGATAACCACAACAAATCCGGCGCCCGCAGAAAGGCGAACCTCACGAATCGGCAACGAGTGACCAGTTGGCGCGCCACGCAAATTCGGATCAGTGGAGAAGGAATATTGCGTCTTGGCCATGCAGACCGGTAGATTTGCATAACCCTGGTCTTCCCATTGCTTCAACTGATCCCGGATTTTCTTGTCCGCGAGGACTTCATCAGCTCGATAAATCCGTTTTGCGATTGTTTCAATTTTTTCGAACAGTGGCATTTCATCGGGATACAAAGGAGCGTATTGCGCCGCACCACCGTCAATCATCTCCACAACCTTGTTTGCAAGGTCTTTTGTGCCCTCAGAGCCGTGTGCCCAGTGCTTGCAAAGCACAGCTTCCGCGCCCTGCGTTGCAACATATTCCTTCACCGCTTCCACTTCTGCATCCGTGTCGGTGATAAAATGGTTGATCGCGACTACCGCAGGCACACCAAACTGCTTGATGTTTTCGATGTGGCGACCAAGGTTTGAGCAGCCGTTTTTCACTGCGTCTACATTTTCGGCATTCAGATCAGCCTTGGCGACGCCGCCATTCATTTTCATCGCACGTACGGTTGCAACGATAACAACAGCCTCCGGAGCAATGCCGGCTTTGCGGCATTTGATGTTGAGAAACTTCTCAGCGCCCAGGTCAGCTCCAAACCCTGCCTCTGTCACGACATAGTCGGCAAGTTTGAGAGCGGTTTTTGTCGCGACAACTGAATTACATCCGTGAGCGATATTCGCGAACGGTCCACCGTGAACAAATGCAGGGTTGTTTTCCAGAGTCTGCACTAGGTTTGGCTGCATGGCCTGCTGCAGCAGAACGGTCATCGCGCCATCCGCTTTGATGTCGCGGGCATAGACCGGTGAACGATCCCGACGGTATGCGACTATAATACTACCGAGACGTTCTTTCAGGTCGTCCAGATCGGTTGCTAGGCACAAGATAGCCATAACCTCAGACGCAACCGTAATATCGAACCCTGCTTCTCGTGGAAAACCATTGGCGATGCCACCAAGAGATGCGGTGATCTGACGAAGAGCGCGATCGTTCATGTCCATAACCCGACGCCAAACAACGCGACGGGTATCAATCTCCAACTCATTGCCCCAGTAAATGTGGTTGTCGATCATTGCCGACAGCAGGTTGTGAGCTGATGTGATTGCGTGAAAATCACCGGTGAAATGAAGGTTCATCTCTTCCATCGGCACAACTTGCGCATAACCCCCACCTGCAGCGCCACCTTTCATTCCGAAACATGGCCCAAGAGAAGCTTCGCGGATGCAGATTGCGGCTTTTTTGCCAATCGCATTAAGGCCATCACTCAATCCAACAGTAGTTGTCGTTTTACCTTCACCTGCAGGTGTCGGATTAATGGCCGTAACAAGGATTAGCTTACCGTCCTGGTTTCCTTGGACGGACTTTATGAATTTTTCCGAAACCTTGGCCTTGTCATGACCAAAAGGCAGCAAGTCTTCTGACGGTATCCCCAGCTTGTCGCCAATTTCTTGAATCGGTTTTTTTATTGCCTCACGGGCGATTTCGATATCTGACTTGACTGCCATGTCTTTCTCCAAACTTAATCGGCAACATCTTGTATATAGTGTGATGAAAAATTGGGAAAGCTTCTGCCCGCGACTTACCTTAATGCACGGGCGGCCAATCACTGACTGACCTACAATTCCTGCCGGGAACCCTGTCCGGTTCGACGTTTCTATCACAGGAACAACACCGCACAAGTCCCTTTTCGCCTCATAGAGCGTGTTCGCATCACGTGAATTCACAGCCGACTGCCCTGAAGAAATTCCGGCACTCCATTGGCGTGAACATATGGCAGACCTCTCCGATTGCCTTCCAGACATCATCGAAGGTTCTGGCGCCTGCCTTCCTCAGATGAGCCTTGAGCTTCGAAAAGGCCATTTCAATGGCATTGAGATCTGGGGAATATTTCGGCAGGAACAAAAACCATGCGCCGATATCTCGCAAGATCTGCTCGGCTTTTTCGCTCTTGTGAGCGGCTAGGTGGTCAAGGATTACGACATCTCTCTTTTCCAGTTCTGGCGCCAACTGTGTCTCAACATAAATCTCAAAGATTTCTTTGGTCATGGCCCGGTCAATAACCCAGGGCGCAACCAGTCCATGACTGCGCAGGCCTGCGATAAGTGTCTGCTTCTTCCAGTGGCCATGAGGGACAAAATCTATGAGGCGCTCTCCTGTTGGGGCCCATCCAGTTTGCTTGGCCATTTTGGTGTTTGTGGACGTCTCATCAATGAAGACAAGTTTTTCAATCGACCGATTCAAAAACGGAACACGCCTTGTCTTCCAGAGTTCGCGGTCTTTTTTCACGTCGATGCGGTGTTGCTCCTTGGCATAAATAGTCTTTTTTTATGCGACAACCCGAAACTGCGCACAACATGCCAGACAGGCGAATGATGGACATTGAGGTTGAATTTTTCGTTCAGCTCCGCACAAAGCTTACGGATTGTAATGTCCTTTTGTTCATCAACCCGTTTTCGAAGCCAGTCTTTATAGGGTGAAAGCTTGCCATGGCCTGTTTTTCCCGGGTTATGTTTTGGAGCAAGCGAGCCAGTTTCACGTTTCAACTTCACCATATCATTCACAAATTTGACGGAGACTTTGAAATGGGCAGCCGTTCCACGATGAGTGTGGCCTTCTTCTACATGAGCTACAACACGTTTACGCAATTCAATCGGATGGGGCTTGGGCATTGAAAATCCTTGGCTTCGAACCGAATCAGGTCACCCCAATCAGAATCATATTCGCGCACGGAAAGAAACTGAATCTACTCGACACAAACACGCTCTAATGTTAGAAAAAAGGCGTATTGGCCGGTTTTGCACCGGATCAAATACAATCTATCTAATGCAAAATCCGTCCAACCCGGCGCATATGTCAGTGTTTTGCAATGCCTGGTTCACATTGAAGGGCATTCGATACAAATCGGAGGCTGTGAATTACGAATAAAAATCTGGAATTCCGGCTTCGTCAATTTCTGGTGAAGAACAAAAAAAGCCCGCATATAATGCGGGCTTCATTCTTGAACTTCGCTTGCGAGTATTATGTTTTTACCGCATCTTTTAGCGCTTTGCCGGCCTTAAACTTCGGTGCCTTGGATGCAGGAACATTGATTGTTTCGCCAGTTCTCGGGTTGCGAGCAGTCGTTGCCTTCCGGTTTGCAACCGCAAAATTTCCGAATCCGAGTATTCTTACATCGTCGCCCGATTTCAATGCACTGGTAACTGTATCCAATACCGCATCAACCGCTTCGCCAGCTTGCGCCTTTGTCATGCTGCACTGATCCGCTACCGCAGAAATCAATTCATTCTTATTCATGTTGCATCCTTCCATTATATAAATATGCGACTCAATAACTGTGTTGTGATTTTCCTATTTCACAACCCTGAATACAACAAAAGAATGGCTGAAAATGGCTGATTTCAGCCGGTTTTGGTAGGAACTTCGCACAATTTCTGTACCCCAGGCTGCTTCGGAGACAATTTTCCGTGATTAAACGCAAAAAAAGAGCCCGGATTGATTCGGGCTCTTTTGGCATGAAATTTGTAGTTTGGATGGGCTCGATCAATGCGCGACGTTGGCGGTTTCTTCCCGCTTGTGCCCAGCTGCCGCCTTGGCATGTGCCCGCTCGGCATCTTCCACACTCCATTCGATAGCTTCTGGTTTTCTGACAAGTGCATGTTCAAGCACCTCGTCCATAATGGACACCGGAATAATTTCCAACGCATTCTTGACGTTGTCCGGAATGTCCACCAAGTCCTTGGCATTTTCCTCCGGGATCAGGACCTTCGTGATGCCACCACGCAGTGCAGCAAGAAGTTTTTCCTTTAGACCACCGATCGGAAGCACTCTTCCGCGAAGCGTTATTTCTCCGGTCATTGCAACGTTTGCGCGGATCGGAATATTGGTCATCACGGAAACAATCGACGTAACCATGGCTACCCCGGCAGACGGGCCGTCTTTGGGTGTCGCACCTTCCGGCACATGGACGTGAATATCCAACCGATCAAAAGTAGGTGGCTCAATGCCAAAATCTGTTGCACGGGAGCGAACATAGGATGCAGCAGCGGAAATTGATTCTTTCATAACATCCTTCAAGTTGCCGGTTACGGTCATTTTACCCTTGCCAGACATCGAGACGCCTTCAATTGTCAGCAATTCGCCGCCAACTTCGGTCCATGCCAGGCCGGTGACCACTCCAACCTGATCGTCTTTCTCTGCCTCACCATGTCGAAACTTGGGAACACCCAGAAACTCATCAATGTTCTTTGGCGTCACTTTTATCGACTTGCGATTGCCCTTCATGATTTCCGTAACCGCTTTGCGCGCAAGTTTTGAGAGCTCACGCTCCAAATTACGCACTCCGGCTTCGCGTGTATAAGTACGGATCACGTCACGAATGGCATCATCACTGACACCGAATTCCTTCGGCTGAAGTGCATGATCCTTAATCGCCTTCGGCAACAGATGCCGCTTCGCGATTTCAAGCTTTTCATCCTCGGTATAACCGGCAATTCGGATTATTTCCATACGATCCATCAGCGGTCCTGGGATGTTCAAAGTGTTGGCTGTCGTTATGAACATGACATTGGACAGATCGTAATCCACCTCCAGATAGTGATCGGCAAATGTATTATTTTGCTCGGGATCCAGCACTTCCAAAAGCGCCGACGACGGATCACCACGGAAATCCATTCCCATTTTGTCGATTTCATCCAGCAGGAACAACGGATTTGACTTCTTGGCCTTCTTCATGGACTGGATCACTTTACCAGGCATGGAACCTATATAGGTTCGGCGATGGCCCCGAATTTCTGCCTCGTCACGCACACCGCCCAACGCCATTCGTACGAACTCGCGGCCGGTAGCCTTGGCTATGGATTTCCCCAACGAAGTCTTACCCACGCCGGGAGGACCAACCAGGCATAAAATCGGCCCCTTGATCTTTTTGGCACGGGTCTGGACGGCAAGATATTCAATGATACGTTCTTTGACTTTCTCCAGGCCATAATGATAAATATCAAGAATTTCTTCAGCCTTGTTCAAATCGGTTTTAATCGCAGAGCGTTTGCCCCAAGGGATACCGAGTAGCCAATCGAGATAATTTCGCACAACTGTCGCTTCGGCAGACATCGGGCTCATCTGCTTCAGCTTCTTGAATTCGGCTTCTGCTTTTTCTTTGGCTTCCTTGGAGAGTTTGGTCTTGCTGATCCGCTCCTCAATTTCCTGCAGATCGTCCTTGCCGTCCTCTCCTTCTCCCAATTCCTTCTGAATCGCCTTCATCTGCTCATTGAGGTAGTATTCGCGCTGGGTTTTTTCCATCTGACGCTTGACCCGACCACGTATACGCTTCTCGACTTGCAATACGGAAACTTCGCTTTCCATGAGACCGATTACATGTTCCAGTCGTTCCTTGACGCTGAAAATGGACAGAATTTCCTGTTTCTCAGAAATCTTGATGGCAAGATGAGATGCAATCGTGTCAGCCAGTTTGGAGTATTCATCGATTTGGGTGACTGAGCTTACAACTTCGGGAGAAACTTTTTTGTTGAGTTTCACATAATTCTCAAAATCACCTACGACAGAACGGGCTAGGGCCTCCACTTCGACCGGATCGTCATCCTGATCTTCAATGATGTCGGCAATAGCTTCGAAATATTCTTCGCGGGGTGTAAACTTGCGGACCCGTGCCCTTGAGACACCCTCGACCAGAACTTTCACCGTGCCATCAGGCAATTTCAATAATTGAAGGACCGATGCCAAGGTGCCGATGTCATACAGGGATTCGGGGCTGGGATCGTCATCACTTGCATTCTTTTGTGTGAACAACAGTATCTGGCGATCGGAATTCATTACCTCCTCAAGTGCGGCAATGGATTTTTCCCGTCCCACAAAAAGTGGCACAATCATGTGTGGGAAAACCACAATATCACGAAGCGGCAACAGTGGGAGAATGTCGCCTGACCCGAATTCGATTTCGTCGGTTATGTCATTGCTCATGGCTTTTTCCTTATCGGTGAGAAACCTATCCTCACGAATCTGTATTTTACCCCCCAATTTCCCCAAGGAACACCGGAATTGGGAATTATACCTAATTCAATGTTCATCAAGTGGAAACGAAACACTTTCCTGTTTCGCGGGAGGGGTTTTCACCAATCTATTTGGGGTAAACACCCGTTTGGTTCAAGGCCAAAATACACGAATATCGTCTCGGATCCCAAACACTTCACATAATTAGATTTGCTGGTCCGAAAGTTGCCAAAATTCGGGACACCGGGTATCAAAAAATGGCGGTGGAAACAAACAATGCCGCCCCATGGGACGGCATCTGCATTTGATATTCACCAGTCAGTTATGCACTGGCTTCTTTTTCGGTTTCCTTGTCGGAATAGATGTACAATGGTCGAGCATTACCTTCGACCACTTCTTCGGAAATGACGACTTCCTCAACACCTTCCAGTGCCGGCAATTCGAACATGGTATCGAGAAGAATTCCCTCAAGGATAGAACGCAAGCCTCTGGCCCCGGTTTTCCGGGTTATGGCCCGCTTTGCCACCGCCTTCAGCGCATCTTCGTGGAAACTCAGCTTGACTTCTTCAAGTTCAAACAGACGCTGATACTGTTTTACCAGGGCATTTTTTGGTTCTGTCAGGATTTGCACGAGGGCGTCCTCGTCCAGGTCTTCCAGTGTAGCAAGAACCGGAACCCTGCCGATAAATTCTGGAATAAGACCAAAACGCTGCAAATCTTCGGGCTCGACGCCACGCAGAACCTCGCCGGTTTGGCGATCATCCGGACTCTCAACATGCGCGGCAAAACCGATTGATGTTTTTTGGCCACGCTTCGAAATGATTTTCTCCAGCCCCGCAAAGGCGCCACCGCAGACAAAAAGCATGTTGGTCGTGTCAACCTGCAGGAATTCTTGCTGTGGATGTTTGCGACCACCCTGGGGTGGAACGGAGGCAACCGTGCCCTCCATAATCTTCAGCAGCGCTTGTTGCACGCCCTCGCCCGACACATCCCGGGTGATGGAAGGATTATCTGATTTGCGGGAAATCTTGTCGACTTCGTCTATATAGACAATACCACGCTGAGCACGCTCAACATTGTAATCTGAAGCCTGTAGCAACTTCAAAATAATGTTTTCGACATCCTCACCAACGTAACCGGCCTCTGTAAGGGTTGTTGCATCAGCCATGGTAAACGGCACATCCAAAATCCTCGCCAGCGTTTGTGCGAGCAGGGTTTTGCCGCAACCGGTCGGGCCAATCAGCATGATATTGGACTTCGCTAGTTCAACATCCTGATTTTTCGTGGCATGGTTCAGGCGCTTGTAGTGGTTATGGACAGCCACTGAAAGTACCCGCTTGGCATGAGCCTGACCGATCACATAATCATCGAGAACTTCCAATATTTCCTGGGGCGTAGGAATTCCCTCCCCGGATTTGACCATGGAAGATTTGTTCTCTTCACGGATGATATCCATGCACAATTCAACGCATTCATCGCAGATGAAAACGGTGGGACCGGCGATCAACTTACGCACTTCGTGTTGGCTTTTTCCGCAGAACGAACAGTACAGTGTGTTCTTAGAATCGCCTGAACTGGAAATCTTGCTCATTTATTTTCCTTATACCACATCATTCAGATGCGAAAATTACACCCCAACTTGGACCATCAGCGTGTAATGACGCAAGGACAAATTTGCCGCAACACAGCATACGTCACAAAACATTCACATAGGCTTAACAAGTCGGTGTATCAACCAAAGTGCTTAAAATTGCCTTTACTCTTCTGATTCACGCTGTTCGATAACCTTGTCAATCAGGCCAAATTCACGAGTTTCTTCAGCGGTCATGAAGTGATCCCGATCCAGGGTTTTTTCGATTGTTTCATAATCCTGCCCGGTATGTTTGACATAGACTTCATTAAGGCGCTTTTTCATCTTCATGATGTCTTCTGCATGCCGCTGAATGTCGGAAGCCTGTCCCTGGAATCCTCCGGATGGCTGGTGAACCATTATTCTGGCGTTAGGTAGTGCAAAGCGCATATCTTTGTTTCCGGCACAAAGCAGCAGGGAGCCCATGGAAGCGGCCTGGCCAATACAAAGTGTTGAAACTGCAGGCTTTATGAACTGCATCGTGTCGTAGATTCCCATGCCAGAGGTTACCACCCCACCTGGGGAATTGATGTAAAGATTGATTTCCTTTTTGGGATTCTCAGCCTCCAGATACAGCAATTGCGCGCATACAAGTGTCGCCATCTGATCTTCGATAGGACCGGTAATGAAAATCACCCGCTCCTTAAGCAGGCGGGAAAAAATGTCATAAGCTCGCTCACCGCGATTGGATTGTTCCACCACCATGGGAACAAGGTTCATATAGGTATCGACCGGATCTTTCATAAACATGCGCCTTTCAAGCGAATCTCTTGATTTCGTGAAACTTACGGGATGGCAAAGCCAAGGAAAAGAGCCTCAAGGATAGAAGGTTCGGGTTTCTTGAGGCTTAACAAACTCTACTCAATCGAAAATAACCTGAAAGCTGTGCATTTCAAGCCCCACAATAACCGCTATGTCATTTGTTGGAAATTCTGTTTTCATTAACGAAAACGCGTACCAAATGTCCGGGCCTTTTAACAAAGGCACCCGGATGAATTAACATTCGGGTGAAGAATGATGGTATATTGAGGTACAACAATCCCGCACTGCAACCGCACAGTTCGCCTAATCCTCTTCTTTCATCAACTCTTCCTTGGAGACTTCTTTGTCTGTGATATCAGCCTTCTCCACAATGAAGTCGATGACTTTGTCTTCGTAGAGTGGAGCACGTAGCCCGGCAATCGCATCAGGATTTTCCCGGAAGTAGCTGAGAACCTGCTCTTCCTGGCCGGGATATTGTTGGATTTGCTGGTAAACGGCAGCCTGCATTTCCTCTTCGCTCACCTGAACATCAGCGGTCTCACCAATATTCGCAAGGACGAGACCTAATCTAACCCGGCGCTCAGCAAGAGTTTGGTATTCGTCGCGGGCTTTTTCCTCGGTGGTGTCCTCATCTTCGAATGTCTTGCCGGCAGCTTCAAGCTCCTGGGTAACCTGGCCCCATATATTGCTGAATTCCTGCTCAACCATTTTTGTTGGAAGTTCCATTTTGGTATTTTCGTCAAGCTGGTCCAGGATTTGTCGCTTTACTTTAGCCCGGCTGAAGGAGTCATTTTGCCCCTGCATTTGCCCTTTGACGGCCTCGCGCAGCTTTTCGACATTTTCCACACCGAGTTTGGTTGCGAATTCGTCGTTTATTTCCAGTTTGCCCGGTTTTTCGATCAACGAAACGGAAACTTCGAACTCAGCATCTTTGCCGGCAAGATGGGCAGCGCCATATTCTTCAGGGAACGTTACCTTTACGACAGTTTCATCGCCCGATTTCACACCTTTGAGCTGTTCTTCAAAACCGGGAATGAATGTCCCTGAGCCAATCACCAGTTTTGCGTCATTGTAAGCACCGCCTTCAAATGGCTCGCCGTCGATTTTACCAAGGTAGTTCATCGTCACGCGATCCTTGTCGGCCGCTTTGCCCTTTTTTTCCTCATAAGGTCGGGCACTCTCACCGATTTGCTCAATGCGCTCATCAACATCGGAATCGGAAATTTCTGCAACCGGACGTTCGACCTTGATCTTTTCAAGTTCCGGAACGTTAATCTCGAGAATCACCTCATAGGACATAGAAAACTCAAAGTCTTTCTTGCCAGTCAGGATTTCGTCCGCTTCCTTCTCATCTTCGGTCATGGAGATTTCGGGCTGTTGCGCAGCCTTTTCCTCACGCACCTTGAGAACTTCGCCGGTTCTTTTGGAAATATACTCGTTTACGATTTCAGCCATGGCTTGTTTGCCATACATCTTTTTGAGATGAGCCATTGGGACCTTGCCCTGGCGAAATCCGTTAAGGCGAACCTGAGATTTCATCTGCTCCAGACGTTCGTCAACCTGAGCTGCCATATCGTCCTTGCTAACTACAATTTTTAGTTCGCGTTTCAGACCTTCGTTTACTGTTTCTGTAACTTGCATCGTTAAACCTGCGCATTCAATCCACAGCCCCGATCCAGCAGCAAACTGCTGAACAGGAGCCTGTGCGTTTGGAATTTTTATGATGACTGGCCCTGGCAAAATCACCCGCCGGACAGCAATCCATCAAATCTGGTGCATGGCATTAGCAGAGGAAGGTTGCTCTATCAAGTAGAACCTTGAAAAGCAGCAATAAAGACGCATCCACCTGACTGAATATCGGTTGCTTGCCTGTCGCTGCGATTTTCGACATGCATCCGCCATTCCAAATATTGTGTGGCTTTTTACGTTGAAAAATCCTATGATCCAGCTTTTCAAAGCCAAATGAAGGCAGATAATTTAAACGGCGAAGAAGCATTCAGCATTGGCACGCCTGTTTCAGCAGCGGACACATTCTTAGAGCGTGTTCGCATCACGTGAATTCACAGCCGACTGCCCTGAAGAAATTCCGGCACTCCATTGGCGTGAACATATGGCAGACCTCTCCGATTGCCTTCCAGACATCATCGAAGGTTCTGGCGCCTGCCTTCCTCAGATGAGCCTTGAGCTTCGAAAAGGCCATTTCAATGGCATTGAGATCTGGGGAATATTTCGGCAGGAACAAAAACCATGCGCCGATATCTCGCAAGATCTGCTCGGCTTTTTCGCTCTTGTGAGCGGCTAGGTGGTCAAGGATTACGACATCTCTCTTTTCCAGTTCTGGCGCCAACTGTGTCTCAACATAAATCTCAAAGATTTCTTTGGTCATGGCCCGGTCAATAACCCAGGGCGCAACCAGTCCATGACTGCGCAGGCCTGCGATAAGTGTCTGCTTCTTCCAGTGGCCATGAGGGACAAAATCTATGAGGCGCTCTCCTGTTGGGGCCCATCCAGTTTGCTTGGCCATTTTGGTGTTTGTGGACGTCTCATCAATGAAGACAAGTTTTTCAATCGACCGATTCAAAAACGGAACACGCCTTGTCTTCCAGAGTTCGCGGTCTTTTTTCACGTCGATGCGGTGTTGCTCCTTGGCATAAATAGTCTTTTTTTATGCGACAACCCGAAACTGCGCACAACATGCCAGACAGGCGAATGATGGACATTGAGGTTGAATTTTTCGTTCAGCTCCGCACAAAGCTTACGGATTGTAATGTCCTTTTGTTCATCAACCCGTTTTCGAAGCCAGTCTTTATAGCCCCCGTGCCATTCCGAAGTGCACCAGTGAAAACGGCAGCGTGATGAGCATTCTTCCTTGCGGGCGGGCCAGGCGATGGCGAGAATCTTGTAGAAGGAGATTCGCCTATGCCTCGCGGCTACCACCACCTGACCCAAGATGAACGTTGCCAGATTTGGGGGTTGAAGAAAAGCGGCCTCTCGCAGAGAGACATTGGGCGTGAGCTCGGACGCCATCACACGACAATCCGTCGAGAGATGCAGCGCAACAGCGGCGGCCGGGGCTACCGGTGTGAATTTCCATGCAAATTTGACCCACTTGGGTGGGTAATTTTCAAGTAAAATTGACCCGCCTGTTTTAGGTTTCGCGTTTTAAGCGCGAGGAAGAGACAGGTGTTACAAATGGAAACGGTTTTGAAGGTCCGTTGCTGGATATTGCGCGGTGAAAAGAGCATTCGACAGGTAAGTCGTGAGACGGGAGTTTCGCGCAATACGATCAGGAAGTATTTGAAGGATGATGGGGAGCCTCGTTATCAGCGCCACACTCCTGCACCCTTGCATAAATTGCTTGGGAAGCATGCAGACAAGCTTCGGTCACGCTGGGAGCATGATCTGAAGCTGCCGCGCCGGGAGCGTCGCACAGGCAAGAAGCTTTACGAGGAACTGGTTGGGGAAGGCTATAAAGGGTCTTATTCAACGACCCAGCGACTTATCCGCGAGTTGAAGCATTCGAGTTCGGGGTCCAGAGGAGCATTTGTTCCCCTGCAGTTTGCGGCAGGTGATGCGGTTCAGTTTGACTGGAGTGAGGAACACGTTGTTCTGGGCGGAGTACCCCAGAAAGTGAAGATTGCCCACTTCCGGCTTTGCCACAGCCGCAAGCCGTTTGTATACGCCTATCCCAGCGAAGTGCAGGAGATGGTACTTGATGCTTTTGTGCGTGCGTTGGCCTTTTACGGGGGAGTTCCCCGCCGTGTCATCATCGACAATCCCAAGACTATGGTCACCTATGTATCGCGTTCGAAGGAACGAATGTTCCATGCACGTTTCCTTGCCTGTATGAACCATTACGTTATGGAGCCGGTCGCCTGTACGCCGGCATCTGGCTGGGAGAAGGGCCAGGTTGAGAACCAGGTCGGGTTCATACGAGCAGAGGTGTTTACGCCCAAGCTTTCCTTTGATGACCTTGATAGCTTGAATGAACATCTGGAGCGGCGTTGTCAAGAACTTGGCGAACGTGCGCATCCCGGGATGCAGGATCGCACAATTGATGCGGTTTTTGCAGAAGAGGTTGCCGCGCTTCGCCCTCTCGGCCAACCCTTTGACGGGTACATCGAAAAGAGTGTGCGGGTGCGTTCCACCTGTCTGGTTCAGTATGATAACAATCGTTACAGCGTGCCTTGTCAGTTTGCCGGGCAACAAGTCTCGCTGCGAGCCTATGCCGGGCGAATAGTTCTTGTTGCGGATCATGAAGTAATTGCCGGGCACAAACGTCGTTTTACCCGCAATATCAGTTACTTTGAGCCCTGGCACTATGTGCCATTGCTGGATCGCAAACCCGGTGCCTTAAGAAATGGCGCCCCTTTCGTGGATTGGCAATTGCCAAATGTTATGATGACGATCCGGGATCACTACATGCAGGACAAGGGAGGGGACCGGTATTTTGTCGATCTTCTGCTGCTGGCACACAAGCATGGAACAGAGGTGATCGAGCAGGCCTGTAAGCTGGCTGTCAAGCAAAATACCTTGCGTCTTCCTGCCATCATCAATCTGATTAATCAATTGCAAGAACCGGAAATTACGCCATTGAGCGAAACCGGCAATTATCCTCTGATCTCAACTGTCCCGCAAGCCGACTGCAAGCGTTATGAAGCTCTGTATGAGGTGACGGCATGAACGGCCTCATTGAACAGCTGGCGGGGTTGAGATTGCATGGAATGGCCTCTTGCGCACAGGACTTGCTAAGTGCACGTCAGCCGCCAAACCTGGCCACGGCGATAAAGCAGTTGATAGAGGCAGAGACCGTGGAACGAAGGGTGCGTTCGGTCCGGTATCAAATGCGCAGTGCAAACTTCCCTCATCACAAGGACTTTGCCACCTTCGATTATGATGCGGCGGCTGTAACCCGAACACAGATTGAACCCTTGTGTTCCGGACAGTTTATTGCCGATGCACATAATCTGATTCTGGTTGGTGGAACGGGAACTGGAAAATCCCACATTGCCATTGCTCTTGGAACAACGCTTGTTAATCACGGCAAGAGAATTCGGTTCTTCAATGCTGTCGACCTGATCAATGCGCTGATCAGTGAACAGGCAGAGGGAAATACCGCAAGGATCGTACGGCAATTATGCGCACTGGATTGCGTCATTATTGATGAACTCGGCTATATTCCGTTCCCAAAGTCCGGCGGAGCGCTACTGTTCCATCTGATCAGCAAACTGTACGAGAAGACAAGCGTCATCATTACAACCAACCTGGAGTTCGGGGAATGGACGCAGGTCTTCGCAGATGCAAAGATGACAACCGCACTGCTGGACCGAATTACCCATCATTGCACCATTATAGAAACCGGGAATGCATCATACCGGTTTGCTCAAAGCAAAAAACAAAAAACTCAATCCTGATCAGAAAAAGCCCCCGGACGATCTTGCAATTGGAGAGCTGATCGTCCGGGGGCTTGCGTGCAAAAACGGTGGGTCAGTTTTAAATGGAAATACAGGGTCAGTTTTAATTGAACATTGACATGCCAGCGCCATAAATGCTACGAGACGTCATGGATTGGTGATCACCGTCATCGTTGGAGAAAGCGGCAATCTGGGCAAACTCGTATCGCCGGAATCGCAAACAGAGACTCCGGCTATATTGCAGCCGATCAGGCGGACAACGGCGCGTCTCTCGGCTTAACCCACCAGCGCATGATATTGAGATCATTGCGATATTCAGAACACCGAGTGCGCGTCCCAAATGTCCAGTTCTGGCTGGCGGAGGGCACAGGCCCACGCTGCGCCGTCTCCCGTTTGTGGACTTACAAAAGTCTTTGAGTTTGTGGGTAGTTCCGGGTTTATGTAGGTTGAAGGCTTGGTTTCCGTGGACTGTGGTGAGTTCCGGCGTCGTTTCGTGCACGCAGTTGACTTACATAAGTCTTTGCGTTTCTCGCCCAAACGCGCCCTTGAAAGTGCGGGAAATCTCTGTTTCAGGTTCCATCTGTCTTCACAATTGCGCCAGCGCCTCCCTGGCCCGCAGCACGGGCCGCAGGACATAGTCGATGACCCTTGTGCGCCGCGCCTGCAGTTCGGCATTGACGAGCAGTCCGTTGCGCAGTTCGAGGCCGGCGGCCCGCCAGCGTTCCTCGGAGGCTGGGTCGACCTCGACGTCAACGAGAAACGCGTGCGGCAGCCTCGGGTCCACCGGGTCCGCGACGGTATCGGCCCCGACCTGCACGACCTTTCCGCTCAGCGTACCGTGCACACTGAAGTCATAGGCGGTCACCTTGATGGTTGCCTGCATGCCGGGGGTAACATGGCCGATATCCTTCGGCTGCACCCGCGCCTCGATCAGCAGACGGTCTTCGGCCGGAACAATTTCGAGGATGGGTTCACCGGGTCCGACAACGGCCCCCGGTGTTGCAAAGAACAGCTGGTGTACCACGCCTGCTGCCGGGGCGCGCACAACCGTGCGCTCCAACTGGTGCCTTTTGGAGCGCAGTGTTGATGACAGCACATCGATTTCGGCAACCACCTCGGAGAGTTCCGAGGCAATCTCGCGATCCTGGTCCGAGACGAACCGGTCGCGCTGCGTCATCAATTCAGAGAGCGCCAGACGGGCAGTGAGCAACTGAAGCTCCGAGACCGCCCGGGTCTCGACGCGCGGCTCAAGCAGCGCAACCTCATCGCGTCTCAATGCGATGCTCTGGTTCAACCGGTCCAGGGTTGTCTGTCGCGCCCTGGCGCGGGTTTCGAACACAAGCGCCTCGCTGGAGGCGAGATCCGGGCGCTTGAGCGCGAGGCTTTCAGGCAGCACAAGCTGAGCCTTTGCCTGCGCCTCGGCCTCAAGCCGCACCCGGCGCAACGCCAGCGCGGATATCTTCTGTTCAAGCTCGGCCACATTGGCTTCAAAGCGCGTCGGATCAAGCCGCATCAGTTCCTCGCCCTGATCGACCCGATCACCTTTCTCGACGGCGATTGCCACGACAATACCGCCTTCCAGGTTCTGCACAATCTGCGTGCGGGTTGCGGTCACGATGCGGCCCTGCGCACGCACAACGCGCGCAAGTTCGGCCACACTCATCCACACAACCACCGCCACAGCCGTGATGACGCACAACCAGATGATTGCGCTCTCGCGTCGTGCGCCCTTGCGGTCATGCTCTTCAAGATCAGCCTTCATCAGCAAGCTTTCCCGCCGTGTCCCGCGCCGCAGGCACCAGTGCAACCTTCGACGATGCGGGCCGAACAGGCCCTTCAACGGCCGTTCGGCCGGTTCTTTCGCCTGCCGCATTCCCGGCCACATTCCCGGATGCTGTCCGGTTCGCCTTCATGCGCTCCAGAACCGCCTCGCGCGGGCCGTCGGCAACCACGCGGCCGCGGGCCAGAATGATGATCCTGTCGGCCAGCGACACGATCGGCATGCGATGCGTGGCAACGATCAGCGTGCGGTGCGCCGCCCAATCGCGAAGTCGGCCGATCATCTCCGTTTCCAGCGCATTGTCGAGGCTGGCGGTCGGCTCGTCGAGCAGCACGGTACCGGCATCGATCAGCAGCAGACGCGCCAGGCCGACGGACTGGCGCTGACCCACCGAAAGGCCAGCACCACCATCCGACAACTGCATGTTCAGACCGTCCGGATGCGCCTTCACGAGCGCCCCGATGCCGGCCGTCTCGATGGCACCAAGCAGGTCCTCATCGCTCAGGTCC
>CBDAPT010000004.1:0-239326 GCA_965198665.1 Rhizobiaceae bacterium | reverse complement strand
CAGAATACTGTTACTATGCAAGATTTATTGTCTGACGAAAATTTCAGGAATTTTAAAATACTTGGGCGTTCGACTTTAATTACCGTCTTGAGTGAATATGCTGAAGAAGAACTAGCCTTTTTAGATGAAGAAGAATTAGCGGAAAAAGGAGATAGTTTAGGTGCTACCTTTTTATTGAGCCTCAGCGCCGTTCAAGCCGAAAGAAAGGCACTTGTAGATAACAACAAAATGAGTGAAGAAGAATTTGTCGAATATGCATCAAAGATGCATCAGCCCGCACTTCCATATTTTGCCGCTGGCATTAAAGCTCGACACCTCAAAAAAACAAAGGGTCCGCAATAGGGTCCGCAATCAATTTCAGATATTCAATAGGTTTACCAATAGGTCCGCAATATGTTCAATGATTTCCGGCACTTAATAATTAAGTTGGGAATGCTGAATTTTGCGGACCCTGCATAAATGCATTGGGAACCCCCGAATTAGGTCCGCCGTTTCCGCTCCGAGGTGCACCACCGCCAGGCCCTTTTTGAAATGAGGGCGCAAGCCCGAATGCAAAAAAGGGCCTGGCGGTGAAAAATTTCGACAGGCGGAGCCTGCGATGACTTGAATTGCCGTTACCAATACCCCTACCGCAGAATTGCGCACAAGCGCAATCGCCTCTTCGAACAGACTGTGCCGAAGAGAGATTTCACGCTGTGCGCTTCCCAGAGGTTTGAGAGCGGTCATGGCGGTGCCTGCGCATCTCTGAACACCTCCTCCGGCGTCCGGAAGCCGAGTGCCTTGCGCGGCCGTGCGTTGAGCAGATCCTCCACCGCCTGGACCTCGGCATCGGTCACAGACCGGAAATCCGTGCCTTTCGGCAAATACTGGCGGACCAGTCCATTGGTGTGTTCATTCAGCCCGCGCTCCCATGAGTGGTAGGGCCGGGCAAAATAGAACTTGGCATCAAGCGCCTTGGACAGGCTGCTGTGGCCAGCGAATTCCTTACCGTTGTCCGCAGTGATCGTGTGAACCAGGTGCCGATCTGCCTCCAGCCGGCGTCTGAGCGCAGCTCCGACATCTTCGGCCGTTTTCCTGTCGAGCCGTACCAGTCGGGTCATCTTCGAGGCGCGGTCCACCGCCGAAACCACTGCGCCGCTTTGACCCGCTCCAACGATCGTGTCCACCTCCCAGTCACCGATCCGCAACTTCTGTTCGACGATCGCGGGCCGCTCACTGATATCGACACGACCGGGAATGCGTCCTCGCCCGGCGTGCCGGCCGCCGCGCCAATTCGGTTTCTTCCCACGCCGCCGCAGACGTTTGTAAAGGCTGCCACCGGCCCTGCGGTCCGCGCGGACGTATTCGTAGATCCGCATCCGCCCCACCATGGCTTGGCCTTCCCGACGAAACCGACCCGAAATTTGCTCTGGGCTCCAGCCAGCCGCCAACTTCTCCTCGACCAATTGCCACAGGGCGGGTGTCATCTTCCTTGGCACCGATGACGCCCTGTGGCGGCGCTCTGTCGCCTTGTTATGGGCCTGTTTGTACCGGTAGCCCCGGCCGCCGCTGTTGCGCTGCATCTCTCGACGGATTGTCGTGTGATGGCGTCCGAGCTCACGCCCAATGTCTCTCTGCGAGAGGCCGCTTTTCTTCAACCCCCAAATCTGGCAACGTTCATCTTGGGTCAGGTGGTGGTAGCCGCGAGGCATAGGCGAATCTCCTTCTACAAGATTCTCGCCATCGCCTGGCCCGCCCGCAAGGAAGAATGCTCATCACGCTGCCGTTTTCACTGGTGCACTTCGGAATGGCACGGGGGGTCTAAAGTGTTGAAAACACAAAATATAACTAATCGCCATTCCCAAAATAATTAGTTCAATTCGCGTCCGCAGATTCCCAAATAATTTTGTTGGCTACACGGGGCTTTCGAATTATTGCACATGGTGCGCTGATCGTGAAACTTCAAGCGAATTGCGGTGAATTGAAAATTTATGGCAAAAACTCCTTTCCTAATGTGAATTAGTTGCTATCTTGAACGTAAGGGGTTGTTTCTGCTACCGGTCCTGGTGGCAAGCAGAGAACAAGAAGAATTGGATGGAGAGAAATCTCTTAGGATATGTCTGGAAGCATTCCCGGAGTGATCAGCTGTGGATGGTTGTTGTCATTCTGGCATCCATGCCGACCTATTTCCTGAGCCTTGAACTTCCAAAACGATTGGTGAACGAACCCATTCAGGGTATCGGATTTGACAACCCCGGCGACACAAGCCCGTTTCTGCAAATGCATCTGCCGTTTGGTGAAACCTTGTTTGGTCAACCCATTATGCTGTTTGAGGGTTTTGAGCTTGAGCGAATTGGATTTCTTTGGGCGCTGTCTATAGCGTTTCTGGCGCTTGTGATAGCAAACGGCTTGTTCAAACTTTACATAAATACCTACAAGGGCCGCATGGGTGAGCGCATCCTGCGACGTCTGCGTTACGAGCTGTTTGACCGTGTTTTGAGATATCCGCTTGCCCGCTTCCGCCGCACCCGAGCCTCTGAAATTGCAAGTATGATCAAAGATGAAGTCGAGCCCATGGGCGAGTTCATCGGCGATGCATTCACACAACCACTGTTCCTCGGCGGCCAGGCTTTGGTGGCGTTGTTGTTTATTTTCCTCCAGAACGTGTATCTGGGCATTGCCACCATGATTGTGATTGCCTTTCAGGCATGGCTTATCCCGATACTACGCAGGCGGCTCATTGAACTGGGCAAGCAAAGGCAGATTGCAGCCCGACAGCTTGCGGGCCGTCTCGGAGAGGTAGTGGAGGGAATTCAGGACGCTCATACAAACGATACGACAAACTATGAACGCGCTGAAATCACCGACATACTCGGGCGTTTGTTTTTCATCCGTTTTGAATTGTTTCAGCGCAAGTTCAGCGTTAAATTCATCAACAACCTGCTGATCCAGTTTCTCTCGTTTTTCTTCTATGCAGTTGGCGGTTACCTGGCGATCCGGGGCACGCTGGATATCGGCCAGTTGCTGGGTGTGATCGTGGCATATAAAGACTTACCTGCACCGGTAAGGGGATTGATCGACCATGATCAGAAACGGCTAACCGTCGAAGTTCGTTATACCCAAATCATTGAACAGTTCACTGGTGATGAACTTCAACCCCAAGAACTGCACCAGGTTCCTGAAACAGAAATTCCAAATATTTCCAAAGGCTATGAAATTAATCGGCTGGTGGTGGAAGATGAAACCGGATCGAAATTGATTGAATCGGCCACTCTCAACATCGGTAGATCGGAGCGGGTCGCGGTAATCGGCGGATTCGGCAGCGGTGCCTTGGCTTTCACGGAAGTCCTGGCCCGGGTCACCCCTTCGACAAGCGGCAAGGTACTTCTTGATGATGTACCATTGGCAGAGCAGCAAGAGTATCTGACCGGCAGGCGAATTTCGTATATCGACGGCAACACATTCTTTCCGCAGGGCAGCGTTTTTGACACACTGACTTATGTGCTGAAAAACCAGCCGCATACCGAACCCATGTCACCGTCACCGAACCGGGGACTTGAGTTAGCAGAAGTCAGGCGCTCAGCAAATTTCCACCTCGACTTTGACGCGGACTGGATCGACTACCAGCGTGCTGGCGTACAGGACAGGGAATCACTGATAGTGAAGCTTAGAGAAGTTCTGACAGATGTTGGAATGAAAGATGACATCCGTGCCCTGGGACTTCGCGAAACCCTGGATCCGGAGGAATTTCCCGAATTGGCAGAAGCCATTCTCGAGGCCAGAAAAATATTCCGTGACAGACTGGTGGAATTGGGATTTGACGAATTTGTTGAACCCTTTGACCCCGACACATACAACACTCAGTCATCCGTAGGTGAAAACCTGTTGTTCGGTACGGCAACATCAAAAGGATTTGAACCCGATGCCCTGCCCGGCAATGAAATTATCCGCAAAATCCTTGACGACGGCAACCTGCACGACCCGCTTTTCCAGATGGGCAAGGAAGTTGCCTCAACCACATTGGAGTTGTTTGGGGATCTGGATCCAGAGAACCCGTTCTTTGACCAACTGAATTACATGAATCCGGAAGACCTCCCCCTTTACAAGGAGATCCTGGCCAAAATCGGCGAAAAATCACTTTCAGAAATTTCCGAGGAACATCGGATCTTAGTAATGCGTCTGTCGCTTTCATATATCGAAGAACAGAACCGGCTAGGGCTTCTAACAGATGAACTCAAGGACAAAATACTGCAGTCCCGCAAAGCGCTGAGAGAAAAACTCGCTTCAATGCCGGTAATGCCGATCGCGTTTTATGAAACCAATACTTATAATCGGGCAGCAACCATAGAAGACAATGTGCTACTCGGGAGGGTGTCCAGTACCGCTGCGGAAGGATACGAGCGAGTGTCAGGGGCCATTCGCGAGTTGCTGGATGAACTGGAACTTACAGACGACGTTTTCCGCATGGGATTGACCTACAATATTGGTTCCGGTGGAAAGAGACTTTCCGAAACACAGCGGCAGAAATTGCATCTGGCACGCGCCTTGCTCAAAAATCCTGATATTCTGATTGTCAAACAAGGTCTGAACAGTCTGAGTTCAAGAGAACAGGGCGAGATGATTGAAATGGTCTTCCGCCGTTCAGCTGGCGATGCAAACAATCGTATGGGCGTGATCTGGGCTCCAATGCAGGTTGATTTCGCTGAAATGTTCGACCGCACGCTGGTGTTTAAAGACGGTGAACTCATCGAGGATGGAAGTTCTGCCCAGATAAGCAAGGAAAGCCAGCATTACAAAGCGCTGGTGAGCTAGGAGATAAAACACAATGGCTACGCTATCTCAAGAAGTGGAAATGCTGAGAAAGATTCCGTTGTTTTCTGCGATCGATCCGGGAAAGCTGAAGCTTCTGGCATTTGCCTCAGACCGGAAGGTGTATCAGGCCGGCCAGGATTTGTTCAAACAGGGCGAAATCGGAGACGCAGCCTATGTAATCGTTGATGGAATCGCCGATGTCATCGTCGAGACCGATGCCGGTGAAGTAGTTGTCGCAAATCTTGGAGAAAACGAGTTTATTGGCGAAATCTCCATTCTGTGCGACGTGCCCAGGACAGCTACAGTAAGGGCAACCGGCGAATTACAAACCCTCAAGATCAAGAAGGAGCACTTTCTTGGCCTGATTACACAGGTTCCTGAGCTGGGAATAGAAGTCATGCGTGAACTCGCTTCAAGATTGAGCAAAACTACTGCTGAACTGGGTGAGGCTCGCCGGGAACTTAGCGCGGCAAAAACCTGCTAGAATTAACAGTAAGCTGTGCATTGGGCCGAGTAACAAGAGAGAATGAATGAGTAGCAGTACGGATAATGCAGGCATGGAAGTGACCTTCTGGGGAACGCGCGGCACCCTGCCCGCTCCAGGTCCGCAGTTCCAGTTGGCAGGCGGCAACACCAATTGCACCGAAGTAACTTGCGGAGACCAAACCATTGTCCTTGATGCCGGAACAGGCATACGCCAATTAGGCAGTTCGATCATCACTAACCAGCCTCAGAACAAGGTCCACCTCCTTCTGACACACGCACACTATGATCACGTGGAAGGAATACCGTTTTTCGCGCCGTTTTTTGAAGACAACAGAAAACTCGATGTGTATTGCGGCACGCTGGACGGCAGTACGAACACGAAGGACGTCGTAAAGAATTTGATGCGCCGGCCATATTTTCCGGTTGGCCCTGAAGTCTTTACTGCTGAAGTGGAATACAATGACGTGGAAGCAGGCGAATCTTTCGATCTTTCAGAAGACATCAAAGTCCGTACAGCCGGCCTGAATCATCCTGGTGGCGCGACCGGCTATCGGATAGACTACAAGGGCTGTTCGTTCGCCTGTGTAACCGATACCGAACACACCCCCGACAAACCGGATGAAGGGATTCTGGATCTTATCGACGGGGTTGATCTGTTTGTTTACGACTGTAGCCTCACAGATGAAGAACTGCCGGAATTCCGGGGGTATGGTCATTCCACTTTCGAGGAAGCCATGCGTTTGTGTTCCAGGGCTAAGGCCGGTGGCCTTCGTGCCTTCCACCATATGCCGTTTCGGACAGATTCTGACTTGGAAAAAATCGAAAAAGAAATGCAGCAGTGCCTGCCGAATTGCGCAATTGCACGCGAGGGAGACCGGATTCTGCTTACCTCATCATGAAAGATCTTCTCTTGCAGAAGTGCTGTTCAGAAAAGCTTTTGCTTGGCAAGCGGCAAAAGCTTGGTTTAACATGAGGATAGCCTAGGAATAGAAAATAGGGTTTTCTGCAAAAAGAAAGCCCTGCGGAGTATGGGAGATGTCTGCGTCCACTGATTTCAACAATCCGATTATCGTGAACGGTAGCAACTTTCAACAGGCACGTGGAACTATTCCGTTCCTTGCCAGAAAAGTATTTGACCTTTTGATTAATATTGAAAGCGGTCGGATATCCGTGCGACTGCCAAACGGCAGTGTCTATCGATTTGATTCCGGCGATCCGGGGCCAGACGCCCGAATAGAATTGAAAAACTGGAATTTGCCCAAAAAAACAATCTTTTCTGGCACAATAGGTGTTGCCGAAAGTTATATGGATGGTGATTGGGACAGTCCGGATGTCAGTCGTCTACTAGAGTTTTTTCTCGTTAACAAATCTATCTACAAGGACATTGCAGACCAGAGTGTGATAGTAAATCTGATCGAGAAGGTTCGTCATTGGCTAAACCGTAATAACCGTTCGGGTTCCAAACGCAATATTGCTGCCCATTATGATCTTGGAAATGAGTTCTACAGCCTCTGGCTGGATCCAAGCATGACTTACTCTTCCGCCATTTATGAAGACGGTGCAAATTCGCTTGAGCGAGCACAATGGGACAAGTACCGCTCGCTGGCAAAAAACATGAATATCACGGACCGCAGCCACGTCCTTGAAATTGGGTGCGGATGGGGCGGTTTCGCCGAATTTGTAACCAAGGAAATCGGTGCAAAGATAACCGGACTTACCATCTCTCAGGAACAACTGGACTATGCAAGAGCGCGTATACAAAAAGCGGGCCTACAGGACAAAGCAGAGTTTCGCTTCCAGGACTACCGTGATGAAAAAGGCAAATATGATCAAATTGCATCGATAGAAATGTTCGAGGCCGTTGGGGAGCAGTATTGGCCGGTCTATTTCAGTAAAATTCGCGAGTGTTTGAAGCCCGGAGGAACTGCCGGTTTGCAGATTATTACGATTGAAGACGAAAGTTTCGACGATTATCGAAAACGGCCCGATTTTATTCAGCGCTACATTTTTCCTGGTGGAATGCTCCCTTCTCCCTCAGCTCTCAGTCAGATAACTGCCACCGAACAGCTCAAACTTATTCACGAAAGGATTTTTCCGCAGGATTATGCCCGAACTCTGAAGGAGTGGCGCCTGATGTTTTGGGACAAGTGGACTGAAATCAAAGCACTCGGCTTCGATGAAAGGTTCAAGCGGATGTGGGAATTTTATCTGCATTACTGCGAAGCCGGTTTCAAGACTGAAGGCATTGATGTCCGACAGATGTTTTACCGACACGTATAGATTTGCAGAAATTTCAGGTCCGCCGTTCCGATTAACTCTTTTTTCTGAAAAATTGTGAAGGACTATTTCCTATTTCGCTGTGGAAATCTGTAACCTTACGCGATAAACCCATCTGGTAATTGTGTTTCGGCCGTGCGGTGATTCCGAATGTCGAAACGTCTGAGGGCTCGGAATAACAACCTTCAATGGCTGTATGCGGAGTGCAATATAGCACCCACAAGCAATTTCCGGATATCCAGTGAGGCACAGAATGGATCTAGGCATTACTGACAAACATGCAATCGTTTGCGCCTCGAGCCGGGGGTTGGGCAAAGGTTGCGCTAAGCACCTTGCGGAAGCCGGTTGTTACGTTGTGATAAATGGGCGCAACCCGGATGCTACCAAGAAAACCGCAGAAGAAATTGCAAAAAACGCAAGGCATGAACCAACGGTCGTTTTGACCGATGTATCAACCCCGGATGGGCAGGCGGCTTTGTTGGAAGCCTGCCCCAAGCCTGACATCCTGATAAACAATAACGGAGGCCCTCCACGCAGGGACTTTCGCGAGCTTGATCGCGAGGCAATGCTGGAAGGTGTCACGCAAAACATGGTGACACCGATCGAACTCATACAAACGGTTATCGACGGTATGGCAGAGCGCGGTTTTGGCCGCATCGTCAACATAACATCTTTGTCGGTTTACACTGCCATTGAAGGCCTGGATTTGTCATCCGGTGCACGCGCTGGCCTCTCCTCATTCCTGGCGGGTGTAGCTCGCTCGGTGGCCGGAAGTAACGTTACTATCAATCAAATATTGCCCGGTAAGATGGACACGGATCGTCTGACTGGTGGGATCCGTATGGCTGCAGAAAAACGTGGGATATCTTATGAAGAAGGTGCAAATTTGGAAATGCAGGCAATTCCCGCAAAACGGTTTGGAACAGCCGACGAATTCGGTGCATTATGCGCATTCCTGTGTTCGCAACATGCTGGCTACATCACCGGAAGAAACATACTGGTGGATGGCGGGTTGAACCAGAACGCGTTTTAACAAGATTACTTACTATCAATAAGATAAAAGGTTTAATTAATCCAATATGTCAGATAAAGCAAAATCCTACAAACCGGCTAACGAACTCGAAGAAGGTGCCCTTCACTACCACATGAACCCGAAACCGGGTAAGATGGAAATTTCGGCAACAAAACCGCTCGGCAATCAACGCGATCTGGCGCTGGCCTACTCGCCGGGTGTCGCCGCACCTTGTCTGCACATCGAGGCTGATCCCGATACAGCAGCGGATTATACTGGCCGGGCCAATCTGGTTGCGGTTATCTCGAATGGAACTGCTGTGTTGGGTCTTGGCAATATCGGCCCACTCGCCTCCAAGCCTGTCATGGAAGGTAAGGCGGTGCTTTTCAAAAAGTTCGCCGATGTAAACGTCTTCGACATTGAAGTCAGCGAAACCAATGTAGACAAGTTTTGTGATGTCGTTGCAGCGCTTGAGCCTACATTTGGCGGCGTTAACCTGGAAGACATAAGAGCGCCAGAATGCTTCCTGATTGAGGAGCAATTACGCGAACGCATGAAAATTCCGGTCTTTCACGACGATCAGCATGGAACCGCCATCATTGTCGCTGCTGGTGTCAGAAACGGCCTTGAACACGCAGACAAAAACATCTCCGATGTCAAAATCGTCGCCTCCGGTGCCGGTGCGGCCTCAATCGCGTGCCTCAACCTGCTTGTGTCCATGGGGGCCAGTCGTGAAAACATATGGGTTAGTGATTCCAAGGGCGTGTTATGGGACGGACGCAACGAAAGCATGGATCGCTATAAGCAGGCTTATGCGCAAAAAACCGATAAACGGAAGCTGGAAGATATCATGCCAGGCGCGGATGTATTCATCGGATTGTCCGCAGCAGGTGTCTTGAAGCCCGAAATGTTAAAGGAGATGGCCACTAATCCGATCATAATGGCACTGGCAAATCCGACCCCGGAAATCATGCCCGAACTGGCTCGCGAAGCGCGGCCGGATGCGATGATTTGTACAGGCCGGTCCGATTATCCCAATCAGGTCAACAATGTACTGTGTTTTCCCTTCATTTTCCGCGGCGCGTTGGACGTAGGCGCAACCACCATCAACGAAGCCATGAAAATCGCTGCGGTAGAGGCAATTGGTGATTTGACCCGTGAGGAGCCCTCAGAAGCCGCAGCCGGTGCCTACAGCGGCAACACACCCACATTCGGACCCGACTATCTCATTCCCTCACCGTTTGATCAGCGCCTCATTCTGCGTATCGCCCCTGCTGTTGCCAAGGCTGCCATGGAAAGCGGAATAGCAACCCGCCCAATCAAGGATTTTGACGCTTATCATGATCGGTTGAACCGGTTTGTATTCCGCTCTGGCCTGCTGATGAAACCGATCATCGAAAAAGCCTGTTCTGTCAGGAAACGTGTAATTTTCGCTGATGGCGAGGATGAGCGTGTGTTGCGAGCCGCAGAAATCGCAATGGAAGACAGAATTTGCCAGCCTATACTGATTGGCCGACCGGATGTTATCGAGCACCGTTTGAAAAAGTTTGGCCTCAGCATCAAGCCAAACGAGGATTTCGAAATTATCAACCCGCAGCGCGACGATCGATATCGCGATTATGTGGATACCCTGCTGCAGGTTTCCGGACGCAACGGAATCACACCGGACGCGGCCCGCAACATCGTTCGCTCCAGTACCACTGCGATTGGTGCCTTGGCCATGATCCGCGACGATGCAGATGCCATAATATGTGGCCTCGAGGGGCGTTTCTTCAGACACATGCAGTACATCGACCAGATCATCGGACGTATTCCGGAGGCACGATCACTACATGCGATGAGTCTGCTGATTGACCAGAAACGTGCCCTGTTCATGACTGATACCTATATTTCCGAAGATCCGGACGCGGAACAGATCGCTGAAATGACCAGGCTAGCGGCAAAGGAAATCGAACGTTTCGGCATCACACCCAAGGCTGCGCTTTTATCGGCTTCGGATTTTGGTTCAAGGCCCATGCCAACCTCCAAAATCATGCGCGAGGCCGCTGAAATTCTGTTCGAATCAGATCCTGGTCTCGAAGTGGACGGTGAAATGCACAGTGACACCGCCCTGGACGAAGAAGTTCGTCAAAAGGTTTTCCCGCACAGCCGCCTGAAAGGCAAAGCGAATTTGCTGGTTTTTCCAAACCTTGACGCCGCAAACATTACCATGAACGCAGTCAAAGCCAGTACGGACGCGCTTCATGTGGGCCCAATTATCCTGGGTGCGCGCCGACCTGCCCACATATTGGCTCCGGCGGTTACCTCCAGGGGTGTGCTGAACATGACTGCGCTTGCTGCGGTGCAGGCCATACAATTAGACAGCGTTAACGACTGATACAGAAAATTCATCACCAGAATTTGCGGCCGCCTGCCGTGAAAAAGCCATTGGTTCATTGCAGGTTCATTTCAATCATGTTTTAACCACGTCAGGTTATGAGGTTCTTGATGTGGATTCGGGAAAAGGCGAGATTTTGACCAGGTATTTGGCAATCCGGCAAATATCCAGTGCAAACGTTATGTTTGCACCAATCCTTTTTTTGGCATTCCTCATCGGCGGTACTTGGTTCACCACACCGGTTAACGCACAAAGCAACTCGCTATTGTGCAGAGATCTTAAATTACAGCTGGCGTCCGTAAGTCGCACGACCTCGAATGCGAACTCGAAGAAATACAGACAGTACGAAAATGCCATTCGCAAACAGCAACTGCAGATCGGCAAGGCAAAAAGGGCTGCAAGACGAAATGGATGCGCGAGCACCCGAAAAAGTAGAAGCAACCAATGTCGGAGAATAGCCAGCAGCCTG
This sequence comes from Rhizobiaceae bacterium, assembly GCA_965198665.1. Lineage (GTDB taxonomy): Bacteria > Pseudomonadota > Alphaproteobacteria > Rhizobiales > Rhizobiaceae > JAALLB01. Next base: position 227,914 of record CBDAPT010000004.1, on the reverse strand, counting down.
AAAAAGATGCAGGCAAACCTCGTTTCACTGAAACGTACAAAAGCCAAGTTGTCACCTAACAGCAGCAATTCCAGGAAACGTCAGTCGATTATCCGGCGATTGGAGAATAACGGCTGCTACACCGGGAATGATTCATATGTGGACGCCCCGGATTGGCAAGACATTTTTTGATGTTTTGATCGGTTGCTTTCATATGTCCGGCCTGTTGATGCGATATTTGATAGATCGCTGGCCCTGATGGAAATCCGCAAACGAGGTTCCTGATCAAGATGACGCGCTCATGGGGCGCATTGAATCACACGGTGTAACCTCGTTTTTGGCTGATCATGTCACATCACTTTCTGCCATTACCAATTTCTGTGCCTTGCCTTCAAGCGGCGCTGATTCGCAAGGGGTTATAGCGCTGTCCTCTGGTCATAAGAACCCAGGCGATGCGAGCGGTCTTGTTGGCCAATGCGACAGAGACCAGTCTCACAGGTTTCTTTTCCAGCAGACCATTGATCCAGACCGCGGTCGGGCTCTTCTTGTTTCGATTGTGGCGAATAACAGCTGTCGCACCAATGACAAGCAGGCGGCGAATATACCGGTCTCCCTGCTTTGATATGCCAGCGAGCCTTACTTTGTCACCGCTTGAATGCTGTTTGGGGACCAGGCCAAGCCATGCGGCGAACTGCCGTCCGCTTTTGAATTGTCCCGGATCGCTGACGGTTGCCATCAGTGCAGTGGCTGTGATCACACCAATACCCGGAATGGCTGCCAGGCGCCTGCTGGCTTCATTTTGCCGGTGCCAGTCACGCAGGACCTTCTCAAGAGCCTGCAATTCTTCCTCCAGTTCGAGCAAGCGACGGGCAAGCGTTGCCAGCGCGACTTGTGCAATAGCCGGCAGGACATGCTTCTCGTCGTTTTCGTTGAAGATGGAATGAGCCAGCTTGACGATGTTCCTGACGCCGGGGGTGGTGACAAGACCGAACTCTGCACAATGAGCACGCAGTGCATTGGCTGCCATGGTGCGTTGCCGCACAATCAGGGAACGGGTTCGGTGTATCATCAGGATACTTTGCTGCTCAGGTGTTTTGACAGGCACGAAACGCATGGTGGGCCGCCTGACAGCCTCGCAAATCGCTTCAGCATCGGCAGCGTCATTCTTGCCCCGCTTTACGTAGGCCTTGACGTAGGCAGGAGGCATCAGTCTGACCTCATGACCAAAGGCTGCCAGGGTGCGAGCCCAATAATGGGCAGTGGCACAAGCCTCCATGCCGACAAGGCAAGCTGGCAGTTTCGAGAAAAAGCCTTTCAACTGTTTTCGCCGCAACCTTTTGATCACGATAACACTGCCATCATCGTCAACACCGTGAACCTGGAAGACACTTTTGGCAAGATCAAGCCCGATCGTGGTAACTTTCATAAGGACGCTCCTTCGTTATTTGTGGTTCATTCATCAACAACCACCTTACGACAATTCATTTGCCGGTATGAGGGGGCGTCCACCTCATCAAGAATAGCTTCCAATGAACCGGAAAAGAAATCACGGCGCAGAACCTTGCTTGAACAAGTCTTTGGTGTGAGAACCTACAGCGACCGTGGCACCGGACAATACGGTGAGGATATAGAAGCGGATTACAGTATATTTTCCAGGTTCGGCACTTACCGAACCCTATGTGTACGCAAGTCCGATGGCTACTACTTTCCTATCAGTTTTTCGACCGTACCTCAGCGCTTCGATCACGATGAAGAATTGTGTCAGAACATGTGTCCGAGTTCAGATGTGGCATTGTACATTCACCAGATGCCGAGCCAGGACAGCGAAGATATGGTGGGATACCGGACCGAAGTGCCACACGCACAGGAGCCATTCGCGTTTGCATATCGCAAAAGCCATAATCCGGAATACAGCTGTCGGTTCTCAGTAGCTGGCATCGATCAAAATGTTGATGTACCGGCGACCGGAGAAGTCGAAGAAGACAAATCCGAGACAATTCGCATTGGCATTCCAAGTTTCAGAAAAGATCCAACTGATATTCCGGACGCTTATGATAACCAGATTGCAAGCCTAACTTTGAAACAGGCCAAGGACTATCTTGAAGAAGTCAACGCACCAGGCACAAACATTGCTGACAAGAACGGCAACGGGAGCAAAAAAATCAGGATAGTCGGGCCAGCGTTCTTTCCCGTCCAATAAGCGGCAGGATTTTGTCAAGCTCCGGTCCATGTTCCATCCCGGTAAGGGCTTTGCGAAGCGGCATAAACAGTCCCTTGCCTTTTCGATCGGAATTGTTCTTGATGGCCGTAATCCAACGACCCCAGGTTTCTAGTGTAAACTCTTCGTTCGGCAAGCAGGACTTGGCAACATTTATGAAATCACGATCCACGTCGGCAATTACCGGGGTTGCACTTTCCACAATGTCCCAAAGGTCCCTGGCATCCAGGAGTTTTTCCAGATTGCCGCTTACCGCATCCCAAAATGGCTCTCCGCCACCGACGCCGTAGGTTTTTAACCTGTCAGATACGTCAGCAAAGCTCAGTTGATGGACAATTTTTCGGTTGAGACTGTCCAATTCTGAAGGATCGAACTTTGCAGAGGATTTGGTAACTGACTTAGGGTCGAATTTGTTCACCAGTTCATCCATGGATACAAGCGCCTCAACCGGACCCGATGTGCCGGTAAGCACCGCGAGACAGGCAACTGCCATGGCTTCGTATCCTTCTTCGGCCAGGGTATGGATGGACAGGGAACCCAAACGCTTGGAGAGCCCCTCACCGCTTTCTGTAGTCAGTAGGTTATGGTGACCAAATATGGGTGGCTCGGCGCCAAGCGCTTTGAACAGAGCAATCTGGGCACCTGTATTGGTAACATGATCGTCTCCGCGCAGCACATGAGTGATACCAAGCTCAATATCATCAACAACACTTGGCAATGTGTAAAGCCAGGACCCGTCGGTCCGAATCAGAACCGGGTCAGACATTGAAGCAAGATCCACTGTCTGCACGCCTCGAATTTCGTCTTTCCAGGTGACATCTGTCCGCTCCCAACTGAAGGGATCCTCCTTGAAATTAGGCAGAAGAAACCTCCAGTGTGGTTTCAAACCTTCAGCTTCAAGCTCCTTTCGCTGTTCATCGTCCAATCGGAGGGCTGAACGATCGTAGACAGGAGGTTTGCCGCGCGCAGCCAGGCGTTTGCGTTGGCGATCAAGCTGCTCGGGGGTTTCGTAGCAGGGATAAAGCAAACCGGCATCTTTTAGTTTTTGCGTGGCTGCTTCATGAGAATCCGCGCGATCAGACTGCCGCTCGATGATATGCGGTTCAATACCCAACCAGTCGAGATCCCGTGCAATACCATCCGCATATTCCTGCTTCGAGCGCTCTTTGTCGGTATCATCATAGCGCAGCACGAACTCTCCGCCATTTTGCCTGGCAAACAGCCAGTTAATGAGCGCGGGCCGCGCATTGCCGATATGGATGTTACCCGTCGGAGACGGTGCGAAACGAACACGTACAGTCATGAGGTTCCCAACTATTGGATTTCCGCCGTCAATCTGGCGGTGATTTGCCGCGATACAAACAGCATTATCGCGCTCGCTGCAAGACAGTAAAGTCCCATTGTCAGAATTTGTGTCGAATACGGGACCCCATAATCAATTAATAACCCGGTAACTCCGGGTCCCATGGCAGTCCCGAACACCATGAACGCAATCACGATGGCACGAACTCCTCCGAGGTTTCTTGTTCCATACACTTCCGGCCAAAGCGCACCGAACAATGTGGAAGAAACGCCATAGGAGACACCAAGCAATCCCATGAACAGAAAACTTCCCCAGACATCATGCACTGCCCATAACACCATGCAAGCCAGGGCCAACGGAACAAGAAATAACGGAAGCAAACTGACTGCCGAAAACCGATCAACCAAATGACCGGAAAACAATGCGAATGCGACGGTCAACGCCGCCATCAAAGTGAATGAAATGGAGAACTGCAGTTTGTCCCACCCCCTGATTTCGATGAGATAGTCCTGATGGAAAAACAGGGTTGTTCCAATAAAGGATGGCGCCAGAACTGCTATCAGCAGTCCATAAAACAGCGGATCACGAAGGACTTCAGCGCGCGTCCAATGGCGCATCGGCGTTTTTGCCTCAAGCTCTATCTCCGCCTGGCTGGGCACTCTCTCAATCCGCATCAGCATATAGATAACCGGTAACGCAATCAGCAAAAGCAAACCGGCGGATAAAACCCAGATGCCGCGCCAGTTGGCAATCATAAGAGCGTAAACATATAAAACCGGCAATACGGCCTCGCCAGCCTGGTGGCCTACCACGGCAACTGCAACTGCCCGCCCCCGTTGGGCAGAATACCACCGTCCCATGGCTGTCAATGATGTATGGGTCATCATTCCCTGTCCATAGAGGCGCAAGCAAAAGAGTATTAAGCCTAGGAACCAAACCGACTGCGAGTACCCCATTGCGAATGTGGACAGCGCCAGGCAAGGCACGACAAACAGCACCGTTCTGGCAACGGAAATGTGGTCGACAATCCGTCCGAGAAACGGCAAGATCAGGGCGCTCCCCAAAGTGGCAATCATGTACAGGGAACCCCATTCACCATTTGTCAGGCCATAAGTCTTGCGGATCGCACCCCCAGACAAAGAGATGAAAAATGTCTGACCGAACGACGAGAAAAACGTAAGCAGAAATCCGCCCAGCAACCAGCGGGCATTGTTGTGCAGGAAAGAGGTATAGCTCATGGATTCCGCTATACCCGAATTGTATCTAACCCGAAATCAAAAACTTTTGCACCGTACCCGGGTAAACAGCTTAACCTTAGCTCAGGACGGTCAAAAAAAGCTTATCTGTCGCGAAAACGGTTGGTTATAGGATAACGCCTGTCACGACCAAACTGTTTTCCCGTGATCTTCACGCCCGGTGCGGATTGTCTGCGTTTGTATTCGGCAATGTATAATAGATGTTCGATACGCTTGACTGTTTCATCGTCATGGCCCCTTGCCACAATCTCTTCCACAGACATTTCCTTTTCAACCAGACATTCCAGGATATCATCTAATACCGGGTATGGCGGAAGCGAGTCCTGGTCTGTTTGATCCGGACGCAATTCTGCAGACGGTGCCTTATCGATGATGTTTTGCGGAATCACTTCTCCAGACGGTCCCAGACAATCCGGTGGAACATTTTCGTTCCGCCATGCGGCCAGTTTGTAAACTTGCATTTTGTACAAGTCCTTGATCGGATTGTAACCACCGTTCATGTCGCCATACAGGGTTGCATAGCCTACCGACATTTCGGACTTATTGCCCGTAGTAACCACCATCGAGCCAAACTTGTTGGAAACTGCCATAAGAATGGTTCCACGCGCCCGCGACTGCAGGTTTTCCTCCGTTACACCCTCATTGGTGCCTTCAAACAAATCTGCCAGGGCGTCCGAAAAACCTTTCACCGGTGATTCAATCGGAACAATTTCATAGCGCACACCCAACGCCTTGGCACAAGCCGAAGCATCTTTTAAGCTTTCTTCAGATGTATAGGCATAGGGCATCATGATACAACGGACGCGCTCCTCACCCAGTGCATCTACGGCCATCGCCGCACAGATCGCGGAATCGATACCGCCGGACAGACCCAGAACTACATTTGCAAACCCATTTTTATTGACATAATCCCTCAGGCCCATCACACAGGCACGCCAATTGGCCTCTTCGATGGTGGGGAGGTTCGCCTTTACTCCGTCGTCACATTCCCATCCGCCCCCTCCGCGTCGCCAGGTTGTGGTGACCACACTGTTTTCAAACTGGTTCATTTGGACCGCAAGATGATGGTCACTGTTCAAGACAAATGATCCGCCGTCAAACATCAGTTCATCCTGCCCCCCCAACTGATTAAGGTAAGCTATCGGCAGTCCAGATTCGATAATTTGACGGATCACCACCTGATGTCTGACATCCATTTTTTCGCTGACATAGGGTGAACCGTTTGGTGTCAGTAACAGTTCCGCACCGCTTTCCGCCAAGGTTTCACAAACCCCCAAATCACCCCAGATGTCTTCACAAATTGGCACACCAATGCGAACGCCACGAAAATTGATCGGGCCCGGCATCGGACCGGCATCAAAGACCCGTTTTTCGTCGAACACACCATAATTTGGCAAATCTACCTTTTTACGCCAAGTTTGGACCTCCCCACCGTCCAGCAAAGCCACCGCATTGAACAAACCGCTTTCATCCCGGTAGGGCGTACCGATGATAACCCCAGGTCCGCCATCATCGGTTTCCTGGGCGAATTCACTCACAGCTTCTATACAGGTATCAACAAATGCCTGCTTGAGAACCAGATCTTCAGGTGGATATCCCGAAACATACAATTCCGACAACAAGAGCAAATCAGCCTTCATCCGGGCAGCATCTGCCCTGGCCTGGCGGGCTTTGTCGATATTGCCGGAAATGTCGCCAAGTACCGGGTTTAACTGGGCAAAAGCAATTCTGAGGATGTCTGGGGTATCGGTCATCTAAGCCTCATGTGGAGTGTATCCCTTAGATAAGCTTCAGCTTCCCGCTACGCAATGGGTTTTACAAACATGAACACAAACTGAATGGCAATTCAGCGAACATTCAGTGTGGGTTTGGCATTGTTTTGCCAACATGAACGACAAGCCCATGAAATACAGGAAGGAAGCTCCATGAGCAGTAACCGATTTTTCAAGTTCACTTCAATGATCCTCACCAGCACATTCGTTGCAAGTATTGCCATGCCGATAACGGCGGCCTCTGCTCATGATCGCCATAATATTTCAAAGCATTATGGCTATGGCACCCCGTTGACAAAGAACGGCCATAGAAAATTCCACAAGAGATATGGTCGAGGGCACCAAGGCAGGGTCAATTACCTGCATGAATCCCATCATCACCACACCTACATAGCTCCCCAACCGAGGGTCGTGTACAAAAAGAAAAGACGCAGCAATGGAGACCTTGTTGCCGCTGGTATCATTGGACTTACCCTCGGGGCGATAATTGCCAGTGAATCGGCCAAAAATCGTAATCACCAGCCTTCCTACCAATACAGCGACCCCTACCAGGGCTCATACCATGGCAATAGCCGACACATTCCGCTGCAGGAATACGATGAACCCGGTTCTTCGGTATCTCAATACGACAACGGGCCGAATGTCATAACCTATGACGATGATTATTGTCCGTCGTCATGGGTTTCTGGACAGACCGCAGCTTGAGCTAAGCGAGTATCTGGCTCATCTGTTTGTCGATGTTAAGCGACCTGCTTGCGGTATTGCAAGCGCCGTTCGTTGATAGTCTTTTGCTTGATCCTTTCTCGTTGTTGCAGGATTTGGTCGCCACGTCCGAAGTAGACGTCGGTGGGTGTCAGGTTCTTCAGGCTTTCGTGGTATCGCCTGTGATTGTAGTGGCTAATGAACCTACCGATCTGGCCTTTCAGATCGCCGGGCAGGAAGTAGTTTTCCAGCAGGATGCGGTTCTTCAAGGTTTGATGCCATCTCTCGATCTTGCCTTGTGTCTGGGGATGGTATGGTGCGCCACGAACATGATCCATGCCGTTGTCATCGAGCCATTCAGCCAGTTCGGTGGCGATATAGCTGGAGCCATTGTCTGACAGCAGTCTTGGTCGATGATGGACATTGATCTGATCACAGCCAGAGGCCTGCAGCGCGAGTTCCAGAGTGTCAGTAACATCGCTGGCCTTCATAGTCGTACACAACTTCCATGCGATCACATAGCGGCTGTAATCATCGAGAATGGTGGATAGGTAGAACCAGCCCCAACCAATAACCTTGAGATAGGTGAAGTCCGTCTGCCACAGCTGATTGGGCGCAGTTGTTTTGTCACGGAATTCGTTCGCAGCCTTGATAACCACAAAGGCAGGACTGGTAATCAGGTCATGGGCCTTGAGAAGCCGGTAAACACTGGCCTCGGACACGAAGTAGCGCTTGGTGTCGGTGAACCTGACAGCCAGTTCCCTTGGAGATAGTTCTGGCTCCTCCAATGCCAGATCGACGATCTGTTCACGCACATCGTCAGGAATACGGTTCCAAACCCGTGCGGGCATGGGAGCCTTGTCTTCCAAGGCATCCACGCCACCAGTCTGGTATCTGTCATACCAGGTATAAAAGGTTGAGCGTGGAACACCCAGTCGATCCAGTGTCTGCTTGGCTGGAAGATGCGATTGTTCTACCAAGCGGATGATCTCAAGCTTCTCGGATGCAGGATACCTCATTCGTCGTCTCCCCCATCGCCTGTCATGCTTTTTTTGAGCAATCGAAGTTCCAGAGCCTGTTCTGCTACGACCTCCTTCAGATCCCGGGCTTCCTTGCGAAGTCCCTTCACCTCATCGGTATTGGCCTCACGCATCGTATCGCCAGCCAGCCTCTTCTTTCCGGCTTCCATAAATTCCTTGGACCAAGAGTAATACTGGCTCTGGGCAATTCCTTCCTGACGACACAGCTCGGCAATGCTGTCTTCACCGCGAAGGCCGGAAAGCACAATCCTGATCTTTTCTTCCGAAGAAAACCGACGTCGCGTCTGTCGTTTGATGTCTTTTACAACACGATCAGCATCGTCGGTCATTCGTTCGTTCTTTCGTCTCATCATTTGCTCCTTGATAGCAATGATGAGCCAAAATCACTCCCTTACGCAATCAACCCAATCTGTCCATTAGGCGCTGACCGGGTACAATTCCGAGATTTGCAGCCCCAACATGAAACCCGCCAATTCCACAAAAGAAATCAGCGAAACGCAATCTAGGACCAATTCCCAGAACTGAATCTACCATGTCATTGAACTTGCCAAATAACTGATTTTCAATCACGTTGTTCATTTTGCAACTAAGCTTTTGTAAGAAAGTCGCTTGCCAAACATACCTTCAATCGTTGCGTTTAGACAGTCGATCAGATTGTTATTCGCAGTATTGTGACGATAGGAAAACTCATCAGCATACCGGTGTAAATGTTGTCTGCTCATTTGGTGATAAATACCGTAATATCCCCGTTTCAGCAACGCCCAAAAGCTTTCCATACCATTAATATGTGCTTGACCCTTCACATATTCGCCTACGCTATGCGCAACCGACTCATGCTTGTAGCCATAGAGGTTTTGATACCCTTTGTGGCAATCGCTGTAAACTGTGCTACCTCGACGGACATTCTCAACAATTGCGCACTGCAAATTAATCTTCTTTGTTTCGCTTATCGGGAACGCTCTTACCCGTCCTTTACGCTCGACAATACCAAACACGGCTTGCTTACCAACAGCCCCACGTCCAGCACGGATTTTCTTATTTGAATGTTTGTTCTTCTCTTTTCCGCCAATATACGTCTCATCAACCTCAACAGGCTTTAAACCACCCAGCAACCCACCACGTTTTGTCATAGCCTCTCGGATACGGTGATTTAAAAACCATGCACTTTTTTGTGTGATGCCCAATTCCTTTGCCATCTGAACACTTGAAACACCTTTACGTGAAGTATGAAGCAAGTACATAGCCATAAGCCACTTTTGGAGGGGCAACTTACTTTCCGCAAGCACAGTACCGGTACGAACACTAAAATGCTTCCGGCAATCGCGACAACGGAAAGGCATGGGCTTTTTGTTTTCAACAACGGAGCAAGACAGTGAGCCACAATGCGGGCAATGCACTTCGCTGCCCCAGCGTTTCTGCTCAAAATGAGCGGTTGCAGCCTCCTCATCAGGAAACATTTGCATAAACTCAAATAATGAAAAAGTCTTTGGTTTTGAATTGAACATTGCCGTTATTCCCAATCTGCCTATTTTATAGCAAATCAGTTCTGGCTAGTCAAGTATATAGTTCCCCAGGGTTTGTCAGGAGCAAATCGAGAAAATCAAACGTCAGGTCAGTTTGTACAGTCGATTTTCATGCCCGAACCCTTTATCCTGAAGTAGTGATTCTAATTTGGTGCGGATAACAAGCGTATGGATGATGCAAACGACCTCTTTTCGGTGGCGCAACCCACAGGCACATCAGATGGTCCCGTGGAAAGTGCCCCCCTTTCAAAAAAGAAGGGCTCCAAGGGCGACGTAAAGGATGAATATTCTGCATCCGATATCGAGGTCCTGGAGGGGTTAGAGCCAGTTCGGCGGCGGCCAGGTATGTATATCGGCGGCACGGATAGCAAAGCTCTTCATCATCTTTTTGCCGAAGTCATAGACAATTCCATGGATGAAGCTGTTGCAGGGCATGCCAGCTGGATCGAAGTCGAGCTTAACGCCGAGGGTTACCTGTCGGTAACCGATAATGGACGCGGTATTCCTGTAGATCCACATCCCAAATTCAAGGACAAGTCGGCACTGGAAGTGATCATGACCACACTCCATGCCGGCGGTAAGTTTGATTCCGGAGCTTACGAAACATCAGGCGGCCTGCACGGCGTCGGCATTTCGGTGGTGAACGCATTGTCTGAACATCTGATTGTGGAAGTCGCCCGAAACAGAAAACTCTATGTTCAGGAATTCTCAAAAGGTATTTCGCAGGGCAAACTCAAAAATGGCGGTGATGTCCACAACCGCCGTGGAACGAAGGTTTCCTTTAAACCGGATCCCGAGATTTTTGGCAAAGACTGCAAGTTTGATCCCGCAATCCTTTTCAAAATGACCCGTTCCAAAGCTTATCTATTCGGAGGCGTGGAAATTCGTTGGGCCTGCGAGCCAACCCTCGTCAAGGAAGGGTCGGAAGTCACAGAGAAGGCAACCTTTCATTTCCCTGGCGGATTGCGTGACTACCTGGAAGCCTCCGTTGGAAAAGCCCATAAGGTTACGGTTGAACCGTTTGCCGGAAAGTCAGAAAAATCCAGTGGTCACGGATCTCTTGAATGGGCTGTTACCTGGTTTGGCGATGACGGATTTGTAAATTCCTATTGTAATACCATTCCAACACCAGAGGGCGGAACGCATGAGGCAGGCTTCCGGATTGCCCTTACCCGGGGACTGAAAGCCTATGCCGATATTGTGGGCAACAAAAAAGGCTCAATCATCAGCACCGACGACGTCATGACGTCTGCCGCCGCAATGTTATCGGTTTTCATTCGCGAGCCGGAGTTCGTCGGCCAAACCAAAGACAAGCTTGCGACTGTTGAAGCCCAAAAAATTGTGGAAAATGCCATTCGCGATCCTTTTGATCACTGGCTGGCAGCCTCCCCTCAACAGGCCAACAAACTGCTCGAGTGGGTGATCGACCGGGCAGAGGAACGTCTGCGTCGGCGCAAGGAAAAGGAAATAAATCGCAAATCCGCGACCAGAAAACTACGGTTACCGGGCAAACTTGCAGACTGTTCTGCCAATGCCAAGGGCGGTACGGAATTGTTTATTGTTGAGGGAGATTCAGCCGGCGGCTCCGCAAAACAGGCCCGCAACCGGATAAATCAGGCAATTCTGCCACTTCGCGGAAAAATTTTGAATGTCGCCAATGCCGGCCGTGACAAACTGGCCGCAAACCAGCAGATAGCTGACATCATACAGGCTCTCGGTTGTGGAACACGGACGAAATACCGTGATGATGACCTGCGTTACGACCGTATTATCATCATGACCGATGCGGATGTGGACGGCGCTCACATCGCGTCCCTGCTTATCACGTTTTTCTATCAGGAAATGCCGGACCTCATACGGGACGGCAAGTTGTATCTGGCAATTCCGCCGCTCTACAAGATCAGCCAGGGCGGAAAGACCCTTTATGCGCGCGATGATGATCACAAGGATGAGCTGCTTGCTACAGAATTCACCGGAAATAAAAAGGTTGATATCGGACGTTTCAAGGGATTGGGAGAAATGATGCCCGCCCAGTTGAAGGAAACTACGATGGATCCGGCAAAACGCTCGCTTTTGCGAGTGGAAATTCCGGAAATCGATGAAAATTCAACTCGTTCGACAGTCGATCAACTTATGGGTAATAAACCGGAAGCCCGGTTCAAATTCATTCAGGAAAACGCCGAGTTTGCAGGCGAAAACCTGTTGGACGTATAAACTATCTAACCTAAGGTAAATTTACTTTATTTGCCAAAAACATCGTATTTCAGCGCTTTATCCGACAGATTCGTTGACTTTTTTGCTTGATTCCGTACCGATACTTTCAAGCGGCTTGAAACTTTAACCTGCCGATTTGGCGTTTTTGGGAACATTTGAATTCCTGAAGTAAAAACGAAAGCACAATATCCAACACATGAGTTTTACAGATCTCGGACTGAGCGAAAAAGTATTGGCGGCTGTTGATGCCTCCGGCTACACCGAACCCACACCCATTCAGGCGCAGGCAATCCCGCATGTTATGCAGCGTCGGGACGTTTTGGGTATAGCGCAAACCGGAACCGGCAAAACTGCATCCTTCACATTACCGATGCTTTCACTCCTTGAAAAAGGACGCGCCCGTGCAAGGATGCCGAGAACGCTAATTCTGGAGCCGACACGGGAACTTGCCGCTCAAGTAGAGGACAACCTCAATCGCTACAGTCAAAATCACAAACTCACCGTTGCCTTGTTAATCGGTGGCGTTTCGTTTGACGAGCAATTCAAGAAACTTGACCGCGGCGCGGACATACTCATTGCAACACCGGGTCGTCTTCTCGATCACTTCGAGCGGGGCAAACTATTGATGACCGGAGTGGAGGTTCTGGTAATTGACGAATCCGACCGCATGCTGGACATGGGCTTCATTCCGGACATTGAGCGAATTTGCAAACTCGTGCCATTTACCCGGCAGACCCTGTTTTTCTCGGCCACCATGCCGCCGGAAATTGAAAGCCTGGCGAACCAGTTTCTTCAAAATCCGGCACAAGTGACCGTCGCAAGAGCTGCGTCCACGTCCGACACCATCACCCAGCTTTGTGTCGCGTCAGACAGCAAGGATTATGAAAAGCGCGCGGTTTTGCGTGAGTTGATTGATAATGCAGAAGAGATGAAAAACGGGATTATCTTCTGTAACCGCAAACGACATGTTGCTGATGTTTACCGCTCATTGGATCGCCACGGTTACTCGTGCGGTGCTTTGCATGGCGACATGGACCAGACCAGCCGCACAGCAACCCTTAATGCGTTTCGCGAAAACCGGATTTCGCTGCTGGTTGCAAGTGACGTGGCAGCGCGGGGTCTGGACATTCCCGATGTCAGCCATGTCTTTAATTTTGATGTACCGGTGAACGCGGAAGATTATGTCCACCGGATTGGACGAACCGGACGGGCCGGACGCGAAGGTACCGCCTACATGATCGTTACCCCTACAGAACAGAAGGGTTTTGATGCTATCGAAAATCTGATTGATCAAGAGATTGATTGGGTTGGCGATAGAATTGAATGGTACGTCAAAGGGCGCAGCAAGGGTGGTAAAAAACCAAAAGATACAGACAGGAAAACTACCAAAGCTGATCGTTCCGAAAAGGATCAGAGCACAAAATCATCCGGCAAATCGGCGCGTAAAAATCCGCGCAAACAGGAAGATATCGTTCACTCAGACGCCAATCATGCTTTTGGCGGAGAAGAAAACATTCCGGCATTTCTGCTACAGGCCTGATCAGTTGCCATCCTGTATTTTATATCTTCAGTTTTCTTTGTGAAGGCGGCTTCGCCTGGTCAATTCGAGCGGCAGCCTCAAATGCTTGCAACGCCCATTGGGCCATCTTGTCACTTTCTTCAAACAACCGCTCAGGCATATACCAGTACCCCATCTTCACCGCTTTGCCTTTGCCGTCATAAGCCCATTCCTCCATCCCATGATCGATATAGGCCTGACGGGTTTGATCATCGACTTTGAAGCACAGCCGGTCATCAGCAACCAGTCCGAACATCAAACCGTAGCGAAAGATACCCAAGCCTCCAAACATGCGTCGGAATACAATGGAACCCACAGGCTCCAGTAACTCCGTCAGAAACGCTTCAAACTCCCGATCTACTGCCAACTGACATGCTCCAATTCAGTCTCTCAGGTGCCAATTTCTGCATCCCAATACATCGCTTCTATCTTGTGCCCGTCAAGATCGCGCAGAAAACAACCATAATATGGCGCGCCGTAATGCGGCCTGGGGCCTGGCGCACCATCCGGTGTTGCCCCTTCCTCCAGAGCAGCATCCCAAAAGTCATGGACGGCCTGTTTTGAAGGCGCGAGGAAGGCAAAATGCACACCATTGGCAACTTCTGCGGCTCTATCATCGCCCGGAATCTGGACCCAGAATTCCGGAAATTTTCTGCCGTATGCTGCAGCACCGCCAATATCCGGTTCGTATATCCTTCTTGCACCAATTGTTGCCATCACCTTGTCATAAAATGCAATCGCACGCTCATAGTCATTGGTACCCAGAGACACGTGAGACATAATACTCGGATTTTCTGCACTCATTTCATCCTCCGATACATCAATCCATTTCAGGTAATTCGCCAAACCGCCAATTCGTGCCCATCGCGATCAGTAAACTGAAACCGCTCTCCTCCAGGAAACTGAAATATCTCTTTTGTGATGATGCCTTCAGCAGCTACTACTTTCCTCATCACTTCCTCCAAATCTGAATGGTACAAGACAATCAACGGCCCGCCAGGGCGAACTGGTGCAGACGAATCAAACCCTCCCTTCATGCGCCCATCGTTGAACTCGCAATAGGTTTCACCGTAGTCTGTGAATGTCCAGCCAAATACCTTTCCGTAGAACTGCTTGGCCCGTAATATGTCGGATACATTCAACTCGATGTAGTCGACACAATCGTTTTCATGTGTGATCTGCATTGGTACCGGCCCTATCTGGCGAACTGATAATTCACTGCAAACCCTGAACCGAATTCAGGATTGAGGTAAACACTATGAAACTCACCCTTCACCAAGTCAATTTGTCGACTGACAATGTTTCCCGAATGAACCATTTCTATCACAATATTCTTGGATTGAGCGAAGCAACAAGGGATTTGCCAGTACGTGACAAAGCTGAAGGGTATCGGGGTAATGTGTCGTTCCTGAGCGATGGAAACATCCAATACCATCTGGCCGAAAAAGATCTGAAAGTAGGATTTCGTACAGGCCATGCAGTCAATCAACTGGAGAAAGGACACATAGCCTTTCGCACCGATGACATTGAAGCGGCTAAGTCAGAACTTGAAGCGGCAGGTGTCCCCTACTCCGACTTTGGCAACGCCACTGTCGATGGCTGGTATCAGATTTTTTTCTTCGATCCGGACGGAAATGTCGTGGAAATCCATCAGAAACAAGACGGTTAGCGATTGGCCAGCTCGCGCGCCTGAATCATTTCCGGCGTCATCTCTGCAGGTGTCAGCTCCACGCTCTCACCACAACCACAAGCTGAACTTTGGTTGGGATTGTTGAAAACAAAGCCGGTGCGCAATTTGGTGATTTCGAAGTCAAGCTCCGTTCCCAGCAGAAACAGTACCGCCTGGGCAGCGACGTATATAGTACCTTCGGGCGTAACAACCTTGTCCTCGCCAGCGACAACCTCATCCACCAGCTCGACAATATATTCCATACCCGCACAGCCACCGTTTTTCACACCTACACGAATGCCCTTGGCTTCCGAATTGTTGGCAAGAATTTCGGCAAGTCTTGCGCGTGCCGCTTCTGTAACTGTTATGACTTCAAATCCAGCCATGGTTTTCTCCACACGAATATCTCAATATAGTGCGCGAACTTCCTTAATACCATCCTAGCGCAACCTGCGCTTCTTCAGACATGCGTTCCGGTGTCCATGGTGGATCGTAGGTCATGTCCACTTCCACGTCCATCACACCTTGCACGGTACTGATCGCATCCCTCACCCAACCCGGCATTTCACCAGCAACAGGACAACCCGGCGCTGTTACGGTCATCAATACTTTCACCAGCCGATCGTCTTCGATATCAACCTTGTAAATCAGCCCCAATTCATAAATATCTGTTGGAATTTCAGGGTCATAAACCGTTTTTAGCGCGGCAACTATTTCGCTGGTAAGCCGTTCCAATTCTTCAGGCGAGATCGAAGAAGCACTGGCAGTACCCATTTCCACCGAATTCGGCTGTTCATCAAATTGCGACTTCAGTTCGTCTGTCATTCTTCAATCACTCTGGTATCTGGTTTCATAAACACGAAATAGAAAACTGGCATAAATATAAAACTAAAAATGAATCCTGCAATCGTCTAGCCGCCCAAAAAACAAAACACGGATAATAATGCCAGCAGGATCAAAAAAGCTATTCCGTCCAACTTCCCACCTGCACTCTAAGCCGCAATGAACACCCCTTTGACAGATTCAAAAAAAATCATCCAAAAAAGCTGCGCGCCTTTTCAAGCGCTTCGACAAGAACATCTATTTCCGCCTTTGTGTTATACATAGCAAACGAAGCCCTGCATGTGGAGGTAACCCCGTATTTTTGCAGCAACGGTTGCGCACAATGAGTACCTGCCCGCACTGCAACGCCAGAACGGTCTATTACCATCGAAACGTCATGAGCGTGTATACCCTCAAGTTCAAACGAAAATATGGCGCCCTTATCGGCAGAGGTTCCAAACAGACGCAAAGAATTAATTTTTGACAATTTTTCCTGCGCGTAATCCCGCAATTCATTTTCATGGGCCAGAATTGCGTCCCGGCCTATGTTTTCAACATAATCCATGGCGGCACCAAGCCCTATTGCCTGAGCAATCGGAGGCGTGCCGGCTTCGAAACGATGTGGCGGATCTGCATAGGTAATTTCGTCCTCGAATACATCAAGAATCATCTCGCCACCGCCCTGAAAAGGTTGCGTATCCTTGAGCAGGTGCAATTTCCCATACAGTGCGCCGATACCGGAAGGGCCATAGACTTTGTGGCCGGTTATGCAATAGAAATCGACATCCAGATCCTGCACATCTACGGGAAGATGAACCACACCCTGTGAACCGTCCGCCATCACCAGAATGTCGCGCTCATGGGCAATCGAACACACTTCCTTGAGGGGAACAACCGTACCCAAAACATTGGACATATGAGTAATGGCAACCAATCTCGTGCGATCCGTAAGCGCATCCCGGAAGGTGTCCATGTTAAAGGAACCATCCTCATCCACATAAACCCACTTAAGTTTCACTCCCATGCGTTCGCGCAGAAAATGCCACGGCACAATGTTTGAATGGTGTTCCATTATGGTAAGGACGATCTCATCCCCCGCCTTCAAGTGCTTCATGGCCCAGCCATAGGCCACAAGGTTTATTGCTTCGGTGGTTCCCTTTGTGAAGATGATTTCATCGACACTTGGTGCATTAAGGAATGCTCTAACTTTTTCACGTGCCGCTTCATAAGCCTCGGTTGTCGCATTGGAGAGGTGATGCAATCCGCGATGCACGTTTGAATATTCATGCGAATAAACATGGCTTACCGCATCTATCACTGCGTTCGGTTTTTGCGCTGATGCACCGTTGTCGAGATACACCAGAGGTTTACCGTGAACTTCCCGTTGGAGGATTGGAAAATCGGCTCGAATTGCTTCTACGTCATAACCCATCAGATGTTCGCATCCAGCCAGTTGTCGATTACAGTGCGAAGTGCTTCTTCCAGGATTTCATCCGCTTCCATTTCCTCGACGACTTCATCAACAAACGCCTTAATTAGAAGACTTCTTGCAGTCTTTTCATCCAAGCCGCGCGCACGAAGATAGAACATGTGCTCATCATCTATGTCTGTTACCGTGGCACCGTGGGCACAAATCACGTCGTCAGCAAAAATTTCCAACTCCGGCTTTGCAGAAAAATCACCTTCATCTGTCAGCAGCAGAGTATTGCAGGCCATCTGTGCATCTGTTTTCTGTGCCGGTTGCCCCACTTTGATCTGGCCCTGGAAAATTCCATGACCGTCGCCAGCAACAACATTGCGAAACAGTTCTTCGGCATTGGTGTTTGGAACATTGTGCTCCAGCACAGTAGTAACATCGATGTGGGCGTGATCACCGACCAGATTAACGCCTCGAATAGCAAGATTTGCGTTCTCGCCATCAACTGAGACATTGACTTCCTGACGCACCAATTTTCCACCTGCATTCAGAATAAAGATTGATAAATCAGAGTCTTCTGCAAGGCTTACATTTATTCGAGCTAGACGGGAAGCTTCAGAATTTTCCTGCTGAACGATCATCCATGTAGCTTTCGCGCCACGCTCCAGAACCAGTTCACAAACGGAATTGGAAAGATGCTTGATACCTTCGCCCGAAACATACCGGTCAAGTATACGGGCTTCGCCACCGCTCCTTACCGTTACCTTGTGATAACAGGCAGTCGAACCCTCACTGTTTGCAACATGGGCAAATTCCAATGGCGTTTCGGCAGTACCGCTTCCCTCCAGGCGAACTTCAATCGCATCGCCTGCGGTCACCGCATTCATACCCACGATCGCATCGTTGATATCCGTCGAATTTGCCTTGGCAACCCCGTTGGTTATGGTCACACCGGAAGGCAATTCATCCCCCAGATCAGCAAAATACTGGCCATCATAAAACGGCAAACGAACGGTTGGAACCAGACGCTGGTAATTATCTCCAGCAGTTTCTGCAATTGCCACGGGATCGGGCAATTCACGCAGCATTGCCCGCAAGTCGGTGTAATGAAAACTTTCGACTTTCCTGGTAGGCAACATGAAACCAATCGTTTCCTCTGCTGCTGTCTTTTGAATACTCATGGCAGTCAACCTTTATGCAGCTCTTGAAATCACGTCGGCATAGCCGTTCTCTTCCAAATGCAGCGCAAGGGATTTGTCGCCGGACTCGATGATGCGTCCCTTATAAAGAACGTGGACACTGTCTGGCACAATGTGCTCCAGCAGTCGCTGATAATGGGTGATTACGACAAATGCGCGAGACGGATCGCGCAGGCGGTTTACGCCATCGGAAACAATTTTCAGCGCATCGATATCAAGACCGGAATCCGTTTCATCCAATACGCACAGGGTCGGTTCCAATAACGCCATTTGAAGAATTTCCGCGCGTTTCTTTTCACCACCGGAAAAACCGACATTGAGCGCCCTTTTCAGCATGTCAAACGGGATATTGAGCGTTTCCGATTCTGCGCGTACGCGTTTGATGAATTCAGGCGTAGTGTATTCAGCTTCATCGCGTGCCTTGCGCTGGGCGTTCATCGCCGCCTTGAGAAAATTCATGGTCGCAACACCGGGAATTTCCATCGGGTACTGAAACGCCAGGAAAAGGCCGGAAGCTGCACGCTCATCTGGTTCCATTTCCAGGATACTCTCCCCGTTAAACAGGATGTCTCCTTCCGTGACCTCATAATCATCCTTACCGGCAAGCACATAAGACAAGGTGGACTTGCCGGAGCCGTTAGGGCCCATAATTGCCGCAACCTCGCCTCCATTGACGGTCAGGTTGAGGCCCCTGATTATCTCGGTTTCATCTTCCGCAATGCGGACATGGAGATTTTTGATTTCAAGCATATTCGTTAAAGTCTCTCATATTAAATACGGTCAATTCTCTTTCGGCGCGGTTTCATTGTTGCCGCCGAAGTATTTCAACACGATGGATGCAGCCCACGGACCAAGCATCCAAACAATCAGTCCCCAGACAGGGGTCCAGCTCTTTTCTCCCTCACCGACAAACATCTCAAATGCCGGCAATGCGATAAAGATGATCGGAAATACAATCATCCAGGCAAAAACCAGTATGCGCACCCAAATAGATGAGAGAAGTTGTTCGCGGTTCATGACCTCTCCCTAAATTTGTAAACAAAATAGGTTGCCAGGGTTAGAACCAGAACAATTGGCATCGCTCCTCTGGTGAAAACTTCTTCAATTTCCATGCTCCATCTCAAAGCATGAGGACGTTGAAAACATTCAGCCGTCGAGCAATTGACCAGCCCAAAATTGAGGTTCCAGAACTCCACAAAGTGTACCAACGTCATTAGCCAACACTACCTTCAAGGCTGATGCCGATGAGTTTCTGTGCTTCTACCGCAAATTCCATCGGCAATTCCTGAATGACTTCCTTTACAAATCCGTTGACAATGAGAGCGATGGCCTCTTCTTCGGGAATGCCGCGCTGGAGGCAATAAAACAGCTGATCATCAGAAATCTTTGACGTCGTAGCTTCGTGCTCGAACTGAGCAGTTGAGTTCTTTGCCTCGATATAGGGAACCGTATGGGCGCCGCACTGATCACCAATCAACAGTGAATCACATTGGGTGAAGTTACGTGCTTCAGCCGCTTTTTTGTGAGCGGACACCTGTCCACGATAGGTGTTCTGTGACTTACCGGCCGAAATTCCCTTGGAGATGATCCGGCTCTTGGTGTTCTTGCCCAGATGCAACATTTTTGTACCGCTATCAATCTGCTGTGCACCATTGGAAACGGCGATCGAATAAAACTCACCCTGACTGCCATCACCACGAAGTATGCAAGACGGATATTTCCAGGTAATCGCAGAACCGGTTTCCACCTGCGTCCAGGAAATCTTTGAATTTTTACCCCGACAATCGCCCCGTTTGGTGACAAAATTGTAAATACCGCCTTTGCCGGTTTCATCCCCTGGATACCAGTTTTGAACCGTGGAGTACTTGATTTCCGCGTCTTCCATCGCAACCAGTTCAACAACTGCGGCGTGGAGCTGATTTTCATCCCTTTGCGGGGCGGTGCATCCTTCCAGATAGGAAACATAAGCCCCCTTATCAGCAATGATGAGTGTGCGTTCGAACTGTCCGGTATTCATCTCGTTGATGCGGAAATAAGTGGAAAGTTCCATCGGACAGCGAACACCTTCCGGAACATATACAAACGAACCGTCTGTAAACACGGCACAATTCAGTGTCGCATAATAGTTATCGGTGACCGGCACCACGGACGCCAGGTACTTTTGAATCAGTTCCGGATAATCTTTTATCGCCTCTGATATCGAGCAGAAAATCACACCGGCCTTGGCCAACTCTTCCTTGAAGGTGGTGACAACCGATACAGAATCGAAAACCGCATCGACAGCAACCCGCCCGGACGAATAGACATTGTCCGAACCTTCGCCATCGCTGGGGCTCGGCTCGCCTGGCTTGCGAACACCCGCAAGAATTTCCTGTTCCTTCAGTGGAATGCCCAGTTTCTCATAGGTTTTCAGAAGTTCCGGATCCACTTCATCAAGCGATTTCGGTCCATCTTCGAAGTTTTTGGGCGCCGCATAATAATAAATGTCCTGAAAATCGATTTTCGGATAGTTCACCCGAGCCCAGGTCGGCTCAACCATCTGCTTCCAGCGTTCAAATGCCTCCAGACGCCACTTCAACATCCATTCGGGTTCATCCTTCTTGGCAGAGATAAAACGAATAACATCTTCATTAAGGCCCTTCGGTGCCTTGTCGGATTCAATGTCCGTTGCAAAACCGTATTTGTACTTATCGACATCAATCTCAGCGACTGCATCAATGGTCTCTTGTACTGCCGGCATATCCGTTCTCCAAAATTCTACTCAGGCGGCCATGCGGCCAATAATTGTTTTCCATGCGTTGAGGAATGTGTCTGCTTCCTCTTCGGTTGAGTCCCATCCGATACTAACGCGCAATGCGCCAGCCATTTCTTCCGGTGACGCACCCATCGCTTCCAGAACATGGCTCGAATTCACTTTTCCGGACGAACAGGCTGAACCGGAAGAAACAGAGATTCCTTCAAGATCAAGGGCTACCAATGCAGTTTCAGCCCGAATACCCGGAACCGAAAAACAAGAAGTATTCGCTAACCGCATTTCCGATTTCCCGAAAAACACAGGGGGCGCAATACTATTGCCCCCCTCTAGCGATATAGTGCTCAAACCGGCTTCAATCGAGTCCCTCAATGCATATTTCTTGATATTTTTTGTCAAGTTTTCGTAATGCCAATCGCAAGCAGCGCCAAACCCGGCAATTGCGGCAACATTTTCTGTACCACCGCGATGAAATGACTCTTGTCCTCCTCCCCTCAATAGGGGGGTTGCTGACAGAGAGCCGCTAGCCAGAACCAGTGCACCGGCGCCCTGCGGGCCACCGATCTTGTGACTTGAAAGAATTAGGAAATCAGCTCCGATTTCTGACAGTAAAAATGACATCTTTCCAAGCGACTGGACCGCATCCACAACCAGAAACCCGCCGCTTTCATGCACGATATCCGCAAGTTCTTTCACAGGCTGAACCACACCGGTTTCATTGTTCGCATGTTGAATAGCAACCAATGGAAAACCCTTGGTATGGTCATGAAATTGCAATACTTCTTCCAGATGCGCTGGCGACACCAGGCCAGATTCATTAACATCCAGTCGTACAATCTGATCTGCAGAAAACCGCCCACCCTGCAAAATACAAGGATGTTCGGTGGCGCTCACATAAAGTCTGGAAATTTTCATTTCCTGTCCACCTGCCCGCACCAGAGGTGACAAGACGTGATTGGCAGCCTCGGTGGCACCGGAGGTAAATATCACATTTACCGGATTGGCGCTCACCAGATTTGCAACCGCTGCGCGCGCTGATTCGATGACCTTTCGCTTATTCCTCCCCTCAAAATGGACGGAGGACGCATTTCCCCCGAATTCGAGAACGTCGACCATGGCTGCACGAGCACCGTCAAGCAGCGGCGCACTTGCATTATAGTCAAAATAAATCCTTGGCGATTTCGCCATATTGCCTACACCATCGCGGGTTGGAAACGTCGTATTGTCTGTTCGTAAACTGTAAATTGCGCAATTTACTTGAAATTTGCCCTCTCGATCGTTTATGAAGGCCATTCAATCAGGTAAAGCTGTTTTTCCAGTTTTGAATAATTCTAAACTGTTGTAAGAAGCCTGCACCTGAACGTCAAGACCAGAAGCGTGAAACTCGACCGTTTTTCGCAACTTAAGCCTTCAATTCGGAGAACCGATGCCAGAAGTAATTTTCAACGGTCCAGTAGGAAGACTGGAAGGCCGTTATCAGCCCTCAAAAGACAAAACCGCCCCAATAGCGTTGATTTTGCATCCCCACCCGCATCCAAAATTTGGCGGGACAATGAATAATCAGATCGTATATGATCTGTTTTACATGTATCTTGAGCGCGGCTTTACCGTCCTTAGGTTCAACTTCCGCGGTGTTGGCAGAAGTCAGGGGGAGTTTGACCATGGACTCGGTGAACTGTCCGATGCGGCTGCAGCGCTTGATTGGGTTCAGTCCATGCATCCCGACGCACGCGGCTGCTGGGTGGCAGGATTTTCATTCGGCGCCTGGATCGGTATGCAGTTATTGATGCGACGCCCGGAGATCGAGGGTTTCATGTCCATCGCTCCACAGCCCAACATTTATGATTTCTCGTTTTTGGCACCCTGCCCTGCTTCAGGCCTGATTATTCATGGTTCAGAGGATCGTGTTTCTCCGGTGGAGGAAGTACAGGGGCTGGTTGATAAGTTAAAAGCCCAGAAAGGCATCCTGATCACACAAAACACCATGGAAGGTGCAAATCACTTCTTCACGGAACACCAGGAAGAACTTATCGATGAATGCGGGACCTACCTCGACAAGCGCCTGGGCATAATTCCCGGCGGCATAGAAGAAACGATGCTGCTAAGATAACTGAGCCGGGTACAGCTGCCATTTTAAAATTGGCTCATCTTTTCCAGTTGAACCGCTTTGTCTAAGGAATAACGCGATCCAAGCCATGAGAACTGGCCTGCTAACGGGGGTACGGGGTCCCCCGACAGCAGTCATGTCAATGAGCCAGCTAACTCTTTGGGAAGTGTTTGCCAGGAGTGACCAACAGCCATGACACATGTCAATCCGTTGGACATGGTCATTGTGACAGTCCAGGTCCCCTTTTCAGAAACGAAAATTTCGAAAGCCTCAGTGTTTTTCTGAGATATACCGAGCCCCGCCGGCACTTCCTTGTAGCGCTTCTTAAGCATAGAAACCAGTTTGGTTCGTTCACCGCATTTCGCGGCTTCCGCATTTGCCGGTTCGATACCTGACACGAATGTTCCTGCAGCCACGACTGCAGATATCATCACTAATGTAAGAACTTTTCTCATATCTACTCCGTCTGCGGGCTGTGCGCATTTCCAACGGAGCGAATTATTTAAGTCGATAGAACGTCAGAAACGGGGGTACAGCCACCATTTTGTTTGCACATTGTCTCCATCCCTACGCTTACTTTGATAAAAGCGTGCGCCCGTATGGTTAATTTTGGGTTAACAAATAGTGTTATGTGATTAGGGGTGGGCAATCCTGCCACCGGTAACGGCATGATGCACACCCGTTGTACCGGGAAAAGTCAGTGGCAGGCCTTTCAGGGCACGAACAGCCAGATAAGCCCAGGCCTCAGCTTCCATACTGTCCCCATCAAACCCGGCTTCCTCTGAAGAAATTACGCAGGTATCATGTGTTTTTGCCAGCTTCCTCAAATCTCCCATAATGTGAGGATTATGACGCCCACCACCACAAATCACCCACAATTGCGGTTCCTGTGGTAGATGTTCCAAAGATGCAAAAATAGCCCGCGCCGAAAGATGGGCCAGCGACCTCGCCACGTTTTCGACACTGCTTGTACGGTTCTGGGGCAAGGTGAAATCCGTTCGATCCAGCGACTTTGGCAGCGGTTTGGAAAAAAACGGGTCCGCAAGATATTGCTCAACGAGTTCCGGATCGGTCTTTCCTTCGGCCGCTATCATGCCACCCTGATCGTGGGAAATCCCAACCTGTTGTTGAACCCACTGATCAATGAGAGAGTTTCCAGGGCCGGAATCAAACGCCAACAACTCATCCCCAACAAATGTGATGTTGGATATACCGCCGATGTTTACAAACGCGACTGGCGTGATGCCGGAAAATTCCTGTGGCAGCCTCTGGCTCAATGCCTGATGGTATACAGGTACCAGAGGCGCTCCTTGTCCACTATGCATCATGTCATTGTTACGCATGTCGTAGACTGTCTTTATTCCGGTTTTTACTGCCAGAGCGTCTCCGTCTCCCAGCTGGAGCGTCAGGCCGTTCTCTGGGCGATGCAAAACCGTTTGTCCGTGGAAGCCCAATACATCGATTTGCTCCTCCTGCAACGAGTTTTCCTGAAGAAATATCGAGACGGCTTCGCTGTGCAATCTGGTTATTTCCTGTTCTACTGCAGCAAGATTTCCAGGTCGTTCCTCGCGGTCCTTAATATCACTCGCAGACTTCAGAGATTGTTCCAACATTTTGCGAATATCGGGTGTATAAGGAAAAAACGAACCCGCCAACGGGCTAACTTCACTTTCACCATCGGTCTTCAAAAGTGCAACGTCGATACCATCCATGCTTGTACCGCTCATCAAACCGATTGCTGTTTTGATTTCACCCAAGTTCAATTTCCCACGTGAATTTTTTTTCGCACCCTGCTAAAGGACATCAGATTCTCGACTAATCTTCCATAAGAAGTTTGAAAGTACCATGGCCGCATTCAAATCCGAATTTCTCGCCACCCTGTCCGAAAGAGGTTTCATTCATCAGATTTCTGACGAAACAGGCCTTGATGATTTGCTGTCCAAAGAAATGGCGACTGCCTATATTGGTTTTGATGCAACCGCCCCAAGCCTTCATGCTGGCAGTCTGGTGCAGATTATGCTGCTTTATTGGTTCCAGCAGACCGGTCATCGGCCCATTGCCCTGATGGGCGGTGGCACCACCATGGTTGGCGATCCATCCGGCAAGGATGAAAGCCGCAAAATGATGACTGCCGAACTGATTGACGAAAACAAGTCAGGCATAAGAAATGTTTTTTCAAAATTCCTGACTTTTGGCGAAGAGGGCAACAAAGCCATCATGGCAGACAATGCAGATTGGCTATTATCGCTCAAATACGTTGAATTCCTGAGGGATGTCGGACGCCATCTATCGGTGAACCAAATGCTGGCGCGCGATTCCGTGCGATTGCGCCTTGAACGCGAACAGCATCTTTCATTTCTTGAATTCAATTACATGTGCCTGCAGGCATACGATTTTGCAGAACTTGCAAATCGATATAATTGCCGACTGCAAATGGGAGGTTCAGACCAGTGGGGCAACATTGTTTCCGGGGTTGATCTGGGCCGCCGCATGGGAACACCGGAACTGTACGCCCTGACAACGCCACTGCTCACCACATCATCCGGCGCCAAAATGGGCAAGACTGCCGATGGGGCTATCTGGTTATCAGAGGACAAGCTCACAGTTTACGACTACTGGCAATACTGGCGAAATGCGGAAGATGCGGATGTTGGAAGGTTTATGAAACTGTTCACGACACTGCCACTGGACGAAATTGCGCGATACGAAACGCTTGAAGGGGCAGAACTTAACGAGGCAAAGAAAGTACTTGCGACGCACGCCACCGCTATGGTTCATGGGCAATCAGCCGCCGAACAGGCCGCCGAGACCGCGCGCAGGACGTTCGAGGAAGGCCAGGCTGCGGACTCTCTTCCCTCCATTGCTGTTGATAACGCAGAACTGAATGATGGCATCGGATTGTTGACATTAATCGTTAGATCCGGCCTGGCATCATCAAATGGTGAGGCCAGACGACATGTGAAGGGAGGTGCCATCAAGATAAATGACAAGGGCGTTTCTGACGAGCGCATGAACGTGACAGGGCAGCAACTCAACAACGATGGTGTCATAAAACTGTCTCTTGGAAAGAAGAAACACTTCCTGATAAAACCCGAGCAATCCTAATATCGCAAGACTATTGCTGAAATTCGAAAACCCGGTTGAACACACCCGGGGCCACGATAGACAGCGGGTTTACCACCAGTTGCGGATTGCTTCGCGGGCCTTTCAATTGGTAGGTGACACCGAAAAGTGCGTTGTCTCTGCCGTTTGACAAGAGTTGTCCGAGGATCGGGATAGTAGCTACTACCTGGTTAAGGGTGTTGGCCAGCATGAATGTGCCAGAAATGTTCATATGGTCCTTGGGATCGTATAGCTTGCCGGTGAAGGTTATGCCGATTGCTGTATTGTGGACATTTGCATCAGAGACATTCAGATATCCTTTGCCTCTCTCAATCTGCGCATTTGCAAGATTGAACTTTACACTTCTCTCTTGCGTTGACTGCAGAATTTTGTGGCGGCTATCATGATCTATTTGCAATTCACGCTGAAAACCTGACGATATGTTTTTCAACCGCTCTTCGTTCACAACCTCAAAATTGCGAATCTGCACCGGTCCCTCGTAAGGACCATCCCCGGACTGAACAAGCTTGGAATTCAGCGATCCTCCCTGCATCTTGGTATAGACGTTCGTAAAGGCCAAAGCAGTCCCCGCATCATTGGACTGAGCGCGGAATTGAGTCTGATCACCTTCTTTTTGCGCTCTCACTGAATAGAACCGGCCATCGTTTTCAGTACCATCCATCTCAAGCCGATGCAGCACTCCATTGCGGCTTTCATAAACCAGGCTTGCATTATTGATGGTCCGCTTCTCAAACCCCATTACCGTAGCAATCTCAGCCGTTAAATTGACCGAACGGTTGCCCTGCGCCTTGGTAAAACCACTTTGGTGAATCAGCGAATTGATAATTCCCCTGGCATCATATGCATACCCGGAAGCAATGACATTATAAGTGTCGTTTTCTCGTTTAACTTCCAGACTGATGTCGTCCCCTTGGTTGAGCATCAATTTGGGTAAACGCGCATAGACCAGACCACGCTTATCCAGTTCGAGTTTACCCTGGCTTTCGAAGCCGGTTCCTCGAATACTGAAATTCTCAAGTCGCACGCTGCCATTTAGTCGTTCGAGTTCAAACTGACCGGTTGCTGGAATGTCCGTACCTTTGCTCCAACCAACCCAAGGGAGTGCTATCTTGGTGTTGGTTAAGTCCAGTGTGTATTTCTCGCTTCCATTCTGCTGCAGGGCAACTACATCAACTGGCCCCTCGATGACAGGTTCAAGATTTATTCCAAGTCTTTTTCTGGCCGCGTCATCAAGCGTGGCATAAACTTCCCGTTTCCGTTTAACGGTGCCGGATTTACCAATAGGCTCGAGAAAGTTTATCCGACCTTTCACCCCGTCGATCGTCATCGTTCCCGTTACCTTGGCACCAGCAGGATTAGCATCGACCAGTACGTTGGCATTTGAAAGATCACGCCCGTCAAGTTTTCTGCTGCTGGCAACATTCTGCAATTCCAGCAAAATGTTCCAGTCTATTTCTTCGTACTGGGCTTTTCTGCCAACCGGGAACCTGACAGCTATGTTGGCATGACCATTGCCCGTGAACTGTTCTGTCTGCACCTTCATCCGTTCCATGATACGCAGCGGCTTGCGGTTTGCTATTGCAGCTATCGCTCGGATGTCACCGTCCAGTTCCATGTTGACGCTGCCTTGTCGTTGTTTCGCGGCGAAATCCTTCATGAAAAATGAGGCCGAGTTAATTTTCACGGGCTTAGTATCCAGGCCCGAAGCTTCACCATCTGCCATTTCAGCGGCAATACTCATACCATGCAGTGTGACAGTTCCCGTTGCATCGCTGATTGGAGGGATTTCTCCAAAAGGCCGAAACTTCAATCCCTGTACATTTAGAACTGTTTTGTATTCCTCAGGCTTTAATTTTGCACCCTGACGTAATCGAAAAATCACACCTGGCGGCACGTCGGCAAACACGGTCCCCGATGAAACCCAACCATCCATGACGTGATCGTGAAACCACTTGCGCGCACCCTGGGCTAGAAAGAATGGCCAAAACTGCTTCAAGGCAAGAACTGAAATTCCATTTGTCGTGGCTGTTGCCTTGATGGATGGAGTTTCACCTTCAAATCCTACAGATCCAGAACCGATTATTGCTCCGCGCGCGGTCGTCAAAATCACCTTTCCGATTTCAAGTCTCTTGGAAGACCGGTCGTAAAATCCATCAAGCTTAAAGCCTGCTGGCACGACTTTTTCTCCCTCAAGCTTAGGGATAAACTGCCCTTTTTCCATGATGATGTCATACAACAGCGGACCCAGATATCCGATTTGCTCGTTGGCTGGCTTGATCCCGCCGATGATAGATGCTTTCAACCCACCAATCTCTATCTCAGAGGAGTCAAGTTCGATTTGGTTCTTGTCCAGCAGGAGCCTGAAATTCAGAACTGCGGTTTTAACATCGGTTGTTGAATACAGTCCGACGCGTAACCTGCTTTCGGACGATACTATTTTGACGCTGGGATCTAACGCCTGGTTTTGCGCATCAAAGGGAATGACCCCACGCACTTGAACGACGCTATCAGACGCCACAACGCCTTTGTCGGAAACCGGGTCTTCAAGCCATTCGCGCAAATCGATGCCACTGGCATCAAACCGGTAGGTTGCAGGCTCAAGAGCACTGGCTTTTGAGTAATTTGACGTAATCTCGATGTCAGACATTTCGGTTCTGAACAAGCCAGATATGCTGAAACTCTCTCTGTCCAGTGGCACAATACTGAGGCGATCAATTGTCAACGGATCGGTTCTTTTTCGCCCGAGAACAGGCCCAACTATCGTGGAATTGAATATCTCAAAACTTTCAAATCCTTCGGCACTGAAGTTCTCGTAAAGCCGGGCAAAGGTCTCTCCTGTTGCGTCCAGCGGTTTGTTTAGATGGGCCGGCAGAAAAAGTGCCTGCCCTGAACCCAGCACCGCTGCATCCAGCCGGGCTTCGTTAATTTGCGCAAACTCGAAATTGTATTTACCGGTCAGGATATCGATTAAGCGGGTACTGACTTCAAATGTCCCGATTTCCGCAAGCAGTGTTTCATCGGAACGGCGAACAATTGCGATGTCATCACTTTTCAGTGAAACGTGGCCGAGATTCGAAAAATCTAAGTTCAACTCACCAATTCGGACGTCGAACTTCGCCCCGGTCAACGCTTCCAACCGTTGTTCCATTTGGGCTGTAATGCTCGAATCTGAGCCGGTTTTTCCCTGTAGAAGAAAATAGGCAAGACCCAAAACCACCACAGCAAGTAAAATCACACATACAAACGCGGCTACGATAAAACGGGATAGCCGTTCAATGCCAGACCGCGGTCTGTAAGCGTAGTCAGCACCCCTGGCAGATACTTCTTCTCTGCCGGTTTCACCTTCATGATTTCGACTGTCGTGATCCAGTTTCTTTTGCCCCGTAGCAGACCGGCATCAAATTCCAATGTTCTACACAGAACTTGTTAAACGTTAGAGTTGCAGACCGGAAAATTGAGTCTATATATCCTAACACAATTCCTCCAACGGGTTAATGTCGAAAGGATGGCAAATGACAAAAATCAGCAACGGTGACACGGCACCCGATTTTACGCTTCCCACAGACGGAGACGGCTCTTTTTCTCTCTCGGAACACTCTGGTGCACCTCTTGTTTTGTTTTTTTATCCAAAAGACGACACGTCCGGATGCACGAAGTAGGCTATCGAATTTACGGAAAAGCTGGGTGAGTTCGAAAGCCTTGGCGTCACTGTTGCAGGTATGTCACCGGATCCGGCGACAAAACATGATAAATTTCGCGACAAACACTCGCTCGGAGTGACGTTGATTTCAGATGAAGAAAAATCAACCCTTGAGGCTTACGGAGTATGGGTTGAAAAAAGCATGTATGGTCGCAAATACATGGGTGTGGAACGAACGACACTTCTGATAGGAGCGGATGGCAAAGTCGTAAACGCCTGGCACAAAGTCAAAGTCCCGGGACACGTGGATGCGGTTCTGGAAGCCGCGAAACAGTTGAATCGGTGAAATGACAACGGCCCTCACCCTTCCCGAGAGCCTGGTTGATGGTGCCTATCGGGCATTGGTGGCAACCAACTTGGAAGAAAAGCTCTGGTTTACAAACCAGACGGCGCAATTGTGGAGCGAACGAAGACTGTCATTGACACGCGGAGAACGCCGTACGCCCCCATACGGCCGGGTCGCCCGGAAAAACCGGACTTGATGCCCCCTTCAGAAGTTCCAAAACGAAACCTCTCCAGCGCAAAGGGCAGAAAAGCTCTGGTACATGCAATTGCCCATATTGAACTGAATGCTATAGACTTGGCACTCGATATCATTGTGCGGTTTGCCGATCAAAAAATTCCTCGTTCTTTTTTCGATGGCTGGGTCATGGTAGCAGCAGAGGAAGCCAAGCATTTTAGTCTGCTTCAGCAAAGGCTGCAGGATTACGGGCTCGCCTACGGGGACATGCCGGCCCATGACGGATTGTGGGAAGCTGCCGGTGAAACTGGTCATGACATTTGCGCGCGCCTGGCTATCGTCCCTCTGGTGCTGGAAGCGCGTGGTCTGGATGTCACCCCGCCCCTGATCGACAAACTCAGATCATTGGGAGATGAAAAGACCGCGAACATATTCGAGATAATTTACGAAGATGAGAAAGGCCATGTGGCAGTGGGAGCAAAGTGGTTTCGATTTTATTGCAACAAACAAGGCATTGACCCGGCAGAAACCTTTCGAAAATTGGTTCAAAAACACTTTCGCGGCTCACTGAAAGCGCCTTTCAATGACCGCGCACGCAGCTCAAACGGCCTGACTCCGCTGTTTTACCGCAACCTATCCCCTCTGGGTAATTGACTATTATAAACCTGAGGTTGCACCAAAAACCCTTTATTAACCATAGTCGGTGATAGTTCGGTGAAAACAATAACAAGTGAGTCACCGGTATGAGTTCCGCTTCAATTCGTGAGCCGGCAAGTTTTGGAAAACGCAAAGAGCCGCACACCATTGTTGTGATGCGTAATGGCGAATCCAAACAGTTTACGATCAGGCCAGCTGTATTTTCAGCTATTGCAGGTACATTGTTCATGTTCCTGTTTGGGTATTTTGGTGCCACCGCCTATCTGATTTTCCGGGATGATCTGATCAGCGCCTCGTACACAAAACAGGCTCGCATGCAGCATGAATATGAGGATCGCATTGCCGCGCTGCGTTCGAAACTTGACCGGATAACCTCTCGCCAGCTGCTGGATCAACGCGCAATTGAAATACAGGTTCGTGAGCTAATGGCGCGCCAGGAACGCATTGGCGGCAGAAGCGGGCAAATGAACAACCTGTTGGAAGAAGCCCGCAAACGCGGGTTGGAATCGGCAACCGTTGCCGGCAACATACCTGTACCGGCGGCAAACCCGGTCAGAAATGAGACCAATGGCAATATCGATTCCATCAACACCGGCACTGTAAAACCGACGCTTGGAAATTCCGCCTTTAATCAAGGCGTTGGACAGGACGCAACTAAAAAATCGACGTCCGGTGCGTACAATACAACAATGTCGAACTCTTTTACGCAGAATCTCTTCGCAGGAGTTGCGGATGCTATTGGTGCAATCGATGCAAACCAGCGTCGTGAAGTCGACATGTTACGAATTTCTGCTGCCATGCGGGCAACTAAGATTGAATCTGTTTTGAATTCCATAGGGATCCCCGTCGAGGCAAAAACAGATTCCGACATCGGCGGCCCGTTCGTTTCTCTCGACCATTCCGTAGAATTTGAAACACATCTGGAAGCATTGGAACAGTCGTTGAAAATGTACGACAGTGTGTCATCTGTCGCCAAAACTATGCCATTGGGCAAACCCCTCGCTAATGCAAAGATATCAAGCCGTTATGGCAGCCGGATCGATCCGTTCAATGGGCGTATGGCCATGCATAGCGGCATGGACTTCAAGGCAAAAACCGGTACACCCGTCAAAGCCACTGACGATGGCGTGGTAATTAAGGCCGGAAGCAATGGCGGATACGGAAAAGTCGTCGAGATCAAACACCGTACCGGTTACACAACACGATATGCGCATTTGTCGAAAATCAGCGTGAAGGTTGGGCAGCAGGTAAATAAAGGCCAGTTGGTTGGCAAGGTCGGCTCCACAGGACGCAGCACAGGCCCGCATCTACACTATGAAGTGCGCAGGAATGACAAGGCTCGTGATCCGTCAAAATACATCAAGGCCGGTTACGAGATTCGTGGATTACTCTAGATCCTCAACCGGAGAACCTTCACTGCCTGTAACCTGATGCGCCAATGCCGCCTCCATGAAGCTATTCAAGTCACCATCGAGAACATTATCCGGTGATGTGCTTTCCACACCGGTACGAAGATCTTTTACCAATTGATACGGTTGCAGCACATAAGACCGAATCTGGTGGCCCCAACCGATATCAGTTTTTGAATCATGCGCTTCCTGAATGGACTCCTGGCGTTTCTTCATTTCCATATCAAACAAACGAGCCCTCAACGCCTTCATGGCATTGGCCCGGTTCTGGTGTTGGGACTTCTCTGATGAGGTAACCACAATTCCGGTTGGTAGATGTGTGATGCGAACTGCGGAATCCGTTGTATTCACGTGCTGTCCACCCGCTCCTGAAGAACGGTAGGTATCGATCCTGATGTCGCTGTCGGCTATTTCAATATCCACATTGTCATCAATTTCCGGATAAACCCAGACAGATGAGAAAGATGTGTGACGGCGTGCATTACTGTCATAGGGGGATATGCGAACAAGCCGATGGACACCTGACTCTGTTTTGGCCCAGCCATAAGCATTATCACCGCGGATCATAATTGAGGCATTTTTTATGCCCGCCTCATCGCCGGCCGTCGTTGACTGTACCTCTACCTTGAAACCATTTTGCTCAGCCCATCGCGTGTACATGCGCAACAGCATGCTGGCCCATTCCTGGCTTTCGGTGCCACCGGCTCCGGCATTGACTTCCAGAAAGCAATTGGCGTTGTCCATTTCGCCCGACAAGAGTGCCGCGACTTGGCGTTTGCCCATTTCTGCATGCATTTTTGCCAGCGCAGCTTCCGCCTCCTGCACGACATCCTCATCGCCTTCTTCTTCTCCCAGTTCAATCAGCCCCTGGTTGTCTTCAAGCTCAGATTCGATTTCGCGGATGGTATTGATTGAGGTCTCAAGATGCTGGCGTTCACGCATCAGCTTCTGCGCTTCATTTGGGTCGTTCCAAAGGTTGGGATCTTCCGACTTCGCGTTCAGTTCCTCAAGTCGTTTGTTAGCGACATCCCAGTCAAAGATGCCTCCTCAACAGGCTGACTGCCTGCTTGATGTCAGAGATAATTGATTGCGTTTCTGCACGCATTATTGTTTCCTCAAAAAGTCGATTCAATCGAGGAACATATTCACGGCGTATCATCAAGTAAACAGCCTTGCACCGATTTTCTGAATTTTCCGGTGCACTGTACAACACACACGGAATCATGCTGCTGAAACATTGAGCCGAACGTATGCCAATTTGAGCGAGACGAGGATTTAATGGCCCTACTGAAAAAATCGCACTTGGGGTTTTCTGTCTGATAGCAATCGGACTTACAGGATTTTTCGTTCTGGCTCCCGGCATTATCGAAGGCAAACGCAACCCTGTAGAGACACACGCACCCTATACCGTTTCAGACGAAGCAAGAGCCCTGCATAACAGTCTTGTCATTGGCGACTGGCATGCTGACAGCCTTTTGTGGAATCGCAATCTGGCTGAACGCGGTGACCGGGGCCACACCGATATTCCCCGGTTGCAGGCCGGCAATGTCGCGCTACAGGTTTACACTGCCGTGACAAAAAGCCCTGCGGGCCAAAATTATCATGAAAATTCAGCCGATGCCCTCGACAATATTACCTTGTTGGCGATTGCCCAATTATGGCCGCCGAGGACCTGGCAAAGCCTGTTGCAAAGAGCGGTTTATCAGGCAGAACGATTGCACGCGGTAGAACAGGAAATTCCTGAAAAGATGAAAATCATCAAGTCAATTGATGACCTCGAACGGGTGCTCGAAAAAAGGCGACAGGGCGACAAACTGGTAGGCACAATCCTTGGTATCGAAGGGGCTCACCCACTGGAAGGCAAGATCGAAAATTTGAAAGTTCTGACAGACGCCGGCTATCGACTGATAGCCCTTCAACACTTTTTCGATAACGAGCTGGGCGGATCTCTGCATGGTACCGGAAACTATGGTCTGACCGATTTTGGGCGACAGGTCGTTCAGGCAGTCGCCGATCAGAATCTTATTCTGGATGTTGCCCATTCAAGTACAAGGGTTGTCGAGGAAGTCCTCGCAATGACCGACACGCCCCTGGTTGTAAGCCACACTGGCATCCACAGTCACTGTGAAACGAAACGCAATATACCGGACGCCTTAATGCAACGCATCGCCGCTGGCGGCGGTATCATTGCGATCGGATATTGGGCAGATGTTATCTGTGATCACAGCCCGGCTGGAATAGCCAATGCAATCGTTGCAGCCATCAATCTGGTCGGAGAGGACCATGTATCCCTTGGCTCGGATTATGACGGCTCCGTCAGTGTGACTATGGATGCTTCTGAGCTGGCCGCACTCACCCAGTCCCTGGTGGACGTAGGACTGACAGAACAGCAGATCCGGAAAGTCATGGGGGAAAACATGGTGCGGTTACTGCGCCAACGTCTGGGCGGCAATTAGCAGTTAAGACCGGTCAGGCGGCTCTTGTCATGCGTACGCCGTTTCCAAAATCCACACTGCCAGATGTCTCATGCGTCTGTGCCCAGTCGCAAAAACAATTCAATAATAAATCGAACTCTTTTTGTGTTTGCACAAATGGAGCGTGCCCGGCGTCCTCGATGATAGCAGTTTTGCCACCATAGAGCATAGGCGAAGACAACGCTTCCATATAAGCAGTCCTGATCAGTGGTTCCTGTGCACCGTGAATGAGACATACAGGAATTGTCGAATTTTCAAAACGCTCTAATTGACTGGTACCAGAGGCCCTAAGCAGGCTTTTGGACAAATTGGGACGCATCTCCGGATCTGTTCTTAGTATCTGTTCCTCATAGGCGTTTTCAGAAAACTCACCAAACGACATCTTGTCAAAATGCTCTGCATCCGCTTTCGAAAAACTGGTCTTGCCGGCGAGCAACAGCGTTTTGCAGAATTTCATGCTACGTATCAAACCCAATGGCCCGTTTGGTGCGGGCGGCGCACCAAAAGCACAAACACCCTTTACAATTGGCGAGCGGTCAATCATCTCCAGAGCAACTTGCCCACCCAGAGACCATCCGGCCACAACGCATTGCGTGATGTTTCTCTCTTCCAGGAATTGGATCATGTCTTTTGCAAATCCCGCATAAGAATAGGTATCCGTTGGATCGGCCGCATCCGAGGATTGTCCATGCCCAGGCATATCAACAGAAACCAAATGCAA
This sequence comes from Rhizobiaceae bacterium, assembly GCA_965198665.1. Lineage (GTDB taxonomy): Bacteria > Pseudomonadota > Alphaproteobacteria > Rhizobiales > Rhizobiaceae > JAALLB01. Next base: position 191,839 of record CBDAPT010000004.1, on the reverse strand, counting down.
ATGAGAGAGATGCGAACTTTCGAACTGTCGTGAAAACACTTCCTTACAAAATCCGTTTCCGTGCAGGAATAGGACACACATTTGTTCGCTGCCTCCTTTTTCCATGAAGGAAATGGAATTGGAATTGGCCAGCACGGTTTCACCAGTCTGATATGTAACACGAATTTCTCATTTTAGTGGTAGTCGTGCTATTGTAACGAAGCACAATTAATGAACATTGAATCAGATTATTACCATCTTAGTCGTTGTTAAGGTTAAGATGATTTCTGAAATGAATCTGGTATCCAATTGTGCTTTCAAATGAGGAAACAAAGTGGATAGGCCATGTTTCTCGACATTCTCGTGTGCTCCATCGGGTGGATCATCATCGTATGCCACACCTGGTCACTGAAATATCATTTTAACATGCCTGTGACACCTCCCGGTGTGCGGCTAATTTCAACACTCGTTATTTTCAGCGCGATTGTTCTTAGTTTCCTTTCGTTTGTTTACGAACAGCCGGTTCTGCCCCAGATTGTTGGTGTGGTGTTTCTGGTATTCAGTTTCATTATGTTCTGGATCACCATCAAGGAAAGCAAGGATGCGAAGCTCCTGGCGGCATTTGACGAGAAACTGCCTCACGGTCTGCTCCAGACCGGGCCTTATGCTTATGTTCGCCACCCGTTTTACACTTCCTATCTTATCCAATGGATTGGCTGGGCAATAGCGACATGGTCCTGGTGGGGCATCGTGCCGGTTGTGTTTATGACCACCGCCTATTATGTCGCGGCCAAAGGTGAAGAAAAGAAGTTCACGAAGACAGAACTGGCTGCTGAATATGCCGAATACAAATCGCGCACCGGAAAATTCTTTCCAAAACTATTCTGAAGCACCTGAACTTGGATCCTGGCGTCATGCAGCCGCCAGACTGAATATTTTCAGAAAAAAGGTTTTAAATTCAATAGAATAGCTATCGCCAACACAATGCCCTGTTGGATAAATTGTTTTAGTAAAGGCCGCCGGTTCCCGAGATGACAGCCCGATTGGCTGACGGTGATACATTGGTATCCCCAATAAACAGATCATCTGCAAAACCAATAACGGAGAAGCGGTCCGGAGGAGCGGTACCCGGTTTGAAGGCTTCCAAAATGACACCCTCGGTACCGGCTTCTGCCAAAAGGCCGGTTTTACGGTTTATCGGAATAAGCTTGAGGCCTCTGGGAACACGGAAATCTGCAACTGCGCTTCCCTCTATTGCGCCTTTCATGAACTCGGTGAAAATCGGAGCAGCAAGCCCGCCGCCGGTGTTGCCGCGCCCCATGGGCTTGGGATTATCAAAGCCGACATAGACACCCGTGACCAGATCTGGTGTGTATCCGACAAACCAGGCATCTTTCTCTTCATTTGTCGTGCCGGTTTTGCCAGCAACCGGTACGCCGAGCTCTTTAACAACCGGTGCTGTTCCGCGTAACACCACGCCCTCCATCATGGAAGTCATCTGATATGCGGTCATTGGGTCAAGCACCTGTTGGCGATCATCTTCCAGCACCGGTTCTGCCTGCCCGCTCCAGCTTTGAGCATTACAGTCAACACACACACGTTCTTCATGTTTGAATATGGTTTTGCCGTACCGGTCCTGTATTCGGTCAATCAGGGAAGGCTTTATAGACTTTCCGCCGTTCGCCATAACAGAATAGGCTGCTGCCATACGAAGAACTGTCGTTTCACCGGATCCAAGTGACATGGAAAGGACCGGCAGCAGATTGTCATAAATGCCGAAACGTTCCGCATATTCAGCCACCAGTGGCATGCCCATGTCCTTTGCCAGACGAACTGTCATCAGGTTTCTGGAACGTTCAATACCAAGTCTCAGAGTAGATGGGCCGGCATACTTGCCACCGTAGTTTTTGGGCTCCCAAATTCCAAGCGAGCGCCCCTGATCAATCTTGATCGGTGCGTCCAGAACAACTGAAGATGGCGTATAACCATTGTCGAGCGCAGCAGCATAGACAAACGGCTTAAACGAGGAACCAGGCTGGCGATAAGCCTGTGTAGCGCGATTGAACTGTGAATCAGCGAATGAAAATCCACCCGCCATTGCGAGCACTCGCCCGGTGTGAGGGTCCATGGCCACCAGCGCTCCGGAAACCTGTGGCTTCTGTCGGAGGCGGAAAGCGGTCGTATTTTCCGGATCTTCGCCGATAGCCTCAACAAAGATCACATCCCCTTTTCTCAGAACACCGTCAACACCCTTTGCTGTTCGCTGTTCATCGTTGATGTTTACTTTCAGGGCCCATTTCATATCGTCAAGCGCTATGCTTGCCACACGCCGTTCATCGCTGATTTTGCCGGAAACCTGTTTCCTCGACTGAATGCCGATTGTGGCTTCCTGCGGAGTAGCCGCCAACACAATAGCGAGTTTCCATTCAGGCACATCTGCATAGCCACTCAATTCGCCAAATGACAATCTCCAATCATCAGCAACAGCTACATTGCTGATCGGGCCACGGAAACCGCGTTGAACATCATATTTTACAAGCCCGGTTTGCAAGGCCTTGCGAGCCATCACCTGCAAGTTGGGATCCAGAGTGGTTCGGATTGATAGTCCGCCCTCATAAAGCGCATCATTGCCATAACGGTCTACGATTTCGCGCCTGACTTCTTCTGAAAAATATTCTGAAGCAAACAGATAAGTCGAACCGCGGCGCGGGTTTACGCCCAAGTCCTTGTCTTTCGCCTCGCGGGCTTCTTCGTCAGTTACAAATCCGTTGTCGACCATCCGATCGATCACCCAGTTGCGACGGTCAATAGCCCGTTCGGTATATCTGAAGGGATGGTAGTTGTTTGGACCTTTTGGAAGTGCCGCCAGGTAGGCAGCCTCATGCAATTCGATCTCGTTGACTGATTTATCAAAATAGGTAAGCGACGCTCCTGCGACCCCGTACGCTCCCAACCCAAAGAAAATTTCGTTGAGATAGAGCTCAAGAATACGGTCCTTGGAATAAGCCTGTTCAATACGCAATGACAAAAGCGCTTCCTTGATCTTGCGCTTGTACGATGCCTCATTGGTCAACAAAAAGTTTTTGGCTACCTGTTGCGTGATAGTGGAGGCACCGACCGCACGACGACCGGATCCGTAATTCTGGAAGTTGGTAATTACCGCCCGCATGATACCGGTCATATCGATACCCGGATGGTTATAGAAATTCTTGTCCTCTGCAGACAGAAATGCTGCTTTTATAGTCTCAGGCATCGCCTGTATGGGCAAATAGAGGCGCCTCTCCCGCGCATATTCAGCCATCAATGAACCGTCTGCGGAGTGAATTCTGGTGGTTACCGGCGGCTCGTAGGCGTTCAAAACTTCGTAATCCGGCAAATCCTTGGACATCTCGTCCACGTACATCGCAACCCCTGCCACCACGACAATGGCGAATAACATTCCCAATCCAACAAGATAGCCAATTATTCTGAGAAACATCCCACCCGGTCCGAATCAATAGTGTTGATAGTCTTTTATTATCACTGACACATACCACCCGTATACATTGCGTGATGAGATTTCAGCCATACCCATCATTCTTTGGAGCAAGAATGCGGAGAAAATGCGATTAACTCAGCTGCCAGCAAGAACAATTAGTTGTTTAGTACAAAAGTTCCCTAGCGTAAATCAAGTGAGAAAATTCATTTTCTCGCACGGAAAAAACGGTCGACCGCAGTGCCCACCGCTTTTGCAACCTTTTCCTGCCACAGGGGCTGCTGCATAAGTTTTTCATCATCCGAATTCGACAGATACCCCAGTTCCAGCAAAACCCCGGGTACATCTGGTGCTTTCAGCACGCCGAATGCAGCTGAGCGCTGAGGGTTTTTTATGAGATATGTCTCATCTTTCAAGTTGGCCACAAGGATGTTGGAAAACGCCCGAGAAAAGCGCTTGGTTTCTCTCATGGTCAGGTCAGCAAGAATGTCCGAAACCGCCTCCACATCCTTTTCAATCGTTAGGCCAGCGATCAGGTCCACGCGGTTTTCTGCTTCGGCCAATTGCTCGGATAGCCGATCAGACGCCTTGTTCGACAGGGTATAAATAGTGGCACCGCGAACAAAACGCTGTCCGAGAGAATCCGCATGAAGCGAAATGAAAAGGTCCGCGTTTGAAGTTCGGCTGAATTCCAGGCGTTGCTTCAGAGAGACAAATACATCTTTGTCACGCGTAAAAAGCACATCATAAGGGCCTGAATCTTCTATATTTCTTGCCAATTTCTTCGCGAATGACAAAACGATGTCCTTTTCCCGTGCACCACCGCGACCACTCGCACCCCCGTCAATGCCGCCATGTCCTGGATCCAACACAACAGTGAACCGGCCAGGTTTTTTGACGTTTGTGCTGATCCGATCTCCCTTGATTGCCTTGACTGCACTCTCCCCCAATTTCTTTTCCTGTCCGTTGAGCAGGTTTTGAAACGTTTGTTCGTCGGTGGAATCCATGTCCAGCAGGAACCTGTAATGTTCCTCGTCCAGCCGCTTTTGCATTGAGGCTTTGATGATTTCAGCTGGTCCGGACAATGTCAGTACAATCCGGGATCGACCCTGCGAAATTCTTCCTAATTGCAGGGCCTTTATCAGTCCTCTGGCAGTTGGCAACTGGTTTTCTTCAAAGTCAAACGAGGCTTCGTCAAGGTCAATGATTATCCGGTGAGGCTGATCGACATAAAACGCCCTGATGGACAGGTTTCTGTCAAAATCCATAAAAAAGCGTGTTGTGGATTCATCTCCGGCAATTTTGGCATTAAAGGCCGACGGCAAACCGGAACCATTCACCTGAGCAATAGCAATTGACGGCAATATGCCGAACAATCCAAATAGTCCAACCAAAACCAGATGAATCACTTTCATGGTCCGCTGATAGCAGTTCCTTATGGAAAACTCACGGCAACTTAACGCTGGTGAGCGGTTTTTTGATTTTGCGCATGAATTTGCTTGTGGAAAGCAATCCTTTTGCTTATCTAAAGCATGTCAGATTTATGAACCCTGAATCGTTTGATGCAAAATCGGGGTTCAGCAGTTCATTCGTCGAATGGCAGACTGAAACATAGAATTCGCGCGGTTTTACAACAGTATGATTGAAACCGCTTCGATACAGCGTCGTGGATAAATGGTGCAATGGATACCTTTCCACAAAGCGCTTCACCGGTCGAAATAGCTTCGACCAGATGCAACAAATGCGGAAGTTAAAGTGAGCAGTACCGAAAACCCAAAACAGGCTCTAGCCGAAAGCACCTTTACAAGGGAAGTCGACCGGCATGTCGGTACCGGTTTAAATACAATCCGCGAAAATTATCCAAACCGAAACATTTCATTGCGTCTGCATGAGTTCAAAAAGGCTGCATTCGAATTTATCGAAAGCATGATGGGCTTCGACACACTGCACGCAGAACGTTATCGGTTTGCGGAGTTGAAAATTAATGTCAAACAAGATGCTAGTAGACGCATCCCACCCGGAAGAGACCCGGGTAGCGGTGGTGCGTGGTAATAGAATTGAAGAATTCGATTTTGAATCACAGGAGAAAAAGCAACTTAGGGGAAATATTTATCTGGCAAAGGTGACACGGGTCGAACCGTCTCTCCAGGCCGCATTCATAGATTATGGCGGCAATCGCCACGGTTTCCTCGCTTTTTCGGAAATTCATCCAGATTACTATCAGATACCCGTTGCGGATCGCCAGGCCTTGCTTGAGGCGGAAGCAGCAGAAGCACGCGCTTCTCGCGAAGCAGAAGATGCCGAGGATGATGCAAACGAAGCAGACACGGCAACAAAGGCGGAACGCCCCAAGCGAAAAAGCCAACGCCGTTCATCCCGTAAGGCTGCTTCTGAAGATGCCTCGGTAACAGAAGAAGAAAACACTGATTCTACCGAAGTCACCACTGAAGAGGTGGATGAAATCACGGAACCCGTTGCTGATCAGGAAGAAAGTGTTTCAGAAGAAACAGCTTCCCTAGAGGCTGCTGAGAACGCAGAACCGGAAGAAAAAGAAAAAGCCAAACCCAAGCGTCGTACCACCCGCAGGAAAACCAAAACTGCAAAAGAAAAAGAAGCTGAGAAAGCCGATGCAGCCGCAGAGGACGACGATCCCGGTAGCGATGTTTCGGCAAAAGAAGACAGTGAACCTTCGGACGATGGTGAACCGGAAGAACCAACGACAATGGCCGCCATGGTAGAGACGGATTCTATTTCCGAACCCCTCCCAGGTGAGGAAGGTGACGATGAAGCCTCCGACGATGGTGCGGAAGAAGAAGTGGCCGCAACTGAGCCGGAAACTGAAGAGAAACCCAAAAAGCGTAGAGCTGCCAGAACTCGCCGCAAAAAGAGTGAACCTGAAGTCGAAGAAAGCACAACAGAACAACCTGTAGCCGCTGGTTCGGAAGAAGCCGCTGCCGAATCCCCGGTTGAAGAAGTCGCTGCGGAGGAAGTTTCTGACGACAGCGTTGCTGCTTCAGAAGAAGAAGAAAAAGAAAAGCCGGCCAAGACACGCCGTAGGAGCCGCCGCAAGAAGACTGCTCCCGCTGCTTCTGACGAAACGGAAGAAGCCGTAACCTCAACCACTGCAGAAAATACATCCGAAGATTCAGACGACACCGAAAGTGGCGAAGACGAAAACATAGAATCCGTTGGCCAGGAACAGGACGATGCATTCGAGGAAGCATCCTCACCCAGACGGGCACGTCGCCAATACAAGATTCAGGAAGTCATCAAGAGACGCCAAATCCTCTTGGTGCAGGTCGTCAAAGAAGAACGCGGCAACAAGGGTGCGGCCCTTACCACCTACCTGTCGCTCGCAGGAAGATATTCGGTCCTAATACCTAATACCGCCCGCGGCGGTGGTATATCCAGGAAAATCACCAATGCGGCAGACCGCAAAAGACTGAAGGCGATAGCCTCCGAACTGGATATACCGGAAGGCATGGGCGTCATCCTGAGAACCGCCGGCGCCTCTCGTACAAAAGTTGAAATTACCCGCGATTTTCAATACCTGATGCGGTTGTGGGAACAAGTGAGAAACCTGACCCTGTCATCCTCCGCACCCTGTCTGGTATATGAAGAAGGCAGTCTCATAAAACGTTCTATCAGAGACCTTTACGACAAGGACACAGGAGAAATCCTGGTATCCGGAGAGCGGGGTTACGAGGAAGCCCGGGACTTTATGGGTATGCTGATGCCCAACCGGGTCAAAAAAGTAAAACTTTACAGGGACTCACAGGCAATTTTTGCCAAATACGGCGTGGAAACCCAGCTGGAGAATATGGTTACACCCCAGGTTACACTCAAATCCGGAGGGTATCTGGTAATGAACCAGACAGAAGCCCTCGTTGCGGTTGATGTGAACTCCGGACGGGCCACCCGTGAACATTCTATCGAAAACACCGCCCTGCAGACCAATCTTGAGGCCGCTGAAGAAGTGGCGCGACAATTGAGGCTTCGCGACTTGGCCGGTCTGATCGTGATCGATTTCATCGACATGGAGGAACGGCGGAACAACCGGGCTGTTGAGAAAAAGCTCAAAGATTGTCTCAAGAATGATCGGGCACGGATACAAGTCGGCAGAATTTCACATTTTGGCCTGCTTGAGATGTCACGCCAGCGCATCCGTGCCAGCGTCCTGGAAAGTACCATGGATGTGTGCCCGCATTGTGCCGGTGTTGGCTATGTCCGCTCAGAGTCCGCAATCGCACTGCATGTGTTCAGAGCATTGGAAGAACATGTTTCCAGAAACAAGAAATGGGATGCCAATGTCCGCACAACCCCGGATATTGCTGTTCACATTCTCAATCACAAGCGGGCTGCTTTGCTTGAACTGGAACAAGAGTTTGGCGTTAGAATTGTAGTTCTTGGCGACTCAGCGATGCATGGTCAGCAGTTCGAACTGGAAAAAGGTGACCGGGCAAGAATCACGAGCGAACATGCCGCTATCGGTTACGATGGTGACACAGCAGGCGACGAAGCAGAAGCCACTGACAGCGAGGATACGGAAAATGAAAATCGCGGTCGCAAGCGTGGCAGAAGACGTGGCCGCAGAGACCGCAATGAAGATTTAGATGCTGCTTCAAATGAAACGCAGGAAGCGGAAAGCGACGAGCTACCTGAAGATCCAGATGGCGATGACGCACCGCGCAAAAAGCGCAGGCGCGGAAATCGAGGTGGACGGCGGCGCAAGAGCGCAGCTTCTGAACAAAATTCTGAAACGGATGAAACCACCGAAACAGAGAAAAACGGTTCTGAAGGCAATGCGACAAAATCCGAACCGGCTTCGGACTCTGATCCGGTAACAGCTGAAACGGAAAACCCTGCCCCGGCATCCGAAGCGGAAGAGAGCAAACCGGCAAGGCGAAGTACAAGGCGGAAAAAAGCACCTGTTGGCGCCCCAAATAAAGAATCGGAAGTTGCGACGGAAGCTGTTGTTGCCGACTCGGTGGCAGAACCGATACCGACGAGTAATGAAGCTGCGAAGCCGAAACGGCGAACGACCCGGCGCAAAGCTGCGGCTGAAGTTGTGCCTGAAGCAGATTCGGATGCCGATATCACTGACGCAGTTGCCACAACGCATACACCGGCAGAATCTGCTGCAAACGAATCCGAAGAGAAACCGAAACGTTCCGGTTGGTGGAGCCGCGGCGGCGGATTTTTCTAGGGTTTACCTTGCTGCCGATATGGAGTTTTCCCCGTCTCTGATCGAAACAAGGCTGGTTAAGCGCTTCCTGGCCGATGTTGAACTTGCTGACGGCAAGATAATTACCGTGCATTGTGCCAATCCCGGTTCCATGCGGGGATTGACCCAACCTGGAATCCGAGCATGGATTTCGGACAGTCAAAATCCGAAACGAAAGCTTCAATACTCTCTCGAACTTGTGGAAGTTGATGAAACCCTGGTTGGAATCAATACCAGCCATCCCAACCGTCTTGCCCGTGAGGCAATTGAAAATGGTCTTATCCCGGCGCTGGCAAAGTTTGATCGTCTGCGTACAGAAGTAAAGTACGGAACCAATTCCCGCATTGATATTCTTCTGGAAACAGACGGCAAACCCGACACATATGTTGAAGTCAAGAACGTCCACTTTATCCGAACACCCGGAATAAATGAATTTCCCGACAGCGTTACTGCGCGCGGGGCAAAACACTTGTATGAGCTCGCCAACGAAGTTGACCGTGGAAATCGAGCGGCCATGGTGTATATCATACAGCGATACGATGGAAATTGTCTGCGGTTTGCCAGCGACCTGGATCCGGATTATGTAGCTGCATTCAGAGCAGCCCACGCATCCGGGGTTGAAGCTTTCGCAGTAAAATGCAAAGTGAGCCCGCAATCCATTGACGTGGCTGAACTAATAGACATAGATATTCCGGAGTAGCCCGGGGAACCGAATATGACAGCTTATATCGAAGCAGACACCGCACCGCTCAAAAATACCGGAAGTATAAAATTGTACTCTGCAGCCGATTTTGACGGCATGCGCATCGCTTCGCAATTAACGGCCAGTTGCCTCGATAAACTGGCTGACATCATCAGGCCCGGAACCACCACCAAAGAGATTGATGATTTCGTTGCAGAATTCGGTCGGGCTCATGAGGCGTTGCCGGCAACGTTGAATTATCGTGGTTTTACACACTCATGTTGCACCTCAATCAATCATGTTGTGTGTCATGGAATTCCGAACGACAAACCACTACGGGAGGGAGACATTATCAACGTGGATGTCACCTTTGTTGTTGATGGTTGGCATGGCGATTCAAGCCGTATGTACGCAGTTGGTGAAATCAAACGCGCTGCTGAACGCTTGATTGAAGTCACCTACAACTCCATGATGTTGGGCATCGAGGCGGTTAAGCCAGGCAATACAACCGGCCACATAGGTGAAGCCATTCAGGTTTATGCCGAATCCCAGCGATGTTCGGTGGTGCGGGAATTTTGCGGTCACGGTGTCGGTAAGCTATTCCACGATGCACCAAATATACTCCACTATGGCCGGGCTGGCGAAGGTGTCGAACTTAAACCGGGAATGATTTTTACAATCGAACCGATGATCAATCTTGGGCGACCAAGTGTAAAGGTGCTCTCTGATGGCTGGACAGCCGTTACACGCGACCGTTCACTCACCGCACAGTTTGAGCACAGCGTAGGTGTGACAGAAGATGGCTGTGAGATATTTACCTCTTCGCCTGCAGGATATACGATGCCTCCTTATGTATAATACAGTTTAGCATAAGTATAAATCTGGAATGGAAAATAAAGCGGATGGTTTTTCTGAAACCATTGAAGCCTCTGATCTTGTGCGCGGTCACCGCGCAAGATTGAAGGAAAAATTCAGAAACAGTGGTTCGGGGAGCCTGGCTGAATATGAAATGTTGGAACTTGTTTTGTTCAGGTCCATCCCCCGTCGTGACACCAAACCTTTGGCGAAAATGCTTATTCAGGAATTTGGTTCATTTGCCGAAGTCCTGACCGCATCACCGGAACGCCTTTCCGACATTAAGGGCATGGGCGACGCCGTTATCACTGATTTGCAGGTTATAAGAGCTTCAGCGGCTGCTTTGCTGCATGGCAGAGTTCGTGACAAGAACATTTTGAGTTCCTGGTCAGCCTTGCACGACTATTGCCGGGCGGCAATGGCATTCGAAGAGAAAGAACAGTTTCGGGTGCTGTTTCTGGACAAGAAAAACCGACTGATCAGGGATGAAATTCAGCAGATTGGAACGGTTGATCATACCCCGGTCTACCCCCGGGAGGTAATCAAAAGGGCCTTGGATTTATCCGCTGCCGGCATCATTCTGGCCCATAATCATCCGTCGGGGGATCCGACTCCCTCGGTGAAGGATATCGAAATGACCAAAATGATCGATGATATAGCGTCTTCCATGGGAATTATCGTGCATGATCACATTATCATTGCTAAGGAGGGGCATTCCAGCCTAAAGGGGCTGAAATTGTTCTGAGAGGCGGTACAGAAACCCATGATTGAGTTTTATTATTCACCGACCCCAAACGGTTGGAAAGTCGGCATTATGCTGGAGGAATGTGAACTGAAATATGAAACCAAGCTCACGCGCTTGACAGAAGGAGATCAGTTCAATCCGGAGTTCCTGAAAATTTGTCCAAATGCAAAAATGCCTGCAATTTTGGATCATGACGTCAGCGGCGCGCCGGTACCGGTTTTCGAAAGTGGTGCCATACTGTTGTATCTGGCCGACAAAACCGGAAAGTTTGCACCCCAAGATTCCGCCGGTCGCAAGGAATTGATGGAATGGTTGTTTTGGCAAGTAGGGAATCTGGGACCAATGGCCGGCCAGTACAGCCACTTCAGAAACTACGCTCCAGGGGACCAACACTACAGCTTGAAGCGTTACAAGGGCGAATATCAGCGGTGTTTGCAGGTTCTTGATACCAGACTCGCTGATCGCGAATTTATTCTCGACGCCTATTCCATTGCAGACATGATCTCTTTTCCATGGGTACTCATTGCGAAGGCAATCGATTGTCCGCTCGACGATTTCCCAAATCTTGCCCGCTGGCGAGGCGTTATCAAGGAACGGCCGGCCGTTCGTCGGGCTGTGGACCTTTATCGCAAAACACAGAATCATGGTCAGACCGCTGAAACAAACAATGTATTGTTTAATCAGGATGCCACACACCTGAAAAACAAGAGTTGATCGAGCACTAAGAATACCCAGATTTTTACCGATCAGACACATTGAGATAACAACAATGACATTGTGATTATTCACTGTCGAAATCACCGCGAATGTGCGGTAAGGAAGAAGCAGAATAATTGATAATCGGATTCGTGGGGGGCCATGATTAACGGGTTTGGACTACAGAAGTTGGGCATATTTGCTCTGCGACAGCCCGTGATTGCCACTCTTTTGGTTACCGCGATAACGCTCGCGGCTATCTTTGGTACAACCCGCCTTCAATTTTCAGGTGAAAATATTGAAATCCTGCGTGACGGCAGCCAGGAACTTGCAAATTACGACGAGCTTCTGGCTAATTTTCGCAACTTCAATAATGATGCTGTCGTCCTCGTTCAATTAGAAAATCTGGCCACTGTCAAAGGCATCGAAACCTTTCGGGAACTGAATTTTGAATTCCAACTTGATGAACGGGTAGAAAGCATTCTTTCGATTTTTGCACTTGTCCGTTATGGCGGAAGTGAAACCGGATGGGAATTTGCACTTCCCGCAGAGCTTGAAACCGATGAACAAGTCGCTGCCTCACTAAAAAAGCTTGCGGAGGATATTCCCAGCGCAAAATCCCTTTTCAGTCCGAACTATGACTCGACTGTGATGGTTGTTTACACGAAAGCCGAAGCTACGCGGGATGAAAACGTACAGGAAACTATCAGAGACCTTACTGAATTGGCCAAGGAGTTCGAGACGGACAGCATAAGGATCAGTATAGCGGGACAACCGGCAATACGTTCCGATATCATACATTCAATTTATTCTGACCTTATCCTCCTGGCCCCCATCGCTTTGATATTATGTGCTGTGCTTGCATTCATTTTGTTCAGGCATCCCGTGGCAATGCTGCTTTGTGCCCTGCCCTCAACGCTTTCGATTCTGTGGTTTGTTGGTGGTGCCGGACTGACCGGAACGCCCCTCAACTTTCTCACCAACATATTGCCTGTGTTGCTGATTGTAATCGTTTTTGCGGACACGCTTCACCTGTACCTGAAATGGCAAAAGAAATGTCTGACTGACAAAGACAGGTTTGGCGCGCTTGAAGCGGCAATCGAGGAAACTGGTCCAGCTTGTGCCCTGTCTTCGCTCACCACGGCAGTCGCCCTTCTCTCGCTGTGCTTCAGTGGAAATGACGGCCTGTTTGTACTGGGTATAGTTGGTGCGATTGCGGTTCTGGGAGGTTTTGTGAGCCTGATTATGGGCCTGCCGCTTGGATTGTATTGGGCCATCCGGGCCGGGTTTGTTCATGACAGATCTACTGCGAGCAAGCTCTCCAAAATCGCCAGCCCCGCCCTCAAGTTGCTACAATACCGAAAAACCGCACTGGTGGCCGGTCTTGTCCTGTGTGCTCTAGGTCTTTATGCCCATCAAAATATCGACAGCCGCTTTCGTCTAATAGACTATCTCGGCAACCAATCAGAGGTGAGCCAGAGTGAGGGCTTTATAGACCAGACCTATTACGGCACCACACCCCTGTTTGCCATTGTTGATATGGACAAAACGCTAAGCCTCGACGATCCGGCGAATGAGAAGCGCGTCCGTGACACAAATGATGCAGCGGAATCGGTGTTTGGAACCGGTTCATTTTACTCGCTTGCAGATTTTGCCGATGAAATAAAAAAATCTGGCGGAAAAATTGACGCAAAACTCATTGATGAACTTCCCCGCTTTCTAACCAGTCGGTTCATTTCCCAGGACAACAGCCAGATACTGATCACCATATTCTCCTCAGCAAATCTGTCTGCCAGCCAAATGCAGAAACAATTGAGTGAATTTCACGCTGCATTGGAAGAGCGTGGCCTGTCAGATTTTGTGCGGGTGACCGGTTATCCGGTACTGTCCGGCGTTGTGGCGCCTCGGTTGATGGACAATCTGCGCATAAGTCTTCTGATTGCAGTAATCCTGTCGATCACCATCATAGCCGCAGCCACCAAATCTATTCGCCTTGGGCTCAGTTGTCTTGTTCCCAACCTGCTACCGATTGTCGGTGTTGAACTGATGCTTTATCTCGCCAACGTTCCGCTCAACATGTCGATAACCGTCGCACTGACTGTTGCTTTCGGTATCGCCGTCGACGATTCTATTCACATGCTCAATCAGTATCTTATCAATAGAAGAGACCACGACAATTCGGTTTCTGTCGCTGGTGCAGTGAGGGAAGTCACGCCGGCAATATTCTCTACCACCTTGATCCTGTCAGGAGGATCGGTGGTGATGAGTTTCAGCAGCCTTCCGGCAATGGCTGTATTTTCTGCAGTCGTCATTATGACACTTGTTTTTGCCTTTCTGGCAGACATATTCCAGTTACCTGCGTATCTTGCAATCAGACGTTCGCAGGAATAAACACTGATAGAGGGTCGGAGCTCAAACAAAGTGCATTTGGAGGACTTAGATAGATGTTTCGTAAAATTGCCGTGATCGGATTGCTGGCTGTTGTATCACTACCGATTTCAATGCCGGTACCCACTTTGGAAGCTTCGCCTGAGATATTTGACAATATCACTGGAAAATGGCGGGGCAGAGGCCTGGTGAAAGCGACCCCGAAAGGCAAGGATGAATCCATCCGTTGCCGGATGACTAACAAGCCAGTGGATGAAACCGGAAAAATGGACATTTCCGGAAACTGTGCCCTTGGCGGATTTGTGTTCAGCCTGAACGGATTCATTCAGCAAAACGATGGTAAAAATTCGTACACAGCGTCAATGTTCCGCTCTCTGGCAAACCTAAAGCAAAGCAATTTTTCGGGAAAGCGTAACGGCAGGAAAATCAATTTCAGCTTCCGTGCCAGAGACCGGGTTTCGAAACAAGATATTGTCGCCACCATTTTGCTGAATGCCAAGAATGACAAGGCCTACGACGTTCACATCTCCCGTACTGACCCGGCTTCCGGAAAATTTTTCAAAGTCGGAACCATCAAATTCGCCAAAAGAGGTTGAACGTAACAGGCACAGTGAAAACAGTCCGGCAGGAAATTACGGCCAGTAATTCGCAGTTTGTCGCCTAAGTGCGAATTTGACTTTGTCTGTTGTAATCAGACGAAACGAATACATCCTTGTCTCAGCCGATTTAGCGTATACGTATGCTTGCCATTCTGCTGATTAATAAGCCAAGAGAATTGCTCGTATACGTATGACAGCTAAAGACTGCAGACTGCGCACAAACCCCAATTATCAGGACGCAATACTCGTTGACCGCGCCTTGCGTGTTGCTTCGAAGGCTTTGATTAGATGCGCGTCTCGCCCATACATATCCTGGAAAAACTTCACGGATCCGTCAGCCTGCGGCCAGGCTGTAAAATATGACACATAGACCGGAACCTTTTCATTGAGGTGCTCAGTCTGGTTCTTCCCGGTCGAAATGTTGCCTTTCACATGCCCCTTGGATTTGCCCAGAACTGCGGCAGCCATCCCTTGCGGGTCCTGCAAACGCACGCAGCCATGGCTAAATGCCCTGGCATCTTTCTTGAAGAGGTGTTTGGTTGGCGTATCATGCATGTAAATCGAATGCTTGTTCGGAAACAAGATCTTCACATTGCCCAGTGCATTTCGAGAACCGGGAGGTTGCCTGACATCAAACTTCGGATACACCCCTACCTCATGCCAGGAGATTGATGCAGAAGAAATTCTCTGGCCCCGTGTATTGGTAACTTCGTAGCCCA
Organism: Rhizobiaceae bacterium; assembly: GCA_965198665.1. GTDB lineage: Bacteria > Pseudomonadota > Alphaproteobacteria > Rhizobiales > Rhizobiaceae > JAALLB01. Next base: position 176,477 of record CBDAPT010000004.1, on the reverse strand, counting down.
ACTGATCCAGGTATCCGGGATTACCCAACGACTTGGGCAGGAACTCGTTTACAATGATCGATCTCGGCACGCCCCAGTAGGGATTGTAGACCACCTTTTCGATTTCATCGTAAAAGAAGTTAGTCTGGTTTGATTTCTTCCCGACAATAACCCGCATTGAAAGCTTTTCATCGCCATTTTCCAGGTACCTGGCACGGTATTCGGGCTGATTGATAAAGACATGACGATTGCCAAGATCATTTGGCAACCAGCGCAGCCTCTCCATGGCAAGCTTGATTTTCATCACCTTGTCTTCAGATTTTAACCCGACCAGTTTGCTGGCCGTGTTACGGCCGATAATGCCATCAGGTCCCAGGCCTGCCTCTTTCTGATAAGCTTTCACGAGTGCAACTGCACCATCAGAATACAGTACGTCCCCTTCATAAGCGCTCAGGAACTGCGAATGAGCTTCCAGTGTTTCCTGTGAAGCGCGCTTTTTGATTGCCTCGACAAAATCCGGCAATGCATCACTTTTCCTGCCAGGTTTGATCAAAACATCGGTTGGCAGATCTATGAAGTCGTCTTCCACATCAGAAAGTGCTGCCAATTCGGCACGCAGGGCTTCGAATTTATCGCTGTCCGGCTGCATGGCGTGCAGCACATTTGCCGGCAAACGGCTGGCCATCAAATCCTCAAGCATGTCAGCTGACTTTTCGTAATGGACCGGGATATCATGATACCCACTCAAACGATTGGGGTTGATTACTCCATGACGAGAATCCATTGCGTAGCGCATTGCAGCATTTGTCATCAATATTTCGCGGCTAATCCGTTCAATTGCACCCTGCTGTGCGACGTCATCAGACTGAACTGACACTTCCACGGCATAATCCGCAGGTACCAGGCCGTAAGCAGAGGCGCCATCAAACAATTTGAAAACAGAACGGGCGCGTGCATTCCATTCGCCAGCCTCGTTAATCCAGTAATATTCATGATTTTCCGAATAGTACTCCGATATCGCTTTCGCAAAGTGTTTTTCAACAGCCAGATCAAGTTTGCCGGCTGACAGCAAATCCTGTGTTATGGGAGACGGATCGGCAACTTCAACCGGTATTTCCGGATTTACGCTTTCTGTATTCTCGGCACCATCCTCAATTGAACCGACAGATGCTAACTCTACCTTCAAAGGAGTAATCACGACCGGGATACGGGGTGTCACTTTGTAACGATAATACTGGCTTGTTTTCACTTTTACGGTCTTAGCCGGTTTAAGAGCACGCTCACGTTCACGTTGCAACCTTTGTTCATGAGCTTTTGGAAACAGTACCTCAAACAGCGTCTTTCTTTGAGCGGATAAAGCCGGTGTTGATAACACCGATCCAGCCAGCATCAATACTGTTACCAACTTAAGCGTTTTCATGGTCTGTTCTTCCCCGTGATTTCCGGCATTAAATGACGTAACGTCAAATATAAAGCATAAGGTTCCCAAGTTCCAGCCTGATAGCACAACAAACCGGTTTCAGCCATACAATGACCAACATTTGATCAAACAAAAATGCCCGGACAAGCCGGGCATTTCAAAATTGGCAATATTTCGGTTTTTAGCGGGAATAAAATTCGACCACAAGGTTCGGTTCAATCTGAACCGGGTAAGGCACGTCAGAGAAAGCGGGTTTGCGAACATAGGTTGCAACCATTTTACTGTGATCTGCATCGACATATTCAGGAACATCGCGCTCAGCCAGTTGAGAAGCTTCCAGTACCAGGGCCAGTTGCTTGGAGCGGTCGCGAATCTCAACGACATCACCCGGCTTACAACGATATGAAGGAACGTTCACACGCTGGCCGTTCACCTTGACATGCCCGTGGTTCACAAACTGGCGCGCCGCAAAAACGGTTGAGACGAATTTGGCGCGATATACGATGGCATCCAAACGGCTTTCGAGCAAACCGATCAGGTTTTCGGATGTATCCCCTTTTTGGCGGACAGCTTCGCCATAAATCCTGCGGAACTGTTTTTCGGAGATATTGCCATAATAACCTTTCAACTTCTGCTTTGCACGCAGCTGCACGCCAAAGTCGGAAGGTTTGCCTTTTCGGCGCTGGCCGTGTTCGCCCGGTCCATATTCACGGCGATTGACCGGAGACTTGGGACGTCCCCAGATGTTTTCACCCAGACGGCGATCGATCTTGTACTTGCTTGAGATACGCTTGCTCATAACATTTCCTTTTAATATAAAGCGTTACAATCAAAACTTCATGTTTTGATTCAAGGAAACGCACCCTCCTTTGCCCATCCGTTTAGATAAGCTGACAGATTACATCACGCACGTTTTGTGAATAGCAATCACGGGATACGCAGGCCCACGGAACCGACGGTTCTGCGAACTGGCGTTTTGTTATGGTCATTGTAAAAGAATGTCAATGATTTTTCAGTCGCTCCAATAACAAAATTCATCCCGAAATCTGATAAAACTGACAGAAAAATACTACCACACGTTGAAAACGACAATTACTCGCGGTAGTGTCACACCGTGCCGAAATATGCCGACAAATATCAACCGACTGGATTTTTGCCAGCAAATCTATCCTGATGCATTTCGTCAATACTTTCGGACAATCAATAAACGACGAAATAAATTTATGTTTTGCTCTGAGAGCCTGTTTGATGAATTCGGGAAATATGGCAATGAAAATCTCGGTCATAATAGCCGCATATGATAAACCTCATCATCTAGAACGATCTCTGCACGGCTATATTGCGCAGGATGATACCAATTTTGAGGTGATCTTAACGCAGGATGGCGAGGCTAAAGAAAATCGGGAGATCATAGAATCCGTTATTGCCAAGACCGATTTATCGATTCGACACCTTACGTTAGAGGACAAGGGCTTTAGAAAGCCACTGGCACTTAACAGAGGAATTGCTGCAGCAGAGGGTGAATATCTCATATTTACGGACGACGACTGCATTCCAAAACGAAACTTCGTTTCAACTCACAGAAAGTACGCCCGACCGGGTCAGTATATTTTTGGATCGCACAACTGGTACAATCAGACAATTACCGACAAAATATCCAATGATGACGCCTTTGACGGGCGCGCATTTAATTATTTCTGGTTAATGCGAAACGGATATTTTGCCAAACGCGGATATCTCAGGCTTCTGATGCCGAATTGGGTTAACGCCATTCTTGATATGCGCGGTGTAAAGGCACCTGGTCGATTTCCCGGGCGTAATTCATCCTGTTACAAGGCTGATGCTGTACGGGTTGGCGGATTTAACGAAGATATGGCTTATGGGCTGGAAGATCGGGAGTTTGGCACCCGTTTGTGCAATGTCGGGGTGGTCGGACGGCGCATAAAGCATAGCACCTTTGTGTTCCACCTCGAACATGATCGGCCATACAAAGACGCCGAAAAATTCAAGAAAAATGCCGTGATCCTGCAAGAAACCGAACGCACAAAACGGATCAGATCAAGCCATCTAGATCCCAAGTAAAGCTTAAATCCAGAACCCTGTCCAAGTTCGGCCAACCGAACTAAAGGACGCAAACCTTCCCGATGCTCTTTCCTTAACGCTTCGCAAGGGCCAGCCAGATTCCGCCACCGATAAGACAAAAACCGGAGGCAATTTCAACCATTCTAACCCGCGTTTTCGTAAGCATGGCGCCAGCCTTCCCTGACAATAGGGCGTATCCGCTGTCACAAACCGTAGCAATTGCAATAAACGTAAAGCCCAGAACAATGGTCTGCCAAAAAGCGGAGCCAGATGACAGATTGACAAATTGCGGGATCAACGCGCCAAAGAAAAACAAGGCTTTAGGATTTGACCAGACGACAAGGAAGCCTTGCCAGAAATAGCCCCATAGGTTCAAGTCGCTGGATTGCGCCTGCCCCAGATTACCGTCAGATCTCAATAGTTTGATACCCAGCACCTACCAGTTTCACCCAGAAAAACACTTCGCCCATAATTGATACGACTGTTTCCAGCCCCAGTGCCACTATCAAAATCATCGGCACCAGACCCATTTGTGTCCCAGCCACATTCATCAGACCGGCCAGACTTCCCTTTCGCAGGGAGTTGGCGATGATCACGGTAACAGAAGGTCCCGGCACAAGTACCACCGCAAAACAGGCAACTATATAAGTCAGTGAAACATAGTCAAACATCTTCAAGTACCTTGTTGATTCAATGCCTTACAGCCAGATTGAAGCTCAGACATCACCTGAATCTTCATCTTCGTCTTCGCCCTCGCCTTCACTTTCAGAAATCCGTTCAACACTGACCACTTTTTCGCCGTCTGCAGTCTTGAAGACAGTAACACCCTGTGTCGAGCGCCCGGCTATGCGGATGTCACGGATCGGACAACGAATCAACTGACCGCCATCGGTCACCAGCATCACTTCATCTGTCTCTTCAACCGGGAAAGAGGAAATCAGGTTGCCGTTGCGCTTGTTCACTGACATTGCAGCAATCCCCTTACCGCCGCGCCCGGACACACGATACTCGTGGCTGGATGAGCGTTTCCCGAAGCCTTTTTCCGATATCGTGAGGATAAACTGTTCAGAGGCACCCATTTGGATGTAGCGCTCTTCAGAAAGATGCTGCTCTTCGGAAGCCTCATCATGGTCCTCCGACAGAGCCTCGGGCTCTTCCCCATCCTCAGCAGCAAGCATGGCACGCCGTCGCTTGAGGTAAGCCGTCCGTTCCCAGGCTTCCGCTTTGGAAGGGTTGAGGATTGTCATGGAAATGACATGATCCCCCTTGGCCAGATTGATGCCGCGAACACCCACAGAATTACGGCCCGCAAATACGCGAATGTCAGTTACAGGGAAGCGGATGGCCTGTCCCTGTGCCGAGGTCAGCAATACCGTTGCGTCTTCCGTACAGGTTTCAACACCTACAATTCCGTCACCCTCTTCCAGTTTCATTGCAATTTTGCCGTTACGATTCACCAGTTGGAAGTCTGACAGTTTGTTGCGACGTACAGTCCCCCGAGTGGTAGCGAACATGATATCGAGGCTTTCCCAGCTCTCTTCCTCCTCAGGCAGAGGAAGGATTGTGGTGATGGTTTCACCGTGCTCGAGAGGCAGTATGTTGATAAGTGCCTTACCGCGGGCTTGAGGGGCAGCGAGCGGCAGTTTCCAGACTTTCAGTTTGTAGGCAATACCCCGCGTGGAGAAGAACAGCATCGGCGTATGCGTATTGGCTACAAAAACACGGGTTACAAAATCCTCATCCCGTGTTGACATGCCGGAGCGTCCTTTCCCGCCCCTGCGTTGTGCTCGGTAGGTTTCAAGCGGAACCCGCTTGACATAGCCATTGTGTGAGACAGTCACCACCATGTCTTCACGGGCAATGAGGTCTTCATCCTCCATATCGAAGCCGCCATCCAGGATTTCTGTGCGGCGTGGATTGGCAAATTCTTCGCGGACTTCAGCAAGTTCGCCAGCAATGATATTCATCACCCGAACCCGTGAAGACAGGATATCAAGGAATTCAATGATTTCGTCAGCTATGGCCTTGAGTTCATCACCGATTTCATCGCGCCCCAGAGCGGTAAGCCGCTGGAGACGCAAATCAAGGATCGCCCGCGCCTGTTCTTCCGACAGGTTGTAAGTCCCATCTTCATTAAGCTTATGCCTTGGGTCATCAATCAGTTCGATAAGGGACGATATGTCCCGCGCGGGCCAGTTACGCTCCATCAATTGCGCCCGTGCAGTTGCCGGGTCAGGTGCCTTTCGGATAAGGGCTATGACTTCGTCAATATTCGCAACCGCAATCGCCAGACCAACCAACACATGAGCCCTGATCCGGGCTTTATTGAGCAGGAATTTCGTGCGTCGGGTTACCACTTCCTCGCGGAAAGCAATAAACGCCCGCAGCATATCAAGAAGGTTCAGTTGTTCCGGCTTTCCACCGTTAAGGGCAACAAAGTTACAGCCAAACGAAGTCTGCAGTGGGGTAAAACGGTAAAGTTGATTTAGGACAACATCCGCTACCGCATCGCGCTTGAGTTCAACCACTACCCGATAACCGTCGCGATCCGACTCATCTCGAATATCCGAAATACCTTCAACTCGCTTGTCACGGACCAACTCGGCAATTTTCTCCACCATAGTGGCTTTGTTCACCTGATACGGTATTTCAGTCACTACAAGTGCTGTACGGTCACCTCGTAGATTTTCCTCATGCACCTTGCCACGCATCAGAACCGAACCCCGGCCGGTCTCATAAGCCGAACGAATTCCTGAACGACCGAGTATCATCGCACCAGTCGGAAAATCAGGGCCCGGCATGATTTCCATGATTTCCGAAAGGCTGGCTGCCGGATCTTCTATGAGCTTCAGGCAGGCATCAATCACTTCCCCAAGATTGTGCGGAGGGATGTTCGTAGCCATACCGACGGCAATACCGCCGCCGCCATTGACCAACAGATTCGGAAACCGTGCGGGCAGCACAGTGGGTTCGCGCTCGGAGTTGTCGTAATTGTCCTGAAAATCGACCGTATCCTTGTCGATATCTGTAAGGAGTTCATGCGCAGGTTTTGCCAGGCGGGATTCGGTGTAACGCATCGCAGCCGGCTTGTCGCCGTCCACCGAACCGAAATTGCCCTGCCCGTCGACCAGCGGAACGCGCAGGGACCAATTCTGTGCCATGCGAACCATAGCGTCATAAATCGCCGTATCTCCATGTGGGTGATATTTACCGATAACATCACCGACGATGCGTGCGGACTTGCGATAGGGTTTGTTCCAGTCATAGCCATTCTCATGCATGGAATACAGAATGCGGCGGTGTACGGGTTTCAGGCCGTCACGGACATCTGGAAGCGCACGACTTACGATCACGCTCATAGCATAATCAAGATATGACCGCTGCATCTCATCAATAATAGAGATCGGTTTTATGTCGGTTGGATCGCCGCCATCAGAGCCGGAGGAAGTTGGCGTATTTGTTTCGTCGGACAAGAAATTACCTGCTGGATTGCGTTTCCTGCAATATATACGATTCCCGCTGTTTATCCAAATTTCACGGTAAATAAATCTGCTATTTAAATGTGAAATATCAGATAGTTAGCGCTCGTAATCCGGTTTGCACTGATAATTTTTGATAGTCATTGAAGTTTTCCCCTGATATGCACTGAAAATGACCGAATTTGACTCAATCCTGAACGCGTTCATTACACTGTTTGTAACGATCGATCCGATAGGTCTGGCTCCCCTATTTCTGGGACTTACCGACGGCATGTCACGCAGCCAACGCTATGCAGTGGGATCGCGCTCAAGCATAATCGCGTTCTGTCTGCTGGCTCTGTTTCTGTTTGCCGGCAACGCTATTCTGAGCAATCTTGGCATTACCATACATGCATTCCGCGTCGCCGGCGGACTGTTGCTGTTTTACATTGCGTTCGAGATGGTGTTCGGCGTTCGCCAAGAGCGTAAGGAAACCTCGTCGAAGGAAGCCATTACAAAAGATCACATCGCCAACATAGCAGTATTTCCGCTGGCACTGCCGCTGATTGCTGGACCCGGTGCAATATCCGCCGCCATACTTCTGTCGACAGAGAATTCCGGCAGTCTGGAATGGCGTGGCATCCTTCTACTGGTAATAGCCGCTGTAATACTGCTTGTGATGCTGTCTTTCATGGCCGCACAGGTTATTGATCGATATCTCGGGCACACCGGCCGGATGATCCTGACACGATTGCTTGGAGTATTGCTGGCAGCCCTTTCTGTTCAGTTTGTCGTCGACGGAATGAAAGCTCTGTTGTTTGTCGGATGATCAAACCGGCTTATTCAGGCAGTAACCGGTTTAATACCGCTTCACTTCCCTCGATCGTAATATTTGTTCCACCAGCAGAGTAGTCGCGGCTGACCACCCGTAGGCCCGCATCAGCAATCTTTTGCTCAATGATTGCGGTCTGTTCAAAGGGAACGGTGAGTTCGCGTTGTTTCATGCGGAACCAGGGCAAGATCACAGCAGATTGAATGACAGCTTTGGCGGCAGATGAATAGGCGCGTGACAAACCTCCCGTTCCAAGCTTCGTTCCACCGAAATAACGCGTAACAATCAGCCCGGCGTCAACAAGATCAGCGCCAATCATTGATTTTAACACCGGCATATCAGAAGTTCCTGCCGGTTCGCCGTCATCACGGCAACTTTCTGCAATGCGATCATATTGGTCAATGACCCGAATAGCAGTCACATGATGAGAAGCTTTGCGGTGAGTATCCCGCAGCATTTTAAGAGTTAAATCGAAATCATTGCTGGGAAGCAGATGAGCAATGAACCGGGACCGTTTTACCTCGATCTCGGATTTGAAAAGCCTGTTAACAGTCTTGTGAGTCAAGTTTCCTCCGACAACGAGCGGTGAAACAGCTTTATGTCTACCTGCCTGGAACCGCGACGGTCATCTGTTTCCCGCCATATCCGTCTACACTGTCATGTGCTCTAACGATGACGGTCTTGACACCCTCGGGGATGGTCGCCGAACCAGAACGAGTAAAGGGCTGTTCGTCAACGTGCGGGTGGGCCAAAACCCGTTTTCCGTAAACGGTCCCGTCTTCCCCGGCAACCTCCCACGCATCCGCATAGTGATCCCATCCAGTATCACCATGGGCAACTGTCACAGAAAACCGGAACTCCGTGCCTGATCCGGTAACCCTGACATCAATCACATCCGCCTCCCCCGCCCATGCGGTTAACGGAAGCATCATCATGAAAACTGAAACGGGTATGGACCTGTATTTCAACGGACTTACCTGATTGGGGTTTGGCGACTTATTCGTCGCGATAAACTTTCTCGCGGCGCTCGTGGCGCTCCTGGGCTTCAATTGAAAGGGTGGCGATCGGACGCGCGTCCAGCCGCTTAATGCCGATGGGTTCGCCGGTTTCCTCGCAGTAACCGTACGTGCCTTCATCCAGACGCTTCAGGGCTGCATCAATTTTGGTGATCAGCTTGCGCTGACGGTCTCGCGCGCGCAATTCTATGGAGCGATCAGTTTCCGAAGAAGCACGGTCGGCTGCGTCCGGCAGCTTGTCACTTTCATCCTGCAAAACTGCGATTGTCGACTTCGATTCCTTGAGGATATCCGCCTTCCAATTCTCAAGCTTTTGCCTGAAATATGCCTGCTGCAAGTCGTTCATGAACGGCTCGTCTTCACTTGGCTGATAGTCAATATCAAGTTCAACGATTCCCATGATCTACTCCTTGTTCGCGGTATATAGACCGCGCGTGATCCGGTAACAAGATGAAAAATGAGAACCCGAAAAAAGTTTACTGTTCATACACAATCCAAAAATTCAAAATCGAAACGTTTGAGACATTTCTTCTCAAAACCATCTCATTCGACCTCAATGCAAACTTGCAAAAACCTGCGAGGCATGATCAAGGTGGTTAAACTTTGTGCGGGACCTTTATATGCTTCGACTATTTGTCATGAGACATGCAAAATCTTCCTGGGCGGTGCCGGGGGCACAAGATTTTGATCGTGAACTCAATGACAGGGGAAAATCCGATCTGTTGCGAGTGGCAAAGGAACTGACAGCCCGCAGTTTGGTACCGGAAAAAATCCTGTGTTCAGCAGCGGTCAGAACACGACAGACACTTGAGGGCATACAGGATGCCCTGCAACCTGAACCGGAAATAGCCTACCTGGACAGGCTTTATTCAGGCGGCGTTGATGATTATCTGGCAGAGATCAGGGCGGTCACCGGCTGCAGTTCCCTGATGACCATCGGTCACAATCCGATGAGCGGTAGCCTTGCCTCAAGCCTTGCTGGCGATGGCGATTTGAAAGCCATGCAGAAAATCGCCTATAAGTTCCCGACATCCACTATCGCTATCATTGATTTTGACACGGATGAATGGAGCCAAGTGGCTAAAGGCCAGGGAAAGTTGCTTTCTTGCATCTTTCCGTCAAAATTACCGGCCTAACCGAACCCAAAAAAAATTACCAGTATGACATAACGCTTGGTTAACCATTTTACCGGATGCTAACCAAGCTAATAAAGGGTCTCGTTATGCGTATCTTTCTCTTCATACTGGCGGCGTTTTCTACAATTTTGGGCTCCGTTACAGCCCAGGCGTCAGAAGCTAGGTTTTTTCAAAACATTCAGGGAAAATGGAGTGGTCCGGGCGAAATCGTTGCCGGAAAATACAAGGGAACCAAATTTGTGTGCACGTTTGACGGGGCAAACCTCATCAAGGACGCGGGCATGAACATTGATGGTTCCTGCCGTGTCGGTGTCTTTTCACAGCCCATGAACGCAGAAATCCTCAAGACTGCCGGCGGGTATATCGGGAAATTCCTGGATGGCGAAAAAGGCGATGGCATGGATGTCACGGGTGGACGCTATACACGTGATCGGCTGGTGGTAGATATCAAACGGCACAACCTCAATAGCATCATGGTAGCCAATCTCAGCGATCCTAACAAAATGCGCGTGACTGTTTCGGTTAAACACAAGGGAAAACTCATTCCTGTCATCGGTATGAGCCTGGCCCGCAAGACCGACGCAATCGTGACCGGCTCTGTTGACTGAAATTAACGCCTGTTGTTACGCCACCAATCGGTGGCCAATTCCACCTTTCGCATATCATTCCTGTCTTCCAATCCGACCAGCCACTCGCCAGGTGTCTTTCCAAAAACCGGGACATCCGGCGCGATGTCCTCAAGAGGCTTGATGACAAATGAACGTTCCTGCATGCGCGGATGCGGCAGGGTCAACCTGTCTGTTGACAGGGTTTCTTCACCAAACATAAGCAAGTCCAAATCAAGGGTTCTTGGTCCCCAGCGAACTTCGCGCTCACGCTTGAAAAGCTTCTCTATTTTCAGACATTCTTCAAGTAATTCAATAGGTTCCATTCGAGCATCCAACGACGCACATGCATTATGAAACCAATCTTGATCTTCCAACCCCCAGGGTGGCGTGCGATACACCGACGAAACATCAACAACATCAACAAACGGGTTTGCGTCCAGTTCCTGCAGTGCGCCGGCCATACTGGCGATCACATCACCGACATTGCCCCCCAATCCGATATACGCGAGCGCCAAGGGCTACTACTCCGGCTTGTGGGTAACAGTCACTTCAACATAGTCCAGCACACCCTGAACCGGTGCATTCGGCTTGCGAATCGTAATGTCTGCTGATGTTACGATAGGAAATTCGCGGCAGATTTCGCGCGCTACTTCCAGCGCCAGAGCTTCGATCAGAAATCTCCGCTTCCCGGTTATTATCGTCTCGATTACCTTAAACGCAGTCCCATAGTCGACCGTTCCCTCAATCTCATCGGATTCCAATGCAGACCCCGCGTCAACATCCAACACAGCATCCACAAAGAAACGTTGGCCCAGAGTTTCTTCCTCGTTGAATACGCCGTGTCTGGCAAAAAAAGCACAATTTTTTAGAGTAATCTTATAAGTGGACATCAAATTTCCCGTCCCTGTGAAATAACCGCATCGGCGATCGCCAATGCGTCCGCATTTGCTGCAACATCATGTACCCTGAAAACAGCGCTGCCTTTCATTCGAGCGACGACACTTGTCGCCGCTGTGCCAATATCACGATTATCCGCATCCCGCCCAGTGTAGTGACCAATAAATCTCTTGCGGGATGTGCCGCATAGTAATGGATATCCAAGTTGGTGGAGTTCCCCGAAGCGGGCAAGCAACTGGATGTTTTCATGGGGATCTTTTGCAAACCCGAAACCGGGGTCCAGGACAATCGCTTCTTCCGCAATTCCTGCCGACTTCATTATTTCAAGCGATTTTCCAAGAAAATCTGTTTGATCTTTGACGACATTCGAATCCCGTTGGCGTTCACGACCGGTATGCATGGCGCAAACCCCTGCTCCGAGATTGGCGGCCATGGGCGCAATATTCGGATCTTTTTGAAAACCCCATACGTCATTGATGATTGATGCTCCGGCCTTTACCGCCAATTCTGCGGTTTCCGCGCGGTATGTATCCACCGAGATCAGGATATCGCATTCGCGGGCAAGTGTTTCGATCACCGGAATGACGCGTTCCTGCTCCATTGCAGCATCAACCGGTTCAGCCCCAGGTCTTGTCGATTCTCCACCAACATCAATGATATCTGCCCCCTGCTTCATCATGGCCCGCGCTTGTGACAAGGCCGTTTCGAATTGATCGAATCGACCACCGTCCGAAAACGAATCCGGTGTCACATTGAGAATTCCCATGATCCGGGACTTGGGGCCAAGTTCCAGGGATTTGCCGTGAGCCAGTTTCCAGGACTTCGGTTCGAAATAACTAAGCATGCCGCGACTTATCCCAAGCCCGGGCAAAAATCCATCAAAAGCTTGTCCCAATGCTTATTCTTTTGGCGCCTGAACGTCAGACATATAAAAAAGCATCTACCCGCATTACTGCAGGAGGAAACATATCCTAGTGATAATTGATACCGTGATGTACAGCTTTGTTATGGCTATAGTTATGGCACCGCTTTTTGACGTGTCCGAGAGTAATTGTCAGATGACAATGACGGTGACGGTGCCTGAGACCTACCTTCTCAACATCTTTGCGAGATTCGGTTTTTGGTGCGGATTTTACAAATGAATGAGCTCCTGCAATCGGAGCGGTTACCATGGTGACCGCAGCCGCCAGCATCAAAATTCCCATAGATTTTTTCATAACTGACCCTTCTTTTTCCGTTACGTAAATTAGGCACCAATTTTTACCACTATTCAAGGGGTCGAGCCAACTAAATTTACAACGCTGGTAAAAGCAACCGAGTTTGGTATTGTCCGGAAAATACTTCACGGTTACGCAAATACCATGTCCACATTCTCCCGCTTGGATGATGCTGCCAGTCACAAATCCTGGCAGACCCCGACCGCTCTGCTGATGGCAATGGCTGTAGTCATGCAAATTGCATTTTCCGCGTGGATGGCACTGGTAAACAATTTCGCTGTCGAGACGTTGTCTTTCACCGGACAGGAAATCGGAATTCAGCAAACGATACGGGAAATTCCGGGTTTTCTCTCCTTTGCCGCGGTGTTCCTTCTTCTGTTGGGGCGGGAACAGACGTGGGCCTACATCTCGCTGATTGTACTTGGTGGAGGAGCAGCTGTTACTGGGCTTTTTCCAAGTTTCACGGGCTTCTTGATTACAACCTTCATTTCATCAATCGGGTTTCACTACTATGAGACCATGCATCAGTCCCTTTCTCTTCAATGGCTGCCTAAAAAAACCGCGCCTGCCACGATCGGGAAGATTGTTGCAGCCGGCTCCTACGCTCAACTAATGGTATACTGCCTGATTTTTGTTGCCGGTGCTTGGCTGGCCCTGAGTTTCACCAGTATTTACATGATCACCGGCCTGATAACCTGCATAGCAACGGTCGTACTCTGGTTGGCTTTTCCCACCTTTCGGGATGGCACCCCACAACACAAAAAACTCATCGTGCGCAAACGCTACTGGTTGTACTACGCGCTTGCCTTTATGGGCGGAGCACGTCGACAAATTTTCATCGTATTTGCAGGGTTCATGATGGTGGAGCGATTTGGCTTTGCCATTCACGAAGTGGTGGGACTTTTTATTGCGAACCAGTTGGTAACAATATTCTTCGCACCGTTAATCGGTAAATGGATAGTTCGTTTTGGTGAGCGCAATATCCTGCAGGTGGAATATATCGGCCTCTGTGTGATATTTACCTGTTATGCCTTTGTACCGAGCTGGGAAATCGCAGTCGCGCTCTATCTGCTCGATCATGCGCTGTTTGCCATGGCGATCGCGCAGAAAACCTACTTTCAGAAAATTGCAAATCCAGCCGATATTGCACCAACGGCGGGGGTGGCATTCACAATCAACCATATTGCTGCCGTATTCATACCTGTACTGTTCGGTTTGATCTGGCTCTGGAGCCCGGCAGCGGTTTTTCTGGCAGGCGCAGGTATGGCTTGCATTTCCTTTGTTCTGGCCTGTCTGGTTCCCAGCAACCCGGATCAAGGTAACGAATTTGTTTTGGGTATTGAGAAGGTCAGGACTTGATCCTCGCTTAATTCCCCTACACTTATGGTAATAGATGCGAAGTAACCCGCGGGGAAGCATAAAACTGAAACAATCCGGATTAGCTGCTTTAGGCCTTGCATTGGCTCTGGCTGCATGTACTGCAGTTGGCGAACGCACCACAGTTTCTGTGGGATATTACACCGTATCCGGTGATACATTTGGTGAACTGGACCAGAACATCAAGCTGCACGGCCCGAATGTCACCGGGGTTGGCAAGGCTCTGGCTTCCACAGATTTGCGCATGATCCCGGATATTCGCTACGAACGACGTCATGGGATGTGTGAGGTCTCCCAAGCCCGTATAAGCGTCAAGGCACGTGTAACCCTTCCAAGGCACGCCAACGAGCGAAAACTCAAAAAGGAACTCGCCAGTGCCTGGAATAACCTGGAAGAGTGTGCACGAAGCTGTACATCTGGCAATTGCCGATCGCTATGCATTGATCATGGAGGATGCAATAACCGGCCTCAAGGCACAGAAAACATGCTCGGAAATGCGCGGTGATGTCCAGACCACCTTCACCAGACTTTTTGAAGAACACCACGACGAACAGCTCAAATTTGATGCGGATGAAAAGAAACGCATTCGAAAGCTGCTAACACGCAACAAGAACTCCTGACAGTGGCTGTCCGACCTCGTCTTTTCACTTTCTGAACTGCAGTATCCACCTCGGCTAACAATTGTCTTGCTTGAATTCCCCGTTTCCCCTACAGCGTTTTGCATAAAATCTGAGTAATGCTGTTGGATACAACACGCTCCAAATCCAATGGCTGCTCCAGCGCTTGTTTTTTTCCAAGGGCCTTGGACAGAAAAAAGCGCTTCTATTGAGCAAAAACTGTATTTGTTAGGGGGAAATGATGAGTGCTGAAGAGTCAAAAACGGTTGTTAAATCCTGGGATGAATGGTCACCCCTGAAGCATGTAATTGTCGGAGTGGCTGACGGATGTATGATCCCGCCATCAGAACCGGCTCTCGATGCAAAAGTCCCCGAAGACAGCGACATGAAAGGCCAATGGGGACCACGTACTCAGGAAACCGTAGACAAGGCCAATGCGCAGCTCGACAACTTTGCCAAAGTACTGGAAAGTCGCGGGGTAAAGGTTGATCGTCCAACTCCTATTGATTTTTCACAACCGGTATCCACACCTGACTGGGACAATCCTTCTTCTTTCGGTTGCATGCCGCCGCGTGACGTCATTCTCACAGTCGGCAAGGAAATGCTGGAAGCCACGATGTCCTATCGTTGCCGCTTTTTTGAATATCTTTGTTACCGTCCACTTTTACAAAAGTATTTTGACGAAGATCCAGGCTTCCGTCATACCTCCGCTCCCAAGCCCCGCATGACAGACGCTTCCTACCGCAAGGATTATCTTGCTGACACCATCGGCGTGGCAAAACGGCTGGAGTGGACAGCAGAAAAATTCTTCGTCACCACAGAAGAAGAGCCCATGTTCGACGCAGCCGATGTCTTGCGGTTCGGCAAGGATTTGATAGTCCAGCACGGATTTACCACTAACCTCAAGGGCATAGACTGGTTGCGGCGCCATTATCCCGACCACCGGGTTCGTGCTGTAAATTTCCCGGGAGATCCTTATCCCATTCACATTGATGCAACCTTCACACCAATTCGTCCCGGACTGATCATAAACAATCCGGAACGGCGCCTGCCTGACGACCAGCGTGAATATTTCCATAAAAACGACTGGGAAATTGTCGATGCTGCCCGTCCAGCGCACAACACACCACCGCCCCTGTGCTACTCATCTGTCTGGCTATCAATGAACGTGCTGATGGTTGATGAAAAAACGGTTTGTTGTGAAGCATCCGAAGTTAATCAGCTGGAACAGTTTGACAAAATGGGGCTGGAAGTCCTGCCTGTTCCATTCCGTGACGCGTATGCATTTGGTGGAGCACTTCATTGTGCGACAACAGACGTCTATCGGGAAGGTGATTTACAGGACTATTTCCCAAAACAGTAGCGATATGTTCGTGGAATCAGATTTTCGGCCTATGGGCTGCCCTGCGAAGGCAAATCCCATCAGACCGGAATTTCTGAACTGACTTTGCTGCGATCCATAACGACACAGGTTCGAAAACGCTTGATGTTGGAATCGTCAAAAAACAACTTGTGCGTAAGCTCCTGAAAATGTTGCATGTCCCTTGCGAACACAATCAGGGCAAAGTCCGCCTCTCCTGTTATGTAGTAACACTGCTGAACGTGTGGATCTGATCTCACTTTCCGCTTGAATGCATCCAGCTGATCAATACGCTCCCGCTCCATCTCAACAAGGATCAAAAAACTCATCAAAAATCCGGTTTCCTCCGGAGACACCAGCACAGTTTCCTTAAGAATGACACCGGCCTCTTTCATAGCTTTGATACGCCTTTGAACCGTCGCCACAGATGTATTGGTTTCTGCCGCCAACGTTTCAAGTCGGGTACTTGCATCAGACTGCAGCAGCCTGAGTATGGTTTTATCTATCATGCTCATAATTTTCATATATTCTGCTATTTTAAATCACGCCGTTTCCGCTCCGAGGTGCACCACCGCCAGGCGGAGCCTGCGATGACTTGAATTGCCGTTACCAATACCCCTACCGCAGAATTGCGCACAAGCGCAATCGCCTCTTCGAACAGACTGTGCCGAAGAGAGATTTCACGCTGTGCGCTTCCCAGAGGTTTGAGAGCGGTCATGGCGGTGCCTGCGCATCTCTGAACACCTCCTCCGGCGTCCGGAAGCCGAGTGCCTTGCGCGGCCGTGCGTTGAGCAGATCCTCCACCGCCTGGACCTCGGCATCGGTCACAGACCGGAAATCCGTGCCTTTCGGCAAATACTGGCGGACCAGTCCATTGGTGTGTTCATTCAGCCCGCGCTCCCATGAGTGGTAGGGCCGGGCAAAATAGAACTTGGCATCAAGCGCCTTGGACAGGCTGCTGTGGCCAGCGAATTCCTTACCGTTGTCCGCAGTGATCGTGTGAACCAGGTGCCGATCTGCCTCCAGCCGGCGTCTGAGCGCAGCTCCGACATCTTCGGCCGTTTTCCTGTCGAGCCGTACCAGTCGGGTCATCTTCGAGGCGCGGTCCACCGCCGAAACCACTGCGCCGCTTTGACCCGCTCCAACGATCGTGTCCACCTCCCAGTCACCGATCCGCAACTTCTGTTCGACGATCGCGGGCCGCTCACTGATATCGACACGACCGGGAATGCGTCCTCGCCCGGCGTGCCGGCCGCCGCGCCAATTCGGTTTCTTCCCACGCCGCCGCAGACGTTTGTAAAGGCTGCCACCGGCCCTGCGGTCCGCGCGGACGTATTCGTAGATCCGCATCCGCCCCACCATGGCTTGGCCTTCCCGACGAAACCGACCCGAAATTTGCTCTGGGCTCCAGCCAGCCGCCAACTTCTCCTCGACCAATTGCCACAGGGCGGGTGTCATCTTCCTTGGCACCGATGACGCCCTGTGGCGGCGCTCTGTCGCCTTGTTATGGGCCTGTTTGTACCGGTAGCCCCGGCCGCCGCTGTTGCGCTGCATCTCTCGACGGATTGTCGTGTGATGGCGTCCGAGCTCACGCCCAATGTCTCTCTGCGAGAGGCCGCTTTTCTTCAACCCCCAAATCTGGCAACGTTCATCTTGGGTCAGGTGGTGGTAGCCGCGAGGCATAGGCGAATCTCCTTCTACAAGATTCTCGCCATCGCCTGGCCCGCCCGCAAGGAAGAATGCTCATCACGCTGCCGTTTTCACTGGTGCACTTAGGAATGGCACGGGGGTCATTTTTCAATGAAAATTTTTATTTTTTTCATTTTCAAGAACATTTCGACCATCTTCTATCAAGGCATTTTGCTACGTTGCAGCAGAAACAGAAAGATAATCGGGAAACAAACCGCCTCCCGAAAAGTGAGAACCAATGACACCCGGACTGGAAGACACGATAATTGACCACGATGCCTATCAGCGAAATGCTGAACGGCTTAATGAAATCGGATTGAAACTACCCAAAATCGCAGACCTGGCAAATCCTCCTGCCAGGCTGGGTACTAAGGCAATCGATATTGCCGACGCTGATCCGGACCTTCCGGATCAGCGTAATCTTTTTCGGGTTCATTGGCACAATGGGTCGGATCGTCGGACAATGGTAGACGTGCCGGATCACATCGTGCTGCCTGAGGCGCTTACCGGCGTCAAAACCAAAATCGTTGTAGCACTCGGCAATCGTTTTCCGATGATCAACACGCACAAGGTATTGGCCGCCTACGGATGCCTGATCCCCAGGCTAATGTCCGGTGCATTTGACATCATCCGCCATCGGGCGGTGTGGCCGTCAACCGGTAACTACTGTCGGGGCGGGGTCGCCGTTGCAACATTGCTTGGCTGCCGGTCTGTTGCAGTATTACCGGAAGGAATGAGCGAGGAACGGTTCAACTGGCTGGAAAAATGGGTTGCTGACCCGCAAGATATTTACAGGACACCGGGAACAGAAAGCAACGTCAAGGAAATTTATGATGCATGTCATCTTCTCGCGAAAGATCCGAAAAACCTGATCCTGAATCAGTTTGCAGAATACGGAAACTATATTATTCACCGCAGCGTTTCAGGCCCCGCCTTCGAGCGCATTTTTGATGCCGTCAATGAGGCAGGCAACCTGCGTGCACGGGCTTACGTTTCAGCATCGGGTTCCGCAGGAACCCTTGCAGCCGGCGATCATCTTAAACAGTCCCTTGGCACCCAGACCTGTGTCGTCGAAGCCCTGGAATGTCCGACAATTCTCTACAATGGTTATGGAGAACACAATATTCAGGGGATAGGCGACAAACATGTGCCTCTCATTCACAATGTGATGGGAACCGACTTTGCAATTGGAGTTTCTGACGCGGCATGTGATGCACTGAGTCTGGTTTACAACACCCCGGAAGGTCAGAATTTCCTCATGAAATACAAAGGACTATCGGATTCTGAAGTTTCGGAACTCAGCGCACTTGGGCTCTCCTCCATCGCCAATATCCTGGGTGCTATTAAATATTCCAAATACATGAATCTGGGCGAAAATGATGTTGTCCTCACTGTCGCGACGGACGGGGCCAGCATGTACCAGTCAGAACTGGCAACAGCGGCGACAAAGTACTTTTCCGGCAACTTCCAGGAAATTGATGCTGCGGAATCCTATGGCAGATACTTGTTGGGCACATCCATCGATCACGTTCAGGAACTTGGCCGTTTCGACCGAGAACGTATCTTTAACCTGGGCTACTACACCTGGGTGGAACAACAGGGCACTTCACTGGAAGACTTTGACAAACGACGTGATCAGGCATTTTGGGACGATTTGCTGAACCTTGTTCCCGTCTGGGACAATATGATCGAAAAATTCAATTAGGACATCTCGCGTTTTGGCTGAGATCGCAGCGGTCAAATTAACGGCACTTGCTGCAAGAATAATTTGTGTGTGGGTTGCTCCCTGTCCCATTTGGGCGGGGAGTTTTTTTGTTACGCGATCACAGGCGTTTTCAAAAACATGCCGGGGCTGATTGAAATCAGGCTTGTTTTTCCGGTATATGAACCATCAGTCCGTCCATTGCGTCGGTAATTTTTACTTGGCATGACAGACGGGAGCTTGGTTTTTGCTCCCAGGCAAAATCCAGCATGTCCTCTTCCATAGCCTCGGCTGAACCCGCTGTTTCTACCCAGGCATCATCAACATAAACGTGACAGGTTGCACAGGCACACGCACCACCGCATTCAGCCTCGATTCCCGGCACCGAATTTTTGATCGCATTTTCCATGACAGTCGTGCCGGCAGCTGCATCAACTTCAAACTTTTGATCGTCATGAGTTACATAGATGATCTTTGGCATTATCAGCCCTTTGTACTAGGCAAAAATTGTAAATTCCAAATCGCCATGTATCACTTACATTGCACAAGTCAAGGAACACCTGCAATTCCATGTTTTTTGAGCTTGAAAAAGACGCTGCTATTTCAGCGCAAACTGGAAATATATGTCGCTATAGAATGAAATTCGCCGTCCAGCGCATCAAGGTCAAAATTGCCGTTTTCCTCGAATGCCTCGCAAAGCTGAACCAGTCTGGTTGCACCGATGCTTCTGGCTGATCCTTTGATGGTGTGAGCTGTTCTTCGGACTTCCTCGGGACTTCCGCATTCCCGTGCACGTTCACAGTGACTTGGAATTTGGCTCACGAACATGGATAGAATCTCGGCTTCCAGCACCGGGTCGCCCATTGTTATCGAAGACAGATGCACCAAATCCACCGGTTTTTCAGTACCGGCCTGCTGACAGGCTGCCAGGACCTCCTCTTTCAAAGCCATACCCATTTTCTGCTCCTCGAATTGCAGAATAATAGCCTGCCGGAAACAAGATTTCGTTAATCTGACCTTGCCCTTTCAACCAGCGGTCAAAACATTGACATCATGGTTAACCATATTTTAACTTTTTACCTTCCAGGGCGTGAATTTTTGAAATTTATACTATAATGTACAAGCGGTTGGAGTGGCGGCTCAGGTAACTATCCCTATTATTGTGGCGAGGGTAAAGAGTATGGCTAAAAAGGCCAAGGTAACAGCAGACAAATCTGCACTTGATGCGGTTGAAAATGCACTATCCATCGACTTCGAGGAGATGGACGGTAGTGAAGAGGCAGATTTGGCTGAACTGGAAAAGAGTATAGCCGATACTGTTGATACTCTGCGTGACAATTCCGGCCCTGCCAAATCAACGGCACCAGAACCGGAAGCCGTTGATGAGCCTGCGGCAGAAAATCTGCTGCCGGATACCCCGCCTGCCCCAGCTAACGATGATCACAATGACGAATTGAATGATTTGCTTTATGCAATCCAGCAAAAGCCTTGTAGCCGGGTTTTTCTTTGGACTGTGTTTGCTTCCCTGTTGTGGTTGGGGTTGTGTGCCTATTACGGCTACCTCAACATTTGGCCTGACCTGAACAAGCCCGTCACCATCGAGACTCTCACCAGTGAAATGCAGGTTCTCATACTGGCTGCGGTAACCATCATTCCGCTAATGCCACTTTGGGGGCTTGCGATGATGATGCATCGTGCCATTGAAATGCGCCATGCGGCGGGTACCATGACCAAAGTTTCCATGCGACTTCTGCAACCTGAAAAAATCTCCGCAGATTCAATCGCCACCGTCGGAACTGCAATCCGCCGCGAAATGACAGCAATCGGAGATGGTGTAGAACGGGCAATAGCCCGCGCCGGAGAACTGGAATTCATGGTCCAGAAGGAAGTCATGAGCCTGGAGCGCTCCTATGGCGATTCAGAGGTACGGCTTCGCCGGCTGATAGACGATATCGGCACCGAACGCGAGGAAGTGATCAATCACGCTGAAAAACTGCGGAATTCTATTTCTGAAAGCCAGGCGGGGTTGACCAGTGAAATTGAAGTTGCCAGCAACCGCATCGAGGAAACGCTGAAAAGTGCGTCTGGAGCTCTCACACAGACCCTCGACAATGAGAGCCTGACAATTACGTCTCGCCTGAAAGACACCAGTGACGGGCTTATCGATCTTTTGTCCCGGACCGGGTCTGAAATCACTGAGAACCTGGGTGCCGGCACAGAGAACCTGAAATCCAATGTCACCGAACAAATTCGTGAAATGTCTGAAGTGGTGTCCACATCCGGTCAGGCGATTGCTACCCTCATTGATGGCAGAACCGCCAGCTTTGACACCGCTGCCACGAACATCACAGATAAATTGGAAACCGGCCGAAAGGCGTTTGATATCACATTTACCGAACGCGCCGATGAACTTGGCAAAATAATAGTAACTGCCGGTCAATCTGTCTCAACACTACTTAAATCGGGCTCCTCCGAACTGGCCGAACAAAGCAACAACATGCTGATGGATTTCGAAGCGAACCGCAAACATCTGGAATCCACCTTCAATCATCAATCCGAGCAGTTCGAGAAACTGACGAACCTCGCATCTGACAATATATCTTCGGCAATTGACGCAGGCAGCAACCGTTTTGAGGAAAACGTCGCCAAAGTAGCCCAACAAATAGAGGACAGCCTGTCCATGCGGGCATCAGACCTCAGCAGTGCCCTGACAGAGCGGATGGATGAGGTTGAAAATACACTTTCCACAAGCGGAAGCAATCTTGTGAGTGCGCTCGGCATGCGAACCGAAGCCCTCGATAAGGTGCTCAAAGAGAGAGCAGAAACTATCGGTTCTACCATTGCCGAACGCCTGTCCGGGTTTGGACAGAACCTCACGGGTCATGTGGATGATGCGGTCTCGCATCTCAAAGAGCAGACGGATGAACTTCAGGAAAAAACCAAAACTGTTGAAGAAATCATCACCAAACGCGCCAAAAGCGTTGAGGAAACCATCAAATCCAGCACGATTGAGTTCGCAACAGGTCTGAACGAAAGCCTTAAAACAACTGCTGAAAAGTCCGCTGAACTCAATACGATACTTACCAAAACCGCTAAGGGGTTGACTGAATCAGTTGAACTTTCGAAGCAGTCCATTTCTCAGACCCTGGAACAGACCACAGAAACCCTGAATGAACAACTCACAAGGGGTACCGAGGCATTTTCTCGCGAGATCGGTGAAAAACAGGAAGCGCTGGCCGCCAACCTGGACGACAATACCAAATCTCTCCAGGAAGCACTTGATGAACGTGCGAATAATCTGAGTTCCAAACTGAATCAGGGCGTACATCGTGTCTCGTCCGCACTGGTTACCAAAGGTTCAGAAGCAGCTGAGGACTTTGAACGTTTTGTCGGTGCGCTTGAAGAGCGCATGAAGAGAAGCTCGCACAGCATTGAAAAACAGTTCGCCGCCGGCAGTACAATTCTGCGGGAAAGCCTGGACGAAGGACAAGCTTCCCTGCTGGAAGCAGTTTCAAAATCCGTCTCAGAAGCTGGTTCAGCTATTCACGGAAAGGCTGAGAAACTTTCCGAACTTCTGAATGAGCGGGCGAACCTGATTAACAATACCCTGGGCAGCACATTGCTGGATACGCAACGCCAGTTGGAAAGCAAAACCGCTGAACTTGACGAACGTATCGGCGAATTGAACGCATCCCTTTCCGCGCGCAGTTCGGAGCTTTCGAGCATTATTGAGCAGGATGCAAAACCGATTGTTGCCACTATCGAATCTACCGGAGAAGCAATCAACAACCAGCTTGCAGGAATGAGCAAGACAGTAGCAGATCAGGCTCATACCCTGTTCGCCAACCTGACTTCTTCCAATGAACAGCTGGAAGATTTGATCAAATCCGCCGGCAATAACCTGTCATTGATGCAAACGACACTTGGACAGCAAAGTAATGATTTTGCCCAGACGGTTGATGTGACCAAAACAGAGTTGGAAGCCGCCAACAAAGTTGCTGTCGAAGTCGAAGAGAAACTCCAGTCAGCGTCAACAAACTTGATGCAGAACATGGCCAGCATCGCAAATCGCCTGGAAGCACAAGGGTCTGTGCTGCAGGATGCAACGCGCCTGATCGATGCCGCGCAGTCCAATCTTGAACAAACCCTGGATGAGAAACAGGTTGCACTGCAAGATCTTTCAGCGGGCCTGATGCTTCGCAGTGATGAAATCAGCACGTCTGTGTCCTCTTTTGCCCAGATGATCTCGGAAATGGTTGATGATATACAGTCAAAATCCAGAGGCACCGGCGGTGCTATTGCGGCAGAGGTATCCTCGGCAATTGACGATGCAACTGCACGTTTCGGCGATTCAGTGGAAGCAATGCGCGGCGCTGCTGCAACCATTCGCAGAGAACTGGATGAAACCCGCGAACAAATGCGCCGCGGCGTTTTGGAATTGCCTGATGAGACCGCCCAGAGCGCTGCCGCCATGCGCCGGGTTGTGACAGATCAAATTGCAGCTCTGAAAGACCTTTCAAGCATTGTGGAACGCTCCGGCAAGGCACTTGATTCCAGTCAGGGAATGACACAGCAAAGGGCAATCGCCGGCCAACAACGTCAGGTTCAGCCTGTTCAGGCCGCACAAACTGCCCCGCAGGTTCAACAGCCTGCACCAACTGGGAATTTTCCACCTGATACCCAGCCTCGCGGCACTGCTCCCGCATTTGATGCAACACTGCGCGGAACACAACAGTCCCATCCCGCCCAAAATCCTGCCGAATTTGGTGCACCGGCGCCGGCAGACAACAGTGGATGGGTAAGTGATCTTCTCCGCCGCGCTTCCAGTGACGAACCAAGACCGCGGCCAGCCCCTGCTCCGCTCCCCGATACAAGATCTCCGGACCATATGGTAGAATCGCTCAACTCGCTTTCAATGGACATTGCAAGTGCAATCGACCATGAAGCTTCGATCGACCTGTGGGAGCGTTACCAACGCGGTGAAACGAACGTCTTTACCAGAAGACTTTATACCCTCAAGGGCCAGAAAACCTTTGATGAAATTCGCAGAAAGTATGTCCAGAACGCCGATTTCCGGAATGCAGTAAACCGGTATATTGACGACTTTGAGCGCCTCCTCGGCGATGTTTCCCGCAATGATCAGGGTGGCAATATGG
This sequence comes from Rhizobiaceae bacterium, assembly GCA_965198665.1. Classification (GTDB taxonomy): domain Bacteria; phylum Pseudomonadota; class Alphaproteobacteria; order Rhizobiales; family Rhizobiaceae; genus JAALLB01. Next base: position 151,931 of record CBDAPT010000004.1, on the reverse strand, counting down.
CTCAGAGTTATCTGACTTCGGACACGGGCAAGGTTTACACCATGCTTGCACATGCATCCGGCAGGTTTGAGAACTCATAATCCGGGCGTTTGGGTCCAGACCGCGTGAGCGATTCAAAGGGTTCAGCGGTTGACGATATCCGCAAAAGTGGATGGATCAATATTGCCACCGGAGATAACAATAGCAATCGTTTCACCGGCCCAGGTTTTTTCAGCTTTAAGCAAAGCAGCAAGAGCTGCTGCACCGCCAGGTTCGGCAACAAGCTTTAATTCCTCATAAGCATAGCGGACGGCATCCATTGCTTCTTCGTCACTGATAACCAACCCCTCTGAAATCAGGTTTTTGTTGATCTCGAACCCTATGGGACCGGGACTGGGCGTGAGAATTGCATCACAAATCGAACCAGCCTGTGTTGGATTTCGTACCGGTACTCCCGAAAGCAGGGAACGGCGGTAATCATCAAACCCTTCCGGCTCAACCGTATGAATCTTCGCATCGGGAAAACTGTGGTTGATAGCCAACGCAACGCCTGCCGTCAGCCCACCACCGCCGGTACAAATCAGTACCCGGTCGGGCTGCCTGCCCAAGGCCTGCATGGATTGGCTGATTTCCAGTCCGACAGTGCCCTGCCCGGCAATTACATGAAAATTATTGAAGGGGTGAATGTAAGTGGTGCCGTTTTCCTCAACAACCTTGTTCACAACCTGTTCGCGATCAGCGCTTCCGCGGTCATAAAATATAACTTCAGCACCACTGTTGCGTGTCCGCCGCACTTTCAATGCCGGTGCATCCTCTGGCATTACAATGGTTGCAGGTATTCCAAAAATCTCAGCCGCGGCAGCTACTCCCTGAGCGTGGTTTCCCGAGGAGCTTGCAGAAACACCCCTGGCACGGACAGCGTCATCAAGTCGACTGATCGCGTTAAAGGCTCCGCGAAATTTGAAAGATCCTGTTCGCTGCAAACACTCCGGTTTGATGTACACTTGCGCGCCTGTTACCGCGTTCAGCGCCCTGCTTTGCAGTAGAGGTGTGACAACAGCCTGCTCCTGCAGCCTTTCGGCTGCCGATTTGACATCTTCAATGGTAGGAATGTCCACTTTGTACCGCCATTTAATTTGGTGTGGAGGGTAACGAATCCCAGCAAAGTCTGCATTCAAATCGTGCGTCTACAAGCATTTTGACGAATAATTTTTCAACGAAATGCAACCCAAAAGAATTATCTCCACATTTTGAGGGTTTTAGCGAATACACCTCCCTTGCAGCCCCCACTTGCATTCATTAGGTTGGTTTGGAAACTTTAATGGATTCCGACACATGACCATCAAAAAAGATACCATTGACGCTATCGGAAATACGCCCCTGATCAGACTCAAGAAAGCTTCCGAGATGACCGGCTGCGAAATTCTGGGCAAGGCAGAATTTATGAACCCCGGACAATCGGTCAAGGACCGGGCCGGCATGTTCATCATTCAGGACGCAATTGACAAAGGGCTGCTTGAACCGGGCGGTACCATCGTCGAGGGGACTGCAGGAAACACCGGGATCGGACTTACAGTTGTGGCTAATGCTTTGGGCTACAAGACGGTTATCGTGATCCCTGAAACACAGGCCCAAGAGAAGAAAGACTCGTTGCGGCTGTTGGGTGCAAAATTAGTTGAGGTTCCTGCCGTTGCCTACAAAAATCCCAACAATTACGTGAAGCTTTCAGGCCGCCTGGCAGAACAATTGGCAAAAACCGAGAGCAACGGTGCCATTTGGGCGAACCAGTTTGACAATGTAGCCAACCGGGACGGACACATTAGCACGACTGCTCAGGAAATCTGGAATCAGACAGACGGCAAAATTGACGGATTTGTCAGTGCTGTCGGCACCGGGGGAACACTGGCCGGCGTTTCAGCCGGTTTGAAGAAACACAACGGTGATATCAAGGTTGCAATATCGGACCCGTTCGGAGCTGCGCTCTATGAATTCTACGCCAATGGCGAACTCAAGTCTGACGGCAGTTCGATTACCGAAGGGATCGGCCAGGGCCGCATCACTGCGAACCTTGAGGGTTTCAAACCGGATTTTGCCTACCAGGTACCCGACAGCGAAGCCATTCCACTGGCATTCGATCTTCTTGAACACGAGGGACTGTGCATGGGCGGATCGACCGGCATTAATGTGGCAGGCGCCATCCGGTTGGCCAAGGAACTGGGCCCGGGCCATACAATCGTGACAGTCCTGTGCGATTTCGGTAACCGGTACCAGTCGAAGATGTTTAATCCGGCCTTCCTGCGGTCAAAGGACCTGCCAGTTCCGGCGTGGCTTGAGGACGACAGCCCGTTGGCAATACCTTACGAATAACGGGCTCGCAACCCATGAGTTTTGCCACAAAACCGCTGTTCATTGACGATGCTTATCTCAGCACCTGCGAAAGCAGGGTCGTCGCCATTAACGAACGCGGTGGCATCATTCTGGATCAAACCAACTTTTACGCGACCAGCGGTGGACAGCCGGGCGACAGTGGCAAACTGGAACGCGAAGACGGCTCGTACATCAACATAGCCACCACCGTGAACGGTGAAAGCAAACAGGAAATCATTCTGGTCCCGGGCGAAGACCAGGCCCTGCCCGTGGTTGGGGAAACGCTGATCGCTCATCTGGACTGGGAACGGCGCTACAAGCTCATGCAAATGCACACAGCCTGTCATCTGTTGAGTGTGGTGTGCCCCTACCCGATCACCAGCGCTGGCGTCAACGACAATGACAGCCGCATTGATTTTGATCTGCCAGAAGCAGGTGTGACCAAAGAAGAAGTCAGCGAACAGCTCATGCAGTTGGTGAACGAGAACCATCCTGTGTACACACAGTGGATTACCGAGGCAGAACTGGATGCGGATCCGGGGATCGTGCGCTCGAAAAATGTCAAACCACCCCGTGGTGTTGGCCGGATAAGACTGGTCTGTATCGGCGAGAATGCGGCCATCGACAGCCAGCCCTGTGGCGGCACTCATGTCACAGAAACCGGTGAGATCGGTAACATCCATATTGGAAAAATAGAGAAGAAGGGCAAGGAAAACCGCCGCTTCAGGATTAGATTTGGTACGCTACCTGTCTGAATAAAAAGAGACTTTTTCCAACACCGACACAAAATTCCCAATATTGAAGCTCACTATTCACAAATTGTGACATTTGATTGCACTATATACACAACGAATCAACGCTAGAGGATTCGAATTGAAATGCATTTGACCGAGGCAAATTTCATCATCCAGGAAGATGCGCTCGAAATGCTTGGGCGCAGTGACGTATCGTTTGTGGACGCTTCCTGGTACCTCCCCGCGCAGGGAAGAGACGGTTACGCAGAATACCAGCAAATGCGCATTCCCGGTGCTGTTTATTTTGACATTGACAAAATTGCAGACCAGGACACCGATCTGCCACACATGTTACCTACGGCGGAAAGTTTCTCCCAGCACGTAAGCATGTTGGGGATAAGCGACGACAATCTGATAATCGTCTATGATGGTCCGGGAATATTCTCCGCGCCCAGAGTCTGGTGGACGCTGAAAATGATGGGAGCAGCGGATGTCCGCATCCTGGTTGGAGGAATAGATGCGTGGAAAGCGGCAAACCTGCCATTGGAAACCGGCAATCCCAATCCGCCACGCGCCCGCATCTTCCGTGCCCGGCCTGACGAAACCAGGGTTGCTACCCAGGATCAGGTGCAAGCTTCCATTGGTGACCCGAAAACCATTATCCTTGACGCCAGGTCAAATGATCGCTTTCGGGGCGTTGCTGCAGAACCCAGAGCCGGCTTGAGGAGCGGCCACATCCCGGGCTCAAAAAGCCTGCCCTTTACAGAGTTACTGGAAGGCGCGAAACTGAAGTCTCCCGAAATGCTTGATGAAATATTCAAAGATTTGGGAATTGATAACGATCAATCGGTCATAACCTCATGCGGTTCCGGCGTAACTGCAGCAGTTCTGGCCCTGGCGCTGGCCCAGACAGGCAGGTCCAATTTCAGGTTGTTTGATGGTTCATGGGCCCAATGGGGATTGCCGGATGGCCCGAAAATAGAAAGCGATGACAGCGAATAGCAACAAGACCACGAAGAAACCAAAACGCGTCAAGAAACTGTCCGCGCATGTCACACATCTTGAGATGTCTCACCACCCCCAACACCATATTCCGGTGCCCACATGGCCGATTATTGCGTTAATGCGGGCCAAAAACATCCCGGTACAGTTCTATCGTTATGTATATGAGATGGTCGGCAAACCATACCATTGGGAGGATCGACGCTACCTGCCCGATTGCGAGCTGTATTCTACAATCAATGACGAAACAGCAGAAATCCACGTCCTGTATGCAGATGCCTGACCCGCTGGCTTTTTTGAATTGGACAAGTCCGATCTGCCCTATTCTGTCGAAATTCTTCATTTCGGTCTTGGAGCCGAATATCAGGGATTAGGCATAGGCAAGTGGTTTCTCGCCACAGCAATTGCGGCCGCCTGGTCACACAAACCGGACAAGATTTGTGTCACGACAAACACTCTCGACCATCCGGCAGCACTTCCGTTGTATCAGAGGCTTGGTTTTTCACCGGTTCGGGTAAGTGATGTAAAGATCAGCCCGTGGTTGTAAAAACGCGTATAAACAGCTCAGCGCGATTGACTAGCCAAACGCGTCGCCGGTTGTTTTGGGAGCCATTCTCACCAATCTGGAGTCCAGAACTGCAGAAGTTCTGTGAACAACGGCTTTCTGATAATCCGGATCTTTCACCATCTCGACAAAAGCTTCGGCAGAAGGATATTCAGCGATAAATGCAACATCCCAGTGTTCTGTCTCTGGTCCAATGAGATTTATTTCAAAGTCTGCCGACCAGATTATCCGCCCGCCCACTTTTTTGAATATGGGAGCACTTTCGCGGCCATAGGCTGCATATGCCTCTTTGCCGGAAACCAGGGTACCATCAGGATATACTGCGGTCTCATTCAACCGGACTAGATTCAGCATTTGAACCGGCCCACTGCGCGAGATTTCCCAAATCGCTCGCGATCCGGATTAACGTATCCAGTCATGTGTCCTCCCCAAATTTCCTGCCGAAATTGGTAATACAGATTTTGCCGCCTTGGCAACCGGTTAACGATCCCTGCCGAAAATCCGCCCAAGCGAAAATAGATTTGCGGGAAGCAATATCAAATTGGTTGCGAGTGCCACAATCAGAATGGCGATAATCAGGTTTCCGATAATCGGAAGGATAGGTAAGACACTCAGCAATGTAACCAGCGAAGCCGTACATATAATGAGCGTGCTGCCCGCAAGTGCCGGTGCAACTTCGCCCAACGTGTTTCTGAGCGCAGTTGCGAACCCTTTGCCAGCCCGTCTCTCAGTATCGAAAATGTTCACAATATGGACCGCATTATCAATCGAAATTCCAAACGCGAGTGTAAGTGCCACCACCTGGGTTACACCGATCTCCCCGCTGTTGAAATTGATAAACATCTCAATCAGCAGAATTGGAAAAGCGTTTGGAATGGCAACGGCCAGGGCATAAAATAAAGACCGCGTGGCCAGACCGATCAAACAAATGCCGATGAAAACAGCAATCATGAGACTGGTTTTCAATTCAGAGATTATCCCGGTAAATTCATGCGCCAGAAGCACCGGAAACCCGGTGATTACCAATTCGTCGTAGTAGGCCAGGCTGGAAAGGCTTGCTTCCAGTTCCTGCAGCAATTCTGAATTTCGGGCAATTGATTGACTGGATGGTATTCGCATCGATACCAGCATTTTCTTGCCATCTTTTGAAAGATAGCCCTGCTGCATTTCCGGTCCGGCCTCTTCCAGCCTGCGCGCAATCATCGCAATGTCTTTTTCTTCAAACGCATGCCAGAATGAATGCAGTGAAAACACACTTGCAGCGCCGAATTTATCTGCCAGTCGCTCAGTCACCTCACCGAGACGCTTCCGGTTTTCAGCCGACATCATCCCCCCCCTCCTCAGCTACCGGAACGGAGAAAAACACCAGCGAGCGACCACCAAACACGTCATTTGCAATATTTTCCGCCTCCAGCGTTTTGGATTCACGTGGAAGATAATCCGTAACGCGGTAATTCGGCTCGAGTTGAAAATGAAAATAGACAAGCGGGACAAGCAGTACGGCGGATACCGCAGAAATCAGATAGGGCCTCGCTGTTGAAACATCAGCGACAAGCTCGCCAAAAGATTTGCCGTCCGCTTTATTCGGCAAGGAACGAAGCAGATCAAACCGGGCGAACCAGAGACCAAACACAGGCAATGCGATTATGACTGACAAAAATGCCAGAATAACCAGCACCACACCAATCCAGGCAAACTCGGTCAGCGCTTCACTGGAGGATATTGCAAATGACAAAATAGCAACTGCGGTGGTAATGGATGTCAGGGCAGATGCTGGTCCGACACGAACCACTGCTTCCCTGAGATTCTTGATTTTGGCAGTCGGGTTTTTTCGGTTCATCTGCTGCCACCGGTGATGCAGTACGATTCCGTCCGCATAGGCCAGAATAAGCGCCAGGGTCGGGAGGATAGTCGTCAGATAGGTGATGGAAATTCCCAACCAACCAAACAAGCCGATTGACCATATTGCGGTAAACATAGGCGGCAATGCACACAGCACTGCAGAGGCCAGACAACGGAAGAAAACCGCGGCTACCAGAGCGCCGATCAACAAGCCCACCAGGGTCAACCGAACCTGGTCTTTGACCAGTGTATCCAGGATTGTTATTCGGATTGGAGTGAGACCGGCATATAGTAGTTCAAAGTCTGAAGGTGCCAGTTCTTCCGCCTCAGCAACCATCGCGGAATATGCTTCTATCGAGCCAGCATCGCTGCCTTCGCCCTCCTCATAATCCAGTGCTACCAAAATCAGCGCGGAATTGTGCTGTGAAGAAATGAGGCTCCCAGCCTGCGGATATTTGTCAGTAAGGCTTTCTACCAACTGCGCGGCTAAGGCATCATCTTCAATTAGCCCGGGGAAATAAAAACCCAGTTCACCGCTCTCGGCATTCACATCGGGCATTGAAAACACGGAAAAAGCAGATGTAACCCCGTCTGCCAGTGACAAATCCAATTGCAACCCCCGCAAATCCTCAAGACCGCTGGCTGTATTCAAACGGGGCGAACGAACAATAATTGCAACATCTTTTGAAAAGTTGCGAAAATCTGCCTTGTGCTGTTCGTAATTGATAAAATTCTCGGGAGTTTGCGGAATGACGGCGGTCACATCGCCATCAAACTTCACTGACGGCACAAACACTGCACTGATTGAGGCCACCAGCAACAAAAGAGCGAGAAAAATTCTGGGATGAGTCAAGGCAACAATACCTATGCGCTCAAGCCCAAAGCCTAATCCCGTCATGTGCGATACCCTCCTGTAACCTGCTCCTAATAGAGGAAGCCCAAACCAAAAGCAAAAACCCAGTGCTGAGTTTGCACATGATGCATCGTTGGCGCCGAAACAGTAACTGCTTTACACAAGCGTGCTGCCTGTCGCCTAAACTGGCAGAAAATTGATCTTGCAAACCAGTTTCAACTATTGCTTTGGTGAGCCGGATAATGAATGTTGGCGTACAAGGCAATCCATCTGGCCAAAAAATAACCATTTTCAGTCCGAATATGGACCAATTGTAACGGAATTCTATTGAGAAGAGTAAGTCATTGACCTCGCAAAATAACTTTTCCGCAAAAGCAATAAGAATCCTGACTGTTTTGGCGGTCATTGTGCTGTTGCCAATATCAGATGCCCTGGCTCAACGCGGCGGTCGATTGCCTTTGGTGCGCGACGCCGAAATCGAAAATCTGCTGCGAGACTACACCAGCCCGATATTCCGCGCCGCCGGACTTGGCCGGAACTCTGTCGATGTCTTCCTGCTCAACCGCAGCGACTTTAACGCCTTCGTCACCGGCACCAAGATGTTCATTAACACCGGGACAATAATGCAGGCTGATACTCCCAACGAGGTAATTGGCGTCTTTGCCCACGAAACCGGACATATCGTCGGCGGGCACCTTGTTCGTTTGCGCGATCGTCTGGAACACGCGCAAATTCTCTCCACACTTGCCCTGCTGGCCGGAGCGGGTGCGGCAATTGGTGGAAGTCCGGAAGTCGGCACTACGGTTGCACTGGGTGGCAGCAGCGTTGCACAGCGGGGTGTCCTGGCATATCAGCGAGAGGAAGAAATGGCGGCCGACCGAACGGCGGTCAGTATTTTGAAGAAAACCAAACAGTCTGGAAAAGGCATGCTGGACACGTTCAAACGCCTTGGACAAAATCCACTCTTCAGTTCCGCCAGACGTGATCCCTATGCGCTGAGCCACCCGCTTCCCAGGGAGCGGGTCGGGCTATTGAAAACCATTGTAGAAGCCAGTCCCTATTTCAACAAAAAAGATCCTGCTGCACTTCAGTTGAGACATGACTTTGCCCGGGCCAAAATTGCCGCATATTCCGGCGGCGCGAGCCTTGTACGCAATATTTTCAAGAAAAACCTCAATGGCCCTGCACCGACCTACGGCATAGCAATTTCGCACTATCTTCAAGGAAGTGCAAAAACCGGCCTGAAACTGATGAACCGCTTACTGAAACAGTATCCCCAAAACCCCTATTTCCATAAGATTGTTGGAGAGATGTATCTTCGATCAGGACAAGCCAACAAGGCAGTCGCGTCCTTCACAAAAGCGATTAAGTACGAGGGAGGAGGCAACGGGCTGATGCGAATACAATTGGGTCATGCGCTTATAGAGACCAACAACAAGAACAACCTGGATCTGGCCATCCAAACCCTGAAAAAGGGCATAGCCCGGGATAAGTTTTCAACCCGCGGTTACAGCTACATGGCTCGCGCCTATGCCGCAAAGGGAAATCAGATACTCGCCATTGCATCGACTGCAGAAGAAAAGTTTCTGCAGGGGAGATGGAAAGAAGCCAAGCAATTTGCAGCCAGGGCGCAGCCGAAAATCAAAAAAGGTTCGCCGCAATGGTTGCGCCTGCAGGACATACTGACCTACGACCCAAAAGCCAGTTTTTAGTATTGGAATTTCATATGACGGTTCGATCTTATTTGCTCACAAAATGCTCCATGGGTGTTTTTGCGTTGTTTGCGCTGGGGGCATTGCTCATCAATCCAGGCCACGCCCAGGATGGAGTGACGAGGGATGAAGTGCGCACCATTATCCGCGATTACTTGCTGGAAAACCCTGAAATCCTGCTTGAGGTTCAACAGGCGCTGGAACAGAAACAACAGGCTGAACTGTCCCAGACACAGAAACAGATGATCAGGGACAACGCTGAACTCTTGTACAATTCACCCTACCAAATTGTATTCGGTGATGTTGATGCCGAAAAAACCATTGTTGAGTTTTTTGATTACAATTGCCATTTTTGCCAGCGGGCGATGGCCGATATGCAGGAATTTATTGAAAACGACAAGGACGTTAGGTTTATTCTCAAAGAGTTTCCGGTCCTTGGAGAAGCGTCGTTTGAAGCCAGCAGGGTTAGCCTCGCATTCTCGCGCGTCATGCCTGAGAAATACCCGCAATTTCATATAGACCTGCTGAGTATGGAAGGGTTGAAGGACGGTGAGCGGGCCATGCAGCTTGCGGAAAGCATGGGCGCCAGTCGCAGCCAGATCATCGCAGAAATGGATAATCCGGAAATAATCGAAGCCTTGCGGAGTATTTACGATTTGGCGAACGGTCTTGGCATCACAGGCACCCCTTCCTATGTTGCAGGCGGAGAAGTGGTGTTCGGAGCCGTGGGATATACCCAGCTCAAAGAAACTGTGAACAATCAAACTAATTAGCCACGTTTTGCTTGAAAATTTTGCTCAATACGGGCCTTTCCAGCATCAGATTCAATGTGTATAAGCGCTGCTAATTTTCGGCTTTTCTGTCGATATCAGTTTTAATACAGGTAGGTTCGTGCTTCTGTAGTTTCCTCAAAAGCAAAATCAACCGGCTTCCACCCGGCTACCACCTTCGCAAAAGGTTAAACAATAACATGGCATCTAAAAAATCCTCTATCGATCAGGGACTGATCAGAGATCTCGCAGAACTTCTTACTGAAACCGATCTTTCGGAAATTGAAGTAGAACAGGATGATTTGCGGATACGGATCTCCAGAACTTCCTCTGTACAACCGGTTCAGGTTCATGCAACAGTCGCAGCTGCACCGGCTCCAGCCGCAACACCCGCTGCCCAGCCTGCAGCCGAAAGTGCGTCGGAAAGCAGTTCCAAACCGGTTGGAAACGTCCCCTCACCTATGGTTGGGACCGCCTATCATTCGCCAGCTCCCGGTGCTGATCCTTATGTGAAAGTCGGTGACAGTGTGAAGGAAGGTGAGACGGTTATGATCGTTGAAGCCATGAAAACCATGAACCAGATCCCGGCCCCAAAATCCGGTACAGTCAAAGCCATTCTGGTTGATGATGGCCAACCGGTTGAATTTGGCGAGCAACTCCTGCTGATCGAATAGGGCGTCCACAGAAATGTTCAACAAGGTTTTAATTGCCAACCGCGGAGAAATTGCCCTTCGCATTCTAAGGGCATGCAAGGAATTGGGCATCCAGACAGTTGCAGTTCATTCTACGGCGGATGCTGACGCCATGCATGTGCGTCTCGCTGATGAAAGTGTTTGTATTGGGCCACCTCCATCCAAAGCAAGCTACCTCAACATTCACGAGATAATGGCCGCCTGTGAAATCACCGGCGCGGATGCCATTCATCCCGGATACGGGTTCCTGTCTGAAAATGCAAAATTTGCCGAAATTCTGGAAGCCCATAACATTACTTTTATCGGCCCTTCTGCCGAACACATCCGGGTCATGGGCGACAAGATTGAAGCCAAGGCAACAGCCAAGAAACTCGGCATTCCAGTGGTGCCAGGCTCTGACGGTGAAGTGAAAGACCCGGCAGAGGCAAAACGGGTTGCAGCCGAGATCGGATATCCGGTTATCATCAAAGCAGCTTCCGGCGGCGGCGGCGGCGGCATGAAAGTCGCTCAAAATGAAAAGGATGTCGAGGAAGCTCTCTTGACTGCCCGCTCTGAAGCAGGCGCTGCTTTTGGCGATGATGCGGTTTACATTGAGAAATACCTGGGCAAGCCACGTCACATTGAAATCCAGATCCTTGGAGACGGAAAAGGCGACGGTATCCATCTGTGGGAGCGGGATTGCTCGCTGCAACGCCGACACCAGAAAGTCTGGGAAGAAGCCGTCTCTCCTGCCCTTGATGATGCCCAGCGCAAGAAAATAGGCGAGATTTGCGCAAAAGCTGTACAGGGCCTTGGCTATTCAGGCGCCGGTACAGTCGAATTTTTGTATGAGGATGGCGAATTCTACTTTATCGAGATGAATACCCGTCTTCAGGTTGAGCACCCGGTCACTGAAATGATCACGCGTATTGACCTCGTGAACGAGCAGTTGCGGATTGCAGCCGGCAATGGAATGTCGATCCGACAGGACGACGTAATCCTTACCGGACATGCTATCGAATGCCGTATCAATGCCGAACATCCCGAAACCTTTGCCCCTTCTCCTGGCACCATACAATATTACCATCCACCCGGCGGCCTGGGCGTGCGTGTGGATTCCGGCGTTTATCAGGGCTACCGGATACCACCACACTATGACAGTCTAATCGGCAAACTGATTGTACACGGACGAACCCGTGAGGAGTGTCTCAAACGGCTGAAGCGGTCGCTTGATGAATTCGTTGTTGACGGTATCGAAACCACGTTGCCCCTGTTCCGTGATCTGGTGGTCAACGATGACATGCAGACTGGTGACTACGATATTCATTGGCTCGAGAAATATCTGGAAGCCAAATCTTCCTGATGCATTTCAGCACTTGATGTTTTGCCCTATCCTGCTTGTGATTCCATGACGGAGATGGCGAAGATATGTCCGGCGTCGAAGACGTAGCATTTGAAATTACACCGCAGGTCCTTTTGAAGGCCTATGCGTGCGGTATATTTCCGATGGCGGAATCTGCCGATGATCCCGGCATGTTCTGGGTCGAGCCTGAATTGCGAGGCATTCTGCCCTTGGACGAATTCCACATACCACGCAGCCTCAAGAAAACACTTCGAAAGGGTATTTTCGAAATTCGCATCGATACCGCATTCCTACAGGTTGTGGATGCGTGCGCCGAAGCCAACGAGACACGGGCACAAACCTGGATAAACCAGCGGATCAAGGTTCTTTACAACGAACTCCACGGCATGGGCAACGCACACAGCTTTGAAGCCTGGCACGACAATCAGCTGGTTGGCGGTCTTTACGGTGTGCGGCTTGGACAGGCTTTTTTTGGCGAGAGCATGTTTTCCCGCATGAAAGACGCATCAAAGATTGCCCTCGTCCATCTGGTCTATGAGATGCGTAAATCCGGCTTCAAGTTGCTTGACACGCAGTTCACAACCCAGCACCTCGAGCGCTTTGGCGTGATTGAGGTTCCACGGGACGAGTATCAGGAAATGCTGCAGGATGCGCTTGTTGACGAGGCTAGATTCCGGACTCAGGAAGGCGGAGCCACATCTGATTCCATTTTGCAATTGTTAAGCCAGACATCATAAACCGGATGCTCAACCGCATTGAGGCCCGGACTGTCGGCAAACATCCATCCGGTGAATATCCTGCGGATTTTGCGATCCAGGGTAATTTCATCAATCTCGATGAAACTGGTTGTCTTCGGTTTTTCTGTCACCGGACGTGAATAACAAACCCTCGGCGTCACCTGAAGCGCACCAAACTGCACTGTTTCGTCTATATAAACATCGAACGTGATAATGCGCCCGGTAATTTTATCTATTCCGGAAAACTCGGCAACACGGTTCGTGATTTTTGTGTCTTCACCGGTTTCCTGAGCCGCGGTCCAACCGGTTGCGAACCCTGTGATACCAATCATTGTTGCGCATGCGAGACTAAAAATTTTTTTGCTCATCGTGCCGCCGCGACCAATCTACCTGAATTCAATTAAACTCTCCGATAGCACGGGATTCGGACATAGAAAAGAGATGTCGTACTTATGGCGATTTATTGGGCAAAACCATGGCGAATATGGGTATGAAACTTTCTGCAATCGATACCGAAAACACACTTGATTAAATGCAATCTCAGCCCGGCTGACAAAACAGGTAGCGCTGCACGCAAGTCAGGTTTGGAGAAAACGGTGGTCGTTTCCTTCCAACACGACAGCTGTAAGTCTTCCCGTATCAAAACATCGGGTATCAACATTGATGCGGTTGGATTTGACCTCGGGCTCTTCAACCGGCGTATGTCCATGCACTACGATTTTGGTGAACGGTTCGTCATGCATGAGAAAATCATGCCGGATCCACAAAAGATCGTGGTCTAGCTGATCCTCAAGAGCTGTTCCCGGTCTCACGCCCGCGTGGCAAAAGAAATAGTCACCACAAACATAGGTGAGTGGTAATTGGTCCATGAACTGATAATGATGTGCCGGAATACCGTTGCGGAACCTTTCAGACAGGCTTTGAATGCTCTCACCGGGCTCTTGTATGACACCGTAGTCACGTAAGGTGGGAATTCCGCCCCATCGCAGGTACCCTTCAGCAATTGCCTCGGGGTGCTTGCAGAAGCCGGTAAACCGATCATCGTGATTGCCTCGCAGGAAAATACAGTCACGACTGGAGTTCTTCAAACCAATCAAATACTCAACTACATCAAAATTGGCAGGCCCCCTGTCCACATAATCTCCAAGAAATACAATTCGATGGGACTGCGGTGAAAACAGCCTCACATCGTCATCAATGGCATCAAGCAACTCCCGCAGCTGATCAATACAGCCGTGAATGTCACCAATGGCATATATCCGCAAGCCGGGCTCCAGCTGCGCGTCACCAACAATCATTTCGTTCTCTTATGGTTAGGGCGTCCAGGCGTCGTAATCGCCGGTTACCCGCGGGCGGTCTTCCGGGTTTTGCAACGAACCTTTCGGAAAATAGGCATTGGGCCCGCCGGTCTGATTCTCCTGATGCGGCTTTTGCCAGTCACGAGGGGCGTAATTTTCCTCCGATGGAGGCGTATCTACCCGATAGTGAATCCAGCCGTGCCAACCGGAAGGAATGGCACTTGCCTCAGCTTGATCAGCATACTGAACGTACCGTTTCCCCTTGTTGCTTAAATAGTAGACATTACCGAATTCGTCTTCGCCCACCCGCTTGGAAGTTCGCCAGATATGAAACCGGTTATTCCAGGTTGTTCCGTTCCACCAGGTGAAAAACTGCTTTATCGACTTCATTGCTCGCAGGTCTCGCAAATGTCATATTCAAACTCACTTATGGCTGGCAGTGCAAAAAAAGTCCAGCCGCCGACACAAAATTGATGGGGTACCGATGCGACTTATAACATCTGTTGCTGTTTTTCTGTTCATGGTTTCCGTTGCCAATGCTCAAGGCCCGCAAGGCGTTGCGATCGTTTTGGCACCGGAGCAATCGTTCGGCATGTGTTTCGCCCAAAACCCGGATAAGGGTTTTGAATGTGCAAGGCAACAATGCACTGCAAACGGCACACCAAAGTCGGATTGTTTGCGCGTCCAGTGGTGTTACCCGGCTGGCTGGACGGCAGATATTTTCGCGCAGCACAAGGAGGGTCCTCATTGGCATCAGTATTTGTGCGGCTGGAATTCGCGGGCGGATGTCGAAGCAGCAGCCAAAGTTGTCTGCGAAGGTGATTCCAGTGAGTGGCTTATCGAATGCGCATTGGTCGGACTCTGGGATCCTGAGGGAAATGAGATTCCCCTTCAGGCAGATTGAACTTACAGTCCCAGGGACTTGTAGCTGTCAGCTACTCTTCCGATAGCAATCATATAAGCGGCGGTGCGCAGATCGAAATCCTTGTCTTTCGCCTTTTTCTGATGCCACAGCTCACGCATGTCACCGTAAGCGCCACGCATCGTGTCATCCAGGCCGGAACGGACGAGTGAGAGTTCATCGGCACCTTTGATGTAACGATCCTTGAAGGCCTGAGAGAGTTTTTTACCGGTCGCCGTTTCAATCTCATCAATCAACATGCTATGCCGGGCTTCCTCTTCACGCCGTTGCATTCGGCCAAATCTTATGTGCGACAGGTTTTTCACCCACTCAAAATAGGAAACAGTCACACCACCGGCATTTGCGAACATGTCCGGAATGATGACAGTGCCCTTGTTCCTAAGGATTTCGTCTGCGCCAGCAGTTACCGGTCCGTTCGCAGCTTCCACGATTAGTGGCGCTTTGATACGATCTGCATTCTCCAGATTTATCACCCCTTCCAGCGCTGCCGGTATCAGGACATCACACTCGTTTTCCAGAAGCGGACTTCCGTTTTTGACGAATGTGGCATCCGGAAATCCTTCGAACGATCCATGTTCCAACATAAACTGTTTGGCTGCTTCCACATTGATTCCGTCTTCATTGGTAATCGAGCCGTTATACTCAATGATTGCCGTAATTTTGCAGTCGTCTTCTTCTTCCAGGAATTTGCCGGCATGATAGCCAACATTTCCGAGCCCCTGAACGATAATACGTTTTCCAGCAAGCCCTTCTGACATTCCTGCCGCCTTGAGATCATACTTGTACCGGAAAAAATCCTTGATGGCGTATTGTACACCCCTGCCCGTGGCTTCGACACGACCGCGAATACCACCGGCATTCAAAGGCTTGCCGGTGACACAGGCTCGTGCGTCAATATCGGTGGTGTTCATCCGGTGGTACTGATCTGCAATCCACGCCATTTCCCGCTCGCCGGTTCCCATGTCTGGAGCAGGAACGTTCTGGGAGGGATGAATCAGATCCCGCTTAATCAATTCGAATGCGAAGCGCCGCGTGATCCGTTCCAACTCATCGGGTTCCCATTCGCGGGGATTGATCCGCAGACCGCCTTTCGAACCTCCAAAAGGAACTTCAACAATTGCGCATTTGTAAGTCATCAGCGCAGCCAGTGCTTCAACCTCGTCCTGATGCACGTTGTCGGCGTAACGAATACCGCCCTTCACCGGTTCGGCATGTTCTGAATGAACTGATCGATAGCCGGTAAAGGTTATAATATCCCCGCGCAATTTCACGCCAAACCGAACGGTATAGGTTGAGTTCACGACCCTTATTTTTTCAATCAGTCCAGGAGAGAGGTCCATATGTGCAACTGCACGGTCGAATAGCGTATCTACGCTTTCACGGAAACTCGGCTCGGCTGTATTGACAGATGACATGATTATTCCCCGGTTGATTAATACTAAAGACCTAGTCTTTACCCAGATTCGAACGCCGTTTCCGCTCCGAGGTGCACCACCGCCAGGCGGAGCCTGCGATGACTTGAATTGCCGTTACCAATACCCCTACCGCAGAATTGCGCACAAGCGCAATCGCCTCTTCGAACAGACTGTGCCGAAGAGAGATTTCACGCTGTGCGCTTCCCAGAGGTTTGAGAGCGGTCATGGCGGTGCCTGCGCATCTCTGAACACCTCCTCCGGCGTCCGGAAGCCGAGTGCCTTGCGCGGCCGTGCGTTGAGCAGATCCTCCACCGCCTGGACCTCGGCATCGGTCACAGACCGGAAATCCGTGCCTTTCGGCAAATACTGGCGGACCAGTCCATTGGTGTGTTCATTCAGCCCGCGCTCCCATGAGTGGTAGGGCCGGGCAAAATAGAACTTGGCATCAAGCGCCTTGGACAGGCTGCTGTGGCCAGCGAATTCCTTACCGTTGTCCGCAGTGATCGTGTGAACCAGGTGCCGATCTGCCTCCAGCCGGCGTCTGAGCGCAGCTCCGACATCTTCGGCCGTTTTCCTGTCGAGCCGTACCAGTCGGGTCATCTTCGAGGCGCGGTCCACCGCCGAAACCACTGCGCCGCTTTGACCCGCTCCAACGATCGTGTCCACCTCCCAGTCACCGATCCGCAACTTCTGTTCGACGATCGCGGGCCGCTCACTGATATCGACACGACCGGGAATGCGTCCTCGCCCGGCGTGCCGGCCGCCGCGCCAATTCGGTTTCTTCCCACGCCGCCGCAGACGTTTGTAAAGGCTGCCACCGGCCCTGCGGTCCGCGCGGACGTATTCGTAGATCCGCATCCGCCCCACCATGGCTTGGCCTTCCCGACGAAACCGACCCTAAATTTGCTCTGGGCTCCAGCCAGCCGCCAACTTCTCCTCGACCAATTGCCACAGGGCGGGTGTCATCTTCCTTGGCACCGATGACGCCCTGTGGCGGCGCTCTGTCGCCTTGTTATGGGCCTGTTTGTACCGGTAGCCCCGGCCGCCGCTGTTGCGCTGCATCTCTCGACGGATTGTCGTGTGATGGCGTCCGAGCTCACGCCCAATGTCTCTCTGCGAGAGGCCGCTTTTCTTCAACCCCCAAATCTGGCAACGTTCATCTTGGGTCAGGTGGTGGTAGCCGCGAGGCATAGGCGAATCTCCTTCTACAAGATTCTCGCCATCGCCTGGCCCGCCCGCAAGGAAGAATGCTCATCACGCTGCCGTTTTCACTGGTGCACTTCGGAATGGCACGGGGGGAAGAAAAACAATGAAAATCTTGTGAAAATCGCAGATTCCAAGATTAATCAGAGCAGATTCGCACCGTTTCAACAGCTCCACACAAGCCTCAGAGACCAACGCAGCCGAAAATGTTTGCCCTAGCTGCAACTAGAGAAAGCCTGGATTGGACAAACAGCCATAGAATCACGTAACGGAAACCACCGCGTTTTCCTAAATTCGCGGACGATCTATATCCACCGGCTTCCTAAGGAGGGAACATCATGGGGAAACGCGACGATCTGATTGCAAAATATGCAGCAGATATCAAGGATAAGTGCGGAATGAAACCGGACATGAAATTGCTGACCGCTGTTACGATTGCATGTGGTCCGACAATATACAAAGCTGATGCCGAAAAAGTTGCCGCTGGCGACAAGGAAGAAATGGCACGGGTGAGAAATAACTTTGTCATCAAGAAGCTCGGTGTCAAAGACACGCCAAAAGTGGATGAAGGCATTGCCGCCTGTATCGACACTTATGGCCGCTAAAACCGTAACAAGTTCCGGGCTGTATTGTATTACTTGTTGGTGAAACACTTCAAAAAGGGAAGTGTCTTCAAATAGGGTGGATTGAATATCCGCCAGGCAGTATTCAAAGGACGCCCTGGCGTCCTTTTTCTTTGCTTTCAGTCTTCCGCATGATGAATCGGCTTTTGCATTATCAGGGCGGAAATTCCGGAGTTCTTTTCGCCACAGTTCTGGGTTTCCCCGACAATCTCGAATCCGTATTTCCTGTAAAAGTTTACTGCTCTTTCGTTTTTTGCCTCAACCTCCAATGAAATGGTTTCGGCATCCAGAAACGAATTTTCGATTTCAATCAAGAGATGCAGCCCGGTTTTGCCACCGTGATATTTCGGGTGAACATACAATTGATGCAGTTTGATATCCTTGTCCGTTTGTGTGGCAAAAGCCATGCCGCCAACTACCTCGCCGTTATCCGCCACCAGAAACTCGGAGTTTGGCGCATCCAGGCGGCGTTCCAGCGCCTCCAGGGAGTGCCAGGATTCGGTGATTTCCGTGACCCGCTCGACACCATAAATATCATCATAGGTTGCATGCCAGGTGTCCACCAGGATTTGTCGGACAACCTCAATGTCTCGTCTGGACGCGGTGCGAACAAAAAACATGAATACCCTAACTCCTGGGAATGGTACGACTCATGACGATTGAAGAAGCACCTCCAACCGTCGCGTCGGAAGCGATTTCCTCCGTTACAAAAAATCCGTGTTTTTCATAAAATCGAATAGCGCGATCATTACCTTTGAGCACTTTAAGCGCAATCGACTGCAGTCCTGCATGTTTGACAAGAATGGCCCGCATGAGATCGTCCGCCAGCCCGGTGCCCTTGAAGGCCGGAACCACATGCATGCGTTCGATCCAGGCCTGGTTTCTATCGTCCATGGACGACAGCACTGCGCCGACTACCTGGGAAGCATCTTCTGCAACAAGTGTAATAATATCCGGATCTTCAGCTTCAGCGCGTTGTTTGTCCTCAGAGAACCGCTTGGCTATTTCACCGTCGAGGCTGTTTGCATCGTACAGTTTTCCATAATTGCTGCGCCACGAATCCGCATAAAGGTTGAAAACCTCCGCCGCATCCGCTGCCCGCATCTCACGAATCTGTACCATGCTTAATCCACTCCGAGCTTTTCCTTGACCAGTTTCTGCACTGCCTGCGGGTTAGCCTTGCCGCCTGAAGCCTTCATCACTTGACCAACAAACCAGCCCGCAAGCTGAGGTTTTTCCTTTGCCTTTTCCACCTGCTCCGGATTGGCCGCAATAATCTCATCTACAGCAGCCTCGATAGCGGCAGTATCGGTTACCTGTTTCATGCCGCGTTCCTCGACTATCCGGGCGGGATCGCCCCCCTCTTCCCAGATGATCTCAAACACATCCTTGGCTATCTGACCTGATATGGTTTCTTCCTTGATGAGATCGATTATGCCACCAATCTGATCCGCCGATACAGGGGTTTCGGTAAACTCCCTGCCGGTTTCGTTCAGCTTACCCAACAAGTTGTTGATAACCCAGTTGGCGGCCGTTTTGCCTTCACGCCCGGCGGCGACCTTTTCAAAGAAATTAGCAGTCTGTTTCTCCGCGACCAGAATTGATGCGTCATAGGCAGAAAGCCCCATATCTTCGATCAAGCGCGACTTCTTTGCATCCGGCAGTTCCGGCAAATCCGACTTCAGGCTATCTACATAGGCCTGGCTGAATTCGAGGGGGAGCAAATCCGGATCCGGAAAATACCGGTAGTCATGCGCATCTTCCTTCGAACGCATGGAACGGGTTTCTCCTTTTGAGGGATCGAACAGGCGGGTCTCCTGATCAATAACCCCGCCATCTTCAAGGATGGCAATTTGACGTCGCGCTTCATATTCGATTGCCTGGCCTACAAAGCGGATTGAGTTCACATTCTTAATTTCGCATCTGGTGCCGAACGGCTCGCCGGGGCGGCGCACAGAGACGTTAACATCAGCCCGCATGGATCCCTCGTCCATGTTGCCATCGCATGTCCCAAGATAGCGCAAAATTGTACGCAGCTTGGTAAGATAGGCCTTGGCTTCATCCGATGAACGAATATCCGGCTTCGACACAATTTCCATCAGCGCTACCCCGGTGCGGTTGAGGTCCACGAAACTCATTGTCGGATGCTGGTCATGCATCGACTTGCCGGCATCCTGTTCCAGATGCAGCCGTTCGATACCAACTTCGATATCTTCAAAATTGCCTTTCTTGTCCGGCCCCACGGAGACAATTACGGTGCCTTCACCTACAATTGGATCCTTGAATTGCGAAATCTGATAACCCTGTGGCAAGTCGGGGTAAAAATAATTTTTCCGATCAAACACCGAACGCAGGTTGATCTGCGCATTAAGGCCCAGACCAGTTCGAATGGCTTGTGCTACGCATTCCTCGTTGATGACTGGCAACATGCCCGGCATTGCCGCATCAACCAGGGAAACATTGTGGTTTGGTTCAGCTCCAAACTCTGTGGAAGCACCGGAGAAAAGTTTGGAGTTGGAAGTTACCTGTGCATGAACCTCCATGCCGATGATCACTTCCCAGTCATCGTGAGCACCGGGAATAAAACGTTTAGGATCGGGTGTGCGGGTATCAATCAGTTCGCTCATCTGTTTTTACTTTTATTGTTCTCGCCGGGCTGGCAATGTGATGTCTATGTACGGCAATGATACGTTCTTCAATCTGACAGTACCCGGACAAATCGGCCTGGCGGTACTGTCGACAATCCTGTGCGTCATCACCATTTGGTTGTTCCTGAAAATCTCTAGCAGATTTGGAATTCTGGTAAAGGTGTTGATTGCAATTGTTTTGTTGTGGGGTTTCACCTGGTTGAGCCCACAGGTTTACTACGCTTATTACTGGTTGATCTTCGACAACCTGCCTGTTCAATGGGTTGTACAGTTACCCCCAACCGCCCGAGACCTGTTTAACCTGATTTTATTTCAGGGCGGACAGAACCTGTCTGACCACTCCAAGGGAGTGATGTTCTGGCTGTTGATAGCGTTTGCAATCCGAAAGATGATTAAAGCACGCTATCAAGGTCACGAATGAGGTCTTCTGCATCCTCAAGCCCAATAGACATACGGAAAATTCCGTCACCGGCAAAATCACGATAACTTTCCAACTGCTTGCCCTCCAGCCTGAACGATGTTTCCATCAATCCAGCCGTTGGCATCCAGAACACCAGGCTTCGGTGATGTCCCAGTGACACGGCGTAGTGAATAATGCCCAACTGTTTGGTCATGCGTTCGGCCACAGCATCTCCATCTGCTTCTGAACCGACCTGGAACGACAACATGCCGGAAAAGTTCTTCATTTGGCGCTTGGCAAGTTCGTGCTGCGGATGGCTCTCGAGACCCGGGTACAGCACTCGGGTCACCCTGGGATGATTCTCCAGGAATTCCGATACGGCCATCGCAGTTTCCTGATGCGCCCTCATCCTCAGCGGCAGGGTTGCGGCACCCCGTGATATCAGCCATGCATTGAAGGGAGAAAGAACCCCTCCATGATGAATTGCTGCCTCCACGTTCAGTGCTTTGATATCTTCGGCAGATCCGGCAACTGCTCCCCCTACCGCATCGCCATGACCGCCAATATATTTGGTGATTGAATGCATGACATAATCTACACCCAAGTCAGCAGTGCGGGTGCCAATGGGTGAAGCAAATGTTGAATCGCACGAAACTTTTGCCCCGGCAGCTTTTGCCAATTCACAGACTGCCTTCAAATCTGTCAGCCTCATAATCGGATTGACCGGTGTCTCCGTGTGAATGAGTTTTGTATTCGGCCTGATGGCAGATGCAACCGCCTCCAGGTCGCTCATGTCAACGGTGGTAACTTCAATACCAAATCGGGGCAATGTGTCGCGCGCGAGTTCAGCAACACCGGCATAGGAAACATCAGACACGATCGCATGATCGCCGGCGCTCAATACTGTCAGAAAAATTGCTGTCGCAGCGGCCATGCCGGACGCAAGACAAAGACAGGCCTCGGTTCCTTCGAGCGCCGCGATCTTCTTTTCAAGCGAGGCAACAGACGGATTAGCCCATCGCGAATACAGAAACGGGCTTGTATCATCCAGATCGTGTGCAGAAAATCCCGCTGGTTCATCAGAGACATAAGTCGATGACATCACGATGTTCGGAGCGGAGGCACCAGTTGCCGGATCCGGCCCCTCGCCTGCATGAATCGCGGTTGTGCGTATGCCGTCGTAGCGGTTAGAGCGTGTTTGTGTCGAGTAGATTCAGTTTCTTTCCGTGCGCGAATATGATTCTGATTGGGGTGACCTGATTCGGTTCGAAGCCAAGGATTTTCAATGCCCAAGCCCCATCCGATTGAATTGCGTAAACGTGTTGTAGCTCATGTAGAAGAAGGCCACACTCATCGTGGAACGGCTGCCCATTTCAAAGTCTCCGTCAAATTTGTGAATGATATGGTGAAGTTGAAACGTGAAACTGGCTCGCTTGCTCCAAAACATAACCCGGGAAAAACAGGCCATGGCAAGCTTTCACCCTATAAAGACTGGCTTCGAAAACGGGTTGATGAACAAAAGGACATTACAATCCGTAAGCTTTGTGCGGAGCTGAACGAAAAATTCAACCTCAATGTCCATCATTCGCCTGTCTGGCATGTTGTGCGCAGTTTCGGGTTGTCGCATAAAAAAAGACTATTTATGCCAAGGAGCAACACCGCATCGACGTGAAAAAAGACCGCGAACTCTGGAAGACAAGGCGTGTTCCGTTTTTGAATCGGTCGATTGAAAAACTTGTCTTCATTGATGAGACGTCCACAAACACCAAAATGGCCAAGCAAACTGGATGGGCCCCAACAGGAGAGCGCCTCATAGATTTTGTCCCTCATGGCCACTGGAAGAAGCAGACACTTATCGCAGGCCTGCGCAGTCATGGACTGGTTGCGCCCTGGGTTATTGACCGGGCCATGACCAAAGAAATCTTTGAGATTTATGTTGAGACACAGTTGGCGCCAGAACTGGAAAAGAGAGATGTCGTAATCCTTGACCACCTAGCCGCTCACAAGAGCGAAAAAGCCGAGCAGATCTTGCGAGATATCGGCGCATGGTTTTTGTTCCTGCCGAAATATTCCCCAGATCTCAATGCCATTGAAATGGCCTTTTCGAAGCTCAAGGCTCATCTGAGGAAGGCAGGCGCCAGAACCTTCGATGATGTCTGGAAGGCAATCGGAGAGGTCTGCCATATGTTCACGCCAATGGAGTGCCGGAATTTCTTCAGGGCAGTCGGCTGTGAATTCACGTGATGCGAACACGCTCTAGTCCTGGCCATCATATTCTCCGATTCTGGTGTTTGCATTCAAAGCAAAACAGTGCATCAATGTTCTATGTATTGCCACCGGCAATTGCGACGGTCATTGCGACATATGCTTCGCGATACCACGGAACATATCGACATCCACAACTGAAGTCTCGGCACCATCCGGAAGCTGTTCCCGAAACTTGCGGTTTGCAGCGGTACGCACAATCACAGTTTTGGTCCTTGGATTGATGTAAATATACTGGCCATAGATTCCGCGGGCCAAATAGTCGCCACCGTTTTGTTCGGAATTAGGTGGTAACCACCATTGATACCCGTAACCGAATACATCATCGTTTGCGGGTGATGGCGCGGATCTCACTGTGCTTTTAAGAACCCAGCCTGCCGGGATGATCTGATTGCCATTCCAGTTACCGTAGTCCAGAAACATCTGACCGAAACGGGCATAATCCCGGGTTGTAATATTCAGACCTCCCAAGGCAAACGCATTGTCCTCACTGTCAGTGAGGTAGTAAGGCTGTCGGGAAAAACCAAGCGGTGTGATAACTTTCTCGGCCAGGTATTCGGGAAGCTTTTTGCCCGTCGCTTTACGCAACACCATTGCAAGCACATGGGTATCAATGGACACGTACTGACGCGCAACCCCCTGCTCACGCTCTCTTTCCTGCATTTCAAGCGTGAATTCATCCATTGAACCGCCGATAGCCAACACCCTGCCCATCTTGTTGATGTCTGACCAGAAATCTAGATAGTCCTCAATAAATTTTACGCCGCTTGCCATGTTGAACACATTGCGGACCGTAATGCCTTTGTAAGCTGAATTGGCAAACTCCGGCACATAGGAGTCAACCGGTTGATCCAGTTCGATTTTCCCTTCCGCGACAGCAACACCGAAAGCGGCTGACAAAAACGACTTTGCCACCGACCAGGAAATACGCAGATCGTCAGGCTTTGTGCCGAGATAGTATTCTTCAAACGCAATTTTGCCGTCCTGCACAACAAGCAGTGATGTCGCTTTGGAATATTCCTGCCAGTCCGCAAGAGAGCGTTTCTTGTCTCCTGATGCAAAGGTTTCCGGAAGTTCTTTTTCCTCGGTTTGCCAGGCTGTTACTTCGCCACCCGATGGTATTTCGGCAAAGAGGAAAAGCTCGTTCATGGTGGAAAAATTGCTGACAATCTTTTCTTCCGAAAACAGGGTATTTACCGCATTCAAACGAACAATTTTTTCCCAGTTGAAAGCTGCCACGACAACCAGTAACAGCAACAGATAACCAAACCATTTCAAAACACGCATCGGACTTCTCCTGTTAGGCTACGCTATCTAAAAAACAGCCGCCGGTATCGGCAACTGGAAGTTAACTATTCGGGCGCGGTGTCACATCCGGTGCATCCAAACCAGTGTTTCCCTGATCAATCTCGATTTTACCTCACCACCACCGCTGTGGCGTGAAACGTCCCGCAGCCTGTTCGATAATCGATGAGGCCTGAAAAAGCGTTTCCTCTTCAAAAGGCTTACCGATTAATTGGAGCCCAAGCGGCAACCCTTTGTTATCCAGGCCAGCCGGTACGGAAATGCCCGGAAGCCCCGCCATGTTGACTGTCACCGTGAAAACGTCGTTGAGATACATCTTTACCGGATCCTTGGCCATTTCCTCATCACCGATTGCAAATGCCGATGACGGGGTCGCCGGAGTGAGCATCGCATCAATCCCCTGAGCGAATGCATCTTCAAAGTCCTTCTTGATCAACGTGCGAACCTTCTGGGCGCGCAGATAATAGGCATCATAGTAGCCGGAGGAGAGCACATAGGTGCCAATCATGATGCGCCGCTGAACCTCATCCCCAAAACCCTCTGAGCGGGTCTTTTCATACATGTCCGTGATATCATCACCGGTTATCCGCAGGCCATAACGCACCCCATCATACCGGGCCAGATTGGAAGAACACTCCGCCGGAGACACAATGTAGTACGCAGGGAGCGCATATTTTGTATGCGGCAAAGAAATATCGACGATCTCTGCCCCAGCATCGCGATACCATTCTATTCCCTTTTGCCAAAGGGCTTCAATTTCCTCCGGCATACCATCGATGCGATATTCCTTGGGTATCCCGATTTTCATTCCTTTGACGGATTTACCAATTGCGGATTCGTAGTCAGGAACCGGTTTGTCAACTGAAGTCGTATCCCTGGGGTCAACACTAGCCATGGACTTGAGCATTATCGCTGCATCACGCACATCCCGTGTAATCGGCCCGGCCTGATCCAGTGAAGAAGCAAATGCGACAATTCCCCAGCGTGAACAGCGGCCATAGGTAGGTTTGATGCCCACGGTTCCGGTAAAGGCAGCAGGCTGGCGGATCGAGCCGCCCGTATCGGTTGCTGTCGCTCCGGCGCACAGCATGGCCGCAACCGCTGCAGCAGATCCACCGGAAGATCCGCCCGGCACGAGCGCAGTGTTCGAGCCTTCCTCGCGCCAGGGATTTTTGACCGGGCCGTAATAGGAAGTTTCATTGGACGAACCCATCGCAAACTCATCCATGTTGAGTTTGCCCAACATGACCGCGCCATCATTCCAGAGGTTCTGGCTCACGGTGGATTCATAAGCCGGCTTGAAATTGTCGAGGATATGAGAACAAGCCTGCGTGTGCACCCCTTCAGTACCAAACAGGTCCTTGATACCGAGCGGTATTCCTTCCAACGCGCCCACCTGGCCTGCCGCCCGACGCTCATCGGAGGCTTTTGCCATCGCACGCGCTTTGTCGCCGGTTACGGTAATGTAGGCATTGATCGTGTCGTTGGCATTGCCAATCGCTTCCAGATAGGCGTCTGTCAATTCAATGGAACTGATTTCGCCGGCTCCCAGTTTTTCGCGGGCTTCTGAAATGGTAAGGCTAATTAGTTCAGACATTTTCTTTCTTTTTCAATCAGTTAGCAACAGACAAAATCACTACTTGCAAATATTATAAGTGTTCGACACCCAGAAATGCCCCGACTTTTCCGGCACATCGTTTCCAAATTCCAGGGCAATCATGATCTCGACCTCAGACAGAATATATTCGTTTTGAGACTGCACCATAACCTGCCCCTCCTCAGCATAGGGTGAAAGGGTAATCATATCCGGGCGGGTAATACCGCTGTCATCGCCGCAGTTGGCCGTCGCTACAACGGAAAATAATTGCCCTGTATCCGGGTCAGCATCTTCGTCAAAGCGGACAAATGTACAACTGAACTCCTGTCCAAATATGCCTTCTTTTGACAGTTGCAGTCCATCGGCATCATCCGTGTCACCGCAACTCTTCTTATCGGTTGTGTAGACGTCTTGCTTGAGAAATTCTGGAAGGTCGCCAGCGAAAACCGTTGGAATGCTAAACAGACCAAGCAAAACAGATATTGGAACAATACGCATTACTCAATCACCTTCGACACCATGAAAAACCCATCTTCACTTGCAGGTGCATTCAGGGTAACTGCGTCAACCTTATCGCCGTCGGTTACTTCGTCGATGCGCTTTTTCATCTCCATCTCGACGACCGAGGTCATTGGCTCAACACCATCGACGTCAACCTCGTTAAGTTGGTCAACGAAACCGAGAATTGCATTCAGCTCGCCCTGCATTTTTTTAGCGCGCGCATCGTCAACGGCGATCCGTGCCAGTTTGGCAACACGTTTTACTGTATCGATATCGACAGACATTCAGAATAATCCTGTATGGAAAGATCAATCCACTAGCCTATAAACACACGCCTGTCAGGTTTCAACCGCATAAGCGCCAATAAACTGTCAGAATTCGCGGTTTTCGCCGGAACTGAGAACTGCAATCGTGCCATTTCCCTCACCGAGCAGTTTGATAAACTGATCGGAAGACTGGTCAATTACTGGAAATGAACCGAAGTGACATGGGATCACCGTTTCAAATTCAAAATATCGGTCACAGGCAATCGCGGCTTCGCGGGCTCCCATAGTGAAGCGATCCCCTATAGGAACAATGCCAATCTTCGGCTCATGCAACTCGTTGATCAGTGCCATATCACTGAACAGGTCCGTATCGCCCATATGATAAAGGGTTTTCTCGCCTTCCGCCTTAATGATCAAACCTGTCGGACAGCCGAGATAGACATTTTCTCCGCCTGAAGTCTGGGTTGAGGAGGAGTGCACCGCATGAACGAATGTCGTCGTGAAACCACCACAGGGCACTGTGCCGCCAGGATTACCCGGATTGATCCTTTTGTCCGAAACGCCTTTGCCCACAAGATACATACAAATTTCAAAATTTGCGACGAGCAATGCATCTGTATGTTTGCAGATGTCCAGCGCATTCCCCAGGTGATCATCGTGACCGTGGGTTAGCAATACGTGAGTACACCCATCAGCAGCTTCCTGCCAAGTGCCCTTCCAGGACGGGTTTCCATCCAGAAACGGATCAATCAGTATTTTGTTTTCACCAATCTCAACAGCAAAGGCCGAGTGGCCGAACCAGGTGATGTTCATTGCAATTTTCCTTTTCGGACAGTATTGGAGGGCAAATTCAATTGGTAATTAAATCAAAGCGTGCCCGATCAAACAACCCAGTTAAGCGAGCTCTTGGACCTGCAACAGCCGGGACAGAAACTGATGGGGCTTGACCTTGGCACAAAAACCATCGGCATCGCCTTTTCCGATACCCGACTCACTATCGCGACAGCCCGCGAGACACTTGTGCGCAAAAAATTCACCCAGGACGCAGAAACCCTGCTTGCACTGGCGGAAAAGGAGGGGGTTTTCGCCATTGTCCTCGGGCTTCCGTTGAATATGGATGGAAGCGAGGGACCGCGAGCGCAGTCCACCCGTGCGTTCGCCCGCAATCTTCAAAAGCTCACGCAGTTGCCAATTGTGTTTCAGGATGAGCGTTTATCAACCTATGCAGCCGAACAGGCTATGATTGAAGCGGATGTGTCGCGTGAAAAAAGAAAAGAGAAAATTGACGCAGTCGCCGCCGCTATCATTCTCCAGGGCGCACTGGACTGTTTGAATTAGCCGAAATTTCTTCGACCCGCTTCAAAATCAGCGGTTCGTAGATCTCCTTGACATAGTCCCGCTCCTCTTCTGCCAGACCGGTTTTTTCCTTTATCCAGTTTATGGTTTGCGGCAGCCAATGTTTGTACCAGCGCAGAGCCGCAACACCCAACAATATCAGGGTGTCAATAAAGAATACCCAGGCCAGCCAACCGGGAATTTCCGCCGCGGGAATACCAAGAATGTTGCTGTAAATGTTGAAAACCAGATCATGGAACTGACGTTCAAGGAAGAAAACACCGAAGCTGATGTTATAGGCGCTCAGACCGTACCATCCCCAGAAGAGGATAAGCGGAATAGCCCAAAGAATTAATATAGCGCGCATGCGGAGCCTCGGTTTAGGCTTTTACTTTGCATGAATTCAGCCGCCTCCTCAACGTAAACCATTTGTTAAGGTTAACGCTTACGGTTAACGCCGGTAACTGGATACCCAATCAAAAAGCCGGATAGTCTTTTTCGATAATTCTGCGCGAATTGTGACGACTGTCCAGCATTCCATATGTGTTCCGCCATAATCCACCCAGGCGCGTTTCAATAAACGCATCGGCGGTCTCCCCTGCCCCAAGCCTTTTCAATTCAGCAGCAGCAGCAGTGTAAGCCAGCTGCTCTACCAGAATACGGGCACCGCCTGCATCCTCCTGTGCCATACGACCCGCTGAGCGAAGCACGTCTATCAACTTGGTGGAGTTTTCGCCGCCCAAGTCCTGTTGCAGTCCGTCGAGTACCGTATCCAGCACTTCACCACTTTTCGCCATCACTCTGAGAACATCCAGACACATGATGTTGCCAGCCCCCTCCCAGATGGCATTGAGCGGAGCCTCACGGTAATGGCGAGGAAGGTTACAGGCTTCTATGTAACCGTTGCCTCCAATACATTCCATAGCTTCATAAATCAGTGACGGCGCTAGCTTGCAGACCCAGTATTTGACCACCGGTGTCATCAGTCGTGCATAGGCCGCTTCCGATGGATTGGCAGAAGCCCTGTCAAAGGAAGACGCCAACCGAAATACCAGCGCCGTTGCAGCCGAAGCGTCCAGAACCAGGTCTGCCAAAACCCGTTCCATGAGCGGCTGATCAATCAGTTTCTTGCCAAACGCCGAACGGTGACGGCAGTGATGGATAGCCTCAGCCAGCGAAACCCGCATTAACCCGGCAGAGGCTACCGCGCAATCGAGCCGGGTAAACGCAACCATGTCCATGATGGTCTGTATTCCCCTGCCCGGTCCACCAATTAAAATGCCGAGACTGTCCCTGAACTCCACCTCACTTGATGCATTGGAACGATTGCCGAGTTTCTTCTTGAGACGTCTGAATTCCAGTCCGTTCGGAGCACCACCATCAACAATTCGCGGCAGAAGAAAACACCCCAGACCGCCTGGCATTTGAGCCAGAACCAGGAAGGCATCACACATCGGTGCAGACATGAACCATTTTTCACCATTGACCCGCCAGACACCATTACCAAGTTCCTCTGCCTGACTGGTATTGGCCCGAACATCGGAACCACCCTGTCGTTCCGTCATGCCCATGCCAATTGTCACACCTGCCTTTTTGTCCAGTGGCCGGTGTGTCGGATCATATTTGGATGAAAGAATTTTCGGCAACCATTCATTCAGAACGCCAGGATTTGAATTCAGTGTTGCCACACTCGCATTGGTCATTATCAACGGGCATAAATGCCCCATTTCCACACCGGCGGTCATATATACCCGGGCTGCCCTGGCCAGATTGCGTCCCCCGGTTTCATCAGGATTGTCCTGCCAGAGGGAATTATGCAGACCGGCCTCAATCCCGCGCCTCATCAGCGCGTGCCATGCCGGATGAAATTCGACCCGATCAAGGCGGTTTCCCCGTGCATCATGGGTGTTGAGAACCGGCTCGTTCTCGTTTGCCAAAACACCAAGATTGATCGTCTCCGCATTTCCTGCCCATGCACCCATCTTTTCCAGGCCATCACGAACCGGTTGTTTGAGTGACAGGGTCAATAAGCCAAGCAACGGATCGTTGCTGTAGGCGTTGAAACCATCGAAATTTGGCGATTGGTTATTGTCTTGCATGTTACCGTTTCTGGCGGTGAGCCGCCTCCCCCAGCTTTTATGTCTGTTTGGTCAGGTGTTTTGCGAAAGATGCAAAGACGCATTAACTGACAGATCCCCCCAACAGTGACCTGGATTACACAGAAAACAGGCTTTTGCCGCCGTTTCAAGCTCCCTGCCGGAAATGTTTTCAAAGAGAGGTGCATAAACTGGCCGACAAGCTTGCAGTTTTCGCATTAGCACCCTATAGCAATGGCTTTGATGACAGACAAAAATTCCCTCTCTTTGAAACCCTTCAACCAGCGGCATTTACTGGGAATTGCGGAGCTTTCTCAACAGGAAATCCTGTATCTGCTAGATCAGGCCAACGATGCGGTTTCCGTTTCCAGGCAGCGCGAAAAGAAAAAGAACATTCTGCGCGGACGCACCCAAATCAATCTCTTCTTCGAAGCTTCAACGAGAACACAGTCCTCATTCGAACTTGCCGGCAAGCGGCTCGGTGCAGACGTCATGAACATGTCGGTGGGGTCGTCCTCCGTCAAAAAAGGCGAAACCCTGATAGACACTGCCATGACGCTAAACGCAATGCAGCCGGATCTTCTGGTGGTGCGACACCAATCCGCAGGTGCCGTGGAACTGCTGGCCAACAAGGTTGGATGTTCAGTGATAAATGCTGGCGACGGCACCCGCGAGCACCCAACCCAGGCACTCCTTGATGCACTCACCATTCAACGAAACAAGGGCAGTATTGCTGGACTGGTGGTCGCCATCTGTGGTGACGTTCTTCACAGTCGGGTGGCGCGTTCGAACATAATTTTGCTCAATGCACTGGGAGCGCGGGTTCGGGTTATTGCTCCCTCCACCTTGTTGCCTGCCGGAGTCGAGCGCCTGGGTGTCGAAGTGTTCCGTACCATGAAGGATGGTTTGGCGGACGCAGATATTGTGATGATGCTGCGTCTCCAGCGCGAACGTATGGCGGGGGCCCTAATTCCGTCAGTACGGGAGTATTTTCGGTATTTCGGTCTCGACCGGGAAAAACTGAATTACGCCAAACCGGATGCCCTGGTAATGCATCCAGGCCCGATGAATCGGGGTGTTGAAATTTCATCAGACGTGGCAGATGGTCCCCAAAGTGTTATCGAGACACAAGTCGAAATGGGCGTTGCAGTACGCATGGCAGCCATAGAAGCACTCATGGAAAACGAGGGTGCCAATGTCTGAGCAAAGTATCATTGTCAAAAACGGTCACCTGGTCGATCCATCGCAGCAATTTGACGGCGTTACCGATATCCTGATTCAAAACGGCAAAGTCGCTGAAATCGGCAAAATCACGAAAAAACCTGATGATTGCGAAACCATTGACGCAACCGGAATGCATGTTTTTCCCGGATTAATCGATGCCCGGGTTTTTGTCGGGGAGCCGGGTGGCGAACATAGAGAGACCATCGCATCAGCCAGCAGGGCCGCCGCCAAGGGAGGTGTGACCGGCTTTGTCATGATGCCGGAAACCGATCCCGTGATCGATGATGTAGCTCTGGTGGATTTTGTAAGGCGTGCATCCCGTGACGATGCTTCGGTCCGGGTTTATCCTGCGGCCAGCGTCACCAAAGGTCTGGCCGGTGCAGAGTTGACTGAATTCGGTCTTCTGCAGGACGCCGGTGCTGTCATGTTGACTGAAGGCAGGCATTCAATCTCCAATAATCTGGTTTTGCGTCGGGCGCTTACCTATGCCCGCGACTTCGGCCTTGTGATCTCCAAGGAAACAGTTGATCCGGAACTCACGGCCAACGGTGTTATGAATGAGGGCCTTAACGCAGCTCAATTGGGTTTGCCGGGCATACCAAAAGAGGCAGAAATTATCGTTCTTGAGAGAGATATGCGGCTGGCAGCTCTCACTGGCGGAAACTATCATGCGGCAAAAATTTCGACCGCAGATTCTGCAGAAGTTGTACGCACCTACAAAAAGCAGGGTCATCCGGTGACCTGCGGCATCTCAATCAATCATCTCACCCTCAACGAGAACGATGTTGGCCGGTACCGCACCTATCTGAAACTGCAACCGCCCCTGAGACACGAAGATGACAGACAAGCCATGATCGCGGCGCTTGCCGATGGAACAATTGACATTATTGTTTCAAGCCATGACCCTCATGATGTGGATGAAAAACGCCATCCATTTGCCGAAGCGGCAGATGGCGCCATCGGGCTGGAAACCCTTTTTGCCGCCGCCATGCGCCTTTACCACAATGGCGAAGTACCCCTAAATCGCCTTGTTGACGCCCTTTCCACACGCCCGGCGAACATCTTCAACCTTCCTGGCGGCACACTTGAACCCGGTTCTAATGCGGATTTGATGATAGCCGATTTACAAGTTCCCTGGATTGTGCATGAACACGATATCATATCAAAATCAAAGAACACTCCCTTTGAGGGAGAGCGTTTTAGTGGCAAGGTTGTGCGCACTATTGTAGGCGGTGAAACGGTCTACCACGACGAAGAATAGGTTCTTTCGAATGCCTGACATCATCAACATGCCGTGGGACTCACCCGTGCTTTGGTTCACTTTGGGTGTCTTTTTGGCATCATTGCTATTCGGATATCTGCTGGGATCCGTACCATTTGGCCTGATTCTAACCCGGTTTGCCGGAATTGGTGATATACGCGAAGTGGGATCAGGAAACATCGGAGCGACAAATGTCCTGCGCACCGGAAACAAAAAAATTGCCGCCCTCACCTTTTTTTTCGATCTTTTCAAGGGAACTGCCGCTGTCCTGATCGCCGGTTACTTCGGACCTGATTGCGCGGTTCTGGCTGGCTTCGGTGCATTTATTGGACACTGTTTTCCTGTTTGGCTGAGGTTTAAAGGCGGAAAAGGCGTAGCGACCTATATTGGAATATTGCTTGGGCTGAGTTGGAAAGTAACACTTGTTTTTGCGGTTGCCTGGCTGGTAATTGCAGCCGTTTTTCGATTTTCATCTCTTGCAGCATTGGTAGCCAGCCTGGTTACACCGCCGGTTCTGTATTATTTTGGCCATGTACAGTGGGCAGAATTGTTTCTGGTTCTGACAGTTATCCTTTGGCTTCGGCATCGCGAGAATATCAAGCGTCTGTTGAATGGCTCTGAAAGCAGGATTGGAAAATCCAAGTAAATTAATGTATAGATATTAAGTATATTAATTTATACTGTATCTTTTATGACGAATAGTAAAATTTCTGGAAAGAAATACTTTAAATTAGGCAGAAAACAGAAATAAACTGGTTACGATTATTTCGTAGCCAGAACGTTGGTCCGGTCACGTTTCGAGATTTGATTTCGCACTACGGAACCGCTGATGCAGCCCTGGAGGCAATTCCAGAATTGGCCAAGCGTGGTGGTGCGGCTGCCCGTATAACAATTTTCTCCAGAGAAGATGCAGAACGTGAACTTGAAACGGTAGAACGTATCGGCGCAAGATTTGTCGGAATGGGAGAGCCGGATTTCCCTGCAAATCTCCGAGCCCTGGACACCTGCCCTCCCTTGTTGTGCATCCGCGGTTCAAATCTCGCATTCAACGAAAAGTCCCTGGCCGTAGTCGGCTCCCGAAATGCCTCAATTGCGGGATTAAAGATAGCCGAAAACATGGCACGGCAGATTGGAAACTCCGACTACAAGATTGTTTCCGGTCTGGCGCGTGGAATCGACACGAAAGCGCATCAATCGGCATTGAAGACTGGCACCGTTGCGGTTTTTGCTGGTGGTGTAGACGTTGTTTTTCCAGAAGAAAACCAGGAATTAGCTGCGGAAATTCTGGCAAATGACGGTGCGATTGTAAGCGAGATGCCGGTTGGTGGCATCCGCGGGCAAAAGATTTTCCCCGGAGGAACCGAATTGTTACCGGTCTATCCCTTGCTGTCCTGGTAGTAGAAGCAGCGCGCAGATCCGGTTCACTGATTACGGCCAGATTGGCCAATGAGATGGGGAAACTGGTTCTGGTTGTACCAGGCTCACCGCTGGATCCCCGCAGTGAAGGGACAAACCGGCTCATACGTGAAGGGGCAACACTGGTTACCGGTGCGGATGACATTTTGGAGGCGCTTACGCCACTTACCGACAAAAACGGCAATTCCGGGACGACTGCGAATGAGGAACATCAAATGCACTACAACTGCGGCTCAGGCATGGTTAGAAATCTGACAGACGAAACACGGCAAAAAATCATCGCGGCGCTGGGACCTTCGCCCGTTTGCGTGGATGATATTATCCAGTTTACAGACGCCAGCCCGGGCGAAGTCCAGCTAACTTTGCTGGAATTATCGCTTGCCGGGCGAATATAACGCCATCCTGGAGGTATGATCTCCATGGTGTAATTATAAAAAATAATGCAATTTTTTGGTGTAAGTCGCGGATATATAAACTTTATGGCAATCAATTGCCGCTAGATTCTGGGCAATGAAATGCAGAGAGTTTGGCGTGACTCAGGACAATTTAAAGAAAATTAGCGATAAAGAACGCGAGATACTGACTCGGTACGAGGACCATATTGCGTTCTTTTATGGCAAAATAAGTGCTTCTATCGCGTCGCTTGTCACCTACTTCTTCACAACAGATTTCATTTTCCTCGCCACTACCATCACCATGTTGTCCATTATGCTGGCGGATGGGGGCAATATCCGGCGTCACAGGGCCCTGATAGACGGCAATTCGAACGAAATTGGCACCTGGCGATACCAATACAAATTCCTGTCCACCAGTTTCATGTTGACCATGGGTGTGTGGTGCTTTTTCTGTTTCATATTGTCCAGTGACCCGTTCTTACACTTGCTCTGCGTGGCAACGACGATGGGCAACATCCTGAACCTTATCTGCCGTAATTTTTCAGATGGGCGCACATTGACCCTTCAATTGGGGGCAGTCGGTGTGCCGCTGATCATGGGCGTGCTTTCCTATGGTGATTTTCGTGCGATGATACTGTGCGGATTTTTCATGCCGCTACTGTCCAGCATTCGTGATGTCTCCAAACGCCTGAGCCTGTTGTTCAAAAATGTCGAGGCCCAGTCAGAGGAAAAGGAAGCTTTTGGCATCCAGCTCAACGAAGCTTTGGAAAGCATGTCGCACGGTCTCATCATGTTTGACGAGGAAATGCGCCTGCGGGTGATTAACCAGACTGCGCGCCAAATCCTGGTTATCCATGACGACATCAACTGCTTCGGCAAGCAACTCAGCGATATTGTGCAGGCTGTTGACCTCACCAAACCTTACATCAACCGGGTTCGAATCCTTGAAGACGCCCTGCGCAAGCGACTTCAGCACCGCACCCAGAGCAAGATTTTCCAGATGTCCGAAAAACAGCATGTGGAACTCTCTATAAAACTGCGGGAATCCGGTGGCTGTGTCTTGGTGATTGAGGATGTTACCCAGCGCATCAAATACCAGAACCGGATTGACCAACTCGCACGATATGATGACCTTACGGGACTGTGTAACCGTAACTACTTCCACCAGCAGTCAGAAAACATAATCAATACCGACGGTAGATTTGAAAAAGCCGCAATCATTTTCTTTGATCTGGATGATTTCAAACGGGTCAACGACATGCTCGGCCATGAAGCCGGCGATTACATCTTGGCAAGCGTCGCTGAGCGTCTACGGGAAATTCTACCAAAAGAAGCTGTAATTGGCCGCCACGGCGGTGACGAGTTTGTTGTTTTTGTTCAGGAAAAACACTGTAAATCCGGCTTCGACAAACTGGCAAAGCGCCTGACTTCTCACCTTACACGCCCTCTCGAGTTCAACAATCAGAACCTGAGATTTGGAGCAAGTCTTGGCCTTGCGTTATATCCAAATGACGCAGACAAAATTGAACGACTGCTCAAATTGGCAGACCTGGCACTGTACGAATCCAAGGGTGCAGGCAAAAACTGCCATACCTTCTTTACACCAGAAATGGAAAAGATACTGCAGGAGCGCCTGCAGATGGAAGAGGATTTGGCAGAAGCCATCCATAACCAGAAGCTTGAATTGCATTTCCAGCCGATTGTCGGCATGGAAACCCAGAAACCGTCTGTCTTTGAAACCCTGA
This sequence comes from Rhizobiaceae bacterium, assembly GCA_965198665.1. GTDB lineage: Bacteria > Pseudomonadota > Alphaproteobacteria > Rhizobiales > Rhizobiaceae > JAALLB01. The sequence goes on along the minus strand of CBDAPT010000004.1, from coordinate 115,421 downwards.
CACGTTGGAAACGCAACGGCACGGAAAACATCTCCCCTGCCCAGTTTATCCCGTTGGCTGAAGATCTGGGTCTCATTCGCGCTATAGGTGAATGGACGCTCAAAGAAGCCTGCAGGCAATGTACCACCTGGCACCCGGATACCAGCGTAGCGGTCAATGTGTCTGCGGTTCAGTTCCAGGTGGGCTCGATCACCGAAGCTGTTCACCAGGCACTTCAGGAAACAGGGCTTGCTCCGCACAGGCTGGAAATCGAGATTACAGAAACCGCAGTATTGAACGACATGGCACACGCCATCCTCGTTCTGGAGGAACTCAGCGAAATGGGTGTGCGGATATCACTCGACGATTTTGGCACCGGCTACTCAAGCCTCAGCTACCTGCACAAGCTACCGTTGGACAAAATCAAAATCGACAAGTCATTCGTTGATGACCTGGTAAGCAGTGAGCGGTCCAAAACCCTGTTGAAAGGCATTACCGCGATGGGTAAGGCACTCGATCTCAAACTTGTGGTCGAGGGTATCGAAAGCCAACAACAGTTTGATCTTCTCCGCGATCATTATCATGTGGACTTCATGCAGGGTTACTTCTTCTCCAAGGCGCTTCCAGCTGATGCGGCCCGCGAATTTGCTGCCAGTTTCAACTTTGGCGACAGCCTGCCCGAGAACCGCGAAATCGAACATCAACCAACCGTCGACCGCAACGTGGCCTGATACCCCGCCCGCATAACCGAGTTGCACCGCATGTATCGTCAGTACAGGCCTTATTACTGAATCGGGTTATCGGCATTGGCGGTCCATTCCGTCATCGAGCCATCATAGAGGGACACATCCTTGTGACCCGCAATTTCGCTTAACGCAAACCAGGCTATAGAAGCCCAGTGGCCAGTATTGCAAAACGCAATCGATTTGTGCTGTTCACTGATACCAATTTCAGAGGCAGATTGCCTGATTTTCTCGAGGCCCAGGAAACTGGTCTTCCTAGGGCTGTACAGGGTTGACTGACGAAGATTTACTGCAGCTGGCACCGTACCGGCCCTGGAAACTACAGGACTTTTGGCCTTGCCCTCAAACTGCGCTGTCGGTCGCGCATCCACCAGGACAACGTCACGCCCCAAACTTTGTTGAACATCGGTTTCACTTGCAACGAGTTCAGGACGGTAGTCAGCTACAAACTCTTTTGGAACCGGCACGACCGCGCTGTCAGAAAGCCCCTCACCTTTCGCATACCAGCCGGCATAGCCGCCTTCCAGAATTGACACCGCATCATGGCCAAGAACCTTGAATGTCCAGTATATCCGGGTGGCTGCTGAAAAGTCGGTCGAACTGTTCCCGAAAGGAACGATGACTACGCGCGTTTCATTACCGACCCCGAGACTTCCGATGTGAGCAGAAATCTTCTCAATTGGAGGAAGCATACCGATCACACCATTCACAGTTTCCCGCCAGCCACTGTTATAGGGTGCAGAAACGGCGCCTTTTATATGGCCTTCCTCATAAAAATTCCGGCTTTTTCGGGGGCTGCGTATGTCCAGCACCACCAGATTGGTAACCTGCAGGTTCTCTTTCAGCCATTCCACAGAGACGAGCGCTCCGGGTTCATCTGCGGCGGCATGGGAGATGGATAAAATTATTCCCGTCAGGGCAGTCAAAGCGATAAGGAATTTTCGAAATTCGGCCATTTCTTTACCCTACGTCAAAAGTACATTTACACAAGTATTTGTATAAAACTAATGCGAATTCAATTCACATTCAATTGCTCAATAAATTTTCGGACAAAATTCTCAGGTCAGTTGAGATAAAACCCAGTCAATAAACAAGTCACGCACTGACTTTGAACTGCTTTGTTGATTGCTTAAGAGGTTGTATCCGCCATCCGTCAAAACGCTCATGGACGTTGGCTTGACAAGTGTGCCATCCGCTAATTGGGCATCCACCAGCCCCTTCCAGCCTAAGGCCACTCCCAGACCGTTGCAGGCGGCCTGAACAACAAGCGGATAGGAACCGATTTGCACACGGCACCCCTCAAAAGCGCTTCCGCCATATGCCCGGGTCATCCAGATTTCCCAATTCATCCAGTCCCACCGTTCATCCTCAAGTTCGATCAGATCACATTGGGACAGACCATCAAGTCCAAAAGGCTGCACTAACCGATCTGTATAGGTTGGCGAGCATACCGGAAAGACTTCCTCGTCGAACAACCGTTCAACCTTGTATCCACCGGTCCCTTCGCCGCCGAACACAAGCGCTACATCCACTTCGTTACCCAGGCATTTATCCAACTCGTCAGAAACAACCAGACGAATTGAAACATCTTCGTGCAATTCACAAAAACGGTAAAACCTCGGAAACAACCAAAGATGAGCAATCGCCTGGTCTACTGCAACAGTAAGTTGCTCTGAATGAGGTAACCGCGTCAGATTTTTTGTTGCACTACCCAGATGCCCGAGAACCATGGAAACCGAGTGTTGATATTTGCGCCCCGCCTCATTCAGCAAAACCGAACGGTGTGCACGCTCAAACAAAGTCGTGCCAAGCGCGCGTTCAAGGTTGCGAATGCGCTGGGAAATGGCAGCCTGCGTTAGATTCAGTTCCCTTGCTGTCAGGGTGAAACTGCCAAGCCTCGCGGCAGCCTCAAACGCGACCAGGGAGTCCAGTGGCGGCAGGTCTTGCGATAGCATAAGAAATTTCTATCCAAATTAGCAAAAAATCATTGTATGAAACAATTTATTCATAACGCTATTTTATGCAACCAAATTTAGGGGAAAGCTGAAATGAACCTACCAATCGTAAAAATCCAGCCGGGTGATCAGCCCTTTTGTGCTAATCCGGCAGAATCCTTCACCATGCCCGCACGGTTTTATACATCGCCAGATATTTACGAGGCCGAGAAGGAGGCAATTTTCTATCGCAACTGGATTTATGTTTGTCATCAAAACCAGTTGAAGGAAACCGGCCAGTTTATGACCGCGCAAATTCACGAGCAGTCTGTTTTTGTGACCCGGGACCGTGCCGGTGACCTGCAGGCATTTTACAATGTATGCGCGCACCGTGGGCACGAGCTTGTTCAGGGGTCCGGCAGGAAAAATCTGATTGTCTGTCCTTATCATGCATGGAGTTTCGATCTGGACGGTTCGTTGAAGGTTGCAAGAAACTCTGAGAACATCCTGAACTTCAACAAGTGCGATTTTTCCCTGAAACCGGTTCGCGTGGAGGTTTTTTGCGGGCTTGTATTTGTCAATCTGGATGAAGAGACCAGGCCGCTTGCAGAACAGGTGCCAGAACTTGAAGACGAAATCCGGAAATACTGCCCACGTATTGACGATTTGGTGTTTTCACAACGAGACAGGTTCTCGATAAAGGCGAACTGGAAAGTTCTGATAGACAATTTCCTCGAATGTTATCACTGCGACCCGGCGCATAGGGATTTTGTTGATTTGGTGGATATGGAAACCTATCGCAGTCACTGCAACGGCATTTATTCAAGCCACGTATCGGAAAATGCCCGCACGACAGACGCAGCGGCGTTCAAATTTGAAAAAGGCGAGGTTGATTTTGGATATTGCGGTTGGTTTTTGTGGCCCAATCTAACGATATGGGCCTATCCTGGCGAAACCAATATTTCCACGTTGCAAATGATCCCCGACGGCCTTGGCAACACTATTGAATATCAGGACTGGTTCACCAAAAGCGAACAGCCGACAACACAACTCAAGGAAGCAATGGACTACCAAAAGGATGTGCTGCAGCCAGAAGACATAACCCTGTGCGAAAGTGTGCAGAAAGGGCTTCAGTCAAAAGGCTACAATCAGGGCAGATTCGTGGTGGATGCTGATCTGACGGAACTTTCTGAACATGCGGTCCACCACTTCCAGAAACTGGTGATGCAGGCACTGGGCGGCGAGATCCGGTAAATGCCAGCCAATCAGTCGATTGCTGCAACCACTCCGATTTCCACCAGGAATTTCGGCATGGCCAGTCTGGATTCCACGCAGGCACGAGCCGGTGTATTGCCCTGTGAAACCCAGGCATCCCAAACAGCGTTCATCTCGGCAAAATTATCCATATCCGTGATCCAGATTGTCGCGGACAGCAATTTGGACTTGTCTGTGCCGGCTTCTGCAAGCAGTGCATCAATCTGGCCAAGAATAGTCTTTGTCTGTTCGGTGACCGTGTCACCTTCTGCGACTTGCCCGGCAGTATAAACGGTATTGCCGTGAACAACCGCCTGGCTAATTCTTGGACCGGTTTCTATTCGTCTGATAGTCATGGGGCTTCCTTCCTGTTTTGCCTCCTCTATATCCCCTTTTGGAATTTGTCGATATGAAAGTGTCGATATTTAAAAGCGGTATTAGATAACATGAAAACAATTTGCTGGTTCAGGCAGGATTTGAGAACTTCGGACAATCCAGCACTAACCAAGGCGGCCCGATCGGGTGAGGTTATTCCTGTATTCATTCTCGATGACACAGACAGACAATTGGGGGGCGCCTCCCGCTGGTGGTTGCATCACAGTCTGGACGACTTGTCCCGAAGTCTTGGCGGTCTTGTTCTTTTACGGGGTGATCCGGTGAAGGTTTTGCCGGAATTCGTTCAGAAAACCGGTGCTACCAGTGTTTTCTGGAACCGCAGCTATGAACCGCATTGCGTTGAACGGGACACAAAAATCAAACGAATGCTGAAAGAAAATGGCATTGATGCAGACAGTTGCAACGGGAGTGTAATTGCCGAGCCTTGGGAACTGCAGACTGGAAGCGGCGGCCCGTACAAGGTTTACACGCCATTCTGGAAATCATTGAAAGCCAGGGGTTTTCCCGCTCCCCTGCCGGCAGTCAAACCGTCAATTGGAGATCTTGGTGGCTTGGGATGCAGTTTGCAATCGCTGGATTTGCTTCCAAAACAACCAAACTGGGCAGAAGGTTGGGAAGATTTGTGGACCCCAGGCGAAACCGGGGCTGCGGTGGCATTCGATACCTTCCTTGAGAAAGGCGTCCGGGGATACGGCGAATTGCGCAATCGTCCTGATTTAAAAAGCGTCTCACGGCTATCCCCGCATATCCATTTCGGAGAAATATCACCGAGACAGTTGTGTGCAAAATCCGGATTTGTGGCGGACACTTATCCCGATCTTGCCTATGATATCGACAAGTTCCAGTCAGAGATTGCCTGGCGTGATTTTGCAAACCATCTGTTGTTTCACTTTCCGAAAATGCCCACGCAAAACTGGAAGCCGGCTTTCGATTCCTATCCCTGGCAGGACAACGTCGAACACCTGGCGGCATGGCAACAGGGAAAAACCGGATACCCGATGGTAGATGCGGGAATGCGCGAACTATGGGCTACCGGTTATATGCATAACCGCGTCCGAATGATCACGGCGAGTTTTTTGGTGAAACACCTGCGTATCGACTGGCGTCATGGCGAGGCATGGTTCTGGAATACGCTCGTCGATGCGGATCTGGCCAACAACTGCGCCAGCTGGCAGTGGGTAACCGGCTGTGGTGCAGATGCTGCACCCTATTTCAGGATATTCAACCCTATCTCCCAGGGCAGCAAATTCGACCCCAATGGCGTCTATGTGCGCAAATGGTGTCCGGAACTGGCAAACTTGCCGGACAGTTTAATCCATGCGCCTTTCGAAGCCGATGCAGACACGCTCGCCGGGGCTGGAATTTCTCTGGGAAATACCTATCCATTGCCTATTGTGGATCACAAGACAGCTCGTCAGGCAGCGCTTGACGGATACCAGGCGGTAAAGAACGCGCAGTCGCAGTGACAATTATAGGATTCGCGCTTGATTGTTTCACCCAGCTCAGATAGCCAAGTCGAAGACTGATTTGCGGGCATGGCGGAATTGGTAGACGCAAGGGACTTAAAATCTGGTTAAAACCCTTGTTTTATTTAAGCTTTTTCGCACAACCGCGCGTTTGATTTTCTATAAATACATATGAAAATCGGGCATTTTGCACAACTTTTTCAGTTATTCCCGCAGCCCACTCCGAAACAGAATCGGCTCACAGGTGTACCCAAGTGTCAATGTTCAATTAAAACTGACCCTGTATTTCCATTTAAAACTGACCCACCGTTTTTGCACGCAAGCCCCCGGACGATCAGCTCTCCAATTGCAAGATCGTCCGGGGGCTTTTTCTGATCAGGATTGAGTTTTTTGTTTTTTGCTTTGAGCAAACCGGTATGATGCATTCCCGGTTTCTATAATGGTGCAATGATGGGTAATTCGGTCCAGCAGTGCGGTTGTCATCTTTGCATCTGCGAAGACCTGCGTCCATTCCCCGAACTCCAGGTTGGTTGTAATGATGACGCTTGTCTTCTCGTACAGTTTGCTGATCAGATGGAACAGTAGCGCTCCGCCGGACTTTGGGAACGGAATATAGCCGAGTTCATCAATAATGACGCAATCCAGTGCGCATAATTGCCGTACGATCCTTGCGGTATTTCCCTCTGCCTGTTCACTGATCAGCGCATTGATCAGGTCGACAGCATTGAAGAACCGAATTCTCTTGCCGTGATTAACAAGCGTTGTTCCAAGAGCAATGGCAATGTGGGATTTTCCAGTTCCCGTTCCACCAACCAGAATCAGATTATGTGCATCGGCAATAAACTGTCCGGAACACAAGGGTTCAATCTGTGTTCGGGTTACAGCCGCCGCATCATAATCGAAGGTGGCAAAGTCCTTGTGATGAGGGAAGTTTGCACTGCGCATTTGATACCGGACCGAACGCACCCTTCGTTCCACGGTCTCTGCCTCTATCAACTGCTTTATCGCCGTGGCCAGGTTTGGCGGCTGACGTGCACTTAGCAAGTCCTGTGCGCAAGAGGCCATTCCATGCAATCTCAACCCCGCCAGCTGTTCAATGAGGCCGTTCATGCCGTCACCTCATACAGAGCTTCATAACGCTTGCAGTCGGCTTGCGGGACAGTTGAGATCAGAGGATAATTGCCGGTTTCGCTCAATGGCGTAATTTCCGGTTCTTGCAATTGATTAATCAGATTGATGATGGCAGGAAGACGCAAGGTATTTTGCTTGACAGCCAGCTTACAGGCCTGCTCGATCACCTCTGTTCCATGCTTGTGTGCCAGCAGCAGAAGATCGACAAAATACCGGTCCCCTCCCTTGTCCTGCATGTAGTGATCCCGGATCGTCATCATAACATTTGGCAATTGCCAATCCACGAAAGGGGCGCCATTTCTTAAGGCACCGGGTTTGCGATCCAGCAATGGCACATAGTGCCAGGGCTCAAAGTAACTGATATTGCGGGTAAAACGACGTTTGTGCCCGGCAATTACTTCATGATCCGCAACAAGAACTATTCGCCCGGCATAGGCTCGCAGCGAGACTTGTTGCCCGGCAAACTGACAAGGCACGCTGTAACGATTGTTATCATACTGAACCAGACAGGTGGAACGCACCCGCACACTCTTTTCGATGTACCCGTCAAAGGGTTGGCCGAGAGGGCGAAGCGCGGCAACCTCTTCTGCAAAAACCGCATCAATTGTGCGATCCTGCATCCCGGGATGCGCACGTTCGCCAAGTTCTTGACAACGCCGCTCCAGATGTTCATTCAAGCTATCAAGGTCATCAAAGGAAAGCTTGGGCGTAAACACCTCTGCTCGTATGAACCCGACCTGGTTCTCAACCTGGCCCTTCTCCCAGCCAGATGCCGGCGTACAGGCGACCGGCTCCATAACGTAATGGTTCATACAGGCAAGGAAACGTGCATGGAACATTCGTTCCTTCGAACGCGATACATAGGTGACCATAGTCTTGGGATTGTCGATGATGACACGGCGGGGAACTCCCCCGTAAAAGGCCAACGCACGCACAAAAGCATCAAGTACCATCTCCTGCACTTCGCTGGGATAGGCGTATACAAACGGCTTGCGGCTGTGGCAAAGCCGGAAGTGGGCAATCTTCACTTTCTGGGGTACTCCGCCCAGAACAACGTGTTCCTCACTCCAGTCAAACTGAACCGCATCACCTGCCGCAAACTGCAGGGGAACAAATGCTCCTCTGGACCCCGAACTCGAATGCTTCAACTCGCGGATAAGTCGCTGGGTCGTTGAATAAGACCCTTTATAGCCTTCCCCAACCAGTTCCTCGTAAAGCTTCTTGCCTGTGCGACGCTCCCGGCGCGGCAGCTTCAGATCATGCTCCCAGCGTGACCGAAGCTTGTCTGCATGCTTCCCAAGCAATTTATGCAAGGGTGCAGGAGTGTGGCGCTGATAACGAGGCTCCCCATCATCCTTCAAATACTTCCTGATCGTATTGCGCGAAACTCCCGTCTCACGACTTACCTGTCGAATGCTCTTTTCACCGCGCAATATCCAGCAACGGACCTTCAAAACCGTTTCCATTTGTAACACCTGTCTCTTCCTCGCGCTTAAAACGCGAAACCTAAAACAGGCGGGTCAATTTTACTTGAAAATTACCCACCCAAGTGGGTCAAATTTGCATGGAAATTCACACACAAAAGGGTTGGGATGAAAGACGCAGACCTTAATGACACCGAGACCGATGATGGCACTGCTAAGTTCGTAAAGCCGGACTCGGAACCGCAGTTACAATTCACGACAATGGGCCAGCTTTCCAGGCCGTTCTGGCTGGTGTTTCTGGTCGGAATTACCAGCCTGCTTATGTTCGTTGCCGCCCTGGCAATAACCATGGATCGGTCGACTATCAGTTCTTCTCAAAAAGTGCTTGTTTCAATCCTGAACGAGCGCAAGGAACATCTCTCCGAACAACTGCTGGAATACGGATACTGGGATGAGGCGGTCGAAAAAACGGTTACCAATCCGGACAAACGTTGGATCAGCGACAATTTAGGAAGGGAACTTTACGACACCCTGCGCACTGACGGCGTTCACATTTTCGACGCGAACAACACCCTGACCGTGAATTATGGCCGAGGCAGAAAGCAGACGGCAGAATACATCGTTGCCTATGGCCCCTCACTTATGTCGCTGGTTGACTCCGCTCGCAAGTCACGCACCAATTCAGCGCCAAAACCTATGGCCAGTTTTATCGGAACACATGAGGGATTGTTCATCGCCAGCGCGGTGCGTATGACCACCTATAATTTCGTTGCAGACATCAGCACCGACCATGTTCTTGTCTTTGTTCGAAAAATCGACAGCGCCTATCTCACCACCATACGACAAAACTATAATCTGAATAATCTGGCATTCTCGCAAAATAATCCGGGGTTACTTCAAGCCTCAATTCCGGCCCTGACTGCCGATCAGTTACACGTCGGCAACTTTATCTGGCAGCCAGAATTACCCGGTTTGAAAATGCTGCCGTTACTTGTTTCCGGTATAGCCGCCATCCTCCTGATAATGGTGCTTACCGGACGCATTTTCCTCAAACGGGCATCCCTGCTCGTTCGATCGCTTAACTCTGCACGCAAAAGAACCGAACAAGATAATGCCTTGCTGGAGCAGGCGCGCAACAAAGCGCAAGCAGCCGAGAAGGCGAAATCCGAGTTTCTGGCCAATATGAGCCACGAAATACGCACCCCTTTGAACGGCATCATGGGGATGGCCGAACTGCTTGAGAAATCCGATCTGGATGCTAAGCAGAAAATGTTTGCAGATGTCATCGGCAAGTCCGGCGGTGCATTGCTTACCATCATCAATGACATTCTGGACTTTTCAAAACTCGATGCCGGCCAGATGCAGCTTGACCCCGCTCCTTTCAAAATTCGCGAAACCATGGAGGATGTGGCGGCACTTGTATTGTCGAAAGTCGCTGAAAAGGAAATCGAACTGATTGTCCGGGTAAATCCGGAAATACCGGATGTACTGATAGGCGATCATGGACGCATCCGGCAGATTGTTACCAATCTGATGGGCAATGCCGTAAAATTTACGGACAGCGGCCATGTGTATGTGAACATCAACGGAACGGTCTGTCAGGACGATACGGTTAAACAGGCAAATCTGAGGATTGAAGTTATCGATACCGGCATAGGAATCCATGCCGACAAGATAGACCAGGTGTTTGACAAATTTTCTCAGGTGGATGGCACGGTTGCCCGCAAACATGAGGGAACTGGACTGGGACTGTCCATAAGCGCGCACCTCGTCAAACTTATGAACGGCAAAATTGGCGTTGAAAGTGAGGAAGGCACCGGTTCGACCTTCTGGGTAGAAATATCACTTCCGGTTGACGTGGCGCAGACCGAACGAAACGTGGCACCTGCAGATGTCAGTGGCTCGACAATCCTCCTGGTGGACGATAATCCAATCAACCGCCAAGTCCTGGTTGAACAAATGACAAGCTGGGATTTTGACTGTGCTGCCGCAGGCTCCGGTGAAGAGGCGCTTGCTGTCATGACTCGGGCAGCTCAGGATGGGTTCACAATTGATGCGGTTGTTCTGGACTACCATATGCCCGAAATTACCGGAGGCGGGGTAGTAAGGGCCATGCGAAAATCACCCGCCATGGCCGATATACCAGTCATAATGCTTACCTCAGTCGACCAGATTGAAAATGAAGAAATGGTTTCAACGCTTGGCATTCAGGCAAACCTGATCAAACCTTCGCGCTCATCCCTGCTTTTTGAAACGCTGGTTAGAATTCTGCAGGACCCAGACCTGATGGCCCGAAGTGACCTGACCGAAAACCCAGCAAATTCTGCTTCATTCCATGTCCCCGAAAATCCGCTTTACAACAACGGTGATGATGCAGTTTCCGAGGAAAACCAGGAAGTGGATTTGCACGGCGAGGAAATCTGTTCATCTTCAAACGTTGAACCGGAAGCCGATATAGATATCCTGGTATGTGAGGACAACGACGTGAACCAAATCCTGTTCTCGCAAATTCTTCAACAAACAGGACATTCGTTTCAAATAGTAAATGACGGCAGTGAAGGCCTCTCCTTCTACAAAAACATCAAGCCGAAGCTCATATTGATGGATGTAGCAATGCCGAGGATTAACGGCCTTGAGTTGACGCAGATCATCCGGGAAATCGAAACGGGAACAGATTTACACACTCCCATCATCGGTGTAACGGCACACGCCATGGAGGACGCCTGGGAGAACTGTCGTAACGCGGGCATGGATGATTATGTTACCAAACCTATTTCACCCAATGTGCTGATAGAAAAGATTGAAGAATATTTCGGCAGCAAGTCGACCGGGTTCAACATGCGTACCGGACACTGATCAGATATTGCGGCTAACTCCTATGGCTGCACCGACAATTCAGACGCCGGTCAAAGGAAATATCAATCTGGGCAACGTCCGCCCTGAAATTGAGGCTGACGGCGCATTACCTGCCGGTATACAGCCAACTTTAATGTAAAACTGGACTGCCTGCGGATCAGCTTCCACAATCATTTCATTGCAGCCTGTGTGATGCGCAACAACCACAGACCATTTGAACATTGCCTTTCCTACCCCACAACCCAAATGGTCGGGATCGACAAACAGTTTCTCCAGATAGCACGCACCATCACTGGCTGAAACCTGAACCAGACCCAGCATATCCCCATCTGTCACAGCAATAGCCACTTCGTCGTTGACAAGGTCATTTTCAGTTACGGTCAGTTCGTTCTCAACCGCCTGCATGAATGCCTTGTCATACCCCCAATAAGCCTTTGAGCGTATGCATAACCGCGAAGCTTCTGGCAATTCTTCAATTGTGGGAATTCGGATTTCCAACATGACTGCCATATAGGCGCTGATATCGATGCGTGCAATCGACCAACAATCAGGACCATCGAAACAATCCGATCACCGCCGACAGGGCATAAAACATCTGAAGCGAAAGGAAAGCCCATCGTCTGTCGATAACGGCCCAGACTGCAAAAAACCCGCATGACACCAGCAAGAGTGTGAAGCCAAGAAGTTCATATCCGGTATTAGATGCAATCAGCAATGCATAAAGGATTGCCAATACCGAGCCCGAACGCTCACACCAGGTGATGATGTAGACGTGCTTCATCAGGCTTCATTTTCGGCCAGAAATCGAAGGATATGTGTACTGATTTCCCGTGGTTTATCCTCCATTGCGAAATGGCCACAGTCCTTGATCAGATGCAATTGGGAATTTGGAATGGACGCGTGCAGTTTGCGTGCCCAATCGGTAACCTGCCACGCATCGTCCTCTCCCCACAGGATCTGAACCGGCAGAGCACCAAGCTCATGCAGCCTGGGTGAAACCTCCATTGTGTGTTTCGGATCATAATGCCTCACCTGATGATGAAACAGACTGCCCTGGCCGATTGGGCCACTAATAAAGTCGAGATAAATATCCAATGCTGTGTCAGCCAGAGCGTCCTTGTCGACAACCGCTGACAGGAGCCAATCACGGAAGTGTTCGCGGTGTTCTGCGTCCGGCTTCTTGATAAGGTTCTCCAGACCTTCCTGCATCTGTTGCTGCGTACGCCTGGACGGATAACTGTCAAAGCTTACGACATCAATCATGGTGAGCGAGCGAACGCGTTGCGATGAGAAAACCGCCAGCCTTTGGGCTATCCCGCCGCCGATGTCATGCGAAACGATATGAGCTGATTGCAGCCCCCAATGTTCCATCATCCCTTCAAGAACTGCCACCTGTCCGGTAATTGAAGTGTCTGCTGCTTCATCCCAGGGGCGTTCTGAAAGGCCATAGCCCAACAAATCGAACACATGGACCTGGTAGCCGGAAGCAACCAAATCAGGAACAACGTTTCGCCAAATGAAAGAGGAAGATGGGGTTCCGTGGATCAGAACCGCCGGTATGCCCGCACCATGGATACCATGGGCAATCCGGTTGTTGTTGATGAGAACATGACTGTCTGCCAGATGTTTCATGATTAAACTCCTGCTTGTTTCCAATTCAGGTAATCAGAAATCCGAACTTATCACAAATTAATATATTTACTATTTTAATCGAAATTTGTCATGCACTGTTTCGAGGCAAGGAGGACAATATGGCGCGACGACTGGACATTGATGCATTGCGTGCACTTCAAAGTGTAGCTTTGAATGGAGGTGTCACGAGAGCAGCCGAAAAGCTTGCCCTTTCACAATCGGCAGTCAGCCATAAAATCCGCCGCCTTGAGGAGAGTATTGATTGTCGCCTGCTTGTCCGCAAACCCGGCGGCCCGCTGCTATCAAATGCCGGTCAACGATTGCTAGAATATGCAAATCGCATCCTGGCCATCCACGATGAAGCGCTGGCGGCTCTCAGCAAAAACACACTTGCCGGGAAAATTCGGCTTGGCATTACAGAGGACACGACAGGTGATGGACTGGCCACCATACTAGGCAGGTTCTCAAGGCTGTTCCCGGATGTGACCGTAAGAACGCATGTAAACCAGAGCCTCGTGCTGCAAAAGGAGATTGATGAAGGCGGCATAGACCTCGCGGTCATGCAGATGTTTTCATCCGAAGTCAGAAAAAATGACCGTGTCCTGTATGAAGACCGGTTATGCTGGGTAAAGGCTCCGGATTTCGAATTCGCGCCTGAGCGCCCGATCCCTTTTCTGTCCTATGATGAGGACTGTTTTTACCGCCAGTGGATGCTTGAGCAGGCACCGGCATCGGGGCACCGGTTCGAAACCGTCCTTCAGTGTTCCAGCCGAACCGGCATCATGGCTGCGGTCGAAGCCGGGCTCGGAGTAACGATCCTCAACACCCGGCACGTCACAAATGCAATGGAAGTGATAAATGGAGAATTTCCGGCTCCTCCGCCAATTTCCTTCGTGGTGCGCTGTTCCGCAGTATCAAACTCAAACGCTGTGCGCATTCTTGCAGCCGAAATTGTCAGCGAAACCCGCGAAACCTCTCTGTTGCGCGTTGCCTGAATACCTGACTTCCTTACCGGTGCACCGGTAGCCTGCTTTCTGCAGGATCAATGGTAAGAACTAGATGTCGGCTTTCATGTCCCGGACAACAGCAAGCAGTTGTGCGATTTCCTGCTCCGTATTGTAGTGACACATCGAAATCCGGATGCAATCGGGCAAACCCAGAGGCTCCAGGACGTTGCCACTGTAATGATCGGCCTTGCGGACATGGGTACGAATACCCTGCTGGTTGAGGTGCTCAACCACGTCTTCAGAGGACCAGCCATCGACCACAATAGATACCAGCCCTTCGCGGGCCGGATTGTCCGCGCCGGCAAGAATTGCCACATGCTCCATATCCCGAAGTCCCGGCAGGTTTCCGACACCGTTGATCATGCTGCTCGTCAAATAAGTCTCATAATCATGAATTGCCCGTCCGGCGGCCTGGATGCGTTGTTTGGGTTCTGTTGCATCTGACACTTCACCACCGAGCCAGTCAAAATAACTGACCACATCCGAGATAGTCGCATAAGAGCCGGTGTCGCGGGTGCCAAACTCCCAACTGGTCGCGGGCGCATCGATCAACATGTCGTGCGGTGAGGAACTCAGCCTGTCCGAAGTCCAGGCGATCCCATAGCCATGGCGTGAAAAGACTTTATAGGGCGAGATGGCATAACCATCGACATCATAGGAATCGATGTCCATCTGGCCATGGGCTGCGTGCTGAATACCATCCACGATTATGAAGCAGTCGGGTGAAACCGCGCGGATAGCCTTTGAGATTGCAGCCACATCCATCGCCATGCCGGTCACCGGAGAACCATGAAGTATGGTTGCAACTGCCACATCAGGTGTCATCAGTGCAGAATAATCTGCCGCCGTTACCATTCCGGTTTCATTGTCGTGCGGAACATTGAGATATTCGAGACCTGCAATCTCAGCCCACCGTCGCGCCGCACTCCGACTGGCAGGATGCTCAATAGAGGAACCAATAACCTTCATGCCCTGTTTTGCGTTGAGGCACGCGGTCCGGATCAGACGAAACAGAAGTTCGGTTCCGCTTTCACCGGCGAAGAACTGACCGGAACTGGCATTCATGAACACCGAAAGATCCTGTTTGGCCTTGTTGATGATATCAAGGGTGCCCTGCCCTGCCGGATTGGCCCTGCCTGGATTATCTGGAATTGCGGCATAAAACGCAGATGTTTCGACGACCGCATTCAGGGTAAGCGCTCCACCGGCGTTTTCGAAAAATATTCGCTCTCCCTGAAAAGGGCATGAATCAACATGGGCAAATTTACTGCGAATTTTTTCAATCAGGTCTGGATTGTTCTGGATCATGAAATTTCCTGAATCAGTGATGGGGTGACTTCCTTCGCGGCGTCAATCGGGACAAACATCGAATATTGCCAACAGAACATCAGTGGTGCCGCTAGAGAGATTTGAACTCCCGACCTTGTCTTTACGAAAGACCTGCTCTACCCCTGAGCTATAGCGGCGTGATAATCCTGTTTGGTCATCGGACATCTAAATGAATTATGCCGCATCTGGCAACCGGCAATTTTCCGCGATTGTAGCTCCCCGCAAAGATTACCAATTTGTAATCGATAATCATCAAATTGTGACAGGCTGAGCCTTTGTTTGCCCCAATTGGATTCCTATATCCTAGTCATGAGCGATCAATGGTGGATAACATGAAATACGTAACTAAAAACGACAATAATTCGCAGAACCTGAATGTGTTGCTTGGGCGCGGATTGCGGGCGTTGGCACTCAAACAATCAGGAAATACCCGAATCCTGGCGAACGTGAATTCCCTGACCCTACAGGCCCAGGAAGCGTGTGCGCCAACTTCCTGCCGCAAAACCGGGACTTTTGCGCTTTAGGCAACCGTTGAAGCCCGCTTCCGATGTTATAGGTCGGAATAATGCAGGGCATAAGATCCCATCCCTTACAGAAGAAACCAGGCTGGCAGCCTGGTTTTTTTTCGAGCTTTCTCTGCCTGATTGAGACAACTGCAATCGCAGTAATGTGCTTTTTGATCGAAGTTTAATGATTTCTCTAACAAAACGGCAATTCAGCTTTGGTATTCTCCAATAGAAGATGGAGATTATCCAGTGGATAAGCCTTTCAGCAAAAAAACAAACATGGTGTCACTTGGCGGCATTGCAGCGTTTTCGATTGCCACGGCAATCTATGCAAACCAGCAACCAACGCAACCAGTCGATCCCACCATCAAAACCCAAAGAGGGGTGGAACATACGAGCCGGATAGCGGAATTTGTCAATCGTTATCCAACAAGCAACACTGAAAATACTGGCCTGGGCATAACTGACAATGAACAACAACAAGGAAGCCCTATCGCCTGGAGGGTTGTCGACGGCAATCTGTATCTGCTTTCAAATCCCAATGCCGTCAGCAAATGGGAATAGAAAATCGAGAAGCACGTAGTGAAAGCGGATAAGCACTGGCGGAAGTTTTCCGATGGCTAATGCCTGATCTGCCAGATTTGAAAAACGCTGACCCCTTTAGGTCAGTGTATTAGGGCATGCCTCCCATAGTTGGATCGCGTTTTGGGATAAAGGCATGCCCTAATTTTTTTCTGGTACACGATGTACCCGGACTGCGTTAATAGGTGTCCAGTGTTACCCGCGGTTCCCGCCTCTTCCTTGCCCGGCGTCTTGCAACAGATACCGGCAGACGACCCGCCCCTGCAAGAAGGCCACCGCCCAGCGCACCCCACAACAAACCCTCACCAGTTAATTGAATTCCCGGTTTATAGGCGTTGAAGGCGCCGGTAAGTAGATCCGTGTCGGGATACCGTAATATGTGGACAGGTTGCATAAACGGACCGGCGTCTTCCATGGCCTTGCGTTGTAACAGCAAACTCTCGAACCGGTTGATGGTCGATCGCATCGATTCTGCATGTTTGCGCGGAAATTCCTCTGTCGTGCTATCGAACGTCTGCAGGGCTTCTTCCCGGCTTAATCCTTCGCTGGCCGCATTTTCATCAAACTGTCTCACCACGGTTGCCAGTTCGTTGATCGCGCCCCCCAGTCTCTGTTTGTATTGTTGCGAAAATTCCGGTGCCTGACTGAAGGTGGCAACGCCTAGCGAGGCCATTCCGATAACCCAGGTTTTCGAGAATATTCCCACCGCTGTTTCCTACAAACGTTTTGCCTTGAAAGTGTCACAGGCTTCAACGCGCCCTGATTCGAACCCGCGCCTGAACCAGTACTTTCGTTGTTCTGCGGTTCCGTGGTTAAAACTCTCCGGCACCACATACCCCTGTGTGCGTTTCTGGATTGAATCATCACCTATCTGGTTGGCCGCAACCAAAGCTTCTTCCAGATCGCCCGCTTCCAGCCAGCCTTCACGGGCAACGAAGTATCCCCAGATTCCGGCAAAGCAATCGGCCTGTAACTCGACTTTGACGGACATTTTGTTGGCTTCCACCTTGCCCATCGACCGACGCATCTTGTTGAATTGAGGCAACACGCCAATCACGTTCTGCACATGATGCCCGACTTCGTGAGCCAATACATGAGCCTGGGCAAAATCACCACCGGCCTGAAATTCCTGTTCCAGCTGCCGGTAAAAGGACAGATCTATGTAAACTTCCGAATCGCCCGGGCAATAAAACGGACCCGATGCCGAGGATGCCAGCCCACAGGCCGAACGGACCTGCCCGGTAAAAAGATTGAGCCTGGGCTTGGGATAGGATTTGCCATAACCGCTGAATATGTTTGTCCAAACCTCTTCGGTTGAACCGAGAATGGTTTCGACAAACGCCTTCATTTCATCATTGCCAGACGGCTTTGTGCGTTGTTGGGTCTGTGGTGATGGCGTATTGGGTGCGAAACCGCCCCCCAAACCGCCACCGAGAAGCTTCAGGGGATTAATTCCCAGGAACCACAGGACGATGCCGATGATGATCAGGGTGCCAATTCCCATTCCACCGCCTTTGCCCCTGCGTCCACCGCCCATGGGAATCTTAAGACCGTCGCCCGGAAAGCCAAAACCTCCTCCGCCGCGTCCCCGCTGATCATCTACATTCGCGCTCCTGCGTCGTCCCTTCCAGCGCATGAAATGCTCCACTATTCCTACCGATTTTCAAGCAGAACCTAGCCAAGTTGGCGGTCGATTGCAAAGGAGTATTACCGCTCCGGTGCAATGTCATGTGAAAAAACTACCCTTAGGGAACTCCCGAGAAAATTTCCGGCCGCAAATCCCGTTACAGATCCAAGCACCAGTGAAACAGCAGGCGTTGCCAGCCAATCGGGCTGTACAGCCTGGATAAACCCAAGCGAAAAGTTTGCCCAGAACAGTGTCATCACTAATATCATGGTGTTCCATTCACCAGCCAGCCTGATTTGACGGCCTTGTTTGGAAATAAGCCAGTTTCTCTGCCAGTAAAATCCGGACATCAGCCCTGCAACATAACAAACCGCGTAGCTACTCCAACCTAGTGTCGGGAGCGGCAGATTTGCCACCTGACTGACGGACACTAATCCGATTGCAGGCAGAAAGTATTAAAAAACCACTGAACTGGCGCGTTCATTGCTCGAGCGCATTCCGATCCAGATGAGAAAGAACAACAATGGCCATACCCATATCGGGGCATTGTCGATGACGTTCGAGAAATAAACAAAAGCGGCTGACAAGAAAGTTCTCTATTGTTCAGCGTTCTTTTCGCGGGCGGCCAGCCAGGCGACAAATATTGCACTTGCTGCCACACCTATAAACGTTATGACGATGGCATCCGTTCTGGTAAGCAGTCCGAAATTAGGCGAGTCGAACAGAACCCGATGAAACACCCGGCCTGGCATCAGCGAGAATCCGCCTGCAACCACTAGACCGCCAACAAACATGCCCTGCATGGACCTTTTGTGCGATTTCACATTGCCGTTGCGGATCGCACGGATCGCCCAATAAAGTGAAACCAGCACGTAGACTGAAATTAGATGGATCGGGCTGAAGTTTCCCCAGGTTCTGAGTTCATGGATGAAAAACGAACTCACCGCTGTTATGAGCATCAAGATGACCCAGACCCTCCCCAGTCGCATATGGTGCCGGGTTCCTTTCCGGCGCCACAGTACAACACTGCCCAGCAATAATGCCGCCAAGGCTGATGCTGCGTGGATTTGCACTACTGGATCGGCGTTCAGGATCGGTTCCAAAGTCATTGCCAAAACCTCATTTAAATTGTTGACGGGAATGAATATATTGGTGTGATGAAAAACAATCCTTCCAGATACGCGGATGCACCGGAAAACTTCGGAAACGACACCGTTTTGCAGTCCACGCTTCGCGAAGTGCAGATGGTGGCACGTGACAGCCGCGTCTGGATAGGCATCGCAGCCGTCGTCGCGGTACCCACTGTCATCGGCCCTTTCGGCACAGACCGGTTTTTGGGCCATGCAGAACGCTTCGTTTATTGGGCCGTGGAAGCAGTATTAACGTTTTTCACCGGCCTCACCGCAGCAACAGCGGCACATATTGCCCTTGAACGGCTGACGAAAAAAGAATGGCTCTCAAAAGCTTTGGGAGCGCTTGCCCCCGCAATACCGGTGAGTCTGGTTGTTTTTGGCACCAATGCAATCACCTTCGGCACAGCACTGGTCAGTTGGGAAAACTACCTTACACTGCTCGGGAACTGCCTGGTAATTTCGATAGCCATAACGGTGATTTACTATCAGTTGCGGTATCGCAAAAACGATGTTTCCGTCGATGAAGCAAAACCTCAACCGGTGTTTTTCAAGAGACTGCCGGTCGAGCTGGGCCGCAACCTGCTGCATATTTCAAGCCAGGACCATTATGTTGAAGCAGTGACAGAAAGAGGTTCCCACCTGGTTCTGATGCGCTTTGCAGATGCGCTAGCCGAACTGCAGAAGTAGCAGGCATTCGGATTCACCGTGCCCACTGGATAGCACTTTCCGCAATCCGCCAACATCACCGCAGATCAGGACGCCTGTATATTGAAACCACCGACGGCAGGGAGTTCCCGGTTTCAAGAACCTATATGAAAGAAACGCGCTCGGCACTCGGTCTGTAGCCGTTCATCACTGCAACGTGTCAATATCGTTCTGGGTCACCGTATAAGTGCCGGTGAACGTCACCTCGTCACCCGGTGCCAGGCTGTCCCAGGTTCCATCATTCGGCGTTCCATCACTTGAATCTCCCAAAACGTCGTTATCAGCGGTAAGATTTTCATTCGACGGTGCCGGCCCCGATCCGTTGTGCACATCCGAAAGCGATACATTTGTTAAGAACTGATTTCCGGTGTTTGTCACCACATAGGTGTACGTGATTAGCTGGCCAAGGGCAACATCGGTCGTGTCATCGGCGTTTTTAAGGACTGACAGCGAAGGATTGCCCGGCACGATTACCGTTGTCGCCGATGCGGTTTCATCTGCAAGACTTTCGGTAGTGTATTGATCAGACGTCACCGAAACATTGTTTATAAGATCAAGACCGGCCGTTATATCTGCCGGGGTGACGTTATAACTGACGGTATAGGTGAAAGTCTCACCGATTTCGAAAATACCGTCTGCCGTCATGCTTTCCACCGGTCCGGTTACAGTGCCATTGCTCCCATCCGGTAATGTGTCTGTCACCGCCACGCCGGTCTGGTTCAATTGTCCGGTATTTTCCAGAACAATTGTATAGTTGAGGGTTAAAGTCTCTGCAATTGACGAGCGATCAACGTCTTTCGACGCCGTAAAGACCGGCAATCGGCGCACTACAAAATAGGCGACATTCTCCGTGGTA
This sequence comes from Rhizobiaceae bacterium, assembly GCA_965198665.1. Lineage (GTDB taxonomy): Bacteria > Pseudomonadota > Alphaproteobacteria > Rhizobiales > Rhizobiaceae > JAALLB01. The sequence continues at coordinate 94,861 of CBDAPT010000004.1, read as the reverse complement.
TGGTTGCGTTCGGTGTCATTGAGCTGGTCTTCTTCAATCGCAAGTCCGAGGCTGGATCCGCCAACCGGCGACCCGCCAAGAAACACCGCCCATCCGCCATCACCGCCATCGGTACCTGTGAGGGTGGCCACGGCAAACTCAAAACTGCCACTCAGGGAATAATTGACAACGCCGTTGCCGACACCGCGAATGCTGTCCGGGCCGCGTACAGCGTCATAGGCAATGCCCTCATAGCTGCCCGCTCCCTGTTCAATAACGATCATACCAAGGGTTTCATTCGCGCGGGTTGTTGTATCCTCGCCAACGATTTTTGTGACACAAATTCCGTCCCCGAACCCGGACAAAAACGGCGGATTACCCCGGTTATCGCAATCATTGGCATGAAAGACACTGAAATCAGCATCGTTGAAACTGATAACCTGGCCAAGAGCTATCGGGTTTGTAAAACCCGAAAACAGACCCGAAACATTCTGCATGGTTGCAATGGAGCCGTTGTTAAAAGCGTTGGGCAGGAATTTTCCGTGCGTGGCTGTCGAAACGACGGTTCGCGCTTCGATACGCCTGCCGTCTGGCAACGTTGTCACGCCCAGTTCGGCAATCATGCAATATACGGTTCCCGCAGTTACCGTGGAGGAATTTCTGGGCTGCTGCAGACGCACCTGCATGCTGGAAGAGCCAATGCTCTGAAGCCGAACCACCGCCGGTGGACTGGCCGAGGATGGTAAATTGTAGGTGCAGACCGGAACCGCGGTCGTGTAGGTGTTGTCAAAATTGACCGTTTGGAAACTCCCGCCGACACCTGCAATTGCAATAACTTCTGCCCGACTCGACAGCGTAAATCCTTGTCCCGCTGAAACTGACAGCAGAAAAAGCAACAATGTTGTTACCAAGAGTTGTAAAGATACCGGGTTTTTCAACGCAAGCACTCAACCGTTAGGATGACAGTATTCAATAAATTGCCGTTACCGGCCGACTCATAACATTTTCTATAAAATCACCGGATTATACACACGACATCGGGACATTTGAAGTCAGCAACCCACCCCGGCTGGCAGCCTGTGGCAAACCTTAATGGCCGGTATGGTCTTGAGCCTCCGGTTCGTCATCAATATCGACCGGTTTCACAACAATCATTTCAACATCGATACGGCTGGCTTTCTCAAACATCAGACTAACGGTCTGAAGCTTGCCAACCCTCACGTCTTGCGAAACCTGCAAAAACATCATGTGAAATCCACCCTTTTTTAGCACAACGCTTTGTCCTGGCGGAATTTCGATACCGTTCGTAACCGGACGCATTTTTGCAGTACCGTTGACGATTGCCACGCTGTGAATCTGGCCTTTCTTGGCAAAGTCAGCGGAAACGGCAATCAGACGCTCGGTTTCGCTTCCGCGGTTTGTAATCGTCAGATAGCCCGCAGAAATATTGGCACCAGGTAAAGGGGCGGTCATGTGAGGATGCGCAATAACCAGATGCCCGCTGGAATATTCATGTGCCCAGACAGTGACTGCAACGGCCATTGAAAAGGCGGCCGATAGCACAAAAAATCCAGCCTGGTTCATCATCTCCCTGACCTCATGAAATTCTGACAATGTTAGGCATTACATGTCTGTCTGTCCGAATTGTGGTGCCGTTATCGCCGCCTGCAACCTGATGCCGCATTTATATCGTGAATTGTTCCAAATCAACTCTTTCATATGATACTTCCATCATCTATAGAACCCATCTAGCCACGAGATTCAGTGCCACGATTCTGCGCGACTCCCACGCCGGAAAAAGTTGCACGCGTACAATGAAAGCAAACGCTAGATGCCAGCAAGAAAAGACATTTCCTCCATCCTCATAATCGGGGCTGGACCTATTGTGATTGGCCAGGCCTGCGAGTTTGATTATTCAGGCACCCAGGCATGCAAGGCACTTAAGGCAGAGGGATATCGCATCATCCTGGTAAACTCTAATCCGGCCACCATCATGACCGATCCGGATTTGGCGGACGCGACATACATTGAGCCTATCACACCGGAGATAGTCGCAAAAATTATTCACAACGAACGTCCTGACGCACTTTTGCCCACTATGGGCGGCCAGACAGCACTCAACTGCGCCTTGTCTCTACGCAAAATGGGCGTCCTGGACAAATACGGCGTTGAGATGATAGGGGCTGATGCCCAGGCAATCGACAAGGCCGAAGACCGGGAACTGTTTCGGGCCGCGATGGAAAAAATTGGCCTCGCAACCCCGCGTTCCGCTTTTGTCAACACATCCGAACTCAAAAGCCGCTTCCAGAATGATTATGCCAAGGCCTCTGAAGCTGCAACCGACAGAGACACGTTTGAAGCCGAATGGCGTGCCGGTGAGACATTGCGGCTGGAGGAACATCGCCTGACAGCGCAATTGCAGGCGCTTGAAGCCACCAAGGTAACCGGCCTCCCGGCTATCGTGCGCCCGTCCTTTACGCTGGGCGGTCAGGGCGGTGGCATCGCCTACACGCTCGAAGAACTCTACAAGCTGGTTATCGGGGGTGTGGATGCATCCCCCACCAACGAGGTACTGGTTGAGGAGAGTATTCTGGGTTGGAAGGAATACGAGATGGAGGTTGTCCGCGACCGGGCGGATAATTGTATCATCATTTGTTCCATCGAAAACGTTGATCCGATGGGCGTGCATACCGGAGATTCTATTACCGTTGCCCCTGCCCTTACCCTCACTGACAAGGAATACCAGATCATGCGGGACGCATCGATTGCGGTTTTGCGTGAAATCGGTGTGGAAACCGGCGGATCAAACGTTCAGTTCGCGGTCAATCCGCAGGACGGCAGGCTTGTTGTAATCGAAATGAACCCGCGCGTATCACGCTCGTCAGCTTTGGCTTCAAAGGCAACCGGCTTTCCGATCGCCAAGGTAGCGGCACGACTTGCAGTAGGCTACACGTTGGATGAACTCGACAATGACATTACAGGTGGCGCAACTCCGGCTTCCTTTGAGCCATCGATTGATTATGTGGTTACCAAGATTCCACGCTTCGCCTTCGAGAAGTTTCCCGGCAGTGAGCCCCACTTGTCAACCTCGATGAAATCCGTTGGTGAGGTAATGGCAATTGGCCGGACGTTCGCAGAATCGATGCAAAAAGCACTGCGCGGATTGGAAACCGGCCTTTCCGGCCTGGATGAAATAGAGATACCAGGGATGGGAGAAGGCGACGACAAGAACGCCATTCGAGCTGCACTGGGAACAGCCACGCCGGATCGCCTTCGTATGGTGGCTCAGGCCCTGCGGGAGGGTGCAAGCCCGGAAGACATCCACAAATATTCAAAATTCGATCCCTGGTTCATCGAACAGTTCCAATTGGTGATCGACAGCGAAAACCGCATCCGCGAACATGGTTTACCACAGGACGCGCAAAACCTGCGGATGCTGAAAGCGCAGGGATTCTCAGACGTCCGCCTGGCAGAACTGGGCGGTGTCAGCGAGGCTGACATAGCAGAAATGCGCGAACGGCTGGATGTTCATCCTGTCTACAAACGCATTGACACCTGCGCGGCTGAATTTGCCTCACCGACTGCCTATATGTATTCGACCTACGAAGTGCCGTTTGCCGGAGAAACCCGCAACGAAGCGCACGTATCGGACCGCAACAAGGTGATGATACTGGGGGGCGGACCCAATCGGATCGGCCAGGGCATCGAATTCGATTACTGCTGCTGCCATGCGGCCTTTGCCCTGGAAGATGCAGGCTTCGAAACCATCATGGTAAACTGTAACCCGGAAACAGTTTCCACCGATTATGACACATCTGACCGGCTGTATTTCGAACCGCTGACGTCTGAAGATGTTCTCGAAATCATCAGGACGGAACGCGAAAACGGCACTCTGAAGGGTGTAATCGTTCAGTTTGGCGGCCAGACACCGCTGAAACTCGCCCAGACACTGACCGAACACGGCGTCCCCATTCTCGGAACGTCGCCGGATAAAATCGATCTGGCGGAAGACCGCGACCGGTTCCAGAAACTGCTGAACGAACTCGATATGCTGCAACCACGCAACGGCATTGCCCGTTCGGTCGATGAGGCGCGTTCCATCGTCAGGGAGATCGGTTATCCGGTCGTCATCAGACCATCCTATGTGCTGGGTGGACGGGCAATGGAAATTGTCCGCACCGATGCCGGTTTCGAGCGTTACATCAGCGAGGCAGTCGTTGTATCCGGCGATACACCGGTTCTTATAGACAGTTACCTGTCCGGCGCCATCGAAGTTGACGTTGATTGTCTCAGCGACGGCGAGAACGTCAAAATCTGCGGGATTATGGAACACATCGAGGAGGCCGGTATTCATTCGGGCGATTCAGCCTGCTCATTGCCAACCCACTCGCTGCCCCAGCATGTCATCACAGAGCTTGCAAATCAGTCCAAGAAAATGGCTGTAGCCCTTGAAGTTTCCGGCCTGATGAACATGCAATATGCAATCAAGGATGACGAGATATTTGTGCTCGAGGTAAATCCGCGTGCATCCAGAACGGTTCCGTTCGTTGCCAAAACCATCGGAGTTTCGATTGCAAAAATAGCCAGCCGTATTATAGCCGGTGAAAATCTGGAAGATGCTATCGGCAGTTACGGCATGTGGCGGGAAGCCCAGAACCTTGGGCATATTGCCGTCAAGGAAGCAGTATTCCCGTTTGCACGATTCCCCGGTGTAGACATTCTATTGGGGCCTGAGATGCGCTCTACCGGTGAAGTAATGGGCCTCGATACCGACTATGCAATGGCATATGCAAAGGCATTGATCGGTGGCGGAATGACATTACCGAAAGAGGGAACCATCTTTATTTCGGTCAAGGATTCCGACAAATCCGGCATTCTTCCTGCGGCAAAAACCTTCGCAAAACTCGGCTTCAACCTTCTTGCCACCGGCGGCACCCAACGTTTCCTTTCTGAAAACGGCCTCGAGTGCAAACGCATCAACAAAGTCCTGGAAGGCCGCCCGCACATCGAGGATGCCATCCTCAACCAGCAGGTACAGTTGGTAATCAATACCACAGAGGGCGCCAAGGCGATGTCGGATTCCCGTTCCCTGCGTCAGGCCGCCCTGCGCACCAAGACAGCACATACCACCACCCTTTCAGCCGGTGTCGCAATTTCTGAGGCCCTTGAGGCACTAAGCGACCGGGAGATGGACGTAAAACCGTTGCAATCCTACTTTACCTGACCGAATTGCAGGCCAGGCGCACAGGGGTTGGGTAGCAATTCCATAAAGAATCTATCGAATGATTTGCGTTAGCTAATTCTGTCAAATCCTCTGGCCCTGGCCAGACCCTTGAGATATAGAAAATCCAGTCTTTTTGTTTATTTGGGGAAATTTCATGCCCTCCTATCGATCCCGCACCTCTACACACGGCAGAAATATGGCCGGTGCTCGCGCCCTCTGGAGGGCGACAGGCATGTCTGATGAACAGTTTGGAAAACCGATCATTGCGGTATCAAACAGTTTTACCCAATTTGTCCCGGGTCATGTTCATCTCAAAGACATGGGCCAGTTGGTTGCAAAGGAAATCGAGGCGGCCGGTGGTGTCGCCAAGGAATTCAATACAATTGCCGTAGATGACGGAATAGCCATGGGCCATGACGGCATGCTGTATTCCCTGCCGAGCCGTGAAGTGATCGCGGACAGCGTGGAATATATGTGCAACGCCCATTGTGCAGATGCGGTAATCTGCATTTCTAATTGTGACAAAATCACCCCCGGCATGTTGATGGCAGCAATGCGCCTGAACATCCCTGCGATTTTCGTATCCGGCGGTCCAATGGAGGCAGGCAAGGTAATTCTCGACGGCAAGGAGACAAAAGTCGATTTGGTTGATGCCATGATCAATGCGGTCAATCCAAACGTATCGGAAGAAGACAGTGAAAAGACAGAGCGTTCGGCCTGCCCTACTTGCGGCTCGTGTTCCGGCATGTTTACCGCAAATTCCATGAACTGTCTTGCCGAGGCACTTGGCCTGGCCCTGCCTGGAAACGGTTCATTGTTGGCCACACATGCCTTCCGCGAAGATTTGTTCAAGCGTGCAGGCCGCGAAATCGTCAGCCTTGCCCGCCGCTTTTACGAAGAGGATGATATTACCGCTACACCGCGTGGCATTGCCAATTTCGAAAGTTTCGAGAATGCCATGACCCTGGACATTGCCATGGGCGGATCCACCAACACCATCCTGCATCTGCTGGCGATGGCGCGCGAAGGCGAGGTACCATTTACCATGGACGACATTGATCGTCTCAGCAGAAATGTACCGCACCTGTCTAAACTGTCTCCTTCCACCTCGATTTATCATATGGAGGATGTGCATCGCGCCGGCGGTATTATGCGTATCATGGGTGAACTGGACCGGATGGGCCTGATACACAACGAGCGGCCAACCGTGCACTCAAAAACCTATTCTGAAGCCCTTGAAAAATGGGACATCATGCGGACATCGGATCCGGAGGTGGAAACCTTTTATCGTGCCGCACCCGGCGGTGTTAGAACGGTAAAGGCGTTTTCTTCCAACAACCTCTGGAAGGACCTTGACCGGGATCAGGAAGACGGCTGCGTGCGCTCCGGAGAGCACGCCTATTCACAGGATGGCGGCCTGGCTGTTCTTTACGGCAACATTGCCGAGGATGGCTGCATCGTTAAGACCGCTGGCGTCCCGGAAGAATGCCTTACCTTCACCGGGACTGCCCGCATTTTCGAAAGCCAGGACAGCGCGGTAAAGGGAATTCTGGGCAAAAAAGTCAATGCAGGCGATGTCGTGGTCATTCGTTATGAAGGGCCGAAGGGCGGTCCGGGCATGCAGGAGATGCTTTATCCTACTTCCTATCTGAAAGCCGTCGGACTGGGCAAATCATGCGCCCTGATTACCGACGGTCGGTTCTCCGGCGGCTCTTCCGGCCTCAGCATCGGCCATATCTCACCGGAAGCTGCTCTCGGCGGAGCCATCGGACTGATAGAGGAAGGCGATGAAATTCAAATGGATATCGCAGAGCGCCGCATACACCTCAATGTGGAACCAGCGGTACTTGCAAATCGGCGGGCCGCCATGGAAGCCAAGGGGGCCGCAGCCTGGCAACCAACTGAAGTGCGGGAACGTCGGGTAACGCCTGCGTTGAAGGTTTTTGCTGCCTTTGCGACTTCGGCATCAGAGGGAGCAGCCCGTGATGTTGACGGTTCAGTGTCAAAAATGAAGCAGGCTGCGGAATAACCAAAAAACTTGCCCGGATAAAAGCAACAGGAAATTTGGCATGAACGCTCTATTCGATGGCCTATTGGGCGGTGCGGATCCACTTTCGAGATTTGCGAAAATTCCGGGCAGCGATGGAGATCGGTTCTATTCCTACAAGGATGTCCATGACGTTTCCGCACGCTTTGCAAACGTATTGGTGGAACGGGGCGTAAAACCGGGAGACAGGGTTGCAGTCCAAATCCCCAAATCCATTGAAGCGCTGATGCTCTATCTGGCTACCGTGCGTGCCGGTGCAGCTTTCCTGCCGCTCAATACCGCCTACACAGTCCCGGAAGTTGCTTATTTCCTCGAAGATGCAACCCCAAGCCTGTTTGTTTGCGCACCGGAAAACCGCGAGGCTTATGAACCGTTGACATCGAAGCTGGGAATTACCCTCGACACACTCGGGGTCTGGGAAAATCATGAGACAAGTGCCGGTTCCCTGGCCGATGACGGCCTTGCTGCATCGGTGGAATTCGATACCGTCCCACGTTCAGGCGATGATCTGGCTGCCATTCTGTATACGTCCGGCACAACCGGCCGCTCCAAAGGCGCCATGCTTTCCCATGACAACCTCCTGTCCAATGCAAAATCCCTTGTCGATTACTGGCAGTTCACAAAGGATGATGTTCTGCTGCACGCCCTGCCGATTTTTCACACCCATGGACTGTTCGTTGCAACTAACGTGATATTGCGCGCTGGCGCGTCAGTTGTATTGCTCCCCGGCTTTAACGCGGACGCAATCATCCAGCACATTCCCGCCGTCACAAGCCTTATGGGTGTACCGACGTTTTATACGCGGCTCCTTGCAGAGGATCGCCTAAACGCCGAACTTGTTAAAAACATGCGGTTGTTTGTGTCTGGTAGTGCGCCACTGTTGGCTGAAACCCATGTGGAATTTGAGCAGCGTACCGGCCACCGGATCCTTGAGCGTTACGGCATGACCGAGACCAACATGAACACGTCCAATCCCTACGACGGAGAGCGTAAGGCGGGGACAGTCGGTTTCCCGCTGCCACAGGTGGAAGTTCGCATCGCCGATGCGGACACCGGCAAGATTGTGAAACAAGGAGAGTTGGGCATCCTCGAAGTGCGCGGGCCCAACGTATTTTCCGGTTACTGGAACATGCCGGAGAAAACAAAGGAGGAGTTCCGTGGAGATGGGTTTTTCATCACAGGCGATATGGCCCAGCTGGATGAAGACGGCTATGTCCAGATAGTGGGGCGGGCCAAGGACCTGATCATTACCGGTGGCTACAACATTTACCCCAAAGAGCTTGAGCTTTTGCTGGATGAACAGGAAGGGGTTCTGGAATCTGCAGTAATTGGTGTTCCCCATCCTGATTTCGGCGAAGGTGTCGTTGGCGTTCTGGTGGCAAAGCCAGGCAACAAACTGGACCCGTCCAGGATCATGACAGACATCAATGCTTCGATTGCCCGGTTCAAACAGCTAAAACACCTGGCCGTCGTTGATGAACTGCCAAGAAACACAATGGGCAAGGTACAGAAGAACCTTCTGCGCGAAAATTACAACGATTTGTTCGTGGAGTGAGTGGTGATCTTCACACTGTTGGGGAGCCCGGCAACTCAACAAGCACCCAGACCGTGGCCAGGACATGGACAATCAGGCTGAATACAAAACCGGCAAAGAACACCAGAGGCCCTAGAGGTATTGCGCCGGATGCGGAATCTGCAGAGGGCTGGAACAGGGCCAGAATATACTCAAACCCCATTACCGAAATCGCGATTAAAACGCAGGCGTAGAACGCACTTGCACACAATTCACCCAACAGTTCCAGACGGTCTCGTTTGCCGGTTTCTTCTTTGCGTGCCGGTATTATTGCGTAGGGCGAGGCAAAAAACAGAGCCCCACCGCACAGGGCCAAAACAAGTTCGTAATGGTCGCTTGTACTGCCGGGAGCCAGTGTAATCAGCATTGCAACAACGGCAGCAAAGCCGCAAATTAATGCTGCCGCCAATCCAGTTTTCCTCACCATATTCATATGCAAAATCCCGCTCCGGCTTTAATGACTATTCCCAATTGCGGAGTTGATCAACCGGCTTTTGTGCTTGTCGCGATCTATATCTGCCTGTCTGATGCAGGAAAGAACCGGCTGGATAATTACGTTCTTTACCTGAGTTCGACGGAAACCTGACGCACTACCTCCATCAGGAAAGCGGTGAAAATGCCAAACGCAATCAAGCCGTTAACGGCAACAAAACCGGTGAGAATCCGCCAGTTTTCATCCGCAACCACATCGCCATATCCGACCGTTGTAAAGGAAACCAGGGAGAAATAAACAGCAGCCTCTATCGTTGGAAATACATCAAGAAACCGCAGCAACAATGCCCAGATCCAGATGCAGCAGATGTTGGCCATCAACACCATCACAACCGCTGCTGATAATGTGACATACATGCGTTTGTCCAATCCATGCGCTTCCTGAAACCATGATTCAATTATCCGGCAGAAACGGATTGAAATTCCGACAAACCCCACCATGACCGCCATTGTCGCGAGAATGGCTACGGTTCCAATAAGTATCTGAATTAGCATTCGTCCCTCCTGACGGGTTCAGATTGCCGGCCCTGACACCAGTTTACTACCATCGCTGAAGCGCGAAAACCTGAACCGACGGATATCATGTCCCGGCGAACGGTTTTGAACCAGGGCAGATACAATCTTGCCAAAGCCCGGTCCTATTCCAAATCCGTGACCGCTCATGCCGGTGGCAACCACCAGCCCGGGGAGTTCAGATACTCTGTCGACTATCGGCACAATGTCGGGCATGCAATCGATCATCCCCGCCCAGGCATGCCTGATTTCCGGTTTCCCGAGATGCGGGAACCTTTTGGCAAAGTTCTCCCGGATCGCAGCAACTTGATTCATGTTCGGTTGCGGATCCAGCACCCGCATTCGTTCAAACGGTGTAACTTCATCGTCGTTCCACTTGCGCGGCGTGGTCCAACTGTCCGGGAAACCTCTGGGCGCCGACAGTCTGAACACCGTATCGGGAAGGTATTCTGCAGCTACTGGCAAGTATTTAAAAAAGTGTCTGAAGGAATCAGGGCCGATGTAACAATCGCTTCTGGCCCCACCTGCCAGACTGTAACCCCCGTCATTTCTTCTGCGGAAGGCCAGTTCTTCATCCGCCGCATTCCCAGCGAAAATTTCAGGCATGGGGCCGGTCTGGCAAACGGTTGATCGCACACTCAACTGCGGAATATTGATCCCGTGCCTGCGCAACAACAACGATGACCATGCGCCTGCGGCAACAACAACGCCGCCACACTTTACAAGCCCGGATTCGGTTACAATTCCGGCAATTTCACCCGCCTCAACATCCAATCCGCGCACGGCACAGTTTTCGCAGATAATCACGCCTTCGGACCGGGCGAGTTCGGCAATTTTGGGAATAGCCTGCCAGGGTTCAGCGCGTGCGTCGCTAGCTGTATAGCTGCCGCCAATCCACTGATGTGCATCAGCGCCCACACCGGCACGGTCTATGAGTTCGTCAACCTCGCGTTTTGTCAACATCCGGGTATCAAGTTGATGCTGACGGGCCACATCCAGCCAACTTTCACGCTTTGACAGTTTCTTCTCACTGCTTGCCAGATAGCACACACCCTGACGGGAAAATCCGGTCCCGCCACCCACTTCGCCATCACATTCCTCCCAAAGGCGAGAAGCTTCAATCATGATCGGCAACTCGGCCTCATCGCGGCCATGCTGACGGATCCAACCCCAGTTTCGCGAGGACTGTTCACATGCTACCCGCCCTTTCTCCAGCACGGCTACCTTCAGCCCTGCCCTGTTCAAATAAAGGGCCGAAAACATTCCCGTCACGCCGGCACCCACAACAACCACATCAACGTTGTCCGGCAGCGCGTCGCCAAATCTTATCGGTGTAGAAAGTTGTACCGGGCCATCCGGATTTTGATCGTCATTCATTTTCAGACTTTGACTGCAGGTTTTTCAGCAAAGGCAACTATTCTCCATTGCTTCCAAAAAAACCACAAAATTCTGGCAAATTTCCCCATTTCACGCTATATAGATAGCCGATCAGGTATTGCGGGCTCCGGGAATCAGGTTCTGGGGGCCGTTTTCTTTTTGCCAAAAGTGGGGGGACCGGCAAAACCGAACTGAAATAGAAGGTATCAACCGATGGAAAAAGTTCCAATGACCGCTGGCGGTCACCAGGCACTGGAAACAGAACTGCAAAAGAGGCAATCCGAGGAGCGCCCAGCAATCATTCAGGCGATTGCGGAAGCGCGTGCTCACGGCGATCTGTCTGAGAATGCGGAATATCACGCGGCAAAAGAACAGCAAAGCCACAACGAAGGCCGGATAACGGAACTTGAGGACCTGCTTTCCCGCGCAGAGATCATCGACGTAACCAAACTTTCCGGTGATTCAGTGAAGTTTGGCGCAACTGTCGAATTGGCAGACGAAGATACCGATGAAGAAAGCACCTACCAGATAGTCGGCGATCAGGAAGCGGATGTGAAACAGGGCAAAATTTCTATTTCCTCTCCCATCGCCAGGGCACTGATCGGCAAAAGCGGGGGTGACAGCGTTGAAGTCGTGGCACCAGGCGGCGCGCGATCTTACGAAATTCTATCCGTGAAATACATCTAACCGGCAATTGGCGAATTCATATGTCACTTTCAGATTACCGCAGTCTACTCGTAACCGGCGGAACCGGCTCGTTTGACAAGGCTTTCGTCAAACGGGTACTCAATGATTTTCCCAACATCGAACGACTTGTGGTTTTCTCTCGCGATGAACTCAAGCAGTTCGACATGTCACAGGAATTCGGAAAAGCACAATATGATGGCATACGTTACTTTATTGGTGACGTGCGCGATCAGGATCGCTTGCGACGCGCGTTGGAAGGCATTGAGGCGGTTGTCCATGCCGCAGCACTGAAACAGGTCCGGCTGCCTAGTATAACCCGTTCGAGTGTATCAAGACCAATATCCTGGGTGCACAGAACCTTGTGGAAGCATGCCTGGAAAGCGACGTAAAACGTGTCGTTGCCCTTTCCACGGACAAGGCTGCTGCACCGGTTAATCTTTACGGGGCCACCAAGCTTGCTTCAGACAAACTGATTTCGGCGGCAAACAACATTGTCGGCAAAAGGGACTTGCGGTTTGGCATTGTGCGATATGGCAATGTAATTGGTAGCAGAGGGTCCGTAATTCCTTTCTTCCTCAACAACGCGCAAATCCGGTGTTCTACCGATCACGGACCCGGAAATGACCCGTTTCAACATCACCCTTGAAGAAGGCGTTGATCTGGTAATCAGTGCATTTGACAAAACCGTCGGCGGAGAGATATTCGTTCCTAAAATTCCAAGCTATCGCATTACCGATGTTGCGGAGGCGATTGGCCCGCAATGCGAACACCCGGTCGTAGGCATTCGACCAGGCGAAAAACTGCATGAGGAAATGATTACCTCCAGTGATAGTTTCTATACCGTGGATTTCGGAGACGAATTCGCAATCTTAAGTCCCAGCAGCGCTATTTCGGTGCAGGAATACTGCGAACGTACCGGTGCGAAACCAGTCATGCCGGGAATGTGCTATGACAGCCAGAAGAATTCGGAATTCCTGACTGTTGATGAACTGCGCTCCCTGATCACTCAGCACGTCGATCCGGATTTTACGGTGTAACCTGAGGGTTCACGCTTTTCCGTTGTCCAGAACCTGGCGAACCGCATTCACTACCCTGCCGACATCCGTGTCGGCCATTGTTGGATATAGCGGCAGAGAAATTACGCGACGATAATATGATTCTGCACCCGGCAGTCTGACGGCGTTATTCTTGTAATAAGGTTGTAGATGGCATGGAATATAGTGCACCTGCGTACCAATCCCCAACTCCCTGAGCTGTCGTGAAAAGGTGCTTCTTTCCATACCCCATTCTTCGAAATTCACCAGTATCGGATACAAATGCCGCACCGGGTCCACATTGTCCGCTGTGGGAATGGTTTTCAGCGGCAGGTTTGAGCCGTTTAATTCGTCGTCGTAAAGCTGCTTGAGAATTCGTCTGCGCGCGGCGATCTCCTCCATTCGGGCCATCTGACTGGTGCCCAGCGCGCAGGCGATGTCTGTAAGTCTGTAATTAAATCCCAGGGCCTGCATTTCATAGTACCACGGATTGGGATTACCCTCGCTGTCGAACGCCAATTCCTGCTGGGTGAAACACTCCGGATCGCGTTCAATACCGTGACTGCGAAGGTTCTCCAGCCGTTTTGCCAGAACCGGGTCCTGCGTGGTGATAACTCCGCCCTCCCCTTTGGTAATGGTTTTCACCGGATGCGTTGAGTAGGTGGAAATATCACTGTATCTGCATTGACCAACTTTAAACATCTCGCCTGTGTGGTCACTGTAGCGTGTCCCCAGGGCATGACAGCTGTCCTCGATCAAACGAATACCTCTTTCACCTGCCACGGCCGCGATCCCGGCCATGTCAGCATGCTCACCATTCAGGTGAACGATCACACCGGCTTTTGGCGAATTTCCAGCAGATTTGGCTCTGTCCGCAGCTTCCAAAAATGTTTGCGGTGTAATCAGGCCGGTATCAGGGTCACAATCCACAAATTCAATTTTTGCGCCACAATAGGCTGCACCGTTTGCCGATGCCGCAAAGGACATTGTGGGTGCCAGCACCACGTCCCCGGGCTGCACATCCAGAGCAAGGCAAGCCAGATGCAGAGCCGCTGTCCCATTCGCAACAGCAACCGCATGCGCAGCACCGACATAATTCGCAAACACCTGCTCAAATTCACGAACCCGGGGACCGGTTGTCAAAAATGACGACCGCAATGCCTTTACCACAGCTTCAACATCTTCATCCGAAATGTCTTGTTTTCCGTAGGGAAGAAACGGCTCTGACATACTCACTCCTGTACCAGCGAATCTTTGCGGTAATGATTGCTAATCCGGCCACTGAGCATCGAAACAATCCGCCTGTAAATAAACAAAATGACAATTCCCAAAGAGTGATATACGAAAGCTGGTAACCAGCCGCTTTTGAAGCAATAACAATCGGAACATGTCCGCACAATGGCTAAGACCTTAAATCTTGATGGCAAACAGGTAGGAAACGATTGCAAACCCTATGTAATTGCCGAAGTTTCCGCCAACCACAACGGCTCCATCGAAAAGGCCAAGGAAATTATATCTGCCGCGGCTAGCAATGGCGCTAATGCCGTCAAGTTGCAGACTTACACAGCCGACACAATCACCATCAAGTCAGACAGACCGGAATTCAAGATCAAAGGCGGTTTGTGGGACGGCTATCAGCTTTGGGATTTGTACGACTGGGCCCACACGCCGTTTGAATGGCATGCGGAATTATTTGCCCATGCAAAGACCGAAGAAATCACCTGTTTCAGTTCACCGTTTGACGACACCGCCATGGACTTGCTGGAAGAACTGGATGCACCTCTTTACAAGATCGCTTCGTTTGAGATGACAGACATCCCTCTGGTCGAACGGGTTGCGGCAACCGGGAAGCCGATGATTATGTCTACCGGGCTTGCCACGTTGGATGAAATCGAAAAGTCCCTGGATGTTGCACGAAATGCAGGGACGGGCGAGATTATATTATTGCACTGTATCAGCGGCTATCCTACGCCGCTTGAGCAGGCGAACCTGAAGTTGATGGTGGAATTACGCGAAAAATTCGATGTCCTGGTAGGATTGTCGGATCACACACTTTCCAACACCGCAGCGGTCACGGCAGCGGCGATGGGAGCCTGTGTCATTGAAAAACATTTCACGCTGGACAGATCAGATGGTGGTGCAGATGCCGAGTTCTCGATGGAACCACCACAACTAAAGTCTTTATGCGAGGAAACTGCCGGCGCCTGGCAGGCATTGGGCGATGGTATTCGCGGTGCGCCTTCTGTTCAGGATGCAAACCGGATTTTCCGCCGCTCAATTTATGCAGTGGCTGAAATCAAGGCGGGCGAACCCTTTACCAGGGACAATATCCGCTGCATCAGGCCCGGACTGGGTCTTGCACCAGAGCGGTACAAGGAGTTGCTGGGGAAAACAGCGGCAAGCGCAATTGAATTCGGGACACCGATTGCCGAAGGGCTGATTCATAAGCTTCCGAGCTGGTAATGCAGAAACTGTCCCGGAAGTCTCTCCACCAGCGCGAACCCGGCCTGCTCAAATACAAGCCGCGAAACCTTATTGTCTTCGTGAACCTCGGCATCAAAGATTTCAACACCGCCATCCCGTGCAAAATCAACCGCTACCTGTAGAACGGCATGGCTAAGACCTTTGCCGCGGGCGATCGGAGCCAGTGCAATACCAACTTCCGCCCTTCGACGATCACGATTTTCGTAATCGAAACGGACATGGCCAATCCTGTCATCACCCAGAACGGCACAATACAGTCCGTAATCTGGATTTACGAGGGCCGAACTGAACCAGGCGCGATGGGATTCAAACTCAGGTTTTACGGGATTCTTGTAATAATGCTGCGCTTCGCCAGCATATCTGGCTTCATAGACAAACCGTGTATCTTCGTCAGTTGCGGCAATGAGCCTGACTGTATTTGCCAACATAACCGAAACGACCCTGTCCACCCCCTTGGCATCGCACAATTCCCAGGCCCTGCAGGCTATATCTGCATACAGCTCCGGCTCATTTTGCAGTCGCTTCATGGCTGTGAGAATTTCACCTGTGTTGTTGTTCACACACAATCCGGCGCCCGCTTCATCTATCGCAGCGAAATTTTCCCTCTGATTTTCTGCAAGACACAACACAACTCCCGGAATGCCCAGACTGCACCGTTCCCAACTGGTGCCGCCCGCAGCACTAATTATCATATCGGACTGTCGCATCCTGCTCGCCATATCCGGTTCATGTTCCACGAATGTGATGTTTGGCAAATTGCAGTTTTTTGCATGGTCTTTGCCTAGTTTGCCAACGAGCGTAAGGCTGGCCTGAACGCTCATCTGAAACTGTTCAAAAGCCTCCACGGCCATTGCAACCGCCTCTGCATTATCGCCACCTCCAAAGGTTGCCAGTATCTCCAC
Organism: Rhizobiaceae bacterium; assembly: GCA_965198665.1. Classification (GTDB taxonomy): domain Bacteria; phylum Pseudomonadota; class Alphaproteobacteria; order Rhizobiales; family Rhizobiaceae; genus JAALLB01. Next base: position 78,549 of record CBDAPT010000004.1, on the reverse strand, counting down.
CGGTGAACCGCAGCGATTGCCTGGCTTTCCTGACCGGGCACGCAATACCCCGAACTCCGCTCGCAGCAGCGCAAATTCCAGCCCCAGCAACATAATCGCTTCGGCAGGTACCAGGTTTTCATAGTCAGCAGTACGTCTTGCCGGCGCCATGTCCAGCAGGATGTCACTTGCGTGCTTTCTGTCTGCCAGATCATCAATCACAAGTAACTGAGGATTTCCAAGTTCTTTTGCGAGCTTGATCTCCCAATTGTTGTCGAGGCCGTAGTGATCAACAACCACCCACTCCACAGTCGTGCCAGCCAGCGCATCCAACACCATTTGCGCATCGGCTTCCTGATTGATTTCAAATGGATTATCGGGGTTCGCAGATACCGGACCACCCAGCAAGAGAACCTGGAATCCGGCCCGGTTTATTTCGTCAGTCCTGTTTCCCGGTAAATTCCTGGATGCAAATATACACTCGATACCGCGACGGTGCAGCGACTTTGCCAATGTCAAACAACGCTGAACGTGACCAGCACCCATGATTGAAGATGAATCGACGCGAAATAAAACTCTAACGGGCAAACAAAAAAGCTCCTGCCATTTACAATTCTGGTCGGCATCTGTAACGCTCTAACTATAACGTACACGGTAGTATACAAATCAACCAGTTGATACAAATGCAAGAGAAACCAATTTGCATAATTCCGGCCAGGGGAGGCAGCAAACGCGTCCCGCGCAAGAATATCATAGAGTTCAATGGCAAGCCCCTTATTGCCTGGCCGATAGGAACTGCTATTGCAAGTAATTTGTTTTCCAGGGTTATTGTCAGCACAGAAGATAAGGAAATTGCAGATATTTCCAGAGAATATGGAGCAGAAGTTCCATTTATCCGTGCGGCAGAACTGGCAGACGACTTTGCCACCACAGCACAAGTACTCAAAGATACATTGACCAAAATACCGACAACTGGTTATGCCTATTGCCTGTATCCCACGGCCCCTTTGGTTACCGTGGAAAATTTGATTAATGCCTATGATCAGATTTGTAACACCGCTGCAAGTTGTGTACTTTCTGTGTGCGATTATGATTTTCATCCGCTCCGTGCATTTACCAAAGACAAGAATGATTACCTGGGTTTCCACTGGTCTGAACACGAACTTAGCCGATCCCAGGACTTGCCGGAAATGATTCACGATGCGGGTGCATTTTATTTTTTTGAGGTTGCCTCAATTCTGAAAAACGGAAAATTGATTGGTGATAAAACTGCTGGGACCTACCTTACGAAATTGCAAGCCGTTGATATTGATACGCGAGAAGATCTCGAGTTTGCCCGGATATTGCACCGCTTCCAACTGGAAAGACTGAACAAGCCATCATGAAGAACAAGCGGGTTGCCCTGGTCGGATTTGACAGACGGACTTGCTCCACGATGGAGGCATCAGGTATTAATGTCGTTACGCACATTTTTGCCAATCCGTATGACAAAAGCGCGAGTTTCCCCAAGGAACCCCACCTTATCAATTTTCATGACTGGAGTGACTATAATCATCTGTTTTCCCATGCATTTGACGATGCCTGTAACTGGTTGCTGAAGCACAAACCGGACGTTGTAGTCTACTCCAACGTGCCGCATCAGGGGATGGCTGTAGTCAATTTCTACACAGCTATTGCGCTCGGCATAGAGACAAGAATCTTCATTCAGAGTCCGTTCGAAGGCAAGAGCTGGCTGATCGATCACTGGAACGACTTCGGCACATTCAAGTCTTCCACACAAGGTGAAGCGTTTGAGATCGACATCTCCAGACCCAACGCCCCTCCTTTCTATATGAATTCCGTAAAAAGTATCAGGAAACGATCATTACAGGCGTTTGCCCACAAAGCCCGCGCACGCACTATTATCGGTCTTGGGCTCACCGTAATTTCCAACCGGGTTCGCAGAAGAAACTTTCAGCGCAACATGGGCCGCTGGCAAAAAGCCGTTGAAAATGAATGCTACCTCAAGAATGTCGCCAAATTTTTCAAAGACCGACCCGAAGACGAGCGTTATGTATATTTCCCGTTGCACTTACAGCCGGAAATGACAACCGATATACTCGGAGGTGATTATGCTGATCAGGTATTGGCATTGGAGCAACTTCGAATTCTGATTCCTGATGACATTGCCATTTATGTGAAAGAGAATCCCAAACAGACCGGTCGTTTGCGCGGGGAAGCATTTTTCGACCGACTGTCCAAAATTCCTGGCAGGCGAAATCCCTACTTTCCCCCTGTCAGACAACTCCCTTGCGGTGGCTACGATATCCGGCACCGTTGGATGGGAGGCGTTGCGAATGGGAAAACCCGTCATCGCATTCGGCAATACGTTCTGGAACCATCTGCCAGGCTCGTTTATGTATGACGAAACACTTACCTGGCAGGAAATTGCAGAATTCCAATTTGATCAGGAACTGCTCCGGTCAGCAGTTGATGAACTCAGCACCTATGCGCACCGGGGAATTTGTGACATTGCTTACGCTGTGCTTCAGCCTGATTTCAACTATGAAGAAAATGCCAAACTACTGGCTGAAACTTTGTTTAAAGAAGGCGGAACCGAATGAGTTCAAGCCCATGGCTTATCATTCCGGTGGAGGTTAAACATCGCGAATTCCTGTCCAGAATCGTTCTAAGCGCTGAGGCGGTGTCATCCGGTTACCGGGTGTTGCTGGGCAAGGATACCATGATCCGCAGATTGGCACCTGCCCTGCCACCAGGTGTGATTTTTGACAAAAGTCTCGGAACCGCGCGCCATGGAAAACCGCAAAGGTTCAAGAGACTGGGCCACAAGGTGGTTGTTCTGGATGAGGAAAGCACCGGGTATTACGGATCACCGGAACAGTTTCTGTCAGTTCGACTCGCTGAGGAAACTCTGGATGCGTGCGATCGCTGGCTTTGTATTTCAGACATTGTAAAAGAACATGCGTCCAGTTTATTTCCGTCACATGCAAACAAGTTCAAAACTACCGGATTGATACGCACAGACGTTTGGCGGAAAGTTTTTCAGCCGTTCTATGATGCGCATTGCCAGAAAATATTGGAGACCCACGGAAAGTTCATACTGTTCAATTCGAATTTTGGCGGCATCATTCACGCACGGGGCGATGCGTTCGTACAAAAGCAAATCCGGGGCCAAAAACAATCCTATTCGCAAGTTGAAGCCCGTATGGCCAAAATCTTTGATGAGGGGAAACCCAATCTGGCCGCCTTCATAGAAGTGCTGCCCAAACTGGCAAAATGGTTTCCTGATCACCGGATCATCATTCGACCACACCCTTCCGAGACAGTTTCGTTCTGGGAGGAAACTTTTGCCGGACAAGATCGTATCCTGGTTTCCAATGAAGGTGTTGCGAGCCCCTGGATACTAGCATCAGATATGATGATCCATCATGGTTGTACGACTGGCATAGAAGCAGCAATCATGGGCAAGAAACATGTGATGTACTCACCGCATCCGGACGAGCATCACGAAACTGATGTTATGAGGGCTTTTGCCCCAATCGTAAAAACTGAGGCAGCACTCAAGAGCCATATTGCCGAAAACCTGAACAAGCCCCCACGACAGAGGATTACGAAATTCCAGGAACAGTTTTTCGCCAATCTCTCGGGCAAAACCGCTACGCGTTCGATCCTTGAAACCATAGACGAACTGGCATTTTCCTCAGGTGAATTGCCTACATCCTTGCCGCTTGCCATTCGGGCCCGCCTTTGGTTGGCGAACAACAAGAACCGTTCGGATCGGGAGAAAAACTACATCAAACAGAAGTGGCCAGGCTCATCCACCGAAGAAATCAGGGACACGCTTACCATCGCTGCCCAGGGCCTCGGGCAGAATTCCGGGTTTCGGGTTCGTGAGGTGTTTGACCAGGTCTGGGAAATTACAGGCGCCTAGGGCATCCAGTCCTGTTCGTGTTGTTCCAGCCAGAGTTCACGCAGCCAGTTTGCCGGCTTTGTGCGGTACTTCAATTTGCTGCCGGCACCAACAAGTGCCTCTTCCATTTTGGGGTCACCGTGAAAACACAAGACGCGGCATTTCCTTGGAATTTTCGGCTCCATGATGAGATTTAACGGCACCATGGGAATTGCCTGGCGTTTGAACGAACCGATCCAACCATCGGGGAAATACTCAAGTTCACCGCGTTTGTGAGCGGTCATGGAAATGTATTTCTGTTCGCCGCGATAGGAAAGTGAAGCATCAATATCATCTTCAAAATCCGTATATAGATAATCGTGTCTGCCCGGTTCGAACTTGTAGACGGAGCCGTGACCGCCGACCGGTTGAAGTGGATGATAACGGTAACGCCATTCGCGTCCCATGCACAATTTTCCAGGCTTGTAGTCAAACAAATCGTCAAGCGGTCCCACGACTATCACATCCAGATCCATAACCAGTGTCGGACCCTCCAGTCCCACCTCCCACGGTTTCATCATGGTGACTTTCCGCCACGCCCCCCGGCGTTTTCCGGTGGTCATTGCGGTTACCATCTCGTCTTCAAACGGCACGACAGGCAGTGGATGTATTTCCACTTCTTCCCGAATTCCTTCCGGCTGCTCGGTAAAACATATGAAGCGGAAAGGGCGGCTCATGCTGCGGGCAACGCCTGCATAAAGCCGATTGACGTAATACGGCGGGAACTTTGTACCCCACTTGATACATACAATGTTAACTTGGGTCATTAGGGAGATTGCCCGCAGGATTGAACTGGCGATGATCTAGCACCAACCGAGGCTGATCGCAAACCTCAACTTTTGTCTGCGGCTTTGCTTGCAAGCTGCTTGACCAACATTACCAGACCTCCGGCGAGCAGCCCCCAGAACGCACCGGAAATTCCGAATATGCTGATCCCGGAGGCAGTCAGCAGGAACGTTACTGCCGCAGCCTCTCTGGTTCCATCTTCCGCCAGCGCCGACTTGGCAGCCATGCTGAACGCGCCGATCAACGCCAGACCGGCCACTGCCTCGATCAGTATGCTTGGCGCCAGGCTAACGAATGCAGCAACAGCACCGGCAAAAAGTCCAAACAAAATATATCCGAAACCAGCCACAATTGCAGACCAATATCGTTTGTCCTTGTCGGGATGGGCATCTTCCCCGGCACACATGGCCGCTGTGATGGCGGCAAGGTTCACCGCATGGCCTCCAAAGGGTGCACTCAGAAGAGAAAACAGCCCGGTCACAGAAAACCACTTGCCGGACTGGACTTCATATCCGTTGCTCTTCAGCACTGCAATTCCGGGAATGTTTTGTGAAGCCATGGTAACGATAAACAACGGCAGGGCAATATTGGTAAATCCGGCCAGCGAAAAACTAGGCGGCACCCAGATTAATTCCGGTATCAAGGAACTGGTAACGCTTGCCAGGCCGCCTTCCGGCACATCTATCCCGAAAATCAGAACCAGAATGAACGCGACAAGCGCAGCCGGCACCGCAAGCAGCCGGTTCCAGGCTCCAACCAGCACCCAGGCAAGGAATATCGGCAGACCAAGCAAGGGATCAAACGCAATTGCCTTGAACGGAGCAAGGCAGAGGCCAACCAGAATTCCTGCCAGCATGGCATTGGCCAGAGGCATCGGGATGAGATCGATTGCCCGGGCCAGCGGCCGCCAAAGCCCGGAAATGATGATCGCGACAGCACAGATGATGAAAGCGCCCACAGCGACAGGAAACCCGCCATCTACAGTCCCGGTCGAAACCAGCAGTGCAGCGCCGGGTGTAGACCAGGCGATACTGACAGGAATTCGGCTGAGTACACTAAGAATAATGCCGCAAAGACCCATCGCAATTGCCAGAACCATGAGGCCGGAAGCCGCCTGCTCCTGACTTGCCCCCACAGCACCCAATCCCTGCAACACAACGGCAAAAGACGCTGCAAATCCGGCAAATGCAACGAGCCAACCCATTATGAAAGAACTGTAGGAAAGGTCCCTGATCATTCGGCAACAGTAATCAAGCAATCGTGATTTACAAGCTCAAAATCTGTGCGCCAATCACCACTTCCCCTTGTAATCGGCACAGTGCAATTGTTATCTGATAAGCTACACAGAGACACAGCGAAAACGACGAAAACATGACACCGAAACATACCAAAATGCTTATCATTGGTTCCGGGCCTGCCGGGTATACCGCAGCCATTTACGGTGCACGGGCGCTGCTGGAACCGACCCTGGTTGCAGGCCTAGAACAAGGCGGCCAGTTGATGATCACTACCGAGGTCGAAAACTATCCCGGCTATGCCGAGGCAGTGCAAGGGCCGTGGATGATGGAACAGATGCTGGCTCAGGCAAGCAATGTCGGTGCCAATATTGTCAACGATCACATCACCGAAGTCGACCTCAACCAACGGCCGTTTCGAGCGGTCGGAGACTCCGGCCAGGTATATACCGGCGACACATTGGTAATCTGCACCGGCGCGAAAGCCAAATGGCTGGGCCTGGAATCCGAACAGACTTTCATGGGCTTTGGTGTTTCTGCCTGTGCAACCTGTGACGGATTTTTCTACCGTGGCAAGGAGGTATTTGTCATCGGTGGCGGAAATACCGCAATCGAAGAGGCCCTCTACCTTTCCAATCTCGCTTCAAAGGTTACGATTGTGCACCGAAGAGATGAATTCCGGGCGGAAAAAATTCTGCAACAACGTGTGTTTGCAAAGCAAAACATCGAAATTCTGTGGGACAGCGAGCTGGCAGAGATAACCGGTGAACAGGGTGTCCCCCCGTCCGTTACGGGCGTGCGCATACGCAGCACCAAAACCGGTGAAATTACCGAACACGATACCCATGGCGTTTTCATTGCAATCGGCCATGCGCCGCAAACCGAGTTGTTTGAGGACAAGCTGAAGAAAAAGGATTCAGGTTATTTGTGGACTGCGCCGGATTCAACAGCAACAGAAGTTCCCGGTGTATATGCAGCCGGTGACATTACCGACGACATTTATCGGCAGGCAGTCACCGCAGCAGGCATGGGCTGTATGGCAGCACTTGAGGCCGAGAAGTATCTTGCGGAATTGGAATCGGTGAGTGAGGCGGCCGAGTAGGAATTGCACGGACCACTCATAATTTGCTGCCCGGACTGAAATAACCACCTGGTTGCAGGCGCAGTTAACGTGGTTTTCCGGCGCAACTGAAGCAGCCTGTCACATTTTGATTGGCAACAAAGAGACACAATCGAAGCTTACCAGATCGGTATTAGAGCGTGTTTGTGTCGAGTAGATTCAGTTTCTTTCCGTGCGCGAATATGATTCTGATTGGGGTGACCTGATTCGGTTCGAAGCCAAGGATTTTCAATGCCCAAGCCCCATCCGATTGAATTGCGTAAACGTGTTGTAGCTCATGTAGAAGAAGGCCACACTCATCGTGGAACGGCTGCCCATTTCAAAGTCTCCGTCAAATTTGTGAATGATATGGTGAAGTTGAAACGTGAAACTGGCTCGCTTGCTCCAAAACATAACCCGGGAAAAACAGGCCATGGCAAGCTTTCACCCTATAAAGACTGGCTTCGAAAACGGGTTGATGAACAAAAGGACATTACAATCCGTAAGCTTTGTGCGGAGCTGAACGAAAAATTCAACCTCAATGTCCATCATTCGCCTGTCTGGCATGTTGTGCGCAGTTTCGGGTTGTCGCATAAAAAAAGACTATTTATGCCAAGGAGCAACACCGCATCGACGTGAAAAAAGACCGCGAACTCTGGAAGACAAGGCGTGTTCCGTTTTTGAATCGGTCGATTGAAAAACTTGTCTTCATTGATGAGACGTCCACAAACACCAAAATGGCCAAGCAAACTGGATGGGCCCCAACAGGAGAGCGCCTCATAGATTTTGTCCCTCATGGCCACTGGAAGAAGCAGACACTTATCGCAGGCCTGCGCAGTCATGGACTGGTTGCGCCCTGGGTTATTGACCGGGCCATGACCAAAGAAATCTTTGAGATTTATGTTGAGACACAGTTGGCGCCAGAACTGGAAAAGAGAGATGTCGTAATCCTTGACCACCTAGCCGCTCACAAGAGCGAAAAAGCCGAGCAGATCTTGCGAGATATCGGCGCATGGTTTTTGTTCCTGCCGAAATATTCCCCAGATCTCAATGCCATTGAAATGGCCTTTTCGAAGCTCAAGGCTCATCTGAGGAAGGCAGGCGCCAGAACCTTCGATGATGTCTGGAAGGCAATCGGAGAGGTCTGCCATATGTTCACGCCAATGGAGTGCCGGAATTTCTTCAGGGCAGTCGGCTGTGAATTCACGTGATGCGAACACGCTCTAAAGTCGGCCGAATCGGGAACGTGAACGGCACTCTGGCCCGGTTGCAACCCACAGCCGGCCATGGCAAACAGATAAACACTTTGATTTCTGGGAGGGGATCATGGATTGGGATAAATTGCGGATCTTTCATGCGGTTGCCGAAGCTGGCAGCTTTACCCACGCCGCTGACAAGCTCAATCTGAGCCAATCGGCAATCTCGCGGCAGGTAAGCAGCCTAGAAGGCGATTTGAAAGTGCCCCTTTTTCACCGACACGCACGTGGTCTTGTGATGACAGAACAGGGGGAAACCCTCTATGCAACAGCACACGACGTGCTCCTGAAACTTGATTCCGTCCAGGCAAAGCTTGTGGATTCAAAGGAAAAGCCGGAAGGCAGGTTGAAGGTCACGACAACTGTTGGACTGGGCTCGGGTTGGCTGATTACCCGAATTCACGAATTTCTGGAATTGTATCCGGAGGTACAGCTGGAACTTATCCTTGCAGATCAGGAGCTGGATCTTATTACAAGGGAAGCAGATTGCGCCATCCGCCTGCGGCAACCTACCAATCCGGATCTCATTCAACGGCGGCTGTTTACCGTGCATCTGCATGTTTATGCATCCCCCGGCTACATCAAAAATTACGGCCAACCCGAGACACTGGATGATCTGGATAACCACCGCATTATTGCCTATGGCGAAAATGCACCCCATTACCTCATTGGCGTCAACTGGCTACTCACCGCAGGGATGGATGGTGGAAGAAAGAGAGAAGCCTCCTTCCTGGTTAACAACCTGCGGGCCCTGCGGCGCGTCTGTGAAGAAGGACAAGGCATCTGTGTTTTGCCGGATTACATCGTTGAAGACAGGCACGCACTGGTTCAACTGTTCCCTCAGACCGAAGTGCCCGAATTTGATACCTTTTTCTGCTATCCCGGCGAACTGAGAAACACTGCTAAACTAAAGGTTTTCCGTGACTTTCTCATTTCCAAGGCCCGCCACTGGAAATATTGAGGATCGAAAACGTGCAAACGATTTCCTTTAACGATGCTGACCACCTGCTGAACTGGAACATGATCGCGGATGCAATTCATGCCGGACATCAATTGCCCAAGGCAGAAGTGGGAGATTTGCTGCTTCAGGCAGCGCCGAATGCATTGCTTAGCCGTGGCGCCTGGATTCCAGGTCTTGGCATGGCCTTGAAGTCCATGAGCGTATTTCCGCAGAACACACAATTGGCACCGCCTCTTCCGTCAATTCAGGGGGGTGTCTTGTTGTTCGAGGACAAGTACGGCGCCTTGAAAGCGGTGATCGATGGCATCCTCGTGACAAAGTGGAAAACCGCCGGAGATTCCGTCCTTGGTGCCCGCTCGCTGGCGAACCCGGAACCAAAAACCCACCTCATGGTGGGTGCGGGAACAGTCGCTGCAACAATCCTGGAAGCCTATGCAGAAGTCTTCCCTTCCATTGACCGTTTCTTGATCTGGAACCGATCAATCGAAAAAGCAGAGAAACTGGCCGAGACCATGTCTGCCTCGATTGGCGGCATTGAAGTTGCCGGTGACCTGGAAACTGCCTGCGGCCAGTCAGACATTATCACTACGGCTACCATGACCACCACGCCGATACTGTTCGGGGACTGGATAAAACCCGGCACCCATGTAGACCTTATTGGAGCATTTAAACCGGACATGCGTGAAGCCGACGATGGATTACTTGTCAAATCCAGCATTTTCGTCGATTCCCGCGAGACCACGCTGGGTCATATCGGCGAAATTGAGATACCGCTACAAGCAGGTGTGATTTCCGCCGATGATATCCGGGGCGATTTTTATGAAATCTGCACCGCAAAAGCAGGGCGCGAATCCGAAAAAGAGATTACTTTCTTCAAAAATGGCGGGGGCGCGCGCCTCGATTTGATGACCAGTGAAACTATTTTCCGCGCAGTTAATGAATAAAATTGTGATATTTTTGCAAAAAAATCGAACCCCCGTGCCATTCCGAAGTGCACCAGTGAAAACGGCAGCGTGATGAGCATTCTTCCTTGCGGGCGGGCCAGGCGATGGCGAGAATCTTGTAGAAGGAGATTCGCCTATGCCTCGCGGCTACCACCACCTGACCCAAGATGAACGTTGCCAGATTTGGGGGTTGAAGAAAAGCGGCCTCTCGCAGAGAGACATTGGGCGTGAGCTCGGACGCCATCACACGACAATCCGTCGAGAGATGCAGCGCAACAGCGGCGGCCGGGGCTACCGGTACAAACAGGCCCATAACAAGGCGACAGAGCGCCGCCACAGGGCGTCATCGGTGCCAAGGAAGATGACACCCGCCCTGTGGCAATTGGTCGAGGAGAAGTTGGCGGCTGGCTGGAGCCCAGAGCAAATTTAGGGTCGGTTTCGTCGGGAAGGCCAAGCCATGGTGGGGCGGATGCGGATCTACGAATACGTCCGCGCGGACCGCAGGGCCGGTGGCAGCCTTTACAAACGTCTGCGGCGGCGTGGGAAGAAACCGAATTGGCGCGGCGGCCGGCACGCCGGGCGAGGACGCATTCCCGGTCGTGTCGATATCAGTGAGCGGCCCGCGATCGTCGAACAGAAGTTGCGGATCGGTGACTGGGAGGTGGACACGATCGTTGGAGCGGGTCAAAGCGGCGCAGTGGTTTCGGCGGTGGACCGCGCCTCGAAGATGACCCGACTGGTACGGCTCGACAGGAAAACGGCCGAAGATGTCGGAGCTGCGCTCAGACGCCGGCTGGAGGCAGATCGGCACCTGGTTCACACGATCACTGCGGACAACGGTAAGGAATTCGCTGGCCACAGCAGCCTGTCCAAGGCGCTTGATGCCAAGTTCTATTTTGCCCGGCCCTACCACTCATGGGAGCGCGGGCTGAATGAACACACCAATGGACTGGTCCGCCAGTATTTGCCGAAAGGCACGGATTTCCGGTCTGTGACCGATGCCGAGGTCCAGGCGGTGGAGGATCTGCTCAACGCACGGCCGCGCAAGGCACTCGGCTTCCGGACGCCGGAGGAGGTGTTCAGAGATGCGCAGGCACCGCCATGACCGCTCTCAAACCTCTGGGAAGCGCACAGCGTGAAATCTCTCTTCGGCACAGTCTGTTCGAAGAGGCGATTGCGCTTGTGCGCAATTCTGCGGTAGGGGTATTGGTAACGGCAATTCAAGTCATCGCAGGCTCCGCCTGTCGAAATTTTTCACCGCCAGGCCCTTTTTTGCATTCGGGCTTGCGCCCTCATTTCAAAAAGGGCCTGGCGGTGGTGCACCTCGGAGCGGAAACGGCGGAATTAGATGTGTGAAATATTGGTAATTTTTGTGAATATTTGGCTCTTATTCAAACATGCGATTGTTTAAAACCAAATCTGATAAACAATGGAAGGAGTTGGCTGATTCGGTTTTGTTTTTTTCTCCTCCCGACAAATCGCGAACACCAACTGTTACCCTCTTGAAGGTAAAGTTTTATGGGTACCTTCTTTTTTACTCAGCCGGGCCGAGGCCCGGCTTTTTTTGAGAGCAATTTGTCCAAGTACAGCCTTCGCCGGGCGCTTATTTGAACAACTCTTCACCTTCCAGTCCCTCATACAAGCTGGCCACCTGTTCGCCGTAACCGTTGTACAACACTGTTGGAATGCGTTTTCCCGTTTCCAGGTCCTTTTCGGTTGCCTGGCTCCATCGCGGATGATTGACCTCTGGGTTAACATTGGCCCAGAAACCGTATTCGTTTGCTGCCAACTCTTCCCAAAAGCTTACGGGGCGTTCTTTTGTAAAGCTGATTTTGGAAATCGACTTGATCGATTTGAAACCATACTTCCATGGCAGAGCAAGACGCAACGGCGCGCCCATCTGTTTGGCAACCGGTTTTCCATAAGCACCGGTGACCATAAACGTGAGTTCGTTCATCGCCTCCTCAATGGTGACGCCCTCAACATAGGGCCACGGATACCAGAACTGCTTTTGCCCCGGGGCAATGGAGGGATCGTTGAAAGTTTCAAAGCGCACATATTTCGCATCGGAAGTCGGTTTGGCCATTTCGACAAGATGCGACAACTCAAAGCCTGACCAGGGCACCCGCATTGACCAGGCCTCGACGCAACGGTGCCGGTAAAGACGTTCCTCCAATGGCATTTTCTTCAACAGATCATCAATGCCGATTGTGATCGGTTTTTCGATCTCGCCATCAATGACTATTTCCCAGGGTCTGATTTTGAGCGCCTGGGCCGCTGAATAAATCTGTTTGTGTGAGCCGAACTCATAGAAATTGTTGTATTTGGTATTGATACTCTCAGGCGTAATCGGCCGTTCCAGTGTGTAGGCCTCATTGCGCGGTACAGGATAAAGTCCGGCGCTTGGATCTTCCTCTGAAGCAAACCCGGCAGAAGGCAGCATGCCAGACGCAGCCAGGGAAAGTCCGCCGAGACCAAAACCCTTGATGATTTCACGTCTGTTGAAAAAAGCCGATTCTGACGTTGCTGTATTTTCCGGCAGGTGCCACGAAGGTTTTATGAAATTTCTTTTGCCTGACATCTTATCACTATCTCTAAATGAAATTTATGGAACATTGCGCGCATTTTCAGGCTAAAAGCCTGAAAGGCAACAAAACTCGCCTCACATTCGCGTTAGCCGGTCCGGTACGGAAAATTACTGTTTGGCAATGCCCCCGTGGATGACAGGCGGTTGATTTCGTCCTCTGACGCACAGAGATTGCTCATTTCAGCCCGCCAGAAAGTCGATGGCCTTGGCACATCCAAATCACCACACTGCGTTACACTGGCTATGTTACGCGGAATGCGAACCTGTACGCTCGAACGCCGGTCCCTGTCGATGAGGGTATTTGCTGTACTGCCCATAGAATAGCGCACACCGCCCCATCCGCCGACATAGTTGTCTTCACCAGCCTCAAACTCGCCAAACACACTCCAGCCATCCCAACCCTGGTCGGTCATCAGATGTTCAAACGAAACATTGCCAACATGGCCGCGTGACGTCAGCCGGTGCCCGATGGAACCACGCGTATTGTCGGTAAAATAATAGGACAGGTCCACTTCGTCTATGAACTCGGTAAAGACATGCTGCCCGAACTGGATTCCGGCCAGAACATCCAGTGTCCAGCGACCATTGTAGACCGCAAACTCGCCTGCCAGACGACCTGCGTGTTCCGGATCAACATAGGCCCAGTCGCCGTAAATTCCGATCATGCCGCGCGATGAATCCCGCCAGAACAGATGAAGTCCTGCCGCCGCACTGTTAAAATCACCGTCATACACACCAGCCGCGGCATCGATTTGAGCACCGAAACGTTCAAAATACGGAATGGGTGTCGCTAGCGATGTCGTGAACATGATGTTGGATGCGGATCCCAGCACATTACGATCGAAGGATCCGCCAAGCACACTGAATTCGAAATTCAGGGCATCAACAGAAGTCGCAGGACTTGGGTTTGGATCAATCTGCTCAGCAACCGGAGTAGGGTCGAGCAAATCTGCAGCATTTGCAACAAAACAATAGCACAAAATGCCAGCTACACATGCCAATGTAGAAAGAACGCGCTTCAAACCTAAACCACCCAAACCAGTCTGGTTATTTCTTTGTTTTCCAGACTCGACGCCTGCACCTCAGATATGACTAGACTAAACCCCCGAGAATGCAAATAAATTTCCGCATTTCACCATCAAAGTGATCGGATTCATGGTTAATATCCGGATTTTTCCCCAATCCGTGTCATTTTTGCAATAGATGGAATGCCCGATAGGCTCGGGCATTCACGCTTCCGATACGTTAAAAACTAGACCAGACTTGCACAAAACCGCTGTATTCTGGTGCATGCTTCGGTCAATGCTTCCGTCGATGTTGCATACGAAATCCGGAAATTGGGGCCCAGCCCGAACGCACTGCCGTGAACAACCGCGACCCCTTCTGCTTCTAGCAATTCGGTAACGAAATCCTCGTCAGTTTCAATGGTTTTTCCACTTTCCGTCGCTTTTCCGATCAGGCCTTCACAGGACGGATAAACGTAAAAAGCTCCCTCCGGTTTCGGACACTTGATGCCGGTCGCCTGATTCAGCATCGAGACAACCAGATCACGGCGCTCTTCAAAAACCTTACGGCGTTCGTCGATAAAATCCTGAGGACCATTCAGAGCTTCAACAGCCGCCCATTGTGCGATGGAACATGTGCCCGAAGTTGACTGTCCCTGAACCAGATTCATACCCTTGATCAGTTCCATGGGCCCGGCACAATAGCCAATTCGCCAGCCGGTCATCGCATAGGCTTTTGAAACACCATTCATGGTGAGCGTGCGGTCATACAATTCCGGCTCCACCTGAACCGGTGTGACAAATTCAAAATCGCCATAACAGAGGTGCTCATACATGTCGTCCGTGAGCACCCAGACATGCGGATGGCGCATCAGCACATCTGTCAGTGCCTTGAGTTCATCGCGGCTATAGGCAGCACCGGATGGATTGGATGGTGAGTTGAAGATCAGCCACTTGGTTTTTTCGGTAATGGCAGCCTCAAGCTGATCACCGGTTATCTTGAAGTTGTTTTCAAGCGTGGCATCAATAAATTTCGGTTCACCACCGTTCAACAGAACCATGTCAGGATAACTCACCCAGTAGGGCGCTGGTATCAGAACCTCATCACCGGGATTAAGCGTTGCGGCAAATGAATTGTAAAGCACCTGCTTGCCGCCGGTGGTGGCTATAATCTGTTCCGGGGTATATTCAAGACCGTTTTCACGTTTGAATTTTGCAGCGATTGCCTCGCGCAACTCGATGATGCCCGGTACAGCTGTATATTTGGTTTCGCCACGGCCTATGGCCTCTACAGCCGCTGCCTTGATGTTGTCCGGGGTGTCAAAGTCCGGTTCTCCAGCTCCCAGTCCAATAACATCGCGGCCTGCTGCCTTAAGCTCTCTGGCTTTTTGGGAAACGGCAATAGTAGCGGAAGGTTTCACACGCGAAAGGTTGTCGGCAATAATGCCCATGGTCTTGCTCCGGAAAATGATTGGGTTGTCTGCCGGTTCGGGAACAGGCAGACTTATTCTTTATTCTTCGACAGACTAATTATCAAGTGTCGGAAGCTGTTGGGGCACCGGTATCTGCGATTTATAAACGCCCCCATTGGTATGTTTAAGCCCAAACGGGTTCGGGCCAATGCCCCCACCCAGATGCACCCTCACATCTGCCCTCAAATCACTTCTGGGTTTAAGGTAGAGTTTCGCCTTTTGTCGAAGGGTGAGCGGCTGGTCTGTGGAACCCTGTTGTTGTGTGTCTCTTGGTGCTTTTTCAGGTATCAGCGAAACTGCTGCTGAAGCTGCTGCCACAAACTTCTTGAACGGGCGCTTCGTCGGGATCGGCAATTCAACTGGAGAACTTGACAATTTCTGGTCAGGATCGACGACAGAGGTGCCATCTGCAGATTTGAACATCTTCTGGCTTGCAAGCTTCTTCTTCTTGTTTTTGTTCCGTAAATAACGCTGGTTACGAAACTTTCTGGGACAGACATAACGGGTTACATCTTCCGGCTCATCGGACACCCAATCAGGCTTAGCCAAGGTATCCAGGGTCAACTCGATATCCCTGGCATCCGTCTGAAATCCACCGGTCAGAAGTTCTGCCGCCGCAACCGAGCGTTTCAGGCCTGAGGTATGCCCCATAACAACAGCTACAAGCTTCCTTCCCTTGCGTTTGGTACGAACGATTACATTGTAGCCGGATGCACATACGTAACCGGTCTTCATGCCGTCTGTACCCTCGAAAAGCCGCAAAAGGGCGTTGTGGTTTCGCAGGCGACGCCCGACCACCCGTAAGGCCGGAATATCGAAAAAGCCCGCATATTGCGGAAATTCACGTCCGACTGCCAGCGCAAGAATGGCCATGTCCCTGGCGGTCGTGTATTGTTCGGGATCGTGCAATCCGTGCGTGTTCACGAAATTGGAATCTGTCATGCCGAGCCGTTTGGCATGCTCGTTCATCATACTGGTGAACTCTGCCTCTGAACCAGCGACAGCCTCGCCCAGTGCAACCGACACATCATTTGCTGACTTGACCATGATTATTTTCAACGCACTTTCGATGGTCATGATGGTTCCGATCGGAAGGCCCATTTTCGACGGGGGTTGTGAAAGTGCTGTTTCGGATATGCGAACCGGAGAATTCATCTCAAGATGATCCGGTTTAATTGCACGAAATACGGTGTATGCAGTCATCAGCTTCGTAAGCGATGCGGGAGCCCAGCGAAGGTATGCGTTGTTGCGGTAAAGAACCTTGTCATTCGCAGCATCGACAACAATGTAGGGCGCCAGGCCAGGTGGCAATTGCTTGCCAACAGCAGGAAGGGTTACGCCATGGGCGAGAATTATCGTCACGAGAAACAGTAATCCACCGCCCCTGGTGAAACGCTTTATCAACTCAAACAACACACCCACTGAAATACGCCCCTACTTCCAGCTGAAAAAGACAACATAGTTTCTCTCTCGCCTGAATGGAACCTCTAACGTATCAGAATTGATCACGTCCAGGTTGTTTTCCGATTCTTAGTTAAGATACATAGACTTACAACCATCCATCCAATCACAAATTTTGTAAGCCTGCCTTATTCTTGCCACAGGAAAAACATTCGAAAGTCGCAGCCTTTCCCAATCAATGCCGAAAATATCGGTAGACTGCGAGGATTATCAGACACGGGGCGATACATTTTCGCGGGGCAATTTATGCGGCAATACACCGAAAACCACGGGTTTCAACCGGCAATAAGACCTAAACGTTCTGGCTTTGCATCCTATCGGCAAACGTTGGTCTGGATAAATGCCGTTGCAATATCTGCTTTTTGGCAACAACCGTCGCCACTTTGACTTTGACCGTCGGACAAAAAAACTTTGTGGAATTGGCTAGAGCGTGTTTGTGTCGAGTAGATTCAGTTTCTTTCCGTGCGCGAATATGATTCTGATTGGGGTGACCTGATTCGGTTCGAAGCCAAGGATTTTCAATGCCCAAGCCCCATCCGATTGAATTGCGTAAACGTGTTGTAGCTCATGTAGAAGAAGGCCACACTCATCGTGGAACGGCTGCCCATTTCAAAGTCTCCGTCAAATTTGTGAATGATATGGTGAAGTTGAAACGTGAAACTGGCTCGCTTGCTCCAAAACATAACCCGGGAAAAACAGGCCATGGCAAGCTTTCACCCTATAAAGACTGGCTTCGAAAACGGGTTGATGAACAAAAGGACATTACAATCCGTAAGCTTTGTGCGGAGCTGAACGAAAAATTCAACCTCAATGTCCATCATTCGCCTGTCTGGCATGTTGTGCGCAGTTTCGGGTTGTCGCATAAAAAAAGACTATTTATGCCAAGGAGCAACACCGCATCGACGTGAAAAAAGACCGCGAACTCTGGAAGACAAGGCGTGTTCCGTTTTTGAATCGGTCGATTGAAAAACTTGTCTTCATTGATGAGACGTCCACAAACACCAAAATGGCCAAGCAAACTGGATGGGCCCCAACAGGAGAGCGCCTCATAGATTTTGTCCCTCATGGCCACTGGAAGAAGCAGACACTTATCGCAGGCCTGCGCAGTCATGGACTGGTTGCGCCCTGGGTTATTGACCGGGCCATGACCAAAGAAATCTTTGAGATTTATGTTGAGACACAGTTGGCGCCAGAACTGGAAAAGAGAGATGTCGTAATCCTTGACCACCTAGCCGC
This sequence comes from Rhizobiaceae bacterium, assembly GCA_965198665.1. Classification (GTDB taxonomy): domain Bacteria; phylum Pseudomonadota; class Alphaproteobacteria; order Rhizobiales; family Rhizobiaceae; genus JAALLB01. The sequence goes on along the minus strand of CBDAPT010000004.1, from coordinate 60,580 downwards.
TCACAAGAGCGAAAAAGCCGAGCAGATCTTGCGAGATATCGGCGCATGGTTTTTGTTCCTGCCGAAATATTCCCCAGATCTCAATGCCATTGAAATGGCCTTTTCGAAGCTCAAGGCTCATCTGAGGAAGGCAGGCGCCAGAACCTTCGATGATGTCTGGAAGGCAATCGGAGAGGTCTGCCATATGTTCACGCCAATGGAGTGCCGGAATTTCTTCAGGGCAGTCGGCTGTGAATTCACGTGATGCGAACACGCTCTAACGAAACGGTGCGGTTTGAAAATCCGCCCGCAATTGTCAGCAAATTCCGGGGTTAACCCGCCATTGGTCGGGTTGGGCGTGACGGGGGCATGAGATAGTCTGAGGTATATCTTGCCCCCGTCACAACCTTTCATAACCCCCGTGCCATTCCGAAGTGCACCAGTGAAAACGGCAGCGTGATGAGCATTCTTCCTTGCGGGCGGGCCAGGCGATGGCGAGAATCTTGTAGAAGGAGATTCGCCTATGCCTCGCGGCTACCACCACCTGACCCAAGATGAACGTTGCCAGATTTGGGGGTTGAAGAAAAGCGGCCTCTCGCAGAGAGACATTGGGCGTGAGCTCGGACGCCATCACACGACAATCCGTCGAGAGATGCAGCGCAACAGCGGCGGCCGGGGCTACCGGTACAAACAGGCCCATAACAAGGCGACAGAGCGCCGCCACAGGGCGTCATCGGTGCCAAGGAAGATGACACCCGCCCTGTGGCAATTGGTCGAGGAGAAGTTGGCGGCTGGCTGGAGCCCAGAGCAAATTTAGGGTCGGTTTCGTCGGGAAGGCCAAGCCATGGTGGGGCGGATGCGGATCTACGAATACGTCCGCGCGGACCGCAGGGCCGGTGGCAGCCTTTACAAACGTCTGCGGCGGCGTGGGAAGAAACCGAATTGGCGCGGCGGCCGGCACGCCGGGCGAGGACGCATTCCCGGTCGTGTCGATATCAGTGAGCGGCCCGCGATCGTCGAACAGAAGTTGCGGATCGGTGACTGGGAGGTGGACACGATCGTTGGAGCGGGTCAAAGCGGCGCAGTGGTTTCGGCGGTGGACCGCGCCTCGAAGATGACCCGACTGGTACGGCTCGACAGGAAAACGGCCGAAGATGTCGGAGCTGCGCTCAGACGCCGGCTGGAGGCAGATCGGCACCTGGTTCACACGATCACTGCGGACAACGGTAAGGAATTCGCTGGCCACAGCAGCCTGTCCAAGGCGCTTGATGCCAAGTTCTATTTTGCCCGGCCCTACCACTCATGGGAGCGCGGGCTGAATGAACACACCAATGGACTGGTCCGCCAGTATTTGCCGAAAGGCACGGATTTCCGGTCTGTGACCGATGCCGAGGTCCAGGCGGTGGAGGATCTGCTCAACGCACGGCCGCGCAAGGCACTCGGCTTCCGGACGCCGGAGGAGGTGTTCAGAGATGCGCAGGCACCGCCATGACCGCTCTCAAACCTCTGGGAAGCGCACAGCGTGAAATCTCTCTTCGGCACAGTCTGTTCGAAGAGGCGATTGCGCTTGTGCGCAATTCTGCGGTAGGGGTATTGGTAACGGCAATTCAAGTCATCGCAGGCTCCGCCTGTCGAAATTTTTCACCGCCAGGCCCTTTTTTGCATTCGGGCTTGCGCCCTCATTTCAAAAAGGGCCTGGCGGTGGTGCACCTCGGAGCGGAAACGGCGTTGGGTTATCAGCTTCTCGGTTTAAGGTTTTCCGGATCGTAGAGTGGTTCGTATCCCACGCCTGCCACTTCAACCGGATAAGTCTCACCCATATAATCCACAGTGAAGGTATTGCCCTTAACAGCAAGATCGTGAGGCAGATACCCAAGTGCGATGTTCTTGCCTATGGTCGGACCGAAGGCAATTGACGTTGTGTATGAACGCCGTCCCAGCTTATCGACTATAGTTTCGCCGGTGTCCTTGTCCATGATCGGCAGGGTACCGACTGGAAAACGGGCGACACCTTCTGGGTCCGTGTTTTCCGTCATCACGAATGTACAAAGGGTGGCTACCTGGTGATCCATTGCCTTGAATGCGAGGTGCGCTTCCTTGCCGACAAAATCCGCGTCCTTGACCTTCGGACGGGCCAAATCTGCTTCATACAGATTGTATTCGGTCAGCAAATCTGCGTTCTGCAACCGCAGGCTTTTTTCCATGCGACGGGTGTTTGCATAAGTTTCAACACCAAACGGCATCACGCCCTGTTCGCGAATGGCATCCCACACCGCAAGGCCGTCTTCGTATTTCATGTGCAATTCCCAACCCTGTTCACCGACATAGGAAATCCGGAATGCGGAGACATTCTTGCCACCGATGCGGATTTGCTTGATTGCCGCAAACGGGAAGTTTTCCGGTCTCAGAGCTTCTGCGTCTTCCACCACTTTTTGCAGGGTCTCGCGCGCGTTCGGCCCCCAAAGCCCGATGGTTGTGAAATCATTGGTAACATCCGTAATCTCAACGTCGAAGCCGTGATCTTCCGCCATACGCTTCATATAGGTGAAATCACGATTACCGGCATCCGCACCATCGACAAAGCGGAAGCGATCTTGCATGCGGAACACGGTGAAATCAGCCTTGACCATGCCTTTCTCATCAAGGAAGTGGGTGTAGATCCCCTTGCCTACCTGATTGTCACCGCCAACCTTGGCAGCACAGAGGTATTCCATAAATGCCACGTGGTCAGGTCCGGCAACGTCATACATGGCAAAATGCGACAGGTTCACCATGCCGACATTGGCACTCATCTCCAGGTGTTCTGCATTCGACACACGCCAGAAGTGGCGATTATCCCATTCGTTTTCACGAACCGGAACCTGGTTTGCGTATTTCTCCAGGAGGTGTTCGTTGGATGCGTAGCCGTGGGCGCGCTCCCAGCCACCCAGTTCCATGAAATAGCCGCCGAGTTCCACTTCACGTTCATAGAACGGTGAGCGGCGAACACCCCTGCCCCCGGCAAACGGCTCGCGCGGATGCACGGCCGGAGTGTATATTTTCTGTGCGGTTTCAGTGCAACGCTCTTCTATGAACTTGGTGTCTGTCTGGAAGTTGTAGAAACGGGCGTAATCAATTGAGTTGTGATCGATTTCCGTTCGCCCATCAGTCATCCAGTCAACCAGCAGCTTCGCCATGCCGGGTGCGTCCTTTACCCAAATGGCGACGGCATACCAAAGGCCGCGTACCTTCTGGCTTTCGCCGATGGAAGGCCCACCGTCGGTAGTCACCTGAAGCAGGCCGTTGAAAGAATAGGCTTCGTTGTAGCCCAGTTCAGCCAGAATCGGAGTTAGTTCCATGGCCTTTTCAAGCGGATCCATAATCTGTTCCATCTCCAGATCCCGCTGCGATGGAGACAGACGTGCTTCGGCTTTTTCCAGAATATCTTTGGGATGGCACAGGCGCGGCACGTCTGTTTCGTAATATCCCCATTCAATCTGTCCGCCTTCCGGAGTTTTCGCGTCTCCGGTATCACGCATATAGGCGGAATTGCCCTGATCGCGCAGAAGCGGAAAGCCGATATCCTCACCCGTACCTTCAAATTCGTTATACGGCCCAAAGAACGTCAGCGGATGGTCCACCGGCATAACCGGCAAATCTTCGCCAGCCATTTCCGCGATCAGACGCCCCCAAAGCCCGGTACATACGATGACGTAATCAGCCTCGATGGTGCCACGATGCGTTACGACGCCCTTGATACGGCCGTCCTCGATGATGAGATCGGTTGCCGGGGTATTCGGGAAACTTTTCAGTTTTCCGGTATCAACAGCCTGATCCACAAGCTTGCCCGCGACTGTCTGGGAACGCGGGGATACTAGGCCTGCATCCGGGTCCCACATGGCACCGTCGATCACGTCTTCTTCAAGCAGTGGAAATTTCTCCTTGGCTTCTGCAGCACTGATCATCTTGGCCCGGGTTCCAAAGGCCTTGCCTGAAGCGACTTTTCGCTTGAGTTCGATCATCCACTCGTGATCGCCCTTGCGGCAGACTTCCAGGCCACCAACCTTCGAATAATTGCCCATTTTTTCAAAGAAATCGATGGAGTAGAGCGTGGTCCAGCAGGTCAGGAAATCATGGGCCGTTGCATAGCAGAAGTCTGAAGCGTGGGATGTTGAGCCAATGTCAGTCGGAACCGAGGATTTATCGATCCCGACAATATCGTCCCAGCCCCGTTCTACCAGGTGATGCGCGACCGAGGCACCGACAATGCCGCCCAGCCCAACTATGACAACTTTAGCCTTTTTCGGAAATTCAGCCATTCTATTTCTCCATTTGCGACTACAGGAAATCGTCGCGTCGCCAAGTCCATGAAATTTACCCGGTTATCGGAGAATGGCAATGCGACTGATGTTCTGATGACGACAGATTGGCGGCGGTACCTATATGGTGAACGGATTGCTGGCAAAATCCAGATGCGCGACACCCAGGGTAATCTTGAACCCGCCAATAAGCGCAACCAAGTTCGGTTGAGCGGGAACCGGACCGAACCAGGGTGAAGTTCCCCGTCCGGCCAGGGTGTTTCGCGGCCTCACACCCGCCCAGCGCTCGATGATCGGGGCTTTCTTCAAGGCTGGAACCAGATCCATTGCGCGCCGGTAGAAATCCATGTCGTGATAGTCGAAAGTTTCCGGCTGGTGACAGGTTTCCGACTGCCAGTCATTAATCGAAGTTGAGCCAATTGCGACGCGGTTACCCCCGTGAGGAACAACATAGGCACCATCGTGGTACACAATCGGCAAATCGTCTGCATGGGCATAATCCAGCAATACTGCCTGTCCCTTGACCCCTCGGCCTATCGGCTTGCCGGCATTGATGGTTTCCAGATGAGGCTGCAACAACGCATAAGCCTCCCATCCCGCTGCAACGATAACTTTGCCAACGCTCAATTGGTGTCCGTCTGCCAGGGTAACAGTGCCACCTGTATCGTCAGAGCCGATACCAACGACTGCCATGTCCTCACAGATTTCTGCCCGGGAACGACAAACGACCTCTAAAGCCCTGACATAAGCTCTTGGATTGATACGCGCTGACAAACTGTCGGTTTGGGCCCCGTGGGTTGCTATATCACGCGAAAGCCATTGGTTTGGCATTTGGGGCGTTGCCAGGTTTTGCAGGCTGTAACCATTACCCCAATGTTCAGCCGCACCAGAAATGCGACGCTCAATCTGTGGCAGAAGTTTTTCATGCAGAACAGGCATTATTCGTCCGCATTGCCGGTAGCCGCAGTCCAGCCCGGTATCAGCCTGTAACGCATCGACCGCCTCGCCAAGCGTGGTCAATCCATCAAGCTGAAACTGTTTTTTTGCGTTCCAGACATCCGGCATATGGGGCATCAGCGCGCCTAAAAATCCACCAGACGCTCCGGAACCTATTTTGCGCTTTTCCACAAGAATAACCCGCTCACCGCGCTTGATGGCGTGTCGCGCTGCCCAAAGCCCAACGACGCCGGCACCAATAATTGCAGTGTCAAAAGACTTATGCGAAGGAAACTTGCGAGTCATGTTTGCAACTTGTCGCGCAGGATAGCGGAAAACAAGGAGAAATTACGTGGACGAACTGGATTGGCGTGATGGGAACGTGCCGGTTTCGACCCGATTTGACGACCCCTATTATTCCCGACAAGACGGACGGTCAGAAACCCGCCATGTCTTTATTGAGGGTAATAACCTGCCGCAACGCTGGAAGAACTGCCCGGAATTTACCGTTGCGGAACTCGGTTTTGGCACCGGGCTCAACTTTCTGGAGACCGCAGACCAGTGGCAAAAACTCAATCACGGTGATGCCCGGTTGCAATTCGTGTCATTCGAGCAGTACCCGATCAGCTCACAGGCGTTGGAAAAAGCCCTGTCGGCCTGGCCAGAACTTGGAGGCGCGACTGCACGTTTGCTGGAGATCTGGGACGGCGGGCGCAAAACCATCGATACCGAGTTTTACCCAAATGTTCGCCTTACCGTGCATATGGGAGATGCCAATATCGTGTTGCCGGAGCAGCGCTTTGCAGCAGATGCCTGGTATCTGGACGGATTCTCGCCCGCCAAGAATCGCGAACTCTGGAACGAAGAATTAATGATGGAAGTTGGCAGGCATACTGTCGCTGGCGGCACATTTGCAACTTACACAGTGGCCGGATTTGTCCGCCGGGGATTGCAGGCAGCCGGGTTTGACGTCGAGAAAACAGCTGGGTTCGGGCCGAAGCGTGAAATGTTGTGCGGACACAAGCTGCGCGACATTCATGTCGCTGATAGACATTAATTCCGATTTCCGCATCTGCCAGATTCCGTATAGAATAGGAATTACGGAGAATTCCAATGACTGCACCTTTGCAACAAGACATCGAAAAAGCTGCAATGCCCATCGACGAGGCCAGCGGCATGCCAAACTGGTTCTACACCTCACCGGACGCTATTGCTGCGGAAAAAGAAAAGGTTTTTTCCCCCGGCTGGATCGGTATCGGCTTTGCCAAAGACGTGCCGCAACCCGGCGACGTCAAGCCGGTTGAGTTCCTCGGCGATCCGTTCATCATCGCCCATGGCCGCGACGGGCAGATCCGCGTGTTCCACAATGCCTGCCGCCACAGGGGCGTCAAGCTGGTGCAGAAGGCCGGCAAAACCACCGGATTGCTGCGCTGCCCCTATCACGCCTGGTGCTACTCAACCGAAGGCCAGTTGAAACAAACCCCGCATATCGGTGGGCCTGGCGTTCATCAGCATCCGGGCATTGATAAATCCACGCTTGGCCTGATCGAAGTCCGCAGTCATGTTTATCTCGACGTGGTGTTTATCAATATTTCAGGCGAGGCCGAGCCGTTCGAAGAATTTTTTGCCGGTGTTTTGGAACGGTGGCGGGAATTCGACAAGCCGATATACCATGGCGGCGAGGAATCTTCGTTCAAACTGGATGTCGAAACCAATTGGAAACTGGCGGTTGAAAACTACTGTGAAGCTTATCACCTGCCATTTATACATCCCGGTCTCAACGAAGTTTCAAAACTTGAAGACCATGAGAACATTCTCAGCGATGGGCCTTTTGCAGGACAGCTCACAAAAGCTTTTACTGAATTTCAGGATGAGGATGGCCGCAATTTTTCTTTCTTTGACGGCCTGTCAGAGCGCTGGAACAAGGAAGCGGAATATATCGTTTTCTATCCGAATGTGATGCTGGGTGTTCATAAAGACCACACGTTTTCGATAATTCTGGAGCCAAAATCCGAGCGCCGCACATTGGAGCACATTGAGATTTATTACGCATCGGACGACATGCGTGACGAAGATCATCGTGGCATGCGAGAAACAAATTCAGTTTTCTGGAAAGGTGTCTTCAAGGAGGATGTGGGGGTTATCGAAGCCATGCAGGAAGGCCGCAAGGCAGATGGGTTCGACGGCGGGCATTTCTCACCGGTTATGGATGAAGCGACCCACCATTTTCATCAATGGATGGCGGGACATTTCCTGAAATAACCGTAATTCCTTCTAAATCCCGGATTTTGGAAGGGTTTCCCGGATACGCCCCTGCGAAACACGCTGTTTGACGCCGGCAATCTGCTGTTCGCGCTCATCTTTCGTAAGGTTTCCGGCGAGTTTTTCCAGTCGCAATCCTGATACCGCAATCGGCGCAATCCCGGCTGCTTCCAGCCCTGCCAGTCGGGCATGAACAGCATGTTTCTTTCGCACCTGATGGGGCTGGAATTCGTTGAACATTTCCGGGGTTATATCGTCACCCACTTCAAGCGCGTCTGCGGCAACTGCAGAGGCAACCAATTCCTCTCCGGCTTCTGAGCGAACAATAATGCCGTTGAAACCTTCGTCCTCTCCGGTCGGCCCGCCACCGGGCCAGACATCCGAGGCGGCTATATCTGCGGCTTCACCCAGGGCATCCGGGCAGAACTTGCATCGGGTTTCCAACTCCCAGGAACCTTCATCCTCCCAGAGTTGCTGATAGGTTTTGTGATAAGATCGCCCATCCGTTGTTTCGACCGTTGTAAGTCCGGGATTGCCGTAGCCACGGTAGCGAAACAGGCTGAGTTCTTCTTCCTGAACGCCAAATTCCTTGAGAAGTTCATGCGACTTCTTCAGTCTGGACTGCCCACCACAGACCATTGTCAGGCGATAAACACACAATTTGTCCACCCGGGGGTCATGAGCTGCATAAGCATGAACAGCGCCGAGATCACATGGCTTTGCAATCAATGCAAATCGTTCGCCCCGGTCCAACGCTTTGACAAAGCCGCTAAGCGGAGATACGGGCCCGTATCGGGAGCCCGCCCGTTGCAGCACCTGTTCGGCGGTCTCGCTGATGACACCCTGGCTGCGCATCGGTTGTTCCGGATCAGCTGTAACATGCAGTATGAACTTGACCTTGCCACTTTCCAGAAGGTGCTGGCCCAGGGCCGTCAAAACACCACCGGTAGCTGCCTGATACCGAACGTCCGCATCCTTCGCCCAGGCATACTGCATGGTCGTGAATGCGCCCCAAATGTCATCAGGCGATTCCTCAGTTTGAACCCGGGGACTGGCAACAGCACCTGGACAGGCGGTTAACAAAAGAGCCTCTTCATCCGCATCGAGGGTAGAAACATCATCCGGGCGCAGACTGCCGACATCGTTCATTCGCATGGTAATCTTGCCACCACTTGTAGCTTCACATAGCCCACAACTGATGCACAGGCCGTTGGAAACTATATCTGCGATCGATTCCGGTCTGACCATTTGCCCCTTTGATCCGAATACTAATGTTTCATCCTTCAGGTCTGGTATTTATCATGCTTGAACGCTGTGAAAAAGTAGCCAGCATTTGCGTCAAAACCGGTCGGTTTTCACGCCAGTCAAACTGCGGGTGGCGGAAATCCAGATAAGCCAGAGCGCAGGCAACGGAAATCGAGCCTAAATGCATGTTCTGAATTCGCGCTCCGCGCCAGGTTTCAAGAACACCCAGAGACCGTTCGATTTTGGCGAATTGTCCGTCCATCCAGTCCTGCCACTGCTTTTCCGCCGGTCTCAGAGCCTGTTCATAACGAATACCAACGGCTGCATCCATTACCCCATCCCCCAGGGATTGGGTAACCAGCACATTCATGCGTTCTGTGCCGTTCGGGGGTATCATCTTATCCCCGTCATGCATGCCATCAAGATACTCGCAGATGACACGGCTGTCGAAGATTGACATGCCGTCTTCCAGTACCAGGGTTGGCAGTTTTCCAAGCGGGTTGTCGCCAATCAGGCCACTGTCTGGATTAAGTGGTGTGGTAGCGACATCCACCAGTTCCAGTTGGTCTATCAGGCCGGTTTCATGGGCCAGAATGAGAACTTTGCGAACGAAGGGGGAAGCGGCAGCATGCCAAAGTTTCATGTCGTGATTCCTGCTTCAATAACTGGACAGTTGAAAATACTGCAGGCACCCCGGAAGACAAGAGTCAAAGACTGCTTGGTCCATTATCGTGTGTGGGTTTGATAAACCGGGACACCTGCAGCGATGGCCAGGTTGTGTGGGTTGTGGGACCTGACCAACTTAAATGCTACCTCAAAGACGCCAACATTTCCATGAAAATCATAAAGCATGTGAAGTCCCGAGATTCTAAGGTTGGTCAGAACACTGTCAGTCAGCTCAATCTAGTTACGGATGGACTTTCCGTTACGCAGCAATTGGGTGATACGTTCGCGCGTTTGCGGTGTTTTGGCGAGTTCGAGGAAACTTGCGCGTTCGCGGGCATACATGTCCTTCTCGCTTACCATTTCCTTAGCTGAATTGTCACCGCCAGTAACAATCTTCGCAATTGCTGTCGCAACCGTCACATCATGCGGAAAGAACCAACCCTTGTCTCTACCATCGTTCATAAACTGAACCATTTCAGCGTGTGCTTCCCCACCGGCCAGTTGAAACTGAGGCTTTTCACGCGGTTTATAGCCATTGCCCAGAGCTGCAAGGGGGTCGCGGGCACCTTCGATAAGCCGGTCCCGGTTCATCACCTGTGTGTCCCTTCCCTCAACAAAGTATTGTAGCGGAATGGCTTCGTCCGGCGAGGTTGCAGTTTGGGAGTAGCCAATCTGATCAAACGTCTTGCGGGCTGCCTTTTCCCAATCACCGGTGTTTTTATACCAGCGCCAATAGGTTTCCTTGACGCCGCCACCGCCGGGAACGAGGCCAACGCTTGCCTCGACCAGACCCAGTACGGAATTGGAGTGTGCCACCACCTTGTCACAATGGGCGAGCACCTCGTACCCGCCACCAATGGCGAGGCCTGAGGGTGCACCGACGACAGGAGCATCACAGTATTTGAGCGCTTCGACGGCTTCCTGGAAGCCAATCAGGAATTTATCTATTCCCTCCCAGTTTTCGCCCTCGATCATCTCCAGAAACCGTTCGAGATTGACGCCGGCGGAAAAATGCTGCGCATCATTGTGAACGATGATACCCGGTCCGGGATCACCAGCAGCTTCCGCCACGATTGCCATGCAATTGGCATCGAGCGCATTTGCCTTGGTGTGGAACTCAATCAGGCGCACCCCACCATCAAGATGGAACAGGCTGGCACCGTCGTTCTCTGAAACCGGCTGCAGGGTTCTGCGTGCCATGTGGAAGCGGACCACGCCATCGGGCAAGTCTACCGGGTTGAGTTTGCCACCCCAGTTGAGAACCTTCAGAGTTCCATCCTGCACCTGATAGAAGTCACTGCCCGCATTGTCGCGCAGGAAATCAGGTATCGGCCAACCCTCCGCCTCCAGACGTTCGACAAACCGGCCCGAGCCGATGGTATCGATCATCTCAAAGGGGCCCTGTACCCAGTTATATCCCAGCTTCATCGCATCATCGATGTCCTGGGGCGAATGAGTGACGTCCGGTACAAGACTTGCGGAATAGGTGAGAATGCGCGCCAACACCCGCCAGGCGAAGGTTGACAGTTTGTCGTCGCCTTCCAGAAGCGCGTTGATGCCCTCCTTCTCGCCGCGTTGCGCCAGTGCAGACAATTCCCGCTCCCGCAAACGCCATTCGTTTGTCTGCAAGTCCCAGGCCTGACGCACCTCGTCTACCTCGCGATAGAAACCGGCGTCACTTTTGTTGCCGCGATATCCGCGCGCCACGTGATCGTTGACAACCTTGTTTTCTCCTCCGACTTCGTGGAAGGGGTCGCCCTGTTCAAGGATTGAATTAAGGGAACGCACAACGTCACCCATCAGATCAAGACCGATGAGGTCGTACAGGCCAAACGCGCCGGTCTTGGGAATGCCCATCGGGCGGCCAAAAATGGCGTCTGCCTCTTCAATCTGCAGTCCCAGGGCCACGGCTTCATGAACTGCTGCCTGCAGGGCGAAGACCCCTACCCTGTTACCGAGAAATCCCGGCGTATCGGCGCAATTCACAACCCCTTTGCCTAACATGCGATCATTGAAATCATGCAGAGCAGAAATAACATCGTCGCGGGTGTCCTCGCCCTTTACGAGCTCCAACAGGCGCATGTAACGCACCGGGTTGAAGAAGTGGGTGATGCAGAACCGTTCCTTCAAATCCTGGGGGCTATCCTCAACCAGTAATTTGATCGGTATGGTAGACGTGTTTGATGAAACCAGAGTAGTGGGTTTCAGGTGCGGCAGGAGGTTGGCATAAAGCTGCTTCTTGATATCAAGACGCTCAACGATTGCCTCGCAGATCCAGTCACACTGGCCCGCCTTGTCCAGGTCATCTTCTATGTTGCCAACCGATATCAGTTCGGCATTCTGCTTGCGCATCAACAGCGGCGGATCGGATTTCTTAATGCGTTCAATAGCACCTTCAGCGACCGCATTGCGTCCTTCGCTGGAAGTGATATCGAGGAGAAGCACCTCGATTCCAGCATTTGCAACCTGTGCGGCAATACCTGAACCCATGGTGCCCGCACCAATCACGCATACCCGGTTGATGTCTGAAGAACTTGCTTTATTCATAGTGACTTAACCCATTCCAGAAACTCTTGCGGGGTAACTACCGTAAAACCCGGTGTCTGTCTCGCTTTTTCGTAAATCCAGTTACGCGCGTCCTGATGCCAGCCCTTACCGGCCATTACAAGAACATATTCATAACCGGGATAAACCGATTTGGCGGTCAGATATACAAACGGGAGTTTTTCATCAACTGACCCGCCTATCGTATTGCGCTTGACTTCCAATAGAATTTGGCGCTGTCCTACCAGAAGCAGGAATTCGATACGACTGCGTTGCTTTCCGTACAAGTGAGGATAGGGAGCGTTTTTCAGTACGAAATTACGGCTCGGATTTTCGTAGATCAGAGCCTGGTTCCAATCCTTGTATGGAACTTACAGAAACCCTTTGTCTTCGAGAATCTGGCTGATGTGTTCCTCCAGGATATCACCGGAAGCATTGGCATTGCTTCCCTGTGAACCGGTGGAATCCGCCAGAGATGTTTCAGGTGAAGCCAGACCAAGAAGAAGCACTGCGACCAAGGTGCAAATGGGTCTCTGAATTGAGAATTTCATCGAAATTGATTCCGTAAACCAACAGCGCGGCGGGGAAGACACAGCTACCACGCCCATCCCTGTTTTTCAACGGATTGCGAAAACGCAAACGTCGACGCAGAAAACTTATCCGGGCCTTGCCAACGACATTTTCATGCCACCATTTTGTATCGGTGCGGGCAGGCACCCGCGCCACAACGAGACACCCTTTTTCAGCCTCTTCCCAGGCTTTTCTGGTCCACGGAAAGAGTGCCGCCCCATAGGGTGGATTTAACCAGATACGACGAAAGGGATGCCAATCCTGCGCCAAACCGTTGTCGGAAACAGAGAAAAACGAACTGCATTTTGTATTGTGCGGGGACGCGGCCGCATCGAGCTGAAAGTCAAAGATATTGTCCAGATATGCGAACAGGTCGGGCGGCGTTGCCCAATCATCGCTTTCGCAGGAAAACAATACCTTACTTATCATTGTTCACAGTCCTCGGGTTGTATTTACAAGATTGTGAGCACAACCCGGGAAGCGGGGATAAGTTATTCCAGAAAGTTCCGCAAATGCTCGTTCAATTCGTGGGCGCGTTCAGTAGGCACCGTATGACCTGAGCCTTTCAAGACATGCAGGGTATTGTTTTGCAGGGCATCGGCCAGTTTCATCCCGGACCTCAGCGGGGTCATCTTGTCCTTGCCTGCCAGTACACACAGGGTGGGACAGGTGATTTTGGCAGCCATTTCCAGACCGTTTTCAAACGCCGCGCAGGCTTTGAGATCGTTGGCCACAACACCGTCAGGGTTGAAATCCATGATCCGCAATCCAACACCAACATGGGCGTATCCCGGAATGGTGTTGTTGTAGTGATGAGCATCCGGGCCCAAACCCCAGGCGGTCATCGCAGATTTGGCTTTCGGCTCCTTGGTTTCCGCCGTATTGATAAGGTAATCATTCACCGGAATTGCGGCAGCGGTTGCTACAAAAGCAATCTTTTCCATACGCTCGGGTGCAAGATCTGCGGCCGCCAGTGCCACCAGGCCACCCTGGCTGTGACCGACCAGCACGCCCTTATCGATATCAAGGGCATCCATAACCTTGACGATCCAGGCGGCCTGATCTTCAACTGTTTTCAACGGATCGCCGGCGGAAAAATTGTGACCGGGAAAATCGACCGCCACAACGTTATAGCCGCCATAGGCAAATGAGCGCGCCTGCTGGCTCCAGACCACATGGGAAGCACCGGTTCCGTGCATAAAGATCAAATAAGTCTGGCCGGGCACATGGTCCTTGCCACCGGTGGATGCGTAGGCTTCGATGCCATCTACTTCAAATTTCATCGCGCTTACGCTCCCTTTATCTTGGATGCAGCGTGGAAGGCCTGATTAAAATCTTTCTTCAGGTCTTCGATATTCTCCAGCCCCACGGACAGTCGGATCATGTCTTCGGTAAGGCCGCCCGCTTTCATGTCTTCTGCCGATATATGACTGTGGGTCGTTGAAGCGGGATGAATAACCAGGGTTTTTGCATCCCCCACATTAGCCAGGTGCGAGGCAAGCTCAACGGATTCGATGAATGCGGCACCAGCCGCCCTTCCTCCCTTGACACCGAAGCCGATCATGGAGCCGGCACCTTTCGGTAATAACCGCTTGGCCACTTCATGGTCGGGATGATCCGGCAGCTCGGGATGCTTCACCCAGCTCACCATTTCGTGGTTTGAAAGAAATTCGACCATAGCGCGGGCATTCTGGATATGCCGTTCCATGCGTAATGGCAGGGTTTCAAGCCCCTGGATCAGGTAAAATGCATTGGTTGGTGATAGAGACGGACCATAATTGTACATGCCCTCGGCCCGCAGGCGCATGGTAAGGGCTGAAGGGCCGTATTCGTCCCAGAAAACAATGCCGTCGAGTGCGTAATGCGGCGATGTCAGGGTCGGAAACTTGTCCGAGGCACCCCAGTTGAAGTTGCCGCCATCAACCACGGCTCCCCCGATGGCCACACCGTGGCCGCCCATCCATTTGGTAAGGGAATGGGTGATGACGGAAACGCCATGCTCAAACGGTTTGAACAGATAAGGTGTGCAAAATGTAGCGTCCATGACAACGGGAATACCCGCCTTGTCGGCAATTTTTACCACCGCATCAATGTCCAGAACATCCAGGCCCGGATTGCCGATAAGTTCGCAGAACAGAAATTTGGTGTTGGGCTGAATTGCCGCTTCAAGACCGGCCAGATCGCGGCCATGCACAAAGGTGGTCTCGACCCCAAAGCGCGGCATGGTGTTCTTCAGCAGATTGATGTTTGCACCGTAAAGCTGCGCGGTAGAGACGATATGATCGCCTGCACTGGCAAGCGTCGTGGCCACCAGATGCAATGCGGCCATGCCAGACGCACAGGCGGTTGCAGCCACCCCGCCCTCTAGAGCGGCAACGCGTTGTTCAAGCACAGCGATCGTCGGGTTCGAAATCCGGGTATACAGGTGCCCGCCTACCTCGAAATTATAAAGCGCGGCAGCATGCCTTGTATCCTTGAAGATATAAGAAGTGGTCTGATGGATCGGGACCGCACGCGAGCCGAATTCGGGATCCGGTACATGCCCTGCATGCAGCGACAGGGTTTCAAGATCATAAAAATCAGACATGCGACCTCCAGCAAAATTTGTACCTATCACATCTGCCAGAAATAATTGCCGATTGGAATAGGCATTTATCGGAATCAGATTTGCAGCATTCCTTCGCTCACCAGCACGGCAGCGCCAGAAATTACGGCATCGGCTGTCTCGCCGCCGGTGCGGGTGATATCAAGGTGAATTTGCGATGGCCTTCCCATTTCGTATCCCTGTTCGATCAGAAATGTCGCGGTTTCATCCCCTGCCATCTCGCAGGCGGCAATCTGTCCGCTGAAAGACGCAACCGCACTGCCGGTCGCGGGATCCTCCGGAATACCCCAGAGCGGGGCAAACATCCGGGCATGAAAAGCTGCATCAGCGCCCTCTCCGCCCCTGCAGTAAACGTAGAGGTTGGCAGCCAGGCCATCCACCACCGGCTCTACCTGTGCGAGTTTGGCCGTATCAAGAGAAACCTGACGTACACACTCGATGCTGCGTACCGGAACCATTGTGTAAGGGACACCGCCGTTCCACAGAGAAAGCGTGTGATTGTCAAATCCGAGATCGGATTCTTTCAGGCCAATGCTCTCGGCAACCAGTCCACTGTCGAACGTCCAGTCTACCGGCTGAGAAACCCGCGGCAGTCCAAACCTTGCGGTGCGGTTGGCATTTGCGTCTGAAATCCTGCAAACTACAGGTCCGACATTTTCCTCAAGCACCAGTTCCGCCCCATCGTCCATGGAACGCAACTTGCTGAGCAGGATAGCAGTTCCAACAGTCGGATGCCCGGCAAACGGCAACTCGTGCACCGGCGTGAATATCCTGATCCTGGCTGCATGGTCCGGGTTGTCCGGCGGCATCACGAACACAGTCTCTGAAAGATTGAATTCGGCTGCTATTGCCTGCATAGCGTTTTCATCCAGCCCTTCGCAGTCATGCACAACTGCAAGCGGATTTCCGGCAAGTGCCTGATCCGTAAAAACATCCAGGGTGTGAAATCGGCGCTGCGTCATAGTCTGTCCATCCCGTTCAAACAAGTGTCGGATCAACCGTTCGGTTGATTACATGTTTTACCGTCAGACCCTGAATGATGACCGAGAATAGGACAACTCAGAAGGTTGCAGTGAGGAGGAGCGGCTTGCTGTCGTTTTCCGGCAAGGAAAGGACAAGAGCCACGGAAATGCCACCTCTCAGACCACCCCAGGTCAGAACCGGTATTGCTCCCTGGCTGAATGCCCGAAATCTGGAAAGCACAAGGATTGGCAATGATACTGCACATAACCGGGCAAATAGCACCAACGGAATTGTCACCAGTACAATCCAGCCGAATGATGGATCGATGGCAACGATCAAAATCTCAAGTCCGATCAACAGGAACAAGACCGAGTTCAGGATCTCGTCCACCAGATGCCAGAAGGAAAAGAGGTGTTCGGCCGTTTTGTCACTCATGCCGACCCGCACGCCACGATTGCCCATCAAAAGACCGGTCATGACCACGGCAATCGGGCCTGACAAATGCAACCGCAAGGCAATCGCATAGGTGGCAGCAACGATACCCAGGGATATGAGAATTTCCAGCGTATATTCATCCATGGCCGCCATCGCCCTGTATGCAATCCAGCCGGTTATCAGACCAAGCACAGCGCCGCCAAGCGCTTCAACCACAAATAATTCTCCGATATGCAGGAAGTCCAACCCCTCACTGTTAACTCCGGAACCAGCGGCGATAGCCACAATAATCGTGAATACAACAACACCTACACCGTCGTTGAAGAGAGACTCGCCGGCAATTTTGGCCTCAAGTGCTGCGGGAACGTTAACAGACTTCAGCAGACTGAGAACAGCTACTGGATCAGTTGGTGATATCAGGGCTCCGAACACGAGTGCCCAGGCATAGGGAATATTGACGCCAAATAAAGCGGCCAGATACCAGAAACCGGTGCCTACAATGAAGGTGGAAGTCACAACCCCGACAGTCGCCATCAGCGTGATAGGCCACTTTTGATCGGCCATTTTGTCAAAATTAACATGCAACGCTCCGGCAAACAGAAGAAAGGCCAGCATGCCCTCCATGACGGTCGAATAGAAATCTATTTGTCCGATGATTTCCTGGAACGTATCGGTGATACCCAACACAGGATAGATTTTTTCGGCAGCCAGCAAACAAAGTGACGCCATCAGCGCAAAAACCAGTAAACCTATGGTGTGTGGCAATCGAAAGGTAACGTGATTTACCCAGCCAAAAAAGGCCGAAAGGGCAAGCAGAACAGTGGCGATTTCAAACAGAGATAACATGGGATTTTGACACTAATATTGGTAAGACTGAGTCCATTACTTAGCCTCTCGCGTTAACCATGATCAAGAACTCTTCGGCGGATTCTGCCCGATTCAATTGACTCTTTTAAACATTAAGTGTTTGTTAACTGTAAATATTCGTTAACCGTTTGTTAACTGTAAAACCGAGTGACAAGAATGAGTTTACGCGTACTTACACTGGGCCTGGGGCTGGCACTTACTCTACAATCATCAGCGGCTTTGTCGGGCAGCAATGCCAACCACATGGTTACTACCGGCCGGACGTCCCAACCCATCGGCCATTATAATTACTGCAAGCAATATCGATCTGACTGCCAGATCCGCTCCAGTGACACCAAGGCTCCAAGGCTCACACAGGAGCGGTGGGACCAGTTGGTCGAGATCAACGCATTCTCCAACAACACGATTGCTCCCTACACGGATCAGGAGATCTACAACACCGAAGAGCACTGGGCATATCCCGAAAATTATGGGGATTGCGAGGACTATGTACTGATGAAGCGTCACATGTTGATGCAACGCGGCTGGCCTGCTTCAAGCCTGTTGATCACGGTGGTGAGGCAACCAAACGGCGACGGTCATGCGGTTTTGACAGTGCGAACGGATCGTGCTGATTTCATTCTGGACAATTTGCAAGGCCAGGTGCGCCACTGGACCGAAACACCCTACACCTATCTGAAGCGTCAGGACATTAAACACTCCGGACGCTGGGCGACGATCCAGGACGGGTAAACATTTATACTATTTTTCTGGCAAATCGCCGGGATAGGGCTGTGTCGCCACGCATTTGGGGCATGCGTGATACAGGGCACTTTGCACTTTCCACTTTTCGAGGTGATCTGAACCGATTGTAACTCCGGTAATCATCGGATCTGGGGTGCTGACACCCTCTCCTTCCCGATGGTCCTTGACAACTTGTTGCGGAGGTTTTTGGACAGCAGATTTGTCGCCTGCAACACCCAGTGCTGATTGCACTGAGAACATCATTGAAGTTGCTGCTATTATCGTGACTACCCGCATCACCAAAGGTCCATTTCATTCAGACCCCTTAAAATTGCACAGAAGTTGTTAATCTTCTGTTAACGGATTGCTCACGTGATATTCAATTCGACAGCCACCGGTGAATGATCGGATGCCTTGGGCCTATCCCATCCCGTTCTGGGATAACGTTCCACACTCTGTCCTTCTGGGAACGGTGTCCTGTGGGGTTGTCCTGCGTGGACTATTTCTGGCGTGGCTGTCGGGTTTTTGTCAGCCAGTTTTGGCGATGCCAGCAGGTAGTCCAACTGGCACAGATGACGCTCCTGCGGACCACGCGAATGGTAGAGTGTCCATTGTTCCATTTGCGGCAGGCGCTCGCACAGATTGACTGCAAACCCGTCTGCAAGAAGCGGATCGAAACCGCTGGTCTTTTCCTCTACGTGTTTGAAGCCGAAACCGGCATGACGATCACCCGATACAACAATGCGGGATCGGTAATCGTTCAGATCGCCACAAACCATCCAGCGTTTTCCCGCAGTCTTGTCCTTGCCGAACTTGTTCTCGATTATCATGCGCACGGCCCGGGCTTCCGCATCCCGTATAGGCATGGTCCAGGTTCGTCCATCTATACCGTCGCGACCATTACTCATTGATTTGAAATGGACAACAAAAAGAGACAGACGTTTGCCACCGATTTTTACGTCCAGTTCAAGGCAATCGCGCTTGAAAACCCGGTCGGAGGGTTCCAATCCTCGTTCCTGCAACTCGCTGTTAAATATATCTAAATCCTGAAAAGTAACGTGTGCGTGGCTTTCCATGGACACAAACTCGACTTTGTCGCCCGTCGCCGTTTCGTCGCGCATCATGACCGCGACATCAATGCCCCGGCCATCGTTGCCCTCCACCAGATATTTGTGGCGGTAGCCGCGTCCGATCATCTTGAACAGATAGCCATACTCAAAAGTCTTCAGGGCTTCGATATTCTCCATCTCCTGCAGGCAGATAATGTCGGCTCTTGTGTCAGCGATCGCCAGGGCAGTGAGCTGCATGGCATCATCGGTATGGGCGACGGCCCGTGCCTGCTCGAGATCCTCGAAATGCTCCTTGTCCTTGATGTCGAACATCTGCAACGCCCGGTCACGGCGCAACTCGTTTCGAAAACCGGAGAAATCAAACCGGTGCATCAGGTTCTCAGCGTTGAAAGTCGCAATCCTCAAAGGCATGTCAATCAGACTTTCCCGGCGAATTAATCGGCCTGTCCTGCGTCCAGTCATAGGTTCCCAAATCCCGTTCACGCACGGTCTGCTTCCAGCCGACACTTTCTGAGCGTTCCTTGAAATTGATACCTTCCGGCGAATGTCGCGTTATGCCATCAAAGACGGTAGCGAGCATCTGGGTGTTCTCTATGCTCATGTTGTCATACACCTGATTAATCATGAGTTTTTGCATCATAAGCTGATTTTTGGGAATGCCGGCCATTCGTTCTGCCAGTTCATCAACCCGTTCATCGAGCTTTTCCGCAGGTACCGCGTCCAGCGCCAGCCCCAGTTCTGATGCTTCTATTCCCGTGATCTTGTCGCCGGTAAACAGCATTCGCTTGGCTTTTTGCGCACCGAGACGAAACACCCACATGGCTGTGGTAGGACAGCCCCACACCCGAACAGGCATGTATCCGATCCTTGCATCTTCCGCCATTATGATGATGTCAGAACAAAGTGCGATATCGCTACCGCCAGCAACTGCAAACCCGTGGATCTTGGCAATTACCGGCTTATATGACCGCCAGATACTCATGAAACGGTCGGTATTACGTTTCATGAACTTGTAGTCTTTCATGGGATCCCAGGGCATTTCCTGGGTGACATCGCCGGCACCATTGCCTTCAGCATAATACGTCATGTCATACCCGGCACAGAAGACTTCCCCCCTGCCTGCGAGAACAATGACATGAATGTCGTCATCGTCGTTGGCAGCCTGAATGCAGGCTTCCAAGTCGCCGGGCAATTCGTCATTGATAGCGTTCATAACCTCGGGTCTGTTCAGATAGACCCTGCCGATACGGCCATCTTTTTCTAGGATAACTGTGCTGGTTTCCATGGCTTGTCATCTGCCCAGGTTTCGGTTGCCGCAACCATAAGGACAGGCGATGGCCAGTCAACGCATTAATTACTCAAGTTCGGTGAGTTTTTTGACGAAGCGTATTCCGATTTGCTCATTTGTACGCCACATGACACGCCCGTAACAGGATTGGTCATCGTCCGTTACAACTTTGAAATGATTGGGAATTCCAGCTGTATTGTTCATTTGCAGTCTGGCGCCGGTCGCATTGACGTCGCGAATGATGCAGCGTCTGCGGCTTAAGCCACGTGCATAAATAATGGTGCCGAACTTAAACGAACGCGGGCGCGCATTCTTGCGCTTTTCAGCGCCCGGGTTAAACGAAACATGTGCTTCTGTAATGACTCTCATCTCAGACTCCAGCCAAGTCCGAACGATGATGGCACAAAATCCTTACCAAATTCATAGGAAATAGTAACACCTTGAACGGTTGCTTTCGGCGGAAGATTGGTACGTGCCGCGGGAATGGTGGCCATACACAATCAAAAAAGGGGGCGAAAACGCCCCCAATTCATTCAAGTTTGTGTTTTGAATGTTAGTTCTTTGCCTTGTCGACAAGGGCGTTGGATTTGATCCATGGCATCATGCCCCGCAGTTTCTCGCCGATTTCTTCAATTTGGTGGGCATCGTTGTTACGGCGGATGCCTTTGAAGCGGGCAGCACCGGCACGATATTCCTGCATCCATTCAGAGGTGAAGCGGCCGGACTGGATATCGGCAAGGACGCGCTTCATTTCAGCCTTGGTATCTTCAGTGATGATCCGGGGCCCGGAAACATATTCACCCCACTCGGCTGTGTTAGAAATTGAATAGTTCATGTTTGCAATGCCGCCTTCGTAAATCAGATCCACAATCAGCTTTACCTCGTGCAGGCACTCAAAATAGGCCATTTCCGGTGCGTATCCTGCTTCCACCAGCGTCTCAAAACCGGCACGGATCAGTTCAACCAGACCACCACAAAGGACTACCTGTTCACCGAACAGATCAGTTTCACACTCCTCTTTGAAGTTGGTTTCGATAATGCCTGAGCGACCGCCTCCGACGCCGCAGGCGTAGGAAAGGCCGAGGTCATGGGCATTTCCGGAAGCATCATGGTGAACAGCGATCAGGCAGGGCACACCGCCACCCTTCTCATACTCACCGCGAACCGTGTGGCCGGGACCCTTTGGCGCTACCATCAATACATCGACAGTGCTTTTTGGCTCAATCAGGCCGAAGTGGACGTTGAGGCCGTGCGCGAAGGCTATTGCAGCGCCATCACGAATGTGATCGGCAATTTCATCGCGGTAGATGTCGGCCTGCAGTTCGTCCGGCGTTGCCATCATCATGAGGTCAGCCCAGGCTGCACCTTCGGACACGTTCATCACAGCAAATCCATCTGCTTCCGCCTTCAGGGCCGTTGTCGAGCCCTCGCGAAGGGCAATGCGTACATTCTCGCAGCCTGAATCCTTGAGGTTCATGGCATGCGCCCGCCCCTGCGAACCATAGCCGATAATCAGGACATTCTTGCCCTTGATCAGATTGAGATCTGCATCTCTGTCATAATAAACACGCATGTTGTTCTACTCCTTGGTCAACGGTGTTGTTCTAAATATCTTCGTGACGGCAAAGGGTCAGAAACTGCTCTACCGCAGTCTCCGAAATCTGCCGGATTTCTTGTTTGTCTGGCTTGTTTTGATCGCCCAGCAATGACCGGATTTGCACATCTGCAACAACAAGGCCGAAGAACAGGCGAAAGGCCTGCCCGGCACTTACCGCGATATATCCGGCCTGGTTTCCGATTTCGAAAATCGGCATCAGACGTTGCTTCATGCCCAGCGGGCCATTTTCCAGAACAATCCCGCCAAGATTGGATTTACGGTTACCTGAATGAGCAACTGCAAGCCGGTTAAGCGCAATTGACACCTCGCCGGTGAGAACCGTCAACCAGCTTTCTGCAAAGTCCTGCAGGGTTTTTGAATAGCGTTGCAGGGTAAGCTCTGCTCCATCCAGTTCCGGCATGATAACCTTGGATGCCTGCCACTGAACCGTAGCCGTCAACAGACCGTCGCGATCCCCATACCAGCGATAAAGGGTTTCCTTCGAACAGCTCGCGCGACGTGCAACAGCGGCCATTGAAAAACCGTCCCCCTCTTCCACCATCAAATCCAGAACAGCAGACAGCACCTCCTGTTCGCGTATGGATGGGTTTTCTTCCGGCAGTTTCTGCCCATTGTTTATGGTGACCGCTTCATTCATGGGTCAAGCAGTACCGTACCGTACGGTACTATGCAAGCATTGTTTTGCATGTCGGCAGGTTTGATGCGCACTGTGTTCGGGCTGGCACGACCAAGTAGAAGTGGCTTCCCCATGCAGGTTCAGGCGTTTCCTGAAGCATTAACTGGCGTTTCCTTCAAGCTCTGCAGTCAATCTTCAGCATTCCCACATTCGCCTGCAACAAACCTGAAAACATGCACACACCCTCCAATTAATCTGCCCGGCGCGTCCGCGATTATCGGGATGACGCGAAACTAAACCGGCGAGGATGATTGATGCGGATATTATTGTTACACCCACCGCACACGGCAATAGGCAGCAGAATTCCAAAGGAAAACCTACCCCCTCTCGGACTTCTTGCAGTGGGTGGACCGCTGATTGATGCGGGACATGAAGTGTGCCTGGTGAATGCGGACCCGGGGCCGATGCCGGTTTCGGAAATTCTTCAGAGCATTGATGACTGGGCACCGGATGCGGTGCTGATAGGCCATAGCGGATCAACGTCTGCCCATCCCACGGTTCTGGAGCTCTGCGCTGCGATAAAACAACTTTTGCCAGATGTTCTGATCGTATACGGAGGCGTTTATCCAACCTATCACTGGCAGGATGTACTGACCGAAAGCAGGGACATTGACTATATTGTCCGTGGAGAAGGTGAACAGACCACGGTCAACCTGTTTGAGGCCCTTCACAGACAAAGTAATCTGCAAACGGTTCCCGGCATTGCCTTCCGCGAAGCAGGCAAACCGATAGCGACACGGCCTGCACAGATGATCGGCAATCTTGATCAGTATCGTATTAGCTGGGAGCTGATTGACTTTTCTGATTACAGTTATTGGGGTGGGAAACGAGCGGTAGTTCTACAATTTTCCCGCGGCTGCCCTCACCTGTGCACGTATTGCGGCCAGCGTGGTTTCTGGACCAAATGGCGCTATCGCAACCCGGAAAAACTTGCCGCAGAAATCGCCTGGCTCCATCGCGAGCACGGGGTCGAGCTGATCAATTTTGCTGACGAAAACCCGACCTCGTCAAAACGGGCCTGGAAGGCATTTCTCGAAGCAATTATAGCAGAAAATGTCCCAGACCTGATTATTATCGGATCCACACGGGCCGATGACATCGTTCGCGACAAGGACATTCTGCACCTTTACAAGAAGGCGGGCGTCCTGCGCTTCCTGATGGGCATCGAAAACACCGATGAGAATACGCTCAATGCTATTCGCAAAGGCGGATCATCAAGCAAGGACCGCGAGGCGATCCAGCTTCTGCGTCAACACAATATAATCTCGCTTTGTACCTGGGCAGTGGGGTTTGAGGAGGAAACTGATCTCGATTACTGGCGCGCCTATCGACAATTGCTGGTTTATGATCCCGATCAGATGATGTCTATCTACGCAACCCCTCATAGATGGACGCCGTTCTTCAACGTATCCAAACACCGCAGGATAATCCGCAATGACTTGCGAAAATGGGATTACAAGCATCAGGCGCTGGAAACGCGCCGGGTTCGCCCTTGGCGCATATTCCTTTGGGTGAAGGTGATCGAGGTGCTGATCCAGGCCAGACCAAAGGCCCTGAAACGCGTTTTGTTTCATCCAGACCGTGAAGTTCGTCACGGTATGCGATGGTACACGCGGATGGGACGCCGGGTGTGGCTTGGCGAGATCTGGGAGTTCCTGGGAGATAAACTGTTACGCCAGGGCCCTGTCCTTTCGGAATACTGGGGCACCGGCAAACAGGATGAGGAAAATGCGTTGTCGAAGAAGCCCCGCAATGCTGCCTAGGCCAATCAGTTCAGCGGCACCGAAGCGTCATCCTTTTCCTTACGAACGGACAATTCACTGCTTATGTGCTTGAATTGGCCAGCACTGTTTCCGCCTGTAAACTGCTGACGGACCATCCAGACCGAAAACAGGTTGAGTGCAAGGAATATGATCAGCCCCCACCGCAGATAACGCATCGCATTTTTCGGCAGCCCCGTCACACTGCGTTTTGAATCTGCGGTAATTCTTTGATAAACATTGCTCGGGCCAGACTTCATGGTCTGAGGATTATTGTTGGCGAACTGTGTCCGTTTGCCAAAGCTTGGTTGGCGGTTTGCACCGGAAAAGTTCTGACTGCCATAAGTGGCGCGGAATTCAGTCAGACTGTTTACCGCATGCCCAGACAAAACAGCCATGGAGCCGGTGTGTTTGCGCAGTGTGTCAATGCGCTCCGAAATGGTTGGATGTGTGGCCCATTCTCCGATTGCAGCACCGTCAATCATCATAGCTTCTGATGTCGGGTCCAGTCCTTCTATTGTGCTGCGCCCTTCAATCTTCATGAGCGCAGAAATCAGCGCTGCAGAGTTGTGCGTCAGGCGGACGGCTTCTGCATCCGCAATAAACTCCCGTGATGAGGCAATCACAAGACGGGATATCTTTGCAATGGAGGTGCCGATATGCATGCAAAAATTCACAAATACACTGAGCATCAAAACGACTATGGCCAATGGAGGAACAATTAAAAGAAGCAAAAATCTCTTGCCGCTCCTGACCCGGAAGAGGTTTACTTTTTCAAGCGCCTTCACACATGCAATGGCAACATTGGCGAACGCCATTAACCGCACATCACCGTTTTTCACGTGAACGATTTCATGCGCCATGACAGCAGCGAGTTCATCATTGTTGAGTGCATTCAACAGTCCACGAGTGACGACAAGCTTTGAATGGGATTCTCGCCAGCCCGATGCAAATGCGTTCCGCGCATCCGTTTCGATAATGGCAAGTTCCGGCATTGGAACTCCGGCGGTAATGGCAATTGGTTCGACTATTTGTCTCAGGCGCTGGTAATCCTGCCCCTTCGCCTCAGCAAAGCCCAACTCCCGTTCGATCGTATGCAGATAAAGATAAAATGTTAAACCGTAATAGACGACGGAAAACACAAACATCGGCAATCCGTATTTCGCCATATACTCAAAAGGAAAGGCAAAAAACAGGTGATCAGTGTCAAAGAACAGAAGATATGGCAGGACGAGGACGGCGGCGATAATCTGGAACGCCACCGCAAATCCGGAAAAAACCCACAATGATCTCAGGTTGTTTTTCGCAACGTGACCGTAAAGGCCGTTAACCCTCAACATCAGCGTGTCCCCCTCGAGCCGATTGAATTAATCAAAATTCTACTGAAACTGGCTCATCCATCAGGAGTTTCTCAGTACCCAGCGAATAGTGCGCGCGGGTGCCAACCTGTGCCTTTGAAGCAACCATATTTGCAGGAAACTGGCGAACCGTTGAGTTCAGTTCTTCCACCGTCACATTATAAAAGCGACGTGAGGCGGTGATTCGGTTCTCAATATCAACCAATTCCTGACGAAATTTCTGAAAATGATCTGATGCATTAAGTTTCACATTGCCCCGGGCCTCATTGACGATTGACGCGATGTTGCGGTCCAATTCCTCTTCTGCATTGAAGCGAACCTTGACGTTAATAGCCGTAATGGCTTTCTCCCGCAGCTCATAGAGCCTATCGAAAGTTTCCTTTTCCAGGTCCAGCGCCCCTTTGACCATATTCATCAGACCAGGCAACAGCGTGTGCCTGTGTTTGAGAAGGACATCAATGTCCGCATAGGCGGTTTCGCAACGCTCGTTCAAAGCAATGACCCGGTTGAAACTCGCATAAAACGAATACAGCCCGAAAGCGAAAATTGCTAAAACTACTAATGCCCCTACAAGAAGATATTCCATTATTCTCTCCACCGTAATTTTGGTGGAAACATAAAACGACAAATTTAATTCAGCGATAATTTGTAAGGTAAATCCGCGGTAAATATTTAAGTTACACTGTGGAATTGTGAAATTCAGGTATTCTTAAAGCATTTATTTTAAAGAGTTCCCACCAGTTCAACCAACTCTGATAAAGGTAGGGATATTATGGCAGAGTCTATTTTCAACAGAATCAAGCGTCTTGTTTCCGGCAGTGTCGAAGACATGGTCGACAATATGGAGCGCAACGGTGGCGGAACAGTCATGCGTGAAGCTATTCGCGAGATCGACCGAGTTGAGGATGAAGTGAAAGCGAAACGGGATGAAGCAACCGCCAAGCGTCTTCAGGCAGTCCGGCAGCGGCAGCTTTATCGCGAAAAACTCGACGACATGCATGCCAAGGCACAATATGCCATGGACGAAGGCCGGGAAGATTTGGCTGAAGCGGCCCTGCATCGTCAGATGGACTTTGAAAGCCAGATCGCAAAGCTGGAAGAAGTCGAAACGAATTCCACCGAACATGAACGCCAGTTTGAAGAGTCCCTCGCATCTCTCGAAATGCGCAAGGCACACCTTCAGGAAGAGCTCAAGCACTTTGAAGCCGCGCGCATGGAAGCAGGCATTGCCGAAGACAGTTCAGGAACGTCCGAACGCGACAACCTGCAACGGGTTGAGCGTGCGGAAGCCGCATTTAACCGTGCCATGAACGGTGCCGGCGGGCAGACAATGGAAGTCGATGTGGAAAACGCATCCAAAGTTGCAGAAATTGACGCCATGCAGCGCCAGGATGAAATCCGCCAGCGCATGGATCAATTGCGTGAAAGAAAAGCCGGATAACACCGACTGGCCTGCTGTTTGTTAACTAACAGCAGGCCTTTTCAGGCCGTACGCGGCCATCTGAAGGCTGTTATTGGCCGATCATTTTTGCGTTATGTCCACGCTGGCGATTGAATTGTTAGTAAAAGTTAAGCTAACCTGTTCTGACAGCGGAAAATCTAGTGATTCACTTGCGGGGGGCCGTATGCGCACAATTTCCTCTTTCGTATCATCCATTTTGATGGCTGTTGGCCTGTCATCGATGGCTGTTGCAGCCGAAAATGATCCTCTGCATGTGGTTGTTTCGTTGCAGGATCAGTACCTGAAAGTCTATCGCGGAAGAGAACTTGTCACCCAGTCGAATATTTCTTCGGGAAAAGCGGGTAATGACACACCGACGGGTGTATTTTCAGTCCTGCAAAAGAACCGGCATCACCGCTCAAACATTTATAGCAACGCGCCCATGCCTTTCATGCAGCGTCTGACCTGGTCAGGCATTGCGCTGCACGCGTCCAATCACGTACCTGATCATCCCGCCTCGCACGGCTGCATCCGTTTGCCCCATAAATTCGCCGGTGAACTTTTCAGGTTGGATACCCGTGGCATGCATGTCGTGATCGAGAAAAACCCGCAGATACCCCATTCCATCGACCGCCGTTTCCGCTCCGAGGTGCACCACCGCCAGGCCCTTTTTGAAATGAGGGCGCAAGCCCGAATGCAAAAAAGGGCCTGGCGGTGAAAAATTTCGACAGGCGGAGCCTGCGATGACTTGAATTGCCGTTACCAATACCCCTACCGCAGAATTGCGCACAAGCGCAATCGCCTCTTCGAACAGACTGTGCCGAAGAGAGATTTCACGCTGTGCGCTTCCCAGAGGTTTGAGAGCGGTCATGGCGGTGCCTGCGCATCTCTGAACACCTCCTCCGGCGTCCGGAAGCCGAGTGCCTTGCGCGGCCGTGCGTTGAGCAGATCCTCCACCGCCTGGACCTCGGCATCGGTCACAGACCGGAAATCCGTGCCTTTCGGCAAATACTGGCGGACCAGTCCATTGGTGTGTTCATTCAGCCCGCGCTCCCATGAGTGGTAGGGCCGGGCAAAATAGAACTTGGCATCAAGCGCCTTGGACAGGCTGCTGTGGCCAGCGAATTCCTTACCGTTGTCCGCAGTGATCGTGTGAACCAGGTGCCGATCTGCCTCCAGCCGGCGTCTGAGCGCAGCTCCGACATCTTCGGCCGTTTTCCTGTCGAGCCGTACCAGTCGGGTCATCTTCGAGGCGCGGTCCACCGCCGAAACCACTGCGCCGCTTTGACCCGCTCCAACGATCGTGTCCACCTCCCAGTCACCGATCCGCAACTTCTGTTCGACGATCGCGGGCCGCTCACTGATATCGACACGACCGGGAATGCGTCCTCGCCCGGCGTGCCGGCCGCCGCGCCAATTCGGTTTCTTCCCACGCCGCCGCAGACGTTTGTAAAGGCTGCCACCGGCCCTGCGGTCCGCGCGGACGTATTCGTAGATCCGCATCCGCCCCACCATGGCTTGGCCTTCCCGACGAAACCGACCCTAAATTTGCTCTGGGCTCCAGCCAGCCGCCAACTTCTCCTCGACCAATTGCCACAGGGCGGGTGTCATCTTCCTTGGCACCGATGACGCCCTGTGGCGGCGCTCTGTCGCCTTGTTATGGGCCTGTTTGTACCGGTAGCCCCGGCCGCCGCTGTTGCGCTGCATCTCTCGACGGATTGTCGTGTGATGGCGTCCGAGCTCACGCCCAATGTCTCTCTGCGAGAGGCCGCTTTTCTTCAACCCCCAAATCTGGCAACGTTCATCTTGGGTCAGGTGGTGGTAGCCGCGAGGCATAGGCGAATCTCCTTCTACAAGATTCTCGCCATCGCCTGGCCCGCCCGCAAGGAAGAATGCTCATCACGCTGCCGTTTTCACTGGTGCACTTCGGAATGGCACGGGGGGACAATATAATCCGATTTGGCAGCAAATTTGATCCCCAGCCCTTTCATACAGACCCGAAAGCTGCAGAAGCGAGCATGCTGGGGGGATTATGTGCATCGGGCTGGCATACGGCATCCGCCTGGATGAAATTACAGAGATGTTCCGTTGACGCATTCGTGGCCGAATTGAAGCAACAGGAACTCCCCTATCCGGAGTTCGGCCCCTCCCCGGGCATGAAACACCTGAAGTGGTTACGGCCTGTATTTGCGGGCGATATCGTCACGTTTTGCAACACGCCGAGGGGGTTTCGAAAAAGCACCTCACGCCCCCCCTGGTGGATCCTTGAAAATTACAGTGAAGGCTATAATCAAAGGGAAGAAAAAGTCATTGAGTTCGAAAGCACCGTCTTTGTCAGACTTCACGGGCTTGATGAGTAATTTCGCGCCGCATTTCTGTTAGCCCACGTCGCGCCTAATGCAGCCAAATGTTGCGGATTCCAACATTTTCCGCATTCGATACAGGAGAACCTTCGAATGGCCCAGCTTCAGATTGTTTACTGGCGGGATATTCCTGCCCAGGTAATTGTGAAAGCCGGTCGCAGAAACGTCGCGAAACGCGAGCTGTCGCTGCGATTTACCGAAGCAATTGATATGTGTGCCATGCGCACAGGCGCTGCAGAAACTGACGATTACCTGGCCGAATGGCGCAGGGCTGACTCGGTTGAAGTCAGCGACGATATTGAAACCGAAGCAGAAAATGCAGCCCAGGCACTTGAAGCTGATTATGACAAGGAACGTCTTGTGGCGCTGGTAAAATCCGGCGGCAAGGAAGAATAAACAAAGGCAGCGGGTTATTGCCAACCCGACAATCGGCGACACAGGCCCACGCCACAAGGATTAACACAATGAGCAAAATCCCAGCATCCATTGAGATTTCACCCAAACAGGCAGTCGAAAATGAGGACATTCCCGGGCTGTTCCCGAAGGGTACACGGGTTTACATCACCGATGTCGGCACCGATACAGCAGAAACGCTGACAAAGGGCGCAAAACGCGTTGCAGAGCTTGGTTACGTACCTGTACCGCATTTTGCTTCTCGCCGTCTGACAACCAAAGAGGCACTTGAAGATCGCATCAAGATGATGACCCAGGACGCTGGTGTGACAGATGTGCTGGTAATTGGCGGTGGCCTCGAACAGGAAGCCGGTGAGTTTGATTCTTCAATGAAAGTCATTGAAACCGGGTTTTTTGACAAATACGGCATCAAGCATATGGGGGTAGCGGGTCACCCGGAAGGCTCACCGGACTTTAGTGAGGAGGTAGCTGCCGAAGCACTGAAGTTCAAGCAGGACTTCCACAATCGCAGCGACATTGAGTTGCGCATTGTGACACAATTCGGTTTCGATGCGGAAAACTTCACGAAATGGGCTGATGGTCTGGCAGGCAATGGCATTGATCTGCCGGTTCACCTTGGGGTTGCGGGGCCCGCCAAACTCACCACCCTGGTAAAGTTTGCAGCAATGTGTGGCGTCGGCAATTCAATATCGTTCCTCAAAAAGCGCATGGGGACCGTCCTGGCCCTGGCGTCTGGTTTTGATCCGGATGAAATCGTCAATCCAATTGAAACCCATGCTTTGGGGACGGAAAACTCTGCTATAAAACAAATCCACGTATTCCCGTTTGGCGGGGTCAAGAAATCAGCAGAATGGCTAAACAGCCGCGGTAGCTGGTAAAAGTGCAATTCAGGCCGAACCTCATTTGAGATCGCTCGGCCTGTCTCCCATCAGATAACGCGGTCCCGCACCCTTGCGGCATGCCCTGTCATCCGGATTGTAGAGTTTACATCTGGCCAGTGACAGGCAACCGCAGCCGATACAGCCATCAAGCTGCTCGCGCATCTGCGTTAGCGCTTCAATCTTTGCATCCAGAGCTTCCCGAAATCCCCTGCTCATTTTTGACCAGTCTTTTTTGTTGGGTGTCCGGCCATCAGGCAGGGCGTGCAATTGCATGCGTATCTGATCGATGGTGAACCCCACTTGCTGGGCTATCAGGACAAATGACAGTCGCCTGATATCAGATCGCAGAAATCGCCGCTGCCCGCCGCTGCTGCGTTCTGAAGAGACCAGGCCCTGGGTTTCATAGTAACGGATTGCCGAAACCGAAATACCCGTGCGTTCGGACAACTGCCCTATAGAAATATTGATACTTTTGACCATGGAAAATTTCCGGCACTTTATACCTTGACCTAAAGTTAGCTTTAGGTTTTATTTTAAGCTCCATCATTTGTCAAACAAAGGATGGAACCCAATCATGCACTCCCAAATCAACCGCACCTACGCTTACCTTCTCAAGCCGAAAGTACGCACCGGCCATCCTCTTTCATGGCTGAAAAGACTTGCTGGTTTCTGGAAGTTGAAACTGAGGGCAATTGAAACCAGAAGGCGCGATCGCGCCGCAATCGGCTATCTTCTGTCACTGAAAGAAAGCGATCTTTCAGACATCGGTATTACCCGTGACGATGTTGTCTGTGCCAGCCTGCGCCCTTCGGATGAAATCGCCACATCCGCATTAAACGAAATTGCCCGGCGCAGACACAAGGCCTGATGGCAGACAGACACCTCCCCTCCCAAAAGAAAGGAAACCTCCATGAACAACGCCAATGTCGAACACGTAAACATAACAGTCAGCGACCCGGAAAAAACAGCCAGAATGCTATGTGAAATTTTTGACTGGAAGATCCGCTGGCACGGTGAAGCCATTAACGGAGGCGTTACCTATCACGTCGGATCTCAGCAATCCTATGTGGCTGTTTATTCGAACAAAAATCCGAAAACCGCCGGTGAAGTCAGTTACGATGAAGTCGGCGGATTGAACCATATCGGCGTTCTGGTCGATGATTTGGACGCCACTGAGAAGCGCGTTATTGATGCGGGCTACACTCCCGGTTCACATGCGGATTATGAACCGGGAAGGCGCTTTTACTTTCATGATCACGATGATATCGAAATCGAAGTTGTAAGCTACACTTCCCGGTAGGTTGCCTGGAGGAAAAGGGGGAGACCCTAGGCTACCTTTTTCGTCCCCTCATCAGGGTCCCTGTTGCGGTGAGCGGCCAGAAAAGTTCCGGCGGCAACACTGGCAAGGGGTGCCCGGTTGAGGGTGTAAATATGAATGGATTCGTATCCCGCACAGGCAAGATCATGCACTTGTGCTTTCAGCAATTCAGCCGCAATTTCCGTATCGCAGGAGCCGGCAGTTCTTGCGTCTGAAAACGCATTCTCGATATGGGACGGAATTGATGTTCCACACTGCTGAGCCATTTCGCGCACCCGTTCAATATTGTGAATTGGCAATATGCCCGGCACAATCGGGATGGTGACGCCGGCCGCACGTGCTTCATCAACAAACTGATAGAAAAGTGAATTGTCGTAGAAGAACTGGGAGATTGCGAGGTTCGCTCCGGCGTCCTGTTTGGCTTTCAAAACCGCAATGTCTGCGTCGCGGGAAGCTGCTTTGGGGTGAACCTCCGGATAACAGGCAACGGCAATCTCAAACGGGTGGCAGGACTTAAGGGCGCGAACAAATTCAGGGGTATCGGAAAAAGGGTTCTGCCCTTCCCGTTCCGGCCGATCATCGCCGCGCAAGGCCACCAGCCGTTTTACGCCGGACCTCCAAAGTTCATCGGCGAATGTTTTCACGTCTGCGACAGTCGAACCGGTGTAAGTAAGATGGCTGGCCGCCGGGATGCCGGTGAGCGACTGCAATGATAACGCAGTTTCCAGCGTTCCATCACGCTGCGAACCGGAGGCTCCGAACGTTACGCTTTGAAAATCCGGCTGAAATGCTGCCAGAATACCAACGGTTTCCTCCAACACATCACTGGCCTCATTGGTTCTGGGGGGAAAATATTCGAAGCTTATGCCGCTCATTGCCATACTCCTTTCGCGTCATTTTCTATCCTTATCACGTCTGAAATAAATTATAAATAATAATATAAAGATATCTTTATATATTGATTTTTTCCACATTTCCTTTAGATTTGCGCGTAAATTCCTGTTGACATTTTTGTCGTAAAAGGGTCATGGCATGTCGCGGCAGTAAGCGGGATTTTCGACGCAAAAGTGCAAGAACTCTCAACTTTCAGATTCCGCCGCGAAATGTTTCCCGGCTTAACTTAAAAAAGGCATTCGCAATGACTCACACTCTTGTCGCTTCGCAGAACAAAGAAGTCATCATCGGCTTCGACCAGCCCTTCTGCGTTATTGGTGAACGCATTAACCCGACCGGTCGCAAAAAGCTTGCTGCTGAGATGGAAGCAGGTAATTTTGAAACCGTAAAAAAAGACGCCCTGGAGCAGGTTGCTGCCGGTGCGACCATCCTGGATGTCAATGCTGGCGTTACCGCGGTAAACCCGAACGAGACCGAGCCCCCCCTGATGGTTCAAACTTTGGAAATCGTTCAGGAACTCACCGACACACCACTGTCTATCGATTCTTCTGTAACGTCTGCGATTGAAGCAGGCCTCAAGGTTGCGAAAGGCCGCCCCCTGGTGAACTCCGTTACCGGTGAACCCGAAAAGCTCGAAGCCATTCTGCCTCTGGTGAAAAAATATGACGTTCCCGTTGTTGCAATCTCCAATGACGAGACCGGTATCTCTCAGGACCCGGACGTACGTTTCGCAGTTGCCAAGAAAATTGTGGAACATGCTGCCGACTATGGCATCAAGCCACACGATATTGTGGTTGATCCACTGGTTATGCCAATTGGCGCCATGGGCACTGCCGGACAACAGGTGTTCAGGCTGGTCCGTCGCCTGCGCGACGAACTCGGCGTAAACACAACCTGTGGACTGTCCAACATCTCCTTCGGCCTGCCCCATCGTCACGGCATCAATGCCGCTTTCATCCCGATGGTGATCGCCTCAGGCATGACTTCTGCCATCATGAACCCCTGCCGCCCGGCTGAAATGGAAGCGGTGCACGGGGCAAACGTCCTCAACGGCACTGACCAGGATTGTGCAAACTGGATCATGACCTACCGCGATCGTGTGGCCCCTCAGGGAACCATGCCTTCAACCCTTGGCGGTGCGCAGGAAGTCCAGGTAAAGCCAACCACAGGCGGACGCCGCCGCGGTGGACGTGCTGCCCGCGTCAGCAGTTAATCGGGAACCTGTACTCGCTGTAATGAGCTTTGGTCGGACATCTTTACGGGATCGTAATCCGACAATGTTATTCAAGGGCGGCTTTCGTGGATTCGAACGCCGCCTTTGTCGTTTGGCCAGCTTATGCATCAAATGTTCAACAATTGAGACTATCCAACGACAATTTCTGGAAATCTGGGAACAAGAGTCGCAAAGCAGACAGACAATTCCGAAAGACTCCGCGATGTAACCGGTTGATATCAGGATGAATTCATGACCGAACAAACCGACCCTCTTGTACTCTTCATGCCTTCCGGCAAGCGAGGCCGCTTTCCAAAAGGCACGATGATACTCGAGGCGGCCCGCGATCTGGGTGTGTACGTGGAATCGGTTTGCGGTGGACGTGGCATCTGCGGACGCTGCCAGATTGACATTCAGGAAGGGCAATTTGCCAAGCACGGCATTACGTCGTCGCATGAAAATGTCTCAGAGTTCAGCACCAAAGAAATTCGATATGCGGAAAAACGCAACCTGAAGGAAGGAAGACGCCTGTCGTGTTCTTCAACCATCGAGGGTGATCTGGTTGTTGATATTCCTCAGGAAGGCCAGGTCAACGCGGCTGTCGTACGCAAGGTGGATGACGGCCGGGTGATTGAGCGTAATCCAGCCATCCAGCTTTGTTATGTGGAAGTTGAAGAGCCTGACATGCACAAGCCATTGGGTGATCTCGACCGCCTGAAGCTGGCACTTGAACGCGACTGGGGCTGGGAAGATCTGATGGTGGATGCCTATCTGCTGCCCCGCATTCAGAAACGCTTGCGGGATGGTGACTGGAAAGTCACTGCGGTCATCCACAAGGACATGGAGACCTCAAGACCATCAATCGTTTCGATTTATCCAGGGCTCAAAAACGAGGCCTACGGCATTGCCTGTGACATTGGCTCCACAACAATCGCCATGCACCTGGTATCCCTGCTGTCCGGCCAGACCATAGCCTCCTCGGGCGCACCAAATCCGCAGATCCGCTTCGGCGAAGACCTGATGAGCCGGGTGTCCTATGTGATGATGAACCCGGAAGGTCGTGAAGCGATGACCACGGCAGTCCGTGCAGCGCTGAACAGCCTCATCGAAAACGTCTGTACCGAAGCGATGGTTGAACCGAAAGACATTCTCGACCTTGTCTTTGTCGGCAACCCAATTATGCACCACCTGTTTCTTGGCATTGATCCCACAGAACTGGGCGGCGCACCTTTTGCACTCGCAGTTTCCGGAGCGGTTCACAGCTGGTCCGTGAACCTAGACCTCAATGTCAGCAAGGGTGCACGGGTTTACGTACTTCCCTGTATTGCCGGGCATGTTGGCGCAGATGCGGCAGCGGTAACCTTGTGCGAAGGTCCGCACCGCCAGGACAAGCAGATGCTGGTTGTTGACGTTGGCACGAATGCTGAGATCGTATTGGGCAACAGCGAACACACGGTTGCGGCTTCATCACCCACCGGACCGGCATTTGAGGGTGCAGAAATATCCTGCGGACAGAGGGCTGCGCCTGGCGCCATAGAGCGTGTGCGCATCGACCCCGAAACCCTGGAGCCACGCGTCCGGGTGATCGGCGTGGACTGCTGGTCAGATGAGCCCGTATTCCATGCAGCCGCCCAGGCAACAGGTGTCACCGGAGTTTGCGGCTCGGCCATCATAGAGGTGGTGGCAGAAATGTTCCTGGCTGGCATTATCTCCGAGGACGGCGTGATCGACGGTTCCCTGGCGGAGAAATCAGATCGGATTATCGAGGACGGGCGAACTTACGCCTATGTGCTGTGGCGCGGCAAACAACAGCTGACTATCACGCAAAACGATGTGCGCGCCATTCAGCTAGCCAAGGCCGCACTGTATGCCGGTATCAAACTGTTGATGGACAAACTGAAAATTGATGCCGTGGACTCCATCTCTTTTGCCGGGGCTTTCGGCACGTTCATCGATCCAAAATACGCCATGGTACTTGGCCTCATTCCCGATTGCGATCTCGACAAGGTGAAAGCCGTCGGTAATGCTGCTGGCTACGGCGCCAAAATGGCTTTGCTTAACCGCAATTTCCGCCGCGAAATTGAAGAAACGGTTATGAAAATCGAGAAAATCGAGACCGCACTGGAGCCGGATTTCCAGGCTCATTTTGTCAACGCGATGGCAATGCCCAACAAGGTTGAACCCTTCCCCGAACTGGCAAAGCAGGTAAAGCTGCCTGAAAAGAAAGCCCCATCCGAAGCCGACGGACAAGCAGCTGGTGGCAGGCGCAGAAGACGACGGGTAAGAAGCTGACCGTTGGCTTCAGTTTCTTGTCGCGGAAACCTTGGAAAAACTGGCCCGGAGATGATCGATCATTGCATCAACGCAGCACGTCGGCTCACTACCCAGCATCAGCCCGATACAATATTCGTCGAGATCCGGCAGTCCGTATTTCGCATCAAGTTCGACAATCATGCCCTCGCACGATGACACCGGCAGTGGCGCAATCGCCAAATCTGCCAGAATGGCCGCCTTTTGCCCTGACACATAGGCACTCTTGAAACTTACACGGTATTCCCGACTGGTTTCCTCAAGCCCTTTAAGCGCTGCCTTGCGCCACACACAGCCCTCCTCCCAGACAGAGAGCGGCAACGGAACCTGTTCCACCGACACACCCCCTTTCAACCCGGCCCATACAAGGCGTTCCTGAAAAATGATTTCTACGGGGTAACCCTCAAAATTCAGCGCATCGGAAGTAACCAGCGCCAGATCAAGCTGTTTGTTTTGGATGCGCCCGAGAAGCTCCTTGGAGTTTTCCACCGTCACATCAACCACAACACCGGGATGGGTTTCATTAAATCGGCGCAACACATGGGTCAAAAACTGTTCCGCCACATGATCCACTGCTCCCAGACGCACTTCGCCCTCGATGTCCGGTTCGATGAATTTGGATACGATTTCCGTATTCAACGCCAATACGCGCCGGGCGTGCTCCAAAAGCATTAGCCCATCCCCGGTGAGTGTCACGGATCGGCTGTCACGGACGAAAACCGGTCGACCGATAATTTCTTCGATTTTTTTAACCTGCATTGAAATTGCCGAGGGCGTTCGGAAAACCCGCTCAGCAGCAGAGGAAAAATTACCGGTTTCAGCGATGGCAACCAAAGTTCTCAGCAAGTCCAGCTCCAGAAGCGGCTGGGCCGGGGCGTTTTGCAGATTCATGATTTATCTTTCAATTTAATTGACAGTTCCTTTAAAAACTATTCGTTTGATTGAAACATAAATTACCACCATTGTCTACCTGTAGCGCTTTTCATTCCCTCGGATGCAAAGCTGCTCAATCAAGATTTATCGAAAGGAATAACAATGAATACAGGACATATCACCCTCCCGCTGGACTGTAATACGCACCATTGTGACGCCGGTCCGAAATCAATTGCCGAGAAGGCCCCCAGAGGTCTCCGGGCCTTGGTTGAGGCCGTTTCCCACGCCTGGGAAGTTCGCAGGCAAAGGCGCATAAACCGGGACGCGTTCAAGACGCTTTTACGGATGGATGACCGGTCTCTGGCTGACATCGGCGTGACACGGGATGAAGTCGTTTGGGCAAGTCGCCTGCCGCTGTCATACAATGCTTCAGCAGAACTGGAAAAATTGAAAACACGCTAGGCTCCCGCCAATCCCGCAGTCGGTCCTCCTTCAGACATATACACTGTTTGTTTACCCTGACTGCGGGATTACCCGCGCGGAACTCGAACTGGCAACGCGATTGCATTATATTGTTCCGATCCGAATTTGTGTCTCAAAACAGGTCAGGAACATTCCGTGAGCAAGGATGCTGTCGCAATACAATACAACTTTACCGATGGTTCGGTCCACAATACTACCTGGACTGAAGGATTCGGCATTGGGCTGATGAAGCTCACGGCAAAACTGACAAGCCCGCTGGAATATACAGGGCTGTCACTCCTGCATCGCACCTTGCGGGGCCTGCTTCCAAGCACACGCCACATTGAAACCCAGCTCTTTCCTGATACAAAGTTCGCTTTTCCTTACGGCGACGCTTATTGGGGCGTGCTGCTGGATAATTCGACATTCTATTCGCCTGAAGTCGAAAATTTTCTGATCAAAATGCGCCACGTGGACTATGCATTCATCGATTGTGGTGCAAATTACGGCTACATGTCGGCAATCATGACGTCGGACACATATGGCAACAAGCCATGCATTGCGATAGAAGCAGATCCCGGCACATTCAAAATTTTGCAGCAAAATGCGAGCCTGAATGATGATCGGTTCGAAATCTTGAACCGGGCTATCTTTTCCGTTTCAGGGCAGATGGTCGATATGTCCGGTGCGAAACACGAAGCCCGCTCAATCCTCGGCGATAGCGGAGAGGTTCTCAGCGGAAATGTGGAAACCGTCGCGCTTGATGATCTTCTGGACTGGGTGGATGCTCAGAAAAAAGACAAGGTAATGCTGAAGCTGGACGTTGAAGGCGTTGAAATTGATGCCATGAATGGTGCTCGGGAATTGCTGAAGCGAAATCTGGTTATCATGTATGAGGACCACGCATCAGATCTCGCCCATGAAACCAGCAAATTCTTCTTCGAGCTTCCCGGCATGCGTATTTTCTATCCGGATGGCACGACTTGCGAAGAGATGAAATCCCTTGATGATATCAAAAACGTGAAGCAAAACCCTCGCGTCGGTTATGACTTTGTCGCAACGAGTTCGCCGGAATGGCTTGCCGAAATCCTCGCCCTGCCCTCCAAATCTCAAGACTGAATTCGCCATTCATAATTTGCACTTTGCCTATTGAGAAACCACCAGGCATCACGGCAATCGCCTGTTGTGAGAGGTGCCGAAACGGCTTGCAGCATCCTTTGACCTTGCATCGGCATGGATTTGCTGCTGACTCAAACCCGCCTCCCCGGTACTATGTTCAGCATGCGGCTCAGAGCGAAATTCGGGAAGACACCTCATGACGGCACCCAAGGCTTTCATTTTTGATGTATTCGGCACCTTGGTCGACTGGCGTAGCGGGGTTGACACCCAGGCTGCAAAGGCGTTCGAAAGAGCTGGTGTCGAGCAGGATCCTTACGCATTCGCTGATGCCTGGCGTGACAAATACGATCCGGCCATAGACAGGGTTCGTTCGGGATCCAGAGGCTATGTGCCTTTGGACATCCTCCACCGCGAAAACCTTGACGAACTGATGCACGAACTAAGCATTACAGACAAATTCAGCGAAGAACAAAAGCAGGAACTGAACCACGCCTGGGAGAAACTGCCGCCCTGGCCGGATGTGGTGGACGGCCTCACGGCCCTCAAAGACAGGGCAATAATTGCCCCCTGCTCTAACGGTTCAATCGCATTGATGGTCCGGCTTGCCAAATTCGGCCGCTTGCCCTGGGACTGCATTGTCGGGGCAGAGATCGCTCAAAATTACAAACCCCACCGCGACGCATATCTACGCTCGATTGCTGCGCTCGGCTTGCAGCCGCAAGAGGTGGTGATGGTGGCAGCACACAACAATGACCTCGCTGCTGCACAAAAATATGCACTGAGAACGGCATTCATTGCCCGTCCGACCGAAAAGGGGGCAAATCAGGCAACAGACCTGTCCGCAACAGGCGAATGGGATTATATCATTGAAAGTATTGGTGATTTACAGTTTGTGTAAATGAAGTTCACAAATTCGTTTACATTGTTGACAAAAAATAGCTTGCATGCGTAATTTTATGATTGCAATTGCGACATATTCTGCCAATGTCGCTGACGCGATATTTTCTGGGGTGGATAACATGAATCACATTGCCACTTTTGAGGAAAGCATTGAACGCCCGGCGAATGTTGATTGCCGGTCAATTGTCTTTTTCCTGGTACCCAACTTCTCGATGATTGCCTTTGCAACGGCCATCGAGCCTCTGCGAATTGCCAACCGGATGCTCGGTCGGGAATTCTATACATGGCGTCTCGCCTCAATTGACGGTGCCCCGGTGGTGGCGTCAAACGGAGTGGACGTTGCTGTTATGACGAGCCTGAAACAGGAACGCGAATCTCTTTCCAGTTCGCGCCGGCCATCAAACATGTTTTTGTGTTCCGGTATGAATGTAGAGGCTTCTGCTAACAAGTCCCTGTTTGCCTACATCCGGGAGAACAAGAACAGCGGTGTCGTCGTCGGCGGGCTGTGCACCGCCGCATTTCTTCTGGCTGCAGCAGGCCTGTTGAAGGGCAAACGTTGTGCTATTCACTGGGAGAACCTGCCCGGGTTTGCAGAACATTTTCCGGATGTGGACGTTTATGCAGATCTTTATGAAATGGACGGCAATACATGGACCTGCGCTGGCGGAACCGCAGCACTCGACATGATGTTGTCCATGATCGAAAATGACCTGGGTGAAGAGCTTGTAAACCGGGTTTGTGAACAGGCTTTGACAGATAGGGTTCGCAATCCTAACGACCGTCAGCGCCTGCCCTTGCGGGCTCGCCTTGGTGTACAGAATGCAAAAGTGCTTTCCATCATCGAATACATGGAAGCAAACATAGCTGAGCCGCTTCAACTCATCGAAATTGCTGAATTTGTCGGCTTGTCGCGGCGCCAGATCGAACGCCTGTTCCAGCAGCATATGGGCCGCTCGCCGGCACGCTATTATCTTGAAATCCGGCTTGATCGTGCCCGGCATCTGCTGATGCAATCAACCATGCCAGTGGTGGACGTAGCCATTGCATGCGGATTTGTATCTGCTTCCCATTTCTCCAAATGTTATCGGGAAATGTACGGCAAATCACCGCTTCAGGAACGTACCTGAAAAAAGCCCCGCCTGAGCGGGGCTTTTTTGTTTCCGTTAATGAACAATATTGGCTTCCGGTCCAAACGGGAACTTGGTGATGTTTTCAGCAGTGTCCTCGCCAACAACCAGAATATCATGTTCGCGATATCCGCCCGCACCGGCTTTGCCCTCAGGCAGGGTTACCATTGGCTCCATGGAAATCACCATTCCCGGTTCAAGAACCGTATCGATGTCTTCGCGCAGTTCTAGCCCCGCCTCTCGCCCGTAATAATGGGACAAAACCCCAAAGGAATGGCCATAACCAAAGGTGCGGTACTGAAGGAGATCGAAGCCGGCAAACATGTCGTTGAGTTCCGCTACAATCTCCGAGCAGCGGGCACCGGGCTTGATCAGTTCAATGCCACGTTTGTGGACGGCAACATTTGCCTCCCAGATTTCCAGACTGCGTTTGTCCGGCTCTCCCAGAAACAGCGTGCGTTCCAGGGCGGTGTAGTATCCTGAAATCATGGGGAAGGCATTGAGCGAGAGAATATCGCCCTGCTCGAGCTTGCGGCACGTAACCGGATTGTGTGCGCCATCCGTATTGATACCAGACTGGAACCAGACCCAGTTGTCGCGGAGTTCAC
Source organism: Rhizobiaceae bacterium (assembly GCA_965198665.1). Taxonomy (GTDB): domain Bacteria; phylum Pseudomonadota; class Alphaproteobacteria; order Rhizobiales; family Rhizobiaceae; genus JAALLB01. Next base: position 18,794 of record CBDAPT010000004.1, on the reverse strand, counting down.
TGTCGGGATGTGCACGGGAAATTTCCAGTTCCATGGCATTGCGCCCCGCCATAGCCACGTCGATTTCCCTTGTGCCTTCGCAGATTGCGTCCCGCACTGCCTCACCACCCAAATCAGCGGTTCTGGCCCCATCCTTGATCAGTTCGATTTCCTCTTCGGACTTGATCATGCGCAGCTTCATGACACTTGATGAGACATCACTCAGCTGCACGTTTCCGAAAGCAGTTTTTATCTTGCCATAAAGTTCGAGGTTAAGGTGATCATTCTCCAGGCCAATAGCCGTAACGCCTGGTAGCAGGGATTGCAAAGCGCGAATATAGTTGTCCCGTTTCCAGTCGGTATAAATGACATTCTCACCATAGCAACGTCGCCACGGCTGGCTCAGGTCGATATTGGCGGAAACGGTGACACAGCGTTCCTGTGTAACCACACAGGCATAGGGCCTGCCAAAGGCGCAATACAGGAAGCCTGAATAATAGGCCACGTTGTGCATGGAGGTGAAGATCACCGCATCCAGTTTCAAGGATTCCATGCACCTTCGAAGCTTTTCGAGCCGGTTCTCGTATTCCTGGCCTGAAAAAGGCAATTTTGATTTTTCGCCATTGTGAAGGATAAAAAAATCGGGTCTCTGCATGACATATCTCCGTCGAGTTTTCCGGGCGGAGTATGTGCCCGGAATATATATCCGGGCGTACAGGACTTCTTCTGTATCTGCGGTTTGTAACTGCTGCGAAATGCGACGCCATCGCATTTCTGTAGTTCAGTTAACGAAAAATCCGCTTCTTGTCATTGAAAATTTTTGATTTCAGTTCTCTTGCTGCTTCACAACAATGAAATTTTGCACAGGCGTGATACCAGCATAGGAATAGCCGGGCTGGCCGGAATACCACACCTGGGTCGAGCGACCTCCATCCAGAGCCACCGCGGAATCACAGCCGAAAAAACCTCCGACGTCTTTTTGGCGAAGCATCCAACCAGCTTCATAAAGGCTCATGCCAGCTCGGGCAATCAGCACAAAAATCACGTCACCATCGGCAAGTCGGCACAACAGGGTTCGGTGTTTGAACTCACCACTGTTACTCCGCATGGCCCATTTTCCACCCGGTTCGATAATCATCGGCTTGGTCTGCAAAACGTTTAATCCGTTCTGTGGAATGCCGGAGTGGGAAGGCATAAGTTCCAGGCCATTTTTGTCGAAGATCACCAGCCCGCCGGCATTTGACCAACCTTTTGAATGGACTGTTCCCGCTGCCCTCAGATAGCCGATGGAATACAGCTTACCGGATTCAGTCTGGGCAAAAAACCCGCCGTTAACCGCAAGAACAGCCCCTTCTTTTTCTCCCACGTCCTTGGCTCTGGAACCGTTGTCTTGATTCTGGAAGGCAATGGAGAATGAGAAATTTTCAGGCGATATGCGATACGCGGTAACCACCAACCCCTGCGGGGTTATCGCTCGACGCACTTCAAGGCCTTCTTCCAGCCTGTTCCAGCTGTTTTGTTCCAGCGCATTCACAACGGCAATTGTTCGCGCAGGCACATCAATCGTCTGCGCTTGCGTCCCTGAAAGCGCGATTAGCATCATCAGCCCAGGCAATATGGTTGAACAAAACCTATACAATTTGTCCTCAATCAAAATCCCAACCAGCGCCAAGGTTACTGCTACACCGACAGCACGACAAGATACCGATTTACTCAATTACAAATATCTTGCAAGGAAATTTACCTACTGCAAGACCGGCTCAGCCTGCAAACTACATACCAGTTCAGGGCCACTACGTAGTGTGTGCGTAGTATTCACGTAGGTGAAAGTAATTTTCACAAATTCCGAATTTCGCAGTTTTTTCAGACATTGGTGGCAGTGGCAAAATTTGCCCGATTCAATGGAGATAGAACCGTGAGTATATCAAAAGTAAATAAAGCGGGTCCAAAGGCAACGCCGAAGGCAACGAATGCCCCCAAGACCCAAAAGACGGACGCTCAAAGTTCGCAAAAGTTCTCTTCAGCGGCAAAAAACGCTGCTGCGAGCAAGACAGGTCAGGCTGCAAAGAACAATCAGGCCACGACCACTTATAATCTGAAAGACGGCCGTAAGTTTACCGTAACCGGAGATACCGGAAAACTTTCCGGTGGCGGGTTCCACATCAACTACACCGGTGTGAAAACCGACAAGCACGGTAACGTAACAGCTGCTGCGGGTAGCGGCACACGCGACGGAAAACCGACAACAGCCAAGGCGATGAACGGCAATGCGCTGACCATTGACGGCAAATCCGGAAAACTTTTCACCTGCTGACCGGTGGCGATTACATCGCACATGTTAAGTCCAAGACAGTGACACCACCTAAGGGCTGTCCTCCAAAAGGATGTCCTCCAAAACAACCACCAATCGGACGCCCACCAGTCCTGCCTCCGCACATTTGCGTACCAGGACATGGTAACGGCTTCGGCGGCGGTTACGGCGGCGGCTTCGGTGGCGGATACGGTGCCGGGTTCGGCGGTACACATGGTGCAGGTGGTGCTTATGGTGCACACGGAGCCCATGGTATCAACGGCAATATCGGCCAACTGTTGACCCAGATTGTTCACCTGCTCAAGCAGCTGCTTGGTGCATTAAGCCAAAAAGGTGGCCACGGTGGCGGCTTCGGCGGCGGCTATGGCGGAGGTGGTCTGCAACAGATCAACATCCACCAGGTCATGCAACAGGTTTACCTGATCCTTGGTCAACTCAACGGCCAACACCATGGCCAGGGTGGACATGGAAACGGCATCAAGTTCGGCAACATCAAGAAACACTAGTTTCACCGAACGAGAGATTAGATCGGGGCCGCTTTATCCAAGGCGGCCCTTTTCTTTTTCAAGAGCACCAGCGGCACAGAACTTGCATAACCGTAAATCGCAGGAAACCTGTTCCAAAACAGTATGGAACAGAACGCCCGTCCGGTAACTGTTAACCAGACAACCGATAACCGTTTGCGGCAAAGGTTGGTTCCGGTACACTTCAACAGGCGGGATCATGCACAAGATAAACCGCATTTCGAATGGCACATAGATGAATATTCAGACAAACATCACAGCCCAAAACCTGGATCTGGACACTTTGGATGACAAACAATTGACAGCCATGCATTACGCAGGTCAGGAAGTCATGCACTGGCAGGCGGTTCTGCAGAAAACCGAGGATACGCCGATCACCGAATTACTCAGATACGAGGATGTTCTTGATTATGATACGGAATACCCGCCGGAAACCGTGCAGGATCACGAAACCGGAATTCCGACCAAAATTCGCGCTGTCAAACCTGCCGTGACAGGTGAACATTCGAACAAATTTCGCACCCATTGTCACTTGGCAGCCATCGTCACTACCGGCAAAGGTGAACCCAAGAGCCTGTTTACGATCAACCACTGGTCTGCCCATGATGCCAGATATTCAACCGGCGACATGGTGAAAATTCTTGACCGGTTTGATGTCTCCCACGCAGTTCCCTCTTACCCGCTCAACCGCTGGGTAAGCGCCCTGATGCGGTTCTTCAGACCCCAGCTCATTCAACTCTTCAAGGACAGGGAAGTTACCCTTGCAGAATTTGCCCAGGCAATGCCGGACATTCCGGCCATGGAAAACGAGGATCTGGAAGTAACCTCAAAAGTCGATATCTCCGTGTCGGAACAATTTTCAGCTGTAGCGCGGGAGTTGGATCGACGCGGCCTGGTTGCGGAGCGATTTTACGCAAAGTGACGTGTTGTCGCGCACAAAAAGTGCCGCTCAAAACCTCAGATTTCCGCGGTTTTTCGGGTATTTACGCAGAAAAAACGTCACATATATCCGAAATCGCTTCCCATACGTAAGTAGTCTTTGCGTATGGGAATGAGTGATCAGAAATGATAAATTTGAACCAACGATGAACGGTCGTTTCGCCGTTTCCGCTCCGAGGTGCACCACCGCCAGGCCCTTTTTGAAATGAGGGCGCAAGCCCGAATGCAAAAAAGGGCCTGGCGGTGAAAAATTTCGACAGGCGGAGCCTGCGATGACTTGAATTGCCGTTACCAATACCCCTACCGCAGAATTGCGCACAAGCGCAATCGCCTCTTCGAACAGACTGTGCCGAAGAGAGATTTCACGCTGTGCGCTTCCCAGAGGTTTGAGAGCGGTCATGGCGGTGCCTGCGCATCTCTGAACACCTCCTCCGGCGTCCGGAAGCCGAGTGCCTTGCGCGGCAGGGTACTGGGCGGATCCTCCACCGCCTGGACCTCGGCATCGGTCACAGACCGGAAATCCGTGCCTTTCGGCAAATACTGGCGGACCAGTCCATTGGTGTGTTCATTCAGCCCGCGCTCCCATGAGTGGTAGGGCCGGGCAAAATAGAACTTGGCATCAAGCGCCTTGGACAGGCTGCTGTGGCCAGCGAATTCCTTACCGTTGTCCGCAGTGATCGTGTGAACCAGGTGCCGATCTGCCTCCAGCCGGCGTCTGAGCGCAGCTCCGACATCTTCGGCCGTTTTCCTGTCGAGCCGTACCAGTCGGGTCATCTTCGAGGCGCGGTCCACCGCCGAAACCACTGCGCCGCTTTGACCCGCTCCAACGATCGTGTCCACCTCCCAGTCACCGATCCGCAACTTCTGTTCGACGATCGCGGGCCGCTCACTGATATCGACACGACCGGGAATGCGTCCTCGCCCGGCGTGCCGGCCGCCGCGCCAATTCGGTTTCTTCCCACGCCGCCGCAGACGTTTGTAAAGGCTGCCACCGGCCCTGCGGTCCGCGCGGACGTATTCGTAGATCCGCATCCGCCCCACCATGGCTTGGCCTTCCCGACGAAACCGACCCGAAATTTGCTCTGGGCTCCAGCCAGCCGCCAACTTCTCCTCGACCAATTGCCACAGGGCGGGTGTCATCTTCCTTGGCACCGATGACGCCCTGTGGCGGCGCTCTGTCGCCTTGTTATGGGCCTGTTTGTACCGGTAGCCCCGGCCGCCGCTGTTGCGCTGCATCTCTCGACGGATTGTCGTGTGATGGCGTCCGAGCTCACGCCCAATGTCTCTCTGCGAGAGGCCGCTTTTCTTCAACCCCCAAATCTGGCAACGTTCATCTTGGGTCAGGTGGTGGTAGCCGCGAGGCATAGGCGAATCTCCTTCTACAAGATTCTCGCCATCGCCTGGCCCGCCCGCAAGGAAGAATGCTCATCACGCTGCCGTTTTCACTGGTGCACTTCGGAATGGCACGGGGGCAGGAAGTTTCTGTTGCAAATTTGTTTTCGCAACTTTTTGATCGAGAATTGAGCCGACATGAAGCGCAAGCTCTAATTCAAAGATTGCGACTTCCCGGTTCGACTGCAGGTATGGCTGCAAGCTCTGGCGGCAACTGATCGGCCGGAAATGCGGGTACCTCGTATTGAGCCAGGGATATCAAAGGCACGCCAACATCAGACTTCCCTGCCGAGCGATCCACCAGACAGGCTGCAGCCAATACATCTGCTCCAATTTCCTGCAGAGACTGAACTGTTTCACGAATTGAAAGACCGGTCGTAACAATATCCTCGATGATGACAACTTTGGCACTCTTGGGTAATTCAAACCGGCGCAATCTGAATTTGCCATCTTCACGTTCCACCCATACGTTGGGGACACCCAGATGTCGGGATGTTTCATAGGCAGGGATGATGCCTCCGACTGCCGGGCCGACAACATAATCAACTCCATCGGGAAACGCTTGTTTTATCCGTTCAGCCAGTGCGCCGCACAATATTGAAGTTTTGTCCGCGTGCATGAATACCCTGGCTTTCTGGAGTAAAACCGGGCTGTGCAGGCCGGAGGTCAAAATGAAGTGTCCCTCCAGCATAGCGCCACAGTCCCTGAAAATATCCAAGACGTCTTCGGTGTTCATCGGTTTACCTCCTGAAAGCCCGTCAGCCAGTTATGCGCGCTACACTGGTTGTGACAGGTTTTTTGCCCAATTGCCGTATGATACGGGTTAAATGGGAGAGGTCCCAGACTTCAACATCTATTTCCATTTCAGTGAAGTCATCCACTGGAACCTGCATTTTCAGGTTCTGTATGTTGCCATCGTTGCCGGCAATGACATCTGCGATCGTAGCCAATGTACCCGGTACGTTTTTGGCCAGTATTTGAATTCGGGCCGGAAACCGTCGGTTTTTGGCTTCGTCTGTATCCCAGCGAACATCAATCCATCGGGTGTCTTCATTTCGAAATTTTGACAAGGCGGAAGAGTCACTCGGGTAAATCGTAATACCCTTGCCTGCCTCCATGATTCCGACGATCTTGTCACCTGGTACCGCACCACCATCTTTCGAGAAATGTATCGGGATGTCATCTTCCACCCCACGGATTGGTATCTTTTTCTTTGCGGGTGCGGGGTTCTTGTTTCCAGAAGACGGAAATACTCTGCCCGCTGCTGACTTGAAAATCGACCAGCGTTCGCTGGCAGGTTTTTGCAACGGCGCGGTTGCAACAGCATCATGCTCTGGAACGACAGCGCGATACACGTCAATTGGCGGAATCTCCCCGCGACCGACATCTGAAAGAACGTCTTCCAGCGTGTTTCGAGCGAGCCGCGGTAACGCTTCCTTGAGATCATCGGAATTATAGCTGCGGCCCTGCCTTTCAAAAGTCCGCTCGACCAGACGCGTGCCCAATGCGGAGTATTGTTTGCGGATAGCCTGTCTGCTGGCTCTTCTGATCGATGAGCGCGCTTTGCCCGTAGCAACGACGGATTCCCATGCGGCGGGTGGTGTCTGTGCTTTGGAACGAATGATTTCCACCTCGTCGCCGTTTTGCAGTTCGGTGATTACCGGCATAATTTTGCCGTTCAACTTGCAGCCGATGCAGGTGTTGCCGATGTCGGTATGAACCGCATAGGCAAAGTCAATCGGTGTCGCACCCTTTGGCAGTGAGATAATTTGTCCCTTCGGTGTGAAACAGAACACCTGGTCAAGGAACAGTTCCAGCTTCGTGTGTTCCAGAAATTCTTCCGGATTGTCTCCCTCAGCCAATTGCTCGATGGTTTTGCGCAAACTCGCATAGGCGGTGTTCTCTGCATAGTTGTCCTCACCATCCTTGTAAGCGGTATGGGCGGCAATCCCATATTCGGCGACGTCATTCATTTGTTGAGTTCGAATCTGCAGTTCGACGCGCTGCCTGGACGGGCCGACAATTGTGGTGTGGATAGAGCGATAATCGTTCTGCTTGGGTACAGATATGAAATCCTTAAACCGACCAGGCACCATCCGCCAGTCCGTATGTACCAATCCAAGTGTGCGGTAACAGTCCTCTATGGTTTCAACAATGACGCGAAATCCGTAGATATCTGAAAGTTGCTCAAAGCCGAGTGCCTTGCTTTCCATTTTGCGAAACACAGAATAGGGTTTTTTCTGGCGGCTCTTTACCGTGACCTTTATGTTGTTGCCGGCAAGGCGCTGTTCCAGAGTCTGTGAAATTTCGGTGATCAGTGACTTATTGGAATCCGCCAGTTCCGACAGATGGCGTATGACTGCCTGATGCGCTTCCGGGTTGATATAACGAAAGGAGCGTTCTTCCAGTTCATCCCGCAAATCCTGCATGCCCATTCGACCAGCAAGTGGCGCGTAGATTTCCATGGTTTCGGTAGCAATCCGCACCCGTTTGTCATGACGCATATGATCAAGCGTTCGCATGTTGTGCAAACGATCAGCCAGTTTGACAAGCAGCACCCGAACATCATTGGATATCGCCAGAAGCAATCGCCTCAGATTTTCCGCCTGTTTTGCCTTCTTGGACACAAGATCAAGCCGCTTCAGTTTTGTCAGGCCTTCAACCAGAACTCCTATTTTTTCGCCAAAAAGATCGTCAATTTCACGCCGTGTTGCATCCGTGTCTTCGATAGTGTCATGCAACAGGGCAACCGCAATTGTTTCCTCATCAAGATGCAAGTCTGTAAGGATGGCAGCGACTTCCAGTGGATGAGAAAAATACGGGTCTCCGCTGGCGCGTTTCTGTTCGCCATGCTTCTGCATTGCGTAGACGTAAGCCTTGTTTAACAAGGCTTCATCAGGATTATTGATGTAACTTGCGACCCGCTCAACGAGTTCGTACTGACGCATCATGGAAGTTTGTCACCAATCGAATTATTGCAAACGTTGCAAAACCAATATGATGCATACGGCGGCCTATTAAAAGCCACCGCCATTAACAAAATGCTCCGCAGAACATCACCATTCAGGCTTTTCTGGCGCAGTATTGAGACAACTCAGTAGTCGTCATTTTTTTCCGGTGGAACCAGACCCTCAATACCGGCCAGTAATTCTTCCTCAGAAAGGCTGTCAAAAGTGGCATCGGATGCAGGCGCATCTGCAGTTTCTTCGAATACGGGTGCTTCAGGAACAGCCTGTACTTCCGGAATTGACGGCACATCAATCAGTTCACCTTCCGGCTCGTCCACTTCAACCTGTTTCTGCAGTGAGTGAATCAAATCCTCTTCGAGATCCCCCGGAGAAAGGGTTTGCTCTGCAATTTCGCGCAGTGCAACGACCGGATTTTTGTCATTGTCGCGTGGAACGGTAATCTCCGCACCACCGGAAATCTGTCTTGCACGATGTCCAGCAAACAGGACGAGTTCAAAGCGGTTTTCGACCTTGTCGACGCAATCTTCGACGGTAACGCGTGCCATTAAGGCCTCCTGAATAGTGAGAAGTTGGTGTTGCGTATACTGAATTAGCATCAGATTCAAGCATTTTCGTGGCTTGCGCAACGTTTTGCAGCCAAACACGTGGTAAGGACTGAATGCAAAAACCAAAAGTTTAAATCGGCCACAAAACTGACGCGCTGTTCATCAAACCGTGAACCGGCTTTAATTGATACCCGCGCTGCACCAGATAAGGTCCCGTATAGACCATATTGATTTGATTAGTGATATTCTTATGTGCGCACAGGTATTATGAATGTTTGACCAGAGAGAACGTATTGCCCTGTTTATTGACGGAGCGAATTTGTACGCGACATCAAAATCCCTCGGATTTGATATCGATTACAAAAGAATGCTGGAGTATTTTGAGCAGCAGGGATATTTGCTCCGCGCTTATTATTACACTGCGTTGGTAGAGGATCAGGAATATTCCTCCATTAGGCCGCTGATCGACTGGCTTGACTATAACGGCTACCGGGTAGTCACAAAGCCAACAAAGGAATTCACCGATTCGAACGGCCGACGCAAAGTTAAAGGCAGCATGGACATGGAACTTGCCGTCGACGCAATGGAACTCAGCGACACCATTGACCATATCGTCCTGTTCTCGGGGGATGGGGATTTTCGTTCCCTTGTTGCGGCTCTGCAACGCAAGGGTAGGAAGGTCAGTGTGGTTTCGACGATTGCCTGCAATCCTCCGATGATTGCCGATGATTTGCGCCGGCAAGCGGACAACTTTCTGGAGTTAATCGACCTCAAGGATGAAATCGGACGCGACCCGCACGAAAAAACCGAATATAGTCATGATCAAGATGATTACGATGATGATGACTACGAAGAATGAAACCTACCGCGGTTGACCCAGATCGGGATTGCGAAATTTGTCCAAGATTAAGAGCGTTTATCCTTCAGCACAGGGAACTGAAACCGGAATGGCACAATGGGCCGGTTGATACCTGGCTGACGCCTGAGGGACCCGAAACAGTCCAATTGCTGATAGTTGGTCTTGCACCGGGACTGCGCGGCGCCAATCGTACTGCCCGCCCATTCACCGGCGACTATGCAGGCGATTTGTTATACGAAACACTTGGAAAGTTTGATTTTGCAAACGGGCACTATGCTGCATCTCCCGATGACAGCCTGAAACTGAAAAATTGCGCGATTACCAATGCGGTGCGATGTGTACCGCCGGAGAACAAGCCAGTAGGTGCAGAAATCAATAATTGCCGACCGTTTCTCAGCAACACAATTCTTCGCTTTCCCAATCTCAGAGCCATGGTAACGCTGGGAAAAATCTCCCACGATTCTGTGGTACGCACCCTTGGTGGCCGCGTGGCAGCAAACCCGTTCGGTCATGCAAAAGCACATGATGTGGGAGGTTATCGGGTTTTCTCCAGCTATCACTGCTCCCGATACAATACGAACACCGGCAGGCTTACGACAGAAATGTTCGAACAGGTATTTTCCATGGTGCGGGATTACTGCAACGCCTGATCAGACGCCGCAGGACCTTTTTGCATCAGATCGGCCAAGGTAACCATGCCGAACCCAAATCCCCCTCTACGCCGGTGAGGAATGCATGGCCTAACCCTTTTCCCGCATCAGTCGCGCTTTCTCACGATCCCAGTCCCGCTTCTTGGATACCTCGCGCTTGTCATGGGCTTTTCGTCCCCGGGCCAGTACGAGTTGCAGTTTTGCGATTCCGCGATCATTGAAATACAGGCGGTTGGGAACAAGCGTGAGGCCTTCGCGTTGCACACCTCCGATGAGCTTTGCCATCTCCCGCTTGTGAAGCAGGAGCTTGCGTCGGCGTCGGGGATTGTGATTGTTGCGGTTGCCTTCCAGGTACTCGGGAATGTAACTGTTGATGAGCCAGATTTCACCATCTTCTTCGGTAGCGTAACTTTCCGCGATATTCGCCTTGGAGTTGCGCAGTGACTTCACTTCGGTACCAGTCAACTGCAGCCCGGCCTCGAATGTTTCCAGAAACTCGTAATTGTGTCTGGCCTTGCGGTTATCGGCAATCAGCTTGCCGCCGGAATTATCCTTCTTTTTGTTGGCCATCGGTTCATCGCGCTTCTATCAGTTTATAAGTCCTGCATGGACCATTGCATCGCGCACGATTGTTTCTGTATCAGAAGATATAGGCACTAGCGGGAGGCGCTGATTGTTATCCACCTTTCCCAGCAATGAAAGTGCAAATTTTGCGCCTCCCGGGCTCGGTTCGATAAACAGGGCCTTGTGCAGTGGAGCGAGCTTGTCCTGAATGCTCAGAGCCGTGCCGAAATCCCCATCAGCCATGGCGGTCTGGAATTCAGAACACAGGCGCGGTGCCACATTAGCGGTGACGGAAATGCAGCCGGTGCCACCATGGGCATTGAATCCAAGCGCGGTAATGTCTTCACCGGAAAGCTGGATAAACTCTTCACCGATAACATGGCGTTGTTCAGAGGTACGGCTGAGATTGGCTGTGGCATCCTTGACGCCTACAATATTATCGTGCTCACGGAACAGTTCGCCCATGGTCTCGGTGGTCATATCGATGATGGACCGGCCCGGAATATTGTAGATGAACACCGGTATGGAGATTGCGTTTGCAACAGCAGAAAAATGAGCCTTCAGTCCCCGTTGGTTTGGCTTATTGTAATAGGGCGTGACGACAAGAACTGCATCCGCTCCAGCCTGTTCCGCATGTTTGGCAAGGTCAATGGCTTCCGTGGTGTTGTTGGAGCCGGCACCGGTAATGACCGGCACGCGTCCATTTGCAACCTCAATACAGACCTCGACAACCCGCTTGTGCTCGTCGTGGCTGAGGGTCGGCGATTCCCCGGTCGTTCCCACAGGAACCAATCCGTGACTCCCCTCGGAAATCTGCCATTCAACAAAAGCGCGGAATGCCTTTTCGTCAAACTTGCCGTTTGCATCAAATGGTGTGACGAGCGCGGGCATTGATCCTTTAAACATGTCTGTCTCCATCGGCTCCTGGCCAACAATCTGAAATCGAGCGGACATTATCTGTGGCTGACGTCCTTCGCAAGTACAGATATGTTCCAATTGGACAATCTTTGGTGGCAGAAATTGTGATTTATCTTATTTTTATCACTATCATGCAAAAAATTGCGGGACTGATATGTTTCGCGGGGTTTATGTTGGAAAGAATGTTTGGAAAAACACTGTATTCTATGGTGGCTGTATATGCCGTGGCGGTGATGGTTTGCAGTTTGCACTTCAATCCGTCCCATGCGCAGGGCATTGAGCAGTTGCTGATCGAAAATGTGCCTGTACCGCAACAACGTCCGTCACAGCCTGCGCCGCGCAAAGAAGTAGAGGCCAGAAACTCGGTTGCCTTTGCGACAAGACCAGAGCCTGACATCAGGCCGGTGCGTGGCAGCCTGAAAGAGGGGTTGGCAGCGCTTGACAGGGGCAGGGTGACCCGAGCATTGGCAATACGCAAATACTTGCCGGCTGGAAGCCTTGACCGAAAAATTCTGGCTTGGGCAATAGCAATGTCCGGAAAGCCCGGTATCCCGTCGGCAACCATCGCTAACATAGCCAATGACCTTCCCGACTGGCCCGATCGAGATACCATGCAGCGTAACCTGGAAAGGGCATTGACAACCGAGAGTTTCTCTGCAGCAAATCTGATCAAGGCGTTTCCAGACGGCGAACCTCTGACGATTGAAGGCAGCATTGTACTTGCCAGGGCCTATCTGGATCTTGGGGAAACAGAGAATGCCAATCGCACGATCGCACCGATCTGGCGCGGAGAGCGGCTCAATCGCAAAACCGAACGACGCATTCTCAATAAGGCTGGTGCAGCGCTGACGCGCCAGGATCACCGGGTACGGATGCACCAGCTCCTTTACTGGGACAGGGCAACCGCAGCAACCCGGGTGGCGAGCAAGGCTGAACAGGTGAGCCTTGCAAAGGCGAGAGTCGCAGTGGTGCGCAAATCGAAACGGGCCGCGGGTTTGATAAAGGCTGTTGCCCCGTCTTCCAAACAGGACACAGGCTACCTGTTCGCGCGGATTGAATACGCCCGCCGCACCGAACAATACAGTCGCGCTGCTGATCTTTTGCTTAAGGCTCCAAGCGATCCGGACTTGCTGATCGACCCTCATGAATGGTGGGTGGAACGGCGCATAGTCTCCCGGCAATTGCTGGAACTTGGAAAGCCGAAGCTTGCCTATAAACTGGCCGCAACACATGCAGCACAAAAAGCTGCAGATGTTGTGGAAGCGGAATTTCACGCCGGTTGGTATGCGTTACGTTTCCTCAAGGACAGTGAATCTGCGCGCAAACATTTCCAAAACATCCTGCGTGTTGCCAAGCGGCCCATTAGCCGTGCGCGAGGGTATTACTGGCTTGCGAGAGCCAGTTCACCGGCAGATGCAGACAGACTGTACCAAAATGCGGCCAGGCATAAGGGAACTTTTTATGGGCAATTGGCTGCTGTTGAATTGGGCGAAAACGCGTTGAACATAACCAAAACCAAATCAAATCCGACAGACCGAGCGAACATTCGCAGTCGACAACTCTACCAGGTGAAAGAGAGGCTTGAAAAACTCGGCCATGACAAGCGTGCTACCTTGATTTACCGCTACCTCGCGCGCTCTTTGGAATCTCCCGGTGAACTTGCAATTCTTGCAGCGGATGCCGAACGGCGCGGCAATCACACCCTGTCACTCCAAATAGGTAAAGCTGCATTTGGCAGAGGACTGGAAGTAGACACGTTGTCCTGGCCTTTGGGAGCTATTCCCGGATCGGCTAAAATAAGTGATGCCGGGCGCGCACTGGCCTATGCGGTGGCTCGTCAGGAAAGTGAATTCAACAAGGCGGCGATTTCCCGCGCCAACGCAAGAGGTCTGCTGCAATTACTTCCCAGAACTGCAAGGAGCGTGGCGAGGCGCAGTGGCCTGAAATATTCAAAACAAAAACTTACCCGCGACGCAGCCTATAATGCAACGCTGGGATCGGCCTATCTTTCCGAGCAACTGCAACGCTTCGACAATTCCTATGTGTTGACCTTCGCGGCCTACAATGCCGGACCGAGCCGCGTAGATGAATGGATCAGTCGATTTGGCGACCCCCGCCGAAAACCCCTGTACACGGTGATAGACTGGATAGAGCAGATACCATTTTCGGAAACCCGTAGTTATGTTCAAAGGGTGATGGAAAACTATCAGGTCTACAAGCGCCGAATAGCCAATACAAATCTGGGAATCAAAAAAGATCTTATACGTGGACGTTAATTCTTCCGCACGCTGAATGAATTATCAGTCGGATAAAACAATGCCCGATTCAGCCGCCGGATGAATTTGACATACGATGAAGCAACGATCCGATAATGCATCCAAGAATATAGGCGGCTGCGATCATCATTGCTGATTGGACAATAAACATGGTCATAACCGTCGTTCCTTAACCTGCTTCACTGTTTTTCTGTTTGCCGGCTGTAATCCACCCGACACAAAGCCCGACGATGAATGCGATCAGGAGAATTACGAACAATTGTTCAAATAGGTATAACATCTCGAAACCCCCGGTTACTGGATGACATTGAATTCTATTCGTCGATTTTGGCTGCGCCCTTGTATGGTCTCGTTATCGCCAAGCGGTTCGGTTTCTCCACGCCCGATAACTTCCAGAAGGTCTGCATTTACTCCCGATTGTACCAATCGATGAGCAACAGCTTTTGCCCGCGCTTCACTCAATTCCTGATTGTAGGTGTCACGTCCTCTGGAATCTGTGTGGCCGATAATTTGTATCCGTACATTTGGACAGTCGAGCGCCACTTTGGTCACATCAGCGATCAGGCTGTCTGATTGGGCTTTGATGACAGCCCTTGCTGTTTCAAATTGTATTTTGCGTCCGTCAACAGCCGCAATAATGTTATCCTGGCAAGTCTCTACAACCTGGCTGACAAATTCGACATCCTTGGCTTTGACAACTTTTGTTTCCGGAACCACGACATCAAGTGAACCGGTGAAGCCTTGAGGCAGCTTACCGTTAAGTTCGCGTTCCAGCAATTTAAGCAGGTTTTTATTGCGTGCGTTACCAGTCATGCTGACGGTTTGATCGGAAAGGCTGCCTTTTCCTTCCTCGAGGAATTTCATCAGGCGTATAACCAGGGCACGGGCGGCATCAAATCCCGCCGGCTTGCCCCGTACAACTTCCTGATCGACGTAAACCTGTGACGCATTGAGTGCAGATTTCACAAGCCCCAACAGGTTATTCCCGCTTTCTTCGTTGCCTATATGGCCGGCGACCGAAATCCCGTCTGTCGTCTTTTCGATTGCCCATTCATATGGGGACACGATCGGGGGCAATCCTTCTCCTGGCTCCTCTGTTGTCGGAGCAACCGGAAAAACGATATTTGTGGACCCGTTAAACCCGGCCGGCAAGCGGGAACTTATGGTCTGATCAATCTGATTGCGCAGGGCCTCGTCAACCACCCTCCCGGTCACGGAAACCTGGTTTCCAATGATGTTGCCCTGACCAGCTTCCAACAGCTTAACTTGTTCGGCCAGCAACTGACGAACAGCCGCAAACCCGGCTGGCGCACCTGCTGCAGGTATCTGTTTGTCAGAAACTTCCGAAACGCCCAATACGCGTTTTACCATTTCGCTCACGCTACCGGCAATCTCCTGGCTCTCGACGTTGCCGAGGATTGTCACCCCGGACGGAATCTTGCTGACGCTCCAGCGATAGGGATCCGCAATCGGGAGTTCGGCTTCAGCGACTTCTTGCGTTGATGGTGCTTCCACCGTTTTT
The DNA here is from genome assembly GCA_965198665.1 of Rhizobiaceae bacterium. Taxonomy (GTDB): domain Bacteria; phylum Pseudomonadota; class Alphaproteobacteria; order Rhizobiales; family Rhizobiaceae; genus JAALLB01. The sequence continues at coordinate 3,346 of CBDAPT010000004.1, read as the reverse complement.
GGAAACAGGACATTGGTCGAACCGGAAAAACCATCCGGCAATGCGTCTGAAAACTGTTCCTGGATTGCCGCGGCCAGCGCTGGATCCTCAACTCTGCCGGCAATGGAAACCGCAGTGTCGGCCATGCTCGCCTGCCCGGCTTCCAATTGTTTGAGGAAGCCTAGCAACACACGTCGGATGGCGGTTGCATTAACCGGTTCACCGGAGGCCAGAACCTGACGGTCATTCACAACATCCGTCCCAAGTGCGGACCGAACTTCATTCAGAATTTTCGCGCGGCTCTCTTCGGAATTGACATGACCGTCGATACGGACTCCGTCAGAGCTCTTGGAAACACTCCATCGAAACGGCGAAGCGACGGGAGGTTTCAAGTTTAATGCGGCTGTTGTGCCGTCCACGTGATCCGCGAGCAGCGCTGTCAGTGCGGCAAAGTCTTTTGGAGATTTTGCGGTACCTCCCGCAGCGAAATTGTCATCATTAATTGAAACAGATCCGTTTTTCATGTGGGTAAGCACTTTGACCGCCGTTTTGGCATTGTCAAAAAATTTCTCTCCTGCTCCCCCGGCGATGTTCATGCTGCCCTCGATATCGAGCCCTTCAAAGGAGATGGCATGAATGGGGTGTGAGCGGTCATGCATCCCGACTCGGATAGAGTGCTGGGAGAGGCGGATAGGCTGCAGGCTGGATGTCATCTTAGGGCATTGCGACCCTGTAAAGGAGATTACCCGCCGCCTGTATCTGAACGACCAGCGTGAGGCCCGGTTCGGTCCGGTGACCTCGTATAGGAGTTTGGCGTGGCCGTTCACACCCTTGTCAGGGTTCCGCCGCTCACCAACGGGAGAAGTTTAGCCATGTCCTTTATCGGTGTCGATCTTCACACGACGTCTTTCACGGTCTGCCGGCTTGAAGCTGACGGCAGCGAGATATTTGAAACCTACCAGCTGGCAGCGGCCGATCTGGAACGGTTCTGCCTGAGCCTTGATGCGGACGACGAGATTGCCGTGGAGGCGACGGGCAATTCGGCCTGGTTTCGTGACGAGGTGGTCGCTTGCGTCGGCCGTGTTGTCGTGGTCAACCCGAGGCAGTTCGGCGTGATCCGCAAGTCGGTGAAGAAGACGGACAGGAACGATGCCCGGGCACTGGCCTTCTTCCTGTCGAAGGACATGCTGCCCGAGACGCGTGTGAAGACGGTTGCCGAGAGCGAGTTGGCGTCACTCACCCACACGCGCGATCTTCTGGTCAAGCAGCGCACCCGGCTCATCAACAAGATCCATGCGCTGCACACGCGCCACGGCGTCAAGCTGAAGAAGGAAAGCCTGGGCTCGAAGCGGCGGCTCAATGCTCTGGAGGTCGGCCGGTTCTCGACACTGGAACAGGTCGAGTTGAAGGCCCTGCGCGACCAGGCGCTGAGGCTTATGGCGACGATTGGCGAACTGGACGGTGCGATCGAAGAGGCCGCCCGGGAACTGGATGGCTACGACGGCCTCGTCTCAATCAAGGGCATCGGTCCGCGCTCGGCGGCCGTGCTCCTGTCGGGGATCGGCAACGTCGATGACTTCGAGGACGCCGACAAGCTGGCTGCCTATGTGGGCATCGTCCCGCGCGTCAGCCAGTCGAACGAAACCGACAACCGGGGGCGGATCACCAAACGCGGCAACAAGCTGATGCGCACCACGCTGGTTCAGTGCACGCTCATTGCCATCCGATACTCGGGCTACCTCAATGCCTTCTACCAACGCATCAAGGCCAGGCGCGGGGCCGGCAAGGCGATCATCGCGACCGCACGTAAACTGCTCGCGATCATCTACGACACGCTCAAGAACGGCTGGGTCTTCGAGGACTTTCCGGCCTTCAAGATCGCGGGGCAGAACATTCCCGCTGGACAACCATCATAGGAGTTACGGATCATGTCGGTAAGCGTCTGACGTATTTCAACACTGGGCGCGTGGCCTTCAAGAACTACGCGTTTTTCATCTTTTTCAATCGACCAGGTATAGGGTGCAACACCTACCGGTTGCACGGCGTTTTCAATTATTTCAAATCCCGCAGGTGCGGTCCCCAATTTTTCCAGAACCGATCCAAATCCTGCAAACGAATTTGCCACGCCTGAAAATGACAGCTTGTTGTCTGTCAGCGAGACGCGTCCCTTTTCCAGATTTGAAACTATTTCCAGCATGTAATCATAGGCTGCAGTAACTCCTTCCGGGGCGCCGGCTGCAATCTCCATCTGGTTTGAAATTTCTACATCGGGAATCAGCTTGCGCAGCTTCTTTTCGATAGCATCTCTATCACTTCGGCTGGGTGCATGGCCCTGCAATGTAACGAGATCTCCGTTATGCTCAGCCTTCAATTCATAGGGTGAAGCAACCGGAGGTGTCACGGAAGTTTTGGACAAGACTGCTCCAGCCGGGAGCGAACCGGATGTTGTCTCAACAAACGCTTCGAATGCGTCGGAGGATTTTGCAACACCACTGACAGACATATTATTGTCCGACAGGTTAACACTTCCATCTGCAAGTTTGCTCAGGCCTTCAAGTGCAAAGCCAGCCAATCCGTCAAATTCTTCGGGTGCTCCTGCAGCCAGGGAAATACTGTCTTTCACGGTCTGCTGCGGGAAAATTTCATTAGCCAGTCGCAGCAACCGGTCGCGGAACTGAATGTTGGGAGCGTTGCCGGACAGAGACACGGTTCCGTCCCTGACAGTTGCGGCGAACTCGTAAGGAGCAGCAATCGGCAGAAGCTCGGTGGCATTGATTACGGTTCGGACTTTATCGGATGTTTGCAATCGGTCGAGCGCAGCGCTGGCATCCTTCTCAAGCGGTGCCGTTCCACTGACGGTCAGGTCTCTTCCGTCTACGGACACACTGGCCCAGGGGTGATCTTCGCCCAGATTTGCATCAGCCTCCGAGGCCAGTTCCCTTTCGATGTTTTCTGCGTGAAACATGACGGTTCCGATCGTCAAAACCGCAAGGGTAATCACACCCGGGATGATCCATTTTGCCCAATTAAACATTCAGTGCTTTCCCCCAATCCTCAAGTCGGCAAGGCAGTTGTTCGCACCGGTAAGCGACAATTCGATTTTCCTGCGCCAACACCACTTTGTAAGTAACCGCTGACAGCCATATGTCAATAACTCCCGGGCCCGGACAGTCAGAAGGCTGTCGGTGTTTTCAACATCAGTTTTAGCTGTCGAAGGCGTTGTGGTGAGTGTCATGATGGTTGGGGAACCCCCTTTATCGCAGCAAATCCAGCGATACAACGCTCCGGGATTTGCTTAATCGGGACGAGGATTTTTGCCATGTGCGTTCAGATCGGGTAGCGGCCAGAATGCAAATGAAAAAAACAC
>CBDAPT010000003.1:0-65244 GCA_965198665.1 Rhizobiaceae bacterium | reverse complement strand
GAGGTTATAGAGCGTACGAATGATCTGCGCCTCCTCTTCATCGATCTTCAGCGTGCGCCCGTGCGCCCTATAGCCCAGCGGCACGGTGCCGCCCATCCACAGCCCCTTCTTCTTGGAGGCGGCGATCTTGTCGCGGATGCGTTCGGCTGTGACCTCCCGTTCGAACTGGGCGAAGGACAAAAGCACGTTGAGTGTCAGCCGTCCCATGCTGGTGGCGGTGTTGAAGGATTGTGTGACCGACACGAAGGAGGCCTGCGCTGCATCAAGCCGCTCGACCAGTTTGGCGAAGTCGGCCAGTGAGCGGGTCAGCCGGTCGATCTTGTAGACGACCACCTGATCGACATGCTTGTCGTCCACGGCCCGCATCAGCCGTTGCAGGGCCGGTCGTTCGAGGTTGCCGCCCGACAGGCCGCCATCGTCATAGGTGTCGGGCAGCAGTTCCCAGCCTTCGTGCTTCTGGCTTTCGATATAGGCTTCGCAGGCCTCGCGCTGGGCGTTGAGGGAATTGAAGTCCTGTTCAAGCCCCTCCTCGGTGCTCTTGCGTGTATAGATGGCACATCGAACCCGGCGCATCACCGCACCCCGAAGAAGCGCGGGCCGGACCAGCGCGCCCCGGTGATGTGGCGGGCAATCGCCGACAGCGAGCGCCAGGTTCGGCCATCCATAAGGTAGCCGTCCTCGATCACCTGGACCTGGTAGGTGCGCCCGTTCCATTCGCGCACCAGATGCGTTCCGGGTCTCGCCTTCGGGCGCGGCACCTTGCCCGCTGCAATCTGTTGCAGCCGGCGCTCGCTCGCCCTCGACACGCCGCCCAGCGTCCGGGTCTGCGCCTGCCAGATCAGCACCCGCTTCATGAACCGGGTGGACAGGTGTTTGGGCGGCGGACGTTCGAACACGTCGCGCCAGCGGTCGAGGCATGCGCCACGGTCAAGTGTGTCAATGTTCAATTAAAACTGACCCTGTATTTCCATTTAAAACTGACCCACCGTTTTTGCACGCAAGCCCCCGGACGATCAGCTCTCCAATTGCAAGATCGTCCGGGGGCTTTTTCTGATCAGGATTGAGTTTTTTGTTTTTTGCTTTGAGCAAACCGGTATGATGCATTCCCGGTTTCTATAATGGTGCAATGATGGGTAATTCGGTCCAGCAGTGCGGTTGTCATCTTTGCATCTGCGAAGACCTGCGTCCATTCCCCGAACTCCAGGTTGGTTGTAATGATGACGCTTGTCTTCTCGTACAGTTTGCTGATCAGATGGAACAGTAGCGCTCCGCCGGACTTTGGGAACGGAATATAGCCGAGTTCATCAATAGAGCGTGTTCGCATCACGTGAATTCACAGCCGACTGCCCTGAAGAAATTCCGGCACTCCATTGGCGTGAACATATGGCAGACCTCTCCGATTGCCTTCCAGACATCATCGAAGGTTCTGGCGCCTGCCTTCCTCAGATGAGCCTTGAGCTTCGAAAAGGCCATTTCAATGGCATTGAGATCTGGGGAATATTTCGGCAGGAACAAAAACCATGCGCCGATATCTCGCAAGATCTGCTCGGCTTTTTCGCTCTTGTGAGCGGCTAGGTGGTCAAGGATTACGACATCTCTCTTTTCCAGTTCTGGCGCCAACTGTGTCTCAACATAAATCTCAAAGATTTCTTTGGTCATGGCCCGGTCAATAACCCAGGGCGCAACCAGTCCATGACTGCGCAGGCCTGCGATAAGTGTCTGCTTCTTCCAGTGGCCATGAGGGACAAAATCTATGAGGCGCTCTCCTGTTGGGGCCCATCCAGTTTGCTTGGCCATTTTGGTGTTTGTGGACGTCTCATCAATGAAGACAAGTTTTTCAATCGACCGATTCAAAAACGGAACACGCCTTGTCTTCCAGAGTTCGCGGTCTTTTTTCACGTCGATGCGGTGTTGCTCCTTGGCATAAATAGTCTTTTTTTATGCGACAACCCGAAACTGCGCACAACATGCCAGACAGGCGAATGATGGACATTGAGGTTGAATTTTTCGTTCAGCTCCGCACAAAGCTTACGGATTGTAATGTCCTTTTGTTCATCAACCCGTTTTCGAAGCCAGTCTTTATAGGGTGAAAGCTTGCCATGGCCTGTTTTTCCCGGGTTATGTTTTGGAGCAAGCGAGCCAGTTTCACGTTTCAACTTCACCATATCATTCACAAATTTGACGGAGACTTTGAAATGGGCAGCCGTTCCACGATGAGTGTGGCCTTCTTCTACATGAGCTACAACACGTTTACGCAATTCAATCGGATGGGGCTTGGGCATTGAAAATCCTTGGCTTCGAACCGAATCAGGTCACCCCAATCAGAATCATATTCGCGCACGGAAAGAAACTGAATCTACTCGACACAAACACGCTCTAATGACGCAATCCAGTGCGCATAATTGCCGTACGATCCTTGCGGTATTTCCCTCTGCCTGTTCACTGATCAGCGCATTGATCAGGTCGACAGCATTGAAGAACCGAATTCTCTTGCCGTGATTAACAAGCGTTGTTCCAAGAGCAATGGCAATGTGGGATTTTCCAGTTCCCGTTCCACCAACCAGAATCAGATTATGTGCATCGGCAATAAACTGTCCGGAACACAAGGGTTCAATCTGTGTTCGGGTTACAGCCGCCGCATCATAATCGAAGGTGGCAAAGTCCTTGTGATGAGGGAAGTTTGCACTGCGCATTTGATACCGGACCGAACGCACCCTTCGTTCCACGGTCTCTGCCTCTATCAACTGCTTTATCGCCGTGGCCAGGTTTGGCGGCTGACGTGCACTTAGCAAGTCCTGTGCGCAAGAGGCCATTCCATGCAATCTCAACCCTGCCAGCTGTTCAATGAGGCCGTTCATGCCGTCACCTCATACAGAGCTTCATAACGCTTGCAGTCGGCTTGCGGGACAGTTGAGATCAGAGGATAATTGCCGGTTTCGCTCAATGGCGTAATTTCCGGTTCTTGCAATTGATTAATCAGATTGATGATGGCAGGAAGACGCAAGGTATTTTGCTTTACAGCCAGCTTACAGGCCTGCTCGATCACCTCTGTTCCATGCTTGTGTGCCAGCAGCAGAAGATCGACAAAATACCGGTCCCCTCCCTTGTCCTGCATGTAGTGATCCCGGATCGTCATCATAACATTTGGCAATTGCCAATCCACGAAAGGGGCGCCATTTCTTAAGGCACCGGGTTTGCGATCCAGCAATGGCACATAGTGCCAGGGCTCAAAGTAACTGATATTGCGGGTAAAACGACGTTTGTGCCCGGCAATTACTTCATGATCCGCAACAAGAACTATTCGCCCGGCATAGGCTCGCAGCGAGACTTGTTGCCCGGCAAACTGACAAGGCACGCTGTAACGATTGTTATCATACTGAACCAGACAGGTGGAACGCACCCGCACACTCTTTTCGATGTACCCGTCAAAGGGTTGGCCGAGAGGGCGAAGCGCGGCAACCTCTTCTGCAAAAACCGCATCAATTGTGCGATCCTGCATCCCGGGATGCGCACGTTCGCCAAGTTCTTGACAACGCCGCTCCAGATGTTCATTCAAGCTATCAAGGTCATCAAAGGAAAGCTTGGGCGTAAACACCTCTGCTCGTATGAACCCGACCTGGTTCTCAACCTGGCCCTTCTCCCAGCCAGATGCCGGCGTACAGGCGACCGGCTCCATAACGTAATGGTTCATACAGGCAAGGAAACGTGCATGGAACATTCGTTCCTTCGAACGCGATACATAGGTGACCATAGTCTTGGGATTGTCGATGATGACACGGCGGGGAACTCCCCCGTAAAAGGCCAACGCACGCACAAAAGCATCAAGTACCATCTCCTGCACTTCGCTGGGATAGGCGTATACAAACGGCTTGCGGCTGTGGCAAAGCCGGAAGTGGGCAATCTTCACTTTCTGGGGTACTCCGCCCAGAACAACGTGTTCCTCACTCCAGTCAAACTGAACCGCATCACCTGCCGCAAACTGCAGGGGAACAAATGCTCCTCTGGACCCCGAACTCGAATGCTTCAACTCGCGGATAAGTCGCTGGGTCGTTGAATAAGACCCTTTATAGCCTTCCCCAACCAGTTCCTCGTAAAGCTTCTTGCCTGTGCGACGCTCCCGGCGCGGCAGCTTCAGATCATGCTCCCAGCGTGACCGAAGCTTGTCTGCATGCTTCCCAAGCAATTTATGCAAGGGTGCAGGGAGTGTGGCGCTGATAACGAGGCTCCCCATCATCCTTCAAATACTTCCTGATCGTATTGCGCGAAACTCCCGTCTCACGACTTACCTGTCGAATGCTCTTTTCACCGCGCAATATCCAGCAACGGACCTTCAAAACCGTTTCCATTTGTAACACCTGTCTCTTCCTCGCGCTTAAAACGCGAAACCTAAAACAGGCGGGTCAATTTTACTTGAAAATTACCCACCCAAGTGGGTCAAATTTGCATGGAAATTCACAATCAACGATCCGGAAGGCGGTGTCGCCAATATCTCAAGCATGGTTTATCTGGAAGTCTGGAAACGGTTTCAGAAACACGGCATCGAGATCCCGTTCCCTCAGCGCGACCTCAATATCCGCTCTTCCATTCCTCTGGAAATCAAATCCGGGAAGTAATGCTCGATAGAGCTGCATCCCCGGGTTAGGCCCCGGGGAAACGGCTGGGAGGACTAAACGTCCAGGGTATTTTGGCGTTCCCAATCCGAAAAATGGGAAACATAGGCATTCCATTCGCGCATCTTGAGCTTCTGAAAGGCCGCTGAAAATTCTTCGCCCATTGCTGCCTTGAGCGCGCGATCCTTGTCAAAGGTGCGTAAGGCATCGAGCAAATTCAGAGGCAATTGCTGGGCACCTTTTGCCTTGTGTCCTTCGGTATACATATTGATATCCCAACGCTTGCCGGGATCTGCCTTGGAGCGGATGCCTGAAAGGCCAGCTGCAATGATGACTGCCTGCAACAGGTAGGGGTTTGTAGCACCGTCCGGCAGACGCAATTCGAACCGGCCAGGTCCCGGCACCCGCACCATGTGGGTTCGGTTGTTGGAAGTCCAAGTGACGGTGTTTGGCGCCCAGGTCGCACCGGAAGAAGTCACCGGTGCATTTATCCGTTTGTAGGAGTTGACCGTCGGGTTGGTGATCGCACACATGCCTGTCGCATGTTTCATGATCCCACCCAGGAAATGCCTTCCCTGCTCCGACAGGCCCAAATCCATATTGTCGTCAGCAAAGATATTCTTCTTGCCTTTCTTGTCCCAAACCGAGATATGCGCGTGGCAACCGTTACCGGTAAGGCCTTCAAACGGCTTTGGCATAAAAGTAGCGCGCAAGCCGTGTTTCTCGGCAATCGATTTGGTCATGAACTTGAAGAATGAATGTTTGTCCGCGGTTGCCAGACAATCATCAAACTCGAAATTCATTTCGAATTGCCCGTTAGCATCCTCATGGTCGTTTTGATAAGGACCCCAGCCAAGATCGAGCATATAGTCGCAGATTTCAGCAATCACGTCATAACGGCGCATAACTGCCTGTTGATCGTAACAGGGTTTTTCGGCTGTATCGTGCGGATCGGAAATCTCGGTTCCATCCGCATTTGTGAGGAAAAACTCAGCCTCAATTCCGGTTTTGACCCGCATGCCTTCTGATTCCGCATCCGCAATCAGTCGCTTCAGTGTGTTGCGTGGGGCCTGATCCACGGGCTTGTCTTCCATGACACAATCCCCTGCGACCCAGGCTACGTCCGGCTTCCAAGGCAATTGAATCACACTGTCAGGATCAGGAACCGCCAGCATGTCCGGATGTGCCGGCGTCATGTCGAGACAGGTTGCGAAGCCTGCGAAACCAGCTCCTTCAACCTGCATGTCTGCTATTGCAGCTGCCGGCACCAGCTTGGCGCGTTGTCCGCCAAACAGGTCGGTGAATGATATCATGAAATATTTTACGCCCTTGTCCTTGGCAAATTTTGCGAGATCCTTGGCCATGTTTCCTCCCATGTTTCCTTTGCTTCAACCGGATTGGTAATTGCCCCGGCTGATAAATCCGTTTCTAGTACCCTTGCCCCGGTATCCAGTTTGTTCCTGATAACGGCACTTGCGCCATGGCGGCCGCTTCTACGGTCAAGGCAACCAGATCTTCCGGTTCCAGATTGCGCAGATCGTTCTTGCCGCATGCCCGGGCAATGGTCTGGGCTTCAAGTGTCATCACTTTAAGATAGTTTGCAAGCCTTCTTCCGGCCGCTTCGGGGTCAAGTCGCTTCATCAGGTCTGCATCCTGCGTTGTGATACCTGCGGGATCCTGACCCTCATGCCAATCATCGTACGCTCCAGCAGTCGAACCGAGCTTTTGATATTCTTGTTCCCACTGGGGATCGTTGTCGCCAAGGGCTATCAGTGCGGCCGTTCCAATCGCTACCGCATCCGCACCCAAGGCCATGGACTTTGCCACGTCCACTCCATTGCGGATACCACCTGAAAGAACCAGTTGCACTTCGCGATGAACCCCAAGATCCTGCAAGGCCTGAACCGCAGGTCGAATACACGCGAGCGTCGGCTGGCCAACATGTTCGATAAACACTTCCTGGGTTGCTGCGGTACCACCCTGCATGCCATCAAGAACAACGACATCCGCACCGGCCTTGACTGCCAGTGCCGTATCATAATAGGGCCGAGCACCGGCAACCTTTACGTAAATCGGCACTTTCCAGCCTGTTATTTCACGCAATTCCAGGATTTTGATTTCCAGATCATCCGGCCCCGTCCAGTCGGGATGCCGACAGGCTGAACGCTGGTCGATGCCTTTTGGCAGATTTCGCATTTCTGCTACACGGTCCGAAATTTTCTGTCCCAGCAGCATGCCACCCCCACCCGGTTTTGCACCTTGACCGATCACAACTTCCACGGCGTCCGCCTTGCGCAGATCGTCCGGGTTCATGCCATACCGTGAAGGCAGAAGCTGATAGACCAGCTTATCGGACTGTCCGCGTTCTTCTGGCGTCATACCACCGTCACCGGTTGTGGTAGAGGTACCGGCTGCCGAAGCGCCACGCCCGAGTGCATCTTTGGCCGGACCTGACAGGGCACCAAAACTCATGCCCGCAATGGTGATCGGAATGTCCAAGTTTATGGGGTTCTTGGCATAGCGAGTGCCCAAGGAAACTTTTGTGTTGCAGGCCTCTCGATATCCCTCAAGCGGATAGCGGGACATCGAAGCGCCAAGAAACAGCAAATCGTCAAAGTTCGGCACGCGGCGTTTGGCTCCACCACCTCGGATATCATAAATTCCGGTCTGGGCGGCTCTGCGGATTTCCGAATTCGTATATTCGTCAAAGGCGGCCGGGATGCGTGGGTGGGTCGGAGGATTGGTCATCAGTAGGCATCCACATTGTCGATGTTGAAATTGTAAAGTTTGCGGGCCGAACCGTAACGACGAAAGTCTTCCGGCCGGGCGTCCTTGACTTCGCCGCGTTCCAGCAATTCTGCCAGCAGTTCCAGATGTTCCGGGTGCATCTCTTTTTCTATACAGTCAGCACCGAGCGACTTGACATCCCCCTTGACGAAAATTCTTGCTTCATAAAGGCTGTCACCCAACGCGTCACCTGCATCACCACACACGACCAGATTTCCCGACTGTGCCATGAAAGCCGACATATGACCAATATTGCCGTGGACAACGATATCGATGCCTTTCATGGAGATGCCGCAACGCGATGACGCGTTGCCCTTTATCACCAGGGTTCCGCCATGGCCTGTCGCACCGGCATATTGACTGGCATCTCCTTCAATGATTACCTTACCGGACATCATGTTTTCCGCCACACCGGGGCCCGCGGAACCGCTGATATTTATCAACGCTTCCTTGTTCATACCCCCGCAATAGTAGCCGGTGGAGCCCCTGACATTGACCGTTATTGGTCCGTCAAGGCCGGCTGCAATTGCGTGGGCCCCCCTCGGGTTCAAAACTTCCCATTCCGTTTGGTTGGACCCCTGAGATTGAGCCTGCAGGGTTTCGTTCATCTCCCTTAGAGAAGATTGCGAGAGGTCAATGGTTTCCATTCCCTAGCGCTCCCAGAAGTAAACTGTGGCTGGCTCCGGTTCCCACACCTTGGCTTCCTCGATGCCAGGCAGGCTCGCCAATGCCCGGTATTCAGAACCAAACGCCACATATTGATCGGTTTCGGCCAGAACAGCCGGTTTGCAGGCAATCGGATCGCGCACTACACCGAACCCGTCCTTGGTGCCGATAACGAAGGTGTAGAAGCCATCAAGGTCATCAATACCCGCCTCCAGCGCATCGCCCAGCGAGGCACCGCTCTGCATTTTGTGCGCGAGATAGGCTGCACCAACCTCCGTGTCATTTTCGGTTTCAAAAGTCATACCTTCACGCACCAGTTTGCGACGCAGGGAATTGTGGTTGGACAAGGAGCCGTTGTGGACCAGACATTGATCCTCATCCGTTGAGAAAGGATGCGCACCAAGGGTTGTTACAGCAGACTCCGTTGCCATACGGGTGTGGCCTACCCCATGGGTACCGGTCATTTTGCGAATTCCGAAACGATCAACGACTGTCGAAGGCAGACCTACTTCCTTGTAGATTTCAACACTTTCACCACTGCTCATCACACGAACCGCAGGATGATTGTCCGCAATTTCTGAACGCACCGCAGAAACCCGGTCAGATGGTACATCAAATACCGCATGGGTATCACGCAACTCCAATGTGACTTTCGCACCAATGGCATCGCCAATTTCCTTCGCGAGCCCAGCAAATGATGCGTCCGGATCATCCGCCTGAACGGTGATTTTGGAGCGCCCCTCCCCAACTTCGTTGTAGACGGCAATACCCGCACTGTCGGGTCCGCGGTCAGACATGGTTATCAACATATCGGACAACAGGTTACCGAGCTCCGGCTCCAGCGACTTATCCTTCAAAAACAGGCCAACAATTCCACACATGGCGCATTCCTTTCACGTTGAGCCAAAGGTAATGCCCACAAGGGCCCAGTCAATTAAAAAGAATATAATTTTCCTGCCAGTGAATATTTGTGTCGGGAAATTCAATCCGCATGTTGATAACAGATGACTGACAAATATATGGCTGGAAGCCTTGTCAGCTTTACCGGGCCATGGGGGGCATCTGCATCAAAATACAAGCTGTCCCCGGCGGTCATGACATAGTTTTTGTTACCGTGGCGATATTCGACCTCGCCTTCGAGCATATAGAGGAATTCAAGGCCCGCATGCTGGAAGGTTGGAAACGTGTCTGATTCCTCCGTCAGGGTAATAAGATAGGGTTCAACGGTAACACCGCTGGCATTGCCGCCAATGTGGCCCAGCAGCTTGTATTGATGACCTGCCCTGGTTCCGCGTCTTTCGGCGTCAAATCCTTCTCCTGCCTTTATGTGTACGGCAGCACGGGTTTCCTCGAATCTTTTGAAAAACGTGCTGATTGGTATGCCCAGCGAGTTAGAAAGAATTTGCAATGTGGTTAGAGATGCCGATGTCGTGCCGTTTTCGATTTTTGAAAGCATCCCAACCGACAAACCTGATGTATCCGAGAGTTCGGCTATTGTGATTCCCAGACGTTTTCTAACAGCGCGCACCTCGTGCCCGATAGCCAGTTCGAGCCGCTGTTCAAGGTCAGCCTGAACCGCGTGAGGGTTCTGCTTTAGTGTGACGGGGATTTTCTTGCCCATATCTCAAACGAAATTGACGATCAACGTCGCGCCAAGGATTACCGCTATCCATAACACCATGGAACCGGTGGGCCAGACACGCGCCATACGCCCTTCCGGCCCGTGCGAATGATACAGGGTGCGGATTATCCGTTCAATCTTGCGCGTAACAAACCAGGAAACAAACAGGTTGATACCGGAAACAATGTTGACTGCCCGGGCAAGAACCGCCGGCAGGAACTTGCGATAAATGACATCTGCGTCGAGATTGACTGCCCGTATTTCAGGTGGATGAAACCCGTAACGATACAGGAAACAGAACGCAAGTAAGGCAAACAGCAGCAATTGAAGCTGCCCGACCACATGATAGGTCGTGTATGGGTGATATTCGACATTATAGGGCAGCAGCGCATAAAGCGGGTCCGGGTAGGCTCCGATAAAGATACACAGGAAGGCCGTGATCCCCATAGCCCAGAGCATATGCTTTGGTGCCTCGGCCGGACGTTTGCCGCTGTCATGGGCAAAGAAGGTGAAGAACGGGATCTTGATGCCAGAATGAGACAGCACACCGGCCGAAGCAAAGACCAGTATGGCCCACACGATTGTATAATGATTTTCGGCCGAAGCATCGAGCACCAGTGATTTGGTGACAAATCCGGAGAACAGCGGGAAAGCAGAGATCGATGCGGCACCAACCAGACAGAACAGGGTTGTCAGCGGCATGGTCCGGTAGAGGCCGCCAAGTTCTGACGCCTTCGATGTTCCGGTTCTGAAAAGAACCGCACCGACGCTCATGAACAGCAGAGCCTTGTACAGAATGTGGGCAAACGCGTGAGACGCGGTACCGTTGAGTGCCATTTCGGTTCCGATGCCGACACCCACCACCATGAAGCCAAGCTGGTTGTTGAGAGAATAGGCAAGAACACGGCGAAGATCGTTCTCAATCTCGGCAAAGAATACCGGAAACACCGTCATCACCGCGCCGATATAGATCAGGATTTCGGTTCCGGGAAATCCCCGTGCCAATGCGTAGACCGCGAGCTTGGTGGTAAAGGCTGACAAAATCACTGTTCCGGTAACAGTCGCGGCCGGATAAGAGTCCTGCAACCAGTTATGTAAAAACGGGAAGGCACATTTGATACCGAATGCAATGAAGATCAGCCAGGTTGCAAGGCTTCCCAATACCATCTTGTTGAAGGCAAGCGAGCCCGTTTCACGATAAAGCAGTATCACACCAGCGAGCAGAATGACGCCGGACGCAATCTGGATGACGAGATAGCGAAGGCCGGTGTAAAATGCCCCTTCTGTAGGCCGGGCCCAGATTAGGAAGACTGAAGCTATTGCAGTTCCCTCCCAATAGATGAACAGGGTGACGAGATCGCCAGCAAACACGGCTCCTATAGCAGACCCCGCATAGGCGAGAGCAGCCACCTGCTGAATAGTATCTTTGACATGCCAGGCATAGAGATTGCCCAGGAACGCAGCGATGCAAAACACAAGTCCGAAAATTATCGACAGTTTGTCGACCCGCATCATTTCCAGAGGCAGGTTGAACAGTTGTGCCTTGCCGCCAACAGCCGGTTCGAGCTGCCAAATCATCGCTGCGGCCACAACCGGCACAATCAGCGAAACTACAGCCCGAAGGTTACTGTCTCGCGGCAGCAGAGGAAGCACCAAAGCACCAAGGAAGAAGAGGAAAGCCGGTGGCATCGGATCAATCCACATCATGGTCAATCCTTTCCGTGCCTTCTTTGGGATAGTTTTCGCGGTCTATTGCCTTTTTGCCGTAATAATCTTCCGGCCGCTTGATCAATCCGCGCAGCGCGGTGGCAGCAAAGATGATAAAGCTGAATGCAACAAAACCATAGAAAGCATAAAAGCCCAGAATGTTTTCGGCCCCGTAGTGTCCCTTGTTTGAGTAAGTCAGGTTCAACAGGATAACCAGGACACAGACAACACCCAATGCCCACGTAAGCCTGTTTGTTTCACCCATTCGATTGAGCCAATGAAAGAACCGGCCAAGACGGCTCCAGGAAAGTGGATCGTCATTGTGATTGTCTGCCATCACTTCACCTCCCCAATAGGCGCCAGGAAGGCGCTGATTTCACCGCCATAAAAAAACAGTACCACGCAACCCAGAGCGGTGAACAGCGGCGGTGCAACGCACCAGAACGGCGCTTCAGATATCCCGTTTGCCGCGAGTTTGTCATTGTCCTTGTCACTGAGATAAAATCCCCTGGCAATGGGCCCCAACAGATAGACAACGTTCAACAGCGAACTCAGCATCAACACGCCAATCATCACCAGTTGCCCGGTGTCCGCCGCCCCGACCATTAATTGCCATTTTGACCAGGAACCACCCAGTGGAGGCAAGCCGATGATGGAAAGCGCTCCGACCAGGAAGGCTGCATAAGTAATCGGCATGGCACGTCCGAGTCCGGTCATCTGTTTGATTTCTGTCTTGTGGGTCGCCACGTAAATCGCTCCGGCGCACATGAAAAGCGTAATTTTTCCAAACGCATGCATGGCAATATGCAGTCCGCCACCGACTGCCCCCATCGAGGTTGCCAGTGCCATGCCCAGTGTAATGTAAGAAAGCTGGCTCACGGTCGAATAGGCAAGCCGGGCCTTGAGATTATCTTTGGTCATGGCGACGATTGATGCGGCCAGAATTGAGAAGGCAGCAAGCCACATCAGCCATTCAGACGCCCCGGTAGTACTGAGAAAATCGATACCAAACACATAGACACCGACTTTAAGCATCGTGAAAACGCCAGCCTTCACCACCGCAACGGCGTGCAACAGTGCAGAGACCGGGGTCGGCGCCACCATGGCTGATGGCAGCCAGCGATGGAATGGCATGAGTGCCGCCTTGCCGATGCCGAAGGCATAAAGGCCCAGCAATATGGCAACCATCACGCCGTCAACCTTGCCGGCAAGAATGCCGCCCTTCTGAAAATCCAGCGTACCGGTGAGGTACCAAGTCCACACAACGGCCACCAGTAACAGCCCGATTGAGGTTCCCATCAGGATTCCGAGATAAACACGGGCACCCTTTTTGGCCTCATCGGTTCCCTTGTGTGCGACCAACGGATAGGTGGCAAGGGTAAGCACTTCATAGAATACGAACAGCGAGAACATGTTTGCTGAGAACGCTATCGCCAGTGTGGCAGCAATCGAGAATGAGAAAGCGGCAAAGAAACGCGGATGATTGACCTCGTTGTTGCCGCGCATATAGCCGATCGCATAAAGATGGGTGACACACCACAAACCTGAAGCAATCAGGCCGAAGAGAAGCCCCAGAGGCTCAATAGCGAACGCAATGGTAAGGCCCGGCATGACCGTAAGAAGGGTCAGTTCCTGCGTACCGGTGCCGCCCGTGTTCAACAGGATTACCAACACGCTTCCAAAGGTACCAAGGGCGGCTATGAAAGTGATGCCATCGCGCAGATTTGCACGGCTGTCTCCATGCAGCAGGTTGCTGACACAGGCAAGCAACGGCAGTGACAAAGACAGAAGGATTGCTGCACTGGTATCCATCAGCTTCCTCCCAACAGGCTTTGTGCGGCAGTAGTTGCCGAACCGATAGTCAGGTCCGTGTCAAACCCGAACCAGATACAAGCCAGCGCCATTATCCAGATCGGAACCAGCATGGAGACTGGAGCCTCTTTTGCCTCAACTCCTTCTGCCGGTTTCTGCATGTAAAGCAGTTCGACAATCTTCCAAATATAGATCACCGCCAGCAGAGAAGAGGCGACAATCAAGATTGCCATCCACCACCAACCACGTTCAAATGCGGCCTGCATCAATACCCATTTGGAAACAAAACCAGCGGTACCCGGAACTCCGATGAGGCTCAGGCCCCCGATAACAAAAGCTGCGCTGGTTAGCGGCATTTGCTTGCCCAGACCCGCAAGTCTGTCACAGAAACTGCCGCCTGCACGCATGACGTAGGCGCCTACCACCATGAACAACGCACCCTTTGTGATACCGTGATTGAACAGATGGATAAGGGTTGCAGTCAGGCCAGTGGCGTTTACGAGACCTATACCCAACATCATGTAACCGATTTGCGCCACACTGGAATAGGCCAGCAGACGTTTCAGATCCTGCTGGAATACTGCGATTATCGAAGCTGCAAACATGGCGACCACAGCCAGCGGAACAATTATGAAATTGAGGGTATGGGTCTCAAAAATAAAGTCTGGTTGATAGACCGAGAACATAAACCGCAACAGAACATAAATTGCGGCCTTGGTTGCAGTCGCTGCCAGAAAGGTTGTCACCACTGAAGGCGCGTAGGTATAAGCACTCGGCAGCCACAGATGCATCGGATAGATGGCCGCCTTGAGACCCATGCCAACCACGACAAAGGCAAAACCAGCCTGCACTGTGCGGTTGCCACTCATATCCGATATCCGGTCGGCGAGGTCAGCCATGTTCAGGGTACCCGTCGCCATGTAAAGAAAACCAATGCCAATCACGAAGAAGGTGGCACCAATCGTTCCCATGATGAGATAGTCATAGGCCGCCGTAAGCGCCCTCTTGTCCCGCTCTGCTCCCATCGCGATAAGCACGTAGGTTGAAAGTGATGAAATCTCCAGGAATACAAAGACGTTAAATGCATCACCGGTTGCCACGACACCCATCAGACCGCTGAAACAGAGGAGATAACAACAATAAAAAAGCGTATGACTTACCTGTCGAACTTCGTGTTCAACACTGCGCTTCGCGTATGGCAGCACAATTGAACTGATGCCGGAAATCAGCAGCATGACAAAGGCATTGGCCGCATCAATGCGATATTCAATGCCGAGCGGTGGCGCCCATCCTCCCAGGTGATAGGACAGTGTGTCGCCACCGATGGCTTGCAACAGGAGATGCGTGCAAAATAGCAGCGAGACAATACTGGCCGCAAACGCCATGAGCCAGGAGACTGTCCTGTTGCCAAAGACAATACAAAGCGGCGCGCATAGCAGCGGAACCGCAACAGCCAGCAACGGCGTGTGATTTGCCAGGATTGTCATGATATCATTCGCCGCTGCTGCCATCAGGCGCGACCTCCCATGGCACTGCCATGTTCGGCGTTTTCCTCACGCTGCATTTCACTCTCGATTTCGAGTATGTCCTCTTCTTCTATCGAACCGTACTCCTCCCGGATCCTCACAATGAGGGCGAGTCCCAACGCGGTCGTTGCAACGCCGACTACAATTGCCGTGAGAATCAGGACATGCGGTAACGGGTTGGAATAAACCACATTCGGATCGACGTTGAGATCAATAGGATATATCGGCGCCGTACCGCCGGTTACCTTACCGATTGAAATGTAGAACATGAAAACCGAAACCTGAAACACATTCAGTCCGACGATTTTCTTTACAAAATTGCCGCGTGACACAACAATATAGAAACCGGTCATCATCAGGAAGATGAACAGCCAGTAGTTCAGATGACCGAGGACGAATTCCAATATCATGGCTTACCAATCCTCATCATTGATGCGTGGCGGGCGTGCCGCAAACGCGTAATATATCGCAACCATTACCGATGTAACGGTGATCCCGACACCAAGTTCCACAGCAATAATACCGTAATGCTGCCCGTGGACCGCGTCATGGGCGAGGGCCGAATAGTCAAGAAAAGGCTTGTCCCTAAACAGGCTGACAACACCGGTTCCGCCATAGAGCAGGACACCAAATGCAGCAAGCTTGTGCACCAGCCACGGCGGAAATACCTGCTTGACGACGCGCAGCCCGTAGACGATTCCGAACAAAATCAGACCAGTCGCAAAAATTACACCGGCCTGAAAGCCACCGCCGGGCGAATAGTCACCATGAAACTGCACGTATAACGCGAACAGGACGATCGGGGGTACGAGCAGTTTGGTGATAACCCGCAGGATGAGGTGGTGACGCATCAGCTTCCCTCCTCACTCTTGTCCCGACGCCTAGCCAAACCGCCGATTAGAATGAGAACGCCGATAGCAGCGGTGAACACAACCACAACTTCCCCGAACGTATCATAGCCTCGATAGCTCGCCAGAATAGCGGTCACCACGTTGGGGACACCAGTGTCGGTTGGTGTGCGGGCAAGATATTCGGCTGCAACATGGGTCTGGGCTGGCGAATCTGCTGATCCGAATTCCGGCATATCCAGGGTGCCGTAAACCAATACCATTCCGGTGATCACAACCACCAGAAGCGGTATGGGAGAAATGCGGGTCGGAACCTTTTCCTCACGACTGGTCAAAGCCATGGTTCCCAGCATCAGAACTGTAGAAATTCCTGCTCCAACTGCTGCCTCCGTGAATGCAACGTCGACCGCATCAAGAGTAACAAACAAAAGAGCAGATAACAGGCTGAATACTCCCGCCAGCATAACCACAGCGAACAGACGGCGCAGGCGCAGAATGGCAATGGCGGTCGCTACCATCATTGCGAACAGGACAAGATTTATCAGGACATCCATGGCATCTTACCCCGATTTCTTTTTTTCGGCACGCGGTTTTGTCTTCGATTTGGCAGACACTTTCTTGCGCGGCTTTGGAAGTTTCGGAATTGCCTTTCCGCCCGGCAAAAACCCAGATACCAGCGCGGCATTTGCTACTGCATGGGTGGCAGTTGGGCCGGTGATAAAAAGGAATGCTCCGATCAGTAACAGCTTTACAGTAACCAGGGTGAAACCAGCCTGCACTACCATGCCGGCTGTCAACAAAATCATACCGGCAGAATCGGTTACTGACACTGCATGCAGACGTGCCCAGAAATCAGGAAACCGAAGGGTTCCTATAGCACCGATCAGCATGAAAGCACTTCCTGAAACGATCAGGAGCCAGCTGATGATTTCGACAATGAGTTCACCTGCACTCACGAACCCATCCCCTGTCTTTTAACCGACCGGCAGAAACCGGTTCACCGCGCGGTGTCGGTGATGTGTCGCCAATAGCGCGATAGCGGAAGAATTTTAGTACAGCAATCGTGCCTACAAAATTGATCAGGGCATAGAGCAGTGCAATATCCAGAAAATCCGGACGTCCCATCAGGAAACCCAACACACCGATGAACAGAACGGTATAGGTACCAAACGCATTGCCTGCCAGAACCCGATCATACAGGGTGGGTCCGGCATAGAGGCGAACCAGGACGAGAGCCATGCCGATAAACAGTGCTATGGTAGCTACCAGAAACATCATTCACTGTCTCCCGCAGCAGCGGTTTCAATGGCACGGACGCGAGAATCCATTTCGGCAAGAGCATCCATATCACCCTCCCCAAAATCCAGTGCGTGAACCAGAAAATGCTTACCCTCGGTTTCCACGGTTATCGTACCGGGTGTGAGGGTGATAGAATTAGCATACACCACCTGACCGACATCGCTTTTCTGGGTGACAGGTGCCCAGAATATTTTTTGACTGTCCGGTTTTCTTCCAGACAGAATGATCTTGCTCACCGCCCAGTTTGATTTGGCAATCTCCACAATTAGCCAAAGAAAGTATTGGAACACAGCTACTGGATTGAGCGGAAACGGAAGCTGCTCACCGTCTGCAGTATCCATACGACGGCCAATCCAAACAGCCAAAACCACAGAGACTGCTCCGAATATCAAGATGAGTGTTTTGTCGTAGATTCCGGACATCAACAACCACAGAGCAACCAGCCCTGATGTTGCAATAATTGTCCGACCCATTTTTACTCAACCTGTTGTTGTAAACGTGATTTAACAAGCCTACGCCATGCGGCGTTTTTTTCAAGCAAAACCCGAATTAATCAACAGTCCTACGATACTTTTCAAACTCCGCGCGCAGTATCTGTCCAGTCTGCTGTGCACCATCGAGTTTCAACGAGACTGCTGGCGGATTCATGACAGCTGCCTCATCAATCGCGTTCGCCAGACTCTGTGGTGTTAATTCATCTGCTGGCAGCATTACTGCGATGCCACGGCGTGTCATAATCTGCGCGCGTCGGAGCTGCTCTGTCTCCCGCCCCCCGGTATAGGGATAGAGAACCGACCGGCAGCCGGCACGCAATATGTCCGCAACCGTATTATATCCGGCATGGGAAACGGAAACCTGCGCCCCTTTCATGGCAAGGGCGAGGTTTTGTATCTGCCTGACGACACGAATTCCCGCAGGGCAGTTATCCTGTAAGTGCCTGAAGTCCTGATCCGACAACTCTGTCCCTGCTGTTATCAGCCAGTTGTCGGCAAAACATCTGGAATATTGTTTTGCCTTCAGGGCTGTTCTCGTAAGATTTTGACCGAATGCGCCGCCGCCGACAGACACAAGGACATCGCATTGGTTCTCAGGGTCCGTTTCTCCTTCAATCGGTTCCGGAGTGACCAGGCCGGAATAGCGCACCTTGTCCCGAAACCCTTCTGCACCCTGCAGGGTTTCTTCTATCGCGATCAGCGTTTCATCGCCATGCACCATCACAAGGTCGAAGAACTCATCGACCAGGGCATTGGACTCCAAAACCCGTTTTTCTTTTCGGTCCTCCTGCATTATGTCTCGAATGGAGGCGACTATCATAGGATTCCAAGAGGCTTCCCGGGCAACTTTCAGCAACGGAACAAGCTCAAATCGCATTTGCCTGCGTCCGAAAGGATAGGCTTCTGTCATTAGGATATCGGGTCGGGTGTCGGCAAACAGTCCCAGCAGAGTGTTGCAGCGGGCCTCCTTGTCACCATCCGTGAACGGGCGCCCGTCACCATGCAGCAGGTCGCCAAACGAGGCGTCGGCGGTTCTGACAGGTGGCAGGTGATGCACATTGGTACCGGAAAAATCAAATCCGGGAATTTGTGTTCCACCCCACACCAGATGTACTTCCAACCCTGCTCTGACCATACCGTGAGCGACACGAGTTGCCCGATATACATGCCCCACACCCCAAAGATGCTGGACATAGAAGAGTACGACAGGCTTACCGGTCAATGGGGCCTCTCAAGACTGTGGTTCAGATAGCTCACCAGTTCACCAATGGTCTGTTTGTGACTGAATTGTTCGCGCACTTTCTTCTCGCCAGCTTTTCCCATCGCTTTGCGCAGCCCTGGATCTGTCGCCAGATTGAGGATGGCTGCAGTGAGGTTTTCGCGATCATCGGGATCGATCAGCAGACCGTTCTCCCCGGTTTCAATCAATTCGGGAATGCCGGAAATGTTAGTTGAAACCACCGCCAGACGCTGGCTTTGGGCTTCAACAATTACATTGGGCAAACCATCACGATCCCCCGTTTTATCAATCCGGCTGGGAAGGATGAACAAATCCGAAGAACGATAGGTATCAAGCACTTTTGCCTGTGGGAGGGCACCAAGAAATTCGCACCGATCAGCGATGTCCAGCTCTGTGGCCAGATCCTGCGACTCCTGTTTCAGCGGGCCGCCGCCGATATGTGTCCAACGCCAATGCAAATGTGCAGGTAAATCAGATAAGGATTTCAGCAGGGTATCGATGCCTTTTTTGGCAACCGCCCTGCCCACCGTTACCAATTCCACCGTCTTTTTTTTGCTGCTGCCGTCGTTTAGCCCTTTGCTTGCCGGCGGGCTTGGAAAACGGCCGAGATCAAGCCCATGGTAGACCAGCCTCACTTTGCCCGGCGATGCCAGACCGGAGAGATAGTCCGCGCCGCCCTGCGTACAGGTAACCAGCCAGTCGCTATCCTGAAGTTTCTCGCGTATTTCCCATTCTGGACTTGTCCAAATGTCCTTGGCATGGGCGGAAATTGAAAACGTCTTTCCGGTAATGATTGAGGCATAGCGAGCCACAGATCCCGGTGTATGCAGAAAATGCACGTAGATATGATCGCAATTGGGAGCAAATTCCCGCGCCATGACCATCGCCTGACCAAACCGGCGAATACGGTTGGGTGTGCGATCCCGAATGAGGTCCTTGATGAACACGCAATAAGCTCTCCAGAAGCCGGGTTTTGACAGGCACCAAAGTTTTGCCCGGAAAACGCGCAGGGGCTGCTGATAGAGATACTCTGGCAGGTAGCGCTTGGGTGCCTTGATTTCATCATGAACAGGATGCGTGTGCTTGTCTGTGGGATGGCGCAGGGAAATGATCTCGATATCAAAGCCTGCGCGCTCAAGCTCGAGTATCTCCTGGGCGATAAATGTTTCAGACAAACGCGGATAGCCCTTCAGAACAAGGGCAATTCTGCGAGAAATGTTAGAGTTCATACGTTTTCAATTACCATGTCAGCAGGGGGTTTAGTCTGCCGGTTTCTGGGCTTACTCGAAAGTTTTGCAACTTCAAGGCAAATGTTCTCAAGTCCTGCCAAATCTTCCGGTTCCAGATTTTCTGACGGTTTCGGAATGTCAGGCAATGTTCTCAACTTGTCCGCCATTGCGCTGGGGATTGCCGCTTCATCAGGTACAAGAAGATCACACAATCCCAGCTCTGCTGCTCGCTTTGCCCGAATATACTGCTCTTCCCGTGGCGTGGTTCTGGGGACGAAGAGCGCTTTTTTGTCGAACGACATTGCTTCGCAAAATGTATTGTAACCGCACATACCGACAATAGCCGTTGCTTCCTGCATCATCACTTCCAGGCGACTCTCGAAGTCGATAACCGTGATGTTTGCAAGGTGCGACGCCCGCATCCTGATACGCTCGCGCCCGTCATGTTTCATAAACGGGCCCAAAACCATCACGATAAGATAATCAAGGGTTGGGTCATGCTCCCGGGCCGCCAGCACCTGTTCCATCAGGTTAACTCCGTCCCCACCGCCTCCAGCAGTAACCAGAATATAATTTTCCGGCAACGAGTGATTTTCGAGCAGTTGCTGATTCAATGCCTCACGGTCGAGGAAGCCGGTATAGCAGATACTGTCTTCCAGCTTCGCAGGCAGATCCAGATCCTGAAGCGGATTCCAGAATCGTTCGGGCCCATAAACCCAGACACGATCATAGTAATCCCCGATCTTCTGAACCATATCGCTTTTTCCCCACTCGGTAGTTAGCAGGCGCGGAGAATCCATCACATCACGCAGACCCAACACGGTTGTAGTGTCCGAATTCCTAAACATTTCCAAGGTTGGTTCAAGCTCTCCCCTCAAGCCCATGGGTTCCTTGTCGACAATAAAAATATCGGGCTGAAATGCTTCTGCCGTGCGCTGGATAATCAGCTTGCGCATATCCAGAATTTCATCGATGTCGATATATTCGCCGATGGAATCATACTCACCATTATACAATTTGATAACCGACGGGATTTTTACAAAGTCCACCCTTGCGCGAAAATCAAAAGCGCCAGCAATTTGCGAACCAGATATAATGAGAACACTTACGCCCTTAAACTGCTCGACAATGGCATGCGCAATCGCCCGACAACGGCGCAAGTGACCGAGGCCAAAAGTATCATGACTGTACATCAAGATCCTTATGTGTTCGAGACGATGTATGTCCAATGAAAGTTCGTCCTGATGAGTTGCCCGCCCGGAAATGCCGACGCAAGCGCCAGCTGCTACGCTATTATGGTAATTTTCCATGTAAAAACAAGCAAATCAAGTCAATTTTGAGTTGCCCATACGGTAACAAAACCCCACATTGTTGTTATGGTAATCGAGAGAAAAATAGCCTTTTTTGCGCCCATAAAGCCACCGGATCACCCGATTCCGTCCGGAGACAGACTGATTGCACAAAACCTGATCAAGGCCCTGACGCTTGCGGGACATCAGGTAGAGCTTGCTTCGCGCTACATTTGCTACTCAAAGCGCAGCAACCCGGAAATTCTTCAGACACGAATGGAAGGAGCTCTGGAAGAAGCAAAACAGGTGCTGGCAAAGTATCAGGCTCTCCCCGACAACGAGCGGCCGGATATCTGGATCACCTATCACCCCTACTGCAAGGCACCGGACTGGATCAGCCCGATAGTTTCCAGCGGTCTTGGTATCCCTTACCTGACGGTGGAGGCGGCAAGGACCGGTCAAGGCGGACCGGAAGACCCGTGGGGTCCTTGGCGCGAACATGCACAGGCAGGCATAAAAAAGGCTGATTTGCACCTGGTTTTCAAACCGACAGACAGAGCCTACCTTACCCAGTTGCTGGGAAGTGACGAACGCCTCTTCGATGTTCCTCCGTTCATGGATACCGACGTCGGTGAGGTCACTGCGGCCAGATTGCCGGAAGAATGGGACAGCGACGTGCCGGTCCTGATCACCACTGGCATGATGCGCAAGGGGAAGAAGGACCGAAACTTTTACATGCTGGCGGATATCCTGTCGGAATTCGTGGACCATTCATGGAATCTTGTAATCGTTGGCGGCGGGCCGGAAGAGGAGAACATCCGCGCGGCCTTTTCCAGAATTCCGGACAATCGCCTTCACTGGACAGGATTGGTGGAACACCAGGAGGTTCTGAGCTGGATGCGTGCGGGTGATGTCTTCATTTGGCCAGGCTGGAAAGAACCTATCGGGATGGTCTATCTGGAAGCTCAACTTCAGGGGATGCCTGTCATTGCTTACAGGAGTATGGGTGTACCACTCGTTGTCGAGCATGATGTTACCGGCCTTCTGGCAGAAGAAGAAGACATGGATGGCATGCGAACGAACCTCGCCACACTGCTGGCAAGCAAGGCGCGCAGGCAACACATGGGAACCGCAGCAAAGAAAAAAGTCGAGGGCGAACATTCCCTTCGGGCGATCGCTGACTGTCTGAATGTCTGTCTGGAAAAGGTTTAATGACACCCTGTCTCAATGGGCAAGATTGGCGGCATATATGCCGAACCCTCCGACCATAACCAGACTAAGGGCCCAGACAATGTCCAGATTGAACCAGGTACGGGAGAGAAATTTCAAACCGAGCCACTTGTAGATGTTGAATGCAATGATGCCCCCCGCAACAACCATGGCGATGGTATGGGCCATCGCAACAGCAAGTGCGTTGGTAATGTTTGAAGCCATCAATTCGCGCGCGGCGAGATGACCGGTATCATCCTGGCTAATCTGACATATACCAAGATAAATCGGTACCAGCATCAGACCTGCACCATGCGCCAGTGCCGCCAGAAAAGACCACAAGCCAAGACGGGCGGGATGAACGCGTGCGAGAAATCTGGGATGCCGTCGGTTTACCAGCAGGTAAACGCCCATGGCGATGACAATCACCGCAGCACCAATCTGTATTTCCCAGTGCCAGAACAACAGACCTGCCAGCAAAGAAAACGGAAGCAAGATAAGCGTCATGGAGAAAAAGTGTCCGACAGCAAGCGCTGCCAGTGCCTTGGGCATGGCACTTTTCGTGTCCTCCATGAGGGCGGCAGATACGGCCAGCGGCCAGCCCATACCCGGATTGATGCCGTGATAAAGGCGAGAAAAAATGACGGCCCACCACAGGGCCGTCACCGTATTCAAATCATTCAGCATCTAGACGTTGGGATAACAGAAACTGTCGGTAGAACAATCACCACCTTCGAGGCGGATCTGATGCGAGCGGTAACCTTCGGGGAAGTTAATGCAGAAATTCTCATCCAGTGAGAAACTGCCATCCTCGCCGACATTTGCCATGACCATCTGACCTCCCTCCTGGCCCGGATAGAACTGTTCGTCCCAGGTCGAGTATAGAGAGTTTGTCCAGTAAACCCGTTTCCCATCACAGCTGATTTCCACCATTTGAGGACCGAAAACATATTCGTTTCCGTTCGGATGCTTTGTGCCCCGGGCGATGCCGCCGATCTCGACTTTGCCGTTCAATACCGGGTTCATCGGATCAGACACGTCATATTGGTGCATTTCGCCCAAACCCCAGCATGCGACGTAAAGATACTTGTCATCCAGGCTTAGATCGATATCTGTCACGAGAGGCGGTACCGCCTCAAACCCTTGCAGCAGGGGCGGCAGGTTCTCAGGCTTTTCCGGACGGGGATCAATGGTAATGGTTTTCTTTGCCTGCCAATTGCCGTCATCATCCCGCCACCAGGTAAAGATCGATCCCTGCAGGTTTGTTGTATCAACTACAACGCCGCAAAACCCGTGGGTCTTCTTCGGGTCGTGGGCCGGACGAATTTCCAGAGCCATTTGATGATTTTCACCCAAATCAATCGTCTGGACATTCTTGTGTTTCCGCAAATCCCAGAAATGGATCACGTGACCATATTTATTGCTTAACAGGTCTTCCGGCACGACACCGTTTTCAAATTGCGGTGGCAGTGCCCATTCAGAGCTCACCATATAGTCCTGCGGCAGGTTCCACCAGAAATCATAATGCTTACTCTGGGAACCGCGATCCATCTCATACTGACCGATAATATCGAAGGTTTCGCAATCCATGATGAAAATACCAGGAGGCCCGTCGGTTCCATCTTCACCGCTGCCGCCAAGCGTCGAAACATAAATTCCTTCAGGACCACAATGAATGGTGTGAGGCCTCGAATAACCGGTCTTTGCAAACAGCTCTTCAGGCTCAATCGTTTTGTGGATTTTCGGGTTCAAGGGATCTTTAACATCAACCACGTATATCCTCGAAGATCTGATACCGGGAATAATCAGATAGCGCCTCTCCAGAAACGCATGACCGGAAAGCGGTGACAAGGAAGAAGAACAGGCATTCCAACCGAAATGGTGAAACTCGTCTCCGAGGTTTGGCATGTACAATTCGTTGACAATCTGTCCATATCTGTCGGAGCCTGGCGTCAAATCCACGGTCGCCAGTCCGTCGGGTTTCTTGCCGTCGGGGCTGAGCATCACGACAAATCCGTAGTTTTCCACCGGTGCCTGCATGGCAAGTTGTGCGGTGGCGTGGAACGTGGGGTCTGGTCTTATGGACATAATCTCCTCCATTTTTTGTCCGCTTAATTGTTCAAAGTATTTCTTCTGCGTTTATTCCTCTTTCTGTTGCTTGTGAGTTGCTGTTCAATATCTTCGTCAAAGTATGAATAGTTCCATGAAATAAACTATTGTTCCATCTGCATGTCCAGTTTCTTGTACCAAATTCACCCGCAGAAATTTTTGCCAATAGCGGTGTGGCCGTGTTCACGATGCGTTTGGATCAGGCCTTTCGCGAGCAAAACCTCGATGTCGAGTGGGCGTTTTACCAATGTGATCCTTAATCAACCGGTTGAGATGTGAACTGTCACAAAACCCATAATCGACTGCAATCTGTGAGATTGTCTTGTCCGAGTTTTCTATCTGCTGCAAGGCGAGTAACATTCGTAATTGCCGGCCAGCCGTCCCCGGCGTCATGCCCAGACAAGTTTGAAACTTTCGCTCCAGTTTTCGCCGGCCGACACCCAGAGCACTTGCTATTTCATCGACCGGACAGTGCCTGTATGCGTTTTGCTGGAAATGCAGCAATGCACGTCTGACAATTACATCCGTGGTATCGAGTTCTGCCGGCAGGCCAGGTTGTCCTGTTTCTTCTGGAAACCGTTGATCAATAATCATGATTTTCAGGCTTTCACGGGCCATAGACGGGTTCACATGTTTCTCGACCAGATAAGCCGCAACGTGGGCAGAACTTGTTCCTCCACTGCAGGTGATGCGATTACGGTCGACGACAAAAATCTGATCGGAAACCGGATTTATCCCTTCGAAATACTCTACAAAATCGTCGTGATGAAACCAGCTCACACAGCACCGGTGGCCCTCCATCAAACCGAACTTCTGAAGAATAAAACTGCCGGTGCAAAGCCCAATCAACGTGGTTCCAGACTTGGCCGCCTCTTTCAGATATGAAACATATTCAGGTTCCAGATTGTCAATTTCACGGATTAGCCCGCCGACAACAACGATATAATCGAAACGGTCAGGCGCACCCAACCGTTCACTTGGATAAAGGGCCACACCACAACTGGATGTAACAGGGTTCATGGTTGCCGAGATCAAGCTCCAACTGCACAGGATCGGACGGCTTCTGTCGCCTTCATCCGCTGAGAGGCGTAAAACATCAACAAAACTGGCAAATGCTGTAAGTGTGAAGTGATCAGCAAGAATGAACCCGACCCTGAAATGGGATTGTTGCGTTCCGCAGGTTGTCGGATTTGGTACAGACACTGGCTTTCCTGTGACACAAATGTCGTATTCATTCCGAATTTTAGCGCATCAGTTCTGTACTTTCAATCACAGCCCGGACAATGTGCTCCTACAAGAATTCCCGATCCTGTTTAATCGTGTTGTGAAGATGGTGGGTAACATTGTCCATGAAAGGAAAGTCGAACTCGTCCTGGTTCTCATCGACGGGTTCTCGCTGATTTCCTACGCTTCCATAATCGAACCGTTGCGGATCGCAAACAAGTTGCTGGGCTTCGAGAAATTCACCTTCAGAAACGTTTCCCTTAACGGATCAGGTGTTACGTCAAGCTGCGGTCTGGCTCTACCCGTGTCCGGTTGCCTGGATGCCTGGTCCAAGCCCGATCTGGTTGTCATTTGCAGCAGCGACGGAATCGAGGATGTGGATCTGGGCAAGTCCCTGGGAAGCACCCTGCAAAAACTTGAACGCCACGGTTCGCGGCTGGGTTCAGTGTGCACCGGCAGCTATGTTCTGGCAAAGTGCAAGCTCATCGGCAGCAGGGCATGCGCAATTCATTGGGAATACCTCGAAATTGCACGGGAAACCTTTCCGCATTGCCAGTTCAAATCACAGGTCTTTGTAGACGACGCCGGCTTGCTCACAGCGTCGGGCGGGATATCCCCGCTCGATATGATGATCTCTTTTATCGATGAAACGTCCGGGAAGTCCCTGGCAATTCGCGTCGCAGACATAGCCATTTATCACAGCCGCCGTGACGCTGCTACGCCGCAAAGGATGGATCTGCCAAACCGTATCGGCATTCCAAACGCACACCTGATCAAATGCATTGATCTGATGGAGCAGAACATAGAAGAACCCATCAAGATGCCGGAATTGTGCAGGATGGTGGGAATTTCCAGCAGACAAATGGAGCGTTTGTTCAGGAAATATGTGGATGAGTCTCCACACGGTTACTACAAGTC
The DNA here is from genome assembly GCA_965198665.1 of Rhizobiaceae bacterium. Taxonomy (GTDB): domain Bacteria; phylum Pseudomonadota; class Alphaproteobacteria; order Rhizobiales; family Rhizobiaceae; genus JAALLB01. The sequence goes on along the minus strand of CBDAPT010000003.1, from coordinate 38,656 downwards.
GATCCGATTGTTTCGGGCACGCGATCTGGTGATGCATACCATTTTGGATATTCAGCAGATATCAGTGGCAACGGGTTTTCGTTCCGGCACCCATTTTGCCAGGGCATACAAGGAAAAATTCAGTCTCAGCCCTACCGAACAAAGAGCGAGCTTGAGTGCAACAGATTGAAACTGTGCAACACTACAACCGGCAAGTTGACAGGGATTGTCCGGCCGGACCAGATCTGCTGACACGGAGCCGCAGCATTCCTACCCGTATGGGTCTGCCGCGTCCCGTAGCCCGTCACCGAAGAAGTTAAACGCCAGGATGACCAATATCACCGGCACAACCGGCAGGATCAGCCAGGGAGTCAAAGCAACCACATTGATGTTCTGTGCCTCGTTCAACAGGACCCCCAAACTGACAGTCGGTGACCGCAATCCCAAGCCAAGGAATGACAGGGCGGTTTCACCCAAAATCATGGTGGGTATGGTGATCGTAGCCGAAGCAATCAGGTGGCTCATGAAGCCTGGCACAAGATGAAGGCCGATAATCCGCCTTGGGCTTGCCCCCATCAATCTGGCCGCGAGGACATAATCCTCTTCGCGCAGGGAAAGGAGCTTGGAACGTACAGCCCGGGCAAGACCTGTCCAGTCAATAAGGCCAAGTATAACCGTTATCCCGAAATAGATGAGTATCGGCGACCAGTTTGCCGGCATGATAGCTGCCAGTACAAGCCAAAGCGGCAGGGTCGGCAAGGACTGGACAACTTCGATCATTCGTTGCGCCACCATATCCACCCAGCCGCCATAATAGCCGGCAAGACCGCCAATGATAATTCCAAGCGTAAAACTGATCGCGATACCGACAAGGCCAATGGTCAGTGAAATCCGGGCACCATAGATTATTCTCGACAGCAAATCCCTGCCAAGCCGATCAGAACCCAAAAGGTAAACCGGTTTATCGATGTCGGCGCAGATCAGATGATTATCTGCAGGCAGGAAGCCCCAAAATTCGTACGGATCACCTGAACAGAAGAAATTCAGTTTGATGATGCGATCTTTGTTTGGCGTATAGACCCGCTGGAACTTCGACAAATCAAGTTCTTTGTCATAGTCATAGACGAACGGACCGATAAACTCGCCCTCGTGGTAGAGGTGGATGCTGTGCGGTGGTGCATAAATGTATTGCGAGTTTCGGGCATCAAGCGAATAGGGTGCCAGAAACTCGGCAAAAACAGTCATCAGATATAACAAAACAAGGAAAATTCCGCTGGCAACCGCAAGCTTGTGACGTTTGAATTTCCACCACATCAACCGCATTTGGGAGGCAAGAAACACTTTTTCCTGTTCCGGGGTCATAACCTCGATAGAGGCCGGATCGAAGGGTGCCTCGTTGACGTAATGGCCGGCGGCGAGTTTCGCTGATTTACTCATCGGCTCACTCCTCCCTGCAACCGGATCCGGGGATCAAGGAATGCCAGCGCTATGTCAGAAATCAACACTCCGATTACCGTCAGAAAACCCAACATCATCAGAAACGATCCCGCCAGATACATGTCCTGACTTTGCAGTGCCTGGATCAAAAGCGGCCCGGTTGTTTCAAGCGATAGGACAATAGCTACGATTTCAGCACCTGAGATGACCTGTGGCAGAATGCTGCCGATGTCAGCGATAAAGAAATTCAGGGACATGCGGAATGGGTATTTGATGAGCCCCTTGAATTCGGGAACTCCTTTGGCCCGAGCCGTCGTGACATAGGGTTTTCGCAATTCATCCAGCAGGTTTGCCCGCACCCGCCTGATCATCGCAGCGGTACCGGAAGTGCCAATCACGATCACCGGAATCCAAAGGTGTTCAAGCACAGACAGAAACTTGCCCCAGCTAAGCGGCTGATCGATATATTGCGGATCGACCAAACCGCCGATCGCTGTGCCGAACCACTGGTTCGCCAGATACATCATGATCAGCGCAAGCAGGAAGTTTGGCGTTGCCAATCCCAATAGCCCGAGGAAGGTGAGTCCATAATCTCCCCAGCTGTATTGGTGGGTCGCTGAATAGATGCCGATTGGAAAGGCGATCAGCCAGGTGAAAATAATGGTGAAGAAGGTGACAAGAATGGTGAAAAACAACCGATCGCCTATAACTTCATTGACGGGAAGCTCATATTCGAACGAGAATCCAAGATCGCCTACCAGCAAGCCGCTGGCCCATTTCAGGTAGCGTTCCCAAATCGGCAAATCGAAGCCATATTCCTTGCGCAGGAATTCGATCTGTTTCGGATCGATGGTCTCACCTGCTGCCAGCAGGTCGTTGATGTAAGATTCAAAGAAATCGCCCGGTGGCAATTCAATGAGCACAAACACCAGAATGCTGATCAGGATCAGCGTCGGGATCATGTATAGAATACGTTTGAGGATATATAATAGCATTTGATCCCTACCTATCGAACCAGAAGGTGTCGGGCTTGTAGATGCCGAAGTACGAAGTCGGATCCCAGGCATAAACACCATCTTCCGGCACGTTCCTCAATGCATCGGAAACGACTACCGGCTGACGGCTGTTGTTGATGGTGCCAATTGTGAATACCTGATCGGTATAGTTGGAAAGCATATCCTGCCACACCTGTACCTTGGTGGCCTTAGTCTCCGCAGACATCCAGCGATAATAGAGTTCGAGTTGTTGCTTGGCCGCGTCGAGATCAACCGGTTCACCGGCTTTACCTTCAGTATTTGTATAGCGCCCCCATTTTGGCCACTGCAATTGTGCCTCGTCGGTCGGAGCCAATTCTTCCGGACTCATAACCGCCGTTGCGAGGGGATTGTTGATACCAGAAAACACCGACATAACCGTTTCACCGGCATAAGTACGACGCCGGAATATGTCTCGCTGTGAGGCCCGGACAAACATTTTCACACCAATCTGGCGGTAATGGTCCGTAATTAATTCCAGCACGTCGGTCTCTTCCGTACTCTCACCGGCAGATTCCACCGTAATTTCCAGCCGCCTACCGTCTGGCAACAGGCGTGTGCCGTCCCCTGCCCGATCAGTCAGCCCGATTTCGTCAAGCAACTGATTGGCCCGGTCGCGATCGTATGCAGTCCAGTTGTCCGCATACTCCTGTTTGAAAAGGTTGCTCTCAGGCATCACCGTATTCGCGCTGGGACTGCCAAGCCCGAAATAAATGGCTTCATTGATTTCTTCACGATTGATGCCAAGAGACAGAGCACGGCGGAAGCGTACATCGCGAACCAGATCCCGCCACACCTTGTCATTGGTATTCAGGTTCGGGAAAAGCGCAAGCTGCGAACCGCGGCCAAGCGACCAAAGGTAGGTTTTGTAACCTCCGTCCTCTTCCCCCTGCTTGAGGAAAGGCACGCTGTCGAAGCGCAGGTAACGCGCCTGTAGGTCGCTCCCACCGGTTCCGGTTTTTGCAGGGATAACGTCCTTGGACACAATTGTCATGATCACACGGTCTATGTAAGGCAATTGCCTGCCCCGCGGGTCAACCCGATGGTAATAGGGATTGCGTTCAAAAATGAAGCGTGAGCTTGGCGGTTTGGTTGTATTCCGCCAGGCCTGCAATGTCGGCAGATCCGGGTTTTCCGGCCGGCGCTGCCGCTGCATTCTTGTGTGAAGCGACTTCCAGTCCTTTGCTTTTGTGAAGGCAACCCAACCCAGCAGCTCAGTGGGTTCTGCATAGTCCTCATGAAACTGTTTCATGTAGTGAGCAGGCCGGTAGATATACAGGGGTGATGGTGCTGCAAGCGCCAACAGAAACTCCGGATTGGGACCTTCCCACGAATACCGGAATGTCAATTCATCAAGAACTTCGAACTTTGGTTCCTTGCCATCCACAAGCAATGCAGTTGGCACCCCTTTGCGCCCAAGTTCAGGATGTTTGACCATGTCTTCCCAATAGTAACGGAAATCTTCCGATGTCAGGGGATGGCCGTCAGACCAGCGGTGGCCGGGCCTTAGATGGAACGTGAATTCACGCCCCTCCTTCACTTCAAAGGATTTTACGATGTCGGGCCTAAGGGTATAGTCCGGTGCATAGCCGACCAGGCGTGCGTAGGAATACACAGTCATCTGTCCGATATCCTTGGCCTTGCCCATCAGCAGGCGAAGCTCACCGCCATATTTTCCCTGCTGCTTTCCTTCGCTTGCATAGTCAATTCGCAGCGGCACGAACGGAAGGCGCGAATTCATCGGCGACAGTTCACCGTCCTTCACCTGCTGTTCGAAAAACGGAATTTCCAGCGACATGGAGGGGCTTGCCAAAACGATCGCCGTTAACAGCATGGCAACCGGAAAAAAGACGAATGACTTTAAAAATTGGTTCATACCCGCAGTTCCTTCAGGTCGCAATTTTCGTTTGCAAGCACATAGTGTCCGCTTTCTATCTCAATTCGGCTGAGAACCGCTCCGTCCGTCTGACGGAATGGACCGGACCATTCTTCAGCATCAAAGGAAGTGGCAAATTTGAATTTTTCGAAATCCAGCAGGTGATCCAAATCCGGGTAGGGCACAGATGCAAGCAATGACTTGGTGTAAGGATGGCGGGGATTGGCAAACAGTTGTTCGCGCGATGCCAGTTCCACCAATTTACCCTGGCACATCACGGCGATGCGGTCGGCAACATAGTTCACCACTGCCAGGTTATGTGAAATGAATATACTGCTTAGGCCCAGTTCTGCGCGCAGATCATTCAACAGATTCAGAATTTGCGCCTGAACCGAGACATCCAGCGCAGAGACCGGCTCATCACAGATCAGAAACTCCGGATGCAATGCCAGGGCGCGCGCGATACCAATGCGTTGCCGCTGACCACCGGAAAAGGAATGCGGGTAACGGTTCAGGAACCTGGGGTCCAGCCCGACCAGGGACATCAAGTCGACGATATCGCTGCGCTGTTCCTTCGGACTTCCGATGTTGTGTATCGAAAACGGTTCCCTGAGGATGTTCATCACGGTCATGCGCGGATTAAGGGAGCTGAACGGGTCCTGAAAAATCATCTGGACGCGACGCCGAAAGCGCATAAGTTCGTCGCCTTGCAGATCAAGTACTTCCTTCATCCCGTCCGCGGTGTTCATTTGAACTGATCCGCCGGTTGCTTCCAGTGCCCTCATGATAAGTTTGGAAACGGTTGTTTTACCCGATCCGCTTTCGCCAACCAGCCCAAGACATTCACCACGGGCAACATCGAAACTGACATTGTCGACAGCAACAAGTTTTCTCGCCTCGCCGGAACCGAACCAGCTTCCCTTGCTCAGGTAAAACTCCTTGTGGAGGTTTTTGACAGACAGGTGCGGGCCTTCCTTATCGCCGGTATCTTCGGCACGGAAACGGTGGGCAAGTTTCTTGACAGCGTTCTTTTCTGACTTGGCCGCGTTTTCACGAAGGGATACAAGCCGTTCACCCGGTTTCATCTCAAAGTGAGGGACTGCGGCCATCAGTGCCTTTAGGTAAGGGTGTTGAGGACGGTTGAAGATGTCATCAATCTTGCCAGCCTCCATGATTTCGCCGTGATAGACCACAACGACTTCATCAGCCATATTCGCCACGACCCCCAGATCATGGGTGATCAGCAATATGGAAGTGTGAAACTTTTGCTGCAGCTTTTTCATCAACCCGATAATCTGGGCCTGAACTGTCACATCCAGCGCTGTGGTCGGTTCATCTGCAATCACCATTGCCGGATTGCATATCAACGCCATAGCAATCACCGCGCGCTGGCGCAGACCACCGGAAAGTTCGAATGAATACATATCATAAGCGCGATGCGGGTCCGGAAAGCCAACGAGCTTGAGAATTTCTTCGGTTTCCTGGCGTGCTTCTTTTGCGGTCTTTTTCTGGTGGAGGATGAGCGCCTCTTCAACCTGACTGCCAACCGTATGGATTGGAGACAGGGCTGTCATGGGTTCCTGGAACACCATAGAGATGCGTCCGCCCCGCATTTTCAACAGATACGGGTCGTCAGCCTTGAGTGCTGCAATGTCGCGAACTTTTCCCGGTTCAGCCGGATCGCGCAGCAGTATACTGCCACTTGCGATATGACCGTTTTTCGGAAGAATTCTGAGAATTGACTGGGCGATCACCGACTTGCCCGATCCAGACTCGCCGACGAGCGCAACCACAGTCCCGGGTGTCACATCGAAACTGACACCCTTGACCGCTTCTACACTTCCACCTTGTATGTCAAACGATACCCGCAGATCACGGACGCTCAACAAGCTCTCTGCGTTACCCATGCAGCAAACTTCCCCTCAGCGTGAGGTCCCCTTACCTCACTCAAACATACTCTTTGACATACCGCACAATGATTGAAAAGTGACATATTGCACACTTGGATCACATCTTGCGAAAATTGATTGGACAGCGTCCTTTTTTTGACACCGTGCCCGCCCTGCAATCTCACAATATCCGTCGAATGCTCATTTGCGCCGCATTATTCGGTTGTGACAAACGGCGGAATTTCAAAACTGTCAAGCGATTTGCCATCAAATCGTACAAGTGCCTCGGGTTTGTCAAACTCCTCACAGACTATCAGCCCTTCATCGTCATAGCAGGTAGGATCAATGTAGCGGCGACCGAAACTTCCACTGTCCTCATCAAATGTCGATGCTTCAAAGCCCCGGGCATTGGTGTTGAAAATCAAGGCAGATCCATCGATTGCCTGAAACCAGTGGACGTTTCGTTTCCATTCTGATGCCTGGAACCAGTCACCGGGTTTAAGTATGCGGTCGCTGGCCAGTTTAAGCACCAGTGTACCATCATCTTCCCGTCGGACGCGATCGAATTCCCGCAGCCGAAGCGCGCCCTCAACTACAATCTGGGTTGATACTACGTTGAAATGATGATGCGGTGGATGCACCTGTCCTTCATTCACCTTATAGAGGATCACTGTATATCGTTTTTCATCAAGGTGCCGGCGTAGCAACTCGAATTCCTCATCCTGGGCCCTCGCCCGCACGGCAAGATGGGAAAAAGCACCCTCATCAAGTTTTCGGGAAAAATATTCCAGGCAGACGCGGTGGTATCCGTCAACATCGAGGCTGCCAATCCTCAGCTTGTGGATAATGGCCAGATACTCCCGGTCAATGTCCGGTGGCAGATGATTGGACTTGGTTCTTATCCTGATCCCTTCATTGCCCGGAATATCCGGATGATTATCAGGGGCCGTCATCACTGGCCTGCGGAGTTGCTTCAGCGGCCTCATCGTCAGCAGCCGAGCGGGCTGCAGAGGCGGCAATGGACTTTTTCTGCGGTGTAGTGAGTTCGCCATTCGGCTCTTCTGCCAGACGTACGGTAACCTCCTTGTTGGCGAAGCGGATGCCCTCCTGCTCAAACAATTCGCGAATAGCGGCATATACGACCTTACGGGTTACGAACTGATCGCCGGGCTTGGTCATGAACTTTACCCGGACGATCATCGCTGAATCTTCCATGCGGTAGACACCCTGAGATTTTAGCGGCTGCAAGAACAGGTCCCCAACATCGGGATGATCAAGCAGGCGTTGCCCCAGTTTCTTTACCAGCTTTCGAACCCTCTCCACGTCGGTGTCATAAGTTAGGCGAAGCGGCAGCTTCATCATCACCCAGTCACGGGAATAGTTGGTCAATTGCTTGATTTCACCAAAAGGGATTGTGTGCAACGGTCCGTTGTGATGGCGGAGCTGGAAGGAACGCAGGGAAATTTTCTCAACGGTGCCGCGGATGTTCTCCATCTCGATATACTCACCCTTACGGAAAGCATCATCGAACAGGAAGAAACCGCCCGAAAAGATATCGCGGATCAGCGTCTGGGCTCCAAAACCAACCGCAAGGCCGATTACACCGGCACCGGCAAACAGCGGAGCAATATCGACACCCAGATTGGACAAAATCACCATGATGGAAAGCACGATGATCGATGCAATCAGTACATTTCTCACCAGCGGCAGCAGAGTTGCCAGACGGCTTGCACTTTTACCGGACATCTCTTCACCGGGTTCACCGTCTTCGGGAATGGCATCATCCCCTTCCTGCTCGAGTTGGTGATCAATATAGACGACGACTGAGCGATACATGAGCCAGCCGAAAAAGGCGATCATGAGGGTGTCGAGAAATGCGGTAATGGGATGGCCTTCACCGCCAACGTTTACATCCCATGCAGCGAGCACGTAGCCAATTCCAAGGATGATAACCAGAACTCCCACGCCCTCTTCCAGGACAGTTTTGAACACTGGTTTAAAGACCGGCATTTCCTCAAGTTGCTTTGCGGCCATCATTTTGTTGATGATGATTTCCTCATCGTCGTCTTCGGACCGGCTTTCCTGTATTTCTTCAAGTGCGCGCTGTTCGGCTTCAATTTCCCGCTTTTTCTGTTCATGGGCCAGTTGGACCCGCTCCTCGAACCTGCGTTGTCGGGCCACATAAAAACGGTCGATGAAAATAAGCGTGAGGGCATAAAGCGCGACGCAGCCTATCAATGCAACTACTGGCGCACCTATTACCGCCAGCGCACTTGGCTGATTGAGCAAGATTCGATAGGCGCTGACAACCCACGCAATCACGAGATACAGCAGGATGATCGCATGCCACTGTTAAGCCAGGAACCGGCGCCAGATCGGTTTGTGAGAGGGTTCGCCAACCCCCAGAATAATTCCCTGGAACTGCTTTTTGTGTTTCAGCATGCCATAGGCGATGATCAGCGCGCTAACCGCAAGGCAGCCCATGACCAACAGTTTCAGTGGATCGGGCGGCATTCCAAGCAGTGCCAGCCAGACAAAAAAGGCACAGATTACGATGACGATTGGCGCGATCGTGCGCCAGTCATTCTGCAGCATGTTCGCGTCTTCATCATTCAGGTTTATCATCCGGTGGGATGGTGCATCCGGTGCTATAAGATTGAAGAATATGACATGTCGGAATATCCGGTAGGCCGTGTAGGCACCAATAATAACTCCGATGGTTCCACGGCTCGCCCCATGACCGGAATCAAAAATAATTGCGATCAGCACAGCACAGACAGCCATTATAGAGACATTGAACAGGATAATCAGTGCCCGGTACATCAGATAGGTGAGTTTCTCTGCCCGGTTCTTCGGCTCCGGGTTATAAAGGCTGCTGAAGTGGCCGCGCGCCCACTTTCGCATCATCACTGCGGGAACCGTGCCGATGGCAATCCCACCGACTGCCGTCAACACCGCGATCCCGAGCCAGAGAAAGGATCCATCAGGACTCACACGCTCCAGCGTTTTGACAATGCTGGAGCCCAATTGCGGGGCTTTTGAGATAATTCGGGACAATTCCGAGCGAACCTTCAGCGCCTGCTCACCCCAGGTAGGACCGGTTTCTTCCGCTACGTCCTCTTCTTCGTTAGGTGATACAACAATAACACTGAGGCCTTTTTCCTTTGCACTGTTCAGCAACGGCTCAAGTTCCTGAGCCAGCGGGGCTTCTGCCTGAGCAAGGCTCGCTTGCGGTTGCCAAACCAGCAATAGGGCCGCCAAAACCAATGAGATCAACTTTAAATAATTGAAATAATGAGGCAATTTTCCCCCCTGGAAATCTATAAGATGTTTCCCCATACCTATTGCAGACTCTTTTAGTCTCCATGGGGGGAATCTTCAACGGTTTAACGATAATCACGACTTAAATGTCATCGACGTTATGGGGTATGGATTCCAGCCAGGGGCGAATATTCCGGCACGCTATTATTGAGTCAGGCGTTCAAAATTTTGGAAATTGAAGAACAAAGAAAAACGGAAGCTACCTCCCCCGTCCCCGGTCGGTAACTTCCGTAATTTGTTAACGTGTCGACGGTTTCCCGTCGAAATCTTGGTGTTGGTAGTTCACCACACTGATGCATTTACTGCATTCTTTTTTTCTCGGTGCTTTCCGCACTCTTTTTATTATGGCCGTTTGGCTCTTTGTGTCCGTGTTTCTTCGCCACGGTTTTTTTCTGGCGTGTTCCCAACTGTTATCGGTTCGATACAGGAACACGCCGCGCCATCCCGGGAGGAGATGGGATGGCAATTTCTTTTAATGTTGTGTCAGCCACTCACGGGCTGCGCGCTGTGCTTTCGCAATTTGATCACTGGTCATTTCCACCGCAATTTCTTCACGACGGGCTTTTGCAAGTTCCAGACCGCGAAAGGCAGCCAGATTAAACCACTTGTGTGCAGCAACCATATCCTTTTCCCCCTCACGCCCGGTCGCATACATCAAACCGAGTTCAAAGAGGACTTCAGCATTGCCCGAGGACGCCATATCGGCGAAGTCGGCATTTCCAATTTCATAACGAGCCATAATGTCCCTCACTTGGCCTTCTTTTCGAAGGATTCTTGTTTCTTGTTTGGCCGGTTATCCCGATCTTTTTATTAACTGCCGAGTTGTTCCCGGTCTTGTTGTTCGTTGCAGTCAATTTGAACGAAGGAATTGAAAACCGGCTTAAAAACAATGCTTAACGGGAAACAAACGAATCAAAAACGAAATATGAATTTAGGATTCGATTCACTGTGTAAGCTCAATGATTTCAAATACTTATTACGAAATTTACCGTTGATTCAGATTCCAAATTCAAGAAATTCGTAACCATCACGGCGATTGATGATTCAATGTTGAATAAAATTTGACCGAATTACTGAGCTTGTCGACGAACAAAGGCCGTTCAAATATCCACACATTTTCTTGCAACCTATTGACGTTTACGTAAATTTCCGCTTTTAAGGAGGAAATTTCTGGAGGACGAACATGAAGAGACTGATTTCAACAACCTGTGCCGCCATTTTTGCTGTTTCGCTGACGACCATGGCAATGGCTGCAGAACCTATCGAAGGTAATTGGAAAACAAAAAGTGGAGAAACTGCAGGGATCAGTAAATGCGGTGGCTCATTCTGCATCAAACTGAAAACCGGCACACATGCCGGCAAGCAGATTGGCAAGCTTAAAGGATCCGGCGGAAGCTATGATGGTACCATTACCGATCCTGAAGATAACAAGGAATATACCGGGTCTGCCAAAGTTTCTGGAAGCACCATGAAACTCAAAGGCTGTGCGCTGAAGATTTTCTGCCAGACACAGACCTGGAAGAAGCTCTAAGACCTTAACCTATCAAATCTGCCAAAAAACCCCGGCCAGCCCGGGGTTTTTTTCAGGGTTGATGGTGCCAGACCTTGCAGCGCACCCAGGTAACGCCGCTAATTTCAAATAAATCTTCCGTTGCCATCACGAAACCTGCATTTCTGGCCCGCGTTTCCGCGGCGGTGTTTTCCACGTTGGCATCAAAAGTCCAACCCCATCCAACAGGTCTTTGTGGAATTTCGAAATCGGCGCGAAACAGTACATCTGAGCGACCGGGATTTTCCACGCCTTCGCGGAACTTGCAATTCAACCCAACCAAAAGAAGGTTGTTTTGCCTGGCAAAATGCGATTGCAGTTTCATCTCCGCCTCGTTTATCCATTCCTCGCCCAACAACTCGGCCCCGGCTGGATAAACGATTGTTACAAAGAAAAATGCTGCGATAGCAGTGAGTTTTGACATGGTCTATCGTGCCTTTTGCCCAAACAGTATTTCTTGCTGGGCCTTGTCCTTGTCGAACTGCATCTTCTGGCGCTTTTCTATTCCCAGATTAAGGCCGGTTTCAACAGCGGGCCGCGATTTGAGGCGGTTGATCCAGGCAGCCAGGTTGGGAAATTGTTCAAGGTCCTGCCCCTGGCGCTCCCATAACGAAGCCCAACCTATCGTCGCCATATCAGCAATCGAGTATTCACCGGCAAGGTAATCCCGATTGGCCAACTCCTTGTCAATTACACCATACAGGCGATTGACCTCATTGGTGTAGCGATCAATTGCATAGGGCACATTTTCAGGCGCATAAATCCGAAAGTGGTGCGCTTGTCCTGCCATGGGACCCAAACCGCCCATCTGCCACATCAGCCATTGGTCGACCGCAACCCGGGCGCGTTCATCATGGGGATAGAACCTTTTGAACTTCCGTCCCAGGTATTGCAGTATCGCGCCGGACTCAAAAACCGAAATAGGCTTGTTGTCCGGCCCTTCTGGATCAATAATTGCTGGCATCCGATTGTTGGGCGCTATCTTGAGAAAATCCGGCTCAAACTGGTCGCCCTTGCCGATATCGACGTATTTCACATCGTAGGGAACGCCAAGTTCCTCGAGCATGATGGTAATTTTCCAGCCGTTTGGAGTTGGCCAGTAATAAAGTTCTATCGGTTCTTTTTGCTGCACGAATAGTCCATAAAGTTAGAGGGCCAGGGCGATTCAAAGAAAGCTCGCATTTATGTCCTTTGACAGGAATGTGATCGCTTTGTCGCGGTGATCCTGCACGGTTTCGATTGCTTTTGTCGGAGATTTTGAGATGCGTTTGAGCAAGGCCAATGCGCCGCTCAGGAGGGTAAAGACATTTGCCGGTGCGTGATCTGATCTGTTTGTGTAGCGATCCTCTCCCAAGGTCACATCCTTGTCTCGGTGCATGATTTCGATGGCCCAGTGCCCCCGATTATTGCGCAGGATGTTCTCAGGCCTGGGCCGCTTTCGGCTTGAGATCACATAGTTCGTTTCCGTCTCGGTCTTTGTCACAACTCCGCCCCTGACATGCTGCCGTATACGGGTGATCTGGCCTATGCTGGCGATGGTGTCCCATTCCTTTCGCATGTCCTCACTGAGTGCTTCACAGGGCAGGAGAGCGATGTGGCGCTGCTCAATCCGCCCGTGGCCTATGTCCACTGGCTCTCGGTACTTTTCCAGGGGGAAAAATCGGCTCTTTGAAGGCCGTTTCGATTTCTTCATGCAGATTTTCCTGGTTCTTTTTCACTGTCAGGACATAGTCGCCACCTTTGTCGACGATCCGGGACGTGATTGATTTCTGGCAGAAAATTGCATCCCCCGTGATAATCTTGCCCTCAAGGTCCAGGCCGTCGAGGAGCCGCAGCGCATCCGGGATTTCCTTGCCTTTGCCGCGAGACGAGACATGGCCCGCACACTGTCCGAGTGCCGCACAAAAAGCGAACAGCACATGTTCTGCATTGCCCTCATCGTTCTTACTGGCACGCAAGGTCTTGCCATCAATTGAAATGTGACGGCGCGCTTCTTCGTCACTTGCGCCCTCGTCGGACGCGGCTATGAACTGGCTGAAAACCCGGGCCATGGCGTTCGCATCAAGAATGCGCAGAAGTTCGGTCAACGTTGCATGACAGGGTGCCGGACGCCCTCGGCGAAACCCCAGTCGCTGAAGTTGTTTTGAGCTAAGCGAACGTCCCAGTCGAAAGGCTGCCATCATGCCCTTGCGCCCGCACAGAACCGACAAAAGCATCAATCCCAGAAGTGCCTCCAAAGGATGTTGACGCCCCTTTTTTCCGCGTGGGTCGGGTACCTGTCGCAAAATCGAACGAACGGTCTGCATTTCAAAACTCACTGTGCATATTTCTGTTCGTGTCATGGATTCAGACATGATTCTGATTTGCAACAACTTTTTCAGCTGCGATAAATAACCCTGTTAGAGGGCTTTTCCCCAACATAGTTGATTGAAGATAAAGAACAATCAAATCACAATAATTTGGATTCGCAAAAACCGGCGCCAACCAGTATAGCATTATCATGAATCATTCCCTTCAGCATACGAACTTGCCCTCAAAAACCGTCGAGGATCCCTCGCAGCCTCCCAAGCAATTCGAATTAGCGCGAGATGCAGTGGATGAACTTTGTTCTAGGTACGATGAGGCCACGGCCTTTTTGCGGAACAGTTTCAAGGCATTTCTGGCCAGCGGGGCAAATGGAGAGCGATACTGCGCCTATTATCCTGAAATCCGGATCACAACGACCAGTTTCGCACGCATTGATACGCGGCTTTCATTTGGTCATGTCAACGGCCCGGGCACCTATTCGACCACGGTTACCCGTCCCAACCTGTTCCGGAACCATCTGGAAATCCAGATCGCGCTGCTTATGCAAAATCACGGCGTTAAAGTTGAGATTGGAACTTCAAAGGTTCCGTTGCCGCTGCACTTTGCGTTCCGCGAAGGTGAAGTGATCGACGCTGGAGATGCCGGCAACACAGAAGCAACCATCCGGGATTTCTTCGACACACCGGACCTTGCCTACATGGATGACGACATTGTCAACGGCGATTTTGAAACTCCTGCCGGTGAACCAAGGCCGCTGGCTCCTTTCACGGCACCAAGAATTGACTATTCGCTTCATCGCCTGGCCCATTATACCGGCACCAGCCCGCATCATTTTCAGAATTTTGTCCTCTTCACAAACTATCAGTTCTACGTCGATGAATTCATTAAGTTTGCCCAAAAGGCATTAACGCATACAGACAGCGAGTACGAAGAGTTTGTCGCACCGGGCAACCGGATAACCTGCCGTGATGACTGTTCAGAAACCCAGGCCAACTCTGCTGCCCTGTCCCGAATGCCTCAGATGCCAGCTTATCACCTTAAGCGGGAAAACCATACGGGGATTACCCTGGTGAATATCGGCGTTGGCCCATCCAATGCCAAAACCATTACCGACCATGTTGCGGTACTGCGGCCGCACACCTGGTTGATGCTTGGCCATTGCGCGGGACTTCGCAACACACAGTCGCTTGGGGATTTTGTACTTGCCCACGGTTACGTACGAGAGGATCACGTGCTTGATTCCGATGTCCCGATTTCTGTACCTATTCCCCCACTTGCCGAAGTGCAGGTTGCATTGCAGGAAGCCGTCGCTCAGGTAACGGGACTGGCAGCATACGAGCTGAAAAACCTGATGCGGACGGGCACTGTTGCCACGATTGATAACCGCAATTGGGAATTGCGCGACCAGAGAGGTCCGGTAAAGCGCCTGTCCCAGTCACGGGCGATTGCCCTCGACATGGAATCGGCCACGATCGCTACAAACGGCTTTCGCTTTCGCGTCCCCTACGGCACCCTACTTTGTGTATCGGACAAGCCCCTGCATGGGGAATTGAAACTGCCCGGAATGGCAAGTGAATTTTATCGCAGCCAGATTGACCGTCATCTGCTGATCGGCATCCGAACCCTCGAGCGTCTTCGCGAGATGCCGCCTGAACGGTTGCATTCGCGCAAGTTGCGGGCATTTGATGAAACCGCGTTCCAGTAGGTGGTCGTCATCGGATGATACGATCGCGGATCAAAAGGTTGTTTCTTGTTGGCATGGCCGGCTCGATTATGGTGGTAGTGCTGGGCTTTCTGAACCCGTACCATCCTGCCTTTGACACCATGGCGCATTTTCGGCTGCACCTATCGGCAATTTTGTTTGCCGGGTTTTTCTTCATGGACTTCGCCACGCACCGCCGGTTTGCAATTCTGGCGCTTTCGACAGCAATCACCGGCCTGCTGTTTGCCTAGAGTGGCACGCCGTTTGCCGAATCCCGATCAACCGCGATCCCGAACAAGAACATTTATCAAGTTTTCCATTTCAACATGTTTTGGAATAATCCGGAAAAACAGAGGGTAATAGACCGGATAAAGGAAATTGAACCTGACCTGATATCAGTCTCCGAGGTAAGTTCTTCCTGGAAAAGATATCTGAGGCAATTGCAAGACAAATGGCCAAACAAAGTGCATTGCCCCGAATGGAGCATAAGGGGTGGGATCATGCTTTATTCATATGTGGACGCCCCGGATTGGCAAGACATTTTTTGATGTTTTGATCGGTTGCTTTCATATGTCCGGCCTGTTGATGCGATATTTGATAGATCGCTGGCCCTGATGGAAATCCGCAAACGAGGTTCCTGATCAAGATGACGCGCTCATGGGGCGCATTGAATCACACGGTGTAACCTCGTTTTTGGCTGATCATGTCACATCACTTTCTGCCATTACCAATTTCTGTGCCTTGCCTTCAAGCGGCGCTGATTCGCAAGGGGTTATAGCGCTGTCCTCTGGTCATAAGAACCCAGGCGATGCGAGCGGTCTTGTTGGCCAATGCGACAGAGACCAGTCTCACAGGTTTCTTTTCCAGCAGACCATTGATCCAGACCGCGGTCGGGCTCTTCTTGTTTCGATTGTGGCGAATAACAGCTGTCGCACCAATGACAAGCAGGCGGCGAATATACCGGTCTCCCTGCTTTGATATGCCAGCGAGCCTTACTTTGTCACCGCTTGAATGCTGTTTGGGGACCAGGCCAAGCCATGCGGCGAACTGCCGTCCGCTTTTGAATTGTCCCGGATCGCTGACGGTTGCCATCAGTGCAGTGGCTGTGATCACACCAATACCCGGAATGGCTGCCAGGCGCCTGCTGGCTTCATTTTGCCGGTGCCAGTCACGCAGGACCTTCTCAAGAGCCTGCAATTCTTCCTCCAGTTCGAGCAAGCGACGGGCAAGCGTTGCCAGCGCGACTTGTGCAATAGCCGGCAGGACATGCTTCTCGTCGTTTTCGTTGAAGATGGAATGAGCCAGCTTGACGATGTTCCTGACGCCGGGGGTGGTGACAAGACCGAACTCTGCACAATGAGCACGCAGTGCATTGGCTGCCATGGTGCGTTGCCGCACAATCAGAGAACGGGTTCGGTGTATCATCAGGATACTTTGCTGCTCAGGTGTTTTGACAGGCACGAAACGCATGGTGGGCCGCCTGACAGCCTCGCAAATCGCTTCAGCATCGGCAGCGTCATTCTTGCCCCGCTTTACGTAGGCCTTGACGTAGGCAGGAGGCATCAGTCTGACCTCATGACCAAAGGCTGCCAGGGTGCGAGCCCAATAATGGGCAGTGGCACAAGCCTCCATGCCGACAAGGCAAGCTGGCAGTTTCGAGAAAAAGCCTTTCAACTGTTTTCGCCGCAACCTTTTGATCACGATAACACTGCCATCATCGTCAACACCGTGAACCTGGAAGACACTTTTGGCAAGATCAAGCCCGATCGTGGTAACTTTCATAAGGACGCTCCTTCGTTATTTGTGGTTCATTCATCAACAACCACCTTACGACAATTCATTTGCCGGTATGAGGGGGCGTCCACCTCATCAAAATGGCAACTGGACTCATCAGACGACTTTTGTGGAGACTACGGATCTTTGCTGCTAACCAATGTCGTGTCGCCTGAAGGTACTCGGATTACGTTTGGTGCTACCCACCCGCGTTGGCCCTGGCCTGCAAGCGGGCCCCGTCAGTTCAACGCCATGGTGCCGGCGCTCAAGCGCACAGGCCCCGATATGCTCGTTGCAGGCGATTTCAATGCTACAACCTGGTCTTGGAGTATTCAGAAATTTGCGCAAGCCGGTGATCTGGACATCCATGAAGGCCTGGGCTCAACATGGCTTTTCGGTCCGCTTCCCAAGCCGGTTGCGCGTGTTTTCGGTCTGCCCATAGATAATATCATGTCGAAGGGGCGGGTAAGAATTTTGTCCGCCGAAACCCTCGAAGTCATGGGCTCTGACCACCTTCCAGTGCTGGTAACATTCCAGGTGGAATAGTTCGACTGATCGCCAGATCATCCACAATATCCCCCAGCCTGATTTGCGCAAATTGGCATTTTGCCGGTAATATCCGGGAGTGGGGCACGTATATATATGCGCGAAAGGAGGAAATACTGATGGGTGTTTCTGAAATTCTTGCCCAGAAAGGGCGCAATGTTGTCACGGCACAACATGATGAAACCATAGCGGAAATTGCACAGATCCTGGCGGAAAAGAAAATCGGCGCTGCTGTTATCCTCAACGAGGATGAACAGGTTTGCGGCATTGCTTCGGAGCGCGATCTTGTACGAGAAATCGCCAGTAACGGTTGTGAAGCACTTTCCCAGCCAATATCCATTTGCATGACGCAGAAGGTGGTGTCCTGTGGCGAGGATGAAAGCATTGACTCGCTCATGGACAAAATGACTAAAGGTCGTTTTCGCCACCTGCCTGTGATCGAAAAGGGCAAGCTGTGCGGGATTATTTCGATTGGCGACGTGGTCAAACGCAAAATTGAGATTGCAGAACGCGATGCGGAAGATATGAAACGGTACATTGCGGGATAGGCCAGAGCTGAGTATGCCGCCGCAATCTCATATCAGATAGCAAAGCGTCCGGCATACGCTGCGATTTTTCAGTTCCCTCACTGTTCGATGCAATACCCTACATGTTCGGGTAAACAGGCCCCTCGCCACCCTGAGGCACCGTCCAATTGATGTTCTGGTTCGGATCCTTGATGTCACAGGTTTTACAGTGAACACAGTTCTGGTTGTTTATCACAAACGTTGCATCCTGTGCTTCCGCTTCCTTGCCGGTCGGAATGGCCTCACCATTGCTGTCCACCCACTCGTAAACGCCGGCAGGGCAATAACGGGTTGAAGGCCCGGCAAATTCATGAAGTTCCGAAGCTTTCTGCTTGTCGAGATCCGCCACCTTAAGGTGAACCGGCTGGTTTTCCTCATGGTTGGTGTTGGACAGGAACACAGAAGAGTTCCTGTCGAAGGTCAGCACCCCATCAGGCTTTGGATATTCAATCGGTGTGTGCATGGATGCTGGTTCGAGGGATTCATGATCCGCCTTTCCATGACCCATGGTGCCAAATGGTGTCCAGCCACCAAAAAGGGTGTTGCACCACATATCGATACCACCCATCATGATACCAAGCGGTGTGCCGAATTTGCTCCACAGTGGCTTGGCATTGCGGACTTTCTTGAGGTCCTTGCCGATGTCGCTGTCACGCCACGCATCGTTGTAGGAGGTCAGTTCATCATTGGCCCGACCGGCAGCAATAGCCTCTGCCACATGTTCAGCAGCCAGCATACCGGAAAGCATCGCGTTGTGAGATCCCTTGATGCGCGGCACGTTCAAAAGGCCAGCAGCACAACCCATCAATACCCCACCGGGGAAAGACAATTTCGGGACTGACTGGTATCCGCCCTCGGTAATTGCGCGGGACCCGTAGGAGATACGCGTTCCGCCCTCGAATGTGTCCTTGATCGCCGGATGCGTCTTGAACCGCTGAAATTCCTGGAATGGCGAGATGTAGGGATTCTTGTAATTGAGGTGAAGAACAAAACCCACCACGACCTGATTGTTGTCGAGATGATACAGGAACGATCCGCCGCCGGTGGATTTGTCCAGCGGCCAACCAAAGGTGTGCTGGACAGTGCCCTCCTTGTGTTTGGAAGGATCTACTTCCCAAAGTTCTTTGAGCCCGATGCCGAATTTCGGCGGCTCTGAATCCTTTGCCAGGTCGAATTTGGCGATCAGTTCCTTGGACAGCGAGCCTCTGGCCCCTTCTCCAAATAGAACGTACTTTCCGTGCAGTTCCATGCCACGCTCATGCATCGGACCGGGAGTTCCATCGCGCTGGATGCCCATGTCTCCGGTGGCGACACCTTTCACATTGCCGTCTTCATCGTAAACCAGCTCAGCAGCGGCAAATCCGGGATATATTTCAACACCCAGACCCTCGGCCTTTTCTGCAAGCCAGCGGCAGACATTGCCAAGCGAGACAATGAAATTGCCGTGGTTGTTCATCAACGGCGGTAGACCGAAATTCGGCAGACGGAACTTGCCGCTCTTGGTCAGGAAATGGAAAATATCGTCCTTTACCGGCACCTGGAAGGGATGGCCGTCCTCATCACGCCAGTCCGGAAGGAGACGATCAACGCCTACGGGGTCCACAACGGCGCCTGACAGAATGTGGGCGCCGACTTCCGGTCCCTTTTCCAGCACCACAACCTCAAGGTCGCTGTTGAGCTGTTTGAGTTTAATCGCTGCGGAAAGGCCGGCCGGCCCTGCCCCGATAATCACCACATCAAATTCCATGCTCTCGCGTTCTGGGAGTTCTTCGGTCATTTAATTCTCCAAGCACTAATTTCGCACGCGGACGGCCTGTGTCCGTCTGTTGAGGCTTCTTTTAGCACGCTATGCGAGTTGCGCCACGTCAATTTTGACGCATCTTCCTTGTGCATTCGCGACAGTTTTAGCTGACCAGAGCCGGATTTAGCGTTAAAATTCCTCGCATGAGCAATGTTCAGGAAATTTTGGAATGGTATGTGGATGCAGGCGTAGACGTGCTGTTGGAAGAAACACCTGTTGACCGCTTCAAGGAAACCGAAAAATTGCTTGCTCAGAGCCAGCAGGCACAGACCCAGCCAACCAAAAAGCCGCTTCGACACAAACCACAGAACGAACCACAAAAAGGACGCCCTGCTCCGGCAGCTACAATGCCAGACGCGGAAGCGGCCCAAAGTGCACGCGAAGCTGCTGTGCAAGCTACAAACCTCGAAGAGTTGAAAGAAATAATCACCGGTTTCGACGGTTGCAATCTG
The DNA here is from genome assembly GCA_965198665.1 of Rhizobiaceae bacterium. GTDB lineage: Bacteria > Pseudomonadota > Alphaproteobacteria > Rhizobiales > Rhizobiaceae > JAALLB01. The sequence goes on along the minus strand of CBDAPT010000003.1, from coordinate 18,424 downwards.
AAGCGAACTGCCAAAAGCACCGTGTTTGCCGATGGAAATCCGCAAGCAGGCGTCATGTTTATTGGTGAAGCACCTGGAAGGGATGAGGATATTCAGGGGCTTCCCTTTGTCGGACGAGCCGGACAGTTGCTGGACCGGATGCTCGCAGCCATCGGCCTTGACCGTGACACGGCCTACATCACCAATGTCATTCCCTGGCGTCCTCCGGGAAACAGAACACCGACACCACAGGAAACTGAAATCTGCCGGCCGTTTATTGAACGCCATATTGAGCTCGCTGAACCTAAATTGATCGTTATGCTTGGCGGCTCATCCGCCAAAACCCTTATGAAGACCACCAATGGGATAATGCGGCTGCGTGGCCGCTGGGTGGAAATTGAAATTCCAGGCAGGCGCTTTGCGGCATTGCCTACCCTGCATCCGGCCTATCTGTTGCGGCAACCGGCCCACAAAAAGCTCGCCTGGCAGGATTTTCTTTCTCTGAAGCAAAAAATGCTTTCATAACAATGCTCCGACAGCCTGTCATGGTTAATTTCAGGGCCCCGAAAAGCATCTGTTAATCGTGTCTGTTAAGCCTGTCTCTTAACACCACGTAGGTAGTTTTTCGCAGTCCTTGAGTAACCAACACGGGATGGGGCTGCACTTGTCACGAATACCCTGAATTTCCTCCCCGAAGTAGTTTGTGGCCAACGTATTTTCGAGATGCGGAGAAATTTCTAGCGGCGGTAATTGTTCGCCAGAGCAAACAGGAGAATAAAATGAATAATCTTATCAACCAGCATCTGCACAAGCAGCAGTTCAATGCTTTTGGCGGCAACTACGGCAAAGGCATCCAGAACCACAGAGGTGCAGCAAACTTCACCCGTGCATTTGCTCAGGGCAATACCAAGCAGCTTGTCCGGCAAACGCTTGATCTCACAGTTCAGATCAACAATTTTGTAAACAAGCAATCTGTTCAGGTCGGATTTGAACCTGTCCGTCATGCATGCAACCACTGCCACAGTGTGGTTGGCCAGGTTGGCAACTATGGCGGTAACTACGGCAACTACGGCGGAGGCTACGGCAATTACGGCGGTGGATACGGCAGTAACGGCGGTCAAATCAACAACCTGCTTCAGCAAGTGTTCCAGCTTCTGACCCAATTACTGGGTGCACTTAGCGGCGGTCATGGCGGATACGGCGGTGCTGGTGGATACGGCGCAAATGCCTATGGCGGTAACAACGCTTATGGCGGCGGCAACGCATATGGTGGTGGAAACGCCTATGGAGGCGGATACGCACATGGTGGCGGCAACGCTTACGGTGGCGGATACAACCAGTTCACCCATGGCCTTACCGGACGCACACAGGCAGTCGTCGGTGGATACACAAACCAGCTTAATGGTGTGTTGAAGCAGATTACCAAACTGATCCAGGGCTTCAACAAAAAGCCTGCGGGTGGCGGCTATGGCCCACAACCGCAAATCCAGCCGGTTCCCTATGGTGGCGGTCATCATCAGGCGGCCAAAAACATCGAAGTGAAGTGGCTTGCACAGCATGGCGGATACAAGAAAAACGCCGATGGCAGCTACAACATTACAAAAGGCACCTACGCGGGCCACGTTGCCAAGCACATTGGCGGCGGCAAGTTCGCGGTATATAAAGACCATTGCCTCGTTGGCCACTGGGACTCCTCAGCCAAGAAAGACAAGATCGCTTCTCCAATTGCTCTGGATATGAATGGCGACGGCAAAATCTCAACAACCGGTAATTCAACAGCCAAAGAGCGTGTAGATAACCATGTTGGTGACACCATTGCTTTCGACATTGATGGTGATGGCACCAAAGAGAACATCGAGTGGATCACTGGTTGTCAATGTTCAATTAAAACTGACCCTGTATTTCCATTTAAAACTGACCCACCGTTTTTGCACGCAAGCCCCCGGACGATCAGCTCTCCAATTACAAGATCGTCCGGGGGCTTTTTCTGATCAGGATTGAGTTTTTTGTTTTTTGCTTTGAGCAAACCGGTATGATGCATTCCCGGTTTCTATAATGGTGCAATGATGGGTAATTCGGTCCAGCAGTGCGGTTGTCATCTTTGCATCTGCGAAGACCTGCGTCCATTCCCCGAACTCCAGGTTGGTTGTAATGATGACGCTTGTCTTCTCGTACAGTTTGCTGATCAGATGGAACAGTAGCGCTCCGCCGGACTTTGGGAACGGAATATAGCCGAGTTCATCAATAATGACGCAATCCAGTGCGCATAATTGCCGTACGATCCTTGCGGTATTTCCCTCTGCCTGTTCACTGATCAGCGCATTGATCAGGTCGACAGCATTGAAGAACCGAATTCTCTTGCCGTGATTAACAAGCGTTGTTCCAAGAGCAATGGCAATGTGGGATTTTCCAGTTCCCGTTCCACCAACCAGAATCAGATTATGTGCATCGGCAATAAACTGTCCGGAACACAAGGGTTCAATCTGTGTTCGGGTTACAGCCGCCGCATCATAATCGAAGGTGGCAAAGTCCTTGTGATGAGGGAAGTTTGCACTGCGCATTTGATACCGGACCGAACGCACCCTTCGTTCCACGGTCTCTGCCTCTATCAACTGCTTTATCGCCGTGGCCAGGTTTGGCGGCTGACGTGCACTTAGCAAGTCCTGTGCGCAAGAGGCCATTCCATGCAATCTCAACCCTGCCAGCTGTTCAATGAGGCCGTTCATGCCGTCACCTCATACAGAGCTTCATAACGCTTGCAGTCGGCTTGCGGGACAGTTGAGATCAGAGGATAATTGCCGGTTTCGCTCAATGGCGTAATTTCCGGTTCTTGCAATTGATTAATCAGATTGATGATGGCAGGAAGACGCAAGGTATTTTGCTTTACAGCCAGCTTACAGGCCTGCTCGATCACCTCTGTTCCATGCTTGTGTGCCAGCAGCAGAAGATCGACAAAATACCGGTCCCCTCCCTTGTCCTGCATGTAGTGATCCCGGATCGTCATCATAACATTTGGCAATTGCCAATCCACGAAAGGGGCGCCATTTCTTAAGGCACCGGGTTTGCGATCCAGCAATGGCACATAGTGCCAGGGCTCAAAGTAACTGATATTGCGGGTAAAACGACGTTTGTGCCCGGCAATTACTTCATGATCCGCAACAAGAACTATTCGCCCGGCATAGGCTCGCAGCGAGACTTGTTGCCCGGCAAACTGACAAGGCACGCTGTAACGATTGTTATCATACTGAACCAGACAGGTGGAACGCACCCGCACACTCTTTTCGATGTACCCGTCAAAGGGTTGGCCGAGAGGGCGAAGCGCGGCAACCTCTTCTGCAAAAACCGCATCAATTGTGCGATCCTGCATCCCGGGCTGCGCACGTTCGCCAAGTTCTTGACAACGCCGCTCCAGATGTTCATTCAAGCTATCAAGGTCATCAAAGGAAAGCTTGGGCGTAAACACCTCTGCTCGTATGAACCCGACCTGGTTCTCAACCTGGCCCTTCTCCCAGCCAGATGCCGGCGTACAGGCGACCGGCTCCATAACGTAATGGTTCATACAGGCAAGGAAACGTGCATGGAACATTCGTTCCTTCGAACGCGATACATAGGTGACCATAGTCTTGGGATTGTCGATGATGACACGGCGGGGAACTCCCCCGTAAAAGGCCAACGCACGCACAAAAGCATCAAGTACCATCTCCTGCACTTCGCTGGGATAGGCGTATACAAACGGCTTGCGGCTGTGGCAAAGCCGGAAGTGGGCAATCTTCACTTTCTGGGGTACTCCGCCCAGAACAACGTGTTCCTCACTCCAGTCAAACTGAACCGCATCACCTGCCGCAAACTGCAGGGGAACAAATGCTCCTCTGGACCCCGAACTCGAATGCTTCAACTCGCGGATAAGTCGCTGGGTCGTTGAATAAGACCCTTTATAGCCTTCCCCAACCAGTTCCTCGTAAAGCTTCTTGCCTGTGCGACGCTCCCGGCGCGGCAGCTTCAGATCATGCTCCCAGCGTGACCGAAGCTTGTCTGCATGCTTCCCAAGCAATTTATGCAAGGGTGCAGGAGTGTGGCGCTGATAACGAGGCTCCCCATCATCCTTCAAATACTTCCTGATCGTATTGCGCGAAACTCCCGTCTCACGACTTACCTGTCGAATGCTCTTTTCACCGCGCAATATCCAGCAACGGACCTTCAAAACCGTTTCCATTTGTAACACCTGTCTCTTCCTCGCGCTTAAAACGCGAAACCTAAAACAGGCGGGTCAATTTTACTTGAAAATTACCCACCCAAGTGGGTCAAATTTGCATGGAAATTCACAGGATAAGTCGCCTCTTCCTGTTTGAAGACACCCTCACCTTTCAGGTCTTCCGGGTCGGCAACATTCTGAGCAAGGTCCGCAAACCTGATCAAGCGATCAGTGCCGACAATGCACGCTTCACCATCTCTTAATTCAATATCGGCGACCGAAGCTTCAAGTTCGTCGGCAGCCAGCTTCCTTATTTTCTCGGCGAGTTGCTCGCTTGCCCGTACAACCGAAACTCCGCCCAGCGGAATGGAACGTGAACCACCTGTTCCCATACCATCTTGTAATTCATCAGTATCTCCCTGGCGCAATTCGATGTTCTCGTAATTCATGCCAAGTTTCTCGGCTGCCAATTGCGCATAGGCCGTAGCGTGTCCCTGACCGTTTGACTGTGTACCGATTCTGAGTTCAACGGTACCATCCTGCCTCAACTCGACAAAAGCCGGTTCGGAGCCTGCAAAGGCACAAGCCTCAATATAGGTAGCCATGCCAATGCCACGGATTTTATCTGCATCGACTGAAGCCTATAGCCGCCCATCAAATTGCAGCCAGTCCGCGTTTACCATACAAGCGTCCATGTGGGCTTCATATTCGCCTGTGTCATACATCCGCCCAGCCGGCGTTGTGTATGGCAGTTGATCGGAACGGATCAGATTTCGCCTGCGGATTTCATCAACAGCAACTCCCATGTCACGCGCGCACTGATCCACAAGTCGCTCAATAACATATGCGGCTTCAGGACGCCCGGCTCCGCGATATGCATCGACGGGAATCGTATTTGTGTAGCTGCCGCGAAGCCGGACTGCCATAGCAGGAATATCATAAAGCCCTGTTGTCATCGTGATGCCCAGATAGGGGATGAGGGGACCAAAAGCATGGAGGTAGGCGCCCATGCCTGCAATCAGGTCCACGTCAATTGCCAGAAATTTCCCGTCACTGTCCATTGCCATTTTTGCAGTTACCACATTGTCACGGCCCTGCGCATCGCTGGTGAAATGTTCAATCCGGTCCGATACCCAACGCACCGGGCGGCCAAGCTTTTTTGCCGCAAACATGCAAAGAGGGTACTCGCGATAACAGAATACCTTGGTTCCAAATCCGCCCCCTACATCCGGCGTTACAACGTGAATGCCCTCAGGCTCAATACCGAAAACGCTGGCTAACGCGCGGCGAATGCCGAACACCCCTTGCGAACACACGGTGATGTCATGGCGGGTGTTATCCTCATCCCAATATGCGAGGCAGGCACGGGTTTCCATATAGTTTGACACAAGCCGGTTGTTAATGAGCGATATTTCGGTGATATGCTCTGCGTCATCCATGATCTGCTGCGTTTGCGCTACATCTCCCATTACATGAGTAAACGCGAGGTTCCGGTCGCCATCCTCATACACGGCCGGGCTATCGTCCCGGAGTGCCAGTTCCGTATCCACAACCGCTGGGAGAATTTCAAAGTCAATGTCGATGAGTTCTGCTGCATCCCGCGCAATGGCTGGCGTATCGGCCACCACAAAAGCTATTGCATCGCCAACATGGCGCACGATGTCTTCGCATAAGACCGGAATATCTCGCGTCCTGTTCATACTGCCGTCTGGCTGCTTTACCGGTGTCATGGAGGCCAGCGGAGAGAGTTCTGCAACATCCGCGGCGGTCAGCACCAGATGCACTCCAGGCACCTCGCGCGCCGTATCCGCGTCAACAATCTCAAAACGGGCATGAGCAATGGGAGAACGCAGCACAAACCCGTGCAACGCATCCTCGCTGAAAGCGTCATCCGTATAGCAGCCTTTGCCGGTTATGAAAGCATTGTCCTCCTTGCGGAGAACAGATGAACCCATTCCGAATTTCGTAAGCGGTACTCTGCTCATCCCCGAATTTACCCCTCATAGTTTCCTGAAAACCATCCCTGCTTCTGATATAGGGACCAACCGCGAAACGGTCGAGGCCTTAAGACGACACTTTTGAAAAAACCCACTTGCAGGTTTCCGACCATGGTGTATGCCTTGTTCAGGAATTCTTAATGTCGATCACATCCCTGACACAGCGCTTCAATCAGCTGCCAAGCAATGTCAAAGGCGGCACCATCCTGATGTTTGCTGCAGCCGGGTTCGGCACCATGATCGCACTTATCAAGCTCACCGGCGAAAACCTCCATGTGGCGCAAATCCTGCTAATCCGCCAACTGGTTATGTCGCTGATAGTCGCCCCGGCTATCTTTCGCGGATTTCCAGGCACCCTCAAAACCAATCACCTTGGGTTGCAATTGCTGCGGGTGGTACTGGCTCTTGTTGCCATGGGGTTTGGTTTCACTGCTGTCGTGCACATGCCCCTGGCGGATGCGACTGCCATTGGCTTTGCCAAAAGTTTCTTTGTCACCATCTGTGCAATTTTCGTACTCGACGAAGTAATTGGCGTTCGCCGCTGGTCAGCCGTCGTAATCGGCTTTATCGGGGTAATGATTGTTCTGCGACCGGGTTTTGATGGATTTACGATATATGGTGTTTACGCCCTGATTGGTGCTGCCGGTGCCGGAGCTGTTATGGTCGTGATCCGTATTCTTACACGCACCGAAAGTCCGACGACGATTCTCACCTATCAGGCATTGGGCGTCGGCCTGGCAGTCGCTGTCCCCGGTATTTGGTTTTGGCAATGGCCCTCCCCGTTTGAATGGGCATTACTCATCCTCATGGGCTTGATTTCCTATGGTGCACAAATGCTCAATATCATTGCCTATAAACACGGCGAGGCATCCGTTATGGCTTCACTTGACTATGTGCGCCTGATCTATTCGGTGTTTTTTGGGTGGCTATTGTTCGAAACGCTGCCGGATGTATGGACATGGCTTGGCGCAATGGTGATTATTGCTGCTTCCATCTACACCATTCACCGGGAGGCTCAGCGCAAACAAACCATCGTGCGTACGCCAATGGGTCGAGGTAAGATACCTTGAGGGATCAGCGTCTTTTTGACAGATAGTCCGAGGCGAGCCCTCGCGTCGAAGGATTTGTCAGACTATCCGTATCTAAAGATTCAATGACTTCAGAGATTGCACCAGCCAGTTTCTTGCCCAGTTCAACACCCCATTGGTCAAAAGAGTTGATCCCCCAGATGAAACCCTGGACAACGGTTCTGTGCTCGTAAACCGCCATCAGCAGCCCGAGGGTATGCGGATCAAGGCGGTCATAGAGCAACGTATTGCTTGGCCTGTTTCCTTCAAACACGCGGTGAGGCTGTCCGTCCGCCTCGGCAAGGGTACGCCCCCGCATCAGTGCTTCTGACTGGGCAAGGCAGTTTGCAACAAGCAACTGGTGTTGGGATGCGCGTTCGTTATTGTGTCCGTTCGCGGCAACCAAAAAATCGCACGGGATTATCTCTGTCCCCTGATGCAGGAGTTGAAAAAACGAGTGTTGCCCGTTGGTCCCTGGCTCCCCAAAAATCACCGGTGCGGTATCAAGGCTGACCGGCTCTCCGTTTACAGCTAGTGACTTGCCGTTGGATTCCATATCCAGCTGCTGCATCCAACGTGGAAAATTGGCCATGCGATTATCGTAGGGAATCACCGCCTGGCTCCCGAAACCGCATACATTTCGGTGCCAGATGCCAATCAGCGCCATCAGCACTGGCAGATTCTTTTCAAGCGGCGCTTCACGAAAATGCCTATCCGCCTCACCGGCTCCTGCGAGGAATGCCGAGAAGTTTTCCCCACCCATTGCAATCATTGTGGCAAGACCAATCGCGGACCACACGGAAAAACGCCCACAGACCCAGTCACCGAAACCGAAGGTTCTTTCTTCAGAAATTCCAAACTCGGCCGCCGCGCGCAGATTGGTTGATATTGCTGCAAAATGATGCCCGACATCGTCGCCCAAAGCCGAGTTCAGCCACCAACGTGCGGTTCCGGCATTGACCATGGTTTCTGCCGTGGTGAAACTCTTCGAAGCAACGATGAACAGCGTGGTCGCCGGGTCAAGTTTTTCCAGTGTATCGGTGATGTCTGCACCGTCGAGATTTGAAACAAAGTGAACCCTGGGCCCGTCATGATAGGGCTTGAGGGCGTCAACCACCAGTTTCGGCCCGAGATCCGAGCCACCTATACCAATGTTAACCACATTGGTGACGCTGCCGCCGGTTACCTGATAAGCCCCGGAACGCACCGCTGCGGCAAACGCTTCCATGCGTTGGCGTGTGGACAAGATTTCCGGGACGACATCCTCGCCTGCAAGCAGTACCGGCGAGCCATCGTTTCGCAACGCGGTGTGCAGTGCTGCGCGTGATTCAGTGACATTGACAATTTCACCAGCGAACATGGCATCGCGCATTGCCTCAAGCCCGCTTTCCCTGCCCATCTGCAACAAATGATCGAGCGCTTCGCTGTCCAAACGGTTTTTGGAGTAATCCAGCAACAGGGTCCCCAAACGGGCTGAAAAGCGGTCAAAACGGTTCGGATCTACATCAAACAAATCAGAAATGGACAAATGCTCCAGTCGATCGCGGTGTTCAATCAAACCTTCAAGATGATCCGTTAGTGCCGACATCCGCGCTCCGGTTTCCTGTCTTCGCGTTTCTCAATTCTGCCAGATATGGCATACAACATTCAATGCAGGGTTAAGTATCTGAGTGTGAGTATCAGGAAACTTATCATTTACCTACATGGGTAATTCGTTTTTTTGTGATTCCCTTACAACGCGAAACCCTTTACAACCCTGCAACCGCTCGAAATCTAACAGGAATACCAGATGCGCAATAGCCAGGGTCAGGCCATACACCTCAAGAACTATAAGGCTCCTGAATATAAAATCTCAACAGTTGATCTCGACATCAACCTGCACCCGACCACGACTGTGGTGAAATCCGTTCTGTCCGTCGAAAGGGCGAGTGATACCAAAACAGAAACGCCGCTGAGTCTTGACGGCGATGAGTTGAGCCTTGTTTCTCTGCTTGTCGAAGGCAAAGAAGTTCCAAAGAAGGATTATCATCTTTCAAAAGAGCAGCTTCAGATCTTCAAACTTCCGCGCAAGCGCCGGTTTGAAGTGCAAATCTGTGTGGAAATAAATCCGCAGGCCAACACGAAGCTGATGGGGCTATACCGTTCCGGAGGAAACTACTGCACCCAGTGTGAGGCGGAAGGTTTCAGACGCATCACGTTCTTCCCGGACCGGCCGGACGTATTGTCTGTGTTCACCACCCGGTTGGAAGCTGACAAGGCCGAAGCGCCGGTTCTGCTGGGCAACGGAAATCCAGTAAAAAAGGGTTCGGCAGGCAAGGGAAGGCATTTTGCCATTTGGCATGACCCTCATCCAAAACCCAGCTATCTGTTCGCGCTGGTCGGTGGCGAGCTCGGTTCCATTCACAAGAATTTCAAAACTGCCTCCGGCAAAAAGGTAAAGCTCGGCATATATGTCGAACCGGGCAAGGAAGACAGTGCACACTACGCGATGGATTCACTCGTGCGCTCCATGCAGTGGGACGAACAGGTGTTCGGTTGCGAGTACGACCTTGATGTTTTCAACATTGTTGCGGTATCCGATTTCAACATGGGCGCCATGGAAAACAAGGGCCTCAACATCTTCAACGACAAATACATTCTGGCTAATCCGGAATCCGCCACAGATACCGATTATGCCAATATCGAGGCTATTGTCGCGCATGAGTATTTTCATAACTGGACCGGAAATCGTATTACCTGTCGCGACTGGTTTCAGCTCTGTCTGAAGGAGGGTCTGACGGTTTTTCGCGATCAGGAATTTTCTGCAGACCAGCGTTCGCGAGGTGTAAAACGGATTGAGGATGTTCGTCGGCTGAAAACCAACCAGTTCCCCGAAGATGCTGGCCCCCTGGCTCACCCGGTGCGCCCGGAATCCTATCGCGAGATCAACAATTTCTACACAGCGACCGTTTACGAAAAGGGAGCGGAAGTCGTCCGGATGATCTCCACCCTGCTCGGCGCAAAAAAATTCAAGGCCGGAATGGATCTCTATTTCAGGCGTCATGATGGGGAGGCAGCAACCATCGAGCAGTTTGTTGCCTGTTTCGAAAAGGCCGGACGGGTTGATCTTTCGCAGTTCTCTTACTGGTACTCCCAGGCTGGCACGCCGCTTCTGAATGCGTCTACAAAGTTTGACCGGAGCGCAAAGCGCTTTGAAGTTGAATTTGAACAGTTTCTCCGACCCACACCAGGTCAACGCCGCAAGGCGCCGATGTTTGTGCCGCAGGCAATTTCTCTACTAAACTCGGCGGGCGCGGAAATGCAGGCCTCGAAGGTAACCGGAGCCGACTTCGAAAACGGAGTTCTTCATCTGACGAAACGGCAGCAAAAAGTTGTTTTCAACGATATCGACGAGCGGCCGGTAGTCAGTTTCAATCGCGGGTTTACAGCACCGATTGAAGTTAATTACCGCCAAAACGTCAGCGATCTTGCATTTCTCGCGCTTCACGAATCGGACGGGTTTTCCCGCTGGCAAGCTTATCAGAGCTATGCAACCCGGCTTATTACCGGTGGCCTGCGCAACCTGAAAAACGGCAAAAAGATCGATGCGGACAAGAAGTTCCTTCAGGTGGCATCGCACGTGGCAGCAGATAACGATCTTGAACCGGCATTTCGTGCCGCCATGCTGACGCTCCCCACGGAAGGGGATTTGGCGCAAAACCTGGGAAAGAATGTTGATCCAGATGCTATCCATAAATCCTGGACATGGCATGGCGCCCAGCTTGGAAAAACGCTGGACGGCGTTAGTGAAACAGTATTGTCAGAAATCGCCCTTACCGGCGAGTTCACACCGGATGCGGCGTCAGCCGGTAAACGCAGCCTGCAAGCAGTATTGATGCGCCTGGGAGTGCTTGCCCGATCAAAACTGATGCTGACATCCGTTGAAAAACTGTATTTCAATGCCGACAACATGACAGATCGTTACAATGCACTTGCGACGATCGTGCATTTCCATCCATCCAGAGAACTTCGCGAAAAAGTCCTTGCGGATTTTTACAGACGTTACCGCGACGACCACATCGTTCTTGATAAGTGGTTTGCAGTCCAGGCTTCACGACCCGGGCGTGCAACGGTTGCACAGGTCAAGCGCCTGATGAAACATGAAGACTTCTCACTACAGAATCCAAACAGGCTGCGATCAGTCATTGGCGTATTTGCCATGGCAAATCCGACTGCGTTCAATGCCGAAAACGGCAGCGGTTTCAAACTTGTGCTTGATACAATTGCGAAACTCGACGCGATTAACCCCCAGGTGGCGGCGCGAATGCTAACCGCATTCCGATCCCACAAATCACTGGAATCGGCCCGGCGTCAGCAGGCTGTAGCGCGTCTGAAAGAGCTTCAGTCACGCGGCAAACTTTCCCGTGATGTCAGCGACATTTTGGATAGAACACTCGCAGGCTGATTCGACCAATGGTTGAAATATGTGGATAAAAGGGCTGGACAAGGTGATTCCGCTTGATTCAAAGTAGCAGTGATTCGGAACGCGGCGTTTCCGAACGGCTATTTGGATGAGGAGGCCGGCATGGCTCGGACGGAGGCGCACAATGTGCGACCCCGAAAGAACTTTTTAAAGCTGAGCGGCGATGACACGGCCAACATTGTGGCCGGGTATGCCCGTCAGCTTAGCCATCCTGCTTATGAAAACCTGCTGCGATCCGAAACTTTTCTAAGGCGCCTCGTCCCGATCCTCATTGTTCTGTTCTTGTGTGTCGTTGCTGTGGCGCGCTGGTCAACTCTTCAAAACCAGGCTGAATACATTCGCAATTCAACCAATGCAGAAATGCATTTTATTGCCGAACTCATCGAGGAACGCATCAACTCCGCCAATCTTGACGTTGAAGGTGACCTGAGTGCGATGGATTTGCAAAACATTCTTTCCGACGTTGTACCTTCGCGGTTCCTCAACGATTTTCGGCAGGTTACCCTGACAAACAAATACGAAAAGATCATTGCATCCCTGCCTTACAAGCCGGAACTCAACGGACAGGAGCTTAGCAGTGTGTTGGGTGATGTTGTCCTTTTAACAACATTCGGCAGGAAGGCAGATAACAGGACAGTAGAACTAAGGGATGGATCTTCAGCCCTTGCTGTCCACCGGATTCTTTCCGGCAATCTCGGCGGTGTCACGCTCGTCCAGCCGGAGAGCGAAACGTTTGCCAGCTGGAACAAGACAGTCTCGCTGAACGTTACCCTGTTTGTCGGCACTTCCAGCATTCTGCTGGTTATTCTCTATGCCTACTTTGCCCAGAGCCAACGGGCACGGGAAGCCGATTTAATATATGAGGAAGTCCAGAACCGGTTTGACACAGCCCTGATGCGCGGCGGCTGCGGGTTGTGGGACTGGGACTTGTCACGGGGCCAGTTCTACTGGTCCAAGTCCATGTTTGAACTCCTCGGCCTTGATCCCAAGGACGAAACCATTGGCTTTTCGGAAATAAACAACCTCGTCCATCCAGAAGACATCGATCTGTTCCGCCTGGCATGCAAGGTCCTTGAGGAAGGGCTCGTACACGTCGAACAGGTTTTCCGGATGCGTCATGTCGATTCAAACTGGATCTGGATCCGCCTGAAAGTCGAGATTGCCGGGACGGACACCGCCAAACCCCGACTGGTAGGCATTGCGGAAGACATTACCGAGCAACGCATGATGGAGCAGGCGAGTAAACGCAAGGATATCCGTTTGCATGACGCCATTGAAAACCTGCCGGAAGCCTTTGTTCTCTGGGATGAAAACAAATGCCTGGTCTTGTGCAATTCGAAATATCAACAATTGCACAAGCTTTCACCGGAAAACATCAAGCCCGGCATGAGTTATGAGGCGATTATGGATCTTGCCTCCTCTCCCGATGTCTCCAGTCAGTTACTGCGAGGGTTAAACCAGGACGAAAATACCCGAACGCTTGAAGCCAAACTGTCGGATGGTCGCTGGTTGCAAATCAATGAAAGGCATACAAAGGATGGCGGCTTCGTTTCGGTTGGCACGGATATCACTGCGATCAAGCGTCACGAAGCCAAGCTAATCGAATCTGAGAAACGATTGATGGCGACGATCGCTGACCTGGAACAGTCCCGCTACACACTTCAGGTTCAAAAACAGAAACTCGCAGAAATGGCAGAAAAATACGCTACGGAAAAAAACCGTGCCGAGGCTGCCAACCAGACTAAATCGGAATTTCTGGCGAATATCTCACATGAGCTTCGTACACCCCTGAACGCCATAATCGGCTTTTCCGAAATCATGAATGAGGGCCTGTTCGGACCGTTGGGTTCGGAAAAATATCAGGAATATGCGGAAGACATTTACGAAAGCGGCTCGTATCTGCTTGGCATGATCAACGATGTTCTCGATATGTCGAAAATAGAAGCCGGCCGCTTTGTCCTTGATTACGAACGTTTCAATCTGGACGAAATGATTGAGGAGACACTTCGAATCGTCAGCCGGCAATCGGAAGATCGGGGCATTGAGATTCACGACAGTGTCTCACCGAAGATCGAACTCGAAGCCGACCGCCGTGCGATCAAGCAAATTCTGATAAACCTGCTTTCAAATGCCGTGAAATTTTCCAAGGACGAGGGAAGAATCAAGATTCGCGCAAGGCGCCGGGGCGAGTGTGTCACCATTACAATTGAAGATAATGGTATCGGAATTTCGCAAAGCAATTTGAGAAAACTCGGCCGTCCATTTGAACAGGTTCAAAACCAGTTCACCAAAAGTCACAAAGGTTCCGGCCTGGGACTTGCGATTTCAAGGTCACTGGCACAGCTTCATGACGGTGCCATGAAAATCAGATCTGTAGAAGGAAACGGAACAATCGTCTCGATCCGGCTGCCGATCAAACAGAATTCAAAGTGTGAAGAAGAGACTAGAGCGTGTTTGTGTCGAGTAGATTCAGTTTCTTTCCGTGCGCGAATATGATTCTGATTGGGGTGACCTGATTCGGTTCGAAGCCAAGGATTTTCAATGCCCAAGCCCCATCCGATTGAATTGCGTAAACGTGTTGTAGCTCATGTAGAAGAAGGCCACACTCATCGTGGAACGGCTGCCCATTTCAAAGTCTCCGTCAAATTTGTGAATGATATGGTGAAGTTGAAACGTGAAACTGGTTCGCTTGCTCCAAAACATAACCCGGGAAAAACAGGCCATGGCAAGCTTTCACCCTATAAAGACTGGCTTCGAAAACGGGTTGATGAACAAAAGGACATTACAATCCGTAAGCTTTGTGCGGAGCTGAACGAAAAATTCAACCTCAATGTCCATCATTCGCCTGTCTGGCATGTTGTGCGCAGTTTCGGGTTGTCGCATAAAAAAAGACTATTTATGCCAAGGAGCAACACCGCATCGACGTGAAAAAAGACCGCGAACTCTGGAAGACAAGGCGTGTTCCGTTTTTGAATCGGTCGATTGAAAAACTTGTCTTCATTGATGAGACGTCCACAAACACCAAAATGGCCAAGCAAACTGGATGGGCCCCAACAGGAGAGCGCCTCATAGATTTTGTCCCTCATGGCCACTGGAAGAAGCAGACACTTATCGCAGGCCTGCGCAGTCATGGACTGGTTGCGCCCTGGGTTATTGACCGGGCCATGACCAAAGAAATCTTTGAGATTTATGTTGAGACACAGTTGGCGCCAGAACTGGAAAAGAGAGATGTCGTAATCCTTGACCACCTAGCCGCTCACAAGAGCGAAAAAGCCGAGCAGATCTTGCGAGATATCGGCGCATGGTTTTTGTTCCTGCCGAAATATTCCCCAGATCTCAATGCCATTGAAATGGCCTTTTCGAAGCTCAAGGCTCATCTGAGGAAGGCAGGCGCCAGAACCTTCGATGATGTCTGGAAGGCAATCGGAGAGGTCTGCCATATGTTCACGCCAATGGAGTGCCGGAATTTCTTCAGGGCAGTCGGCTGTGAATTCACGTGATGCGAACACGCTCTAATGGCGCTGCTGCCTGATCCAGTTCTACCCTGCCTTACTGTGCCCCGGATCTTTGATCCGGGGCTTTTTTTCTGAGCTGTGGTTCCATAAACACCATTCAGTCCCTGTCGCCGCGACGGCCGTGACGACCAAACCCGCCGCGCAGGCGCTTCATCTCAGCAATCTCAACAGACTTGTCGTCATTCCAGTCTGCCAGGGCATGGAACTTCAACAGACGGTTTTCCAACTCCGCAAATGTCAGACTGCCATCCTGATCGATGTCTCCCTGACGCACCACCCGGTCAGCAATCTTGCCGGAGCGATCCTTGAGCCTAGTGGGGAGTTCGCTGTTCTCCAAAGCAGCAACAATCTCCGCTTTGGTTACCTTTTCGTCCTTATCTGCGTCAGCAAGCACAAAATAGGAATTGGCATAAGCGGAAAGCTCATCCTGGCTGGCGGCGAAATCGCCGTTCCGGTCTACCATTTCCATAATTTTTTCCGGTGCGAATAACCGCTTCATCTTCTTGTGCTCGCTGTAACTTTGCGAAGCAACTGCGATTCCGCCAAGTGCAAAGGCACCGGCAACACCGGCAATTATGATTTTTGTTCTACGTTTCATTTTCAGTCTCCTATGATGGTTGTCCAGCGGGAATGTTCTGCCCCGCGATCTTGAAGGCCGGAAAGTCCTCGAAGACCCAGCCGTTCTTGAGCGTGTCGTAGATGATCGCGAGCAGTTTACGTGCGGTCGCGATGATCGCCTTGCCGGCCCCGCGCCTGGCCTTGATGCGTTGGTAGAAGGCATTGAGGTAGCCCGAGTATCGGATGGCAATGAGCGTGCACTGAACCAGCGTGGTGCGCATCAGCTTGTTGCCGCGTTTGGTGATCCGCCCCCGGTTGTCGGTTTCGTTCGACTGGCTGACGCGCGGGACGATGCCCACATAGGCAGCCAGCTTGTCGGCGTCCTCGAAGTCATCGACGTTGCCGATCCCCGACAGGAGCACGGCCGCCGAGCGCGGACCGATGCCCTTGATTGAGACGAGGCCGTCGTAGCCATCCAGTTCCCGGGCGGCCTCTTCGATCGCACCGTCCAGTTCGCCAATCGTCGCCATAAGCCTCAGCGCCTGGTCGCGCAGGGCCTTCAACTCGACCTGTTCCAGTGTCGAGAACCGGCCGACCTCCAGAGCATTGAGCCGCCGCTTCGAGCCCAGGCTTTCCTTCTTCAGCTTGACGCCGTGGTGCGTGTGCAGCGCATGGATCTTGTTGATGAGCCGGGTGCGCTGCTTGACCAGAAGATCGCGCGTGTGGGTGAGTGACGCCAACTCGCTCTCGGCAACCGTCTTCACACGCGTCTCGGGCAGCATGTCCTTCGACAGGAAGAAGGCCAGTGCCCGGGCATCGTTCCTGTCCGTCTTCTTCACCGACTTGCGGATCACGCCGAACTGCCTCGGGTTGACCACGACAACACGGCCGACGCAAGCGACCACCTCGTCACGAAACCAGGCCGAATTGCCCGTCGCCTCCACGGCAATCTCGTCGTCCGCATCAAGGCTCAGGCAGAACCGTTCCAGATCGGCCGCTGCCAGCTGGTAGGTTTCAAATATCTCGCTGCCGTCAGCTTCAAGCCGGCAGACCGTGAAAGACGTCGTGTGAAGATCGACACCGATAAAGGACATGGCTAAACTTCTCCCGTTGGTGAGCGGCGGAACCCTGACAAGGGTGTGAACGGCCACGCCAAACTCCTATACGAGGTCACCGGACCGAACCGGGCCTCACGCTGGTCGTTCAGATACAGGCGGCGGGTAATCTCCTTTACAGGGTCGCAATGCCCTAAGATGACATCTAGCCTGCAGCCTATCCGCCTCTCCCAGCACTCTATCCGAGTCGGGATGCATGACCGCTCACACCCCATTCATGCCATCTCCTTTGTTTGCCCTGTGGTGGTTTGCTGGTGGTAGAAGTGGTGATTTGAGCTGGCCCAGTTTGCCCAAAATCCTGATTTTTCCGGTTGGCTATCTGATTTACACCTACATCCGCTCACCATTGATCGGCGAATACCCGTATGATTTTCTGAATTTCGAAAAAAACGGTGTCGCTGGTGTGGCCCCGATCATTGGCGCGATTATTGTCCTGTTTCTGCTACTTGGCTCGATTTTGATCATTCTGGATCGCAGACACAGTCAGAACTGAATTTGGCGGGGCTGCGGCCTTCAGGAGGGAAGACCACAGCCATCCCGATTATTGGGAAATCGGAAAAGCTCCGCCAGATCCGCACGTTGAATAGGCTGTCATCTCAACTTTGTGCGAACTCGTGTTTCAGCGACACCGTCCCAAAAATCCCGTCTGGCTTCAGCTTCTGCCTCTTCACGCGAAATACCGATATCGCGCAATTGGTGTTCGCTCAGCTTCAGCAATTGCTTGCGTGTGCGTTGGCGCTCTCGGCGCCATTCGATTTCCACTGACCGATTATTGATGGATGTTTCGATTGCAGTTGCACAATTACCCAGGAAGGCCAGAAATCTGTTCAAACCATAAATTGTATCAATTGTCATAGTCACAATCCTTTCTCGATTAGCAATTGTATTAATTTATTGACTCAAGTTTTGAGTCAATTTAAACATTGTCACCATGACAATTTGGCTACCGACAATTCACCAGACCAACAACCCGCTCTACATCGAGATTGCAGATTCGATCGAACAGGACATTGCTGCCGGCAAATTGCCACCGGGGCAGCAAATTGCCGCCAGTTCGCAATGTGGCCTTTGATATCGGGGTTACAGTCGGCACGGTTAGCCGGGCCTATTCCTTAGCACGCGAGCGGGGGGCTTGTATCAGGCGAGGTTGGACGCGGCACCTACATACTTGATACGCAAATACCCGCGATAGAGGAATCTCCAACGCCAATCCAGGCAGGCATGGACGTCCAGATCGGCAATCTTCCCAAGCATCGCAATTCAGGCCGGACGGACCTTTCATTCTGTTCAGCCACAAATGTCGGACAGGCGGAGGAAATAGCTTCTATTGCTTCGAGGATTGCCGCCAGTGTACCGGAAAAAATGACTGACTTATATTCAGGGCGTTCCGGAGAATTGGCTGGCAGCGGGCAGTAAATGGCTTTCGGTCGGGGACTGGACGCCCGAAATTGATTTCAATTGTACCCACAAACGGTGTTCGTGCCGGCGCGATTGCCATTATGGCCTCGATGACCCGTCCGGGTGACAAAATTGCATTCG
>CBDAPT010000002.1:0-66294 GCA_965198665.1 Rhizobiaceae bacterium | reverse complement strand
ACGGGCTTCGCAGGGGCCAAGGGCAAGCTTTATACTGCCGGCTTCAATCACAATTGTTGCAAAATCCCTGAAGTAAGACAAAACCACCAGATTTTTCCGGCTGCACCTGTAAAGGGTGACGGTACCCTCATCAATGCCCGGCCAGCTGTGCACCGCCTTCAAATCGTTGGCCTCGACAAAGAATACACCCTCGCACATACCGTCGTCAGGCAGGGTCAACTGCCTGCGCATCTTTTTTGCCTTGTTTTTAACCTTGTTTTTTCCCACGCCGTTTCCGCTCCGAGGTGCACCACCGCCAGGCGGAGCCTGCGATGACTTGAATTGCCGTTACCAATACCCCTACCGCAGAATTGCGCACAAGCGCAATCGCCTCTTCGAACAGACTGTGCCGAAGAGAGATTTCACGCTGTGCGCTTCCCAGAGGTTTGAGAGCGGTCATGGCGGTGCCTGCGCATCTCTGAACACCTCCTCCGGCGTCCGGAAGCCGAGTGCCTTGCGCGGCCGTGCGTTGAGCAGATCCTCCACCGCCTGGACCTCGGCATCGGTCACAGACCGGAAATCCGTGCCTTTCGGCAAATACTGGCGGACCAGTCCATTGGTGTGTTCATTCAGCCCGCGCTCCCATGAGTGGTAGGGCCGGGCAAAATAGAACTTGGCATCAAGCGCCTTGGACAGGCTGCTGTGGCCAGCGAATTCCTTACCGTTGTCCGCAGTGATCGTGTGAACCAGGTGCCGATCTGCCTCCAGCCGGCGTCTGAGCGCAGCTCCGACATCTTCGGCCGTTTTCCTGTCGAGCCGTACCAGTCGGGTCATCTTCGAGGCGCGGTCCACCGCCGAAACCACTGCGCCGCTTTGACCCGCTCCAACGATCGTGTCCACCTCCCAGTCACCGATCCGCAACTTCTGTTCGACGATCGCGGGCCGCTCACTGATATCGACACGACCGGGAATGCGTCCTCGCCCGGCGTGCCGGCCGCCGCGCCAATTCGGTTTCTTCCCACGCCGCCGCAGACGTTTGTAAAGGCTGCCACCGGCCCTGCGGTCCGCGCGGACGTATTCGTAGATCCGCATCCGCCCCACCATGGCTTGGCCTTCCCGACGAAACCGACCCGAAATTTGCTCTGGGCTCCAGCCAGCCGCCAACTTCTCCTCGACCAATTGCCACAGGGCGGGTGTCATCTTCCTTGGCACCGATGACGCCCTGTGGCGGCGCTCTGTCGCCTTGTTATGGGCCTGTTTGTACCGGTAGCCCCGGCCGCCGCTGTTGCGCTGCATCTCTCGACGGATTGTCGTGTGATGGCGTCCGAGCTCACGCCCAATGTCTCTCTGCGAGAGGCCGCTTTTCTTCAACCCCCAAATCTGGCAACGTTCATCTTGGGTCAGGTGGTGGTAGCCGCGAGGCATAGGCGAATCTCCTTCTACAAGATTCTCGCCATCGCCTGGCCCGCCCGCAAGGAAGAATGCTCATCACGCTGCCGTTTTCACTGGTGCACTTCGGAATGGCACGGGGGTCGTAAAGACAGAAATTCGAATGGGTATTTGCAATATTCTGGTGCAAGTTGGCATTTCCAAAACCAGGCAATTTGGGAGGGTATTTTTGACCGACGATAGATTTCAACCAGTTTCCGGAATGGAGTTGCCGCGATTTGCCGGCATCCCTTCTTTTATGCGGTTGCCAATCGCTGAAGCGGGAAGTGAAATATACAAGGCAACCGAAATCGGTTTTGTCGGCATTCCCTGGGACGGTGGGACTACGAACAGACCTGGTGCACGGCACGGCCCAAGACAGATTCGTGACTACACCACGATGATCCGTTCAACGCATCCAATGAGCTATATAAACCCCTTTGAACTTTGTAACTGCGCTGACATGGGTGACGTTTCGCCAAATCCTTCCGGGCTGGAGGATACATTACAACGTGTCGAAACATTTTACGACCGGCTGCGCGAAGACAACATTACACCAATGTCTGTCGGTGGAGATCATTTGACCAGCCTGCCTGTGTTGCGTGGCTTGTCAAAAGGGCGCCCGCCACTTTCCATGATCCATTTTGATGCCCACACAGATTTATTTGAAGGGTATTTCGGGGGTACCAAATACACCCATGGAACACCTTTTCGGTGTGCAATCGAAGAAGGTCTGCTGGATCCAAAACGCGTCGTGCAAATCGGTATTCGGGGCACGATGTATGACGGAACTGACATTGAGTGGGGAAGGGAGCGCGGCGTTACCATCATAGGCATTGACGAGGCCAGAGAACGTGGGCATGCTGATGTTATGCAACAAGCTCGGGAAATCGTCGGTGACACGGAGACGTACATCAGCTTCGATATTGATTTCATAGATCCGGCGTTTGCACCTGGAACCGGAACACCGGAAATCGGAGGGCCCGATACCTGGACCGCACAGCAATATGTTCGTAGCCTTTCCGGTGTAGATATTATTGGTGCTGATCTGGTTGAAGTATCGCCCCCGTTTGACCCTTCGGGCAATACTGCCTGGGTTGGTGCTTCTATCCTGTTTGAACTGTTATGTGTGACTGCTCAGGCCCGAAAGGCACGTGCAGCATGATGTACAGAACCATTGTTGTGCAGCGCAGCTCTGGTTCTTCGAAAAATTCGCTGCGAATTAGGGAGAGATGAATGAAAACTCTAAAAACCATGGTGGCGGCACTTGCAGCTTCAACAGCAATGTTTGTTGCAACCGCTCCGGCGCAAGCACTGGACGAACTTACCGTCGCGTACTTCCTGGAATGGCCAACACCAAACCAATTTGCACAAGCTAACAAAATTTATGAAAAAGAGCTTGGCATCAAAGTAAACTGGGTATCTTTCGATGCCGGTACAGCAATGTCTGCCGCGATGGCTTCAGGTGATGTGCACATTTCCTTCTCACAGGGTGTGACACCGTTCCTGGTTGCAACTGCTGCCGGACAAGACCTTCAGGTTGTTGACGTTGCAGTTTCCTACTCAGACAACGACAACTGTGTGGTTCGCTCCGAGTTGGAAATCGACAAAAGCAACGTTGCCGACCTCAAAGGCAAGAAGGTAGCTGTGCCACTGGGTACTGCTGCTCACTCCGGTTTCCTGGCTCAAATGAAGCATTTCGGAATTGCAGAGTCTGATCTTACCATCGTTGATATGGCGCCGTCAGATTCCGCTGCTGCTTTCTCTCAGCCAAACACAGATCTTGCAATGGCCTGTGGCTGGGGTGGTGCACTTCGTACCATGAAGCAACACGGTAATCCGATCATTGAAGGCAAGGAAAAAGAGACCGTTGTTGGTAAAGTGTTTGACGTAACTTCAATTCCAACTTCATTTGGTGAGGAAAACCCTGAGTTGCTGGCGAAGTTCCTGAAAATCACAGCGGATATGAACGACAAATACGCTGCTGATTCAGGCCCGATGATGGAATCCATCGCAAAGGCCGCCGGCATGGACATGGAAGGTACAACTGCAGTTATCGGCACTTTCGTGTTTCCGACCGTTGCAGAGCAGCTTTCTGACGAATGGATGGGCGGCGGTGTTGCTGCTTACCTGACTGAAAGTGCAGCAGCATTGGAAGCATCAGGCAAAATCAAGGCTTTGCCTGACTACAATGCTGTGGTGAATGCAAGCTATCTTGATGCTGCATCAAAAATGTAATTGATCTTTGTTGATCAACGATGGTTCTGGCCCTCCGGGGCCAGAATCGAACTGAAAATAAACCAAACAAATTCCGTTGTCGTAAGGGGAAATGGGAAGCGATGTCAGGACTGCTAATCGATGATGTTTCCATGACGTTTGAACTGCCAGGTGGTGGACAGGTTGAAGCGTTGAAAAATATTAATCTTGATATCAAGGAAGGCGAACTGCTGTCGGTTCTCGGCCCTTCTGGCTGCGGTAAAACTACCTTGCTGAATATTGTGGCGGGCTTTCTTGCTCCAACAGCCGGTACAATTTCCCTGAACAGCAATCAGGTTACCGGACCAGGCCCTGAACGCGGTATGGTTTTTCAAAAAGGTGCCTTGTTTGAATGGTTGAGTGTTCGCAAGAATGTGGCGTTTGGGCCCTCTATGAAGCGCATGCCCCAAGGCGAGACTAATGACATCGTGGATCATCTGCTTGAAATCGTCGGTCTGCAGGATTTCAAGGAAAAAGCCATTTACGAACTGTCCGGAGGGATGCAGCAGCGTGTTGCCCTGGCAAGGTGTCTGGCGAATGAGCCGGATGTAATCCTTATGGATGAGCCGCTGGGTGCGCTTGATGCCCTTACCCGGGAGAAAATGCAGGGGCTGGTTCTCAAACTTTGGAAGGAAACCGGGAAAACCATCATCCTGATTACCCACTCGGTGGAGGAAGCGCTGCTGCTTGGCGAGCGTCTGCTGGTGATGGCGCCACGACCTGGTCGTGTGCACAAGGAATATAAACTGCCATTTGCGGAAATTGGTGTAGGTGCTGATCTGCGCGAAGTTAAACAACATAAAAAATTCGGACCCACCCGCGATGAAATTCTTACCATGATTTGGGATATGGAAGAAGAAATCATGGGCCGGACCGAAGACGCGGCATAAGGAGAGGCAGCATGTTTTTTACCGATCCGGAATTTCTCGGGGAATTTGGATTTGCCCTTACCACTGCCTTCTGGATGATATTCGGAATTGCAGCAATCTTTGCAATCTATCTGGTGTTCAGTGCAGCATTTGCATTCCTTCATGGATTGTATGACAAGGGCAAGGAAGCTAAAGGTTTTGGCAGCCTGAAGACTGTTACTTTTGGAGATGAAAGTTCAGTCGTTGCAAATCGTGTTGCATCGGTGCTTGGTGTTGTGACCATCTTCTTCCTGTGGGGGTTGGCGACAGAATCCAAACTGCTTCCGTTCAGCCTGCCGGGGCCATTCGTCGGCGATTCTCAGTTTGAATATGTGGCCAAAAATGCGGCCGGTGAAACCGATACCGGCACCGTTTTCATCCGTGTTTCCAAACAGGGAGCGGATGTCGAAAAGCTCGAGGTAGAAGATACTGCAGACGGATTCGCCAAAGATGACGCCATCATGATGCAGGAGCGTCGATCCAAAATTCTCAAAGCGCAGAACAATGATATCGGTGGCAAGGAAGAAGGCTACACAATTGTCGAAATCAATGGTCAGCCTGCTGTGCCAGAACAGGTTGTGCAAATCGATGCCGGCGAGGTTTTCTTCACCAAACGCGGCAGCTTCTCAATAAGACCTGCGGAAGGCATGACTATGGAGGCCTTGTTTCTCCCGCCGCCCGAAAAGGTGTGGAGCACGTTTGTGCAGTTACACAATGAGGGATACCAGGGCGTGAGCCTGTGGGAGAATGTTTTCTGGTCGCTTGCCCGTGTGTTTATCGGTTTCTTCCTGGGTTGCCTGTTCGGAATACCATTGGGTTATGCCATGGGTCTTACAGGCTGGCTGAGGGGCTGGTTTGATCCTATCGTGGAATTTATGCGTCCGGTTCCGCCCTTGGCTCTGATTCCGCTTGTAATCATCTGGTTTGGCATCGGTGAGCAAGGTAAGGTTTCCCTGTTGTTCCTTGCAGCCCTGTGGATCATGACGATTGCGGCGCGTTCCGGAGTGTCAGGTGTGAACATATCGAAAGTACATGCCGCCTACAGCCTAGGTGCAAGCAAGACTCAAATCCTGACACGGGTAATCATCCCCAATTCGTTGCCGGACATATTTACCGGTGCACGCGTTGCAATGGGGGTCTGTTGGGGAACGGTGGTCGCGGCCGAACTGGTTGCCGCTGAAAAAGGTATCGGCAAGATGATCATTGCTGCATCCAAGTTTCAGCTGACAGACATCGTTTTTGTCGGAATTGTGATTATTGGTGTCATCGGGTTCGGCATCGAGGTCCTGATGCGCATGATGGAAAAGCGCCTGATTCCGTGGAAAGGACGCGGTTAAAGCCGGCCAAATGATATTGAGCCGGAGCTAAGGCTCCGGCAGTTTATGGTGATAACGATCGATGTAACGCCAGAGCAACTCTAAGGCGAACTTTCAGGTTTTCATCCATCACCGTGGTGTTTTCGACACAGCTTTCGTTGGAGGCAAGTTTTTGACACGAGTAGAATTCTTAAAGCCCTTTACCCAACAGGAAGGTATGCCCGACGATGTGATTGAGCGGGCAGTGGAAATTTTGAAAGGCGGTCGGCTGCACCGTTACAATACTGTTGAAGGTGAAACCGCTGAAGCCGCCTTGCTGGAAGAAGAATTTGCAGACTATCAGGGAGCGAAATATTGTGTTGCCTGCACATCCGGTGGTTATGCAATGCAGGTTGCATTGCGTTCAATTGGTTTGAAGCCTGGTGAAAAAATCCTGGCAAACGCTTACACGCTGGCTCCGGTTCCTGGTGCCATGCATGCAGCGGGCGGAGTGCCTGTGTTCATCGAAATAGACGAAAACTGGCACATCGACATTGATGACCTTCGCGACAAAGCTGAATCAAGCGGTGCCAAGTATCTGATGCTGTCCCATATGCGCGGTCACATCGCAGATATGGGTGCAATCGTTGAAATTTGCGAAAAATTCGGAATCACAATGATCGAGGATTGCGCCCACACCATGGGTGCAAAGTGGAAAGGTAACATGTCCGGCAATTTCGGGAAGGTAGCCTGTTTTTCCAACCAGACCTACAAACACATGAATTCCGGAGAAGGTGGATTTATCACGACGGATGATGAAGAAGTCGCAGCCAGAGCGATCATTCACACCGGTTCCTACATGCTTTACTCCCGACATGGGCGAGCGCCATCAGAGGAGGTATTTCGCAAGGTTCGCCTGGAAACACCTAATATGTCAGGTCGCATGGATAACCTTCGTGCTGCCTTGTTGCGTGGTCAATTGCAGAATCTGGATGATAACATTCGGCGGTGGAATGAACGGTATCGGACACTGGAAACAGGATTGCGCAAATCGCCGCACCTGTTTTTATCTCAACGTGCACAGCATGAAGCTTATGTTGGCTCCTCAATCCAGTTTAGACCGACAGATATGAGGCCCGCTGAAATTCCCGAGCTTGTTGCCCGCTGTCAGTCACGCGGTGTTGAAATAAAATGGTTTGGTGCAGATGAACCGACCGCTTTCACAAGTCGTTATGATTCCTGGCAATATTTGACTGATTTGCCTGAATTGCCGAAAACAAAAGAGGTATTGTCGCGCACCTGCGATATGCGGGTACCGCTCACTTTCGACCTGGATGATTGTAAATTGATTGCAGAAATAATCTGCGACGAAGTAATGGCAATGCTTTGATGACAATCCATGCCGGTCGTCAGATCCAAAACCAGGCCTTGATTCCAATAAACGAGACTGCTGGTACCAAAAGTTTTAGCCATTGGGTCCAATTGCAAGGTATGCTATCCGTTAACTTACAAGTAGCCAGATAACTGACGACTGAAGAGTTGCCGAGGAAATACCACGGCGAGCGATTTCAAGTTCATTATCCAGCGAAGATGCAACCGCATCGCCTTTTCATAATTTGGGAACTTTTGAATGGCTTTCAGAGACTATGATCTCAATACTTCTCCGCATGTTTCAGACGAGGTACGAAAAACTACCTGTTACATGTGTGCCTGCCGCTGCGGTGTAAATGTTCACCTGCGCAAGTGCGACAATGGTGAGATGAAAGTACGTTATATCGAAGGTAACCGTGATCATCCAGTAAACAAGGGGGTGCTGTGTGCGAAGGGTTCTGCCGGCATTATGCAACACTACTCGCCTGCACGATTAAACAAACCTTTGTTGCGGGTTGGTGAGCGTGGCAAAGGTGAATTCAAGGAGATTGAATGGGATGAGGCGCTCGACATCGCTGCCGGTTGGCTTGGGCGTATACGGACAACTAATCCCCGCAGGCTTGCATTCTTTACCGGTCGTGATCAAAGCCAGTCCTTCACCGGATGGTGGGCACAACAGTTTGGTACACCCAATTATGCCGCCCATGGGGGTTTTTGTTCCGTCAACATGGCCGCTGGCGGAATTTACACTTTCGGTGGAGCGTTTTGGGAATTTGGCTCTCCTGACTGGGAAAAGACCGAACTGTTCATGATATTCGGCGTGGCGGAAGACCACGATTCCAACCCGATCAAATTAGGATTGTCCAGGTTGAAGGAGAGGGGAGTAAAGATTATTGGTGTCAATCCGGTGCGCACGGGCTATAACGCAGTTGCGGATGAATGGGTGGGTATTACTCCGGGGACAGATGGTTTGTTTGTCCTGTCACTGGTGCATGAACTGTTAAAGGCCGGCAAAGTCGATCTTGACTATTTAATCCGGTATACCAACTCGCCCTGGCTGGTCATTCAAAACGAAGGCGGTGCAGATCACGGCTTAATTGCGAGAAATCGCAAGGGTGAACCGCTTGTGATCGACCGCAAATCCGGCAAAGCTGTTTCATCCCGCAAAAATAAGGTAAAGCCCAACCTTCGGGGCGAAGCCACTTTGCCAGGCGGAATAAAGGCGGTTCCAGTCTTTCAATTATTGGTTGAAAAGTATCTTTCTGATGAATTCAAACCAGAAACTGTTTCCGAAGTTACCGGTGTTCCGGCCACACAGGTGCAACGCATTGCCCAGGAACTCGCAGAAGCTGCTTTTGAAAAAGAAGTGATCGTCGAGCAGCCTTGGGTGGATATGAAAGGCGAAAAGCATGACTGTATGATAGGGCGTCCAGTGTCCTGCCATGCTATGCGCGGAATATCAGCACACTCCAACGGTTTTCAGACCTGTCGCGCAATACATCTGCTTCAGATTTTGCTTGGTTCTATTGATTGTCCTGGTGGTTACAGGTTTAAACCGCCTTATCCAAGACCGATAGAAAACCAGCCGAAACCGCATGGTGGCGCACGCAAAAATGAACCATTCCGGGGCCCGCATTTGGGATTCATGCAAAATCCGCAAGATTTGCTGCTGGAAGAAGATGGGGTCACAGCCCAACGTATTGACAAAGCATTCTCATGGGATGCTCCTCTTGCATCACACGGGCTAATGCATTCCGTGATTTCCAATGCTCACGCAAAAGATCCTTACGGAATAGAGGTGCTGTTCTGTCAATGTTCAATTAAAACTGACCCTGTATTTCCATTTAAAACTGACCCACCGTTTTTGCACGCAAGCCCCCGGACGATCAGCTCTCCAATTGCAAGATCGTCCGGGGGCTTTTTCTGATCAGGATTGAGTTTTTTGTTTTTTGCTTTGAGCAAACCGGTATGATGCATTCCCGGTTTCTATAATGGTGCAATGATGGGTAATTCGGTCCAGCAGTGCGGTTGTCATCTTTGCATCTGCGAAGACCTGCGTCCATTCCCCGAACTCCAGGTTGGTTGTAATGATGACGCTTGTCTTCTCGTACAGTTTGCTGATCAGATGGAACAGTAGCGCTCCGCCGGACTTTGGGAACGGAATATAGCCGAGTTCATCAATAATGACGCAATCCAGTGCGCATAATTGCCGTACGATCCTTGCGGTATTTCCCTCTGCCTGTTCACTGATCAGCGCATTGATCAGGTCGACAGCATTGAAGAACCGAATTCTCTTGCCGTGATTAACAAGCGTTGTTCCAAGAGCAATGGCAATGTGGGATTTTCCAGTTCCCGTTCCACCAACCAGAATCAGATTATGTGCATCGGCAATAAACTGTCCGGAACACAAGGGTTCAATCTGTGTTCGGGTTACAGCCGCCGCATCATAATCGAAGGTGGCAAAGTCCTTGTGATGAGGGAAGTTTGCACTGCGCATTTGATACCGGACCGAACGCACCCTTCGTTCCACGGTCTCTGCCTCTATCAACTGCTTTATCGCCGTGGCCAGGTTTGGCGGCTGACGTGCACTTAGCAAGTCCTGTGCGCAAGAGGCCATTCCATGCAATCTCAACCCCGCCAGCTGTTCAATGAGGCCGTTCATGCCGTCACCTCATACAGAGCTTCATAACGCTTGCAGTCGGCTTGCGGGACAGTTGAGATCAGAGGATAATTGCCGGTTTCGCTCAATGGCGTAATTTCCGGTTCTTGCAATTGATTAATCAGATTGATGATGGCAGGAAGACGCAAGGTATTTTGCTTTACAGCCAGCTTACAGGCCTGCTCGATCACCTCTGTTCCATGCTTGTGTGCCAGCAGCAGAAGATCGACAAAATCCCGGTCCCCTCCCTTGTCCTGCATGTAGTGATCCCGGATCGTCATCATAACATTTGGCAATTGCCAATCCACGAAAGGGGCGCCATTTCTTAAGGCACCGGGTTTGCGATCCAGCAATGGCACATAGTGCCAGGGCTCAAAGTAACTGATATTGCGGGTAAAACGACGTTTGTGCCCGGCAATTACTTCATGATCCGCAACAAGAACTATTCGCCCGGCATAGGCTCGCAGCGAGACTTGTTGCCCGGCAAACTGACAAGGCACGCTGTAACGATTGTTATCATACTGAACCAGACAGGTGGAACGCACCCGCACACTCTTTTCGATGTACCCGTCAAAGGGTTGGCCGAGAGGGCGAAGCGCGGCAACCTCTTCTGCAAAAACCGCATCAATTGTGCGATCCTGCATCCCGGGCTGCGCACGTTCGCCAAGTTCTTGACAACGCCGCTCCAGATGTTCATTCAAGCTATCAAGGTCATCAAAGGAAAGCTTGGGCGTAAACACCTCTGCTCGTATGAACCCGACCTGGTTCTCAACCTGGCCCTTCTCCCAGCCAGATGCCGGCGTACAGGCGACCGGCTCCATAACGTAATGGTTCATACAGGCAAGGAAACGTGCATGGAACATTCGTTCCTTCGAACGCGATACATAGGTGACCATAGTCTTGGGATTGTCGATGATGACACGGCGGGGAACTCCCCCGTAAAAGGCCAACGCACGCACAAAAGCATCAAGTACCATCTCCTGCACTTCGCTGGGATAGGCGTATACAAACGGCTTGCGGCTGTGGCAAAGCCGGAAGTGGGCAATCTTCACTTTCTGGGGTACTCCGCCCAGAACAACGTGTTCCTCACTCCAGTCAAACTGAACCGCATCACCTGCCGCAAACTGCAGGGGAACAAATGCTCCTCTGGACCCCGAACTCGAATGCTTCAACTCGCGGATAAGTCGCTGGGTCGTTGAATAAGACCCTTTATAGCCTTCCCCAACCAGTTCCTCGTAAAGCTTCTTGCCTGTGCGACGCTCCCGGCGCGGCAGCTTCAGATCATGCTCCCAGCGTGACCGAAGCTTGTCTGCATGCTTCCCAAGCAATTTATGCAAGGGTGCAGGAGTGTGGCGCTGATAACGAGGCTCCCCATCATCCTTCAAATACTTCCTGATCGTATTGCGCGAAACTCCCGTCTCACGACTTACCTGTCGAATGCTCTTTTCACCGCGCAATATCCAGCAACGGACCTTCAAAACCGTTTCCATTTGTAACACCTGTCTCTTCCTCGCGCTTAAAACGCGAAACCTAAAACAGGCGGGTCAATTTTACTTGAAAATTACCCACCCAAGTGGGTCAAATTTGCATGGAAATTCACATCTATGGATGACAAATACCTCTACTTCTCAAACTGGCTCCATGGGGATTTGCGCCAATATGACATTTCCGATCCGTCCAATCCGGTACTGACAGGACAAGTATGGATGGGCGGTCTACTGGGCAAAGCGCCGGTAGTAGAGGGTATCGAAATTCATGGCGCGCCGCAGATGATCCAGCTGTCGCTGGACGGCAAACGTCTCTATGTGACTACATCACTATTGTCGACGTGGGATAATCAGTTCTACCCTGATATTCGCGACAAGGGCGGACAAATGTTCCTCGTGCATTGCGATGTGGAAAATGGCGGAATGCGCCTCGATCCGGATTTCCTTGTAGATTTCGGGAAGGAACCGAACGGGCCAGCTCGCGCCCATGAGACACGCTATCCTGGAGGCGATTGCTCGTCAGACATCTGGATTTGATCCAGTCTGCAAATTCCTGAAAAAATTTCTGCAATCATCAGCGGGCAGCTTAATGGTGCCAGTTACGCAAAAAATATTGCCTTTGAGTCCCATTAATTGACCAATTGGTTGAAATAATGGTTGGCCGAGGTTGTAGCCTTCAATTTTATTTATTACGCTGAACATCGATTTGAGACTCTTGGAGGGGAATCGGCTGCAACATGTTTACCACCAATCACTTTGCCGAATTGTCGGCAACCATTCCGCCATCCGTTATGCAAACCTTTGTGATCATCATGATCCTGCTGGTTGCCGGAGGCACAATTTTTGACGTCATTCACAAGCAGAGTGCGAAGTATTTTTTCAAGGCCGCGGAGAAATCCAGGGAAAACGCCACCAGAAGCCTTGATGGCGGGGAAAAGGTTGCGGTTGCGGTAAAAACCACGGCTTCGGAAATTCTGACTTCATCCGAGTTCTGTAATCCGAAACGTCGGATTGCCCATCTCCTTGGCATGTATGGTTTTATATTTTACCTGATTGCTACCATTGTAATGGTTTTCTCCTATCCGACTGCTGCCACTCCAACACCGGCTTTCTGGCCTGCATTGTGGGCAATTGGCGCACTGATGGTCTGTGTTGGCGGCTACTGGTTCTGGTTCTTTATCCGGGTAGATGTAGCGTCTGAAGGCAACTCAGTATTCCGGTTGGTTAAAGCCGATCTGTTTATCGTCTCACTGTTGGCAAGTTGTACCTTTGGTTTGATCTGGGCGTATCTGCAATCGGTTGATGCTGGTGCAATTACCGGGTTGTTTCTGGCGCTTTACCTGATTGCGACGCTGGTACTGTTCGGTGGAGTTCCCTGGTCAAAATTTTCACACATGTTCTTCAAGCCGGCTGCTGCTTACCAGAAAAAGTTCGCTGTTGCTGATGGTTCTCTGGACAATCTTCCGCGCCCTGCGGACCGGACCAATCCGGAGGATAGCGACAGACATTCAATGGAACTGCTGAAAGATGCTCCTCTCAATATGGGATTAGGCATCAAGCGTGAAGCACCACATCATTATTAAACGAAGAACGAATTTCATACGATTTACGAAGGAGCCTGAAATGCCAACTTTTGTCTACATGACACGCTGTGATGGCTGCGGTCACTGTGTTGACATTTGCCCGTCTGACATCATGCACATCGATGAAACCTACCGGCGTGCCTATAATATTGAACCGGATATGTGTTGGGAATGTTACTCCTGCGTCAAGGCCTGTCCGCAACATGCTATTGACGTACGCGGTTATGCTGACTTTGCGCCGCTTGGGCACAGTGTCCGAGTTCGCCGTGAAGAGGAAAAGGGAACGATTTCCTGGAAGATCAAGTTCCGCGATGGCACAGAAAAGAATTTCCTTTCTCCGATCACCACCCGACCCTGGGGCGAAAGCATTCCCCAGCTAAAAGATGTTGACGGTCCAAGCGATGATATGCGCGACAGCCAGCATCTCTACAGCGAGCCAAAATACATACGCATGGATGAGGGCGAGGTTCATACACTCGAATCCAACAAACTCAAGATGAAGTTGGGAGTGTACTATTAATGGCCCGCAAAACGATTACTGAAGACAATATTGACATCCTCGTCGTTGGTGGCGGGCTTGGCGGAAGTGGCGCTGCCTGGGAGGCTCGTTTCTGGGGACAGGACAAGAAGATTGTGGTTGCCGAAAAGGCAAACATTGACCGCTCAGGAGCTGTTGCGCAGGGGCTTTATGCGATCAACTGTTATATGGGGACCCGGTGGGGCGAGAACAATCCGGAAGATCACGTACGCTATGCTCGCATCGATTTGATGGGGCTGGTGCGTGAAGACCTGTTGTTCGACATGGCGCGTCACGTGGATTCTACAGTTCACCAGTTCGAGGAATGGGGTCTGCCGATCATGCGGAATCCAAATACAGGTACATATCTTCGTGAAGGCCGCTGGCAGATCATGATCCACGGAGAATCCTACAAACCGATCGTCGCCGAGGCCGCCAAAAAATCGGCCGATATTGTCTACAATCGGATTTGTGTGACTCACCTGTTGATGGATGACTCCAAGGAAAATCGGGTCGCAGGGGCCGTTGGCTTTAACGTACGCACAGGCGATTATCACGTCTTTAAATCCAAGGCAGTGATAGTCGCTGCTGGTGGCGCGTCCAACATTTTCAAGCCTCGTTCCGTAGGCGAGGGTGCCGGCCGTGTATGGTATGCGCCATGGTCATCGGGTTCCGCTTACGGCCTTATGATCAATGCAGGCGCCAAGATGACCCAAATGGAAAACCGCATTGTGCTTGCCAGGTTCAAGGATGGATACGGACCGGTTGGCGCTTATTTCCTGCATCTGAAAACGTATACCCAGAACGGGCTTGGCGAGGAATATGAGTCCAAATGGTTTCCTGCTCTGCAGAAGATGGTGGGCAAAGAATATCTTGATCCCGAACTTTCGCATCGCACGCACCGGCCAATCCCAACCTGCTTGCGCAACCACGCAATTATTAGCGAGGTGAATGCAGGGCGAGGCCCGATTCACATGGTCACTATGCATGCCTTCCAGGATCCTCATCTGGAAGAAGTGGGTTGGGAAAACTTTCTCGGCATGACCGTTGGTCAGGCTGTTCTTTGGGCTGCGACTGACGTTGACCCGAAAAACGAAAATCCGGAACTCACCACTTCGGAACCCTATGTTATGGGCTCCCATGCAACTGGTGCCGGCGGCTGGGCCAGTGGTCCCGAAGACGTGTCACCGCCTGAGTATTTCTGGGGTTACAACCGCATGATGACTATTGAAGGCCTCTTCGGCGCAGGAGACGCAGTCGGTGGAACTCCGCATGCATTTTCTTCCGGCTCCTTTACCGAGGGGCGTCTGGCTGCAAAGGCAGCCTGCAAGTATATTGATGATGGCAAGGCGGAAGGTATCAAGATCAGTACCAAGCAGATCGACGGTCGCAGGGAGGAAATCTTCCAGCCGTTGGAACGCTACAAAATCTATCGCAATGAGATAGTGGCAGGAACAGTCAGCCCAAGCTACATCCATCCAAAGCATGGCCTCGACCGTTTGCAGAAACTGATGGACGAGTATTGTGGCGGTGTGACCGTGAGCTACATGACCAACGAGAAATTACTCAATATCGGCCTCAAAAAGCTGAAAATCATGGAGGAGGACCTGGAGTGTCTGGCGGCCAAGGATCTTCATGAACTGTTGCGTGCCTGGGAGCTGAAGCATCGCCACCGTACAGCAGAATGCGTGACACAGCATACGCTGTTCCGCAAGGAAACCCGTTGGCCAGGATACTACTACAGAGGTGATGCCATGAAACTGGATGATGATAACTGGCATGTTCTGACTGTTTCCCGACGCGATCCGCAAACCGGTGAATATACCATGGAAAAAGCCCCCTGTTATCATCTGGTAGATGAAGATGAGATCGAGTTGGCGCCAATTGAAGAGGCCGGCAAGAAGAAGCGGAAAAAAACTCCGGCAAAAACTGCCAAATCAAAAAAGGCACCGATCAAGGCTTCGCCCTGACTTTGGTACAATCACGTTTGAACCCAAACCCGGCACTCAGCTTGAAATCTCCAAGCCGCAGTGTTGGTTTTGGTGTAGAGGGATCCTGGATTTGCAGGGGATAGACAGAAAGAATCGACGATGAATATCGTGGACTGCAGTGATGAAGAAATCATGGAAAAGGCCAATGCAATGTGGCGCGACATGATCAAACATTCAAATGATGGCAACTACGCCGATTTTGTTGCGAATTTCGCGCCATCGCTGATGATGGGTCTGAATGAAGTGGAAGTTGGCAGGCAGTTTTCCACCAGCGAGTTGACCCGGACACTGGCTGAAGATTTTGATGAACTCGGCATCATTCGACGGGGTGAACACGTCACCGTTTTGTACAGACAGCGCAGTATAAAACGTGAAGGTGAATGGCTTGGTCGTCTGGTGCTTGGTTATGACGATGGTGAAGTCAAGATTTTTGGCGCTTCCATCTTTTAGGTGTGCATCCCGGAGTTGCGTCTCATGACCGAAACCATCAGGAATGACAAACTGGTTGAACTTACATACAAAGTGACGGACGCCAAAACGAGACAAGTACTTAGCACCGTTGATTTTCCACTCAGCTATGTTCACGGCCACAATGATGTGCTTGCACCACAGGTATTGGAAGAGCTTGAGGGTAAGTCTGCAGGCGACATCATAGAAGTCACCATCGACTGCAATGCCATTTTCGGCCCGCGCGACGAATCGCTTGTATTTACGGATCGCATTGAAAATGTACCCGAAGAATACCGTGAACTGGGTACAACTATATCCATGGAGAACGACAAGGGTGAAGTGAAGAACTTTATCGTCACCCGTATAGATGACAAAACCCTGACGGTAGATGGGAATAACCCGATGTGCGGTCGGGTTGTCGTATTTACACTTGAAATTCTATCCGTTCGTGAAGCAACGGATGAGGAAATTGCTGCCGGTGGCAAAGACAAAGACGTACCGGATTTTGAAGGCAATCTACCTTTGGGCGTTAAGGCACAGAGGCTCAGCTAATGCGCTATTCCTGTCCCTGTTTCGAACCCATGAAGACAGAAGTCACAAGCACAGTGTTGTTACAATCATCCAATGAGAGATGTGCCCGGAATTCGCCAACTCCGCCGGAAAGTTTTCACCCGTATGACTTTTCGTCAAGGGCGTTTTGGCGTCTCGTATTCTGCTTCCTTTTGAAACGGCTCCCAGATGGTTTCATAACCCACATATCCGGTTTCAGTAGGCTTCAACTGGCGGGTTTTAAAAAAACGTGCCTGGCCTTCAGGAACTTCTTTTACAGGTTTTTGGTCGCCCATGGATAACCTCTTTTCTTTTCAGTCGTCTAAAATACGAAAGCTGCAAAAAAGCTATATATTTCATAGCTATGCGAATTCGAAAGTCATCTTGATCATACACTTTTGTGCAAGGATTGCCAAGGTCTCTCGGCAAATTTGCAGGTGTTAGAGGTGATAAATTGGTTCTGATTGGTACTAAAGGTGTATGTAATTGGTGCAGAGCGAAATGCGCGACACCAACAGTGCCTGAAAACAAACTCGGAGGAGAGGAAAATGCCTGAACTGGTTCCACCGCACGGATCGGAAAAAGTAATGCCTTTGCTGGTCGCGGAAGATCAACGAGCGGACGAATTGGTGCGTGCGCAGAGCATGAAGCAGGTTCCGCTCACCAGTCGCGAAGTGTCTGATCTGTTCATGTTTGCGATGGGTGCCTATACACCGCTAGACGGATTTATGGGGGAAGCGGCCTGGCGCGGAGTATGCGTCGACATGAAACTGCCTGATGGAGTTTTCTGGCCCATTCCAATTACGCTTTCTGCAACCCAGGATCTGGCGGATACGCTGCAAATCGGCGAAACCGTTGCCCTGTGCGATGGAGAAAGCGGTGACATTCTGGCGACGATGGAGATTGGCGACAAATACGCTATCGACAAATCACTCGAGTGTAAGCAGGTCTACAAAACAACCGATGAGGCCCATCCCGGGGTACAAAAGGTCATGGGCCAGGGTGACGTAAACCTTGGCGGGCGCGTAACGGTTCTGTCCGAAGGGGATTACCCTAATGATTATGCGGATCTTTACCTCCGTCCCGAACAGTCACGGGCTCTGTTTGAGAAAATTGGCTGGACCCGGGTTGCTGCTTTTCAGACCCGTAATCCGATGCATCGCAGCCATGAACACCTTGCCAAAATTGCCGTTGAAGTGACGGATGGCGTATTTATCCACCAAGTGCTGGGCAAGTTGAAACCCGGAGACATCCCGGCCGATGTTCGCACAAAAGCCATACAGGCAATGATCGACAACTACTTCCGCTCGGGAACAGTGGTTCAGGCTGGTTATCCAATCGAGATGCGTTATGCGGGTCCGCGTGAAGCTCTGCTGCATGCGCTTATCCGTCAGAATTTTGGCTGCTCCCATTTGATTGTCGGGCGTGATCATGCAGGGGTAGGGGACTACTATGGCCCTTTTGACGCCCACAATATTTTTGATGAGTTGTGGGAAGGGGCGCTGATCACCCAACCGCTGAAAATCGACATTACGTTTTTCTGTCGCAAGTGTTACGGCATGGCGACCGGCAAAACCTGCCCGCATGATCCAGAACATCATATATCGGTTTCCGGCACTCAGCAGCGAGAGATGCTGACCGCAGGTGCGAACATTCCGCCAGAATTTGCCAGGCCGGAAGTAGTAGAAATTCTGAGAGATTATTACGCTACCCTGGACTGAGCATTCGCGTTTATGATCGTCGCCCAAATCTCTGACACGCATATCTCGCTCTCCGATCCGGATTCCGAACAATGCATCCGGGATTTTCGTGCGGTCATTGAAGACATAAATACCCTGGATCCATTGCCGGACGTAGTCATCCATTCCGGTGATATCGTCCACAATGGACGGGCCGAGGAATACGCCGTTGCGGTGGATGTTCTTTCCAACGCCAGGGCACCGATATATGCGATGGTCGGCAACAAGGATAATCGCGCGCGCATGCAGGCTGCGTTTACAGGTTTCGGATTTCTGCCGGCCAAATCGGAATTTGTGGAATACACCATCAACCATCTGCCGGTCAGGGTGTTGGTTCTCGACACGTTGCACCCACAGAGCAACAAGGGCGATTTTTGTGAAATGCGGTTGCGAAATCTGACGCAAAAACTGCACAACGAACCAGAAATGCCGACTGCGGTTTTTATGCATCATCCCCCGTGCGAGATATATGTCGGCCCGGACCTCATTCACTTTGAAACCCGAGAGGTGATGGATGCCGTGTGCGACGAGCTTCAGTCATCCGGCAATGTTTTGTCGATCTTTTGCGGTCACGTTCACCGGTCTACTTCAGGAAGGGTCGGCAACATTCCCGTATCAGTTATGTCCGCAGTGGCGACCACTCTGCGGCGTGGAGACTACCCCGATCATCTGAAATGCAGTCCCACCTATCAGATTCACCGCTATCAAGACACCAGTGGCTTTGTCACCGAGACGCGGATTGTGAACTCCTGACCCCATCTACCTCCAGCTATCTTCCAAAAGAGCCTTGCCAAGCAGTCCGGCAACCTCTAGCATCGCCCGCATCTGGAGAATAATTATGAAGCCGATTTCTGTAGTGGTGGAAAGTGTGAGGTGCGTGGAGCGATAGGAGAACCCTGTCTTATCCCTATGCACCCCCGACCCTGTTCGGGGGTTTTTATTTTTCGGAACCCAGAAAATGAACACACAGAAACCCACCCCACCCCATCTCATAACCTTGATATTGCTGACGGCTTTCGCAACCTTGTCTCTCAACATGTTCTTGCCGTCGCTCGCCAACATAGCGAGTGATCTGAACGCAGACTATGCGGTCGTGAGTCTTGCTGTTTCTGGCTACCTTGCTATCTCAGCGGTCATTCATCTCATCGTTGGCCCATTGTCGGATCGCATAGGCCGGCGACCGGTCATACTGGGGGCGCTGGTCTTGTTTACCGGCGCATCGCTGGTTTGTGCATTTGCCGAAGATATCTGGGTGTTCCTGACCTTCCGGATGCTTCAGGCAGGCATGGTCTCTGGCTACGCCCTCTCCATGGCGATAGTTCGCGACACCACGTCGGAACGAAAGGCGGCCGGCCTGATAGGGTATATCAGCATGGCGATGGCGATTGCTCCCATGGTCGGGCCAATGCTGGGCGGAACGCTGGATACCATGTTTGGCTGGCGAGCTAATTTTTTCTTTTATTCGGTAACAGGCATTGGGCTGTTAATCCTGTGCCTGTTTGATTTGAGTGAAACCCGTCCGGGAAAAACGGGTGATACAGGTCAAAACACCGGCTCCGTAACCACGCTGTTGGCCTCCGGTCGTTTCTGGGCCTATTCCTTGTGCACGGCACTGTCGACAGGAGCTTTTTATGTTTTTCTCACCGGAGCTCCGCTGGTAGCGCAAACCACGTTTGGTGTTTCGACTGCGGAACTGGGAATTTATATCGGCAGCATTACCGGTGGCTTTATGGTCGGAAGTTTTGTTGCCGGGCGGTTCGGTCCCGGCTTCGCGCCGACTACCATGATGCTTGCAGGTCGATGTATCGCCTGTCTCGGTCTCCTGATAGGGATGGCGTTTTTAGGTTACGGCTTCCTGTCTCCGTTGCTGTATTTCGGCAGCACGATTTGCGTCGGTCTCGGCAACGGACTCACAATGCCCGGCAGCAACGCAGGAGCAATGTCCGTCTTCCCCAAACTGGCAGGTACTGCAGCCGGCTTCAATGGCGCGCTAACAGTTGCCTGCGGTGCTCTTCTAACCACGATCACCGGGCTTGTTCTTCCTCAGGAGGGAGCCGCGCCGCTCTTGTTGCTGCTTATGTTTCTTGCATCGTTTGGTGGACTGCTGACTTCGGTTTGCGCTTGGGTGCTCGAGCGGCAATTACGGTCGGAGTTAGCCTGATCGTCAATTCTTAGAATTGGAGCGGACTTTTTCTTCAAGGCCCTTCAGGTTCTTGTCGATGATGTTACCCATCATCATTTTCATCAGGGTTTGACCCATCAGCCAACCAAGCGGTCCGAACTTTACCTGGTAGTCAAACGACCAACTCACCGAAGACTGCGCTCCGGCCGGCGAAATCAGAATCTGCGAACTGGCCTTGTGCAAAGGCATGGCATCCATTTCGGACAATTGCACCGTGTAACCGAGCTCATGCTGCCAGTCAGTCACCTCCTCAACTACAGACGTTCCATTTTCAAAATGATTTCTGCGTTTAGAGCCCAAGCCGGTCTCGCCTCCTGTCAGCGCTTCGACAGACGTAATGAGCGGTGCAAACTCATCAATATGCATGAAGCGGCCAAGAACGGCCCAAACGGCCTGTGGTGAAGCATCAATTGTGCGGGTGCGCTTGAAATGTATCATGTCGAATTCCTGAAGATTGGCTGTCTTTGTTGTTTTCAAACCTCCCATACCCTTGCCCTGCTGCCACCGTTATGG
Source organism: Rhizobiaceae bacterium (assembly GCA_965198665.1). Classification (GTDB taxonomy): domain Bacteria; phylum Pseudomonadota; class Alphaproteobacteria; order Rhizobiales; family Rhizobiaceae; genus JAALLB01. The sequence continues at coordinate 45,387 of CBDAPT010000002.1, read as the reverse complement.
CAGCAGTGTGGCAGCAGGAGAAAAATATGCGTCGCACCGAACGACTGTTTCAGATAATCCAGATATTGCGATCTACCCGATCACCCGTGACTGGCAGGGACCTTGCTGATGAATTGGAGATATCCCTTCGCACACTTTATCGCGACATGGCGGAACTCACTGCCCAGCGTGTCCCGGTTACCGGCGAGGCTGGGATGGGATACGTGATGAATGACGGCTACGATATGCCCCCGTTGATGCTGACCGCTGATGAACTGGAGGCTGCCGCCCTTGGTGCGGCCTGGGTTGCAGCAGAGGCAGACGCAGGCCTTGCGCGCGCTGCGCGTGATCTTGTGTCAAAATTGTCCGAAGCAATCCCCAAAGAATTGCGGCCAATTGTTCTTGATGCCAGTTCCAAGCCCATTGCCACGCGCTCAAGGGTTGATGAAAACTTTGACAGCGCGCTGCTGCGCCACGCGGTGCGCGAGCGTTACAAGCTGCAACTCGTGTATGGTGACCAGGCCGGTGAAACAACCGAACGCATTGTCTGGCCACTGCTTATCGCTTTTCTCGATCGAAGCAGATACCTCGTTGCATGGTGCGAAACGCGACAGGACTACCGCCATTTCAGAACTGATCGGGTGCAGGAACTCAAGGTGATGGGCAAGAAATATCCTGGTCGACGCACGGCATTGATAAAGGGCTGGGAAGAAGCGAATACAGAAAGAGGGAAGTGAAGGCGTTTGCACTCATCCGGCATCCAGCCTTGTGTTTCTTGCACTTTTGGATTCCGCTCTCTAATCTGCATAAATGCGCAAACGGCATCCGCATAAGTCGCAGGACGAACCTATATGGAAGATGTAACTCGCAAACCGGCAGTAAAGCCAACCAGGTTTGACAATTACAAGAAGGCTCTGCTTGCAGTGATATTGTTTGCTGCAGTACTTGCAGCCTGGTTTTTCCTGACAAGCAATCCGCACAAGGAAAAATCGTTTCTTGATTTGCTCGTCGAATATCGAACGGAGCTGGAATATCCAGGCCTGACGATTGAAGAAGCCGCAAGAAACCTCGAAACACCTGAAGCTGTGTACCGGTTTGTCAGAGATCGAACTGTGTATTCACCTTACTTCGGCCGCAGACAATCACCCGAAACGGTATTACGCAGCCGGATAGGCAATTCAGCAGACCGCAGCTTTCTTTTGGGGGCTCTGCTTGAAGCGCAAGGTTGGGAAGTTGGATACTATTATGAAAACGATCACGAAAACATCCGATCTAGCGGTTCATTTGAACCCGTACAAAGCGAAGTGCTGGAAGAAATCACTCGACGGCTTGACCTCGATCCAGAGGAGGTAAAATTAGAACGCAAGGAAATGATCGATAATATCCTGGCGAAGGTTGAGATCATGCAGGGCAAGGTAGGGGCGGTACGCCAGGCTCTCAACAAATTCTGGTCAAACAGTTATTCTGGCTGGGCAGAGGAGAATCCCGATACACGCAGGGTATTTGTCACCGCAGACAAAGAAGGCGAGGATAGCCTGTATTTTGATCCCACGTTTCCAGATTCAGCTCCTATTGATTCGAGATATGCTTTTGGAAAAACTCCGCCGCACGGAACGGGTATCGAATTATGGATGCGGGGCGCCGACGGCACCAATACACAATTGTTAAACTGGGTAGGCGAAACCGCAGGCCGTGATATCAGTCTGAATTTTTTTTCCAACGCATGATCCACTTGCCGTGTTGAACGGGCAGGTAAAACCAAATGATATTCCAGTTTGGACCCCCTTTCTGATTGTAGAGGAGGAGCTGGTTTCAGGAAAACCGTTTTCAGTAAAGGGGGAGAGCCCCGGCATTACGAGGAATGTGCCGAGCCCGGAGATTCTCGATTTGGAGCCGTTGGACCCAGCCACGGTAACAGGGATGAAAATTGCCAGAGTTGATGCATCCCAATATCCTCGAATAAATGTGCAACTCAGTTTGGATGATCCCGGAAATGTCGCTATCCTGCCTCAGCATTTTAAGGTGAGAGATAATGCGAAACCAGTCAGCGTGATGGTTTCCAAGCTTCACCGGGAGGGCGCAGCCGTATCGATTGTAAGCGATGTCAGCGGTAGCATGGTAACCATCGGTGCATTTGAAATTGCAAAACAAGCGGTCATCAGACTTGCTGAAAGCCTTGCTTCCGACATGCTGGTCGGATTGATCAGTTTTGCTTACGGCAGCAAGGTTGAAGTTCCCTTGCAGCCACTTGGATCTGGAGATGATATCCGCACAGCAGCATCCAACTTGGTTTCCCGTTCTGATACCGGAATTTTTGTGGCACTGAATACGGCAGCGGCCGATGATGTGTTGAGTGGAGGAACGATCGTTCTGCTTACTGATGGTGAGGACACCGTCGGCGGTTCTGAAGCCGATGTAATCGCAAATCTAAAAGCGAAAAATATCCGGGTTATAGGAGTAGCGCTCGGTGAAGAAGCAAATGTGGATCTGTTAAATCGCATCGCCACTGCGACCGGTGGCATTTCGATGAAAATCACCAAAGTAGACGACCTTGATCTGATCTATGAAAAAATCGGCCGTTCACTCAGTTCCCACACCACATTGACCTACACGCTTGGTGATGCGGAACTCAATCTGACGCCATCTGAAAATTCATCCAATGAAGATGCAAGTCTGAGTGAGCAACGCAGAATCCGTGAAGTGAATGTCGAACTTTCCAAGTCGTCATTGGTTGATCAACAAAGTTACGTTCCCCCGCGAGAGCCCGTAAGGGTCGATCCAAAACTCTATCTCGTTATACGGACTGGCACCCATGCGGGGCCATCAGACTATGGTGGTTTGGTACTCCGCCACAACATTGTCGAACGGGATATCTATTGGCTAAACGCGCGCAACGTGGGATGGGGATTGGCAGGCCAGCTCGATTTGTATTTTGACCATGGCACATTTTCTCCAGACATACTGACTGCATCCTATGTAAGCAAATGGATTGACTACCTGCGAGCTGTTGCTGCAGAGGCGGAATTGCAAAGTGAGGAAGAAAATTCCAGGCGACACTCGTGGGAGTTGGTAACAAGAATCAACGGTTTTCGCACTCTGGCGACACTAGGTGCGGGCGTTAAGGGCAGTGTCAGCCCCGGGGTTAATGTATATATGCAGCGCTCCAGTTTTTCGCCTATGGGTGATGAAATCAAGGAACAGGTCATATTTGACATCGTAAACCGATGGATTAGGGCTCTGGGTACTGGAGGAGTGTCGGATACATTCCATTTTGACGTTGCTGCCGTGATGGCAGAAGGGTTGGTCTTGGACGATGCAAGAAACGCAGTAGATGGCCTACTGGCCCATGCTGACAATCTGGATGGAACCAGGGAAAGCGCTGTCCCGCCAGAATACTGGACCGAGCATATTCGCCAATTGCAAAACCGGTTTGGTATTCAACATAACTGGATGATCACGGCAGAGACCGCACCCGAATGGCTGTGGGTGGCACGCGAGAATACAGAATATGGATTCGCGGGGTATTATGTTGATGAAGGGTTTTTAGCCAAAGGCGCTTCACTTGAAAGCCTCGCCGCCGATTTCGATAAAATAGACAGGATGTACAAGCTTTATTCTAAGGTAGGATCAAAAACACCTGGACTGAACTCCAGCATGGGCATTTTGCTAAAGGCAATTGCCGACTTCAAACGCGAAGAGAATAAAATCTGGTGCTATTCAACTCTGATGATGGGCCAGGTTGCTGATGCGATAGGCGATGAAGATGCATTGCTCAATCAATCCCCAAATCAGGCGAAAGAAAAAGCTGCTCAGCTCTGCAAACTCGATTACGACCCTGATGAATTTGCGCAACAAGCTGGCAAAGCTGCGGCTAAGTCGGTCGCCAAGTCATGGACAGATACCAACCTTAAAAAGCAATTTGGACCCCTTGCCTCCATCTTCGGAATTGGAATGACATCAGAAAGTGTGTCTTCTTCCAATTTCACGGCATCAGACTTCGGGGCATTGTTACAGACACCGGCAAAGACACCGTTGTCACCTTCTTTCCACGAAGCGATCAAACGAATTCATCAGGCACCGGTTGAGAATTGATGTGTCCGGTAACGGGCTTTTGCCGTGTTACAGCGACTTGAACGAATATCGGTTTCGGGAAGCCAATTGGTATTCCGTCATTACGGGCAACGACCGCTTTGGACGGTGACAACTAACTGGTGCTCAATGAGTTGAAAATGGTGTAATGCCAGTCGTGAACACGAAGCAGGCCACTTCCGTCGGTCGCGTTCAACCCAACATGGACACTTGAAAATTCATCGTCACAAATTGCTGTTCAGGTATGCCTCGATTACATCATGCATCGTTTTTGCATCGCTGCGTCCCCGGTGTCCCGGATAAACTGCGTTAACGGGCAGTGCCGCCAACCGTTTAATCGAATTCTTGAAATCCTCCCGATCAGCGTCATCGCTTCGATCTTCAGGTTCACCATCATAGACCCCGCGTATGGACCACACGAAAGCCTCGCCGGTGAACAGGGCCCCGGTTTCCCGTTCAAATAATGCACTCGCGCCTTTGGTCACGCCCGGCAAGTGGATGACTTCAAACTTCCGATCGCCCAAATCAATAAAGTCACCATCTTTCAAAAGACGCGTCGGCTCGGTGCTGGGTTGAACATATGTTTGAGGGTCAAATTCAGAATTGGGGCGTGCAGTAAATGACTGAGGCATGTAGTAATCACTGACAGTATTGTGTCTCGTTGGATGCATTACCCTGAATGCCTCGGCTTCTTGGATCAGCCGCTCGTCAAATTGAGAAAGGCCGCCCGCGTGATCATAATAACCAACTGAAGCGAATGCGATAATCGGTTTGTCTGTGGTTGTTTCCAAAAACGCTCTCAAGGGCGCGACACCGGATCCGGTTTCAACCAACAGGTTCCGCTCCCGGCCATTCACCAGCCAAATGCTCCCGCAACCGTAATCATGAACATAGGGTTCTCTGATCCACTGAATACCATATTCGTCGACCGGATCGATGGTGAACCAATCATCCACTATCGGCAGTTCCCGTTTCATTTGGTTCTCACTTCGAGTTGGATTTGTTCGTTAAACCTCAGCTACAAGGGTAAAATATGCCTGAAGGATCAGTGCGCACATTCTGATCAGAGACGGAGTCAGTTCCATTCCCGCCCTCCGGTGATGATATTTGCAAATCCGGCGGATTTTGCCCAGACTCAGCAGGCTCGACAGTAACGAAACAACTCTGCAACGACGATTATGCAAAACAGGATTGGCGATGAATGCAAGTTGGCGATAGTTTCGTCCGTCCGCGCCAGCCCTGATTTTACCAGGTCGTTCAAGCTTTTATGAAGTAGCCAGCATCAATCATGTATTGGAACATGTCTTCCATTGTCTCTTTCATTGGACGATAGCTCATTCCCAACTCTTGGATCGATTTTGAATTATCAGACTTCCATTCATGATTGACAGTGCGAGATACGAACTTTCGCGGCAGTCCGACGAATGGACCAATGAGCCAGATCAGGAATTTGGGCGCGGCACCTTTGGGAATGCCCCAATCCTTGCCGTATTTCTCTTGAAGCTTATTCAATGCCTCGAACATATCGGTGTCGTGAGCCACGGTCACATATCTGCCAGCGGCATTGGGGGTAAACGCAGCGGCCAAATGGGCTTTGGCCACATCGCGTACATCGACAACGCCCAGACCAAGCTTCGGGGCACCACTCTTGAATGCGCCTTCGCCTACCTGCCGCATGATGTTGAACGATTCCGAGGTGGGCATTCCGCCTATGGCAGGTCCCATGACCAGGCAGGGATTGATGACAACCAGATCCCATTGTGATTGCCCTTCTGCAATATTCCAGGCTTCCCGCTCGGCAACCGTCTTGGAATAGGAATACGGTTGATACTCGAGTGATGCGGTCGTGTTCCAAATGTCTTCATTCATATGTGGACGCCCCGGATTGGCAAGACATTTTTTGATGTTTTGATCGGTTGCTTTCATATGTCCGGCCTGTTGATGCGATATTTGATAGATCGCTGGCCCTGATGGAAATCCGCAAACGAGGTTCCTGATCAAGATGACGCGCTCATGGGGCGCATTGAATCACACGGTGTAACCTCGTTTTTGGCTGATCATGTCACATCACTTTCTGCCATTACCAATTTCTGTGCCTTGCCTTCAAGCGGCGCTGATTCGCAAGGGGTTATAGCGCTGTCCTCTGGTCATAAGAACCCAGGCGATGCGAGCGGTCTTGTTGGCCAATGCGACAGAGACCAGTCTCACAGGTTTCTTTTCCAGCAGACCATTGATCCAGACCGCGGTCGGGCTCTTCTTGTTTCGATTGTGGCGAATAACAGCTGTCGCACCAATGACAAGCAGGCGGCGAATATACCGGTCTCCCTGCTTTGATATGCCAGCGAGCCTTACTTTGTCACCGCTTGAATGCTGTTTGGGGACCAGGCCAAGCCATGCGGCGAACTGCCGTCCGCTTTTGAATTGTCCCGGATCGCTGACGGTTGCCATCAGTGCAGTGGCTGTGATCACACCAATACCCGGAATGGCTGCCAGGCGCCTGCTGGCTTCATTTTGCCGGTGCCAGTCACGCAGGACCTTCTCAAGAGCCTGCAATTCTTCCTCCAGTTCGAGCAAGCGACGGGCAAGCGTTGCCAGCGCGACTTGTGCAATAGCCGGCAGGACATGCTTCTCGTCGTTTTCGTTGAAGATGGAATGAGCCAGCTTGACGATGTTCCTGACGCCGGGGGTGGTGACAAGACCGAACTCTGCACAATGAGCACGCAGTGCATTGGCTGCCATGGTGCGTTGCCGCACAATCAGAGAACGGGTTCGGTGTATCATCAGGATACTTTGCTGCTCAGGTGTTTTGACAGGCACGAAACGCATGGTGGGCCGCCTGACAGCCTCGCAAATCGCTTCAGCATCGGCAGCGTCATTCTTGCCCCGCTTTACGTAGGCCTTGACGTAGGCAGGAGGCATCAGTCTGACCTCATGACCAAAGGCTGCCAGGGTGCGAGCCCAATAATGGGCAGTGGCACAAGCCTCCATGCCGACAAGGCAAGCTGGCAGTTTCGAGAAAAAGCCTTTCAACTGTTTTCGCCGCAACCTTTTGATCACGATAACACTGCCATCATCGTCAACACCGTGAACCTGGAAGACACTTTTGGCAAGATCAAGCCCGATCGTGGTAACTTTCATAAGGACGCTCCTTCGTTATTTGTGGTTCATTCATCAACAACCACCTTACGACAATTCATTTGCCGGTATGAGGGGGCGTCCACCTCATCAAGATTCCATTGGGTGCCGATGCGCAGTCAACAGCATCTGTGTATATGGCAGCGCAGGAACTGGTAAGCACAACCCGTTTCACACTCTTCGAGTTGCTCGCTGCGGTAAGAACGTTTTTTGTTCCCAGCAATGCAGGATCAATCAATTCCGTCTGCGGGTCCTTCACGTCAATGGTGAATGGTGAAGCGGCGTGGAATACAATGCTGCATCCCTTTGCAGCCTCGTCATAAGAACCGGGTTCCATTAAATCCGCTTTGAAAAATTTGATCTTGCCTTTTCCCGCATCTGCAAGCGCATTAGAGCGTGTTTGTGTCGAGTAGATTCAGTTTCTTTCCGTGCGCGAATATGATTCTGATTGGGGTGACCTGATTCGGTTCGAAGCCAAGGATTTTCAATGCCCAAGCCCCATCCGATTGAATTGCGTAAACGTGTTGTAGCTCATGTAGAAGAAGGCCACACTCATCGTGGAACGGCTGCCCATTTCAAAGTCTCCGTCAAATTTGTGAATGATATGGTGAAGTTGAAACGTGAAACTGGCTCGCTTGCTCCAAAACATAACCCGGGAAAAACAGGCCATGGCAAGCTTTCACCCTATAAAGACTGGCTTCGAAAACGGGTTGATGAACAAAAGGACATTACAATCCGTAAGCTTTGTGCGGAGCTGAACGAAAAATTCAACCTCAATGTCCATCATTCGCCTGTCTGGCATGTTGTGCGCAGTTTCGGGTTGTCGCATAAAAAAAGACTATTTATGCCAAGGAGCAACACCGCATCGACGTGAAAAAAGACCGCGAACTCTGGAAGACAAGGCGTGTTCCGTTTTTGAATCGGTCGATTGAAAAACTTGTCTTCATTGATGAGACGTCCACAAACACCAAAATGGCCAAGCAAACTGGATGGGCCCCAACAGGAGAGCGCCTCATAGATTTTGTCCCTCATGGCCACTGGAAGAAGCAGACACTTATCGCAGGCCTGCGCAGTCATGGACTGGTTGCGCCCTGGGTTATTGACCGGGCCATGACCAAAGAAATCTTTGAGATTTATGTTGAGACACAGTTGGCGCCAGAACTGGAAAAGAGAGATGTCGTAATCCTTGACCACCTAGCCGCTCACAAGAGCGAAAAAGCCGAGCAGATCTTGCGAGATATCGGCGCATGGTTTTTGTTCCTGCCGAAATATTCCCCAGATCTCAATGCCATTGAAATGGCCTTTTCGAAGCTCAAGGCTCATCTGAGGAAGGCAGGCGCCAGAACCTTCGATGATGTCTGGAAGGCAATCGGAGAGGTCTGCCATATGTTCACGCCAATGGAGTGCCGGAATTTCTTCAGGGCAGTCGGCTGTGAATTCACGTGATGCGAACACGCTCTAAGGTGTTGCAGCTTGTCAGCATCATCCGGGTTTCGCACCGGCGCATGAACAGTGTGACCACCATCAAGCAAATCTTTCACGATCCAACCTGCTACATAGCCAGTCGCCCCGGTCACCATAACGGTTGATTTGGTCGTTTTCTTTGAAGAAGGCATGGCATTGTCCTCGAAATATTGTAAACTGCTGTTTACATAGCAATCAAATTACACTTGTCAACAGGTGTTTACAAATTTTGTTCGTATAGAAGATTCATGGCTGCAAATCGAAAAAGAGACAGTTCAGCAACGCGCGATGCAATCGCGCTGGCCGCTCGAAATCAGTTCGCAGAACATGGTTATGATGCTGCCGGGTTGCGCCAGATCGCCGATGAAGCAGGGGTCAATGTAGCGCTGATCAACCGATATTTCGGCTCCAAGGAAGGCCTGTTCAAAGAAGTAATAATCCCAACACTGCGCTACGACGAACTTCTGGAAGATGGGGTCGCCGGTTTCATCGACCGGATTCTGGAGATCAAACGCAATGCGTATATCGCCAAAACGTATGACCCCACTTTGGTCGTGATCCGCACCCTGCACAGCCAGGTGGCAGGTCCGCTGGTGAGAGCGGCATTACGGGAACAGGTACTGAACCCAATCATCAAACTGCTTCCCGGTCCTCAAGCCGAAGAACGGGCAGAGATGATCGGCGTTCTTCTGCTTGGTTATGATATGTACAATCGAGGCACAGAAATGCCCGGAGGGACATCAGAAGCGCAGGCACTGCTTCGCAGGACGCTTGAGTTTCTGATTGGCGAATAGTGGAACGATGCGGAAATTATACTGCGGTTTCGATAACCATCAGGATTGATGATGTCAGCGTAGATACGGGTTATCGCCGTCGGCCAAAACGATAAGACCATCTAAACGCAGTGGTAAGAATGAAACACGGATGTCTGTTATTCAACTTCGCTTGATATTTTCAGACGTCGAGAATTCAAGTTTTCAGTTGTTGATCCAATTATGATGCCGCCATATCCACCCGACCTATCTTGTGGGGCTTCCTCACAGTTCATCGCGTGAACATGTTGAAGTTCCAGCAATGAATAGGGACGACGATAAACCCATGCACGGTTTTCGATGGCAGTAAGATCATCACTGTTTGGCGGCGTTTCGTCAGTGAACGCGTAGAAATATAACGTGAATCCAAGTGGGTCGACTGGCTGTACTGACAGGGGTGTTGCTCCCCAACTTAATATTTCAGATTCAACGGCGCTGATGTCGGCGGTGCGTAACGTGATTATACTGAGATGTGCCCCGCCGCCCAGCTGGGATTTGTCTAATGCATCATCCGGCCGTTCTCCTATGATGGTTGTCCAGCGGGAATGTTCTGCCCCGCGATCTTGAAGGCCGGAAAGTCCTCGAAGACCCAGCCGTTCTTGAGCGTGTCGTAGATGATCGCGAGCAGTTTACGTGCGGTCGCGATGATCGCCTTGCCGGCCCCGCGCCTGGCCTTGATGCGTTGGTAGAAGGCATTGAGGTAGCCCGAGTATCGGATGGCAATGAGCGTGCACTGAACCAGCGTGGTGCGCATCAGCTTGTTGCCGCGTTTGGTGATCCGCCCCCGGTTGTCGGTTTCGTTCGACTGGCTGACGCGCGGGACGATGCCCACATAGGCAGCCAGCTTGTCGGCGTCCTCGAAGTCATCGACGTTGCCGATCCCCGACAGGAGCACGGCCGCCGAGCGCGGACCGATGCCCTTGATTGAGACGAGGCCGTCGTAGCCATCCAGTTCCCGGGCGGCCTCTTCGATCGCACCGTCCAGTTCGCCAATCGTCGCCATAAGCCTCAGCGCCTGGTCGCGCAGGGCCTTCAACTCGACCTGTTCCAGTGTCGAGAACCGGCCGACCTCCAGAGCATTGAGCCGCCGCTTCGAGCCCAGGCTTTCCTTCTTCAGCTTGACGCCGTGGCGCGTGTGCAGCGCATGGATCTTGTTGATGAGCCGGGTGCGCTGCTTGACCAGAAGATCGCGCGTGTGGGTGAGTGACGCCAACTCGCTCTCGGCAACCGTCTTCACACGCGTCTCGGGCAGCATGTCCTTCGACAGGAAGAAGGCCAGTGCCCGGGCATCGTTCCTGTCCGTCTTCTTCACCGACTTGCGGATCACGCCGAACTGCCTCGGGTTGACCACGACAACACGGCCGACGCAAGCGACCACCTCGTCACGAAACCAGGCCGAATTGCCCGTCGCCTCCACGGCAATCTCGTCGTCCGCATCAAGGCTCAGGCAGAACCGTTCCAGATCGGCCGCTGCCAGCTGGTAGGTTTCAAATATCTCGCTGCCGTCAGCTTCAAGCCGGCAGACCGTGAAAGACGTCGTGTGAAGATCGACACCGATAAAGGACATGGCTAAACTTCTCCCGTTGGTGAGCGGCGGAACCCTGACAAGGGTGTGAACGGCCACGCCAAACTCCTATACGAGGTCACCGGACCGAACCGGGCCTCACGCTGGTCGTTCAGATACAGGCGGCGGGTAATCTCCTTTACAGGGTCGCAATGCCCTAAGATGACATCCAGCCTGCAGCCTATCCGCCTCTCCCAGCACTCTATCCGAGTCGGGATGCATGACCGCTCACACCCCATTCATGCCATCTCCTTTGAACCAGTGGTCAATAAGCTCCACCGTAAAACTTTCTGGATCCTGAAAATGAGCCAGGTACCCAATGTCACGGAACTGGTCGGGTTTGCTGCACGAGACACCTCGTTTATTGAGTTGCTCGCATGCCAGATCAATATCGGGAACTGACAACGCAATTTTCCAATACAGATCCGAAGGCTGCGGTGCGTATGATGTGTTTGCCTTCAAAAACTTCAGAGACACTTCATCAGGGGAGTAACCAATGCGCCCGTCCCCCTGATCAGTCATGCCCAGAATGCTGCAATAAAACTCTCGTTGCGCTTCAGGGTTGGCGACATAGAGAATGAGAGTTTCAAATTTTGGCATGGGACTAATCCTGTTTACTGGAAGACGGGTTCTTTCAGATTGTTACTGAGCTATCTCGAAGTGGTCCTCACGCAACAGCGCGGTCCCATCCGGCTGTAACACCCACAATTCGTTTGTAATGATACCGCTTGCATGGTTCATTTGCCACTTTGCAGAAACACTGACGCTGGTCAGCGATTGATCAACAACTCTGGTAGTCGTGTTGAAATAGACGACATCGTCAAAACCTTTTGAAATAATGTCCGTCCAAAACGCTTGAATCGCTTCGCGACCTTTAAATGTGCCAAATGGCTTGACGACCATGATGGCGTCTTCTTCGTACAGGGCGGCAGCAGCGGCAGGATCGCCTGCATTGAAAGCGGTCCGCCATGCAAGGCTTCCTTTGGCAACAGCAATGCTGAGAGCAGTTTCACTGGCTGCGCGTTCAGCAGCAGAATCCGCCGCTGGGGACTGTGTTGTCAGGCCAAAAGCCAAAGCTGCGGCAAGATAGAGGGAAGTTGCCTTATTCATTTTTGATCTCCGATTTCGTTTGTCTGCATCTCTTGATGAGTTGAATTTAGGGGATTTAAATTATTCAAAAAACATATTAATAATAAAATTACTGTTCATAAAAAAAGAACAAACAATATGCTTTCAGCGCTCCCCTTAAGCTTTGTCACAATCGCGGAAACCAGCTCAATAACCCGAGCTGCAGATGAATTGGATCTGGCGAAATCGGCGGTAAGTCAAAACCTTAAGCGATTGGAAGGGCAACTCGGAGTTAAATTGGCTGTGCGCACAACACGGCGTCTGTCGCTTACCCCTGCAGGAGAACGGTATTACAAGCGTTGTAAAGAGATGCTCACCTTGTCGAAGCAGGCCTCAACTGAAATGGAAGCGTTTGGTGCCACACCTTCCGGGCCAATCACCATCACCGCACCCCATGCCCTGATCAAGCCGATAATTGCGCCTGCAATGGCAAATGTTGTGCGAAAGTTTCCAAAGCTTGAGCCAACGGTGATTGCGGATGATGCACGATTGGAATTGATCGCAGAAGGAATTGACGTATCAATCACCGTTGGATCTTTGCCTGATAGCAGCCTTCACAGTCGCAAAGTAGGTTCATTGCGTGACATCTTGTGTGTTGCTCCCTCGCTCATGGCTCAAGCTCCGCGTTTTGACACTCCAGACTTTGTACAGTGGGTTCAGGGCTTGCCCTATATCGCCCATGAGCGGGAGCCTTCGGTAATTCACCATGTTATTCCTGCCAAAAATCAGGCGAAATCGGCGATCTTGAAATTCCAATCCAGTTTTCGCTGCAATACACTTGATGCCATCGCCGCTTGCACCCTGGAGGGGTTGGGGGTCGCTCTGCTGCCTGATCTGCGTGTGGCAGAAGAAATCCAAGATGGATCATTGGTGCGATTGTGCAAACTCTTAGAGCGTGTTTGTGTCGAGTAGATTCAGTTTCTTTCCGTGCGCGAATATGATTCTGATTGGGGTGACCTGATTCGGTTCGAAGCCAAGGATTTTCAATGCCCAAGCCCCATCCGATTGAATTGCGTAAACGTGTTGTAGCTCATGTAGAAGAAGGCCACACTCATCGTGGAACGGCTGCCCATTTCAAAGTCTCCGTCAAATTTGTGAATGATATGGTGAAGTTGAAACGTGAAACTGGCTCGCTTGCTCCAAAACATAACCCGGGAAAAACAGGCCATGGCAAGCTTTCACCCTATAAAGACTGGCTTCGAAAACGGGTTGATGAACAAAAGGACATTACAATCCGTAAGCTTTGTGCGGAGCTGAACGAAAAATTCAACCTCAATGTCCATCATTCGCCTGTCTGGCATGTTGTGCGCAGTTTCGGGTTGTCGCATAAAAAAAGACTATTTATGCCAAGGAGCAACACCGCATCGACGTGAAAAAAGACCGCGAACTCTGGAAGACAAGGCGTGTTCCGTTTTTGAATCGGTCGATTGAAAAACTTGTCTTCATTGATGAGACGTCCACAAACACCAAAATGGCCAAGCAAACTGGATGGGCCCCAACAGGAGAGCGCCTCATAGATTTTGTCCCTCATGGCCACTGGAAGAAGCAGACACTTATCGCAGGCCTGCGCAGTCATGGACTGGTTGCGCCCTGGGTTATTGACCGGGCCATGACCAAAGAAATCTTTGAGATTTATGTTGAGACACAGTTGGCGCCAGAACTGGAAAAGAGAGATGTCGTAATCCTTGACCACCTAGCCGCTCACAAGAGCGAAAAAGCCGAGCAGATCTTGCGAGATATCGGCGCATGGTTTTTGTTCCTGCCGAAATATTCCCCAGATCTCAATGCCATTGAAATGGCCTTTTCGAAGCTCAAGGCTCATCTGAGGAAGGCAGGCGCCAGAACCTTCGATGATGTCTGGAAGGCAATCGGAGAGGTCTGCCATATGTTCACGCCAATGGAGTGCCGGAATTTCTTCAGGGCAGTCGGCTGTGAATTCACGTGATGCGAACACGCTCTAAGGTTGATTCCAGATTATCGCTCAACAGAAGATGTGTCGGCAGGTTACCCTGTTCGTCCGGTTCCAGTCGAGGTGGTGCACCATCTTCTTCTCGCGGCGTGTAAAAATCTGACACTTTGGTAATCCGCATAACGTATTTGTGCGGGCCATCCCGCAGGAACAAGCCCCGCATTTCCAACTGCCACTCAAAAAAGGAGTGTCCGTGAATTGCCTGGTTGATGCCGGTCGAAATTGATACCGCCAATAACAGAGCAATCGACAGAGCATAACCACCGGTCAGCTCAAATACGATCATGGTGGTCGAAAAAGGAGCGCCGATTACAGCCGCTGCAACCGCGCCCATCCCTAGTATTGCGTATAGGCCTTCACTCGATGAGAATTCCGGGAATACCGAAGAGGCGATCAGGCCAAATGCACCGCCTGTCATAGCGCCCAGATACAGCGCTGGTGAAAAAACTCCGCCGCCAAAGCGGGACGCCAGGGTAATGGCAGTCGCAGCGGTCTTCATAACTATCAGGGTAAGCAGGAGTTCCAGACCGAGCTGGTTCTTCAATGCCATATCCGTCGCTTCATAACCAACGCCCAGAATTTCCGGGAAAAAGACAGCAATTGCACCAATCATGAGACCACCGACGATAGGTCGATAAAACAATGAGATGATGATGTTCCGTGCGACGTAGTCTGTACCCACCAGTGCAAACTGAAAAATGACTGACACGACGGCGCAAACCAATCCCAGGATGGCAAAGGCCGGGAATTCCCAAAATGAAGTGATCTGATAATCGGGTATCGAAAATGCAGCGACATCACCAAACCAGATCCGGGAAAGCAGGGTGCCACCGACTGCAGAAATCACAATTGGCACGAACGAACGTCGTGCGTAATGGCCAAGAACAATTTCGTGTGCAAACAACACACCGGCAATCGGTGCGTTAAAAGAAGCCGAAACGGCCGCCGCCGCCCCACATCCCAGGAGTGTTTTCCTCGACCAGGCCGGAAGTTGGAACCGTTCCGTAAGACCAGTCGTCAGTGCAGCGCCCAAATGCACCATCGGGCCTTCGCGGCCTGCACTGCCGCCAGCACCCAGTGACACTGCCGTAATGCCGGCCGACCATAATGCAGGCTTCATCTCAAGTTCCCGCCCATCCAGTGCCCGTGCCTCTATTACGTCGGCAACACCGCCGGTGCGTCGGGTCGGCAGAAGGGTGATCAGTCCCCAGCCAACAATGGCACCACCGACAGCCGGAGCCAGCAAAATGACATACCAGGGCAGAGATACAGTTGCTGAGACGACATTCTCGGAACGGTCGAACAACCAGACCAGCTGGACCAGACCGATCAGTTCACGAAAGATTATTGTCGCTATCGAAACCGTAAATCCGACCAGAACTGCAACCACCCAAACAGACAATTGTTTTTCCTGATTGAAATCCGACAGGTTCGGTTCAATCCAGTTGTATATGAGGGCAGGCAGCCGTTTGATTATTTCCGGCATGGTATGGGCCGAGTCGTTACATTGATTCCTGTTTTTCACATTGAGTGGGTATGCGCAACTCCAGATACGGTATTTTCGGCTAAATGCGTTGATTGCAGATTCGTGAAAACGAGATTGGCGTTTGCATGTAAGGTTGCAGTAATTTACGTTAGAAACCTGCATTCAGGATGTCGACAGTGGTACAACAGGAGAAAACCCTTGGCTCTAGAAGATCTCGAAGTTTTTGAACGCAATGAAGATGGCATTGCGACAGCCATTGCTATTCTCCAGCAAAGGTTTGGCGAAAAACTGAAGACCTCTCAGGCCCTGCGTGAACAGCATGCACACACTACTACATACATTCCGGCCCAGTTACCGGACGCCGTGGTATTTGCAGGTTCGACAGAGGATGTTCAGGAAACCGTGCGTGTATGTGCGCAACACAAGGTGCCAATAATTCCTTATGGAACCGGGACGTCCCTTGAAGGAGGGGTCAATGCGCCGGCTGGCGGAATTTCTATAGATTTGAATGACATGAACGAGATCCTGTCGGTCAATGCCGAGGACCTGGATTGCGTTGTTCAGCCAGGGGTCACCCGCGAAGCCCTGAACGAATACCTGCGGGACACGGGCCTGTTCTTTCCCATTGACCCCGGTGCGAATGCTTCTCTCGGTGGTATGGCAGCCACTCGCGCTTCGGGCACGAATGCCGTCAGGTATGGTACGATGCGCGAGAATGTAATCAACGTGACGGCAGTCATGCCGGATGGACGGATCGTCAGGACGGCGCGGCGCGCCCGCAAAACATCGGCTGGATACGATCTGACAAAACTGCTTGTCGGATCAGAGGGAACCCTGGGAATTATCACCGAGCTTACCTTGCGGCTTTATGGTATTCCGGAGGCAATGTCAGCGGCTGTTTGTTCGTTTCCTTCGGTTGAATCAGCCTGTGAAACGACCATCCTTACCATGCAGACTGGTATTCCCGTTGCCAGAATTGAACTGCTGGATACGGACACTGTCAAATCAGTGAATGCCTACTCGGGACTTTCCAATCCCGAACAACCATTGTTGCTCCTGGAGTTTCATGGCAGGGAGGCAGCGGTAGCCGAACAGGCAGAACTGTTTGGAGAAATTGCGAAGGATTGCGGCGGCACAGGGTTTGAATGGGTGACAACCACCGAAGAGCACAGCCGTTTGTGGAAAGCCAGACATGATGCTTATTGGGCGGTCATGGCTTCACGGCCCGGTAGAGAGGGTATCAGTACCGATGTATGTGTGCCTATTTCGCGACTTGCTGAATGCGTAATAGAAGCGCAAAAGGATATCGAGGATGCAGGGCTTTACGGTCCGGTGGTTGGCCATGTCGGAGATGGTAATTTCCATTGTCTCTTACTGATCAACCCTGACGACGCTGAAGAAATTGCCCGGGCTGAGGAAGTTATTGAGAAAATGGCGATGCGGGCACTCTCGATGGAAGGCACCTGTACCGGAGAACACGGAATTGGACAGGGCAAACGACGCTTTGTGCGCCTCGAACACGGGGCAGGCGCTGACATAATGAAGTCAATAAAACATGCAATTGATCCAGACAACATCATGAATCCTGGCAAAGTTCTGGGCTTTGATGTTTAGGATACGAGACACGCACTAGGGTTCCCGGAAACAAGCGATGAATTGGTTATTCCGTTTTTTTGTCCTGGTTGGCTCGCTGGTGGTGGTCGCTCTGTTCTCGGCACTGTTAGCGCCATATTTCGTCAACTGGGAACGCTTTACCGCTGATTTTGAACGACAGGCATCGCGAATTGTCGGTCAGCCGGTAACCGTCGGAGGAAAATCAAACCTGCGGCTTTTGCCCTTGCCATTTGTCAGTTTTGAAGAACTCAAGGTCGGGCAGAATGAGGATGGCACACCGTTGATGACGGTTGAACGGTTTTCGCTGAACATGGAACTGTTTCCATTTTTGTCCGGAGAAGTACGCATAGTCGAAATGGCCATGCTGCGACCCAAGGTGAATCTCAAGGTAGCAGACAATGGTACGATTGCATGGACTTCGCCCCAGGAAGTGGTGGTGAACCCGGAACAGATAAATATCGAGAAATTGTCGGTGGAGAACGGTTCCATCATAGTCGACGGATTGGCAGGTGACCGTCAACTGACTTTCGAAAATATTCAGGGAGACCTCTCAGCTCGCTCTGTATTGGGCCCCTGGCGTATCGACGCGAGTGCGGAGATAGATGGAAATGCCTCTGATCTGAAAATTTCCACCGGAACATTTCAGGCTAACGAACGTTCGGTTCGATTGAAGATAGAAGCAACGCGCCGCGATCAGCCCTACAAGTTATTGATGGATGGACCTGTGAAGCTTGAGAAGGATGTGTTGAACTGGGGCGGTCAGTTTCATTTCGCACCCTATTCACAATCACGCCTCGCCGGATTTGGCAGTGCCGCAAAGCCTTTGCCGGTCCATTCTGACGGTGTGTTTTCTGTGACGCCCAAATTGGTGGATATTCCCGAGTATCGTATGGAAATTGGTGATCGGGAGCACCCATACACCCTTACAGGTCATGGCCGGGTTTTCATTCAGGACAACGTATTTTTCCGCTTCTTTGCTGATGGCAGACAGATCGATCTTGACCGTTTTGATCAATCGGTAACTCCGACGGATGTACCCAGTTTTGAACGCAGGATTGCTGTTGTCAGATCGATCCTTGAGCGCATTCCTGTTCCAACAGGTACTGGCGAAATCAATGCGGTGCTGCCCGCCATTGTTGCCGGAGACACCTTTATCAGGGATGTGAAAACCATTGTGAGACCGCTTGGTAAGGGGTGGGATCTGCGTTCTTTCTCTGCGATTTTTCCGGGTAATACGCTTGTCGAAGCAAATGGACGTCTTGGATTGAACGAGAATTTCGGCTTTGCGGGAAAAATGCTGATTGCTTCTCGGCAGCCGTCAGGTCTGGCAGCATGGATGTCCGGAGATGTGGATGCACAGATCCGCCGCCTGAAAGTTCTCGGACTGGATTCTGATGTTACGCTGACGCAGCGCCAGGCTCTGCTGGAAAATTTGGAATTGCGAATGGATGATGCGGTTCTGCGCGGCAAGTTACAGCGGCTGGCTCCGGTGGATGAACGCGCGGCCCTGATCGCGGAGTTGCGCGGAAACCGGGTAAATATTCAGGATTTGCGTGCGTTGTATTCCTTAATTCGCAGTTCCGGAGAATCCGAACTCGCAAGTCACGATCTTGATATCCGTATCAAAGCAGATGTGCTGGAAGCCCAAATGGGCGACAATCCGGTGGTTGCCGGTGATGTAGATGCCCATGTCAGGGTTAAGGCAGGCAATGTGTCGATTGAGCGATTGAACGCCGGCAATTTCTATCAATCAAAGGTCAACAGCACCGGTCGTCTGGAAAATGTACTCAACAATCCTGACGGGAACCTGAAACTGGATATCAAAACCGACGATGCCAGGGAGTTGTTGAAATTCACTGCTGGATTCACCGGTGACCATTTTCTTCTGAATGACTTGATTAGCGACCGGCTACTTACTGAAAACACTGAACTCAGTGTTGAACTCGATACACGTTCCGCAGACGACCAGACCAAGGGACAATTGCTGATCAACGGTGAAACCGGTGGTACAACGGTTGAGGCTCGTCTTGCATTTGATGGCAGCTTCACCGAACCGGAAAACGCCACTATCACAGCAAACGCCAGTTTTTCGAACTCCTCGAGTTCGAGGTTATTCCGCCAGATGTCAGTCGAGACGTTACCGGATGTCTTGATCGATGCCGAGGCTATTCCGGCGAAGTTCAACATCGACATGAAAGGTAATGTGTCGGATGGATTTGAAACAAATTTCGGTGCGTCTGGTCCCAAAACAAATGTTTCAGCGGGAGGAACCGTAAAATTTATCACAAGCCAGGAAATTGATGCCGCGCTTGACGTCACAATAGGTGCCGGCAACCTGACGCCTTACCTGTTAATGACCGGTTTTCCGGTCCCTGGATTGTCCCCCGACATCGAATTGCCGGTTTCGTTGAAGTTCAAGCTCTCCAAGAAAAATCCATCTGCAATATTTGACGACATTGCTGGGCAGGTTGGTGGTAATACGGTGGAGGGCAACCTTGAATATCAATTTGAAGGGGTTCAGCGCCCCAAGCTTTCCGGCCATCTGAACCTTTCCGATTTTTCTGTGCCACTCGTTGCCGACAGTGTGTTTGGCAGATCAGATCTCCTGGGTGCCGGGGCATTTGGTCTCGAACAGGACCGGGAATTCAACGTGTCCATTTACAGTGGGTTCGATGCGAAGATCAAAATCGAGGCAGAAAATATTGCTACCGGACTGGGAACCACCGGTTCAAGTGCGGCGACGGAACTTGTAATGCTGGATGGTGCGGTTGACTTGAACGATGTGTCCTTTCTTGCGATGGGCGGTGAATTTTCAGGCAGCGCCAGTGTGAAAAACGTGGAAGGTACCGTTCTTGGTACAGTGCAGTTCTCGCTAAAGAATGCTGAGATCGACAGGCTGCGCAGCCTGATGGATTTGCCAGACTTTGCAAGCGGTCGATTGTCCCTTAACGGTTCGTTGGAAACCAGCGGGCGAAGCAGAACCGCAATGATCTCCAATCTTGCCGGCAATGGGATTGTTTCCTTCGGGGGATTGAGTATTGAAGGAATTGATCCGAACTCGTTTCCCGATATTCTGTTGCAGACGGATGTCGAAGGTTTTGAGATCTACGCCGAAGGCATTAATGCATTGATTGATGAAACGGTTCTGGTATCCGGTTTCGACATCGATAGTATCGACTCCCCGTTTTCGGTCACCAGAGGCCGGTTGAAGATACGTAATCTGGTTCATGAAACAGAGCAGACGGATTTCAACAGTTCAATGGAAGTGGACTTGTCAGGTGGAATGCTGCAGGCTGCTACGCTGCTCACTTTCAAGCCCGGAAAGCGGGATAGGATTTCCGGAACCGATCCGGTTGTCACAATTTCCTGGGATGGGCAGTTGTCCAATCCGGGTAGGGAGATCGATTCCAGTCAACTGGAGGGATATCTGTCATTGCGGGCCTTCGAAAACAGCCAGAGGCGAATAGAAACTCTGGAAGCGCAGGTGATCGAAAAGCAGCGAATTCAACGCGAAATTGCATTTAACTTCGCCCGCGAGCAACACGAGATACGGGTTGCAGAAGAAGCACTGCGTGCCCTGGAAGTATATGAACGAAAACGTATTGAGGAAGCTATCCGCAAACTGCAGGATGATCGTGCCCGGCTGGAAGAGGAAGCTCGAATCCGAGAAGAGGAAGCACGACGCCTGGAGGAACAAAGAAAGGCCGAAGAGCTGGCAAGAATAGAGGCCGAGAAAGCGCGGAAGGCCGAGGAAGCCCGTCGCCTGGCTGAAGAGCAGCGCCGGCTTGAGGAACTGAGAAAAGCAGAAGAACAGGCAAGGCTTGAAGCAGAGAGGCAGGCGGCGGCAAAACGAGCTGCTGAACAGGCATTTGAACTTGAAGCCCTGCGGCAGGCGGAGGAACGGCGACGGGCAGCGGAAGCTGCAGCCGCAGAAGAACGTCGATTGGCTGCGGAGGCGGCAGCGGTTGAACGCGAGATTGGCAATACAGGCAGTGGTATCGAAGGTGAACCGCTACCACCTGCAAAGCCAGCGGACAATGAGGGAATAGCACCCTCCCTGCGCGAAAACATCATTCAAAATATCGAGAATTTTCTGAATACGAATTGACCGCGTCTTTAATATTTTGAGGTGGTTGATTCTGGTTAACTGGATTTTTTCATAACTTCTGCCAACACAAATACTCGCAAAGTCGAGGACAGATTCTGTTCGGGTTGTCGGCTTCCATCTAACTCGGTGATCAGGCGAGCTAATGGTACGTGGCGCGCTTTTGCTATGTTTCTGAGTTCCTGCCAGAACTCCTCTTCCAGCGAAAAAGAAGTGCGGTGGCCGCGAATACTGACCGAGTGTTTCCGCAGGCTCATTCTTCAGATGTCAGACGCTTTCCGTCTAACCTGGTAATGCTGGCCGTGTTGGTCAGTTTGGCCTGTTTTCTGAGTTTCGACGAAATACCGTGTCGTTTTCGGTTGTCGTCTGCGGCTTTTTCTTTCTCCGCACGTTGCCTGCGTTTTCGAAACTGTCGGAGGTTTATCGGGTCAGCCATGCGTAGTGTTATTGCTTCTTGCGGAACTGGTCGAGTGAGACAATTTCCGCACTGGCGGTTTCTTCATCAACATCAGACCCGACATCTTTTTCTGGTTCGGCTTCTGACTTTTTCCTGGTTTTCTTTTTCGGCTTTGCCTTGGTGACTTCCCTGGTCTGGGCTACCTGGGGCAGATTGTCAGGATTGTCTTCAGCGTCTTCTTCATCAGAAACCTCATCTGCATTGGCTGCTTCGAGATATTCTGTATCGAACTGAACACCAAATTTAACGTGTGGATCAAAGAAACCCTTCAGGGATGAAAACGGAACACGCAGCCGTTCCAGAATGTCGTCAAAGGACAGATCGATCTCGAAATGGTTTTCAGAAACATTGAGGTCCCAGAAAGAATGCTGGATGACGATGGTCATCTCTTCCGGATAGCGTTCTCGCATGCGTGCAGACAAACGGACACCTGGATGATCGGTTCTGAAGGTAATGAAGAAGTGATGTTCTCCCGGCAAGCCGACGGCAGACACTTCCTCAAGGACTTTGCGGATAACATCGCGCAATGCTTCCTGCGTCAGGACATCGTAACGGATCAGGTCTTCTGGTTGTTCGTTCTGC
Organism: Rhizobiaceae bacterium; assembly: GCA_965198665.1. Taxonomy (GTDB): domain Bacteria; phylum Pseudomonadota; class Alphaproteobacteria; order Rhizobiales; family Rhizobiaceae; genus JAALLB01. Next base: position 23,003 of record CBDAPT010000002.1, on the reverse strand, counting down.
GTCATTGGCCCCGCTCAGGTGCAGTCAGGTTGTTGTCTTAACACGCGCCCAACCGATGGAATCAATTGGGCAAAATCAGGTGCAGGCTTCTGTTGCCAGGTGCCTCCGGACCCCGCCTGACAGAGCGATCCGTCAGGAGTTCAGTGTGAAGCAGTCGCGCTTAGGCAGCGAGACGAGCTTCCGCGTAGTTGTCGTTTGCAACTATTAAGTTTAGCCCGATAACGGTGGATACCATGCCGAACGAAAACGCAGTCTTTACACCCTCGTCGATCCTATTTCGCCCCCTTCAAAAACCATCCTGCAGAGGATGGATTATGGTGGAGGCGCCGGGTACCGCCCCCGGGTCCGAATGGTTTATTTCACAGGTCATTTATCGTCATAGCTGGCGAACCAGCCCCTTCAATATAGGCTCAATTCGTCGAAAATCAAAGAATTTCGAACCCCTATCGTTACTAATTTATGACCGGAATTTTGAAGATGACGTAACGTAGCTTTTTTGCTAGCGTTCCCGAGCGCAGGCTTTTGCGCTTATAATGGTATGGCATTGGTCATTAATTAGTACTAATTGGGAGATTTTAAATGAGCCCCCGTGCCATTCCTAAGTGCACCAGTGAAAACGGCAGCGTGATGAGCATTCTTCCTTGCGGGCGGGCCAGGCGATGGCGAGAATCTTGTAGAAGGAGATTCGCCTATGCCTCGCGGCTACCACCACCTGACCCAAGATGAACGTTGCCAGATTTGGGGGTTGAAGAAAAGCGGCCTCTCGCAGAGAGACATTGGGCGTGAGCTCGGACGCCATCACACGACAATCCGTCGAGAGATGCAGCGCAACAGCGGCGGCCGGGGCTACCGGTACAAACAGGCCCATAACAAGGCGACAGAGCGCCGCCACAGGGCGTCATCGGTGCCAAGGAAGATGACACCCGCCCTGTGGCAATTGGTCGAGGAGAAGTTGGCGGCTGGCTGGAGCCCAGAGCAAATTTCGGGTCGGTTTCGTCGGGAAGGCCAAGCCATGGTGGGGCGGATGCGGATCTACGAATACGTCCGCGCGGACCGCAGGGCCGGTGGCAGCCTTTACAAACGTCTGCGGCGGCGTGGGAAGAAACCGAATTGGCGCGGCGGCCGGCACGCCGGGCGAGGACGCATTCCCGGTCGTGTCGATATCAGTGAGCGGCCCGCGATCGTCGAACAGAAGTTGCGGATCGGTGACTGGGAGGTGGACACGATCGTTGGAGCGGGTCAAAGCGGCGCAGTGGTTTCGGCGGTGGACCGCGCCTCGAAGATGACCCGACTGGTACGGCTCGACAGGAAAACGGCCGAAGATGTCGGAGCTGCGCTCAGACGCCGGCTGGAGGCAGATCGGCACCTGGTTCACACGATCACTGCGGACAACGGTAAGGAATTCGCTGGCCACAGCAGCCTGTCCAAGGCGCTTGATGCCAAGTTCTATTTTGCCCGGCCCTACCACTCATGGGAGCGCGGGCTGAATGAACACACCAATGGACTGGTCCGCCAGTATTTGCCGAAAGGCACGGATTTCCGGTCTGTGACCGATGCCGAGGTCCAGGCGGTGGAGGATCTGCTCAACGCACGGCCGCGCAAGGCACTCGGCTTCCGGACGCCGGAGGAGGTGTTCAGAGATGCGCAGGCACCGCCATGACCGCTCTCAAACCTCTGGGAAGCGCACAGCGTGAAATCTCTCTTCGGCACAGTCTGTTCGAAGAGGCGATTGCGCTTGTGCGCAATTCTGCGGTAGGGGTATTGGTAACGGCAATTCAAGTCATCGCAGGCTCCGCCTGTCGAAATTTTTCACCGCCAGGCCCTTTTTTGCATTCGGGCTTGCGCCCTCATTTCAAAAAGGGCCTGGCGGTGGTGCACCTCGGAGCGGAAACGGCGGCCGTTAAAACGACACATCCCTGAAATGAATCGAATATGGAGCCCAAAATCGGGGAAAAATCATGAATTACGCCCATACCTGTCAGGTGTTTCCGATCGGTCTTCCGGATTTTTCGGTACGCAAACAACTGACTGCGCTGGTTAGATACTGGACTCGAATTGTCCCATTGGCTAACGTCCCGGAGAGTAGTAGGCAGTGGATTCTAGCGGGGTTGAGAGTGTCGGCAGATGATGATGAACTGCAACTGGAGAAAGTAGCCAGCGGCAACCGGCAGGCGATTGGGGTCCTGTACCAGCGTCATCACAAACGGGTTTTTCACTTTGTCAGGCGTTATGTGAATGACGTGGAAGCCGCCGAGGACCTGACAAATGACATTTTTATAGAGGTTTGGCAGAAAGCGTCGTCGTATGAGGGACGATCCAAGGTATCCAGCTGGATTTTGGGCATTGCACGCTACAAGGCCTTGTCAGAGGTTAGAAAACGCAAACCGGTGCACTCAAAGTCAGAAGAGATTCTGGATGCGATAGAAGATGATGCAGATGATCCGGAAATGGTATCGCAAAAACTGGACAAGGGTGCTGCAATCAAACGCTGTATCGAAACGCTTTCGCGAGATCATCGGGTTATTCTGGAACTGATTTATTACCACGAGAAATCCATCGAGGATGTTTCTGAGATACTGGACATCCCAAAAAATACCGTGAAGACCAGGACATTTCACGCACGCAAGCAATTGTCGGCAGAGATGTCCGCAAGGGGTCTGGATAGGGGGTGGCCATGAGCACTCTAAGCGAAAAAGACAGGGAAGAACTATCACTTCTGTTGCCGTGGTATGCAAACGGAACACTTGAGGAAGACGAGTCCCGAAAAGTTGAAGAGGCCCTGGCCAATGACGAAGCGCTTGCCCGGGAGTTTGATCTGGTATTGGAAGATCAGGCATCGGTTGTGGAACTGGTTTCCGAAGAAGTGGTTCCGTCCTCAATGGCTGAGCGGTTCAAGGTTGCACTGACCGTCGAACAGGAATCGGCTGACACTGGTGTTACAAGGCGACAGTCGATTTCGGGCGAGAGCATGTTCAGCCGAATTGCCTCGGTGCTGTTTCCCACCCGGCCGGTTGCATACGCCGCAGTTGCTGCAGCCATTGTTGTATGTGTGCAGGCAGCTGTGATATTCTCTGTTGTAACTGATAATCAACAGACTAGCCAATATCAGACCGCTTCTGGCGAGGAAGATACTGCTGTTGCCAAAACCAGGATGCTTGTTAAGTTCAAACCTGAAGTTTCCTTAAGGCAAATCGATGGTTTTCTGAAAGAGCACAAAGGGCAGATCATAAAAGGGCCAACAGCAGACGGTTTCTATGAGCTGGCGTTTGAAAAGACGGAAAAAACAGAAAAGCTCGCAGAAGAAATCAGCGCAGAGGCCGAGATATTCGAATTTGCTCTGCCAGTGAACTAAACTCTATCAGGAGATCAGAAACATGGATGTGAAAACCATATACAAACTGTTCAGACCGATCAGCATATTCATAATGTTTCTTGCAATGGCAATGCCAATACATCTTGCGCATGCCGATGGCGGCGGGGAGGCCACCGGGGGCCCGAGAATCTCTTCCAGTTCCGACACATCATCGGGGAGTTCTAAGTTTCAAAACCCGTTCAAAAAGAAAAAGGAAGAAAAGAAATCCACGTCCACGCAGAAAAAACAAAATACAACTACACGGACAAGGCAAAGCACGGCATCGAAACCTGTCCAGCGGAGACACACGGTTCGCAGGGTGGAGACTGCGCCAAGTGGCCTGCCGCCGGCTGGAGAAACACGCTTTGCACAAAATGAAGTCATTGTGCGCTTTCAGCTGGCTTCCACTGCCGGATCGCGTAACAGAGCAGTCCGTGATCTTGGCCTGACACATCTTGCAGCCCGGACATTTTTCCTGGCCGGAGTTACAGTTCATCGTTATTTGCTTCCGCCCGGAGCTGATGTTCGAGAAGTCATAACTCAGCTGGAGGCCTCAGGTGCCGTCGTCTATGCGCAACCGAATTATATCTATGTCCTGCAACAAAGTGATACTCCCGGTAAATTGCCTCAGTTCGGAAATGATATGGTGGGTTTGAGTGAGGCTCATGCCACAACAAAAGGTGACAGCACGAGAATTGCCATCATCGATACTGCAGTTGATGGGACACATTCGGAATTTTCAAACATGAAACTGAGCTCATTTGATGTGTCTGATGGCGGCAGTAATGTTGATCCTCATGGCACTTCCATTGCGGGCATTTTGGCAGCAGATGAAAAACTGACGGGCGTTGCGCCAAACGCGGAAATTGTAAGCATTGCCGCATTTTCCAAGGATGCTTCTGGCACGGTTGTCGGAAATACCTGGACGATCATGGAAGCGCTTAATGTAGCGCTTGAGCAGAATGTCGACATTTTGAACATGAGTTTTGCAGGCCCGGCAGATCCGCTTCTTGAAAATTCCATGGAAGGCGCCAGAAAACGGAATATGATGCCCGTTGCCGCTGCTGGCAATGAAGGACCTGACGCTGCAACGTTGTTTCCAGCTGGTTATGAAGCAGTTATCGCTGTGACAGCTACGGACACAGAGAAAAAGATTTATTCCAAGGCAAATGCTGACGAGCACGTTGACATATCCGCCCCCGGCGTGGGTTTGCTCGTATTGGGCAATTCTTCCGGGTTCCGCACCGCATCAGGCACATCGATGGCAACTGCCTATATCAGCGGGATTGCGGCTCTGGCGTTGTCTGCCAATCCGGGAACCGACTATGCAACGCTTAGGGCAATGCTGGAAAATAGCGCTACAGACCTTGGTGAACCGGGCAAGGACAGTGTCTTTGGGGCTGGAATGCCCAGTGCGGCGGTAGCTATTTCTGGTCTTACAAATTAGTGAGATCACAGGTTTTCATTTGCTGATGCGGACTTCTGCCGACCGGAATCTGGCCGCATCGGCACTTTTTTTGAAAAAAAGTTCTTCCTGAAAGCTGTTGTCTTTCAATGCGTTATAAATATTCTCCCGGTTCAGAGAAACTTTTCTCGAACTTTCTTTGAACCTTTTTCCAACCCCACGCGACACATCTCCGTAACACAATTCAACAAGCCAAATGGCTAACCCTACGGAGATTTAAAATGTTCAACGCTAACCTCAACAAAACAATCCTTTCAACCCTTGCTGCAGCCGTGGTTGCAACAGGCTTCTCAATCAACCCATCCTACGCCGGTGGCGGCGAAGGCGGCGGCTACATGAGCTCAATCTCATCACGCAACGCCGACGGTTCAACAACATCCATCCGTTCCCGCAACGGCTCAAAGTCCTACACCATCACCAAGCGCAACAAGAACGGCAAGGTTGTCAACAAGAAGCGGGTGAACAAGAAGCGTAAAACCTTCGTAACCATCCATAACCCGGACGGTACAAGCCGCACCATCACGCGGACTCACGCAGCGGCCATTCCTGGGCCCGTTCCACCAACCCGGATACAGGCGTAACCCGCATGTCAGGCCGCACGGCTTCAGGCTCACGCTTTTCAATCTCGATCAGCCCGTTCGGAATTGGCATCGGCTTCGGTAACTAAAACAGGGCACCTTCCTCCTCCCAAACCCAACGCAGAATGCGCCGGTAACACCGGCGCATTTTGTCTGTGTAAAACAATGCTAAAGAGCAGGGGGAAGTTGCAGAGTCAGTATCTGCTGTCCGTCAGCTGAACCAAATTTTCCGTCTGCGCTCCTTGACGAATTCATCACCTTCTGGCGTTCCGTCATGAAAAGTACTGAACCATTGATCCCATGGTGTCTCCCAGGTGCCATAGTTGCAGTCGAAAAACTTGTGATGCAGCTGGTGGAAGAAATCACCAAGTTCAAGACCCTTTTCGCCTCCGAATTTTACCTTTTCAAATCCTGCATGGGAGGTTGGTGCTCCGATTCCGTGATGGAACAGCAGAAACATGACATGAATTGGGTGTGCCGGAATCAGGAAGAATATCACTGTGTCAAACATCAGGAAGAAACTTTCCACCGGATGCATCGCAAGCCCTGACCATGGCCCGGTCTGAATGTTCTTGTGATGCCAGGCATGAACCCAGGTGTAGAGTTTGCCCACATGTAACAGGCGATGAAACCAGTAAAAGTGAAACCCGGCCCATATAGGCACCAGAACGATGAGAAGAAAAAACCATAACGGATTGCTTTCCAACGTGATCATGGTTGCCCAGCCATTGGCATAAGACCACCACATCAGGCACTCCCAGAAGGTCCAGAAGTGAAGTGCGACATATGACCAGAACATATTGTCATAGACCTGGTTCTTGAAGTGGAAGATTTTGGCGCCTTTCATCATCGGGCGCATATCATAGCGATAGTCATCCCCCTGAGCTTTTATGGCCCACAAAAGCAGATGAAGTCCGCCGGCGACGGAGGTAAGGATTATGAAATTGCGCAGCCAGATTTCAAATACCCAGTCGAAGGAAATCGTCTCCGCCCTGGCAATGTCCGGGGTGAACCAGACCCAGGTTATGATCGCTGCGAGCAGGAACAGGAACCGCATGGCTACCGGGTTCCAGCTTCTCAGGAGATATAAAGCGGAGGCAACCGGCCTCAAAGGCCAGTCCCAATAAGGTGCAAGCTGAATGGGCAGTTGAGGCGTATAGTTCCAAACTTTGCGTTTTGGTTTCTTGGGTGTTTCAACAGCATCGGTCATTTTTCTATCCCCTATATCATGTTGAGAATCTTGCCTGTGCCATTTCATGATCGACAAGTGGTTCACGTTCACCCGCCCGGATCACTTCCGGTGAATAGGCAGGGCGGTCGAATATCTCGCGCACCATCGGCGCAAAAAAGTCCAGAGGCAAATCTTCGTAATCGGGGTCAAAACTCGCCTGGTCCTAACGTTCGCAGAATTCCGCGCAGTCGTCAAAATACAGATGGCCTTTGTGGCGTTCGCGCTTGTTTTGATCGAATCCGAGTTCTTCCAAATGATGACCGTAATAAATCATCTGGAAATCTCCATGCGTCTGGACGCACCAGGTGCACTGTTCGCGAACAAACGGTTTCAGGATTGAGGCTGCATATTCATCGTGATTGTAGGGTGCGTATATGTCACCGATATCGTGCAACAATGCCGAAACTACCCAATCGATATCAGCACCGTCACGCCAGGCACGACTGGCCGATTGAACCGAATGACCTAATCTGGTGATCTGGTATCCCGAAAGGCTCTCATCAAGTTCGACCAGGGCGTCTAGCAACCGGTCTGCGGTATGTTTGGTATGTTCTATTTCATGGGCGGTAAGGAATTCATATTCTTCCTTAGTACCGTCCTTCATCTGAGTGAAAAGTACTTTTTCCATCGGCAGCCTCACAAATGTAATGCCGAAAGATTAAACTATTCTGCAATTGCCAGAAATCCCTGAAAAATATAGACTGCCATAACAAAAAATTATAATGAGGATATGCCATGCGCCGCAGACTGCCACCGCTAAATGCCTTACGTGCCTTCGAAGTCGCGGCTCGCCATGGCAATTTTTCACGGGCAGCGAGGGAACTTGGTGTCGCTCAGCCCGCCATCACGAGGCATATCGCAAATTTGGAGGACTGGCTGGGGTTGGATTTATTCCAGCGAACCGGCAATTCGGTTGAAGTGACTATGGACGGATATGAAGTAGCGGATTTGGTAGCCTCCACTTTCGATCGCCTGGAACTGGGGTTTAGCCGATTTTCCTCAGTTCAGGACAGCCAGATAGTCATAGGTGCCTCGTTTGGTATCACCCACCTCTGGCTGATGCCTCAGATTACTGCCATGCGGGACGCAGCCCAGGGAGCAGCGATCAATTTTTTGACCTCAGAAAACTACGCGGATTTCGAAGACAGGAAAATTGATTTTTCCGTACGTTTTGGAGCAGGAGACTGGCCAGGCAAACAAGCGGATCTGATTTTCGCGGAGACGACCCATATTATTGCCTCTCCTGAATTTTTGGAAAGGCATCCAGAACTGGATCCTTCCCGATTGACGGAAACCCTGCGGCCCGAATGGTTGCTGGAGCACGGCGATCCGCATAATTACGGTTGGATGACCTGGTCGCGCTGGTAACAACATCATGGAATAGATCCGCCGGATCGTCTGGGTACACCGGATGTTCAAAATTATCCGACCCTTTTGGACATGGTACGTTGCAGCGAGGGCGTCGCGCTGGGATATGTCGGCTTTGAAAATCACCTTGTGGACTCAGGCCAGATAGTGAGGCTTGGTGAACCGCTTCACCGATCCCATCTCGGCTATTATCTGATTGCCCATGGCAGCCAGACGCATAACTCCGCCAAAAAGGAACTGCGTAACCAACTGATACCAGGTTGAGGCTTTTTTACGCTAAGACAATCGGTTACAAAAATTTTCGATAACCGAACAAAAACAATTCGTTTCCACAGCTTCCGCGTTTCCCGTAAGTTTCTGAGAGTCTTATCCTGGGGTGTCTGCGTGACAGAGAATCAGCAATCCATACGTATCGCATCCGATATCGGTGGAACCTTCACAGATATCGTCCTCGAACAAGGCAGTAATCTGTTTACAGCCAAAGTGCCTACTAATACGGAGCGCCCTGAACTCGGGATATTGGACGGCGTGGCGGTGGTGCTGGAAAACTCAGGACTGGACCCGCAGGATGTCGATGTTTTTATCCACGGCACAACGCTGGCAACCAATGCACTCATTGAGCGCAAGGGCGTCAAAACCGCACTTGTTACAACAGAGGGTTTCAGGGACAGTTTCGAGATCGCCTACGAAAGCCGCTACAATCAGTTTGACCTGATGATTGACAAACCGCAGCAGTTGATCCCGAGAAACCTGCGTTTCACCGTTCGCGAGCGAATGAACGTGCGAGGCGATGTCCTGATCGATCTTGATACGCAATGCCTGCCGGAACTTTGCCAGAAACTTAATGACGCTCAGGTAGGCGCCGTAGCAATCGGTTTTCTTCACGCCTATGCTAATCCAGCCCATGAACGCAAGGTGCGGGACATTCTGGTTGCGGAAGGCTGTCAGGCCGAGATTTCGTTGTCGAGTGAAGTCTGTCCGGAAGTGCGCGAATACGAGCGACTGATGACCACCGCATGCAATGCCTATGTGCAACCGATCATGGCCACTTATTTAAGGGCACTGGAAAGGGAACTGACTGGTCAGAAGTTTCGCTGTCCGCTTTATCTTATGACATCCGGTGGCGGCATGACGACCTTGGAAAATGCGGTTAAGTTCCCGATACGGCTTGTTGAATCCGGACCGAGCGGCGGAGCTGTACTGGCTTCAAGGATTGCTCGTGAAATGTCAGAGGACAAGGTGCTGGCCTTCGATATGGGCGGAACAACCGCCAAAGTTTCGTTGATCGAGGGTTTTACGCCCAAGACTGCCAGAAACTTTGAAATTGCCCGGTCCGCACGTTTTCAGAAAGGCAGCGGCATGCCGGTGCGCATTCCGGTAATAGAGATGATTGAAATTGGTGCTGGAGGCGGCTCGATCGCCCACGTGGATGGGGTGGGCCGTTTGAATATCGGGCCCCATAGCGCCGGAGCTGTCCCAGGTGCAGCCTGTTACGGAAAAGGCGGCCTGCACGCGACAGTAACCGATGCCAATCTGCTGTTGGGAAGAATTGATCCCGAAGCCTTTGCTGAAGGCAAGATGCGCCTCGACAAAGCCGCAGCCGAGCAGTCTATCAGGACTGATGTGAGTGAGCCGCTTGCCATTTCCGATGACGAAAGTGCATTCGGGATCATTGAGATGGTTGAGGAGAACATGGCCAATGCAGCCCGTATTCACAGCGTGGAACACGGGGCCGACCTTTCAACCTTTACCATGATTGCCTTTGGTGGAGGCGGCCCGTTGCATGCGGTTCGGTTGGCGGAGAAACTAGGTATGAAAAAGGTTGTAGTCCCTGCCAATTCCAGTGTCGGATCAGCGGTTGGATTTCTCGACGCGCCGATTTCCTATGAAATGGTTCAAAGCTTTTACACCACGCTGTCGCAGTTTGATTTAAATCGGGCAAATGCGGTAATTGAGCAAATTTCCTCAGAGGCTAACTCCATTGTGGAAAAAGGCGCGCAGGGCAAAATCCGAACGGAAATCCGAACCGCATATATGCGCTATGTTGGGCAAGGCCACGAAATTCAGGTCTCGATTCCCGCGCGCGCTTTGACTGCATCCGATGTGATCGACATCAAGGCAGCCTATGACACGAGCTACAGCGAGCTTTATGGCCGCACCATCCCTGAGCGCGACATAGAAATTCTGTCCTGGTCCGTGGTGGTTTCAGCCGAAACCCAGGTGCCTAAGGTCGAAAAACCGAAACCCAGCGTTGCACCTGCAAATTCTTCCGGCAGCCGAAGTGTATTCGAACCGGCCAAGCTTGGTCACACCGAATTTACCACCTTCTGGCGGCCGCAACTGAAATCCGGCAGTGAGTTGCAAGGTCCGGCTTTTGTTGAGGAACCTCAAACGACCACCTTCATAACCGCCGGGTTTGCCGGGCGTTTGGACCAGCATCTAAATCTTGTTCTGGAACGGAGTGCCACATGACCAGTCGTGAACTGAGCGTAATCGAGTTACAGATTCTGTGGAACCGTTTGATCGCGATAGTTGAAGAGCAGGCCCAGACGCTTATGCGCACAGCTTTCAATCCGATTGTCCGGGAATCCGGTGACCTGTCCGCTGGCCTGTTTGACTTGAAAGGCAGAATGATCGCCCAGGCTGTCACCGGAACTCCAGGCCACGTGAACACGATGGCAAATTCGGTGCGATACTTCCTGGAAAAATATTCGTTGGACGAAATGCACCCCGAGGACATTTATCTCACGAACGATCCCTGGAAAGCAGCCGGCCACCTGAATGATTTCATGCTGGTTCGCCCGTGTTTTCATGCAGGAGAACTGATAGGCTTTACTTCCTGCACCAGCCATCTGGCAGATTTGGGGGGACTGGGATTCGGTCCGGATGGTTCCGACGTTCTCGACGAAGGTCTGTTTGTGCCAATTTTCAAACTCGTTGATGCCGGTAAACTCGACGAAACATTCATGATGATGCTCAAGGCCAATAGCCGCGTTCCCATAGAGGTTGAGGGGGATACATATGCGCTGATCGCCTGTGTTGAATGCGGAAGCAAACGCACATCCGAATGTATGACAAGTGCCGGTATTTCTGATCTGGAACAGATTTCGGACTATATATTAGACACCTCCCGTGACCGGACAAGAGCGCTGATAAACGAACTGCCGAAGGGTATCTATGCTTATGAAATGCAGGTCGACGGCTACAATGAACCACTGGACCTGAAGGCTACCATGACCATTTCGGATGGTGAAATCGTGGTGGATTTTGCCGGCTCATCCGGCCGTTCCTCAAAAGGCATAAACTGTCCCCTGAACTACGCCAGTGCCTATGCCTGTTTTGCCTTGAAATGCGCACTGGCTCCGGACATCCCGAACAACGAAGGCGCGTTGGAACCGCTTGTCATCACCGCGCCGGAAAACAGCATTGCAAACGCCCAGTTTCCGGCCCCTGTTGCGATGCGCCATGTCGTGGGACAACTTTTGCCGGATGTAATATTCGGGTGCCTTCATCAGGCTAAACCCGGATTGGTACCGGCTGAGGGTACTTGCTGCCTGTGGGACCTGCCATTGCGGGGCGGTTATTCCAATACTGCCGGGGATGAAAAAACGCGGTTCGCCACCGAACTCGTACATAACGGCGGCACGGGCGGACGCCCCGGTAAGGACGGCCTGTCGGCAACGGCATTTCCAAGTGGTGTAATGGGATCATTGGTTGAAATAACCGAGAGCGTTTCACCGCTAATCATTTGGCGCAGGGAATATCGTCCGGACTCAGCCGGAGCTGGTGAGTACCGCGGCGGCATGGGTCAAATCCTTGAGCTTTCAAGCAGTGAGGACGCACCGATTTCGCTGTTTGCTGCACTTGACCGTATCCACCACGCGCCCCGCGGTCGCGAAGGGGGAAAAGATGGAGAACGCGGAGTAGTCAAACTGGAAAGCGGCAGGGAATTTCAACCCAAAGGTGAACAGGTAATCCCCGCCGGCGAGAAGCTCATCGTACTTACACCCGGCGGTGCCGGTTACGGTTATCCGGAAAATCGCAGTCCAGAAAATATTGCGCAGGACATTGAATTCGGTCTGGTCAGTCGAAGCAATGCAGTTTCGGACTATGGGTCTGACAAAGTCGCACTGGCATCAGACACGGAGCTTGATGATTGATACGAAGTCGCCATCATGAAACCCTGACGGCAACAGCACTGGGCTGGACCGATAGAGAGACTGACGGTTTGGCTTCACCAATGCGTCCGTCAACCTCGTTTTTGCGTGATCCGAAAAATCCCTCCCGCGCCGGCCGGCAGTTTACCCGGGATGACAATCCGACCTTTGAACAGCCAGAAGCTCTGATCAATGAACTGGAGGGCGGAGCCGGATGCCTGTTGTTTGCTTCCGGAATGGCCGCGATAACCTCTGTGTTTCAGCGGCTCCAGCCCGGAGATCACGTTATTCTTCCCAAGATGGTTTATTCCGGTTTGCGTGACTGGATGAATATCCATGGCAAGCGTTGGGGTATCAAGATTACTTATGTCGAAAAACACGACACAGAATCGCTTTCAATTGCATTGCTGCCTGGTAAGACCAAAGTGATTTGGCTGGAAACACCCAGCAATCCCACCTGGCAGGTAACCGATATTGCTGAGATCGCAAAAATTGCACACGACGCGGGAGCCCTCGTTGCAATCGACAACACGGTTGCAACGCCGATTTTGACCCGGCCTATAGAACATGGTGCGGACATCGTGTTGCATTCCTGCTCCAAGTACATGAATGGCCATGGCGACCTCATAGCGGGTGCTGTCATCGTTGCACCGGGTCGGGAAGATATACTTTTGGATATCAAAACCCTGCGTAACGATTATGGCAGCGTTCTGGGTAGTTTCGAAAGCTGGTTGTTGCTCAGGGGCATGCGCACGCTTTCTCCGCGTGTAAAAACCGCCTCAGAAAATGCAATGAAAATTGCTTCCTTTCTGGAGGGATGTGATGGCGTTGCCGAAGTCATGTATCCGGGCCTCGAAAGGCATGCAGGTCATGAGACGGCGAAACGCCAGATGAGCGGCGGATTTGGCGGCATGTTGTCGTTCCGCCTGAAGGGTGGGGAGGCGGCAGCCCTGAAACTTGCAGACAACGTCCAAATCATTCGTCAGGCAATTTCTTTCGGCAGTACCGAGACGGTTATTGAACATCGTGCGGGCTTAGAAAAGGCGGATACACCAACACCGCGTGACATGTTGCGTTTGTCGTTTGGAATTGAGAATATAGAAGACCTCATCGAGGATCTGGAACAGGCAATTGGAAGCGTTAGAGATGGTTGAAAAACTCACCTTTGCACCAAGGACAAAACGCATTGGGCTGATTGTCCCGTCCTCCAATACCAATGCGGAGCCCGATTGCACGATGTTGTGTCCGGCAGGCGTGACCACTCATGTAACTCGCAGCGGTGGTTACGATGTCAACGCAATCCCCGATTCTGCGGAAATTCGGAAATTCGTCCGCCAGTCTCTTGACCAAAATTGCAGTCACCTTGCGGACGCGCGTGTTGATCTCGTGGCTTATGCGTGTACCTCAGCAACACTTTCAGATGGTCCGCAATTCGATGCGGAGTTTTGTGCGTTGTTAAGTGAGAAAACAGGCTGCCCTGCGGTCACGACTGCTGGAGCACTGGTCGAAGCTATCAACCACATTGGGGCCAAAAAAGTAGCCTTTACTTCCCCTTATGTGAAACTCCTGAGTGCAGAGGCTGTGGACTATCTCCAGGTGAGCAGCATCGAGATAGTCAACGAGTTTGCCCTGGAGCGCGAGTTGAACAGCTTGGAACAGAATGCGCTGACCCCCCAGGACGCTTTTGAAATGGCCCTAAAGGCTGATCACTCAGACGCGGTGTCCGTCGTCATGGGTTTCTGGACAGACCGCAGCTTGAGCTAAGCGAGTATCTGGCTCATCTGTTTGTCGATGTTAAGCGACCTGCTTGCGGTATTGCAAGCGCCGTTCGTTGATAGTCTTTTGCTTGATCCTTTCTCGTTGTTGCAGGATTTGGTCGCCACGTCCGAAGTAGACGTCGGCGGGTGTCAGGTTCTTCAGGCTTTCGTGGTATCGCCTGTGATTGTAGTGGCTAATGAACCTACCGATCTGGCCTTTCAGATCGCCGGGCAGGAAGTAGTTTTCCAGCAGGATGCGGTTCTTCAAGGTTTGATGCCATCTCTCGATCTTGCCTTGTGTCTGGGGATGGTATGGTGCGCCACGAACATGATCCATGCCGTTGTCATCGAGCCATTCAGCCAGTTCGGTGGCGATATAGCTGGAGCCATTGTCTGACAGCAGTCTTGGTCGATGATGGACATTGATCTGATCACAGCCAGAGGCCTGCAGCGCGAGTTCCAGAGTGTCAGTAACATCGCTGGCCTTCATAGTCGTACACAACTTCCATGCGATCACATAGCGGCTGTAATCATCGAGAATGGTGGATAGGTAGAACCAGCCCCAACCAATAACCTTGAGATAGGTGAAGTCCGTCTGCCACAGCTGATTGGGCGCAGTTGTTTTGTCACGGAATTCGTTCGCAGCCTTGATAACCACAAAGGCAGGACTGGTAATCAGGTCATGGGCCTTGAGAAGCCGGTAAACACTGGCCTCGGACACGAAGTAGCGCTTGGTGTCGGTGAACCTGACAGCCAGTTCCCTTGGAGATAGTTCTGGCTCCTCCAATGCCAGATCGACGATCTGTTCACGCACATCGTCAGGAATACGGTTCCAAACCCGTGCGGGCATGGGAGCCTTGTCTTCCAAGGCATCCACGCCACCAGTCTGGTATCTGTCATACCAGGTATAAAAGGTTGAGCGTGGAACACCCAGTCGATCCAGTGTCTGCTTGGCTGGAAGATGCGATTGTTCTACCAAGCGGATGATCTCAAGCTTCTCGGATGCAGGATACCTCATTCGTCGTCTCCCCCATCGCCTGTCATGCTTTTTTTGAGCAATCGAAGTTCCAGAGCCTGTTCTGCTACGACCTCCTTCAGATCCCGGGCTTCCTTGCGAAGTCCCTTCACCTCATCGGTATTGGCCTCACGCATCGTATCGCCAGCCAGCCTCTTCTTTCCGGCTTCCATAAATTCCTTGGACCAAGAGTAATACTGGCTCTGGGCAATTCCTTCCTGACGACACAGCTCGGCAATGCTGTCTTCACCACGAAGGCCGGAAAGCACAATCCTGATCTTTTCTTCCGAAGAAAACCGACGTCGCGTCTGTCGTTTGATGTCTTTTACAACACGATCAGCATCGTCGGTCATTCGTTCGTTCTTTCGTCTCATCATTTGCTCCTTGATAGCAATGATGAGCCAAAATCACTCCCTTACGCAATCAACCCAATCTGTCCATTAGGCGCTGACCGGGTACAGTTTAGGGATACGGTATCGGGCAGGGGATCAACTGTTCACTGCTGGTGACAGTCAATTACTGTTGCGGAGACAATGTCTGGACTGCACGGTTGACCGGGGTGCGGACGGCTAGTCCTGTCATCCTGATATTGCAGTTTTGCTCAAGCTCACACTACATTTTTGTTCTCTTAGCTTGTGTCTTGATTCCTCAACAAATCATTGGCAGCATTCAAATAAATCTCTCCCTGCGGAGACGCACCGAACTGCCAAGGAACCTGTATCCGTGGAAGCAACTTCAGAAATGCGTGGATTGTGAGTACTGCGCTGAACAAGCCCTGGCTGGTACTGGCCGGCCTGTCACTGGGTGTGACAGTCACCAACGGTTTCGCCCGCTTTTCCTATGGCCTCCTGCTCCCGGCCATGCAGTCCGAGATGGGATGGAACTATGCCCAGGCGGGCTGGCTCAACACCGCAAATGCGCTTGGCTATATCGTCGGTGCGGTTCTTACCATGATTCTGATCCGTTACGTCTCGCCGACAAGCATGTTTGTCTTTGGACTGGTAACGACCACCCTGTCACTGTTGGCCACGGGATTGGAAAGTGCTTTGTGGTGGCAGAGCCTGTGGCGAATACTGGCAGGGGTGTTTGGTGCCATGTCATTTTCAACTGCCGGTGCTTTGGCTGCGGGCCTGTTTCCTGATGATAAAAAACGCAATGCCATGGCTATCGCTATTCTTTTCGGGACCGGTGGCGGGCTCGGTATAGTACTCGCCGGCGCTGCGTTGCCGCTTTTCCTGGAAGCTTATGGTACACACGCCTGGCCAATGGGGTGGATCATCATTGGGATGGTGAGCCTTACATTCCTGCCGCTGGGACTTTGGTCCGCCGCCCAATTGCGCACGGCTCGACAAACCGCCACTTCTTCTGCACCCCTGCCAATCATGCGTATGCTGCCTGAACTGACTGGTTATGCCGGGTTTGGGCTTGGTTACATTGTATACCTGACTTTCCTCTCAGCCTGGATGACCGAGCAGGCATCCGGTGCCGGATTTATTGCGGTTGTTTGGGTTGTCCTCGGTCTTTGCATATCCTGCTCGCCACTCGTCTGGCGTCCGGTGTTTGAGCGTTATGCTTCTGGCGTTCCTCTTGCCTTAATCCTTGTTTGCATTGCTGTTGGTTCGGCTCTGCCTGTCGTTCTGCCAAATGGACCGGTTTTGCTGGTTTCAGCGGTAGTCTTTGGCCTGTCCGTCTTTATGGCACCGGGTGCGGTTACAAACTTTACCCGTCAGAATTTACCTGCGGAAAGCTGGGGCAGGGCTATCAGCCTGTTCACGGTGGTGTGTTTGCCGTCGCCCAGACTTTGGGCCCTTATGGGGCAGGTCTTGTAGGAGACATTGCCGGTAACATTGGTATCAGCCTTCTAGCCGCTGCCGGCTTGCTGCTTCTGGGAGCTGTTGCCGCCCTGTTACAGAAGCCGCTTTCAAAAAATTAGGCCCGCTGGCAGCACCAACGGGCCCTTCTGTAACCTACAGGAGAAATTCCTATAGGGGATGTCTGTGATGGATTAAGTCACAGAACTTGAGTGATGCACCGGACGGATCCGGTGGCATCGTATTCAAATTAGAATGAGCGGCGAATACCGATCATGAACTGGTCGAAGTCGAGTACGTCGCCAGCGGCGTTTGCTGCGTTAGCGAAACCACCGAAGCCGGAGTTGCCGGCAAGGCCACAACCAGAACAAGTCTCACCGAATGAGTAGGCACCAAAGACTTTAAGACCTGAAATCGGGTACCAGTTAAGTCCCAGGGTAGTCAGGTCGCCATCTGGCAGTGCGCCACGGTTTTCGACGTCATTGTACATAGCCATGAATTCGACATTGTCCGTGAGGTTCATCTGGAATGCGACACCCCAGACACTGTCAGCAGCTACACGGGTTCCGGCATCAAAGCCAAGGCTCGTGGCTTCAAGGTCTTCTTCCATGTACCAGCCACCGATGATGCCGCCTGGAATGAACTCGGACAAGTCGACGTGACCGTAGATTTTCCAAGCTTCGTGCTCGGAATCGGTTTCATATTCATACACACCGCCGATTAGGCCGAAGTCTGCTGAATATTCGACTTTACCTAGCCACGAAACGTCAGATGCATCAGCACCGAAAGCACCACCGGAGCCGTTAGCCAGTACCGCAGAACTGTTGTTATCCTCGATGCCGACAGATGCAACGAATCCATTGCCGAGGTCAAAAGTGTAATCCATGACGTGAGCATTTGAGAAGCCATACAGACCATCTTCAAACAGCTGAGAAACACCTTCAAGGTTAACGATAGCAAAGTTACCGTTAAACAGCGAGCCGGAAATACCAACACGGAAGCCAGCGATGGAGATCACAGCTTGGTCAATCTCCGGTGTGCCGTTACCACCATCATCTGTGATGTCAGAACCCTGGATCCGGATCAGAGAGCGAAGTGTACCCCATTCGGTCTCGTTCCGCGCATCGATGTCGAAACGTGTACGGGTTGAACAGCGGGTTGTTTAAACTTCGCCGACAGCAGCCTGAGTTTCGTTTTCTACTTCCGGTTTGGAGTAGTGCGTACGAACGTAGCCGCTGGAGCGCAGACAAGTTTCAGTCCCTGGAATGAAGAAGAAGCCGGAACCGTAAGCGTCACAGACGCGAACGTATTCTACCGGCTCTGGCTCGACGACGACAGCATCAGCTGCCTGTGCGCCGGAAACAGCTACCATAGCAGCTGCTGAGCCTAATAAAAAAGTTTTGATACTCATTTTTATCCCTATGCACTTGGTGCAGTTAGCAGGAATCTCCCAAAAACTAATTTGTTCTGTGGAAAATATCCCAATTTGCTTTGTTTTTTCACACAAAAAACTCCTGGAAACTGCAATTATTCCTTTTTTTCATTGGCTTAAAATTTTTCGGCTTGGTATAAAAAAATCGGGTCGCACTGCTAACTTGTTGGTAAATAAGGCCTAATCGCCCACACAACAAAATCCAGGAAACTGTTGCATAATTCACACAGTTCCCCCGACCAAACTGAAGTGAATTATTTTTGGGGAATTTTATATGACTAAACTGTTTTCAGGTGATTATTGTCTTTACGGGCCGGACGGCCAACGCAAATACCTTAACGAAGCAGAACGACGGCGTTAGCCACGCAGCATCCAGTTTTGCATCGGTTAACCCGATAATCTGTTCGCTCTGCGAAACCCTGTTATGGACCGGGTGTAGAATTTCGGAAGCGCTGGCTTTGACCACTGATAATATTTTTGCGGCCGAGGGTGTGGTGGTTATTCGCACGCTCAAACAAGGCGGCAGGCTGCGATTCTGGCAAATACCGGTACCGCCGCAGCTGATTGAATTAATTGATAGAATTCACGATCTTGACGATCCGAAGCCGCGTAAATTGTGGCCCTGGCACCGCGTAACCGCCTACCATCACATCAAGGCCGTCATGAAGGCTGCCGAAATTAGCGGGTTGCAGGCGTCGCCAAAAGGTCTGCGTCACAGTTTTGGGGTGCACTGCACCATGACCGGTGTGGCAGCGTTGTCGATACAGCGATGGCTGGGACATACCGACCCTAACAGTACGATGATTTATACCCATATTGTCGGGGCAGAAGAACGGGCGATAGTCCGCCGGTGCTGGGAAAACATAGAGGTTGCTCCCGACCTGGAATGGGATGGAACATCTGGCTAATGTTTGCCACTGCGAAGTTTGTCTGACGAACACCCATGTTGACCAATGACGTGCGAACCTGTGGATAGTGTGCTTGCCCTGGCAAACAGAGTTGGCGTTGGGACAAGGTGAGATTCCGCTGACAATTCGGTGGTCTGTTACGCAGTGCGCCGTCTTTCAATTCATCCTGAAAGACGGTTGCCTGAGATTTTGTCAAACACGTGGATGTTCTTCGCATTCACTGAAAAACTGAGATTGCCGGCACTGTGTTCGATCAGGTGAACGCCTGGCAAACTTACAGAAAGGGGCTGTTCGGTACCGGCCAATCTTCCGTGGACCAATGTGTTAGCACCCAAAGGTTCTGCAAGTGTTGGCTCCATTGCTATTGCACCCTTGGGATCGAGAACTAGATGCTCGGGCCTGATCCCTGCCTTTACTGCTGAGCTGATAATCAGATCCGTTTCCAGTTCGGTCCCATTTTCAAGCGTCAGAGTTCCGGAATTCATCTCTGCGTTAATAATATTCATTGCGGGGCTACCAATGAACTGGGCTGCAAACAGGGTCTGAGGGTGCTCGTAAACCTCAAGGGGCGAGCCAATCTGTTCAGCGACGCCTGAATTCATGACGATCATTCGGTCTGCCATGGTCATGGCCTCCACCTGGTCATGTGTCACATACAATGATGTTACTCCCAGCCGCGACTGCAACTCCTTGATTTCAACCCGCATCTGTACCCGCAGCTTTGCATCAAGGTTTGACAGCGGTTCATCAAACAGAAAAACCGCTGGCTCCCGCACGATTGCACGACCCATCGCAACGCGCTGTCTTTGACCGCCGGAGAGTTCTCTTGGTTTTCGCTCCAAATACTCCGCTAGCTGAAGCAATTCGGCTGCCTCAGCTACCCGTTTTTCAATTTCAGGCTTTGGTTTCCCGGCTATCTTTAATCCATAGGCCATGTTTTGCCGCACTGACATGTGTGGATAAAGTGCATAGTTCTGGAACACCATCGCAATGTCACGATCCATGGGTTCCATGTCATTCACACGGCTTCCGTCAATCTGTATTTCACCTTCACTGACGGATTCCAGACCAGCAACCATTCTAAGCAGGGTTGACTTGCCGCAACCGGACGGGCCGACGATGACGATGAATTCGCCCTCCTGGATTTCAACGCTGACACCATGAATTACCTCGGTGTTGCCAAAGCGTTTTTTGACGTTTTGCAGGGACAAGGTTGCCATTTTATTTCTCGCTATCCACGAGCCCTCTCACAAAGAGCTTCTGCATTGAAATTACGACGACCACAGGCGGAATCATGGCCAACAGTGAGGTTGCCATGATTACCGGCCAGTCGGCCGTATCGTCTCCGGACGGAAACATCTGTTTGATACCCATTACAATCGTGTTCATCTCCGGCTCCGTGGTAATCAGCAATGGCCACAGGTACTGGTTCCAGCCATAAATGAAGAGAATCACGAACAGAGCGGCAATATTTGTCCTGCTCATTGGAACAACGATATCGACAAAGAATCGCATCGGTCGCGCTCCGTCAACTCTTGCAGCTTCCGCAAGTTCATCAGGTATGGTCAGGAAAAACTGGCGAAACAGAAACGTGGCAGTTGCCGAAGCAATCAAAGGGAAAATAAGGCCTGAATATGAGTTAAGTAGACCAAAACCCGCCACCACTTCATAGGTAGGTACGATGCGGACCTCAACAGGGAGCATTAAAGTGATGAAGATTAACCAGAAAAATGTGTTTCGTCCGGGAAATCGAAAGTAAACAATGGCAAAGGCCGAAAGGAGTGAAATCACAATCTTTCCAACTGCGATGCCAACCGCCATTACCATTGAATTTACAAGCATCGTGGCGACCGGAACGTTCACTCCTGAAAAGAGGGCACGTTTGTAGTTTTCAAAAAAATGCTCACCCGGCAGCAATGGCATGGGGGGCGAAACAATTTCCGGTTGCGATACGGTTGAAGCAATGAACGCCAGCCAGATAGGGAAAAACACAATCAACACCCCGGTAATCATCAGCACATGGGTTATCCAGAGGTTTGTTCCCCGTTTTTCAACCATCCCGGGAGGTGGTTCCTTTTGCGTAATTTGGGTGCTGGAAATGCTCATCAATAATGCACCCGCTTCTCGATAAATTTAAACTGAATTACGGTTAGAGCACCAACAACAATGAGCAGAATTACAGACTGGGCTGCGGATGAGCCAAGGTCCTGTCCGACAAAACCATCTGAAAAGACTTTATAGACAAGTATCGTAGTCGCTTGTTGTGGACCGCCGGCGGTAATGGTGTGGATTACGCCGAAAGTCTCGAAGAACGAATAGACGACGTTGACCACAAGGAGAAAGAACGTCGTAGGTGAAAGCAATGGAAGCACAATTGTAAAGAACCGCCGCCAAAACCGCGCGCCATCGATTGCTGCGGCTTCGATTACAGATTTCGGCACTGCCTGCAGAGCGGCGAAAAAGAAAAGAAAGTTATAACTAATTCTGCCCCATGCGGAGGCGACAACCACCAAGCCCATTGCCTCTCCATCATTGAGAACATGGTTCCAGTCATAGCCCAACTGTCCCAGGTACCAGGAAACCACGCCTACACGAGTATTGAACATGAACAGCCACAACACACCTGCTACCGCCGGTGCAACGGCATAGGGCCAGATCAAGAGCGTGCGATATGTGCCGGCCCCTTTAATCAGACGATCAGCAAGAACGGCGAGGAACAAAGCCGGCACCATGGAGACAAGGGTTACCAGTATAGAAAACAATGCCGTTGTCAGGAACGAAGCGCGATAAAACCGATCGGACAGCAGAAATTCAAAATTGCCCAGGCCAACGAACTGGGCCGACAATCCAAACGGGTCAGGAATAAACAGAGATTGACAGACTGCCTGGGCTGCGGGATAGAAGAAAAATACTCCTGAGATCAATATCTGGGGGAAAATCAGCAGCAGGGGAAGCAGCCAACCCCGAAATGTGACTCGTTTTTCCATTGATCCCCCGCAAAAAAAGAATACGGGGCAGAATATCATCTGCCCCGATAGGTTTGTTAGCGACGTTTACCGATTTGCCTGCTCAAACCGGCGAAGCAATTTGTTGCCCCGTTCAGCTGCACTGTTCATCGCCTCCTGAGCCGACTTGTCACCTGACCACACACCCTCGAGCTCCTCGTCAATAATGCCGCGGATCTGATCGAAGGAACCAAGTCGCAGACCCTTGGAGTTTGCCGTTGGGGATTTGGCCGTCATTTGAATAACAGCGATGTCAGTGCCCGGATTTGCCTCATAAAAGCCGTCCAGCCTTGTCTTTTCGCCAGCTGCGGCTGTAATTGGCAAATACCCTGTATTCTGGTGCTATTTAGCCTGTATATCAGTAGATGACAGGAAGTTCAGGAACTCAGCAACTCCCTTATACTCGGCAGAATCATGGCCCTGCATGACCCAAAGGGACGCGCCGCCGATTATTGTGTTTTGCGGCGCTCCACCCACATCGCCCCAATAAGGCAACGGCCTTACAGAGAAATCAAACTGCGCTTCCTTTTTAATGCCAGCATAGCCTGCAGAACTCTCGGTAAACAGGGCACACCCCCCTGCACGGAAATCTGCACCGCCTTCGTTTCTGCGGCCTTTATAGACAAACTTGCCGTCTTTCGCCCAGTCGCCCATGGTTTGAATGTGCTTCACCTGAACCGGTCCATTGAGTGCCAGTTCAGTGTCAAGGCCGGCAAAGCCGTTGTCCTTGGTGGCGAATGCCACGTTGTGATAAGCAGAGAAGTTTTCCAGATGGATCCAGCTTTGCCAGGCAGTGGTGAGAGGACAGGCATGGCCGGATGCTTTCAGCTTATCCAACACGTCACCGACATTTTGCCAGGTGGAGAGATCAACAGAAGGATCGATTCCGGCAGCTTTCAATGCATCATTGTTGACCCACAGTAC
>CBDAPT010000001.1:0-228832 GCA_965198665.1 Rhizobiaceae bacterium | reverse complement strand
GTACTTCAAACTGTTTGATAGCCAAAAATAGAGACCTGGAGGCCATTGGTACCAATGCCCACGAATTGCCCATGGTCTACAGTGCACTGGCAGATACAGACGAAGACTTGCGACAGGCGCCATACGAGGTGTTGAGCGACTGGCATGAGGAACACGATGGTAACCTGCGCATCATTTTGCCTGATACCTACGGCACAAAAGGCTTTCTGGAACACGCACCCGACTGGCTTGCAACATGGACCGGAATTCGTGTTGACAGCGGCGATCCGGCAGAAGGCGCAGAAACGGCGATTGAATGGTGGCAACGACACGGTGAAGATCCGTCAGAGAAATTGGTGATTTTTTCTGACGGTCTGGATGTCGACAAAATCGCCGCGCTTCACGAGCAGTTTTCCAGCCGGGTAAGGGTTTCGTTTGGGTGGGGAACGATGCTGACAAATGACTTCCGAAGTCTATTGCCTGGCGACAGGCTTCAACCCTTTTCACTGGTATGCAAGGCAGTTTCGGTAAATGGCCGACCGACTGTTAAACTCTCCGATAATCCTAATAAGGCAACGGGTCCCAAGGCTGAAGTCGAGCGTTATAGGCGGGTTTTTCAAGTAACCGAACAGACCGGTGAGCCAGTGTTGTTCTGAACATGCTTGCGGCGACATCACGAATTGATCCAGATCATTTTATTATCAATTGGTCTGAGACATCTTGCATGTTGATCTTGGCTGAAATAACTAGTGTCCAAGAAACGTTTTCGCCATACCGCACAGCATCGAAACTGCGGGCGGGTTACTGGCTTCATAATGAAATCTATTTGTCGGAACCATCATGACTCTGTACGCTGATTACCTAAACGAGATTGACACCCGGAAAGAACAGGGACTGAGCCCCAAGCCTATTGAAGATGCCGAACTTCTGAGCGAGGTGATCTCAAATGTAATGGATGCCGACAGTGAGCATAGAGAGGCTTCACTTAATTTTTTCGTCTATAACACGTTGCCCGGAACCACCAGCGCCGCAGGAGAAAAAGCAAAATTTCTAAAGCAGATCATCCTCGGTGAGTGTGAGATCCAGGAAATTGTCCGTCGTCATGGGTTTCTGGACAGACCGCAGCTTGAGCTAAGCGAGTATCTGGCTCATCTGTTTGTCGATGTTAAGCGACCTGCTTGCGGTATTGCAAGCGCCGTTCGTTGATAGTCTTTTGCTTGATCCTTTCTCGTTGTTGCAGGATTTGGTCGCCACGTCCGAAGTAGACGTCGGCGGGTGTCAGGTTCTTCAGGCTTTCGTGGTATCGCCTGTGATTGTAGTGGCTAATGAACCTACCGATCTGGCCTTTCAGATCGCCGGGCAGGAAGTAGTTTTCCAGCAGGATGCGGTTCTTCAAGGTTTGATGCCATCTCTCGATCTTGCCTTGTGTCTGGGGATGGTATGGTGCGCCACGAACATGATCCATGCCGTTGTCATCGAGCCATTCAGCCAGTTCGGTGGCGATATAGCTGGAGCCATTGTCTGACAGCAGTCTTGGTCGATGATGGACATTGATCTGATCACAGCCAGAGGCCTGCAGCGCGAGTTCCAGAGTGTCAGTAACATCGCTGGCCTTCATAGTCGTACACAACTTCCATGCGATCACATAGCGGCTGTAATCATCGAGAATGGTGGATAGGTAGAACCAGCCCCAACCAATAACCTTGAGATAGGTGAAGTCCGTCTGCCACAGCTGATTGGGCGCAGTTGTTTTGTCACGGAATTCGTTCGCAGCCTTGATAACCACAAAGGCAGGACTGGTAATCAGGTCATGGGCCTTGAGAAGCCGGTAAACACTGGCCTCGGACACGAAGTAGCGCTTGGTGTCGGTGAACCTGACAGCCAGTTCCCTTGGAGATAGTTCTGGCTCCTCCAATGCCAGATCGACGATCTGTTCACGCACATCGTCAGGAATACGGTTCCAAACCCGTGCGGGCATGGGAGCCTTGTCTTCCAAGGCATCCACGCCACCAGTCTGGTATCTGTCATACCAGGTATAAAAGGTTGAGCGTGGAACACCCAGTCGATCCAGTGTCTGCTTGGCTGGAAGATGCGATTGTTCTACCAAGCGGATGATCTCAAGCTTCTCGGATGCAGGATACCTCATTCGTCGTCTCCCCCATCGCCTGTCATGCTTTTTTTGAGCAATCGAAGTTCCAGAGCCTGTTCTGCTACGACCTCCTTCAGATCCCGGGCTTCCTTGCGAAGTCCCTTCACCTCATCGGTATTGGCCTCACGCATCGTATCGCCAGCCAGCCTCTTCTTTCCGGCTTCCATAAATTCCTTGGACCAAGAGTAATACTGGCTCTGGGCAATTCCTTCCTGACGACACAGCTCGGCAATGCTGTCTTCACCACGAAGGCCGGAAAGCACAATCCTGATCTTTTCTTCCGAAGAAAACCGACGTCGCGTCTGTCGTTTGATGTCTTTTACAACACGATCAGCATCGTCGGTCATTCGTTCGTTCTTTCGTCTCATCATTTGCTCCTTGATAGCAATGATGAGCCAAAATCACTCCCTTACGCAATCAACCCAATCTGTCCATTAGGCGCTGACCGGGTACACCACAAGCAGCGACCGACTTTGCAATTTGGCGAACAACTGTTCAACCTCTGCGACACCTCCGCTGCTCAATCCGGCAAGTCGTGTTTCTGCAAGCCTGGAAAATGCCCCTTGCGGGAAGCGATCCAGATAGGCCTGTATCTGGTCGGCATCGTTGCTGTCTTTCACGTCATTCCAGAACTGCAATTCGAGCTGGACTGCGTTTTCGGACGCAGCCGAACTGGCCTGCCCGGATTGTTCAATAGTTTCGTCAGACGGTATGAGAACAATATCAGTTGTCAACGAAGAGTGGTCCCACGGTACTTGTTCGCCGTTGGTTACATCGACCACCTGCTGACGGACACGTTTGAACACGGCTGCAAGTCTGGCGCCGGGCACCAGAATTTCTCTCGCGATCGCAGCTGTGTAAGGGCTGTTCAGTTCCTTTCCGTCGCTTGCCGTGCTGCCCGGTGCGGTGGCAAATGAGATATAACTGCCACGTGGAGTGCTGTTCAAAAGGGTGAAACCTCCTGCAGTGCCTCCGACAGAGCGTTTGAGCGCGGTGTTGCGACAGGCGTCAAATATCACGATATTTGCTCCGTCGTGCGATGCTTCAATGGTGGATAGAACCCAATCTACGGACAATGCTTCAAATTCTGCATCAACTTCGTCGCGTAAATCCGCTTTCAGCGGAGCGAGGTAGTTTCTGCCACCGGCTTCAAAGCCGTGGCCGGAATAATAAACCGTTGCAATTGTACCATCTCCGGCCTGTTTGAGCTGATCGGAAAAATCCCGTAACGACCGTTTCATGGTTCGCAAATCGGCATTCAGGATCAGGTTCACCGAAAACCCGCTCTTTTTCAGGCTGTCAGCGATCAGAACGGCATCATTTGCCGGGTTGCGAAGTGGCGGGAGGGTTTGGCTTTCGTATTCCGCGTTGCCGATTACCAGTGCCAGTCGTTCTCCAGCCCATACATGGCCGGTAAACAAGACGACGAAAAGTGAGATCGGCAGCAATATTCCGAATAGCAACCGGTTTGCTTGACTGGTTATCCTACCCATTAATTTTCCTCCCGAACACCCAACAAAGTATGCCTCTGGCGCTCCAGACACGTCAACCTGAAGTGCCAATTCCCTGTGCCGTTTGATATAGTACTTCCAGAAAAGCAAAAACGTGACAAAATTCACATGCCGGTGTTATGCATGTCCGATTGAAAAACAGTAAGAGTTTTTCCAGGCACTTACGGTTTAGTTGCTCACATTCCGGTCTAAGATTTTAATGAATTTAGCCGTGCTTTGGAGCAGGCCAAAAATTACGACGGGAAGGTGCATCATGCTGTGCAGAATTGGTGAGGTTGAGGTATGGCGGATATTGGAAATCAACGGTCCGTTCAAAAGCCCGGAAGAATTGTTCCCTGGTGCGGGTGTTGAAGTGCGGCATGCAATAGAGGAAGAGGTCCCTCATCAACTTTGCCCGAACAGTGGAATGCTTGTTTTGCCGATACAGGGATTCCTGCTCAAGACACCAGCACACAACATTCTTGTGGATAGCTGTGTCGGGAACGACAAAACCAATCCAGGCATGCCGGCCTGGCACCGGCGATCGGATGAACGTTTCATGTCCGCGCTCGCGGCCGCGGGTATTGGGCCACAGGATATTGACTATGTATTGTGTACGCACCTGCACAGCGACCATATTGGTTGGAACACGCGTCTTATGGACGGTCGCTGGGTGCCGACATTTGCAAATGCCCGCTATGTCATGCCGTCGGCTGACGAAGATTTTTACAGGGAAAATCCCGGTAACTCTTATAATGAAAGCGTGTTGCCGGTCATTGAGGCCGGACAGGTGGATCTGGTTGGTGAAGGCCACAAGCTGGGTGATCATGTTACGCTCATACCGACCCCTGGACACACGCCGGGACATGTTTCCATCCTCGTAGAAAGCGGTTCATCACAAGCAATAATTACCGGAGACGCAATGCATACGTCTGTGCAATGTCGTCATCCCGAATGGCACTTCCTGTATGATGAGGACGGTGAACTGGCGTCAACCTTGCGAGTACGACTTCTTGAAATCGCGGCGGAGACGAATTCAAGGGTCCTGGGGAGTCATTTTGCCCTGCCTTCGATTGGCCGTGTGCGGGTGGAAGGTGAAAATTTTCGGTGGGAAGATGACGATGCTTGACAGTCAAAATTGGTGACAATACCAATTGGAAATGACTCTAGATATTCAATGGGTGCGGTCCCAGTTCCCCGCTTTTTCTGAAAGTTCCCTCCACGGAAAATCCCTGTTTGAAAATGCAGGAGGCTCATATGCCTGCAAGCCTGTAATCGACCGCCTGACCCGGTTTTATCATTCACGAAAAGTCCAGCCATATGCGCCGTACGAAGCCAGTACGCTGGGTGGTGAAGAAATGGATGAAGCACAAGTAAGGCTCGCCGAAATGTTGGGTGTTGCAACCCATGAACTTTCTTTTGGTCCTTCCACGACGCAAAACACTTATGTATTGGCCAACGCGGTGCGACGCTGGCTGAAGCCGGGTGAGGCCATCATCGTTACCAATCAGGATCACGAGGCAAATTCCGGTCCCTGGCGCCGGCTTGCCGAAGAGGGTGTTGAGGTAAGGGAATGGAAAATCGATCCGGAAACCGGGCACCTGGATCCTGAAATCCTGTCCAGTCTGCTCGATGACAAGGTCAGGCTTGTATGCTTTCCGCATTGCTCGAACGTGGTTGCAGAAATCAATGATGTTGCTGCAATTACGGCCAAGGTACATTCGGCTGGAGCGTATGTCTGTGTTGACGGAGTGAGTTATGCTCCTCACGGTTTTCCTGATGTCTGCGAATTGGGCTGCGATGTCTATCTCTTCAGCGCCTACAAAACCTACGGCCCCCATCAGGGGATAATGGTCATTCGGGAAAGGTTTGGTAACCTGTTACCGAACCAGGGACACTATTTCAACGCTGACACTCTTTACAAGCGATTCACACCTGCAGGCCCGGATCATGCCCAGGTTGCTGCCTGTGCAGGCATGGCCGACTACATGGAAGCCCTGTCCAAACACCATGGTGGGCCGGACGGTGCTGCAGCGGCCCGCAAGGCGAACGATCTGATGCGTGATCAGGAAATAGCCATTATGCAGCCTTTGCTTGATTACCTGGGTTCCAAGAACTCGGTTCGTTTGCTAGGCCCTCGCAAAGCGGAGGCTCGCGCACCAACCATCGCTGTTGAACTGGACGGTAATGGCGAAGAAGCTGCCGCGAAACTGACACCCCATGGTATTATGGCCGGAGGTGGAGATTTTTATGCCGTACGCCCACTGGGAGCGATGGGTGTTGATCTCGACAAGGGTGTTCTGCGACTTTCATATGTTCACTACACCAACCAGGAGGATGTGGACAAACTGATTTCAGCACTGGATCAGGAATTACCGCGATAGCCGTAAGATCAAGCGTAAATTCCTGTTCGGCGCGAAGCCAGCGTCACTTATCTGCCTGAAGCGGAAAACCCTGTCGGACTTATGGGAACCAATAATCTGGTTCTTGTTTACGTTACCCACGTCCGACAAAGGGCATGGTATTTGCCATCACATTCATAAACAGAACATTCACGCCCAAGGGCAGATTGGCCATGTGCAAAACGGCATCACCGATATGTTGTACATCTATGGTCGGCTCACCTTTGATGGAACCGTCAGCCTGGGGTACCCCCTGACTGATCTGTCGGGTCATGTCCGAGGCCGCATTGCCGATGTCTATCTGGCCACAGACGATGTTAAACTGCCGCCCGTCGAGACTGATGCTGCGCGTGAGACCGGAAATGCCGTGTTTTGAAGATGTGTAGGGAGCTGAACCGGGGCGAGGTACGTAGGCGGAGATGGAGCCATTGTTGATAATGCGGCCTCCCTGGGGATTTTGATCCCGCATCATCCGGTAAGCCCGGTTTGCAATGAGAAAAGCACCCACCAGATTCACATTGATGACGCGTGTATAGTCTTCGAGATCGAGATCGCCAAAATCCGTGGAGGGCATGGAGTTTCCTGCATTGTTGAACACTACGTCCAGCCTGCCGTGCGAATTCCGGATATGATCAAAGACAGCATCTACTGTAGTCGGCTCGGTTACATCGCTGGCAATGCACTCGATTTCTCCCCGCGATTGTTCTGCGGTTTCCTTAAGGCCCTGAAGGTTCCGGGCGGTTGCAATGACAAAAAATCCTGCATTGGCCAGTGTGATGGCAGCATTCCTGCCTATTCCCGTGCTTGCACCGGTTACCAAAGCTGTCTTTTTCATGTCTGTCTGACCTCTTGTTTATCTCTACGGTTCCTTCGAAACCCTTCGCTAATCTCATAACTCCTGCACACTTCGACGAATTGCAATACCCTGCTAAAGATAATTGCATGTAATTCGTTCCTGCTAGACAAAGGCGTGGCAAATGGAAAATTGGAAAACCTTAAATACTGAAACTGTGTTTGAAGCCAGTCCTTATTTGCTGGTGACAAAGCAGCAGGTTGAGATCCGGCCGGGAACCGTCGTGGATGACTTTTACCAGGTAAAACTGAGGCCTTTTGCGGTTTGCGTGCCTTTTTTGGAAAATGGTCGGATTTTGGCTTTGCGCCAATACAAGCATGTTCCTGCCAGAATATCGATTACATTCCCCGCAGGCTACGTTGAGCCCGGTGAAGCACCACTGGATTCCTGCGAACGCGAACTGCTGGAAGAAACTGGGTATCAGGTCAGCAGCCTGCACCATCTTGGTGAGTTCACCGATAACGGAAACCAACGCGGATGTGTCGGTAATTACTTCGTTGCACAACAATGCAGGAAAGTACAAGACGCCTGTTCAGGTGATCTTGAAGAGATGGAATTGCTTGACTTATCTCCGCAGGAACTCGACCGGGCGCTTTTGGATGGAAGTATGGCGATTACTCATCACGGATTTGCATGGTCCATGACAAGGGTTTGGCTGGGGCTGCAGTCTGAATTCTGATTCTCCGGCTGACATCATCTTCAAAAAAAGACCCCACCCGCAAAGGCAGGCAGGGAACAGGGGAGGATGTTTCCAAGGAAATTTGCGGCGTTTGTTTAAGGTCCGCCGTTTCCGCTCCGAGGTGCACCACCGCCAGGCCCTTTTTGAAATGAGGGCGCAAGCCCGAATGCAAAAAAGGGCCTGGCGGTGAAAAATTTCGACAGGCGGAGCCTGCGATGACTTGAATTGCCGTTACCAATACCCCTACCGCAGAATTGCGCACAAGCGCAATCGCCTCTTCGAACAGACTGTGCCGAAGAGAGATTTCACGCTGTGCGCTTCCCAGAGGTTTGAGAGCGGTCATGGCGGTGCCTGCGCATCTCTGAACACCTCCTCCGGCGTCCGGAAGCCGAGTGCCTTGCGCGGCCGTGCGTTGAGCAGATCCTCCACCGCCTGGACCTCGGCATCGGTCACAGACCGGAAATCCGTGCCTTTCGGCAAATACTGGCGGACCAGTCCATTGGTGTGTTCATTCAGCCCGCGCTCCCATGAGTGGTAGGGCCGGGCAAAATAGAACTTGGCATCAAGCGCCTTGGACAGGCTGCTGTGGCCAGCGAATTCCTTACCGTTGTCCGCAGTGATCGTGTGAACCAGGTGCCGATCTGCCTCCAGCCGGCGTCTGAGCGCAGCTCCGACATCTTCGGCCGTTTTCCTGTCGAGCCGTACCAGTCGGGTCATCTTCGAGGCGCGGTCCACCGCCGAAACCACTGCGCCGCTTTGACCCGCTCCAACGATCGTGTCCACCTCCCAGTCACCGATCCGCAACTTCTGTTCGACGATCGCGGGCCGCTCACTGATATCGACACGACCGGGAATGCGTCCTCGCCCGGCGTGCCGGCCGCCGCGCCAATTCGGTTTCTTCCCACGCCGCCGCAGACGTTTGTAAAGGCTGCCACCGGCCCTGCGGTCCGCGCGGACGTATTCGTAGATCCGCATCCGCCCCACCATGGCTTGGCCTTCCCGACGAAACCGACCCGAAATTTGCTCTGGGCTCCAGCCAGCCGCCAACTTCTCCTCGACCAATTGCCACAGGGCGGGTGTCATCTTCCTTGGCACCGATGACGCCCTGTGGCGGCGCTCTGTCGCCTTGTTATGGGCCTGTTTGTACCGGTAGCCCCGGCCGCCGCTGTTGCGCTGCATCTCTCGACGGATTGTCGTGTGATGGCGTCCGAGCTCACGCCCAATGTCTCTCTGCGAGAGGCCGCTTTTCTTCAACCCCCAAATCTGGCAACGTTCATCTTGGGTCAGGTGGTGGTAGCCGCGAGGCATAGGCGAATCTCCTTCTACAAGATTCTCGCCATCGCCTGGCCCGCCCGCAAGGAAGAATGCTCATCACGCTGCCGTTTTCACTGGTGCACTTCGGAATGGCACGGGGGCTTTGCTGTTTGCCCGGCCGGAGGCTAGTTTTGCATTGGGGAGTAACCGGATGACCTTTTCCGCAGCACAGACACAAGCGATTTCTTATATAGACAGTCGGATGGCGGACTTGTCTCGCTGGTGTGAAGCGATATTCGATTTTGGTGAGACAGCCTGGCGGGAGTACCGGTCGGCTGCCTGGTATGCAGAGAGATTACGTTCAGAAGGGTTTGAAGTAGAAGAGGGTACTGCCGGTATGCCAACTGCCTTCTGTGCAGAATGGTCGAACGGGGATGGCCCGATCATCGGAATGTATGCGGAATATGATGCGGTTCCTGGAAATTGCCAGGCGGCTGATACAAAGCGCGCTGCCCGCCCGGGCCTGGGTTTTCAGGCGGGAGGCCACATAGATCCACACTCCGGTCTTGGCATTTCTACGCTTGGCGGATTGCTTGCCACCAAGGCTGCCATGGAAAAACATGATATAAAGGGCGGATTGCGTTATACCGGAGAGCCTGCTGAAAAGGTCCGCGGTTCCAAGCCAATCCATGCAGCAAACGGTTATTACGACGGTCTTGCAGCGATGCTTCCGTTATGCAATACGGTGCGATGGGATACCCATTGCGGTGCCGCATATTCAATGATTTACCGGTTCATTTGTGATTCTCCGGAAACCTGGGGTGCGAGTGACGATGCACCGATCCCGCAGTCCCACAGCGCGGTGCGGGCGCCAGGCGCCAATGATGCCATCAATCTGATGTACCAGTCTTCAAAGGCATTGCGCGAGGCAATGCTGCCGCATCAAGGGGGTGGTCAATTTCTGAGGCAGTGCTAACGGCTGGGCAGGCGACTGCTGACAAGCTTCCTGCTGGACTGGCCGAACTGCAATATATGATCCGTGTGCCTGACGTTGCAATGGCTGAGCAGGTAACAGCCGTTCTGGACCGTAATGCCGATGCGGCGGCAGCCATGACCGGTTGCAGGGTGGAACGCCATTGGGTTTGCAAGTCCCGTCCCGGCCTTGCCAATCATGTGATGGCTGACCTGGTCTGGTGTGTGATGCAGGACGTGGGTGCTCCGAAATGGGGGGAAGATGCAAAAGAAAAGGCGCGTGAGATTCAACGCAACCTCGGCCTTGAAGCGATGGCTGAGCCATTCATCGATGAACTGAGCAGGCTAATCTCTCCTCAGGAAGCGGAGACTATGCTGCGACAGGATTTGCCACCAAGTCAGCGAAACTCCACATCAGACGATTATACCGATATGACATGGCATGTCCCAACGGCACGGTTTTACGTGGCGCGGCCTGCTTTAAAATCCATACCCGGCAAGCCTTACCCCGCGTGGGTTATGAATGCCCTTGGCGGCATGCCTGAAACAATTGATCCAATGCTAAATTCGGCATCAAAAATTCTTGCTGTATCTGCATTGAAGTTGCTGGAAAATCCATCGATTTGCGCTAAAGCCAAAGATGAATTCGTCCTGCGAACCGGCGGCGGTGTCGGTGGCACCGGCTGGCAGGCTCCGCTGTGTGATTACGAACCGCCGATACACTTTCGCTGGCCTGAATATGTTACAACTGCCCGAGGCACGGATTGGTGGATACCATCCGGTGTGCCGGGTGCCTGAACCCAAATAATGTCTGGAGACCATGAGATGACACAAGAAACAGATTCCTTGCAGGAAGGTTTTTGCCTGCAGCGTCGAAATCTTAAGGGCGGCACTGCGCCATTGAAGAATTGGGGGTTTCGCAATGAAACCGATCCTCTCACCGATGTCCTGCTCGGTTCACCAGCACATCTTTACCATCGGGCAACATCCAGTTTATCCAGAAAACACTTGCGGGACGCGCCGTGCAACATCCAGTTGGCCCAGGCACAACATGCGGAACTGGTATCAGCTTATCGACATTTCGACGTGAACGTACATATGCTCGAGGCAGAACCGGAATTGACGATGCAGGTCTACTCTCGTGATTCCAGTGTCATGACCCCTTATGGCGCCGTTATAACAGCGATGGCGAACTGGTGGAGACGCGGCGAGAACTACGCGGCGATCCGTGCCTATGAAAAGCTCGGTATCCCGATTTATGACATGGTGACCGCGGGGACGTTTGAAGGCGGCGACTTTAACGTGATCGAAGAAGGTTGTGTCCTGATTGGTTGCGGTGGTGCCCGAACTCAGGAAGAAGGTGCGCGTCAGGTTGCTGGCTGGTTCGAGGCAGAAGGTTGGGAAGTGCGGATTGCGTTTATCGATGAATATTACGTACACATCGATCTCATGGTTGTGCCGATTGCCGAAAAACTCACCGCGGTTTGTCTTGCCTGTACCGATCCGGCAATCGTTAAGTGGCTGGAGGACAAGGGACACGAGGTAATTGATGTACCGTTCCAGCAGACCATGGCGTTGGGATGCAATCTAATGTCTTTAGGCAGGGACAGGGTTATCATACCGGCATCCTCGACAACTCTGGCCGACAACCTCAAAGCGCGTGGATTTGAAGTCGCTGCGGTGGAAACGGCAGAAATCTCAAAGACCGGGGGCGGGATTCATTGTATGGCACAGGCTTTGCGCCGCTGCGTGTGATCGACGACTGTTGACTGCATATCAGTCGGTAGTCTGCCGGGTATCATTTTATCCTGCCACAGGTAATTCAGCCCGGGTGTCGCAGCAATCCGCTTGTGCCGCTTTGATGGATAATGGGACGTTAATTCTTTCGGTATGATTTTCATCAATCCGATATGGGTATCTTCATTTGTCTATGGAATGATGATGCAAAACATAACAACAAAAGATCAACAGGTAGAAGGAAACAGGATTGTAATGAGATAAAATCAGGAGAAGAAATTGTTTAAGCGACCAAATCCAGTTGAGCTGGTGGTAACCAAGTCACGAGGTGCGTTCTGGTCTTCGGCCTTGTTCAGCTGCGCAATCAATATCCTGATGTTAACCGGTCCTCTTTTCATGCTCCAGGTCTATGACCGTGTGCTGACCAGCCGATCTGTCCCAACCCTGCTTGCTCTGTTTGCCCTTGTGGCCGGACTTTACGTTTTCCTTGGATTCTTCGATTTCATCCGATCCCGAGTGCTGTCCCGAATCGGTTACCGTCTTGATGCCGAGCTTTCTGGCGTTGCCAATCGACATTGGATATCTTCCGGTTTGAGCCGCGATACCAGCAAGATACGTCCTGTCAGCGAGCTCACCGTGTTACGCAAGTTCATGAGCAGCAACGGGCTACCGTCGTTGTTTGATTTGCCCTGGATCCCGATCTATCTGGCTATCGTTTATTTCCTACACGTCTGGTTGGGGCTGTTTGCAACAGCGGGTGCCATCATTGTCATCCTTGCAACGGTTTCAGGGGAATTGCTGACCAAAAGGGCGATTTCCGAAAGTTCTGAATGGGAACTGCGTGATCAGGATTTCTGTGAAAGTTCCAACCGAAATGCCGAAGCTATTGTGGCCATGGGCATGGCGGGAAACATTACCCGTTGTTGGCAGTCTATCCGCAACAAGGCCCTTGCCGGTTCGCAGAAGGCAGGCGGTCGCACGGAGTTTATCTCGGCAACGACCAAAGCCACCCGGTTGCTGGTCCAATCCGGTATTCTCGCGCTCGGTGCCTATCTTGCTATTTTTCAGGAAATCAGCGCCGGTACAATGTTTGCCGCTTCAATGCTTGCGGGCAGGGCTCTGGCACCGGTTGATGTGGCAGTAGGCAACTGGAAAAATTTCGTTCGCGCAAGAATTGCGTTCACAAGGTTGAAGGAACAACTTGGTCAGTTGCAGGAAACACAAACTCCGCTTGAGGTGCCGGAGCCGAAGGGCTCACTTGAAGTGGTGCAATTGGCAAAGCTCCCCGCGATAAAATCTGGTGTCAGTGCAAAGCCGATCCTCAATGGGATTCATTTTGAATTGGAACCTGGCGACGGATTGGGGGTTATTGGTCCCAGTGCTTCGGGCAAATCAAGTCTTGCCCGTCTGCTAGTTGGTCTGTCAATGCCGGAGAAGGGAGAAGTGCGACTGGATGGTGCCCGTTTTGACCAATGGGACCGGGATCAGGTTGGCAAATTTGTCGGTTATCTTCCGCAGTCGGTGGAATTATTGGCAGGAACCATCTCGCAGAACATTGCAAGATTTGATGAAGATGCGCGGGATGAAGATATTGTGGCTGCTGCCAGACTTGCCGGTGTTCATGAACTCATCCTGAAATTACCTGCCGGTTATGACACAGACCTGGGCTCCGGAAGCACCGTCCTTTCAGGAGGCCAGGCACAGAGAATTGCACTCGCAAGGGCTGTCTATGGCATGCCCGCACTTGTGGTGCTGGACGAGCCCAACGCACATCTTGATATGGAGGGCGATACAGCACTTACCCAGGCAATTGTGGAACTTCGCAAGGCAGGTTCATGTGTGGTGGTTATGGCTCACCGACCCAGTGCAATCGCAGCAGTGAATAAGGTGCTTACCCTTAAAGACGGCAGGCAAGTAGAATTCGGTCCAAAGAACAAAGTTTTGGCAAATGTTACACAACAGTCCCCAAGACCGCAGTTCCGGACGGTAGAGGCGTAGGAGGCAATCATGACTGAACTCAAAACAAACACATCCTCTGAAGCCGCGACTTCCGCAGTTGTCAAAACCGACAGCCGTAGCCCGATTATTTATGGCCTACTTATGCTTTTGTTTGTGGGCGGAGGTGGCTGGCTACATGCTGCAAATCTTTCAGGTTCAGTCATTGCCCAGGGAGCCGTAGCGGTACCGGGAAAGCCCAAAACTGTTCAACACCTGGATGGTGGTATCGTAGCCAGAATCATGGTTTCCGATGGTGATTTTGTGAAGCAGGGAGAAACCCTCATAAGTCTCGACCAAACTATGCTGAATGCGTCCCTTCAAATCTATCGCAACCGCCTGCGTGAAGCGGTTGCCCGCCGGGCCCGACTGCTGGCTGAGCGAGATGATTTAGATGCTATCAACTGGGATGACGACATCCTTGATGTTTTGGAAGTAGAGCAGGATGAAGCTATTCGTCAGGGCCATCAGAAACTTTTTGTCGCCCGACGGTCTTCAAAAAAAGGACAGATTGACCAGCTCGTCGAGAAAATCGCTCAGTTTGAAAACCAGACCTCGGGTGTCAGGGCATTGCAAACTTCGAAAACCAAGCAGATCAAAATGCTCGGAAATGAGTTGGCGAAAATTTCTGCGCTTAAAGCCAAGGGACTGGTTACCAATGCGCAGGTGTTGAGCCTGGAGCGACAGAAAGAGAGTCTGAACGGTCAGATTGGTGAACACGATGCGGAAATTGCCCGGATAGCAAATTCGGTTAACGAGGCGAACATCCAAATTCTTCAGATCGAACGTCAGGCACGACAGTCGGTTTTGACCGAACTGCGTGACGTCGAGCAAGAGGTCAACAACATGACCCAGCAATTGTATGCAACCATCGAACAGTTGCGGCGCGTTGACATTAAGGCACCGGTCAACGGCCTTGTTCACGAACTCAACGTCTTCACGATTGGCGGCGTAATCGGAGCAGGTGCGCCTATAATGCAAATTATCCCGCAGGACGAACAATTCGTTGTGGAAGCAAATGTAGAGCCCCAGTATATCGATGAGCTCTATCCATCACAGCCCGCAACGCTTCGGTTCTCTGCCTTCAATCAGCGTTCCACACCCGAAATCAACGGTACGGTTCGAGCCATTTCACCTGCTATTGTCATCGACGATCTAACCGGAAAAAGCTATTATAAAGTCAAGCTGGGTGTTTCTGATGCTGAGCTGGCCCGACTAGGCAAAAAGAAGCTGATACCCGGTATGCCGGTCGAAGCGTTTATCAAAACAGAGCAAAGAACAGCGTTGAATTACCTGGTCAAGCCATTGTCTGATCAGGCTAATCGCGCATTCCGGGAGGAGTAGGCCATAGCCGTCAGACGGTCGATCGGTCACGGTCGATTTTGTAGCCTGGATTTGAATTCTTCTGCTGTTTCGGGGGCCAGTACACGTCCGGTATAGGCAGTATAGTAACTAGAGAGAAGCGCCAGACGTTCATTCATAGCTTCCCCCAAATTCATGGCAGCGTAGCCTACCTGAGAAAAATACAGAACCCGTGCGCGAACTTCCGCCTCGTTGGACAAGAATCCGAAGCGCAGGAATTCATTTGCAATTGCAGTTAATCGTTCATTGTCTTCCTTGCGGACGGTATCAAGCACGTTGTCATCAAGGCGTGCCCAGTCGCGAACCGCCTGATCCAGTTCTGGGCTGAACTGGCTTTCATCGACCCAAATACGGAAAAAACACAGTATGCTCTCATCCAGACTTTCACACCGGGAAAAGGTTTCCTTGAAGGCTTCCCCATTTGCCGCTCGCCATTCCCTCAGCATCGCTTGTAACAAATCCGCCCGGCTATCAAAATGCCAGTAGAAACTGCCCCGGGTAACGTCCAATACACGAGCCAATCGAGTGATCTGGACTGCATTAATGCCTTCATTCACTAATGTATCCAGCGCGATTTCCAGCCAGTCTGCCCGACCCAGCGGTGGTTTGGCATGAATTTCTGTCCGGACTGATATGGTCTTCATGCTAAATCCATACAAGGTTGTATGGAGCCAATCAAGGGTGTATATTCTTATAAAAATGGAGGAGTTTCGAAATGAGCAAATCACCCCCCCGGCTAATGAAAGGTGCTGACGCAGACTTTCAACCCAGATTCGAATATGGAGATCAGGTACAGGCTGCCCACCTGTGCGGAGACGCGGACGGGAGTGAACTGGGTGCCGGTCTGGTCAGACTTACCAATGCACGGATACCGTGGACGGTGAAGTATGATGAAATTATCCTGGTACTGGAAGGAACCTTTTCAGTCCGAACGGAAGACGAATTGTTGACCGCTCACAAGATGGACTCGATCTGGCTGCCCGCCGGAACCAAACTTACCTACGAGTCAGACGAAGCCCTGTTGTTCTACGCCATCCATCCGTCCAACTGGGCGTCAAAGTAAGCCCGATGAATCATTCAATTCGCCGGTTGCCAGAAAATGACAAGACGAATGCATGGGAGACGATCCTTCCACAACGCAAACCGCATGCTTCGTTGTCTGAAGATATACAAGCAGATTGGCTGGTTATCGGGGCTGGCTATGCTGGACTTGCAGCAGCCAGACGCCTTGCCGCGAACCGTCCGCAGGAACGCATCGTTGTAGTTGATGCCGGCGTTTGCGGGGAAAATGCGTCAGGGCGCAATTCCGGTTTTGCGATTGATTTGCCACATACAGTATCTTCAAGTCTAGATGAACTGGACGGGGCACATCGATACATGAGGTTGGCGCGTGCTGCGATCTCTGAACTCGATCATCAGGTAAAAGCTCAATCGATTGAATGCGACTGGTCGCGGGATGGCAAATACCATGCGGCGGTCACACAAAAGGGATCAGACCTCATGCTCGAACCGTTTGCCAGCGAACTGGAAAAGCTTGGCGAACCCTACGATTGGGTAGAGGCTGACGCTCTGGCTGAAAAGCTTGGAACCCGGCATTTCCTTAAAGCGATTTACACACCCGGTTGTGTGTTGATGAATCCGGCAGCCTTGGTAAGGGGGCTTGCAGATTCACTTCCTGACGCGGTTACTCTTTTCGAGAATTCCCCGGTAACCAGGATAAGGTATTCCAATGGTGTTGAGGCTCACACTCCTGATGGTTCTGTTCGTGCGCCCAGGATGATACTTGCCGCAAACGGTTTCAGCGATCAGTTCGGATTTGCCGAAAACAAGTTTGTGCATCTGGCCCTTGCCGCCAGTCTCAGCCGACCGTTAACAGACAGTGAGCAGGAAACATTTGGTGTTGCAAATCCCTGGGGATTGACGCCAGCCAACGGTTTCGGCGGAATAACCATGCGTTACACAAATGATCGTCGCATCCTGATCCGACAGGATATTAAGGTTGCCATGGGGCAACGGTACTCTGCGGCGAAGACTTTGGCGCTTGGAAAGCAGCACAAACGACTTTTCGATGCACGTTTTCCCATGCTGCCCGAAGTTACCATGGAGAACACCTGGGTGGGTTTCATTTGTATGTCGCGCAACGGCGCTCCGATGTTTGGGAAGGTTGCGTCTAATGTGTGGATGGCTACCTGCCAAAACGGCATTGGCGTCACCAAGGGCACAATTGGCGGGTTACTGGCTGCCGACATGGCCTGTGGCGAGGATAATCCGCTGATAGCTGATATGGAAAGTCTCGGCAAACCGGTGACGATACCGCCACGGCTGATGGTAGAAATCGGTGCCCGGGCTAAACTGAATTGGGAAGTCTGGAAAAACCGGCACGAGGCCTGAAGTGCCGGTGTTCGCGAGCGTGCGGTCGCTGCTCAATGTCCACGGTTTTTCATGATATGGGCTTCCATGGCGGCGATGCCTTCGTCCAGTCCGGTTCTCCCGAAACCCAGGCGGAAGCGATCAAGGGGTGTCGGGCCAAGTTCCGATGAATATATCGTGCTTGGTAGCAACAGAACGCCAGCTTCTTCAACCAATGAGGTTGCAAAGGCTTCCACGCCTTCTTTTCCCTTGTAACGGGGAAAGGCCATGCAGGAACCGTCTGGTCTTTGCCAGTCGAAAAGGTCCGGGAAGCGTGCGAAAAACGCATCCCACTTCGGAAGGTTTTCGTCGATTATCGCACAATTGCGGGCCAGCAGTTTTTCACGGTTATTCAGAGCAGTTTTGGCCAGCCTTTCACTCGGCGCGGAATTACAGATTGACAGGTAATGCTTCATTCGCTCCATTTGCGACAAAAGTTCCTTGTCCTGACATGCTATCCAACCAATGCGCAGGCCGGGCATGCCGAAGGATTTGGACATCACATTCAAAGACAGGCCGCGCTCATACAAATCTGCGATAAA
The DNA here is from genome assembly GCA_965198665.1 of Rhizobiaceae bacterium. Lineage (GTDB taxonomy): Bacteria > Pseudomonadota > Alphaproteobacteria > Rhizobiales > Rhizobiaceae > JAALLB01. The sequence continues at coordinate 211,009 of CBDAPT010000001.1, read as the reverse complement.
CGGCAGATGCCTGGTGCCGGTCTCGCCGAGGCCGTTGAAAATCTCGTCGTGCAGGATCCATATGCCGTGCCTACGGCACAATTCAATCAGGGCCTGATATCGATCAAGTGGCAGGATCGCTCCGGTTGGATTGTGTGGGAAATTGATGGTCAGCAGACGGGTATTGGTGCGGATGGATGCGGCAATGCGATCGATATCCAGTGACCAATTGTCGTCCAGATCCAGCGATACACCTGTGGTCGCGCAAATCGACAGCGGCAAAGTTTCATGGGATTGATAATTGGGGCTAACCACAATTGCATGACTGTCCCGGTCAAGGATTACATTATTGGCAGCAAATATGCCTTCGCTTGCACCGGCAAAGCAAAGAATGTTTGAGGCATCCTGTTGCAGATAGGTTTCGGCAATCGTCTGGCGGAGATCGGGCGCACCAAAAGTCTCGGTATATCCAAGCCAAAGGTTTTCAAAATCCTCACGCTCCTGGGGACTGGCCATTTCAAGCAGATCTGCCATGCTGATGCTTTCCGCATCCGAGGCGGTCATGTGGTAGCGGGCTTTGAACTCCCAATTTGAAAAATGAGTTTCGAGGCGAAAGTCTGGAAGAATAGGCATTGCTGTCACTTGTTTATGGAACCAGGAGGCAACACATAACCCATATGGCAATTGTTTCGAAGGGCAATAATTCATGAAACGGAAATTGTCCGGGCCGATTGTGAGGCAAAGTAGTCTGGTGTACTCCTGGGAAGCTGCGAAGAGAACGACAACTGGGGCAATTGGATGGTGAACAGAAAAACACGTGTATCGATTACAGTTTTGCTCGTCACTGCCATTGGTGGACTTGTTGCGGTTGCTGTGAGTGCTGTTTTGCTGTTGTCTGCCTATGCCAATTTCAAAAACACTTCTGAATTGGTACAAGCCTCGGCCAGTTCGTTTATGGAATCCCTGGAAGCTGATGTGATCGCCCATATGACACCAGCCTCCCAAGTTGTCGAGTTTCTGGCTCATCAGGCAGAACTTGGTGAACTCGATCCGGCGCTGAAACACGAAACAGTATTATTGTTGAGCGGAACACTTGGTGCATCACCGCAGTTGTCTGACATTGCGGTATGGCAGCCGGATGCAAATGAGATAGTGGTTTTCCGGGATGACCAAACGCAGCTTGTTGTCGAAACAAAACGCAATGACAATCTGATCAGTCTTCACGAATACCTGGCTTGGCTGCGAGCAGGCCGCGAATTGGTATGGAATGAACCCATTCGTGTGGAGGGATCTTCATTAATATCTGCTGCGGCACCGCTGTTCTATCAGGAAGAATACCTCGGGGCAGTTGCGGCCGGTGTTTCGGTCGTTGAACTTTCCGCGCTGGTTGAAAGCCTTGGGAAAGCTTACGGCATTGAGGGATTTATCATTCACGGCAAGCAACACCTGCTGGCTCATCCCGAATTGCCTGCATTGTCAGCCGCCGCACTCGATGAGCAAAACCCGCTTCATAGAATCGAAGCACTGAACAACGGAATTATCAGCGGATATGCGGATGCTGAAAAGGAATTTGCCGGGCCGAATGGAAATTTAGAGGTCCGCATTGTTGAGGACAATGGCAAGGAATTCCTGGTTCTGACCCGGGAGTTATTTGGATTTGGCGAAGTCCCCTGGACAATCGGGGCCTATTCACCGATTGGCGATTGGGACACGCAGTTCAAGCGACTGATGCGATCGATTATTGGTGGGCTGATACTGTTGATCGCAGCTATTGGCGCGGCGGTATGGTTGTCGGGCCGGGTTGCAAGACCGATCCGTGATACGGCTGAAGCAACCCTGAAAATAGGAAATCTGGACCTCGACAAGATTGAAACCCTGCCCTCGTCGCGAATAACCGAACTTAACAATCAGGCAAATGCCTTTAATCAGATGCTGGACGCTCTCAAATGGTTTGAAACCTATGTGCCAAAACAATTGGTTCGTAGACTGATACAGCAGCAGGACGCTGATGCGGTTGTCTCCCGAGAGCTGGAGCTGACGGTGATGTTTACGGATATTGTCGGCTTTACTGCGAGCTCTGAAACCAAGGATCCGGCTCGCATTGCCACCGAGCTCAATCAGCATTTCGAAATTCTCAACCGGTGTATTGAGGCAGAAGGGGGAACACTCGACAAGTATATTGGCGATGCCGTGATGGCATTCTGGGGTGCGCCTGAGAGGCAGGACGATCATGCGGTGCGTGCCTGCAATGCGGCACTGCGAATTGAACAGGCTTTGGCAGAGTCCGGTCATGACCAGCACATAAAGATCGCCATTCACACCGGGCCGTTGATTGTCGGCAATATTGGTGCATCAGGCCGCATGAATTACACGGTAATCGGGGATACAGTGAATACCTGCAGTCGTATCGAAAACCTGGCAGGTACATTGGGTAGTGATGCGCAGACGACTATATTGGTCAGCGATGAAACCGCCCGACATCTGGGTGATGCGTTCCAGCTTACAAAGGCAGTGGAGTTTGAAGTAAAGGGTCGCAGACAACCGGTGGTCACATATCGGCTAACTGGGCGGTAAGGTGCAGGTCCGGATAACTTTTCCGGATCCATCAAGGTAACTTTAACATTTTTGCTGTAAACGTCGGCGCTGTTACTAGGCGGGGGTGGCAGAAATGCTTCAAATGACAGTGCTGTTCTGGGCATCCACATTTATTACGATATGTGGCTGGATACCGGCCTTGTGGCTCGGTCGGAACCGGATGGAAATCACAACAGCAGAGCGACTGATGATTTGGCTGGCACTGGGTTCAGTCCTTTGGGTAATATATTTCTCATTCAATCCCATGACCTGACCTGGACTGCCATTTTGCGCAATAGCAGAATTGGCCATCAGTTCACCGATTGCCCTATACTGTAAATTCTGAAGTTATCTGCCTTAGGTCAGGGAGTTACTGCATAGGAAGTGGGATCAATCCTGTCTGGGCGTCCATCGAGTGAAAGCTTCGTTTCAACAGGGTCATTTCGCGCTATCACCTTTCCGGCCCTGATGACGGCCAATCGATGGGCGCGCAACCTGATAGCCTCGATTTTATCCTTGGCCTGGAGCAAGTTCATGTTTGCCGCGCAACCTGGTTCAAGGCCATAGCCTTCGAGACCCATGATGTGGGCAGAGTTTTTGGTAACTGCATCAAAACACCAAGCCATATCGGCGCGGCTGGAAAGTTGCCCAACATGCAAGGCCATGAACGCGACATCGAGCATATCCGCGTTCCCCAGTGAGTACCAGGGATCCATCACGCAATCAGAGCCGTAACCCACCGTCACACCAGCGTCACGCAATTCGCGCACCCGGGTTTGCCCGCGGCGCTTTGGGTAGGTGTCATGTCTGCCTTGCAGCATGATGTTAATCAGTGGATTGGGGACAGCATGGACGCCTGCCTCAACAATCAGCGGGATCAACTTGGAGACATAGTAATTGTCCATGGAATGCATTGACGTCAGATGTGAGCCAGTCACCCGGCCTTGCAATTCCAGTCTTTGAGTATGATATGCAAGCGTTTCAATATGGCGGCTCAAGGGATCGTCGCTCTCATCGCAATGCATGTCGACCAGCAATCCACGATTTGCTGCCAGTTCGCACAGCAGGCGAACGGATTCTGCTCCCTCGTCCATTGTACGCTCAAAATGAGGAATGCCACCAACAACATCGACACCCATATCAAGCGCCCTGATTGTGTTCTCCATTGCCGTTGGATCGCGCAAAACGCCATCCTGGGGAAAAGCAACCAGCTGCAATTCATATGTGGACGCCCCGGATTGGCAAGACATTTTTTGATGTTTTGATCGGTTGCTTTCATATGTCCGGCCTGTTGATGCGATATTTGATAGATCGCTGGCCCTGATGGAAATCCGCAAACGAGGTTCCTGATCAAGATGACGCGCTCATGGGGCGCATTGAATCACACGGTGTAACCTCGTTTTTGGCTGATCATGTCACATCACTTTCTGCCATTACCAATTTCTGTGCCTTGCCTTCAAGCGGCGCTGATTCGCAAGGGGTTATAGCGCTGTCCTCTGGTCATAAGAACCCAGGCGATGCGAGCGGTCTTGTTGGCCAATGCGACAGAGACCAGTCTCACAGGTTTCTTTTCCAGCAGACCATTGATCCAGACCGCGGTCGGGCTCTTCTTGTTTCGATTGTGGCGAATAACAGCTGTCGCACCAATGACAAGCAGGCGGCGAATATACCGGTCTCCCTGCTTTGATATGCCAGCGAGCCTTACTTTGTCACCGCTTGAATGCTGTTTGGGGACCAGGCCAAGCCATGCGGCGAACTGCCGTCCGCTTTTGAATTGTCCCGGATCGCTGACGGTTGCCATCAGTGCAGTGGCTGTGATCACACCAATACCCGGAATGGCTGCCAGGCGCCTGCTGGCTTCATTTTGCCGGTGCCAGTCACGCAGGACCTTCTCAAGAGCCTGCAATTCTTCCTCCAGTTCGAGCAAGCGACGGGCAAGCGTTGCCAGCGCGACTTGTGCAATAGCCGGCAGGACATGCTTCTCGTCGTTTTCGTTGAAGATGGAATGAGCCAGCTTGACGATGTTCCTGACGCCGGGGGTGGTGACAAGACCGAACTCTGCACAATGAGCACGCAGTGCATTGGCTGCCATGGTGCGTTGCCGCACAATCAGGGAACGGGTTCGGTGTATCATCAGGATACTTTGCTGCTCAGGTGTTTTGACAGGCACGAAACGCATGGTGGGCCGCCTGACAGCCTCGCAAATCGCTTCAGCATCGGCAGCGTCATTCTTGCCCCGCTTTACGTAGGCCTTGACGTAGGCAGGAGGCATCAGTCTGACCTCATGACCAAAGGCTGCCAGGGTGCGAGCCCAATAATGGGCAGTGGCACAAGCCTCCATGCCGACAAGGCAAGCTGGCAGTTTCGAGAAAAAGCCTTTCAACTGTTTTCGCCGCAACCTTTTGATCACGATAACACTGCCATCATCGTCAACACCGTGAACCTGGAAGACACTTTTGGCAAGATCAAGCCCGATCGTGGTAACTTTCATAAGGACGCTCCTTCGTTATTTGTGGTTCATTCATCAACAACCACCTTACGACAATTCATTTGCCGGTATGAGGGGGCGTCCACCTCATCAAGATAGTCTTTTACCTGCTCACGAACCTGCAGCAGCGCCTGTACACCCTTTAGGTCATCATCACAGGTATCCACGTGACTTCGAATTGCTCCAATCCCCATGGTGACTGCGAGATCGCAATATCTCAACGCGCGCTCGATAATGTCATCCACAGACTGCAAAGGCTTCAACTCACCCCAAAGCTCTATGCCTTCCAACAGTGTGCCGGAGTTGTTCAGGCGCGGATTTCCCAACGACAGGGTGGCGTCCATGTGAAAGTGGGGATCAACGAATGGCGGTGATACCAGAAACCCTCCAGCATCAATGACTTCATGTGCTTCTGCAGTTATCCCATTTTCTACCGCATTGATTGAACCGTCATTGCAGGCAATATCCAGGCCTGATCGTCCGTCGGGCAGGGTTGCGTTTTTGATAATGAGATCAAACATGGTTTTCCCATCTGCCAAAATGTCAATTATTAACGATGTTCCGCGTCAGTGGCCATATGGTCCCACAATAAATTGCAGGCAGGAGAAATTTTCGCTTCAATTGCCTGCATGGCATCAACGATGAGATCCTCCCGCCACCTTCGTCCGACGATTTGAACGCCAATTGGTTGCCTGCCGTCAGGCAAGTCCGCGATGTAGGTTGGCAGATTGCCAGCTGGCAGGCCAGTAAAATTCACAACGAATGACCAGTGCGCACATCCCAATGCATCGCGGACTCCCTCGGCCCCTTCAGCGTCCCGTCCAGCCCGGAAAAACGGCTTTAACAGAAATGGTGTCAGGACTAGTGGGTAGTCTTCCAGGAAAACTGACCACTGCCGGGCATAGTGGCTGCGCTGCGCCATCATACGCAATTGCTCCGCACCTTCATATGGTGGAAACAGGGCATAGTATTCGTCAAAGATCGCTTTTAAAGTATCGGATCCATATTTCTCGATGTCAGAACCCAGAAGTGCTTTGACTTCGCCCATCAGTGCGCGATAGCCAACTTCGCCTGTCTCTTGTGCCAATGGGGGGTCAATTTCTTCAATTGCATAACCGGCATCTGACAAAGCCGAGGCAGCCGCATCAATCGCTGCTGCTACTGCGGGGTGCATGCCAAAGCCGAATTCATCACGTGTGACCGCAACACGGATGGGGGTTTTGATCGCCTTGCCGCGCCACGGCATTGGAATATGAAATGGGTCTCGTGGATCCGGTGCAATAATTTCCGGCATCGACAAATTCAAGTCGGCAGCGTTACGTGCGATCAGCCCCTGGACCGACATCGATTGCGCAAGCATGCCACGCTCAGACGTTTGACTTGGATTCCATGCGGGCACACGGCCCAAGCCAGGTTTTACGGTGACTGCTCCGTTTGCGGACGCAGGAAAACGGAGTGAACCTCCGATGTCATTGCCGTGCGCCAAAGCTCCTATCCCCGCCATTACCGCAGAACCGGCACCACCGGATGAACCGCCAGCCGATACATGCTTTCCCCAGGGGTTGTAAGTCCGACCGAATAGCGGATTATCGGTGTCAGCGCGGAACGAAAATTCAGGTGTATTGGTGCGGCCGATTATAACCGCGCCGGCTGCCTTAAGACTACGGACCACAGGTGCGTCCTGCGGCGCAATCAGATCCTTGAACGCCGGCACGCCATTTGAAGTCGGATGGCCTTTCTGATCCACATTAATCTTGATGGTAACGGGAACACCGTGGAGAGGCCTCTGGCGATCATTGCTTCGGTCCAGAGCCTTGGCGGTTTCGCGTGCCTCATCAGCAAGGCATTCGACGACGGCATTCAGATCGGGGTTCACAACATTCATACGGGAAATTGCCGCTTCGGTAACTTCCAGGGCGGTCAACTTGCCGCTACGGATGGTATTTGCTGTTTCTGCCGCTGTAAGTTGCCAGATCGGTGTGCTTTCATTCACAGCATTTGCCTCTCGCATGATTAAGGGACATTGGCATCTCCACCTCAATTTGGGACTGGTATACGGTCGTTAAACCGTCAGGTCCACGTCACTTTAGGATAAAAGCACAACCTGCACAGCAATCATTGGAAACATTTGATGGTGATGGCCTGGTGGGTCATGATCATCTTTCAGGTTCTGGTATCCAGGATGTTCAGTCTGTTGTCAGGATTTTTCGCGCTGCGCGAATGCCGCTTTCTAGGGCACCATCAAAGAATCCCCGCCACCCCACGGCAATATCCCCAGAAGCAAAATGCACACGGCCTTCCGGCTCCAACGCATTTTTGAAATAGCTGGTGAATTGGTTTGGGCGAAAATTGCCCCATGTCCCTGCCACCAAATCGTCACTGACCCAATCATGAAACTTAAAGTCAAGGACCTCGAAGCTGTCGTCGAACCGGTCAATTGCTGTCTGCAAAGTGTCCTTCGTAATCTGTGTGAACGGTTGGTTCGGGTTTGTAAAAACAACCACCGTCGATGCGTCCGATCCAACATCATGCGGCAACACGCTTAGAATTGGGCCATCAATTGCCGACCAGCGACTATCCGCAAATTCACCCCGGAGCCGGACGTATATCTTGCTACCTTTCCCGGACAACTCCTCCTGTGACAAGCGCATCTTGTGATCGGAAACGCCCGGACTGAACTGGATATTTTTCCAAACATTCACCCCTGTGGCCATGACGCAGTATTCGGCAAAATAGTTGTCGTGTCCCGATCTGACCCGGACGCCATCGTCGCTATGTTCGAGTTCTGCAACCTTTGCATTCAGAATAATCTCTGCCCCTGCATCATCGGCGATGCATTTCAAGAGGTGTGCTGTCCCTTCAGCCAATGTGAAGCGGCTGACACTGCCTGCATAGGTTTCGTCATGAAAGTTCGCAAGTGCGTACCACCGCAGGGCTTCTATATAACCCCCTGCGCTGGGTGCGTTGTTGCACTGCATGGACGCCGTTCTCATCAACGAGGCACGTTGCAGTTCATTTAGTCCGAGTTGATTTATGCGATCTTCGTTCGATAAAGAGTCGTATTTCTTGAAATTCTCGTTTTCAAACGGTTGGTAGGGGTTGGGGAATGTAGTCCGTGCTGGTTCCACAAACTCCATAAAGGCCTGCTTTATTTCCTTTGCTTCATCCTCAGTAAATGCGTTACGCAATTTTTCGTTCATCAAAAACCTGGTTTGACGCATGGAATTTGTATTGGCGTAATACGGTCGTTCAATCACATTCAACTGGTATCTGGTAACTTCTGCCCACATGTGAGGCTGGCTCCAGTAGATATAACCACCGCCTAACTCTATCGGAACGCCACTGAGTTCTGAAGACCATGCACGACCACCTAATCGATCCTTGCCTTCAAGCACTAATACCCGCTTGCCGCGCTGTCCCAATTCGCGGGCTGCTGCAAGACCGGCAAATCCGGCTCCCACAATTATGACATCGTAACTGGAATCTGGCATCTTTTAATCATTCCGGCATTTCGGATTGTATCCCTTGCAAGCGAAGAAACTGTGGGGGTTCTTACAGAATGTTCCAGCATATGAGCACACTCCGATTCAATTTCCTAGTGTTGCCGTAATACGGTGGTTCGAGGAGTTTCAAACATTTATTTGATTTGAAACAGCAACAGGGTTGTCATTCAGGAAGAAATGCCGTTTTCCAGGTGAGCCGAAATGAGACCTGTGTTTGATAACTTCTGAAATTACAAAGATAGCAAAACCGGACTCACGTGCGCCAATAACTGAGTATTAGTAGTCACCCTTGATGTGCAAGAAGCAACTAAATCGCTAATGAACATATATTTAAATTTGTATTTTGATGTAAGCGTGTAACCGCCTGTTTCAAAAATTCAAACAAGATAAAAATGACAAAATTCGAAACAATCTTGGCATAAATAAATGATGATATACTTGCATTTTTTTGATTTTTAAAATCTAATCATAGAAGGTTATTTTCGTGGGGGCAGATAGTGGCGAAGAACATAGTTTTACTGTCGGACGGTACTGGCAATTCTGCATCTAGCCCGCATAAGACGAATGTCTGGAGACTTACAAAGCGATTGACAAGTCACCCAGCGATATTCAGGTAGCTTTTTACGATGACGGTGTGGGAACTTCTTCCTTTGTTGTGAAGAGACTTCTGGGGCAGGCTTTTGGCTGGGGCTTGAAACGCAATGTGAAGGAGCTTTATCAAAACCTTTGCCGTGTCTACGATGAAAATGACAGGATTTTCATCTTCGGCTATAGTCGAGGGGCTTATACAGCCCGTGTTCTTGCCAGTCTCATTGCCAATCAGGGTATTATCAGAAATTTCAGTGACGAACTTGATCTTGGGCGCAAGGTTGAGAAAGTGTACGACAGTTTTCGTCATGAAACGTTTGTCCCCTCGATATTGACAGCCATTCCCTGGATTGTTCGTCACATCACTAATTCAAGCACGCCCGATGCTACCAACCCAAAAGAGCGTTATTTGTATGATCCAGATACCGGGCCTCTTATTGAGATGCTGGGGGTCTGGGACACTGTCGATGCTTATGGAGCGCCCATAGACGAGTTGACCAGAGGCTGGGATATGGTTGTGTGGCCGCTTACGGCAAAAGATCGCAATAGTTCTCCCGCAATTGGTGCAGCCTATCATGCACTTGCCTTGGATGAGCAGCGGGAAGCCTTCGAACCCATGTTGTGGAATGAAGATGGCGACACATACGCGAAAATGTACCCGGTCAGCGCCTAATGGACAGATTGGGTTGATTGCGTAAGGGAGTGATTTTGGCTCATCATTGCTATCAAGGAGCAAATGATGAGACGAAAGAACGAACGAATGACCGACGATGCTGATCGTGTTGTAAAAGACATCAAACGACAGACGCGACGTCGGTTTTCTTCGGAAGAAAAGATCAGGATTGTGCTTTCCGGCCTTCGTGGTGAAGACAGCATTGCCGAGCTGTGTCGTCAGGAAGGAATTGCCCAGAGCCAGTATTACTCTTGGTCCAAGGAATTTATGGAAGCCGGAAAGAAGAGGCTGGCTGGCGATACGATGCGTGAGGCCAATACCGATGAGGTGAAGGGACTTCGCAAGGAAGCCCGGGATCTGAAGGAGGTCGTAGCAGAACAGGCTCTGGAACTTCGATTGCTCAAAAAAAGCATGACAGGCGATGGGGGAGACGACGAATGAGGTATCCTGCATCCGAGAAGCTTGAGATCATCCGCTTGGTAGAACAATCGCATCTTCCAGCCAAGCAGACACTGGATCGACTGGGTGTTCCACGCTCAACCTTTTATACCTGGTATGACAGATACCAGACTGGTGGCGTGGATGCCTTGGAAGACAAGGCTCCCATGCCCGCACGGGTTTGGAACCGTATTCCTGACGATGTGCGTGAACAGATCGTCGATCTGGCATTGGAGGAGCCAGAACTATCTCCAAGGGAACTGGCTGTCAGGTTCACCGACACCAAGCGCTACTTCGTGTCCGAGGCCAGTGTTTACCGGCTTCTCAAGGCCCATGACCTGATTACCAGTCCTGCCTTTGTGGTTATCAAGGCTGCGAACGAATTCCGTGACAAAACAACTGCGCCCAATCAGCTGTGGCAGACGGACTTCACCTATCTCAAGGTTATTGGTTGGGGCTGGTTCTACCTATCCACCATTCTCGATGATTACAGCCGCTATGTGATCGCATGGAAGTTGTGTACGACTATGAAGGCCAGCGATGTTACTGACACTCTGGAACTCGCGCTGCAGGCCTCTGGCTGTGATCAGATCAATGTCCATCATCGACCAAGACTGCTGTCAGACAATGGCTCCAGCTATATCGCCACCGAACTGGCTGAATGGCTCGATGACAACGGCATGGATCATGTTCGTGGCGCACCATACCATCCCCAGACACAAGGCAAGATCGAGAGATGGCATCAAACCTTGAAGAACCGCATCCTGCTGGAAAACTACTTCCTGCCCGGCGATCTGAAAGGCCAGATCGGTAGGTTCATTAGCCACTACAATCACAGGCGATACCACGAAAGCCTGAAGAACCTGACACCCGCCGACGTCTACTTCGGACGTGGCGACCAAATCCTGCAACAACGAGAAAGGATCAAGCAAAAGACTATCAACGAACGGCGCTTGCAATACCGCAAGCAGGTCGCTTAACATCGACAAACAGATGAGCCAGATACTCGCTTAGCTCAAGCTGCGGTCTGTCCAGAAACCCATGACGACGGACAAGGGGATGCAACTTGCAGAACCTGAAACGCTTGTGTTTGCTACCATGGGTGATGGTTCTTATGTTTTCGCAAACCCAACCGCATGCCATCAGGTGTGTGAAGCGATGAACTTGCCAGTCATTACCTGTGTATTGAACAACAAGGAATGGGGAGCTGTACGCCATTCTGTAACGGGCCTCTACCCGGATGGATTTGCCGCAAAATCCAACATCATGCCGCTGACATCTTTGCAGCCAACTCCTGATTACTCACTGGTGGCAAAGGCCAGCAGGGCTCACACAGAACGAGTAGAACACGGTGAAGAATTACCTGGTGCACTTGAACGCTCAATCCAGATAGCTTCCGAGGAACGCCGCCAGGTTTTGTTGGACATACAAATTGACGGCGACAAACCGTGACCTTAGCACTGATCAATTCTGAAAAGTGCCTGAAAAGGATTTCACCAGACCAATGGACTGAGAACATGAATTGTTCTTGCTTAAGCTGCTTTCTGCAAAATAAATAAATGACGTGGTTACGATAACCCGGCTTTCAATGAGAGGTCACTTTGTCCGCAAAGCGGTCATTGAAAGCTTAATTCATTAAATGCACGTAGCAATTGGTAACGAACGGCCGGTATGCGGACATATCTGCCAGTATTTTGGCAATCTGATTTCAGCGTGATGCAAAGTTACCCACGCGAGTTCACTAGCTTCGACTTGCCGGTTAACCGACACGGTGAATTGATCAAAATACTGGAAACGGGTGATCGAACACGGTTCTTTTCGCTGCTTGCCCAGCACGTTCGCAATATAATAATCCAAGACTACCGAAGAAATTTTATATGGCAGCGATCAAAGGTGGCGAGTGAACCCGAAATTGCTGACTGCATTTGGACCAGCAGGCAATTGATCAATTGCTGTCATTGGCACCATCAACACTCAGTTCACTGCCTTTCGCCACTTGAACTTCCCTGAACCAGATAATCAAGCCGGCAAATACTATGACTAGAGCTCCAGTCACTGTCCAAATATCCGGCAGGTGATCGAACACAAGTATACTCCAGATAGTGACATATAAGATGAAGGTGTAGCCATATGGAGAAAGTGTATTGGCTGGTGCAAATCCATGGGCTCGGGTCAGGAACTCATGCCCCATCCAGCCAAAGATGCCAAGAAATACCATCACCGCCCATTGAAATTCATTTTCTGGATTTTGCCAAACCGATAAGGCAACAGGCAACAGAACAATCGTTCCAGTTAAACCGGAATAAAGTTGCATGGTATCGCTGGCAACTACCCCGGACAATCGGCGCGTAATGATTGAATACAAAGCAAAACTGAACGCACCTCCAACAGACAGCAATGCCGCCCAATCAAAGCTCTCTCCGAAGGGACGAACTGCAATAACGACCCCAAGAAAACCGATCGTGATCGCCATCCAGCGCCATAACCCGACCTTTTCCCCAAGCATTGGCCAAGACAAAGCACAAATCATGATTGGTGCTGAGAACAGAATGGTAGAAGTAATAGTAAGCGGTAGATACTGAACCGCAAAAAAATTGAGTATCGTTGAAAACATTAACAGGAAGCTACGGGACAAAACAAGAAACCAGTGATCCGTACCAAACCGGGACAGGTCGAGAGCACCGCGAGAAATCAACATTACTGAGATGACCGAATGCCCCACATATCGCATGAAAGCCAGTTGCAAAGCAGGCAGCCCCAAAACACCAAGCCACTTGGCACTGACATCGATGCAGGAAAAGAAGAAAAACGCAAACAGCATCAAAATAATGCCGGCCATCGGTTTGTCTTCGTTCTGTCTGGCTGACAATATTGCCATGAATCACACGTTAAGAAAAATTACTGTCAGTTGTATTTGCTGACGTAGTAATCCAGCATTTCCGAGACCATCTTGTCACCCATCCCATCCTGTGTTGCTGAGCGCAATGCTTTGAGGGTTGATTGGACCATGATTGAATCCATACCTGCATCGGTTGCCATCTGTTCATAATAACCTACATCTTTGGCTGCATTTTTGATGGCCAATGCCAGCATGTCGGGATTGCCATCAACGGCGTAGCCCTTGACGAAATCCATCATGGCCGAATGCAAGGGTCCAGCCGACATCACGTCATAGAGCTGCTTGCGATCAACACCCATCTTGTCGGCCATTACGAAGGCTTCGCCCATGGCATTGGCCACCGTCATCCCAAAAAAGTTGTTGATCAGCTTTATTGTATGCCCGGAGCCAAGATTGCCCAGGTAAAACACATTTTCTGCGAGATCTTCCAGTACCGGTTGCGCAGTTTTAAACCCAACTTTAGAGCCGGAACACATCAAATTAAGCATTCCGTCACGGGCGTGGCTGGGTGTTCTGCCGATCGGTGAATCTAGATAATGTGCTCCAATTTTTGACGTAGCCTCACCAATCTTACGTGTGGATGCCGGTAGGGAAGTTCCAAAATCAATGACTATCTTGCCATCAGACAGACCAGCGATAATCCTGTCGTCACCATACATCCTACTTTCAACCGTATCCGAGGTGTCGACACACAACATTATGATGTCACTTTCCGACGCGAGTTCTTTGGGCTTGCCATATTCCTTTGCACCGCGACTGACGGCGCGGTCAACGGCTTCCCGGGATCGGTTTGCCATCACGTTCAGAGGGTAACCCAAGTCCAGCATGTGTTCGCACATTGCGGATCCCATCAGTCACAACCCTATGAAGCCTATTGTTGGTTTGCTCATTTTCCACTCTTCCTCTTGGCTCAATCAAATTTGGTGAAGTCGGTGCGTCTGAAATCAGCCCTGAAACCTGTTCTTTTTCATATGTACTGTGGCACGCTGATCCGCAGCCTGATGAATAGCCTCGACAATCCGCACACTTTGAAGGCCGTCCCATGCATCAACGAGTGGCTCTGCATTTCCATTTATAACATCGACAAAATTACGTAACTGATTGGTCAAAGCTACTTCTCCATCCATACTGTTTTGGTCTTCAGCCGGCGTTGCTTCAATTGGTGTGCCCCAATGACCATCGCCAACGGCATGGCACCATTGAGTCAATGACGGAAAAGATATCACGCCTTCAGTGCCGAAGATCCTCATGCCGTCCTTGCCTGTTCTGGCGATGTTGGGGTTCTCTCCAGAGCCTCCTTCAAAATGCCAAGGAGATGGAGCGCAATCCGAAATGACGATGGAAGCCAGGGCGCCGTTTTCAAAACGCAGGTTAATTGTACCCGTATCCTCAACCGCATTACCACGAATTGTATTGGAGAGCATTGCAGAAACTTCTGATACCTCACCAAAGAAATATCGCAGCAGGTCGATTTCGTGAATCAGGTTGATCAATACCGGGCCACCGCCCTTTTTGATGCGCCAGTCTGCCTCGGCAAAATAGTCATCCGGCTTCCGGAGCATCCAGCTTAGTTGGATCGCAACAGGTTGACCAATTTTGCCTGCCGTCAGTATTTCCTTTAATTTCCGGCTCACAGCGTGATGGCGCCTATGATGGCCTACCAGAACCTGAACACCCCGGTCTCGACTTGTCTCGGCTATTATTTATGCATCCAAAGCGGTTGCAGCCAGTGGTTTTTCCACCAGACAGGGCAGGCCCATTGAAATACATGACAATGCGAATTCACGGTGGGTATCGTTGGGTGTTGCTAGAATTATACCGTCGCAATTACCGGCATCGCTCAATAGGCTGTTCAGATTCTCATAGTGGGGGTACGCAGTTGTTCAGCAAGCACAGTTGAATGCTCAGACGGGTCGGCGATACCGTAAAGTTCGATCCACTCCAGAGAACACAAAAGACGCGCGTGGCGTTCGCCAATAAGCCCGGCCCCTACGACTGCGATTCGAACCTTACCCCCGCTTTTACTCACATGGTCGCTCCGATTTGCCAGGGCACAAATTCATAATCACCAAGGCCTTGCTGCTCGGATTTAGTCTGGGTTCCTGACGCGACTGATATCAGTGTTTCGTATATTTCACGTCCCTTTTCCTCCAGGCTGACACCTTCGCTGATCATGTCCCCGGCATTGATATCCATATCCTTTTTCATACGCTGATACATCTGCGTGTTAGTGGATATCTTGATGCAAGGAGCAGGCTTGGATCCAAAAGCCGAGCCGCGGCCCGTCGTAAAAACCACTAGATTACATCCCGAGGCTATTTGCCCCGTCACGGAGGCCGGATCATAGCCGGGAGAATCCATAAACGCGAAGCCCTTCGCAGAAATCGGCTCGCCATATTTGTACACCCCAGTCAATGGTGAAGTGCCAGCCTTTGCCGCGGCCCCCAGAGATTTTTCGAGAATAGTTGTTAGACCGCCCTTCTTATTGCCGGGGCTGGGATTATTGTCCATTGTGCCCTTGTTCCGCAGAGTATAGTCTTCCCACCATCGCACGAGCTCGATCAGTTTTTCTCCTGTTTTCCTGTCAATGGCTCTTCGAGTAAGCAAATGTTCCGCACCATAAATCTCGGGCGTTTCGGCCAAGACACCTATACCGCCCTGCCGAACGAGCAAGTCGCAAGCGTGTCCCAGGGCCGGATTGGCGGTCATTCCTGACCAAGCGTCGGAACCGCCACATTGCAAGGCGACGGTGAGTGCACTCACAGGGCAGACTTCGCGGGAAACCCGATTCGCTGCCGGGAGCATATCGCGCACTTTCGCAATCCCGGTTTCCACAGTCTTTGCAAAGCCTGCAACGTCCTGGATGTTCATCGTGTGAAACAGGGGGCCTTGTTGTAAGCCGTAGGCATCAAGCAACCAGTCGATCTGATTCATCTCGCAACCCAGACCCACCATCAGCACCCCCGCCAGATTGGCATGGGTAGCATATCCCCACATAACGCGTTGAAGGGCGTCAAATCCCTCGCCACTTCCCGCCATGCCGCATCCGGTTCCATGGACAAATGCAACCACCCCATCGACATTGGGAAAGGCTGCTAGCTCCTTGGGACCAAACGCATCAGCAATCATGCGGGCGGCTGTGGCCGAACAATTCACGGATGTCAGTATACCGATGTAATTTCGTGTACCGATCTTTCCGTTCGCACGCCGGAATCCCAAAAAGGTATCCTGCTTATCTTCAGAAACAATGCTGATATCAGAAAGTTCAGTAGAATATTCGTAATTTGCCTGTGTGTTGCGAAACTCGACATTGTGTGTGTGAACGTGATCACCGGGTTCAATCTTTTGGGCAGCGTAACCGATAATTTGGGCATATTTCCGGATAGGTTCGCCTCGCTCAATCGCTTCTGTTGCAATCTTATGTCCCCGTGGCACCATCTGATTTGTATCAGTCGACTCCACCCGAGTATCGGCTTCCAAAGATTGAATGGCCGTTACGACATTGTCTGCTGGATTCAATCGAATGAAGCCCATACTAGTCTTCTTGCAGCTCCAACTCGAATGTCTTCTTAACTTGATTCCAGGCATTGGCCAGATGATCGCGCAATGCTTTTTCCGCACCATCAGGATCGCGCATCAATATAGCTTCATAAATAGCTTTGTGAGATTCAAAGTTCTGCCGGTTGCGTTCTGGCAATCGAGGCATACGTGACCATTGTGGTGCAAGCCAGGTGGTATAAGCCTTATGGAGCACGGGAAAGACGGGGTTTCGTGGGATATCAAACAGGATTCCGTGGAACACCTTATCCGTCTCATAGAACTTTTCACTGTCGTTAATTACAGCCTCGTTTTGCTCCAGAGCTTTGCGTAATCCTTCAAGGTCTTCACGGTTCGCGTGCAGTGCAGCATGGCGAACCAGAGACGCTTCGATCATTGTGCGTGTATCAAAAAGATTTTTTATGCCGTTAGGTTGATCAAGCAGCCGCCCTACAACACTTTCGACGGTTTTCAACGCAGTGTCATAGTCCGGTTTCCGAACTACCGGGCGAAACCTAGGACGGGCTTCAACCAAGCCTTTGTTGGAGAGTGCAAGTATAGCTTCGCGAACCACTGTTCTGCTAACGCCGAACTTTTCGACAATTTCCCGTTCCGGTGGCAACGGTTGTCCATCGCCTAATTCGCCGGACTGTATCATTTTTTCTATCTCGGCAAACAAATCATCCGCTGCACGCTTGTCCACCCCATTTGTTGGTGCGCTAATCATTTTCCAACTCTTTGTTTGGTTTCATTTTCTAACCTTTCGGTCCAGGGTGGCAGTTGCGCATGTGGTTTTTGGTCATACCAAAATGCCACAAATCTACCTCTCCCCAATCGCTAGAATGGTATATTTCTCAGGAAATTGCTATAGGTTTTACGCTTTCCACAGGCAAAAAAGTGACTTAAATTACCCTAAATATAAGGATTCAAGCGGTTTTTTCGCCTGACCGTTATTTTACAGGCAATAGAATTGACTCTGACACGGCAACTGGCTACTTTTGTCATACCAAAATTATTTTCGGCCGGTCACACGGTCCGGGTTTGTCTTGATAACTTGGGAGGACATCATGAAGAAGCTTATCACAAACCTTTGTCTGGCTGCGTCAGCTGCAGCGCTTACTGTAGGAGTGGCAGCAAGTGCATCTGCAGCGACAACAAAGCTCCGCATCCAAACACACTTCTCAACCGAAACGCTTTCCGGTCAAATGGCGAGATTGAAATTGAAATGTTCTACTCGTCAGCAGTCGTCAAGTCAGCCGAGACATTTGACGCTGCAGCAACTGGCATTCTCGACTGTGATATGACAGGTGGTTCTTATCAGACCGGCAAGAACCCGGCCTTCCAGTTCACGGGTGATTTGACCGGTGGTTATCAAAATCCATACCAACAATACGCTTGGTTGCTGCATGGCGGTGGCTACGAAAAACTCAACGAACTTTATAATGCCCACAATATGGAGTTCATTGGATGGTGGATCCCCGGTCCGGAATCCCTGTCTTCAACGAAACCGTTTACTGGCGTGGCCGATCTGAAAAACTGGAAGTTCCGTTCACCTCCGGGTGTTATCACCAAGATTTTCCAGAATCTGGGTGCATCGCCTATTGTGATGGATTTCAATGAGATCTTTACAGCTCTTGAAACCGGTATCATTGATGGCGCTGACGCAGCTAACCTGACCAACAATGTGGGCTTGGGTTTGTACGATATCGCCAAACACACCAATTATCCTGGTTTCCATTCCATGCCGGCCGACCATCTGGCTTGTCGCAAGGATGTCTGGGATGCCATGCCAGAACACCACAAAGCAATCTTGAAAGTCGGTATGCAGGCACTTGGTTTGAAGAACTCAACCATCAACGAAGTGAAAAATGCGCAAACTGCTAAAGATCTTCGTGCCAAGGGCGTCAATCTGAACACCTGGTCTGACGAGGACATGGCTGTTTATCGCGCTGCAGTTCAAAAAGCATGGACAGATTTCGCGACTACACCAGAATCAAAAGAGCTTTTGGACAGCCACATTTCCTTCCTGAAGGATCTGGGTGCGATGAAATAATGCAACTTTACAAAGTTGCCTGAGTAACAGGGCGGCAAGGCAAGCAGCTTTGCCGCCTTTTTTAACCCCGCGGTTCTTTGCCCTGATTAAATACTCCTATGAAGATCACCAAAATCAAAAGTCATGTTCTGCAATATGATATGCCTGAACAACTCGGTTACTCACAGCAGTATTATGACAAACGAACCGCCCATCTGGTGGAAGTGGAAACAGATGAAGGTGTCACCGGTTGGGGCGAATGCTTTGGACCGGGGAACGTCGCAATTGCAAATAGGACGATTGTTGAGCGGGTTGTTCAACCGCTGGTAATTGGTGAAAATCCATTGGACCGGGATGTTCTGTGGCACAAGGTTTACAATCTGTTGCGCGATCACGGGCAGAAGGGCATGGCACTACAGAGCCTGTCAGGTGTGGATATCGCCCTTTGGGACATTGCCGGAAAGGTTGCCGGGCTGCCATTGCATCAACTCATCGGCGGAATGCACAACAAGGACTTCCCGGTATACGGCTATGGCATGATGTTGCGCCCGGAACCGGCAGACGATCTTGCACAGCGATTTGTAGATGAAGCGGCCGCAATACGTGATGACGGGTTCGCCGCAGCGAAGATGAAAATCGGTCTCGGGCCGAAAGAAGATGTAATGCTCGCAAAGGCAGTGCGCAAAGGTGTCGGCGATGATTTTCGGTTTATGGCTGATGCAAATCATTGCTATACGATTAGCGATGCACTCTATGTGGGTCGAGCGTTGGAGGAACTGGATGCCTATTGGTTCGAAGAGCCAGTATCTCCCGAAGACCATGACGGGTATCGCGAATTGCGATCTCAACTGCGCATTAACATTGCCGGCGGAGAAACTGAATTTAACCGGTGGGGTTGGCGCCAACTGTTGGAGTCGCGCGGACTGAGTATTGCCCAGCCGGAAGTCTGCGCATTGGGAGGTATATCAGAGTACCTTCGTGTGCTGGCTCTGTGCCATGCACATTTCACACCGGTGATCAATCACGTCTGGGGATCCGCAATTGCTGTTGCAACGAACATGCATTTGCTGGCAGCTATGCCGCCATTACCCGGAGGCTTGTTTCCATGGGAGCCGATGTTAGAATTCGATACCACGGACAACAAATTCCGGGATGAGCTGCTTCAGGATCCATTGAATATCCAGGAAAGAGTCCGAAACAATCAAGGGCGTGTCTCGCCACCAATCGGGCCGGGGTTGGGAGTAACGCCTGATCGTGATTTATTGCGACATTACGAGATTGTCTGATGGGGAGATGGGAGAGGTGACATGAAGGAAGAATCTGGCGGAATTCTGGAATGGGTCATTCCATTTGCATTTGCGTTTTGTGCCGGTTGGGTGATTTGGCATGGTCCGGCCTACATTCTCGATTTCTTCCCTTACGACAATCCAAGCATTACCGCCCAGATTACGGAATTACATGAACGCAAAGATGTCCTTCCCGGCCTCCCCGGTTTGTTTGGCGGGTTCACCGATGCCCTGGACTGGCTGGCACTTTTATTGTTGCCCGTTTTGTTCGTGCTGGGGATGCGCCACGTGGTTCATGCAGCTATGGAATTCGAACATTATAGGCCGATAGACAAGGTTGCACTTTTTGATTGGTGAATGAAACATGAATAGCAGAAGCAGAATTGGTTCAAAGTCGCCCTCCTATAACGGTTCCTGTGATTAGCACAGACATCAATTTGGAAGCACACATTAGGAGAAACAAAATGAAACGCTCACTCATCATCACAACCGTAACCGCAACTGTACTGTCTCTTTCCTCACTTACCGCATCTGCCAATGATGCCTTTATCGACCAGTGTCCGTCGTCATGGGTTCCTGGACAGACCGCAGCTTGAGCTAAGCGAGTATCTGGCTCATCTGTTTGTCGATGTTAAGCGACCTGCTTGCGGTATTGCAAGCGCCGTTCGTTGATAGTCTTTTGCTTGATCCTTTCTCGTTGTTGCAGGATTTGGTCGCCACGTCCGAAGTAGACGTCGGCGGGTGTCAGGTTCTTCAGGCTTTCGTGGTATCGCCTGTGATTGTAGTGGCTAATGAACCTACCGATCTGGCCTTTCAGATCGCCGGGCAGGAAGTAGTTTTCCAGCAGGATGCGGTTCTTCAAGGTTTGATGCCATCTCTCGATCTTGCCTTGTGTCTGGGGATGGTATGGTGCGCCACGAACATGATCCATGCCGTTGTCATCGAGCCATTCAGCCAGTTCGGTGGCGATATAGCTGGAGCCATTGTCTGACAGCAGTCTTGGTCGATGATGGACATTGATCTGATCACAGCCAGAGGCCTGCAGCGCGAGTTCCAGAGTGTCAGTAACATCGCTGGCCTTCATAGTCGTACACAACTTCCATGCGATCACATAGCGGCTGTAATCATCGAGAATGGTGGATAGGTAGAACCAGCCCCAACCAATAACCTTGAGATAGGTGAAGTCCGTCTGCCACAGCTGATTGGGCGCAGTTGTTTTGTCACGGAATTCGTTCGCAGCCTTGATAACCACAAAGGCAGGACTGGTAATCAGGTCATGGGCCTTGAGAAGCCGGTAAACACTGGCCTCGGACACGAAGTAGCGCTTGGTGTCGGTGAACCTGACAGCCAGTTCCCTTGGAGATAGTTCTGGCTCCTCCAATGCCAGATCGACGATCTGTTCACGCACATCGTCAGGAATACGGTTCCAAACCCGTGCGGGCATGGGAGCCTTGTCTTCCAAGGCATCCACGCCACCAGTCTGGTATCTGTCATACCAGGTATAAAAGGTTGAGCGTGGAACACCCAGTCGATCCAGTGTCTGCTTGGCTGGAAGATGCGATTGTTCTACCAAGCGGATGATCTCAAGCTTCTCGGATGCAGGATACCTCATTCGTCGTCTCCCCCATCGCCTGTCATGCTTTTTTTGAGCAATCGAAGTTCCAGAGCCTGTTCTGCTACGACCTCCTTCAGATCCCGGGCTTCCTTGCGAAGTCCCTTCACCTCATCGGTATTGGCCTCACGCATCGTATCGCCAGCCAGCCTCTTCTTTCCGGCTTCCATAAATTCCTTGGACCAAGAGTAATACTGGCTCTGGGCAATTCCTTCCTGACGACACAGCTCGGCAATGCTGTCTTCACCACGAAGGCCGGAAAGCACAATCCTGATCTTTTCTTCCGAAGAAAACCGACGTCGCGTCTGTCGTTTGATGTCTTTTACAAGGGAATTATATACTTGCCTATGCATCCGGAAATGACTAGATTGGTGGCATCAGGAGGCGAATCACCATGACAAAGGCACCCGGCAAGTCCTACCGCGAAGGAATGTCACTCATCCAGCTTTTCAAGAAGTTCCCGGATGACGCAACCGCCGAACGCTGGTTTGAGGAACAGCTTTGGAGCGAAGCCGGAAAGCCGGACCATTGCCCCATGTGCGGCTGCGCCGACAGGATCAGGCCAGTGCCGTCACGGAAGCCCCTGCCTTACTGGTGCGGCGACTGCCGCCGCAACTTCAGCGTCAAGACCGGCACCGTCATGCATCGTTCGCACATCGGTTTGCAGAAGTGGGCAATCGCGACGTATCTGTGGGCCGTGTCCCTGAAAGGCGTTTCGTCCATGCGTCTGCACCGCGACTTGGAGATCACCCAGAAGTCCGCATACTTTATGGCGCAGCGTCTGCGCGAAGCATGGTCCGGTGCTGAAGACGGCATGGAAGGTCCGTGCGAGATAGACGAGTCCTATTTCGGTGGTCGTCGCAAGAACATGAGCAACGCCAAGCGGCGCGAACTGAAGGACACGGGCCCGGGTCCGGTCGGCAAGACCGCCGTTGTCGGCATCAAGGATCGTGAAAGCGGCAAGGTGACTGCAAAGGTCGTAGCCAATACCGACAAGCCAACCTTGCAGGGGTTCATCCGTGACAGCGTGGAAGCCGGATCGCAACTCTACACGGATGAAGCGGCAGCCTACAAAGGCATAGCCGATTACGACCACGATTTCGTCAATCACTCCGTTTCGCAGTATGTCAGCGACATGGCGCACACGAATGGAATCGAGTCGTTCTGGGCACTTCTGAAGCGCAGTTTTCACGGCACATTCCATCACATTTCGGCGAAGCACCTGCACCGCTACGTCAACGAGTTCGCGACCCGCCACAATCTCCGTCCGCAGGACACGGAAGCGATCATGGCGGAAACCGTGGCGCGAATGACGGGCAAGCGACTGACCTACGCCGAACTGGTTGCAGGCTGAAAGAGAGGATAGAAAGCATGAACGCAAGCATCGCATTGCCCCCGATCGACGCGAAGGCCGAAGACGTGGCGCGGGCCTTGTTCCCGCCGCGACCGCAAAGGCCGGACATTCTCAACAAGGTGCGCGAAGCCCGCAACGCGGGCTGGGATGGCAATCCGATGATACCGGATTGGGTGGATCCGGAGACGGTGGGCCTGGATCGTTTTTTTACGCGGCCAGGCGTTGCCAGGAAATGCCACGAAGCCTTGCTCCAGACGATGGCCGAAGACCATGCGGACACGCACCAATACAAGTTCGTGGACCCGTCTGCAGGAGAAGGCGCGTTCTACGACCTGTTGCCGAAAGATCGGCGGGTCGGCATCGAACTGGTTCCGGGTCGTCTCGAATTCGAATGTCAGGATTTCCTTGAGTGGGCACCGCACAGGAACAGGCTTCGCTATGCCGTGATCGGCAACCCGCCGTTCGGATATCGCGCATGGCTTGCGCTTGCCTTCGTCAATCACGCCGCGACTTTCGCGGACTACATCGGGATGATCCTGCCGATGGGCTTCCAGTCAAACGGCAAGGGCAGCCCGAAATTCCGGGTTCAGGGTGCGCAACTGGTAAGTACCATGCCCCTGCCGAAAGACGCCTTCATGTCGCCAGATGGCAAGACCGTTCAGGTAAACGCGCTTTGGCAGGTCTGGCGGCGCGGGGTGAACAACCGCGACCCCATACCGACCTGCGACGATTGGGTTGAACTGTTCACGGTGGACCATCGGAAGGAACGCCTTTGCGGGCAGGACAGGCTGCCCGAAGCGGACTGGCTGTTGCAGCGCACCTTCTACGGCGACCCACCCAAGCTCGTGACCGACTTCGCAGACGTGAAATACGGGTGCGGTTACGGCATCATCATCAAGAAGCACAAGCGGCGCGTGACGACCGCATTGCGTAAGGCCGATTGGGTAACGCACTCGAACCTTGCCGCGCACAACTGCCGACACATCAGCATGGAACACATTCGCGCCACGCTGGTCGAAGCGGGGTTCGTTGATGCAACGTGACCCTAGCGACCTTTTGCGGGAGGTGCTCGCAACATACGCTGACGCGGACAAGTGGACCGGGCAGCCGTTCGAGCACATCCGGCGCATCCCCAACACCAAGGTTGGGGACGTGGGGCAAGATTTCGTTGAAGTGCTTTGCCGCGAATGCGGACTGGAATGCACCTTCCCCGAGAAAGACGACGGCACACGGCTGCGCCAAAGCCCGTGGGACATCCGGATCGAAGGCAAAGCGTTCGAGTTGAAGACTGCCAGCGAAGACGTGTCCGGTGCGTTCCAGTTCAACCACATCCGCTATCATCGTCCGTACGACGCCTTGCTTTGTGTCGGCATCGCGCCTTCCAGCATTCACGTTGGGGCGTGGTCGAAAGCGGACGTGGCGACTGGTAGCGCGGGTGCGCTGGTGTCAATGGAAAAAGGGGCCAATGCGTCCTACAAGCTGACGAAGCGACCCGATCAACTGAACGAGATTGGAGAGTTTTGCGACTTGATCTTGGCGTTGGTGACTGATCCCAATGCATAGTCAAGTATGTAATTCCCTTTTACAACACGATCAGCATCGTCGGTCATTCGTTCGTTCTTTCGTCTCATCATTTGCTCCTTGATAGCAATGATGAGCCAAAATCACTCCCTTACGCAATCAACCCAATCTGTCCATTAGGCGCTGACCGGGTACAGAGCGCAGGTTACATCCAATTCTACTCCTGGATGGTGACGGGTAAACGCTGCGATAATCTCTGCAAGTTTGGTGCGTCCGTGATCATCGGGTATGCCCAGACGCAGCTTTCCACTGACAGCATCCTGGGAAATGTCTCGTAGCACCTTGTCCAATCGTGCAGTTACTTCTGTTGCAACAGGCAGCAGCTTTCGCCCCGTTTCGCTTAGGATGACGCCTCGGCCATGTCGCTCAAAAACGGGGTGGCCCAGGATGGATTCAAGGCACTTGATCTGGAGACTCGTGGCAGATTGTGACCGGTAAATGTGGGTGGCCCCTTCCGTGACGCTGCCCGCCTCTGCCACGGCGACGAAAGTTCGTAGAAGATCACTGTCCAGGCTTTCCATAAATTTTTCCAATATCAGAAATTGAAACTATTTGTTTCTCATATGCCTTATAGACGGCTACGTTACAAGTCGAAGGAGTGTTTGATGTCCGATCAAGCTGCAGACCTAAGACTGTCAAACCGGAAATCCCTGTTGTGGGGCTTATCTCTGTTGTTTTTGGCTTGGGTGAGCTTTGCTTGGCCAGAACATGTCTGGAGCGCTGCCAAATTTATCCTATGGGGTCTGGTTGTCGTCGCCCCAATCGTCATTCCGGGCATTGTGCTTGCAGCCTGGATCATTGCCAGTAGCGCAGACAGCCAGATCGCGAGAGCCTTCGAAGGAAGGGTGCTGCGAACAGTGGTGGTAGCATCACTCATTGGGGCAATCACGCCCGTGTGTGGTGTGACTGTGTTGCCTTTGATGGCCGGATTGCTGGCAGCAGGCATACCGCTGGCTCCGATTATGGCGTTCTGGCTGTCCTCACCTATAACGGACCCGGCAATGCTTGCGACAACCGCCGCGACACTTGGGCTAGGCTTTGCTGTTGGCAAGACGCTCTACAAGACAATGGCCTTGCTCGACAGGTGAGTGCTACAAGATGTGATGAGAATCAGCCTTTCGAACCATGGGTTTGGCAGTCAGAAGAACGGCAACAGTCTTTTACCAAGCAATTCTGGGCGACCACACGGCTAATACTTATCTGCCTGATCCCCGCATTTGCTGCCGAGTATGCTTTGAACGCAGCACTGACGCCCGGCACGCTTGCAGCATATGTGGGTGAAGATAAGTGGTGGGCCATACCCTCAGCGGTCTTCATCGGTGCTCCAGCCTATATCGACGGATATGCTGCACTTCCACTTACGCGGGGGCTGATTGACAACGGTATGTCGAATGGTGCGGCAATGGCCTTCCTGATCTCGGGCGGCGTGGTCAGCATCTGGGGTGCAATGGCAATAGCACCAGTTCTGAAACTAAAGCCATTCATCCTCTATCTATTGCTCGCTATTCTAGGGTCATTGGGGGCTGGATACATCTTTGAGTGGGTAGTCTGAGGATTATTGCTACTCGGAAGCAGACATACGGCTAGCGGCAGCTATGTCCGCATACCGGCCGAACAGTTAAACAAATCGCAACGTCTGCTTCCCCCCATGAGCAGACACCAAAAAATTTTTTGCCCAGCTAGCAACAGCAGCAGGAATATGCAGCGCAATTTCGCTACGCAAACAAATGTAGCAGTTGTCTGTGGCCTGGATATTGAGTGGATCTGCGTTTTTGGTGACTATTCCCATCTCCAATTAACAAACACACTTACAAATCTCCATCCGGTTGAATACTGCTCACTGGTTACATATGATGCGCTATTGATTTTGGTACCTTCACTCGGTACCTTTTAAGATGAATCCGGAAATTGAAAAGTAATAAAATCAAAAGGTTACAGATTTAGGCGGTATTTCCCTCTCCCAAACACCGTTTTGAACCCGGGTTCATTGATGACATTTGCCCTTTCGTTATTCCATAAGGAACAACATAAAGATGGATAGAAGGGTGTATAATATCAAAAATTATTTTCTAAATTATTGATATAATTGATAAAATACATAATTGTTGGTGCCCCCCGCCGGAATCGAACCGGCACTTCCGAAGAAACGGGATTTTGAATCCCGCGCGTCTACCAATTCCGCCAGAGGGGCTGAAGGAATTGCGGCGACTATATCCACGTTGTTATTTCGGTCAACACAAATTGCACCCATGAAAGGACAATCATCAGAATTATTTTGAAGCCCCGTTACCAACCTCCCATCGCGGTTTAGGCATCCATGCCCACCGCGGCTCGTCTGCGCCCATTCGCCCCTTGTTCTTTTGCTGAATTTAGTCGAAAAGGATGGCGGTCTAGATCGATGCCTGAAGGTTTCAGGACAACATCGTTCTTGTGATGCCCCTAGGATAGGCATGCCCGCTGACCAAATCCGTGCTCTTCAGGTGCGAGGCTAATTATAGGTGCAAAGATGATACGCAAGCTGTACGACTGGGTGTTTCAACTGGCTGAGCACAAACGCGCCAGCTGGGCCTTGAGCGGCGTCTCTTTCGTTGAGAGTTCTGTCTTTCCAATTCCGCCGGATGTGCTGCTTATTCCAATGGTTCTGGCCAAAAGGCACAAATGGATTTTCTACGCTGGACTTTGCACGATTGCTTCAGTGCTTGGCGCGTTTCTGGGCTATTTCATTGGAGCATTCCTGTTTGAGACCGTTGGCAAGACCATTCTTGAGTTTTATGGCAAAGCGAATTCATTCCAGAAAGTTAGTGACTGGTATAATACCTGGGGCGGCTGGGGTGTGTTGTTTGCTGCGGTGACGCCTTTTCCCTACAAGGTGCTTACGATTTTTTCCGGCGCCACGGGACTTAACCTGTTCGTATTTGCCATTGTCAGCATTATCGGAAGAGGTCTTCGTTTCTTCCTTGTTTCTGCCCTTTTGTACTGGTTTGGTGAACCGGTTCGCGAGTTCATCGAAAAACGGCTTGGCCTGATGTTTACACTCGGGATGGTTCTACTTATCGGCGGTTTTGTTGCCGTCAAATTCATATTCTGAGGTTTTCCATGCTGACAGCCGCGGTTCCCCGTTCGCACTTAAAATTCTATCTGCTTGTTCTAGCCGGCATGGGGGCTGTGATCCTGTCAGCCCTGGCATTTGAACATATAGGCGGTTATCAACCCTGCAAACTTTGTCTGGAGCAACGGGTTCCCTGGTACTCGGGCATCCCGGTGATGGCGTTAGCGACGCTCGCCCTGTTTATGAAGTGGCCGCCAATCATCACCCGTAACCTGATGTTGGTGGCCGGTATTATCCTCATTTATTCGGTCTATCTCGGTGTCCATCATTCTGGCGTCGAATGGGGATGGTGGCAGGGGCCCGGAGATTGCGGAGCAGTGGAGGGCGGTCTTGCAACCAATACTGTGGATTTCCTCAAGCAGCTTGAACAATCGGTGCCGCCGTCGTGTACCGATGCAGCGCTCCGAGTGTTCGGACTGTCTTTTGCGGGTTGGAATGCAGTCATGAGCCTGATCTTTGCCCTGATCGCACTTCCAACGGCTTTCCGGTCCTAAGGGTTTTCTGTTTCACTTTCAGCAATCAGCCAGTCGGTAAATGCCACAGCGGCCGGACTAAGCTCTGAACCTGGCATCTGAACTAGAAAATAACCGTAATCTTCAAGCGCGTGATCATTTATGCGTTCAAGCAAACCGCTTTCAAGTTCCGGCCTTGTCAAACGGTCGTTAATACCGATTCCCTGACCGTCGATCACCGCCTGAACCCTGACGTTCGGGTCAGGAATGATCAGACTGTCCCTGCGTTGTTCAAATGCAAAATTGCCTGCCGTATGCCATTCTTGCCAGGCGGTACTGTGTTTCCAGTCGCGCAGCAGGGTTTGATTAGCCAATCCTTCTTTCTCGATTTTTTGATTGATACCGCGCGCTCCAGTCGCAAATGCGGGACACAGAAACAGGCATTTCACCTTGCCATCATCCCATCTGCCGTTGCCCCACCGGATCACTAGATCTATCAAACTGTCGTTAAGCTCCTGCAAGTCGACCATAGGTTGTATCTTCAGTCGGATGTCCGGATGAGCTTTCATGAAATTCATCAATCTGGGGGAAAGCCAGCGGGAAGCAAAATAACTCGACACCGCCAGTGTGACTGAAGCCTTGTCTGTGTGACGCAAGCGTTCGATTGTCCGTTCAAGTTCGTTGAAAGACGATTGGGCAGCAGCACATAAACCTTCACCCTGGTCAGTCAGCGGGATTCCCTTCCTAGTACGAATGAGTAAAGAAAACCCGAGCGCATCCTCCAATTTCCGTATCTGGTGGCTAACCGCACCTTTGGTGAGATTGAGCGATTCTGCTGCTTCGGTCAGGCTGTCATGCCGCGCAACCAGCGAGACAAGTCCGCCATCCGACTGTCTATATAAGAAATCGCTTGTGTCTGTGCTGCGGAAAAGGTCATCCGGTTACTCCCCAATGCAAAACTAGCCTCCGGCCGGGCAAACAGCAAAGCCCCCGTGCCATTCCGAAGTGCACCAGTGAAAACGGCAGCGTGATGAGCATTCTTCCTTGCGGGCGGGCCAGGCGATGGCGAGAATCTTGTAGAAGGAGATTCGCCTATGCCTCGCGGCTACCACCACCTGACCCAAGATGAACGTTGCCAGATTTGGGGGTTGAAGAAAAGCGGCCTCTCGCAGAGAGACATTGGGCGTGAGCTCGGACGCCATCACACGACAATCCGTCGAGAGATGCAGCGCAACAGCGGCGGCCGGGGCTACCGGTACAAACAGGCCCATAACAAGGCGACAGAGCGCCGCCACAGGGCGTCATCGGTGCCAAGGAAGATGACACCCGCCCTGTGGCAATTGGTCGAGGAGAAGTTGGCGGCTGGCTGGAGCCCAGAGCAAATTTCGGGTCGGTTTCGTCGGGAAGGCCAAGCCATGGTGGGGCGGATGCGGATCTACGAATACGTCCGCGCGGACCGCAGGGCCGGTGGCAGCCTTTACAAACGTCTGCGGCGGCGTGGGAAGAAACCGAATTGGCGCGGCGGCCGGCACGCCGGGCGAGGACGCATTCCCGGTCGTGTCGATATCAGTGAGCGGCCCGCGATCGTCGAACAGAAGTTGCGGATCGGTGACTGGGAGGTGGACACGATCGTTGGAGCGGGTCAAAGCGGCGCAGTGGTTTCGGCGGTGGACCGCGCCTCGAAGATGACCCGACTGGTACGGCTCGACAGGAAAACGGCCGAAGATGTCGGAGCTGCGCTCAGACGCCGGCTGGAGGCAGATCGGCACCTGGTTCACACGATCACTGCGGACAACGGTAAGGAATTCGCTGGCCACAGCAGCCTGTCCAAGGCGCTTGATGCCAAGTTCTATTTTGCCCGGCCCTACCACTCATGGGAGCGCGGGCTGAATGAACACACCAATGGACTGGTCCGCCAGTATTTGCCGAAAGGCACGGATTTCCGGTCTGTGACCGATGCCGAGGTCCAGGCGGTGGAGGATCTGCTCAACGCACGGCCGCGCAAGGCACTCGGCTTCCGGACGCCGGAGGAGGTGTTCAGAGATGCGCAGGCACCGCCATGACCGCTCTCAAACCTCTGGGAAGCGCACAGCGTGAAATCTCTCTTCGGCACAGTCTGTTCGAAGAGGCGATTGCGCTTGTGCGCAATTCTGCGGTAGGGGTATTGGTAACGGCAATTCAAGTCATCGCAGGCTCCGCCTGTCGAAATTTTTCACCGCCAGGCCCTTTTTTGCATTCGGGCTTGCGCCCTCATTTCAAAAAGGGCCTGGCGGTGGTGCACCTCGGAGCGGAAACGGCGGGCAGACTGCTTTCATCAATCAGCAACAATTTTGTTTTGTCCTGTTCGCCTCTTTTGTAGTCAGCCAGCAGTTTCAATCTTACCGTAAAGTAGATCAGATACAGTCCGGTCAGCATGATAACGATGATGTGCCACGTCGGTTCTGTGTGCGATACAAGGAAATAGCCCACACAGTTCATGGTCAGAAAAAGTATCGCAATTTGTGAGTGAGTGAATCTTCTCGAAGCCGAATATTCCGGTTTTTCGTGTTTCAGTCGGTTCAGGGATCTGCGAAGCAATTCGGCAACATATTCAGGTTCCCGGCGCTTCAAGGCCCGTTCGTAAGCCAGTAGACTTTGGGCTTTTACCCAGACACTGCGCGGGACAAGTTGTGCGATTTCTACCGCTTTATGGGCAGGTAATTGAAACGCAAGACAAAATTTCCAGACAGTTAAAACGAGATCAAACCGTATCCCGAACCTGCCAAGGATAAGCAGTTCAGGACATATGCGCTTGTTCATGCGCTCTCGTTTCTTGACTTTCGAACCTGCGATAGTGGTGTCGGATCCAGAATCAACACCTGCCATGGGATCCTGTTTCCTCTTGATGTTTAAAGGTGCATTGGGAACTGGAGGCGTTTGCGGGTTACGTGACCAGTCTGCTACCGGACGTGTGAACCGCTCGCGTGCTCTTAAGGCGTTTAAGGGTTCGTTCATCGAATTTGGCAACCACTGCAAGCGTTTGTGCGCCGGCGATGTTTTTTGGGATGCCGAGTGGTACAACGCGGAAATGCAGGGTTAGCAGCACCAGAACCCATACCGGGTTCAGTTCGATCACGATTTGATTTACGCCATGCGAAAGCCCCCATTCTACTATGCCGCTCAACATGATGTTGCCCGCCGGACTCAGATTTTTGTCTCCTTTTCTGAAGCCTGGTTCAACGGCAAATCGGGTCCATTCCCAGATTGCTTCATCCCTTGGCAAATCTGTTTCGCACAGGTGCGGATAAATCTCTGAAAGAAGATAAGGATTGATGGTCGGAAGCAGTCGTTGATACGCCACCAGTTTTTTTTCGGAATGAAGGAACATATGTATCGCTGCCCCGTCATCAAACCGGTCGGTCTCCATGCCATCGATACAGCGAAGATCGGTCCAGCCTAATTCTTCTACAAAGATTCGGTGACGCAGTCTGAATGCATCTTTCATCAAATCAGGAAAACGCTGGCTTTCCTCGCCTGTCAGCATGCTGAACTTGAGACTCATAATCTGCTCCTGAAAAGTCCGGTATAGTTGTCTCTTGAAAAGAAAGAGTGAGGTTGGATTTTTAAATTTCAAATATAAAATAAGTAAAATTTATTTTATGAATAGTTTCAATAGTTGAAGTATATGATGAAAACATGATTAATAAAATTTAAATATTAATACTAAATACAGTATACATCAATTCAGCGAAACCGAATTTCCGGGTTCAAAAAGCAGCCCGGCTGTTCTATGAATTGGCGGTTCGTATCATATTTCCGTATTGCCATGTCCGTATTCCGTTACCTTCTTGTTTTGCTGTTTCTGTCGTCCGCTATGGCCGCATTTTCCCTGGCCGGCAGCAGGGCACAAGAACCGCTGATTCCAAATTTTTGGGACAATCAGGAGCGTTTCCAGAAGCCGGATATCAGTAAAATGGTACGACTCAAGTTTCTCACGACTACTGATTTCCCGCCCTTTAATTTCATAGACCGGAAAAAAAGGCTTGCCGGTTTTCATGTTGACCTTGCACGTGCAATTTGTGCCGAACTCAATGTCCTTCCGCGCTGTCAGATCCAGGCATTGCCTTGGGATGAATTGTTGCCGGCGATAAAAACCGGAGATGGCAAGGCCATCATTGCCGGCCTTTCAGTTACAGCGGATTTACGCAGGCAACTGGCTTTTACCCGGCGTTACATGCAGGTTCCGGGGCGTTTCATAGTCCACCGTGACAGCGGACTGGAAGCTCCGGCATATTCAGCAATATTCAAGAAAGTTACTGGTGTAGTCGAGGGGTCGACCCATCAGCAATATTTCGCAGAAGTCTTTGCTAATCGTAAGTCGAAGGCATTCGAAACCCGCGAGGCGGCACTGGCTGCACTAAAGGCCGGTGACGTAACCGCGGTCTTTACAGATGCGCTTTCAGCATCTTTCTGGCTTCAGTCCGATGCGTCAAACGAATGCTGCGCGTTTCTGGATGGGGCTTTCATGTCACCGGAATTGTTTGGAAACGGATTTACGATCGCGGTATCCAAGGATCGGCGGGATCTTGCAGATGCCCTGAATTTTGCCCTCTATCAAATCAATGAAAGCGGAAAATTTGCAGAGCTTTACCTGCGCTATTTCCCGCTTGGGCTTTTCTGAACCCGTATTCCATTCTGCTTCAGGAATGGCACTGACAACGTCCAGAACAGCTCCGTCGGTTTATCGCCTTGCCATTCATCAATCCCGATGACCATTTTTTCGTGGCCCATTTCAGGCTGGTCCCTATAGGTTCTGAACAGCCGGTCCCAGACCGCCAGATTAAATCCATAATTCGAATCCGTCTCATTGTGAATGATGGAGTGATGTATCCGGTGCATATCCGGCGTCACGATCACATACCGCAAAAAGCGGTCGAACCAGAGCGGCAATTTCATGTTCGAATGGTTGAACATTGCAAGTCCGTTCAACACTATTTCGAAAACCAGCACAGAAACCGCTGGTGCACCGAGGGCAATTACAATTACGAATTTCCAAAGCATGGAAAGTACGATTTCAATTGGATGAAAACGGATTGCGGTGGTCACATCAAAATCCACATCTGAGTGATGCATGCGGTGGATTGACCATAGCAATGGTACCTTGTGCGATGCCCAATGGGAAACCCAGATTGCAAAATCCAAAATGACAAACGAAACGACAAAGGCGAGTACAGGGTTGGCCTCCACCACATTAAACAGGCCATAGCCGCCGGCTTCTGCCCATAGTGCTGCACCGACCGCAGCACCTGTGAAGAGCAGTCTCAGTACCGCAGAATCAATAAACACAATAAGCCAGTTGGTAATCCACCGCCTGGTTTTCACAGGCTTGGGCAGGCGTCTAGGTGCCAAAAGTTCGAAGATCGCCAGCAGGACAAACAATCCGAAAAAGATTCCGAGCCGTATCTGTGGTTCAGTCAATTCAGGCATGAACCAAAGATAACCGAAAACTGCCATTTACAGAAGTCAAATCACAGTGTGCGATGACGGGCACGCGCTCCACGTTCAATTGCAGCACAAATCAGTTTGTCGACGGACAGCGCATCCCGCAGTATCTGCAGCAGGCGCAATTCTTCCTGTTCAACGGTCAAATCTGCCGCTGCTACCTCAACCGCCAAAGCGTAAATGGTTTCGTGCATGTCTTCCGGCAGAACTTCGAGTGCATTGGGGATAACGTCACCCAGACCGTTTGGAGCCTGCAGAATGTTGCTGCATTCGCGTGAATCTGCAATCAGATTCTCGGTGTCATAGCTGTCAAAGAACGGCAGGTTCTTAACGATATTGCCAATCTTGGAAAGCTCCAGATCAGTCATCGACCGGTCAGCAGCAGACATGGTGACCATGATGTGAATCATGGCCTGGTGAGGAGAATACGTGGACATGAAATGTGTGCCTCTTGCTTGAATCAGTTACACGCGAATCTAGGGATCGTGTCCAGGTTTCGCAAGCCGCTTGGAAAAACGGTTTGGATGCGATAACAAGCCACAAATTATGTGCTTTACAAGGTCCAATCCATGTCCGCAGATTTGCAGGAAGCCGCCAATAACTCCAAAGCCTGGCCGTTTGAAGAAGCCCGCAAAGTGGTGAAGCGTTACCAGAAATCCGGTTATCCGGAAACGGTCCTGTTTGAAACCGGCTACGGGCCTTCTGGCTTGCCGCATATCGGTACGTTTGGCGAGGTGGAACGCACCACAATGGTTATCCACGCATTCCGGGTTCTTACCGATAACAAGGTACCCGTAAAACTGATTTGCTTTTCTGATGACATGGATGGCATGCGCAAAATCCCCGGAAATGTTCCCAATGCAGAAATGCTGGAAGCGCATCTCGGCAAGCCGCTTACTCAGGTTCCGAACCCGTTTCTTGAAGATGGTGAGGAGGGGGAAGGCAGTTTCGGCCATCATAACAATGCCAAGCTGCGGGCATTTCTCGATCATTACGGTTTTGAATACGAGTTTGCCAGCGCGACTGACTACTACACCTCCGGGCGGTTTGATGATGCCCTGATAATTGCGCTCGAAAAATATCAGGACATTATGGATGTCATGTTGCCGACACTGGGAGAGGAACGCCGCGAGACCTATAGCCCCGTCCTGCCGATTTCACCAAAAACCGGCCGGGTGCTCTATGTTCCGATGAAGGCGGTCGATCCGCAGGCGGGTACGGTTACTTTCGACGATGAGGATGGCACCGAAACAACGCTCAGCGTTAAGGGCGGGAATGTCAAACTTCA
This sequence comes from Rhizobiaceae bacterium, assembly GCA_965198665.1. Lineage (GTDB taxonomy): Bacteria > Pseudomonadota > Alphaproteobacteria > Rhizobiales > Rhizobiaceae > JAALLB01. The sequence continues at coordinate 176,135 of CBDAPT010000001.1, read as the reverse complement.
GTGGAAACCGGATTTCGGCATGCGATGGGCTGCCCTTGGGGTGGATTTTGAGATGTATGGCAAGGACCATCAGATCAATTCAAATCTATATGACAAAATATGCCGTATTCTGGGAGCCAGGGCACCAGAACATTTCATTTACGAGCTGTTTCTCGATGAGAACGGTGAAAAGATCTCGAAAACAAAGGGTAACGGACTGACCATTGACGAATGGTTGCGCTATGCGCCGACCGAGAGCCTGTCGCTTTTCATGTATCAGAAACCTAAGACCGCCAAAAAACTCTACTTTGACGTTATCCCTAAGAATGTCGATGAGTATTTCCAGCACCTGGCTGCTTATGCAGGTCAGGACGAAAAAGCACGGCTGAACAATCCGGTCTGGCACATACACAGCGGTAATCCGCCAACCATCCACATGCCAGTATCCTACGCCATGTTGCTTAATCTGGTGAGCGCTTCCAATGCTTCCGACAAGGAAACGCTATGGGGATTTATCTTTCAGTATGAAGACGGTCTGAGCCCTCAAAGCCACCCTGAACTGGACGCTATGGTTGGATATGCAATCCGGTATTACGAGGATTTTGTAAAACCGACCAAATCGTTCCGCCAGCCCAATGATCTTGAACGGGCTGCCTTGACGGATCTGAAGGCCAGACTGGCTGAACTTGCTTCCGACAGTGATGCCGAAACCATCCAGACAGAAGTCTTCTCGATTGGCAAGCAGCACGGTTTTGAAAACCTGCGCGAATGGTTCCAGGCACTGTATCAGATATTGCTAGGACAGGATCAGGGCCCGCGCTTTGGTTCTTTCGTTGCCCTTTATGGTCTGGATAAGACCGTTGCTATGATAGACGCCGGATTGAAAGGGGAACTGGGTTAGCCAGGGCCTGTGAGTGCGGGAAGAATTTGGGGCTGTAAAGATACGGCCCGGCATCAGGAACAACCGTCAAGTGGAAGTAGTGGTCGTTCGAGAGCCGGGCCATAATCGCCTGTTTTCGGTTATTTGCTGAAAGCCAGGTGGCCGGAAGAGATTTCAGCGATTTCACTGAAGGCAGCAATAAGCTCTGCTGAATTCTGTGAGTTGAAGTAGTGATCAGGAGATGATGCACAATTTCCCATCAGTGCCTGACCACCGGGAGGTGCTTCAAAAGCAATCGCATAGATTTCGATATTGTTGTTCATTTTCGCCCGGTTGCATTCATTAATCGTGGCCGTGTCATAGGATGAATGGTTGTTGTCACCATCGGTGAGGAACAGGATCACTTTTCTTGGGTTGCCATTATTCTTTGAGGAATGCTGAAGGGATTCATTGTCGCCAAACAGGTGGTTGACCGCCGTATTCATTGCGCCGGATGAGTTAGTACCACCTCCTGGAGAAACCGCCTGTACCAGGTTGTTGGTTGTTGTAGTACCCCAGTCCATGGTGAGGCTGGTAGGTGATGTGTTGTAGAACACCACGCCCATGCGCACATATTTTTCGTCCGGGTCGGCAGTCGCCAATTGTTGGGCCATTCCTGCAACAGCGGTTTTGAGTGTCGGCATACGGTTGTTCCAGCCCATGGATCCGGATTTGTCCAGAACCAGGATCATTGACAGAGGTTCTTTGGATTCCGTAGTCAGACCGATCTCGGTTTCGACACTCTGATCATGGTTGTCGCTGCCACCGATCTTGGAGAATGAGTGGTGATACTCATAAGAGACCTTTGCGCGGACTTTGTTATCATCCGGATCGTAATCCATTTCCGTGATGCTGAACGCCTGCGGAAGCGATCCGCCCATATTGGCTGTAAAATGGTCGTTAAACACAGTGTTTAGCTGTGCTTCCACCGCCAGTTCATTTTCCAGATTTCTTGACTTCGATTGCTGCAGCCATCAGTGCTGCATCCGCAGTATTCTGAACTCTCTGATTGAGGCTGATTGCCATTGAGTATTCAATTGCGACAGCACAGAACAGGACGATCAATGGCATAAGCACGCCGGCTGTCACGAGCATGTTTCCGTTCTCGTCACGATTGATCGACCGGGATTGTTTTCTGATTTTAGAAAAGATTTTTGTAATATTCTGGGTCATTTTACTACTTCCACGTTGTAATCTGCCCTTGAGGTGCAAATTCCGTGCCAGTCGTGGATGTCTCTAATTGGCACGTATTTTGGTGCCTGATGCTCCAGAAACCGGTTAAAACCGTTACAAATTGAACCGGATCGCCCAATTTTGCGCTATTGTAGCGTTCATCGGGCTCTCAGACGCTAACCGGTATTATTGTATTTTTTTGCCGAAATTTGGGTTCCGCTTCTGCGGGACGGCTTCAGCCATGTGCCTTCAGCATCCGCTGCCGGCGCTTCTGAAACTTCTCATGCGAAGACGCCGTGCCATCGTGATAGGAGCCGAAATACTTATCCCATGGCACTTCCAGAGTGCCGTAATTGCATTCGAAATAGCGGTGGTGCATCTGATGATGAAAATTTCCCAGTTCCAGGGAGTTCTTGTCATTCATCAACAATCCGTCAAATCCGGCATGGGAGGTGGCCGCCGTGAGCGCCTGGTGTTGCATGTGAAACAGGATCAGTACCGGATGGGCTGCCACAACCCAGTGGATGAGGATGGAGCTGAAAAAAAGCAGATGCTCGATTGGGTGCATGGAGAGCCCCGACCAAGGACCGATGTTTGTGTTGCGATGATGCAGGGAGTGCGCCACCCGGTAAAGCGGCGGCCAGTGCAGGAACCGGTGTATCCAGTAAAAATGAAACGAAATCCATAGTGGGGTGAGGAAGAACAATACCACAAGCCAAACCGGGTTGTTTGCCCACCACAGGACAGGCGCATATCCGTTAGCCATTGCCCAGAACATCAGGACTTCAAACCCGGTCCAGAAAAAAACACCGCTTGTAAGCGTCCAGAACATATTGTCGTGCAGCTGGGTTCCAAACGTGAACATCCTGCCTTTTGCAGCGACGTCTCTGGGGTCAAATTTCAGCTTGTCTTCCTGGACTTTCCGGGTGTGCAGAAAGTAGTGCAAACCTCCGGCAACCACCGAAATCAGGATCACATTACGCACGAACATCATGGCAATCCAGCCAAACTCAAGGTTCGCCGTTTGCTCTAGTGAAGGGTGAAAAAAATGCCAGGTCAGGCATGCAAGGGCGGCAATGATAATGTTTTCGCCGAAGACAAACCAACGCGCAGAAAACCACCGAAAAATCGGGATGGGATGCGGAGGCCACTGAAAGACCGGCGAGGTTGCAATCGGTACATTGGGGCGGTAATTCCATTGTTTCGCAAAACGGCTGTCTGAATCCGGCGCTTTCATGGGTTTACCCTTGGTTCGGCAGTTTCGGTTCCTGAGTTTCCCACATTTCAAAAGATTTGAAAAAAAGAAAGTTTTGAGTATAAACATCGGAAAAACAGAATATATAGGGCCACATGTCCAGCAGATTGTCCATTCGATCCATGCAATATTTCCTGACAGCCATGGACAGTGGATCGCTGACGCAAGCTGCGCACGAGATGAACGTTGCCCCGTCTGCGATTTCAAACGGCATTGATCAGGTAGAGGCCGAGTTCGGCCTGAAACTTGTTCAACGGTTTCCGGCAAAGGGACTGCAGCCTACCGCATCGGGCAAAACCATCGTCCGTAGAATTCGCCGCATGATCGAGGAATATGAAAATCTTATTTCGGGTGGCAAGGAGTTGCGTGAGTCCCTGTCCGGCAAACTAACTGTTGGGTATTATGCGCCGGTATCTCCGTCATTCCTGCCGACAATTGCGGCACCCTTGCTGCAGCAAAATCCAGAGATCCGACTGCAATTTGTAGATTGTAACAATGAGGAAGCTCAGGCCGGTCTGCTTGATGGGCGCTTCGATCTCATCCTGTTTGTGGCCCACAACGCCAGACCCGGGATCAAAAGCATAACCCTGATTGAGGCACCGCCATATTTACTGGTTTCGGCCGATCACAAATTTGCCGCACGGCAGTTTGTAACTCCTGACGAAATTTCCGGACAGGAACTGGTGCTTCTGGATCTGCCTTTTACCGCTCAGTATCTGCGAGGGTTATTGGACGCCCATGGCATCAATCCACGCATCGTTGCTACTGCTTCGACTTCTGAAATGGTACGCAGCCTGGTAGGTGCGGGGGTAGGGTGTTCGATTTTGAACATGCAGCCACTGATTGAACAGACGTATGGCGGCAACAAGGTGAAGGCAGTACCGATAAAAGCAGATACCCACATCCTGGAGTTGTCACTTAGTTATGTCAGCGAAGATACACGTAGGGTAGTAAATACGTTCGCCGAAGCGTGCAGTGCGTATTTCGACGGCCCTCAAGCCAATAAACTGGTGGCAAGGATATAGACCAACCGGTCAGATCTGGTACTCACTACGCCATTTATAGTAGGTCGTATCAGAAATGCCGGCCAACCTGCAGGCAGTATGTACCCGCATGCCTATTGATCGGTTTTTCTCAATTTCCCGGAGCAGCCTATAGATTGTTTCAACCGTAAATCGCTTATGGGACATGATGCATTCCTGTAGTGAATTATAACATGATACTTCTTATCAAGTTCAGTAATATAAAACATGAGTAAAAGAGTCAAGTAAAGGCGGTGGAAGATTTTACGGCGCTTTCTTGCGCCAGATTCCGCGCTGTTTGACCTGTGCAGTTTCCAGTTCTTCGGCAAACTCCCCGTCGAGCGGTTTTGCCCACCCGGTCAACACAAGCCAGGCAGATACATCGTAGGATTCAAGCTGGCATCGGGTTCTGATCAAATTATCACTTTCTTCCGCTGGTTCACAATCCACTGGACGTGTTCGAACAAACTGCCGCAATTCGGTGCGTGCAAACATTCCACATGGCCACTCAATACCGGCTTGATCCTTGCATTTCTTTTCAAGCGGGATGGCTTCGATGCCCGACAGACGAACCAGTTTGTCACCGTTTTACTGACTGGCCCAAACGATGCGTGCAATCCAGTCGATTTCCTCGGGTGCAAACTTCAGGTCCTCGTGTTCAGGGTTCAGGGAACTGAATACAATTGCGTTGCTGGTGCGTGGCTCAAGGACTTTTGCAAGAACTTCACCTTCAAGGGTTTTTGCAACCACCCTGTCCCCCCGTCGCATCCGCGCAGAAGGGTCGACTATGATGATATCATCCTCCCGGTAAAGGGGAAACATGGAATCGCCTGATACCCTGAGTGCATAGGCGTGTTCTCCCGTATTCGACGGGCTGCTGACTTCATCCCAGCCCTGTCCCACCGGAAATCCACCATCATCGAAAAACCCGCCCTTGCCTGCCTGTGCGAACCCGATGACCGGAATGGCGCTGTTTGCAGGGGGTATTACCTGGTTTTTGTTGGAAGCTGACACAGTTTCGATCAGGGCCATGAAATCATCAACCGTGGTATTCGTGCATCTGAGAATCTTGGCAATTGATTCCGTTGATGGCCAGCGTTCACGCCCAGACGCTGTAAACCGTTTCGACGGATTGAATGTCGTGGGGTCAAGGCCGGATCGTTTTGCCAGGCCCGAGGCCGACATTTCACTTTTTGAGGCAAGCGCATCAATCGCTGCCCATATCTGGCTGTGCGTCAGCATTTCCATGCGAATATCCACAAAAGGAATAATTTCCTTTGATAGGTAATTGGCCTAACCTTGTCCATATGAAACCGTGAAAATTAACAGGCTGAAGCAATAGACATCATAGGTGTGGCACTGCAATATGCGCGGACATCAAGGGGAGCAATTGATGGTTACAGAGAAATCCGAATCCGATGCCTTGCTGAAACGGGCTTACAGTCTAAGTTCGCAGGAAGAAAGCCGCGAGTTGTACAAAGATTGGGCCGAAACCTATGACGAAACCATGCTTCAGGGCCTCGGTTATCTGTCTCCAGCCAAGACCGCAAATCTGCTTGTAGAGTTTCTGCCCGACCGCAATGCCAGAATTCTGGATGTCGGAAGCGGAACCGGCTTTGCCGGCGTTGAACTCGCCCGACTGGGCTTCAAAAATATGGATGCGCTGGATTACTCTGCCGAAATGCTGGCAATTGCAGCGAAACGCAGTTTGTATACGGGATTGCACGAAATCGACCTTACAGAAGAAATTCCGCTGGCCACTGGCGCATATGAGGCGTTGATTTCCACTGGAACCTTCACCCATGCCCATGTTGGAGCGGGATGTCTGGACGAACTGTTTCGGGTGCTGAAGCCCGGCGGCCTTTTTGCCTGTACCGTTCATCGGGACATCTGGGAACCGGAAGGATTTGCCGCCAAAGTGGCTGAACTTGAATCCCGCAAGATATTAACGACCAGATTTCGCGAGGCTGATACCTATTTTGCCGATGTCACTGAAAAGGAAGGCTGGAATGTGGTTATGGTTGATCGCGACGGCGACGAATTGGAGAAAGTCGCCACACCCTTGTCCAGCGCCCATGCAATTACCGCAGACGTCTCTCAGCCAAACGAAGTGATTGCCTTCACCAATGAAATCACAAAACGCTGGGGTAGGCTGGACGCGCTGGTCAACAATGCTGGGGTAGCCGATTTTGGGCCTATGGAGGAAACGACTTTTGAGCGCTGGCGCACGGTGATGGAGACAAACCTGGATGGGGTGTTTCTGGTAAGTCAGGCTTCGACACCATTGCTCAAACTGCATAAGGGGGCGATCGTCAACATCGCCTCGATTTCCGGTTTGCGTGCGTCGACCCTGCGAACAGCCTATGGTACATCAAAAGCGGCAGTCATACAGCTAAGCCTGCAACAGGTGGCAGAACTGGGAGAATACGGCATTCGTGCAAACTGTATTTGTCCGGGGCCGGTACGCACGAAACTCGCCATGGCTGTTCACACACAGGACATCATCGATGCCTATCACGATGCCATCCCGCTCAACCGTTATGGTTCGGAAGAAGAAATCGCAAACGCGATTATCTTCCTGTGTTCCGACAAGGCGAGTTACATTACAGGTCAGGTTCTGGCTGCGGACGGCGGCTTTGAGGCAACCGGTGTGGGTTTGCCGGCACTGAGGAAATGACCACAGCTACTGTCGATTGAACGCAAGGTTGAGGCCGAGTGCCACCAGCAAACCGCCTCCAAGCCGCTCGGCCAGCCGGTTTGCGGATGGAGAACCCTTGAAATGCCGAACCACCCTGTCCGCCAGCACAACGCAGATGGCGTCAGCACTGGAAAACATAACGTTGACAATCGTGCCCAGTAACACCAATTGCGCCCAAATTGGCAGGGCTGCGCCTGCTTCGGTGAACTGAGGCAGGAACGCGACATAGAATATGGCTGTTTTCGGGTTTAACACTTCAACGGTGATGCTTTCATAAAAGGCTCGGCGAGGGGACTTTGCGCTGAATTCTTCTGGTGAGGTGGTTATGGACGCGGATGAAAACACAAGTTTCAGGCCGAGCCATACGAAGTAGGCGGCACCGGCAAATTTCAAAACCGTGTACAAAACCGGCACGAGGCTGAATAAAACTGCAAGGCCAAAAGCCGCCGCCGCCACATGAACATAACCGCCAATGTGGATGCCCAGGGCTGCCATCCAGCCTGCCCGCCGGCCTCGTGCAATAGTCTGTGCTGCCGCATATAATGTCGAAGGTCCGGGCATGTATGCGAATACCGCCGTAGCAGCGAAAAAGGCAAGCAAGGTTTCATAAGACGGCATTAGACATTTCCCCAGTAACAGGACAGAACACCGGTATCTACCAAGTCCGGTCAGACAACTCAATCTTGGCGGTAGTTCGTTACGCTCAAACCTCTGCTTGTTGCCGGGCAAGAACGCCCATTGTTGCAGCAACCAGACGCGAGACGGTCAGTCCGCCAATGCCATCCACATCCACCTCGAGCATGATTTCGACGAAGTCTACCGCCGCAATATGCCCGCATGCAGCTGCGCCCTTGATGAGATCCAGCACCTGAAAATACGACAGGCCTCCCGGCGACCTGCCGATAGTATTGGGTGCGATCGACGGATCCATTGCGTCAATGTCGATACAAAGGATAATGTTGTCACCGGTGCCTATTTCACCAAGAGCTGGCTCAATTCCTGCCCGATAAATGTCACTGCCGGTAAAGAATTTCGCACCCCATTTGAGCGCGTCGTTATAGTCATTTGTGTGGCCGGAGCCGATGCCCCTGGCACCAACCTGAATGATCTTGTTGACATGAGGCATCTCTGAAGCTCGGCGCATTGTGGAAGATAACCCGTGGGTTTCGCCCATATGTTCCTCGCGCCAGTCTATATGGGCATCAATTTGTAAAATCGTGTAGGCGTCACCCGCGTCCCCCATCGCATCAAGCATGGGAATAGGAACAGAATCATCGCCACCAACCAGAAGCGGTACAACTCCCTGCCTGGCAATAGTTGATACCGCATCGCGGATTGTCGCCCTGTTGGCCGCGAAATCTGATTCACTCCAATTCAGGTTACCGCAATCAACGGCGCGTTTGGTTCCGGCGGGAAAAGTTGGCCCGTCCAGGTCAAAGTTATGCCGGTCGATATTGGCCGTGAGCGGCGCTATCGCCTCTCGCAGGGAATCCGGACCTTTTTGAGCATACGCACCGACAGAGCCATAGGGGGTTGCACATGGAGCACCAATAAAGGCGGAAGAAGCATCAATCCTTGTGAGATTATGGCAGGCTTCCAGGCCCAGAAATGTGTCCGCCTTCGTTGCTCCGAACAAAGCGGCCAGGTTCGGTTTGTTAACCATGATCAATCCCTCCCAACGCCCAAAGTTTGACATGAAGCCCGGAGGTTTGAAAGAGGGGTATTCGCCCGATCAGGCTACAACCGTTTTGGTTAGATGATTTTCCGAGGTATCGATACCGAGATCACTGAGTTCCTGCAAATCAAAGCTCTTGTCTATCAGGCTATCCAGTTCAGAGGTAACAGTGATCGCTTCCACATCACTGGCAATGGCCCTGGACTTGAAACCATCTGTGGTTTGCTGATCCGAAATTTCCGCGGCTACATTAAGATAAGCTTCGGCGGCAGTCTTTCTGAGTTGAAATGAAGCCTCTTTTTCCTGATAGGTTGCTATCAGTCTGGCCTTCTTTCGTTCGAAGGCATTTTTCTCTTCGGCTATTTTTGCTTCAATTGCCTCGATTTCCGTCTCCCGTTTCTTCACCCAGATCTCGTGTTCGCGTTTCATGGCATCAGTTTTCTCAGTCCTGGAATCTTCAATGATCCTCAGGTACTGGTTAATCTTCGCGACTTCTTGCCGATGAATCTTACTAATTTCCCGGATGCGTTTGTAATTGTTTTCGGCGGTACCTTCGACGGGCATGGCAATTCCCCTGAGGTTGGGTGAAACATGCCTTAATTGTTAGTTAATCCGAAGTTAACAAATGGTTAACTCCATTGGCTTCACCACAAGCCTCGCGCAAGCCACCCCGCCGTTAGCCTCTCTATTCGTCACATAAAAAACGCCCATCGGGCTCGGGACCGATGGGCGTTTAAAGTTACAGCTATTTGCTGCAAGCCGACTGCTGGTAATCTGGAGAAAACGCTGCCGGTCTTATTAATAAGCGGATGTGCTTCAATTAGCTGAAGTGTGGGTTTCTGGCAACAGCGTTGATGCCGTGACAGCCGATGCCGATGTCGTCGAGCTGACGGTCAGAAAGTGTTTTCAGTTCTGCACGTGTTTGACGAGCGCGGTTCCATGTACGTACGTTTTCGATGAAGTTCATTGTCTTGGTCCTGTAATTAGCACCAGTCAGGGATAATCTCGGGCTGGTCGTTGATGATTTGTCTGGAACGTTTCACCGTTCCGATGAGTGCTATATGTACCCGGCGGAGTGATATTACGAGTGCGAAGATTGCAAGTGAGCCATGCAGACGATGCATGACTTTTTCACAAACGGATACGTCATCACATCTACGGGAATTACCCCTTTCATATCCCTCGCGATTGCCCCATATAGAAAGCCTACCAGGACAACATGCCGAGGCTTTCATGACCGTTTCAAACCCATTTCTCATTGACTGGAACACTCCCTTTGAAGTGCCTCCCTTCGACAAAATTTCCAACGAGCATTTCAGTGAAGCGTTCGAAACAGCACTCAGGGAAAACGATGAAGAAATAACGCAGATCGCTGATAATGCGGCCGACCCGGCATTTGCAAACACAATAGAAGCCCTGGAAAAGGCGGGCGATACTCTCGATCGTGTGGCCGGTACCTTTTATAATCTGTCCGGTTCGCACACCAACCCGGTACTCCAGGAAATTGAACGGGAAATGGCGCCAAAGCTGGCGGCCCACCAGTCAAAAGTGATGTTAAATGCGTCCCCGTTTCACCGGGTGGACAGCCTTTTGGAAAACAAGGACAAACTGGGTCTCGACGCCGAGCAGTTGCGGGTGCTTGAACGTTATCATTCGTCATTTGTGCGGGCCGGTGCAAAACTTGAAGGCAAACAGCGAGAGCGCATGGCGCAGGTCACTCAACGCCTTGCAACCCTTGGCACCAAATTTTCTCAGAATATTCTTGCTGATGAGGCGAGTTATGAACTTGTTCTGGATGGAGAAGGTGACCTCGACGGACTGCCTGATTTTCTGATATCAGCCGCAGCGGCAGCTGCCAGCGAACGTGGCCATGACGGCAAATACGTTATTACCCTGTCACGGTCTCTGATCGAACCTTTCCTGCAGTTTTCCAACCGACGCGATCTGCGTGAGAAGGCCTTCAGGGCCTGGATAAGCCGGGGTGAAAATGACGGCGAGACAGATAACCGGGAAATCATCGCCGAGACCCTGACGCTGCGCGAGGAACGTGCCCAACTGCTTGGTTTCGAAACTTTTGCGGATTTCAAACTCGATGACCAGATGGCAAAAACACCCGGTGCAGTGCGCGAGCTATTGATGAACGTCTGGCAGCCCGCCAAGGCCCGCGCAGGCGAGGAGGCCCACCAGCTACAGGAACTTGCCAATTCGGAAGGTGCCAACTTTGATATAGAGCCCTGGGACTGGCGCTACTATAGCGAAAAGGTACGCAAGGCCGAACACGATCTAGATGAGGCGGAAATCAAGCCTTATCTGCAATTGGACAAAATTATTGACGCGGCTTTTGAAACGGCAAACCGTTTGTTCGGCCTTAACTTCACGGAAGTGGACAATGTTCCGCGCTACCACGATGATGTTCGCACTTTTGAGGTGCGTGATGCTGACGGAAACCATGTTGCCCTTTTCCTGGGAGACTATTTCGCCCGGGCCTCCAAGCGATCCGGTGCATGGATGAGCGCATTCCGTTCGCAACAGAAATTGAAAGGCAATATCCGACCAATCATCGTGAATGTCATGAATTTTGCCAAAGCGCCGCAGGGTGAGGGAACACTTCTGACATTTGATGATGCACGTACACTTTTTCATGAGTTTGGTCATGCGCTGCACGGCATGCTTTCCGATGTTACCTATCCGGTCATCTCTGGTACGTCTGTTGCGAGGGATTTTGTCGAGCTTCCCAGCCAATTGTTCGAACACTGGTTGGGGGAACCGGAAATTCTCTCAAAATACGCGGTTCACGTCAAAACCGGTGAGCCTATGCCTCAGGCCATGATGGATCGGCTGAAGGCGGCAGAGAACTTCAATCAGGGTTTTGCCACCGTTGAATATACTTCGTCCGCTCTGGTTGACCTCGAACTGCATACGATGCCTGCCAGTAAGGCGCAGGATATCGGCAACATTGAATCCGATATTCTCGCAAAGATCGAAATGCCGAAAGAAATTACCATGCGCCACCGCACACCGCATTTTGCCCATGTGTTTTCAGGCGACGGATATTCTGCCGGCTACTATTCTTACATGTGTTCAGAAGTAATGGATGCGGACGCATTTCAGGCTTTCAAGGAAACCGGTGATGCGTTTGACAAGGATACAGCTTCGAAACTGCTGGAGTTTATCTATTCGGCAGGAGGCAGTCGCGATCCGGCAGAACTGTATGTTGAGTTTCGGGGTAAATTACCGGAAATCGATGCCCTCCTGGAAGGGCGTGGCCTGGCCTGATCTGGTGAGAAAGTCGTTACTCTGCTGGACCGGGCCGCGGTGTTTGCGGCTGTGACTCAATTGGGTTTGATTGTCTTGCGAATTGCCGCTTCAGCATCCGCCCCCACTCGGCGAATGGATAGAAAAACAGTGTTACCACGTCCGCATGGGGGACACCCTTGATGCCCATTTTTTCGTTGCAGGTGCCGCCTTCGTAGTAGGTGCCGAAAATGTAATCGTAGATTGGCAGCATGTTGGCGAGATTTTTGCCATAGGCTTCTTCAACATCTGCGTGGTGCCAGCGATGAAACTGCGGTGAGGCAAGCAACAGTTTGAACGGTCCGTGATCCCAGTCCAGATTGTAATGAACATAGACGTTGTGAATGGTAGCAAGTGCACCGCCGAAAGCTGCAGCCTCTGCCGGGATGCCCGCCCAAGAGAGCAACACTATATAGCTCACCTGCATGACGAGTGCTTCAAGCAGATGAATGCGGAAGGTGGTGAATCCGTTGACGTCATGATCGGAATGGTGAATGGCATGAATAGGCCAGAGAAACGACACATGCATTAGCCGATGGTTCCAATAATCTGCCAGATCATAGCCGACAATTGCCAAAATGCCGACCAGCCAGAACGGCAATTCTGCCCAGAGTTCCTGGGGAACGGAGGGTATGTTGAACGAGGCATAAAAGTCATGCAGGAACGTCACTGCAAAAAAGACGATCGGAGAGAACAGGAAGTTCAGTGAATAAATGATAAGGGATGCACCAGAACCGCTGAGCGCCTGCCATGTGAACGTTGAGCGCAATCCCTGTTGCCATGCCTGCCAGATGTAAAATGCAATGATGATGCCATAGGCAACAGCCATGGTCGGCGAAAACAGAAGGTTCGCAAAGTCTTCGGCTGCTTCTGCCAGTGCCGCCGCTGGGTCATCAAAAAAGTTCATCGGTTTTCCATGTATATTGGAATCCCGGCAGTGTAGCGGGAATTGGTAAACCGTCAGTTAGTCGATGCAAACAACGAAAACCCAGTAATTTCAGTCAGAAAGAGAAGCCTGGCAAGAATATTCAAGGTACTGAAAAGCCGGGTCGCTTTTGCTCCCGGCTTTGATTAGCAGTTCTAAAAGTTTCTACAGGATTGGTCAGCCTGGTTGATCGGTAAAGCGGACATATGGAACCGGCTGTTCGTATGAACCGAAACGCTCCTTGGCGTCATCATCGGAAACTGCCGGCGTGATGATCACCTTGTCGCCCTGTTTCCATTGAGCGGGTGTTGCAACCTGATGCTGTGCGGTTAGTTGCATGGAATCGATCACGCGCAGAATCTCATCAAAGTTCCGCCCGGTAGTCATCGGATAGGTAAGGATAAGCTTGATGTTCTTGTCCGGGCCGATAACAAACACGGAACGCACTGTCGCGTTGTCAGCCGGTGTGCGTCCTTCAGATGAATCGCCCGCGGCGGCAGGCAGCATGCCATAGAGTTTGGCAACATTGAGCTCCGGATCACCAATCATCGGATAGCTGACATTCTGGCCGGTTACGGTTACGATGTCCTCTTTCCATTTGTGGTGGCTTTCTACCGGGTCGACAGAAATACCGATTACCTTGGTGTTGCGCTTGGAAAACTCATCCATCAGACCAGCCATATAGCCAAGCTCAGTCGTGCAGACCGGGGTAAAATCCTTGGGGTGTGAAAACATTACAGCCCAGCCATCGCCCAGCCAGTCGTGAAAATCGATTGGCCCCTCGGTTGTGTCGGCAGTAAAATTGGGTGCTTGATCATTGATGCGCAAGGACATGGGGTTATCTCCAGTTGGTTTTGCCCAATCATGGAATCATTTGATGGCGGGATCAAGCAACATCCACTTATTCACACCCAAAAACGAAAAAACCCGACTAACAAGTCGGGTTTTCGTAGCAGATTTTACCAGTGTTAGGCTGCTTTGCTTGCCTTGCTGGCAGGGTTGAAACGCTGGTAAAACGTGTCGTCGCTTTTGGCCATGTCCAGCAGCAGATCATTCGGCTTGAACTGATCGCCATACTTGCTCTGCAGGTCTTTGAGCAACTCAACGAATTTGGCCGAGCCCATGCCGTCAATGTAGGAAAGTGCGCCACCGGTAAATGGAGCAAAGCCGAAACCGAGGATTGAACCGACATCAGCTTCGCGCACATCGGTCACCACGCCTTCCTCGACACAACGGGCAGCCTCGACGGCAATCGTTGCGTGGAAGCGGTTCTTGATTTCCTGGCGGTCAATCGTGTCTGCATCCTGTTGTGGGTAAAGATCCTTGAGACCGGGCCAAAGGTGTTTCTTGGCTGGCTTTTCAGGATAATCGTAAAAGCCCTTGCCGTTTTTACGTCCGAACCGTTCATGGGTTTCGACCATCGTATTGACCAAATCGATATGGCGTTGTTCAACCGCACCTTCGCCCAGATCACGAATGGTCTGGTGCAGGATTTTGTGGCTGAGATCGATGGCTGTCTCGTCGTTCAACTGCAATGGCCCCAGCGGCATGCCACCCGCTTTTGCCAGGTTCTCGATCATCGCAGCCGGAACGCCTTCGGTGAGCATGTTGTAGGCTTCCGACATATAACGCAGGACACAGCGGTTGACGAAAAAGCCACGGCTGTCATTGACGACAATTGGTGTCTTTTTGATACGCGCAATATAGTCGAGCGCCATCGCAACTGCCCTGTCACCAGTCTTTTCGCCCTTGATAACTTCAACAAGCATCATTCTGTCGACCGGTGAGAAGAAATGGATGCCGACGAACTGCTCGTCGCGTTTGGAGTTCTTGGCCAGATCGGTGATAGGAATGGTGGAAGTGTTGGAAGCAAAGACTGCATCTTCCCGCATATGGGCTTCGGCAGCTTCGGTGACGGTTTTCTTGACGTTTGAATCCTCAAAAACCGCTTCAATCACCATGTCCACATCAGCCAGCTGTGCATAGTCTGCCGTGGCCGTAATGCGCGAGAGGACATCTTCCTTTTTCTCTGGTGTTGAACGTTTCTTCGAGATTGCCTTGTCTTCGATTCCTTCCGCATGCTTGATTGCATTGGCAGCGGATTCTTCGTCACGATCAAGAACCACGACTTCGATGCCTGCCTTTGCGGAAACATAGGCAATGCCTGCACCCATGAAGCCACCGCCACCGAGAACCCCGACTTTTTTGACTTCCTGTTTGTCTACCCCGGCCGGACGACGGGCGCCCTTGTTCAGTTCCTGCATGGACATGAACAGGGTGCGGATCATCATTGATGCTTCGGTGGAACGCAGGACTTCAGAGAAGTAACGGCTCTCGATTTTCAGGGCGGTGTCAAACGGTACGAGCATACCTTCATAGACACATTTCATGATGGCCCGGGCACCGGGATAATTGTCCTGGGTCTCACGGCGATAAATTGCGTTCGCTGGCGGAAAGAGCTGGAAACCGGCAGGGGAATAAACCTTGCCGCCGGGAAACTTGTAGCCTTTCACGTCCCATGGCTGAACACCCTTGAGACCGCCATTGATAAGTTCTTTCGCCTTTGAAATGAGCTCCGCTTCCGGCACGACTTCGGACACCAGGCCATTGGCCTTTGCTTTGCCGGGATGCATATTGCCGCCCTTCAGCAGCATTTGCAGTGCCTCCTGTGTGTGGATCAGTCGCGGCACCCGTTGAGTTCCACCACCGCCGGGGAACAGGCCTACTTTAACTTCCGGCAGGCCAACCTTGGCATTGTCCGCCATGACACGGGCATGGCAGGCAAGACAGATTTCAAGACAGCCGCCGAGAGCCTGGCCGTTAATGGCTGCCACGAAGGGTTTGCCATTGGTTTCCATTTTTCGCAGCATCTGGTTGAGGCGGAAGGCATTATCAAACAGCATCTGGGCCGCAGCTTCCGCATCCTTGGCTTCCTCTTTGCGGAACTGCCCCAGCATTTCCTGTAGCATGGAGAGGTCGGCACCGGCACCGAAGGCCTTTTTGGCAGAAGCCAGCACAGCTCCCTTGATTGCCTCGTCCGCTGCAACTGTGTCGATAATGGCATCCAGTTCTTCCATGACCGACTGGTCAATCACGTTCATGGATTTGCCGGGACTGTCCCAAGTGACAACCGCAATTCCGTCGCTGTCGGTTTCTACTGTAAAATGTGTGTAACTCATGTTTTCGTCTCCAGGTGGGGAGGGCGGTGACCTAATCGTAGGCGTCGCCATTTTTGTGTGTAAAAATAAATCCGTTTTCGTCTTTGATGAGAGCGAGGTCATCATCGGGATAATGTGCACGTTCAACCGTGGATCGGGTGCCGATCTCTAGCAGAATGACGTCGGCGTTGCTCTTGTTGACGATGTGGTGCCCATTGGCGACACCTGCCTTGAACCCGGCTGCATCACCAGCTTTGAGTGCAACTTCTCCATCATCTTCAATCAGCGTGGCCTCGCCTTCCAAAATGTACACGAGTTCGTCTTCCTGCTCGTGCCAGTGGCGCAGCGCAGTTGCCGATCCGGGCTTCAGGCGCGTGAGATTGACACCGAACTGATCAAGACCGACTTCATTGCCAAGACGCTTGCGCGCCCGGCCCTTTGTAATCGCATCCAGCGGGACGGGGTAGCCACTTCCGCCAACCCAATCCATCGTGTCAATATCAATCTTCGGCATCAGGTCAGACCCGCTCGATGATGGTGGCCGTTCCCATGCCTGCACCAATGCACAAGGTAACAAGGGCCGTGTTCTGGTCACGGCGTTCCAACTCGTCAAGCACGGTACCGAGGATCATGGCACCGGTTGCACCCAGCGGATGACCCATGGCGATGGCACCGCCGCAGACATTGATTTTGTCATGCGGGATGTTGAGGGCCTGCATGTAACGCAGCACAACAGAAGCAAAAGCTTCGTTCAGTTCGAAAAGATCAATGTCGTCCAGTTTCATGCCGGCGCGATCAAGCAGTTTATTGGTTACATCCACCGGTCCGGTTAACATGAGAGCCGGGTCAGAACCGATATTTGCAAAGGCGCGAATTCGGGCGCGCGGTTTGACACCAAGCTTTTTGCCGCCTTCTTCCGAACCCATCAAAATGGCTGCGGCACCATCCACGATTCCGGAAGAGTTACCGGCATGATGAACGTGGTTGACAGCCTCGACATCCGGATGAGCTGCAATGCCAACTGCATCAAAGCCGCCCATTTCACCCATCATCACAAACGATGCATCCAATGAGGCAAGCGATTGCATGTCGCTTTCGGGACGCATGTGCTCGTCATGATTGAGAATGGTGAGGCCATTCTGATCCCTGATCGGTATGATCGAATTTTTGAAACGACCTTCTTCCCAGCTTTTGGCCGAACGCTTCTGGCTTTCAACTGCGTAAGCGTCCACATCGTCACGGGAAAACCCGTACTTGGAAGCGATGAGATCGGCAGACACACCCTGCGGCATAAAGTATGCCGGAATGGCAACGGACGGATCCATCGGCCAGGCGCCACCGGATGCGCCAATGCCAACGCGGCTCATGGATTCAACACCACCGGCTATGATAATATCGTCAGCCCCGGAATTGATTTTTGATGCAGCCATGTTGATCGCATCAAGGCCGGACGCACAGAACCGGTTGATCTGCATGCCAGGAACCGTATTGTCGTAACCGGCCTCAAAGACCGCTGCACGAGCGATATCTGAACCGGCTTCGCCGACCGGATCGATGCAACCCAGAATCACATCGTCCACCTGCTTGGTGTCGATTTCATTGCGGTCGCGAACCGCTTCCAACGTTCTGGCCGAGAGGCGGACCGCAGGCACTTCGTGCAGTGAGCCATCCTTCTTGCCCTTGCCCCGAGGGGTGCGGACGTGATCGTAAATGTATGCTTCGTTCATGATTGCATCTCCTGAAAATCAGTCGGTTGGAGCGGATGGAAGAATATCTTCCGGCGGTGCCCAATTAGGTAGTGATTGTATTCGTCCAAGCCAGGGCTTGATGCCGGGATAGTCATCCCAGTTTACGTCTATGTGATCAGGCCAAAACAGGTATCCGCAGGTTGATATATCCGCGAGCGTCGGTTGGCCCGCCGCCAGCCAGTCATTTTTCTGTAGGTGACCGTCAAGGATTTTGAGAGCTGCCATCGCGCGTCCCTTGAGGAACTCGGTTTCCGGCTCACCCTCTTTTTTCATGAAGCGCTTGAGAAAGCGGTAGACTGCTACCTGTGCCGTAAGTTTATGGTTGTCAAAAAACATCCAGCGCGTCATTTCCAGTTCGTCACGGCGATTGTCTGGCACGTATTTGCCGAAGCGATCTGCAAGATGCATCAGGATGACTGCAGACTGGCTGAGGGCAAAATCATCCTGGGTATGGTCAATGAGAACCGGAGCTTCTCCCATTACGTTGATGCTTCGATATTCCTCACCCCGTGTTTCTCCATTGAAGAAATCTATCCAGTGAGGTTTCCAGTCGGCCTGGCACAGGGTCAGCATCAGCGCCGCCTTGTAGGCATTGCCGGATTCAACAAAACACTGAAGGGTGTAGTCCGTCATCAATCAGCACCCTCCAGAAGGATAATTGTGGCGTTCGAAACCGCAGTGCGGTGATTTCTGGCTTCCTGATAGGCAGCAGAATTGTAGCAGGATTTGGCGGTCTCAAGAGAGTCAAACTCAATGATTACATGCCGTGACCCAATATCCATCCCTTCGGCAAGAACAAAGTCGCCACCCCGGGCAAGGAAGCGCGCATTGTGTTCCTGAAATGCCGGTCCGGCGCCCGATACATAGGCTTTGTAGGCATCCGATTGAAACGTATCTGTGTCGTCGGCGGTTACGTGGGCAATCCAATAGGCTTTTGGCATGAGTGTTTCCTTACAAGGTTCTCGAAATCAGGACTTTCATCACTTCATTGGTCCCGCCGTAAATGCGTTGCACCCGGGCATCCCGGAACATGCGTGCAATCGGATATTCATTCATGAAGCCGTAACCGCCGAAGAGTTGCAGACATTCATCCATCACCTTGCCCTGCAGGTCGGACAGCAGATACTTGGCCATGGAAGCTGTTGCGGTATCGAGCTTACCATGCAGATGTTGCTCCACACAATGATTTACAAAGGCCTTTGCCATGGTTGCTTCGGACTTCAATTCCGCAAGCTTGAACTGGGTATTCTGAAAATCAATGATTGCCTTGCCGAAAGCCTTGCGTTCCTTGACATAGTCAATGGTGAGGGCCAGAGCGAGTTCAATCGAGCCCATCGCCTGGTTGGCGATAATCAGCCGCTCCTGGGGCAGTTCGTTCATCAACTGGTAAAATCCCTGTCCCTCTTCAGGCCCGAGCAGATTGGATGTGGGAACTCTTACGCCGTTAAAAAATAGTTCTGAAGTATCGTTTGCCTTAAGACCCACCTTGTCGAGATTACGCCCCCGTTCAAATCCTTCCAATTCATCAGTTTCAATAACGATGAGAGAAGTGCCCTTTGCGCCCAGTGTCGGGTCAGTTTTGGTTACGAGAATAATGAGGTTGGCATTCTGGCCATTGGTAATGAAAGTCTTGGAGCCGTTGATCTTGTAGTGGTTGCCATCTTTCAGTGCAGATGTTTTTACCCCCTGCAGGTCAGAACCGGCACCAGGCTCGGTCATGGCGATAGCACCGATCAGCTCACCGGTTGCAAGTCGTGGAAGCCACTTTTGCTTCTGCTCTTCTGATCCGAAATGCAGAATGTAGGGCGCGACGATTCCTGAGTGCAATGCAATGCCGAAACCATCCACGCCGTGATGGTGGATTGCCTCGATAATGGCTGCTTCATGCGCGTAAGTGCCGCCGGCGCCGCCATACTCTTCTGGCATGGAAGCACACAACAGCCCATTGGCGCCGGCAAGTTCCCAGCGCTCGCGCGGGACGATTTCGTTCTTTTCGTAGTGTTCGTAATTTGGCGCAATCTCGTTTTCCATGAAGCGGTTGGCCATGTCGGAGACAAGCGAAACCTCTTCATCCATCCAATCGGGATTTGGAATAGAAAGAACGTCTGCGGCGCTCATACCGAACCCCTAGAATGCTTCGGCGTCCAGCGCCATCATGCTTTCGCTGCCGCTTTGAATGCGCATCAGATGTGCCGCACATTCCGGCATAACCCGTTCCATGAAGTATCGACCGGTCATCAGCTTGTTTTCATGGAAGTTTGAGGAGCCATTTGCGCCTTCCTTGAGCGCTTCCTGGGATTTCTCTGCCATCAGGCCCCACATGTAACCAAGAGCCACCAGTCCGAAAAGATGCATGTAGTCCATCGATGCGGCACCTGCGTTATTCGGGCTCTGCAGGCCGTTCTGCATCAGCCACATGGTAGCGCCTTCCAGCGCTTTCACACCCTCCCGAATTGGCTTCGTAAAGGGTTGCATCGCCTCATTTTCCATGTGCTTCTTGGTGAAGGCATTTACCTCTTCCATAAAGGCACGCATGGCGCGCCCACCGTCTTTCGGCAGTTTGCGACCAACCAGGTCAAGCGCCTGAATGCCGTTGGCTCCTTCGTAAATCTGGGCAATCCGGGCATCACGCACAAACTGGCTCATGCCCCATTCCTCTATATAGCCGTGGCCTCCGAAAACCTGCTGTGCGTTAACGGTATTTTCAAAGCCCTTGTCGGTGAGAACACCTTTTACCACCGGCGTCAGCAGGCCCATCAAATCGTCCGCTGCTTCGCGCTCCTCTTCACTTTGGCTGCGATGGGAGATGTCCCCCTTGAGAGCGGTCCAAAGCATCAATGCACGTGCTGCCTCGTTAAACGATTTGATGTTCATCAGCATGCGGCGAACGTCCGGATGCACCATCAATGGATCGGCTTTCTTTTCAGGATCTGCCGGACCGGTAAGGGCTCGGCCCTGGATGCGTTCATTGGCGTAGATTGCAGCATTCTGATAGGCAGCTTCCGATTGGGCCAGCCCCTGCAGGCCAACACCGAGTCGAGCCTCGTTCATCATGATGAACATCGCTTTCAGCCCCTTGTTTTCCTCACCAATCAGGTAGCCGGTTGCTTCATCATAGTTGAGAACACAGGTGGCATTGCCGTGAATGCCCATCTTCTCCTCAATCGCACCACAAGAGACGCCATTGCGCTCACCAAGCGATCCACCATCTTCGACGATGTATTTTGGAACGACAAACAGGGAGATGCCCTTGACACCGTCGGGAGCACCTTCAATGCGTGCCAGAACCAGATGTATGATGTTCTCAGAAAGATCGTGTTCACCGGCTGAAATAAAGATTTTCTGGCCGGAAATCTTGTAGGAACCATCATCCTGTGGTTCTGCCTTGGTTCGAAGAAGGCCAAGATCCGTGCCGCAATGCGGCTCGGTGAGGTTCATGGTACCAGTCCAGGCCCCCTCGATCATTTTCGGCAGGTATTTTTGCTTCTGTTCCGCAGAGCCGTGAACCTGTATGGCCGCGATTGCCCCCTGTGTGAGGCCCGGATACATGGCAAAAGCCTGATTGGAGGCAGAGAGGTATTCTTCCACCGCTGTATGCAGAGTGTATGGCAGGCCCTGGCCTCCGTATTCCGGATCGGCTGCGAGTCCCATCCAACCGCCTTCGCTGTATGCCTGATAGGCCTCCTTGAAGCCCTTGGGTGTTGTCACGGAACCATCTTCGTGTCGCGTGCAGCCTTCCTGATCGCCGGACAGGTTAATCGGTTGCATGATTTCCTCACACATTTTCGCCGCTTCACCTAGAATAGCCTCTACCAGCTCCGGAGTTGCCTCTTCAAACCCCGGCAGATTGTTGTATCGGTCAATGTTCAACACATTGTTGAGTACATAAAGTGTATCATTGATGGGGGCTGTATAGCTTGGCATGGGGTCGTCTCCTCGTGGGTCTCCCGAACGTACACATGAGATTTATAGTCAATGGCCCTTTCATTCCAGCCATGAACTGTAAAATATTGATCACATTAGTATTACGTTTACGTAAATGTCAATCAAAAATGCAAAGATTTCAAGAGCAGTGAACGAAGCTATGCGTTCTGTTTTATCAATTGAGCGATTTTTTGGCTGACTGGCTACCACAGCATTGAAATAACAATACAATGGAAATGGTTGTGAACTCCGGGCCTGGGAGCATCATGTGCATGCTTTGCCTGGGACTGGGTGTTTAAATCAGATCGCGTATCTGGCTTGAGGCGGTTTGAATATCAGAAATTGTGCGTTCGATATCAACTTTCTGATTTTGCAATGCCGTCAATTGTTCGGAAAACTTGCCAAGGATGGTATCCAGACCATCGGCAGACGTATCCGTATCATAGACACGCAGCATTTCCTCAATATCGACAAGTGAAAACCCGAGACTTTTGATCAAAAGAATAATTCTCAAGCGTTGCCGGTCATTGTGCGAGTACAGCCGGGTTGAACCGGCGCGTTTGGGATGCAGAAGGCCGCGATCCTCATAAAACCTTAGAGTTCTGAGGCTAACGTCAAACTCGCGAGCAAGATCACCAATGCGATAATAATCTTTATTTTCCTGATCTTCGCCAGGGATCATCACGGAGAGTTTCTCGAGTACATCTCTAGCGGTCGTTGAATCAGCCATCCTAATTATCCAATTTTTTGCCCCCACGGCAACTTGGTTAGCACAGTTGAAATTAATTGGAAACAGGTAACGGCAATCTGCCACAAACCGCCCCAAACTGGTGAATTGACGTCAGACCCTGATTTTTACACCGTCAAATGCCCCAACGGAAAGAAATTCGCCCGGAATCGGATCCAATTTCCTCAAATTAACCCATTGTTTACCCTGTTTTGTGAAAGCTGTCTTGTGGTGTTCCGAATCTGTTCGGGGGCATGCTTTTATAAATTGGGCCTGAGTATATGCGCAAATCAAAATCTCTGTTGAAGAATTTTTCAAGTCCGCAAGGAGCTCATCCCGGCGGATACGCGCCTCATTACAACAGTCCGGAAACCCTTGCCCATGCAAACCAGATCCAGCAAAGGCTCGATCAGTTTGACTTTCCTGCCCATCCGGTACCGCATCATGCACCTTATCCTGCGCATGACCCCTATGCCGCAGCTTATCCACAGCCGCCAATGCCAGCTTATGGGCACATGCCTTACCCAATGCCTCATCAGCCGATGCCTGTTCCGCAGCCGTCCGAACCGATGATGCCGCAGGGCAGCTCCGAGATGGGCACCGTGAAAGCCAATCTCGATCAGCTTGCCGCCAAGATTAATAGCCTCACCCAATTACAGCAGAATAATTCCAACTCCCGCACAGACTATGATCAGCTTAAGCAGCAACTGCAACTCATTGCGCGGGCTGTAGGAGAATTGCAGGTAGGCTTTTCTGCATTCCAGCAAAAAAGCATCCAGCCGGATCACATAGCCGGACTTAAAAACACAATAGACCAGAGTTATCGCGATATTCTCAACCGCCTGGACGATGCCGGTAATACATCAATTGATCCCAACGCCTATGCGCAGGCGGTCGAGTCCAGCCATGCAGACATTATCGCCCAGGTGAAGCAAATTCAGTCCGAAATGCATGCAGGTACCGTGTCACCGGAAAATCTGATTGGTGCGGTGGAGAGCGGCTATCTGGATGTCAGCGACAAAATAGAACAGCTTTCACAATCGCTAAATCAGCTTGAGCAACCCCAGGCAAGTGGTGAACTTGCCGTAATCAGATCACAACTCGACACTTTGAGTGAATCGGTTACAAGCCTGAGTGGAAGAGAAATTGAAGTTCCTGTGCCTGATTTTTCCACCGTTGAAATGCGGCTGGAAGAGGTGAACCGGGCTATTGTCGCACTTTCCTCTCTGGATCAGGGTACTGACAATCTTGAACGTATCGAAGCACGGCTGATTGACCTGTCCCGCGAACTGGATTCCCTGAAAGCACCGGAACCGGCCATGGCTCCGGCCGAAATGGAAATGGGTGGACTTGAAAACCATTTCCTGGAAACCAACAATGCGTTGCGCGACATTGAATCGCGACTCGCCGGTCGGGAGACCGCCCCACCACCTGCGATGGACGAGTTTTCAGAAGAACTGAAACGGCTGGGCGAAAAAGTAGATAACATCTCCGTATTCGCAGCGAATCCTGATGACAGCCAGCCACACAATGACGGTGCCCTGCTACAACGCCTGGATGAACTCGTCGAACGGGTGGAGCAGCTTCGCAGTCCCGAGTTGGACGATAATGAAGGCGCAGAAAATGCGCTTCTGATATCTCTGCAGGAACAGGTGCAGGGAATTTCAGATCAATTGAACGGATTTGCCGGTTCTTCGCCCTCCCTTGGTCCGGTCACCAAAAGCCTCGATAACCTCGAAATGCAGGTAGGAACCAATCTGGGCAACATTCAGCAGCAGCTGGAGACGAATTTCAACAGCATCGAGCAGCAATTGGGTGCTACCCGTGACATCAGTATTGAATTAGCTGCCGGCGCGGCTGAAGAAGCTGTGCGCCGCGTAATGCATGAATTGCCGAGCGGCGGAAACGGAGCTGGCAGCGAAACCATCGAAGCACTGCATCAGGATCTGCAAAAACTCCATGAAACACTGAGCCTTTCAACCGGCAATGATGTTCGCTTTGATCAGCTGGAAGAAACGATGGGCGCGATTGCAGATCGAATAGGTGCTCTGGAATCCAGCCTCGCTAACCAGGCATCGGTCAGTGCCCAAAGTACAGGCATCCCGGTTGTAGAATCCATGGCCGCAGGAATGGCGGATTTGAATGCTGACCATATTCCAACCGAGCCTGCCGCTCAGCCTGTTGCCTATTCGGAACCCGTTCAGGAACAAACTTATGCCGAGCAGCAGATGGCAGAACCTTCGCCTGCGGAACATCAGCCCCTAGAACATCAGCCCGCAGAGCAGGCATTTGTCGCTCCCGAACCCGCAGCTTCTATGGAAGAACCGGCATTTACGGCAGTGGATCCGGCCCAGGAAATGATCCAGCCGAACATCGGTGAAACTCCGCATGAGACATACGCCGCCGAACCGTTTGCAGAACCTCAACCGGTAGCAGAACCGGTAAACCCGCCTGCAATGGATGTTCCTGAATTCGACAATTTGCAAAAGTCAGAACCGGAGATGTCTGCTGGCGAGCGGCTGGTACGTGCCGCCAGAATGGCTGAATCCGAGCGTCAACGTGCAAAACAGGAATATCAGGACGAGTTTGCCACCCGGCAGGTAGAGCCTACCTATGCCGAATTGCCGGTAACGCATGAAACAAGTATGCCTGGGGGTTACGCAGAAAGCCTGCCAGACATGCAGCCGCCTGAAATGGCTCCTGCCGAAATACCGGAGGCCCAGATGGAAAGTCCGGGCATGGCACCGATAATGCCGGAAGCCGGAGAAGACAGACCGTTGGAACCCGGTACTGATGGGCCGGACCTGGCTTCACTGGTGCGCCAGGCTAACGAGCGCAGCAAGACTATGACCAGCCGAAACGAAGGGGCATCGGGAACCGATTTTCTGGCTGCGGCAAGAAAAGCTGCACAGGCCGCGGCACTAGAGGCAAGTGTCGTTGAATCCGAAGGTCAACCGGAAAAACCGGAAAAGTCGAAAAGCCTGCTCAAATCATTACCGTCTCTGATCGGAAAGAAGAAGAAGGCCGTAGTTATAGCTGCTGCAGCAGCGCTGTTGTTGGCTGTGGCAGTCCCGATTATCAGCAAATTTGCACTCAATGATGGCGGCTCAACACTGGTAGCCGAAACCATCATTGAAGAAGTACAACCCAATACCACAACAGCCGATGCAGAAGATGCTGATACGTCTTTGGGCCGTGTCACCCTCGCAGCCGACTTCCAGGAAGATGGCGCTTCTGCTCCGATTGAACAGCTACAGGCTGAAACACAGGCGTTCCCCACGGAAATTTCAGTTGAACAGACTGCATCGATACCAGCTGTGGCCATCCAGAATTCCCTTGACCTTGCCAGTGTTGATTTTGCGTCAGATGCACTTAGAGCTGCCGCGGAACAAAACGACCCGGCCGCAATTTTTGAGATTGCACGGCGCTACACCAATGGCATCGGCACTGAAAAGAACCTTGAAAAAGCAGCCGTGTGGTACAAGCAGGCGGCCAATCTGGGTTATGTGCCGGCACAGTATCTGATAGGTAACTTTAACGAAAAGGGTATCGGGATTCCAAAGGATCGCACGATGCCCGAAGCCTGGTATGAGCAGGCTGCTGAAAACGGCCATGTGGTCGCCATGCATAATTTGGCAGTGATGAATGCCAGCCCGGACCCGGCAACCGGCAACACCAACATGGACAAAGCCTATAAATGGTTCACCAAGGCCGCAGAGCATGGCGTGCGTGACAGCCAGGTAAATGTCGGTATTTTCCTTGCCAAGGGAGCCGGAATACCGGTGGACCTCGTCGAAGCTTACAAGTGGTTTGCGGTGGCTGCCAAGTCGGGCGATTCCGATGCGGCACAAAAACGTGATTTTATTGCCGATGCCATGCGTCCCGACCAGTTACAGACAGCAAGAAAGCTGGTTGAAGACTGGAAGCAGATTGAGCCGGATCAACTGGCAAATTTGGTTTCAGTTCCCGATTCCTGGAAAAGCACTGAAGACAAATTTGCGGTTCTTACCGATCAGAACAGCATTGCCCAGGCTCAGACGCTCCTTACCAAAATTGGATTTGATGTTGGACCGGCCGATGGCGTTATGGGTCAGTGAACCCGGGATGCAATTGTCAATTTCCGGGCAAAGAGCGGGCTGGAAGTCAATGATCGCCTGGATGTCGAACTCATGGATACCCTAAAGGCAGTATCGATTTGACGTTCGATGGAACACCGTTAATCTGAACGATTTATGGACTGATTCTGAAGTGCAGTTCTTTTCAGCAATATCTTCCGGTTTCAAGAATTATTTCTCCGTGAAGGGGCGCTCAAACAGGCGCGATTTCTGGTTTTGGATTGGATTTTGTGCGTGTTTGTTGTTCCTTGCCACGATTATCGATGGTGCTGTGATTGGTCCGGCACGCGGATACCTGCCGTTTGAGCAAGATGCAGGCAGGCCGCTTGCCATTATCACTCTCGCTTTTTTGGCGGTTCCAACAGTTTGCGCAGCCGTGCGGAGATTGCATGATTCCAATTTGCGGGGCTGGTGGCTGCTGATCGGTATTACCGTGATAGGAATCCTGCCGCTGGCATTTTTTCTGATCAAGGGCGCCAGCAAGTCAGCCAACCGATTTGATGCTTGACAAACACCTTGTTTGTTTTGCTACCATTGGTTGATCACGACATTCGGGGGTGTGATAACGCGGGACGAATTAATTGTGGGGTACATGTCATGATTCGTAATCTATACGGACCGGTTCTCGTCATTGTTCTGGCTGTTTCATTCAGTCAGTCCCTATCATCAGTCGCCAATGCCAGGACTTACATTGTAAATGGACTTGTCAGTGCAGTACCGTTTATCGGTTACGGCATGAACAATCTTGGCAAGCGAATTCCGGGTTCAAAAGTATTCAGCTACATCACGTCGCTTGAAGGTAACAGAATCATAAAACCGAATATTATCGCTGATATCGAGGCGCGATATAAACGTAATCCGAATGAGAAAATCAATCTGATTGGCATAAGCTACGGGGCCAATATGGTTGCAGAGATTGCAAGCAAATTGGCTGCCA
This sequence comes from Rhizobiaceae bacterium, assembly GCA_965198665.1. GTDB lineage: Bacteria > Pseudomonadota > Alphaproteobacteria > Rhizobiales > Rhizobiaceae > JAALLB01. The sequence continues at coordinate 148,586 of CBDAPT010000001.1, read as the reverse complement.
AGAAGATACCAGTTCACTATCTCGCTACCATTGAGGGTGGCAGCATGAAATCAATTCGTTCCAACGTCAGAACCGCAGACAACTTTACTTGTACGGCGGCCGAATGCACTCAGAAAAAGGTTCGACGTGCCAGTGGTAACTCTTCCACCAGGGTATCGGAGTTCTCCTACAAGGACGGGCACATTGATTTGGGCAATAACTCCAAAGTTCATGCTCGCATTATCAGCAGGGTAAGGTGAAGGAAACTGTCTGCAAGAAAAGTCAAATCTGGACCCAATAATTACTCAAGCTGATTGGTTTGCATCCATTGACAACTTGTTGATCGAGGCGCATTAAGCCTAGACGGTATGTGGCACTGCTGCCAGCGACCTTAGTCAGTTGAAATCCAAAACCATAGACCGGAGGATGCATTGAGCATCTATCTGCCAATCGCCGAAATGTCGGTGAACATGTTCATTCTCTTCGGGATGGGTGCTGCCGTGGGTTTCCTTTCGGGAATGTTTGGCGTTGGCGGGGGTTTTCTGATGACACCGCTGTTGATCTTCTACAACATTCCACCAGCGGTTGCAGTCGCGACGGAGGCGAACCAGATTGTTGCCTCGTCTTTTTCCGGCGCACTTGCACACCTCAGAAAAGGGACGGTCGATATTAAGCTCGGCTGCATGTTACTCGTCGGTGGCCTCATCGGCTCGACGATCGGTGTTTACGCCTTTTCGTTCTTGCGCAGTGTTGGTCAACTCGATCTGATTATTTCTATCATGTATGTGGTGTTCCTCGGTTCAATCGGAACACTGATGACGATAGAAAGCCTGCGGGCAATAAAGAAAGCGCGTGATGCCGGAGGCGAGGTAAAGGTTAGGCGCCCCGGCCACGACAGCTGGATTCATGCTCTTCCGCTGAAAATGCGTTTCAGAAAGTCAAAGCTTTATCTGAGTGCAATTCCGGTTGTGGCGCTGGGTATTTTTGTTGGTATTCTTGCCGCGATCATGGGTGTCGGTGGCGGGTTTATCATGGTTCCGGCGATGATTTATCTGCTGCGGGTTCCAACCAATGTTGTTATCGGAACTTCGCTTTTCCAGATTATTTTTGTCACGGCCTATACAACGATTATTCAGTCTACCACCAACCAGACTGTAGATGTGGTGCTTGCTTTCATCCTGATGGTGGGTGGTGTCATCGGTGCGCAAATGGGTGCAGCGGCAGGCCATAAACTTAAAGGCGAACAATTGCGGGCACTGCTGGGGCTTCTCGTTCTGGCTGTCTGTGCGCGGCTCGGCTACGATTTGATTGTGACACCCAGTGACTTGTTCAGTGTTTTAGGCACAGCGGATCAGGGAGGTCACTGATGCGACGTTTCCTGGCCACCCTTCTGGTTGTTCTGGCTTCAGTTTTGCCAGCCTTGGCAAACGAGAAACTCCAAATGGGCATATCCGTCGATGTGGTACCTGTAAGTTCGAGTTTCGATGGTCAGGACATCGTAATTTTCGGCTCCATAGAAGGTGCCGATCAAGCGTCACTTTATCGTGGTGAATACGATGTCGTTGTAGAAGTGATTGGTGCCCTTGAAGAAGCGGTAGTGCGAAAGAAGGAGCGCATTGGCGGAATCTGGATCAATGCTGCGGCCAGGGAGTATATCGATGTCCCATCATACTATTCGGTATTGTCGCGCAACAAGCTGGTGGATGTTTCCGATCTTTCCTATTTGAACAGTCTTGGCATCGGTATTGATAATCTGAGTGCCCGGCCGAAGGACCAGAGCAACATCCAGGAGTTTCTGACCCAGGGCGAGTTCTCCCGTGCGCTGAGGAGAATACGCATCGATCAGGGCTTATTCTCCGAAAGTCCGAAAGCCCTCGAACAACTCAGCCCTTCCCTGTTCAGGGCAACGCTTTCCCTGCCTCCGAATGTACCCATTGGCAGCCATACCGTTCGTGCCTATCTGTTCCACAACGGCAAGAAGCTCGACGAAACGGAAAACAGTTTTGAAGTGAGAAAAGTCGGCTTTGAGCGTTGGATGTATGATCTTGCCCATGAGCAAAGTCTTTTGTACGGCATTCTCGCCGTTTTACTGGCGATATTCACCGGCTGGGCTGCAAATGCCATCTTCCGCAAAAACTAAGGCGCGGTTATCTGGTGAGGTGTTTCCCGGCGATCTCGTATGCGTCGTTGCCACTCAACATCCATGCACGCAATGAGTGTTTGCTGAACAGGCCGTCATAGGCTTCATCGCGAACATTCAATCCACCGGTAAATGCACCGAAGGCTGGCAGTATCATTCGGCTGTCATCTGCGACAAAGCAGCGACGACGAACCGATTTTCCACGTCGGCGGATTTTGCCACACGGATGAAGGTGTCCGGCAATCTCGCCGGGCTGAAACTCTCGCAAGGGTTCGTGTACAAAATTAGAGCGTGTTTGTGTCGAGTAGATTCAGTTTCTTTCCGTGCGCGAATATGATTCTGATTGGGGTGACCTGATTCGGTTCGAAGCCAAGGATTTTCAATGCCCAAGCCCCATCCGATTGAATTGCGTAAACGTGTTGCAGCTCATGTAGAAGAAGGCCACACTCATCGTGGAACGGCTGCCCATTTCAAAGTCTCCGTCAAATTTGTGAATGATATGGTGAAGTTGAAACGTGAAACTGGCTCGCTTGCTCCAAAACATAACCCGGGAAAAACAGGCCATGGCAAGCTTTCACCCTATAAAGACTGGCTTCGAAAACGGGTTGATGAACAAAAGGACATTACAATCCGTAAGCTTTGTGCGGAGCTGAACGAAAAATTCAACCTCAATGTCCATCATTCGCCTGTCTGGCATGTTGTGCGCAGTTTCGGGTTGTCGCATAAAAAAAGACTATTTATGCCAAGGAGCAACACCGCATCGACGTGAAAAAAGACCGCGAACTCTGGAAGACAAGGCGTGTTCCGTTTTTGAATCGGTCGATTGAAAAACTTGTCTTCATTGATGAGACGTCCACAAACACCAAAATGGCCAAGCAAACTGGATGGGCCCCAACAGGAGAGCGCCTCATAGATTTTGTCCCTCATGGCCACTGGAAGAAGCAGACACTTATCGCAGGCCTGCGCAGTCATGGACTGGTTGCGCCCTGGGTTATTGACCGGGCCATGACCAAAGAAATCTTTGAGATTTATGTTGAGACACAGTTGGCGCCAGAACTGGAAAAGAGAGATGTCGTAATCCTTGACCACCTAGCCGCTCACAAGAGCGAAAAAGCCGAGCAGATCTTGCGAGATATCGGCGCATGGTTTTTGTTCCTGCCGAAATATTCCCCAGATCTCAATGCCATTGAAATGGCCTTTTCGAAGCTCAAGGCTCATCTGAGGAAGGCAGGCGCCAGAACCTTCGATGATGTCTGGAAGGCAATCGGAGAGGTCTGCCATATGTTCACGCCAATGGAGTGCCGGAATTTCTTCAGGGCAGTCGGCTGTGAATTCACGTGATGCGAACACGCTCTAAGACTGCCCAGCTGCAGGGTGGCACAAAAGACGCCGCCTAGTTCTCTGGGTGGTTCGGGATCATGATTGCCGCTGATCCAGACCCACTCCGTTCCCTTCATCAGTTTCAGCAATGCTGTTTTGTCATTATCGCAAAGGCATAGTGAAGCCTGCTGGTCATGAAAACTGTCGCCAAGGGACACGATGGTGGATGGCATCCAGGTGGTAATACAATCCTGCAGGTTCAGTAGCGTTTGCCGGGTGTCATAAGGCGGGATGAAAACACCTTTGCGTGCCGCAAAGGAGGAACCTTTTTCCAGGTGCAGATCCGATACGATCAGAATTCTTTCTTCCGGCCAGTATAGACATCCGCGGGGATCGGCTATCAGGTGAATTCCGCAAAACTCCAGATCCGCGAAATTAAGCTCGTCTTTCTTCGCCGCCAGTGCCGACATGGTTTACTTTAACCCCACAATTTCTCCCGCCACTTCCTCGAGCAGCGATTCCTGTGCCTCGCCAGCTATGCTTTCCTTGCCAATCTCCAGCATAACCGGAACCGCAAGCGGCGAAATCTGATCGAGCTTCCTATGCACGATTCGCTCCCTGGTACGCGAGAGCATATCGCCCAATCTGCGAATATCAAGCAAACCGTGAGCGGCATCGGCCCGTGTTGCCTGCAACAAGATATGATCCGGCTCATGGCTGCGCAGCACATCATAGATCAGATCAGAAGAAACGGTCATCTGCCGTCCGGTTTTTTCCTTGCCCGGAAACCGCCGCTCAATCAATCCGGCAATGGTCGCACAGATTCTGAAGGTCCGCTTCAACAGGAATGATTCATCCAGCCAGGTTTCCAGATCATCCCCAAGCATATCCTCATCAAACAGGCCACCAAGGCTGAGTTCGCCCGTATCGAGCATATGAGCGAAATCACGCAGGCCCCATACCGCCAGGGCATAATCGGTAGCGACAAATCCGAGGGGGCGTGCCCGTGCACGTTCGAGCCTTCGGGTCAACAGCATGCCGAGGGTCTGATGCGCCAGTCGCCCTTCGAACGGGTAGGCCATCAGATAGAACCGATCGCCTTTGGGAAACGTCTCCACCAACAGTTCGTCACGCTTGGGTAGAATGGAATAGTGTTTCTGAATTTCAAGCCATTCGCTTACCTGGGGCGGAAGTTTTCGCCACGAGTCCGGATCTGCAAGCATGCCCCGCACCTGATCTGCCAGATAGGTTGAAAGCGGGAACTTGCCACCCATGTAGGCGGGGATTCTCGGTCTGTCGTCCTGGGTTTTGGAAACAAAGCATGCCGCCTCCCGAATTCCTTCAAGCCGCGGTATCTTTCCGGCAAACAGGAACGTATCTCCCGGTGCAAGAGCCTCAACAAACCCTTCCTCGATTTTGCCGAGAACCGGACCGCCGCGAAATGCTGCGTTCTTGCCGCGTTTTCGGGTAAGCCGAACCTCAAGCATAGGTGCTTCGACGATCGTCCCGCAATTTAACCGGTACTGCTGGGCGATTGAGGGATGTGTAAGACGCCAGGTTCCATCTGCGGTTTTGCGGATTTTGGCGTATTGTTCATAAGTCTTCAGTGCATAACCACCGGTTGCCACGAAAGACAGTGCCTGTTCGAACTGTTCCCGCGACAATTCAGCATAAGGTGCGCAGGTTCTGATTTCGCAAAACAACTCATCTGCACTGAACGGACCTGCACAGGCGGTGCCGAGGATATGCTGCGCCAGAACATCCAGAGAACCGGCTATCAGAGGGGGTGTATCCTGCGCACCCAGGTAGTTCGCGTCAAGCGCTGCCTGACACTCCATGACTTCAAAGCGGTTCGCCGGTACAAGAATAGCCTTGGACGGTTCATCAATGCGCTGGGCGAGGCGACTTGCTCCCTTCGGTGCGCCGACATGGACAACCAGATCGACATCGCCCCAGTCGATGCCAAGGTCCAGAGTGGACGTTGCAACAATGCCCCGTAATTCATTGCGTTGCATCGCCTCTTCAACCCGCCGCCGTTGTCCAACGTCAAGAGAACCGTGATGGAGCGCGATGGGCAGGGTGTCTTCATTGATGTTCCACAACTCCTGGAACAGCATTTCCGCCTGACTGCGGGTGTTGACGAACAGCAACGTCGTCTTGTGCGCCTTGATTACCTCGTAGACATCGCCCATTGCATAGCGCGCCGAATGGCCCGCCCAGGGAATTCGCTCCTCCGATTTGAGGATGGAGATATCCGGCTTCGTGCCACCTTCCAGATGGACAAACTCCGAAAGCGTGATCTCCCCGGTTTCAGGCTGTGCAACCAGCCAGCGACGCAGTTCCTCTGGTTGAGCAACGGTGGCGGAAAGTCCGATGGTCTTGAGATTTGGTCGCAAACTGCGCAGTCTTGCCAGCCCAAGTGCCAGTAGGTGTCCGCGTTTGGAAGTTACCAGCGAATGAAGTTCATCAAAAATCACGGTCTGCAGATTGTCAAAAAATCTCGGGGCATCCTTGTTGGCGATCAGCAGAGCAAGTTGTTCCGGTGTGCTCAGAAGAATTTGAGGCGGGTTGAGTTTCTGGCGTTGCCGGCGCGAGGATGGCGTGTCGCCGGTACGGGTTTCAATGGTGACGTCCAGTCCGATCTCAGAGATCGGGGTTTCGAGATTTCGTTTGATGTCGACGGCGAGCGCCTTGAGTGGCGATATGTACAATGTGTGAATACCGCGTTTGGCCTCGCCAGGTTTCGGTTTTGTTTTCTCAGACAGTTCCACAAGGCTGGGCAGGAACCCGGCCAGGGTCTTGTCGGCGCCGGTGGGAGCAATCAAAAGAGCGGATTTGCCGGATTGTACCTTGGCCAGCAGATCGAGCTGATGTGCACTCGGCTGCCAACCATGGCCCGAAAACCAGTTGTAAAACGGGTCCGGTAGGAAAAAGGGGAGATTTTCCTCGCCGCTGCTGGTAAGAACCTGCTGAGTCATTTCCGCAGGATAAGCCGCCGGCTTGGACAGGTCGAATGAAAAAAACAAGTAAGCTGGTTCTTGCCGCCTTTATTGTGATTACCGGAACTTACCTTTGGTTGGAATTGCAGAAAAATCTGACCGGTAATAACGCTGTGGATACCAATGCAGGCACCGCAGACTATCTGCTGGCGTTAAGCTGGCAACCGGCTTTTTGTGAACAACGGCCAAACAAGCCGGAGTGCCGGTCGCAACGTGATGGCCGTTTCGACACCCACAATTTCAGTTTGCACGGACTATGGCCGCAGCCCAGGAACAATACCTATTGCGGAGTGCCTTCATCACTGGTTGCCCTGGACAAATCCGGTCGCTGGCGGGACTTGCCGAAACTGGATTTGACAGATGCGCTGCGCAAGGAACTTGTATCAAAGATGCCCGGTTACCGCTCTGCACTTCACAGGCATGAATGGTACAAGCACGGGACCTGTATGGCGGGGGCTTCCGCGCAACGGTATTTTGAGATTTCACTGACGCTGCTTGACGACCTGAACCGGTCTGCTTTTGTCCGGTTTGTGAATGAGCATGTAGGCAAGCGAGTCGCATTTCGCGAACTTGAAGCGGCCTTTGTACGTGCGTTCGGAAAGGTAGTGTCAGGCAAAATGATTGTGGACTGTTATCGTGACGATGGCCGGCGCATCGTTCAAGACCTGAAACTGTCCATCCGTGCGGATCTTTTGCAAGAGGTAAATCTGAAAACCGGCCTTGCAAGCGGCGACGAAGTTGGCCGCAGTTGCCCCGGAGGCATAATTGACCCTGTAGGCCTTCAATAGTTTTGCTTGAAATGACGCTACGTGATCTTTAACTGATAGAGAACGCACAAGGAACTTCTTATGGCTAACGGAATAGATCGTTTTCTCGGTGACTCTCTTGGTCGCACCATCATCAAGCTTGCCATCATATCGTTTGTTGTCGGCATCATTTTGAGCGCGCTCGGAGTGACCCCCTTTGAAGTCTGGCAGAGCATCCGCGACTTTTTCATCAAGCTATACAACCTCGGTTTTGATGCCATCTGGAGTATCGGTCGTTACTTTTTCTGGGGAGCTGCTGTAGTTGTGCCGATTTTTATTGTGATCCGTCTGCTGAAAATGGGTCGCTAGGATTTTGCGCATGGGTGAATCTGCCCAAGCGGCCTCAAGACCATTTGAAATTTCACATAAATCCGTACTCATGCTGGCTGTACCGGTTACACTGGCATACATCACGACACCGCTTTTGGGCCTGGTAGACACAGCGGTCGTGGGACAGTTCGGCAATCCCGCGCTGATCGGCGGCCTTGCTGTAGGCGCTATCATAATTGATATACTGTTTTCCGCTTTTAATTTCCTGCGGTGGAGGACAACCGGCCTTGTATCCCAGGCTCTGGGTGCCGGCGATGAAATAGAGAAACAGGCAGTCTTATTCCGTGCCCTGACCATCGCGATCCTGAGCGGATTTGGCATGATTGTTGCCGGCCCCGCCATACTGGCGTTTGGACTTTGGTTCATGAACCCCGGAGAGGCGGTGGCGCAAGCCACGAGTACTTACTTTCTCATTCGCATGCTTTCGTCCCCTTTTTCGCTTGGCAACTTTGTCATGCTGGGCTGGTTATTGGGTCTGGGGCGCTCTGGCCTTGCCCTTGCGGTGCAGGTTTTGTTGAATGGAACGAATATTGTCCTGAGCCTGGTGGATGGGCTGGCAAATTGAAGGCGTTGCAATTGCAACTGTAATCGGAGAGGTGTTGGCCTTCGGCGTCGGTGCAATCGTCTGCTGGAAACTGCTGAATAATTCCGTTCGTCCCTCCCGCCAGCACATCCTGAACCGGCCTGCCTGGAAAAGGCTGATCAATCTGAACCTGGACATAATGGTCCGTTCCTTTGCCCTGCTGTTTGTTTTTGCTATCTTTGCTTCACAGGGAGCCGCCTATGGTGAAGTCACCCTGGCTGCAAACGCGGTTCTGATGCATTTTTTCTTTGTCGCCGGATACTTTCTCGATGGGTTGGCCACCGCAGCAGAACAGATAATCGGCAGAGCGGTGGGTGCGAATTACAGGGCGGGGTTCTGGCGTGTTTATCGGAGCAACGTGGTCGCGGGACATGACATACATGATGCTGGTATCCCTGGGGGCGTATTTGATTGTATGGCAACTGTTGAGCACGTCCCTTGGTAACCACGGGCTCTGGATAGCGCTGCACTGTTTCCTAATTGTTCGCGGTGTAACGCTTGCCCTTCGCGTCGGTCCGCGTGTACGGCAGACGTTCGCCTGACCTTCACAGGTTCATTCCAGCCACTCGCCGACTTTGGTTCCGACAAGATCGGAAATGTTTGCCGATCCTGTTTGATCAAGATGTTGCCCCAACCCGCGAACGATAGTCGAGGGCAAGCAGGGGCCTGCATAAACCAACCCACTGTAAAGCTGGATAAGTGTGGCTCCTGCCTCGATTTTCCTGATCGCATCGTGCGTATCGCAAATGCCGCCAACGCCGATCAGGGGAATCGCATTTCCGAGCCGGTAATACATCTGCGCCAGGGCGCGGGTTGATTTTTCAAACAGAGGTTTTCCGGACAAACCGCCTGCCTCGTGTGCGTGACGTTTGTGTTTCAACATGTCCCGATCAAGCGTCGTATTCGAAACGATCAGGCCAGACAGTTTCGAATCGATCACGACCCGGGCAATTTCATCCATTTCAGGTTTTTCAAGATCAGGTGCGATTTTCAAAAACACAGGAACAGTCTCGCCGGATTTTGCAGCGTTTTCTTCAACCCGGGCAAATATGCGTTCCAGCAGTATTTGCAGCGCATCGCCTGCCTGCAGGTTTCGCAGACCGGGTGTGTTGGGAGATGAAATATTTGCAGTGAAATAAGAAGCCAGTTCGTAAAACGCATCAATGCCTTTTTCGTAATCCGCGACAAAGTCTTCCGAATCCTTGTTTGCACCGATGTTAACCCCGACAATGCCACCCCGGTGACGTCTATCGCGCAGGCGTTGAATGGCAGCCTTGTGCCCCTCATTGTTAAAGCCAAGACGATTGATGACACCCTTTTCCGCTTCAAGTCTGAACATCCGGGGTTTTGGGTTTCCTGGCTGTGCACGTGGCGTAATCGTGCCGACTTCCGTAAATCCGAATCCGAGTTTCAGGATTGCATCTGGCACCTCGGCATTTTTGTCGTAGCCGGCTGCAAGCCCCAGCGGGTTGGGGAATGTCAGTCCGCCAACCGTGGCCTCCATTCGGCTGTCTGCTGCAGGTGCTGCTGCGGGCAACAGACCGGATTTCAGTGCCGCAATCGAAAGTTTATGCGCACGTTCGGGAGCAACCGTGAACAGTGCAGGCCGGGCGAGATCGAAAAGGCCCATCAATATGTTTCCGGGAATTTGTGGCCGCCGTCTTCGCAATCCTGCAATTCGAGTACAGACAGCGCCTGTTCGGGGTCGAATTCGCCATAAAGGTGCGGAAACAAAGCTCCGCCTCGCGAGCGCTCCCATTTAAGCGCCTGGCCCAGGGCTTCTGCCTCGATGGCTATCAGCAGCAATTGCTTTTGTCCGTGAAAATGCCTGGCGGCAGTTTCCTCAACCTGCTCTGCAGTTGAAAAATGAATATAGCCGTCCGCCAGATCGACAGGCGCTCCTCTGAATGTGACGCATTCTGTTGCTTCTTCCCATTGGGCTCGGGTTGCAATTTTATATATTCTGGTAGTCAACTGGTGGCGTGCTTTTCTATTTGTCGATTTAGGAAGCGGATGATGTTTGCTCTGCTTACGCGGGCTTGTTGCAGTTCCTCAAAGTATTGGAACACATGACAGCCGCCGGGAAAAATATCAAGTTCTGTGTCCGATTGCTGCTGTATCCAGCAATTTGACATGAACATGGTGTCATCCAGAAGCGGATCCATTGTACCGATAGAGAAATGAGCCGGCGGCATATCATGAAGGCTGGCATAGAGCGGCGAGATATCCGGGTTTCGCCGATCTTCATCGCTCTGCAGAAAGCAACCGCTGTATTGCACCAGATCGTCATAGTTGAGGATCAGCTTGTGGTGAAATTTCCGCACACTCGGGGTCATTCCCAGGTCAAATATACCTGCCATCAGAACTGCTGCATGAAACGGTGTAAGGTGATGTTTGTCCCTCAGCCTCAACAACGTAACTGCTGCAAGCTGGGCGCCGGCGCTTTCTCCGCCAATAGCCAGGAATGACGTGTCAAACCGTTTGGCACCATCACGAAGCAACCACAGGGCAGCAGCTTCGCAATCATCCGGCGCTGCCGGATAGGGGTTTTCCGGGGCAAGGCGATATTCTACCGAAAGACAGATCAATCCCGTCTGGTTTGCTATTTCTTTAAGGCGCTGGTCCTGCATATCGGCATTGCCGTAAATCCAGCCACCCCCGTGAATATGCAGAAAAATACCACGGCCGGGCATGCTATCCGGTCTGATGGCCCGAACTTCAATGGCTCCGTCTTTTCCAGGAATTTCAAAGGTTTCGGCTTGCGGATCAAAGGCTTCCAGCGGAAAAATTCCTTTACCTTCTCGCCGGGCTGTACGAACCATGTTTTTGTCCAGTTGCCATGGATCAGGGCCGGCTTCGATGGTTTCGATGATTTTCTGGTTAAACAGGTTTGTCTCTTCGGGAACAGGGCCCGCTGTCGGATTAACTGGTTCATGCAGTGGCACTGACTTTTCTCCGTTCACGCTGCAGCCTGATCAAGTGCTCAATTCCGCCGGTAATTGCGGCTGCCAAACAAAAGATGATAACACCGGGGATTCCGAAGCCCAAGGGTTCCAGCATTTCCACAAGTCCTGGAATCTGCATTTTCCACTCATCTCCGGATTGATACACCAAATCGTTTCCAAGCAGGTTTGACCACAATAGAAAGCTGGTGCCTGCAATCGCCATCAGCATGCCGACACCCAGCTGGGCATCGGAGAGTTTGCGGATCCAGATGCGCGCAATCAAGGCAGGAAACAGGCTGGCTGCAGCCAGAGCCATACCTGCGGCAAACCAGAATTCTGATGGCAGGCTCACGTAATTGGCCGTTGCCAACAATATCCCACCAAACAATGCCAGGAAAAACCGGTTCATGAACAATCGAATTCCGGGCGGGGATTTGGGTTTCAGGATACGATGATAAAAATCCACCGTCAGAGTGTTTGCTGAAACCAGTAATAGGCCGTCTACCGTTGTGAAGATTGCAAGCAGCGCACCCGTCACGACAATGACATTTACCAATTGCGGAAGATCGCTCAACAACGCGAAAGCCAGCATCAGATAGTCCGGGTTTACAGAAATGTCATTGACCGAAACAAAGTAGTCTCCTGATTGCCCGCAAGCCGATATTGCTTCCTGCGCATCAGAAACCAGGCTGCCGCACAATATGACCAGCGGAATATCTCCTTTGCCACTCAAATCGAATATCCAGGGAACTTCCTCATTCATGTCTTCAAGTTGCAAGCCCAGCAGAGCGGTGTACAGATCAAGCTTGGCAAATGCCGCTGCAGCCGGCAGAAGTGTCAGAACCAGGGCCACAAGCACGAGTGTCCAGATGCCGGTTTTCCGACCCTGGTTACCTTTCTGGACTGTCGTGAAATGTTGCAAAAGGTGTGGCAGGCTAGCAAACGCCATGGCAATGGTCACAAGCACAGCAAAATAATTGAAACCGCCAAATAACCGGTAATCCTTTACCGGGTTAAAGAGGTCTTTCTGGCTGACCAGATTGGCGCTCAGCATTTCACGGTCGATTTCCATAGTTGTCGTCACCGCCGCATCCCCATAAGCGATTTGCGGGATAAAAAATCCGGTATATGTCGCAGAAAGCCAGGCAAGCGGGACAAACAGTGCTGCCAACATCACCGGATAGGCAAGCATACGAGTGACGCTCAAGGCCTGCATACCGCCGAACACAAGACTTATCACCGCAACGGAAACGATCAGTGTAGCGCCCCAGTCCGCAGAGATGTCGTAAAACGCTGACACGAAGAGTGCCAGCAGTTGGATCTGAGCAAGCAAGAGCGCAAAACTCACAGCAATGACTGCAAGAACCGCAACACTGGCAAAGAACCGGTTTGTCCCCGGCGGGAACAGAACTCCTGCAAGCGTGGTTTCGCTGGACCGGGCGATACGAGCTGCAAAAAACAGTGTCAGAAATCCGATACCCAGAAGCATGCCCAGAAACAGAGCCAAAAAGTCGGTTCCATTTGTGTATATGTACCCCGCATAGGTGATGAACACGGCACCAGATACCATGCCGGACGCGGTGGCCATGCCATTGTAAAACGGTCTCGATTGCTTGTCGGCGGTCTGGAACGCCGTAAATCGCATGGTCTTGGTAAGCAGTCCGGAAAACATGTAAAGCCCAATTACGAAGGCCATTAGCAGCAGAGATATGTATATTATTGGCGCTCCGATTTGCTGCAGAATACCGGCAAAAAGCACCGCAAGAACGAAACTTGCGATAAACATCGTTACCAATGATCCGGGTGAAGAAATCGTTGAATTACTTGGGGTCATAAAACACTCACAGACAAAACCGGAAACCTACTCATTCTCGAATTCCTGAGTGTGACGATCTATATCTTCAGCCCGGTTGTTGTGGACTATCAGCAGCAGCAGCACAGCAACGGCCAAGGTTACAATTCCCAGATTGTGATACCCTGCCCGAAACTTGTTGTGAGATTGTTTCATTTTTGTGCATTTTATCGATGATTTGCCAGATCAGAAACCAATTGGTTGCTAATTTTTTTGACATAACATATCAAAAGCCAGCGCCGTTTCCGCTCCGAGGTGCACCACCGCCAGGCCCTTTTTGAAATGAGGGCGCAAGCCCGAATGCAAAAAAGGGCCTGGCGGTGAAAAATTTCGACAGGCGGAGCCTGCGATGACTTGAATTGCCGTTACCAATACCCCTACCGCAGAATTGCGCACAAGCGCAATCGCCTCTTCGAACAGACTGTGCCGAAGAGAGATTTCACGCTGTGCGCTTCCCAGAGGTTTGAGAGCGGTCATGGCGGTGCCTGCGCATCTCTGAACACCTCCTCCGGCGTCCGGAAGCCGAGTGCCTTGCGCGGCCGTGCGTTGAGCAGATCCTCCACCGCCTGGACCTCGGCATCGGTCACAGACCGGAAATCCGTGCCTTTCGGCAAATACTGGCGGACCAGTCCATTGGTGTGTTCATTCAGCCCGCGCTCCCATGAGTGGTAGGGCCGGGCAAAATAGAACTTGGCATCAAGCGCCTTGGACAGGCTGCTGTGGCCAGCGAATTCCTTACCGTTGTCCGCAGTGATCGTGTGAACCAGGTGCCGATCTGCCTCCAGCCGGCGTCTGAGCGCAGCTCCGACATCTTCGGCCGTTTTCCTGTCGAGCCGTACCAGTCGGGTCATCTTCGAGGCGCGGTCCACCGCCGAAACCACTGCGCCGCTTTGACCCGCTCCAACGATCGTGTCCACCTCCCAGTCACCGATCCGCAACTTCTGTTCGACGATCGCGGGCCGCTCACTGATATCGACACGACCGGGAATGCGTCCTCGCCCGGCGTGCCGGCCGCCGCGCCAATTCGGTTTCTTCCCACGCCGCCGCAGACGTTTGTAAAGGCTGCCACCGGCCCTGCGGTCCGCGCGGACGTATTCGTAGATCCGCATCCGCCCCACCATGGCTTGGCCTTCCCGACGAAACCGACCCTAAATTTGCTCTGGGCTCCAGCCAGCCGCCAACTTCTCCTCGACCAATTGCCACAGGGCGGGTGTCATCTTCCTTGGCACCGATGACGCCCTGTGGCGGCGCTCTGTCGCCTTGTTATGGGCCTGTTTGTACCGGTAGCCCCGGCCGCCGCTGTTGCGCTGCATCTCTCGACGGATTGTCGTGTGATGGCGTCCGAGCTCACGCCCAATGTCTCTCTGCGAGAGGCCGCTTTTCTTCAACCCCCAAATCTGGCAACGTTCATCTTGGATCAGGTGGTGGTAGCCGCGAGGCATAGGCGAATCTCCTTCTACAAGATTCTCGCCATCGCCTGGCCCGCCCGCAAGGAAGAATGCTCATCACGCTGCCGTTTTCACTGGTGCACTTCGGAATGGCACGGGGGGCTTGAAAAAAACGGGGAGGGGTCTTACTACACTTTCCAGTTCACATGCGAACGATTTTGGTTTTCCTGCATCTGCAAACAGGTATGGAACGGAAATCCGAAGGGGTATAGCTCAGTTGGTAGAGCGACGGTCTCCAAAACCGTAGGTCGCGGGTTCGAATCCTGCTGCCCCTGCCATTAAAATCAATGGCTTAGGGAAAGTATTTTTACTCACGTTTAGACAGTTCACAGCTTGGTTCACAATTTTGAGCCTTTTTTGTTCTTCTGTAACGCCAGAATAACGCTATCTGCCGCATCACTATCCCAGCCCATATAATGCTTTTCGAGGGTTCTGAGGCCGGAAATCGAATGTCCGGTAACCAGACGAATGTCTTCGATTTTCATGCCCGCCCGAAGACACATGATAACGAATGTGCCGCGCAGATCATGGAAGGTTAAATCAACCAACCCCGCTCGTTTCCCTGCTTTACGCCATGATGCCGAAAAGCCGGATTGAGTCCAGGGTGCTCCGCGACCGTTAACCAGAATATAAGTGGATGCCCGCGGTTGTGAATCCAGCATCCTTTTCAATTCACCCGAACAAAGGACAGAGACATATTTTCCTGTCTTGCTTTGGGTTAGTGTGATTCGAGAGCCGTCATAATCACTCCACTTTAATGCCAGTAAGTCTCCCTGACGTTGGCCGGTATCCAGTGCCATTTTCAAAGCGAGACGAAGCTGTTCTGTCAATGTTCAATTAAAACTGACCCTGTATTTCCATTTAAAACTGACCCACCGTTTTTGCACGCAAGCCCCCGGACGATCAGCTCTCCAATTGCAAGATCGTCCGGGGGCTTTTTCTGATCAGGATTGAGTTTTTTGTTTTTTGCTTTGAGCAAACCGGTATGATGCATTCCCGGTTTCTATAATGGTGCAATGATGGGTAATTCGGTCCAGCAGTGCGGTTGTCATCTTTGCATCTGCGAAGACCTGCGTCCATTCCCCGAACTCCAGGTTGGTTGTAATGATGACGCTTGTCTTCTCGTACAGTTTGCTGATCAGATGGAACAGTAGCGCTCCGCCGGACTTTGGGAACGGAATATAGCCGAGTTCATCAATAATGACGCAATCCAGTGCGCATAATTGCCGTACGATCCTTGCGGTATTTCCCTCTGCCTGTTCACTGATCAGCGCATTGATCAGGTCGACAGCATTGAAGAACCGAATTCTCTTGCCGTGATTAACAAGCGTTGTTCCAAGAGCAATGGCAATGTGGGATTTTCCAGTTCCCGTTCCACCAACCAGAATCAGATTATGTGCATCGGCAATAAACTGTCCGGAACACAAGGGTTCAATCTGTGTTCGGGTTACAGCCGCCGCATCATAATCGAAGGTGGCAAAGTCCTTGTGATGAGGGAAGTTTGCACTGCGCATTTGATACCGGACCGAACGCACCCTTCGTTCCACGGTCTCTGCCTCTATCAACTGCTTTATCGCCGTGGCCAGGTTTGGCGGCTGACGTGCACTTAGCAAGTCCTGTGCGCAAGAGGCCATTCCATGCAATCTCAACCCTGCCAGCTGTTCAATGAGGCCGTTCATGCCGTCACCTCATACAGAGCTTCATAACGCTTGCAGTCGGCTTGCGGGACAGTTGAGATCAGAGGATAATTGCCGGTTTCGCTCAATGGCGTAATTTCCGGTTCTTGCAATTGATTAATCAGATTGATGATGGCAGGAAGACGCAAGGTATTTTGCTTTACAGCCAGCTTACAGGCCTGCTCGATCACCTCTGTTCCATGCTTGTGTGCCAGCAGCAGAAGATCGACAAAATCCCGGTCCCCTCCCTTGTCCTGCATGTAGTGATCCCGGATCGTCATCATAACATTTGGCAATTGCCAATCCACGAAAGGGGCGCCATTTCTTAAGGCACCGGGTTTGCGATCCAGCAATGGCACATAGTGCCAGGGCTCAAAGTAACTGATATTGCGGGTAAAACGACGTTTGTGCCCGGCAATTACTTCATGATCCGCAACAAGAACTATTCGCCCGGCATAGGCTCGCAGCGAGACTTGTTGCCCGGCAAACTGACAAGGCACGCTGTAACGATTGTTATCATACTGAACCAGACAGGTGGAACGCACCCGCACACTCTTTTCGATGTACCCGTCAAAGGGTTGGCCGAGAGGGCGAAGCGCGGCAACCTCTTCTGCAAAAACCGCATCAATTGTGCGATCCTGCATCCCGGGATGCGCACGTTCGCCAAGTTCTTGACAACGCCGCTCCAGATGTTCATTCAAGCTATCAAGGTCATCAAAGGAAAGCTTGGGCGTAAACACCTCTGCTCGTATGAACCCGACCTGGTTCTCAACCTGGCCCTTCTCCCAGCCAGATGCCGGCGTACAGGCGACCGGCTCCATAACGTAATGGTTCATACAGGCAAGGAAACGTGCATGGAACATTCGTTCCTTCGAACGCGATACATAGGTGACCATAGTCTTGGGATTGTCGATGATGACACGGCGGGGAACTCCCCCGTAAAAGGCCAACGCACGCACAAAAGCATCAAGTACCATCTCCTGCACTTCGCTGGGATAGGCGTATACAAACGGCTTGCGGCTGTGGCAAAGCCGGAAGTGGGCAATCTTCACTTTCTGGGGTACTCCGCCCAGAACAACGTGTTCCTCACTCCAGTCAAACTGAACCGCATCACCTGCCGCAAACTGCAGGGGAACAAATGCTCCTCTGGACCCCGAACTCGAATGCTTCAACTCGCGGATAAGTCGCTGGGTCGTTGAATAAGACCCTTTATAGCCTTCCCCAACCAGTTCCTCGTAAAGCTTCTTGCCTGTGCGACGCTCCCGGCGCGGCAGCTTCAGATCATGCTCCCAGCGTGACCGAAGCTTGTCTGCATGCTTCCCAAGCAATTTATGCAAGGGTGCAGGAGTGTGGCGCTGATAACGAGGCTCCCCATCATCCTTCAAATACTTCCTGATCGTATTGCGCGAAACTCCCGTCTCACGACTTACCTGTCGAATGCTCTTTTCACCGCGCAATATCCAGCAACGGACCTTCAAAACCGTTTCCATTTGTAAC
This sequence comes from Rhizobiaceae bacterium, assembly GCA_965198665.1. Taxonomy (GTDB): domain Bacteria; phylum Pseudomonadota; class Alphaproteobacteria; order Rhizobiales; family Rhizobiaceae; genus JAALLB01. The sequence continues at coordinate 131,011 of CBDAPT010000001.1, read as the reverse complement.
ACCTGTCTCTTCCTCGCGCTTAAAACGCGAAACCTAAAACAGGCGGGTCAATTTTACTTGAAAATTACCCACCCAAGTGGGTCAAATTTGCATGGAAATTCACAGTCATTCAGAAAAAATGAATTATCCGCAGAGGCCAGAAGGCGGGCCAGAATATCCTTTGGCGGAAGTTCAGGAAAGGCCTCGCTCAGCAGTGCAATTGAGCCGGCAACCTGCGCCATTGCAAAGGCTGCACTAGAATATTGCAGAAGTTCGGGAAAATCGTCGCGCCCTTGCGAGGCTGATGTAACTCCATGCCCGTCTGCGAGGACACAATAGGCCGCTGTTTCCAGGCAGCGGCTCGAATGAAGCTCAAATTCGACGATTTCACCGCCTTCATGCCTTACTTCCGCACTGGCAACCGCAATGAAATTGTCCTCAAGCGAGGGGTATATAGTGGGGAGGGAAGGAATTATCGTGGCGCTTTCAGCATCCGGATCGCCGGTGTCGAATTCCTCGACTTCCTGCAAGGTTACGGGCGCACCGGTTTGTGTGTTGATCAGTTCGATCGCGAATGCCTGTACAACCGCTCCTGCGGAATCTGCATCAGCAATCGCTGCTGCTAAATCTGAGTTATCAAACCCAGCAGCGCTGGTGGCTGTCAGGTGAAGGTCGGCACCCGAGGCGACTGTAGACAAGTTGCCTGGTCCCCCAAGGAATGGGCTCTCGGGAGTTCCGGCCATCATTGTTGCCAGTGCAGTACCGTTGGCGCGCGGCAGTTCGGTAACACCTACAACTCCAGACTGATCATTGTAGAATTTGATGCTTTTGCGTTGAATACCGTCCTGAGTGGTGCGAAAGCCATCTGAAATAAGAGCCAGTGTCTTGCCGGTGCCCCTCAGTCCGGAAGAATGTGCGTAATGAAGATTGATTGACCCATAGCCACTTTCGACATCCGGGTTATTAAGATTGGCAAATGTGTCGGTGTTACCTTGAACAAGGTAACCGGGCGACCGCAAATCATTTTCAGCTGCAACCTCATCAAATAGAATGGTGATTGTTGCGTCGGAAAAATCTGAGATGACGACCGGTATTCGACGGGGTCTTCCTGGGTGGGTTATCTCTTCACCGCCCATACTGGCATCTGCTTCGGCCTCAGCGCCAGGCTTCTCGTCCGCGATAAACCCATTGCCGCCGGGCCTGTCGCATCCGGCAACCAGAAAACTAATCAGTAATGCAAACCATGCGGACCCGCATAATCGATGCATCAAAGTCCCCCGTTTGACGTTCATTTAACTAGTACCGCCACCAGATCGGTTTGCTGTTTTGCGACTGATTTTATTGTTGGAAATTAAAAGCAATCCGGCGTGGGACTAAGGTATTTCAATTTGCCATAGATGACTGGAATGATTTTGATGCGCAGATGTGATGGCCGTCTCCCGGGACGCGCGCATAACAGGCCAAATGTTACAATCAATGGTTGCAATTCGGACCTATTCCATTCCCGAACCTCACTTGTCGCAAAATCCGATTGCTTTTCGGGGGGCGAAAGACAAGTTTGTAAGGCGAAACAGTTCCGGTCTTTTGGCCGGATCAACAAACTTGGCTGGGTCCCGGTGTTTTTGATTGTCTTGCCCCAAATCCTTGAAACGTCGGCCCGCAACAGGATCTGCAGGAATTAGTCAACATGTCCATGGAAGACACTCTCGAAACAGTTGAAGCTCCAAAACGCGGTCGCCGCTCAGGCGGGCGCGCCGGTAACAAGCGCGGCAAGGGTGCAGCCATTAAGCAAATTCCCTGGACAGTTCCGGTAAACACGGACCGCCCGACCGAACCCCTGCCACCAGAGGGGGTGGAAGCCATTCACAACGCGGCCATGCGGGTGCTGGAGGAAATTGGTATCGAATTCCTCAACCTGGAGGCAGTGGAAATCCTGCGTAAAGCCGGATGCGACATTTCCAACGAAACCAGTGAAAGCGCCCTGGTGAAGATGGACCGCGCGCTGGTGATGGAGAAGATTGCCCTGGCGCCGTCCGAATTCACGCTTACCCCGCGAAACCTGGATCGCAAGATCACAATCGGCGGCAAGCACATTACCTTTGGCAATGTGTCATCCCCGCCAAATTACTATAATATGGACGAGGGTAGGGTAGTCGGCAATCGCAGGGCCTATCAGGATTTCATCAAGCTGTCGCAATACTTCAACTGCATTCATTTTGTTGGTGGTTATCCGGTTGAACCGATGGACGTGCATCCCTCTATACGTCACCTCGATTGTTTGTATGACAAACTCACCTTGACCGATAAGGTTGTGCACGCCTATTCGCTCGGGCCGGAACGCGTGGAAGATGTCATGGAGATGGTGCGCATTGCCGGTGGTCTTACTCACGAGGAGTTCGACGCCAGTCCGCGCATGTATACAAACATCAATTCCACCTCTCCGCTGAAGCATGACTGGCCGATGCTGGACGGGTTGATGCGGCTGTCGCGTCGTGGTCAGGCTACCGTCGTGACACCGTTTACCCTTGCCGGTGCGATGTCACCTATCACGCTGGCTGGAACCGTTGCGCAATCAATTGCCGAAGCCCTGTGTGCCATCGTGCTGATCCAGTGTGTCAATCCTGGTTGTGCCAGTGCGATTGGCACGTTCTCTTCAAACGTGGACATGAAAACCGGCGCGCCAGCCTTCGGTACACCGGACTATATGCGTACCACACAGATGACAGGACAGATGGCGCGTTTTTACAACCTGCCGCTGCGTTCCTCCAACACCTGCGTGTCCAATCATGCTGATAATCAGGCAACCTGGGAGAGTTCTCATTCCCTGTTTGCCGCGATTACCTCTGGCACCAACATGGTTTATCACGCGGCCGGCTGGCTGGAAGGAGGCCTGTGCGCCGGGTTTGAGAAGTTCATCATGGATTGCGAACAGTTGCAGCAGATAATTACTTATCTGGGACCGGTTAAGTGGGACGAGGACGAACTCGCACTCGATGCAATTGCCGAAGTCGGGCAGGGCGGCCATTTCTTTGGAATTGATCATACCCAGGAACGTTATGAAACTGCGTTCTATTCCCCGTTCCTGTCGGACTGGTCAAATTTTGAGAACTGGCGTGACCGTGGCTCCGTTGAGACGATTGAACGGGCCAACAAGATGTACAAGCAGATCCTTGAAGAATTTGAAGCACCCAAAATGGACGAAGCAGTCCACGAAGAACTCGCAGCCTTTGTTAGCAAGCGCAAGGAAGAGGGGGGCGCTCCGACCGATTTTTAACGAGTGCAAGCGACTGTCCCTATCGATTGACGCCCAGAGCAACCGTTTTCAGATCGCCGGCGTTCAGGGTTGCGTAAAGGAGATAGGGGCCAAAGGACAGCATACCGCCGACCGAGGCGATCAGCGCGAGGACAATGCCTGCCGCTGAGAAACCGTGCCGCCATGCCACCCACAGGGCTGAGATCAGCAGGTAGCCCAGGAAATCAAGATTGAACTGTCCGTTCCATGTGACGGCAGTAATGTCACTGATAAAGGTGGGCAGGAATGAAGGGCCATAACTGGCCACGACCATCACAGTGTAACTCGCGATCACGAGAAACACGGTAACCGAAAATATGCGCAAGACTGAAATTATTGCTCTCCTATGGATTGAGTTTGTGCTTTCCGTCTGGCTGGCCAGCACAACGGGCCGACCGCGACTACTAGGAATCCTGTATTGAACACCACGTTCAATGCATTGCCGGAAGTTGTTGAACCAAGACCGTCGACAACAAACCAGGCCAGGGCTGCCGCAACCACGGCTTTGCGTACTGCATCCGGTGATGCATCATATACGTCTCCAGACAGGAACCAGATCATCACGCCCCAGCCTACCAGGAATCCGCCCGTCAGCGCGGACATCAGTCTTGTCTCGGGATTGGAAAAAGTTTGTTCACCATCAATCGGCCACATGATGAAGTCGATGGTGAAGCGGGCGGGTTCCAACGTGGTATCCATCGTGCCAAGAAAGAAAACGGGGCCAAAGGCGGCGACGGTGATCGCGGTAATCTTCAGCCAGAACTTATGAAAATCGTGGGTCATGATTAGTTTCCTGTTTAGCTCCCGACCAACTATTGCTGCTTGGGGAGTGAATTCAATTACCTCTGAGGTAACTGACGCCGATAAATTCGACTGCTATATTCAAGTCATGAATCAATTCTCGGAAACGCTTAAAACCTGGCGCAAGGCGCGGCGGCTCAGCCAGCTGGATCTGGCATTGGAGGCAGAAGTTTCTGCCCGACATATCTCTTTTCTTGAAACCGGGCGGGCGAAACCAAGCCGCGAAATGGTGGGCCGTATCAGTGATGCGCTGCATTTGCCTCTGGCCACGCGCAACCAAATGCTGACCCATGCAGGATTTGCCGCAAAATATGCAGATACCAGCTGGAATGCGGACGAAATGGCGGCTATTCGCACTGCTATTGACCACACGCTTACCAGCCACAATCCTTACCCGGCATTTGCCGTTGACCGGTTGTGGAACGTGGTGGAAATCAACAAAACAGCAGACAGACTGTTTGGCAATCTTGGTGTGACCAGAGGTGCAAGCCTGCTTGAACTGGCCTTGTCTCCGGCACTGCCTCAGTTGATAGAGAACTGGCCGGAGGTCGCTTACTATCTGGTTCAGAGGTTGCGCACAGAAAGTGCCGCACAGGGAGGTGTGTTGGAACTTGATGAAGTTGCCGGTTTGCTTGGCGGAATTGCCCGGGCGGGAGACAATCAGTATGGGCCGATTGTGCCAACGATTTACCGGTTGGGCGAAATACGACTATCTTTGTTCTCGACCATTTCCCAGTTTGGAACCGCTGTTGACCTCGCCCTGGATGATTTGAAAGTCGAGCTTTTCTTCCCCGCAGATGAAGCCACCGCATCCGCTTTGTATCAACTTGCGAGAGATGACTGAAGTCTGCAACAGGTCTTTCAGGCCAGAAAAAATCCTTTATTTTCAATATACCACTTAGATGCCTTTACGTAATCTATGCTTGGTCTGTCGTAGTGATTCCGCATATCACTCACAGACCGGTTTCCTGTTTAATTGAAAATGGGACGGCAATCAGTTTTGTCTCCCTAACCAGAAACAGTGACGCGGCAGATAGCGATCGATTATGCGTATTTCGATGAAAAACATGTTAGCAATTGGGTTCCTCACCCTGTTGTGGGTATGCCTGATGCCGACACCAACACTGTCACATGAGACCCGGTCTCTGAACTTGGAAGAATTGGCAGAGATTTCTTAGGCATTTCTTCCGGTTCAGTTCCGGTGGCATATCGTCAGATAAATCAAGCACCCTCGGTGTCAAACATGCCCTAATTGGTGCCAGTTGAACCGTGTTGGTGTCTGGCCGGTGAGCCTGTGTGTGGCAAACGGTATTCTGGCTCCGGGCCTCAGTTCTCAGCCGATCATAGTTTCAATGCATTCGCTCGCGTCGGATATCACGCTTGCAGTGGTTTACCGGTTATCGTTTCAGACACCAGATTCCTCAACCAAGTGTTTCTTGCCGAAAAACGGGAACGTTTATGCCAGATCATATCAAAGTTGACATCGGGAACCGGGAATGGGGGTGGACAATATGCAAATTCCCGCATGGAATATCTGCGCAAGTCAATTTGCATGGTAGCGATATAATTCGTTCCTTTCATGAGTTCCGAAAGGGCAGCAATGTTAGGTGCTTTGAGTTTCACCTCTCGGGATCTGGAAAGGGCATCAAGTGTGTGATCGATTGTACTTTTGCTTGTGCCACCAAAATCCAGTGTTGCATGGCCGGTTTCGCAATAGTTTTCCACTGACGTCACCGGTCCCCGGCAGGCCTCATCGTAATAACAAACCTGCTCAAAGGTAAGCAGGGGTGCCGATTGCAATGCGTCCGGCAAACTGGCAGGCCGGACAGAAACGACCAGGTTGACGGTTTGGGTTTCCAGCAATTGTCGGATGTTGGCTCTGGAACCCAGTTCCAGAAATCGTACGGAAACCTGGGGTGCGGCCCCGAATATGGCGTTTTTGATTGCCGTACAATGTGGCATCAGTTCCATGACGTTCGTTGCAATTGAAATTTCTGACGTGTCTTCTGCGGGATCGTACAGTTGCTCAGTGGCAAGCCCTTCCAGTTCAAGGAGAATTTCCCGAATTTGTGGCGCGATTCTCTTTGCCAGATCGGTTGGAGTAATACCCCGGCCCTGCTTGATGAAAAGCGGATCGCCGAACACTTCCCTCAGTTTGTCCAGTCCGTAGCTGACGGTGGACTGGTTCAAGTCCAGTTCGTCTGCGGCTTTACTAACCGACTGTGAGTCCAAGACAATTAGAAAAAGTTTCAATTGCTTGGCGTTGAGGTTCAAATAATCAGTTTTTTCCATGGGAAATAACTAAACCATCGATTGATTCGAATGTACATATCTGCGTGAATAGCAATTGTTGATATCGGGGATTTGCTGGGGCGGAAAAATTATATGGGTGAGGCCGGGTTTGATTATCAATTTGGATCAGGAATTGAACACAGGGACACCTCTCGAATCGGCAAAATGGTTGCCGGTTCTACATCGCCGATGGATGCATTCCGGCAACTTGCACAATTTCTGGAAACCAAAAATACCAATCTGTTGATGGCAGCCGTCCTGGGCGGATGGGAAAATGCACGACCTGCCGTCTTGTTTGACAACAACTCCCAGTCCATTGCGGCCAACTGCAAGGAAGTCGGGCTTGACGGCATGTGTCCGATGCTGATGAAGGCACAGGATTTGAAGGTGCCTTTCGAAGCCCTTGGTGCACCCTATTCATCTCATGCAGAGCTTCCAACCAAACGGTATGTCAACAGCCTGGCGCGATTGGGACATCAGGAAATCGGCGTTATCCCGACCGTCATTGATGACATGGTCTATGTGATGATCATTGGCATGCAGGACGGCACGTTTTCCAGCAAAAGCAGAGAAACACTTCTTATGATTTGCGGGCAATATATGGCGTCATTTTCGGTTAAATACATATTAGCAAACAAACCTGAAAACCGCGCCGAGCCAGCGCCAATCGAGGAGGCAGGTGCCAGTGCGATGCTCACACAGCGCGAGATCGCGCTTCTTACATATACCGCAAGAGGAAATACGCTATTCGAGCTTTCGAGCTTGTTGGGTGTTTCTGAACATACGGTCAACATATACAATCAGGTCATATGCAAGAAGTTGGGCGTGACGAATGTGACTCAGGCACTGATAAAAGCGATCAGGAAGGGGATGATTGACACAGAAGGGGTAAACTAGACTCCTATCTGGGTGGCGAGCGGCCAACTGCTGAACAGAAAAATCATATATATTTCAATCGTCTGATAAGTGACTTCGCTACAGGCTCCAATGCCTGAGTTCGTTTCCTGGAAGTGCCGGGAAGTGGCATACACACAAATCTTACAAAAAGTAATTTTGTAAATTACATCTCATACATATTTACTCTCTTTTGCTGTGCCTGACTTGAGACTCGTTGCATAAATCTTTCCGAATTTCGGAGAAAGCTTATGCAAAAAAACACTAACGGAAAAACCGGCCTGTTTATTCCAGGCCCGACCAACATACCCGACAGTGTGCGTCAGGCCCTTAATGTGCCGATGCAGGATATGCGAGCGCCCGATTTTGGCGATCTGACATTGCCATTGTTCGCCGACTTGAAGAAAGTGTTCCGCACAGGTTCTGCCGAGGTGTTCATGTTTCCCGGTTCGGGAACAGCCGGCTGGGAATCTTGCCTTGCCAATCTGTTTAGCAGTGGCGACGAGGTTCTGATGTCATCGTTTGGTCAGTTCTCGATGCTTTGGGTGGATATGGCCGAGCGTTTTGGTCTATCGGTTCATCACTGTGAAGTTGAGTGGGGATTTGGCGTTCCGCATGCACGGTATCGCGAAATTCTTGAGGCGGACACAGAGCATAAAATCAAAGGCGTGTTTGCCTGTCACAATGAAACCGCTACCGGCGTTACATCAGATATCAAGGCAATTCGTGACATTCTGGATGACTTGGGTCATCCCGCATTGCTCTGCGTCGACGGGGTGAGTTCCGTCGGTTCAATCGATTTCCGCATGGATGATTGGGGAGTTGATGTTGTTGTGTCCGGTTCCCAGAAAGGCTTCATGCTACCAACTGGACTGGCAATCGTTGCGGTCAGTCAAAACGCCATGGAGCGTCGTGCAACAGCGGATTTGCCGCGGACATTCCTGTCTTACGATGACATGATGAAAACCAATGCGACCGGTCATTTTCCGTATACCCCGGCCACGCAGCTTTTTCATGGTCTTCGTGCTTCTCTTGACTTTATTTTTGGTGAAGGGCTGGACAACGTTATCGCTCGTCACAATCGTCTGGCGAATGCAGTTCGTGCCGGCGTGCATGGCTGGGGCCTCGAATTGTGCGCGAAAACCCCCGATTTATATTCAGATACGGTTTCTGCAATTGTTGTTCCTGAAGATGTGGACAGCGCAGAAATTCTCAAGACCGCCTACTATAGATACAACCTTTCTCTCGGTGCCGGTCTGAACAAGGTCGCTGGCAAGGTGTTCCGCATCGGCCACCTGGGTGATCTTAATGAAATCATGGTTTTACAAGCGCTTGCAGGTGCAGAAATGGCAATGCGCGAGTGTGGAATCAAAGTGGAGCTTGGATCAGGTGTGGCTGCAGCGCAGACCCAGTTCCTGGCAGACGCTTCTAATGTTGAAAGCATAGCGGCTTAAGGAGGATATGGAGATGACCAGGTTCACGATCACGATTGCACGCGCAATGGAACAGGAAGAAATCAGATCGAACGGTGGATTCGGCCACGTAAACGTAATCGATGTCCGCCGTAATGATGATGGCGGCAGTCGTCCCATTGAAGAAGGTGTGCTTAAAAAGTTGAAAAATCACTTCATCGGATATGAGCAGATGTCAATGGATGACAGCGCTGCATGCGATGAGGCGCTAATGGCCCGTGCCGGCTCAAACAACGGCGACACGCTGATCTTGGCCGATGATGTTGCGCACGTGGCTCGCCTTTGTCAGGAGCGAAACATTCCGTTCACCAGCCGGTCTTTCTATGTTGTGGAAACCGGCAAGGGTGATCTGGTGCGCTCGGTTGTTGAGAAGCAGCCGTTTCAACCCCGGTTTGGAACGTTCGCCAGCTGATTACCAGCTCGCGGCAGTTTTGGGCTCTTTGGGTAATGTGTGGGGAATTTGGCGATAGTGCAGGTTCCACAGCCTGAGCTATCCGCAGCCGATTTCTCCAATTGCCGGCTGCGGATTTTTGTTATAAAATCCATATCAAGATTTACAAAATTGACATTTCCACGAGTTAGGTCGTAAACGCTCCATGGCAGGAGAAAAAATATTCATAGGCCCGAAGCTGCGCGAATTGAGGCATTCCCGGTCTCTAACTCAGGCAGAGATGGCAACACAGCTGGACGTAAGTGCCAGCTATATCAATTTAATTGAGCGTAACCAGCGCCCGGCGTCTCTGAAATTCCTGATTACGCTTTCGGACAATTTCGGTTTGAATTGGCGTGATTTTTCCAAAGACACCACAGGCTTGGCCTTGTCCGACCTCCGGCTGATTACCAGAGATGCAGCCTTTGGTGAGCACCTGCCTGATATCGAGGAATTGAGGGCAGCACTGGACGGTGCCCCCAATCTGGTAAATGGCTTTGTAAATATATACAACGCCTACCGTGCCTATGGTGAGCGATTGGCGGAACTGAATGAATTCATTGCGCCAAACGATGATCCGAATCTTGGTGTAGAGCACAGTGTCCATGACTTTTTCCGCAACAATAACAATTACTTTGTGGCGATTGAAGAAGCGGCAGAAGCAATTGTCTCGCAGATAAGCGGGGACCAGGGCGAACTTTATGTTGCCCTCCGGGAGTATCTGAAAAACCAACTTGGTGTAGAGGTGAAAATCCTGCGCGATGAAGTGCTGGGTTCATCGTTGCGATACTATGATCGAGAGAAGAACCAACTCGTCCTCTCCGACGGCCTTGATCACACCAACCGGGTGTTCCAGATGGCCCATATGATTGCTTTTATCGGACACGTGGACACCTTGAATGAGCAGATACCTAAGTCCATTCTTGCCAATGAACTGGCCGCTTCTCGATGCCGGGTAGAACTAGCCAACTACTTTGCCGCTGCCATCATGATGCCTTATGAGCGTTTCTTCGAAGAGACTATCCAGATGCGTTATGATGTCGAACGTCTGGCCGCGAGGTTTTCGGTTTCCTATGAACACGTTTGCCATCGCCTAACGACAATGCAGCGGCCTGGCAAACGAGGCATTCCATTTTTCTTTCTACGCGTGGACCGGGGCGGGAACGTGTCCAAGCGATTTAACATCACACCGATCCAACTGGCTCGTTTTGGTGGTGCATGTCCAAAACTTGATGTTCATTATTGCTTTCGCGTTCCGGGTCGGATTCTGACCCAGATTGTTGAGATGCCGGATCACAGCCGCTATTTCACCATCAACCGAACTGTCGACCGTCCTTCGATAAGATATTCAAACCAGGACAAGCGCCTGTCGGTTTCGATGGGGTGCCCGGTCGAATATGCCCCAGAGTTGATTTACGGCAAATCCATAGACCCCAGCTTTACCCAGATGATCACGCCGATCGGTGTCAACTGCCGTCTCTGCCCGCGGCAGGGCTGCGAACAACGGGCGCATGACCCGTTCCATACCAGCCTGACGGTTGATGAAGACCGGCGCGGTCTTACTCATTTTGAAAGCTGATCCAATCAGTCATACGTAATATCGTTGTCGCCCAGATAGACATTGCTTGCGTCACAAATGTCTATGTCAAACGGTTCATCGAGAATTTCCGATTCTTCATCTGCTCCCAGCCACCCGGCTTGAAAAGTTTGGTCGCATGCACCGCTGTCTGCATAAAACTCGGCTGCCATCGATTCATTTGGAGCTATTGGTTCCGTCAACCAATTGTCACTCCAACCAGACCCATCGTTAGTGTAGAAACCGACCAGAATGTTGTTGGAGGTATCATTGAATATGGTGAAATTGCCTTCAGACCCTGTGCTTTGTGCGCTGACGATGCCACTGGTTGCCAGCAACAGCGATAATGTGAACAGTATTTTTGTCATTGTCATACCCCTTAAAAATTGCAGCTTTTTGCGTTTACTCGGCTGATCCTATTGAATTCAAAACCCTTCGTATCCAATGGGACGTTGGCGTATTCGTCTCAACCGGAAATATCTGGTTAAAAAAAACACGCGGGCTGGCATTGTTTGGCGATGACAAACTGCGCCCCCAGCACATGCATGATCGGACCTAACCGGTTTTCTTGCAAGTGCGGGTGTCACAAAAACTCTTCGTAATCTTCGTCTGTTGCAGGGACCACATCCAGCACCAGCAAAGTCTCCCGATGGGCTTCATCAAGATTTCTGACCGCTTGCTGCACAGCCTTGAAAAGTGTTTCTGTATTGGCGCTTCTGGCCGGTGCGGTGATCAGGGGCAGGCCGGGTTTCGGTTTTGATTTTCCAATAACAAAGACTTTGTCCACAATCTCTGCGTCATGCCGCTTGGCCAGTTCAAAGGCTACAGCGTCGATGGCCGCTATTTGTGCGTCTCCGTTGGCAACGGCTTTTATGGACGCACGGTGAGATCCGCTTACGAAACGTTTTCGCTGCTCAATAGCATCCGGCGAGAATTCTCCAGTGATTTCTTTGAAAACATGAAAACCGGACTGGGAATCATCCCCGTTTATTGCAATTTTATCTGCCGCCAAAAGGCTGTTGCGATCTTCTAGGAGGCGTTTGTCATCTGCCGATCGGCCGACATAAACGGACTGATAGTAGCCAGCCGGGCACTCTTCAAGAGCATAATGAAATCGGCCAAACGGGATAGTCTTGCCGCGCAGCCGACTGACATAGGGCCATCCGCAAGTCTGCCCCACCAACAATTTGGGATGCGTCCACATATCATGCATGGCGATGCCGGTACGCGTGAGGGCAGGTGGAGCCTCAACGCCTTCCAGCATCAGGTTGCCTGCTATCAGTGTCCACAGGTGATCAAGGGCTTCCCGCGTTTCCGGCCAGTCATACATTCCAAGATTTGCAATCCGTTCGGTCAAGATTTTTTGCCTATGCTGTTTTCCGCATCCCGGTTTGCATCGAGAGTGGATGGTTGACCGGCTCCTTGGGCTTGAGAAAATACCGTCTGAAAATTTCACCGTAGGAGCGGTAAACATAGTAGTTGTTCAGATCACAAAGCCGTTCGCGTTGTTGACGATAAACCGCTGGCAGACGGTACCAGGGGATCCCGGGCCTTTCATGATGCAATGCGTGCAAATTGTTGTACAGAAACAGAAAGGCAATGGGGCAGCACTTCTCGATAATGACAGTTCTCTCCAGGTGGTTGTCGACTGCCTGGTGTTCCAGAAAAGTGCGGATCAACAGGACAGATATACCTAAATAGATGGCCACCGGCAGATACCACATCGGCAACTGTACATGCACTGACACAAATGCCGCCAACCCAATACAAAGAAACATATGAACTCCCCATACGCGGAGAAGATACAGACGCTTGGCAGGGCATGCCATAAAGGTTCCGAATTCAGAAATGGCAAACCGGGAAAGCGTGATCATGGGTCCAATCATCATCCTGCCCAATAGTGTGTTGTTGAATATCAGGATATTTTTTACCAACCTGCCGGTGCGGTCCCAGTCACTGGCGTAGACATACCAGCTTTCAGGATCATCGAGCGGGTCGGTAAGGTCACCGGTTTCGTGGTGTTGCATGTGGGTATCGCGGAAACGCTCATACGGAAACACCCAGCCTATCGGCAGCATCACCAGCATCTGATTCAGGATTGGATAGGGAGTGGGGTGTCCATGCACCACTTCATGAACAATCGACAGATAAAATGTAACCGTCAACGCCATGGCGACAATCCAGATGCCCAATGGCAACCTGTTGCCATAGAGGATCAGCAAAAACCACGCAGCATAACAGCCCGCTATCAGACCAATCGTTTGCCATTCGAATTTTTGTAAAAATTTCAATTTCATGCATTCCCCCTGTATTGGGCAAAATGCCTGAAGCTTGTGTTTTGTGCGATTGGTTTGTATACACAGTTTTCACATTTTTTAAGTGATTTCACACAATTTGTTGTATTAAAACAAAGAAAGGGAGAGCTGATTTGGAGCGCAGGCATGTGGCTGATAATTTCAGGCAACGGCTCGCTGAACTGATCGAGCGAAGAGGTGAGACTGTTTCTGCCTTTGCCAGAAGATGCCGTCTGGATCGTTCCGCGTTGAGCCAGTTTCTGGACGCTTCGGTTCTGCGCCTGCCAAGGGCAGAAACTTTGGCGGCAATCTCATCCGCAGAAAGTGTTAGCATCGACTGGTTGCTCGGTTTGCGACAGGATGAAGAAAATTTCGGCGAACTGACATCGTTAATGAACGTGGAGGCTGGCGATTATGGTTCTCACGATTCCGCTCTGGCATCGTGGCTCAGAGCAGCGTCCGGATACAAGATTCGTTACTCTCCCAGTTCCATCCCCGATCTGCTGCGAACAAAAGCTGTCAATGACTATGAGTTTGGGTCTACGACCCAGATTTATGCCGATGTGAAATCAGGCCAAACGCAGGAGCAACGCGATTACAGTCGGCTGCCGGAAACGGATATGGAGGTGGTCATGCCATTTCAACGGTTGGAAAATCTGGCGCGCGGAGTGGATATCTGGGAGGGATTGGCGAGGGGGGTCCGACAGGCTCAACTCGAAGAAATCGCACGTCTGCTGGATGAGTTATACCCGACGTTCAGGTTGTTTCTCTATGACGGCACATACAATTATTGTGCACCTTTCACGGTTTTTGGTCCTACCCGAGCCGCTGTCTATCTGGGAGACATGTATCTGGTTATCAATTCCGCTGATCAGATAAGGGAACTGGCACGGAGATTTGATAGTGTGATCCGGCAGGCGGAGATAACCCCGGATCGTGCCGCAGAATGGGTAGGCAATCTTAAAGTTGTTTGAAACAGGAACATCGGTTCGCAAATGGGCAGTTAGCACCGATACTCATAGTTGAGTATGCACAATAAGGTGAATTATGGTTAATTTATTTATAAAAAAATTTTATTTTTATAAATATTAAATCATAAAAATATATAACATTGAAATTACCGTATTTCATTGAAAATTTTACCTGGAACAGTCTGATACTTTACGGTTTTGTTACTGCCAGGGATCTATAAAGAGACATTGTACACCTGGGGCGACACATCAAGGAAATGCTATGTCTCTTAATCTCTCCGCGATGGAATTGCGTAACTTTCTTTGCAGTGTGAAGGGTTCGATCATTCCCACATTTGCAGTGAGCGTATTTGTAATATTGGGTATGGTTGCGGTTTCAGTTGATTATTCACAAACCTACTCTGCAAGACAAAAAGCGCTGGCTATAGCAGACAATGCGCTACTCTCTGGAGTGCAGGAAACCCGGCGCCAAAAGAAATTGGGTGCCAGCGATTCATTCGCGATTCAAAAGGGTATTGAGCTGGCTAACGCCTCATTTGACTATCATGCGGCTGACATCGCGCATGTCGCGAATGTCGTATTTACTCCGGAGATTGAATTCGATGACACAGAAATCAGGGGTGTTTCCTCTGTGACTGGTGAAGTGCCACTATCATTCGCCAAGGCCGTGGGTACCCATACCGCCGCATTGGATGTATCTAACACGGTGTTAATCGGCGGCCTGGGTGAAACGCACATCCATTTTGTGGTCGATCATTCCGGATCCATGGCAATCGGCGCAACACCGGCGGATGTTTCCCTGACCAGAACGGTAACCGGGAATTGCAGCTTTGCCTGCCACAATACAATCGGACCAGTACGTGCTGCCGGAGTTGAGTTACGTTTGGATGTTTTGCGGGCTACAATCATTGACTTGGTCGGCAAACTCGAGGCCAGGAACCAGGCCGGCAACATCTCTGTTTCCGTATCCGGTTTTTCTAACATTCTGTATCCCCGGTTGAGTGATACGACAGACATGAATGCTGCCCGTCAGGCTGTAAACGCGATCGATTACCTGTTCGGTGGTGGTAATACACCCATCCAGACTGACTTTGGCGCAACGTTGGGCTCTCTGCTGCAAATAACACCAACCCCGGCCAACACCACAAAACGGCAGGCGGTCGTGCTGGTAACAGACGGTTTTGGCAGGAACCACGGTATTATTAATCCGAGTTTCTGCGCACCTTTGAAGGATACCAGAGATGCTCAAATCTATACGGTCAATCTGATCCGGTTGAGCCCGACCAACGGGCAACCTGAATCCAATAACGCTGCTGTGACTGCCGCCATGGAGGCATGTGCATCCGATCCCTCAAAAGCGTTTGTAGCTGCCACGCCAGAAGAGATTGAACAGGCGTTTGAACAGCTCCTGGAGGAGTTGGAAGGCGATTTGCGGGTATCTTCCTGATTTTATGACCCGTTGCCTGTGTTGAAGTGCGCTGCCAATTGGCAGATAGCACTCTCACTGACCGATCTAACGCTGTGCATTCTGCCAATTGGGATGAAACCAGGGCGACTGATTTGAGGAGGCGAGGGGCTTTTTTCCAAGAATATGGTCAGAAGCCTTTTCTCCGACCATGATTGAAGGGGCGTTGAGATTACCGTTCGTAATCCGAGGAAAGATCGAGCTGTCCGCAACCCGCAAGCCATCGACGCCGATAACCCGGCACTCAGGGTCAACCACAGCAAACGGGTCCTCCGCATCACCCATCTTGCAGGTTCCGCAAGGGTGATAGGCGCTCTCTTCATGTTGAGAAATGAAGTCATCCAATTCATCATCGCTTTGGACATGGTCACCGGGTTGAATTTCGTACTTGACGAAAGGCTTCATTGCATCCTGTGCAAAGATTTCGCGGGTTAGCCGTATGCAATTTCGAAAATCTTCCCAGTCTTTTTCGTGGGACATATAGTTGAAAAGGATTCGCGGCGGCGATTTTGGATCGGCTGACTCCAGGGTCACCTCTCCCCGGGATGAGCTTCTCATCGGGCCAACGTGAGCCTGAAAACCATGTCCTTCAGCTGCGACTTTGCCATCATAGCGAATGGCAATTGGCAGAAAATGATATTGAATATCGGGATAATCTACACCGGCCTTGGAGCGGATAAATGCGGCAGATTCAAATTGATTGGATGTGCCCAGACCGGTTTTTGTGAACAACCATTGAGCGCCGATCCAGGCTTTTGAGAAAAGGTTCCAATGGCGGTAAAGCGTTATTGGCTGCGAACACGCCACCTGCAAATACAGTTCCAGGTGATCCTGGAGATTTTTGCCAACCCCTGGCCTGTTTGCCACAACGTCGATGCCATGTTCCGCCAGATGGGCTGCCGGGCCAATTCCGGACAGAAGGAGCAATTTGGGCGAGTTGATACTGGAGGCGGCAAGAATGACCTCCCTGCGGGCTTTGATGGTTTTCACATTTCCCCGGCGCTGAATTTCAACACCTGTTGCCCTGCCGTTTTCTGTGACGATCCGGCAGGCAAGTCCTCGAACAAGTATGCAATTTTTGCGTCTTAAAGCCGGTTTCAGATATGCATTGGCTGCCGACCAGCGTCTGCCTTTCCAGACGGTCTGTTCCATCGGGCCAAAGCCTTCCTGTTTTTCTCCATTGTAGTCATCGGTTGTTTCATAACCTGCTTGTCTGCGGGCTTCCACAAACGCCTGATTGAGTGGATTCGATCGGGGCCGCGGGTAACATGCAACGGGCCATTCGTGCCGCGCCAATCGGGATCGCCTCCGTGGCCACAATCATGCCAGTTTTCTATTCGCTGAAAATAGGGCAGAACGTCTGCGTATGCCCATCCTTGGGCGCCGCTTTGTGCCCAGTAGTCATAATCTCCGGCATGACCGCGAACATATACCATGCCGTTGATGGAAGATGATCCACCGATCACTTTACCGCGCGGACAGGCCAGCTGTCGCCCGCCTAGATGGGGCTCCGGTTCTGACCGGTACCCCCAGTCATATACTGACATATTCATGGGGTAGGAAAGCGCTGCCGGCATCTGGATAAAAGGGCCGGCATCAGAACCGCCATGTTCAATAAGGATTACCGATGATCCTGCCTCAGACAATCGATAGGCCATCGCACAACCGGCGCTACCAGCCCCGACAATTACAAAATCTGCTTCCATCATCTACTCCAGAATTATGCTCCCCGGACAATGCAGCCCGGAGAGCAACCCTGAGGGGGGTTAGTGAACAGCTTCGATTTTCTGGAAATCCAGATCCCGGTCTTCCGGACTTGAAGTTATCGACGCAACCTCCGCCCGTTTGACCAGTAAAACATAGCCGAGGCAGGCGAAGTAAATGCCAACTACAATTGCCCCGATCCACTGGATCTGCAGCCACTGACTTTGGAACAGCAGGGTCAGACCAAACAACACAGCAACGTTCCCGGCAATGTATTTTACCTTGCCAAACCGTCTGACGGTCAAGCTGAGATTATCGGTGTAGAGACGGATCAGGGAATCAAGTGAGTTGATCACAAAGGTAACTCCCACAGTGATCATTGCTATGTTGACAATGCCGGTCGTATCGATGCCGTTCTGGTGGTAGTAGTAGAGAACTGTGAACCAGATTGCCAACGGGATGGACGGGATGACGAGCAACGCCGCCAGCAATTGCCATGTTGTGAGCCCGCCGACAAAGCGCGATGTAAACTGGCCAATCATGATTGACCAGGCGAACCACCAGAAAAGGTAGAAGGCGTGATAGTCGGTAAGCGGCAGGGCAAATTTGTGAATATTGGTAAAATAGGCGCCAATATTGCTGATCGTGGATGCGAAGTCGCCCAAGCCCATCTGGCTGTAAATCCACAGCCCGGCAATCAACAGAGCAAACAAGCCGGTGGAACCGACCGACAACAGGCGGACATATTTTATGTCTGTTGAGGAATATGCAGCCGCAACGATAACAGCAAAAACGATCACGTAGAACGTGGCCCCCGTGCCATTCCGAAGTGCACCAGTGAAAACGGCAGCGTGATGAGCATTCTTCCTTGCGGGCGGGCCAGGCGATGGCGAGAATCTTGTAGAAGGAGATTCGCCTATGCCTCGCGGCTACCACCACCTGACCCAAGATGAACGTTGCCAGATTTGGGGGTTGAAGAAAAGCGGCCTCTCGCAGAGAGACATTGGGCGTGAGCTCGGACGCCATCACACGACAATCCGTCGAGAGATGCAGCGCAACAGCGGCGGCCGGGGCTACCGGTACAAACAGGCCCATAACAAGGCGACAGAGCGCCGCCACAGGGCGTCATCGGTGCCAAGGAAGATGACACCCGCCCTGTGGCAATTGGTCGAGGAGAAGTTGGCGGCTGGCTGGAGCCCAGAGCAAATTTCGGGTCGGTTTCGTCGGGAAGGCCAAGCCATGGTGGGGCGGATGCGGATCTACGAATACGTCCGCGCGGACCGCAGGGCCGGTGGCAGCCTTTACAAACGTCTGCGGCGGCGTGGGAAGAAACCGAATTGGCGCGGCGGCCGGCACGCCGGGCGAGGACGCATTCCCGGTCGTGTCGATATCAGTGAGCGGCCCGCGATCGTCGAACAGAAGTTGCGGATCGGTGACTGGGAGGTGGACACGATCGTTGGAGCGGGTCAAAGCGGCGCAGTGGTTTCGGCGGTGGACCGCGCCTCGAAGATGACCCGACTGGTACGGCTCGACAGGAAAACGGCCGAAGATGTCGGAGCTGCGCTCAGACGCCGGCTGGAGGCAGATCGGCACCTGGTTCACACGATCACTGCGGACAACGGTAAGGAATTCGCTGGCCACGGCAGCCTGTCCAAGGCGCTTGATGCCAAGTTCTATTTTGCCCGGCCCTACCACTCATGGGAGCGCGGGCTGAATGAACACACCAATGGACTGGTCCGCCAGTATTTGCCGAAAGGCACGGATTTCCGGTCTGTGACCGATGCCGAGGTCCAGGCGGTGGAGGATCTGCTCAACGCACGGCCGCGCAAGGCACTCGGCTTCCGGACGCCGGAGGAGGTGTTCAGAGATGCGCAGGCACCGCCATGACCGCTCTCAAACCTCTGGGAAGCGCACAGCGTGAAATCTCTCTTCGGCACAGTCTGTTCGAAGAGGCGATTGCGCTTGTGCGCAATTCTGCGGTAGGGGTATTGGTAACGGCAATTCAAGTCATCGCAGGCTCCGCCTGTCGAAATTTTTCACCGCCAGGCCCTTTTTTGCATTCGGGCTTGCGCCCTCATTTCAAAAAGGGCCTGGCGGTGGTGCACCTCGGAGCGGAAACGGCGTGGCGATAACGGATTCTCCATCGCCAATTTCCGGAATGTAACTGGGCAAATACACAAGAAACAGGCTGGCAGTGAAGGCACAGGTGCCGATGATGACAATGTTATTGATGATCTTGACTGCTGGAATTTCAAAAAACTTCACGCGGGGTTCGATGACGCAAAAGTAAAAAGCGGTCAAAAAGTAAAAAGCCCAGATTCGAAAACCCCAGAAACCGAACTCAATGGCCAGAGGGTTTGCAAATGCATAGGCCGGATCCTCCGCGTAACCGCCGAACTCGGTCAGTGGAAACATGATCAAACCAACATCAAGGCCTGATGTGAACAAGATCGCAACAAAAGTGAACAACGGAACCGGCGTTACCCCGACGCACCTGAGGTTCCACCATTTGACAACGCAGAACACCACCAGGCCCAGGGCGAGCAGTACTCCGGATGTCAGAACAAGATTCAGAAACATAACACAACTCCTCCATGTGTGTATTTGAGTTGCGGCAAAATATCGATTTTGATTAAACAATCAATATATTTTTTGAATGAACAGTCAGGTTTTGTGAATTATAATCGTTTGTTGAAACTTTTTGCCTATTCAAGTAGGCATCCTAAATGGCCAGAAAGCGCATCAGAGACATTCGGCATGACGAATTGATCACGGCAACCATTGATGGTGTGCATCAGTTGGGTTTTGCCAACATCACCCTGTCAGAAATTGCAAAAAAAGCTGATATTTCGCCCGCATCGATCAACTACTATTTTGGCTCGAAAGAACAACTTCTTGCTGCAACCATGCAGCATTTGTTAGCCACCTTGCACCGTTCAACGCTTGAGCGTCTCAGCAATGTGGTTCAGCCGAGAGATCGGCTGATTGCAATTGTTGAAGCAAATTTTGACGACACTCTTTATACCGTTGAACAATGCTCTGTTTGGGTTCAGTTCTGGTCTGCCGCGCCATATTCTTCGACGCTTTCCCGACTGCATCGTATCAATCGCAGTCGAGTGCGCAGCAACATACGCGGGGAGTTGCAACACCTTGTTGGGAAACACTCGCTGGAGACGGTGAGGCGAGCAATTCAGGCCTATATGGACGGGCTGTGGGTAGAAGCGGCCCAGTCCAATCGCGCCGTTGACGCAAAAGCGGCTCGCCAGGAAGCAAAGCGCTTTACCGAGTTGCTGCTTGGTGACTGAGAAACCGGTCAAGTAGACCACCACAACGGAAATTTCGAAACCTTATCCTGTCTCGTCCTCACGATTTTATACTGCTTAAGGTCAGATATGCGGCAGTGTAAGTTCAAATTACAAAATGTTCGCTTCACCAAAATTTGAGTTTTATCAAATTTAACCCAATATAAAATCTTCCCTGACATGGTTAGCGAATCGTAACTGGCGGAATTCGAATCATGCTTGGCGGCACAGAACAGGTGCATGACATCGATAGCAGGACGTCTCATGATTTTCGGGGGTTAAGCAGCGAACAGAGGCAGCTTCAGGAAAATCGGCAGGATTTCCGGGACATAACAGAGCGGTCCGTTGCCGTTCTGGAACTTATTATTGCGTCTGTCCTTCTGGGGTTTCACGTACTTTCAGCAGCTGGCAACAATTGGTCCAGCCTGTCGTTTCTCACCACCGGTGCAGGATTGGGTATTCTGGTAAATGCAACCTGCCGGATTTTTCTTATTCGTTATCAAGCCCTTCATTATCTCACTTCATATGTATTTACAGTCATGTTCGGGTTATTCCTGTTCGCCTGCATATATTCGTTTGTCGGGGCATATGATTTGTCCCGAGCCTCCCTCTTCAAGGGCACGGCTACGGGTTTGATATACATTTACATTGCAATCCAGTGCATCAAGTTTGACGTGCTGTCGGTAATTGCTGCCGGAATTACTTCGTTGATTTGTCTTGGTATGGGTCTGCTTTGGATGACGTCTGACAATCAATTGGTCCTGGCGCAGGGCTATCAAGCCTACTTGATGTCAGACACATTTTTGCTCGGTGCCGAGATAGAGAGAATGTTTTACGTCTGCGGCCTGACAATTGTTTTGAGTTTCGGCGCCTACCAAAGCGAGAGGCTCCTCAGAAAGACTTACTTCTCCAATTCGGCCAACCTTGCAAAATCACAGTTCCTGGCCAATATGAGTCACGAAATCAGAACGCCGATGAATGGTGTAATGGGTATGGCGGAGCTGCTGGCAAAGACTGAGCTTAACCCCAAGCAGAAGATGTTTACCGATGTTATTATCAAATCGGGCAAGTCACTGCTTACAATCATAAACGATATTCTGGACTTCTCCAAACTCGAAGCGGGGCAGATGGAACTGGATGTTGCACCCTTCAATCTACGTGAAGCTGTTGAGGACGTTGCATCACTGATTTCATCCAAGGCGGCCGATAAAAACCTGGAATTGCTGGTTCGCATAGACCCTCAGATGCCAGACATGTTTGAAGGCGATGTGGCACGCATTCGGCAGGTGATTACCAATCTGACAGGCAACGCGGTGAAATTTACAGAAAAGGGACACGTTCTTGTCAGCGTTGAATTTCATGAGTTGGATGCTGGTAATGGCCCGGTTGGGAAACTGATATTTACGGTTGAGGATACTGGGATTGGTATTCCTGAGAACAAGCTTGAAAATGTGTTTGAGGAATTTTCACAAGCTGACAACAGTGCCACGCGCAAACACGAGGGAACCGGGCTTGGCCTTTCTATCTGCTCTCACCTCATAGAACTCATGCAGGGCAAAATCGGTGTAGACAGCAAAGAGGATGCGGGTTCGAAATTTTGGTTCGAGATTGATCTGCCGGTTCATGAGGTGCAGCCTGACACAGCGCCGATGCTGGCGGATGTGACAGGATCACGTGTTCTAATCCTGGACAACAATCCTATCAGCCGCCAAATCATGCATGCCCGAATTTCTGAATGGGGTTTTGACACCGCAGCGGCTTCTTCTGCGCATGAAGGCCTGTTGGTATTGCAACAGGCGGCAGAGGCTGGCATTCGGATCGATGCTATTATCCTTGATAACAATTTGGGAGAGGTGAGCATCCGCCGATTTGCTTCACAAATGGGTAGGGCGGATGGATTGGACGAAACACCCATAATCAACCTTTCTTCTGTCAACGAAAATATGCCTGAGGGCGACGACCAGTTGATCCATTTCAGTGCACATCTCATCAAGCCTGTACGCTCGACAGTGCTTCTAAATCTGCTGGTTCAGATTATTCTTGAATACCGGGTCCGCACGCTGGAGGCGGCAGAAGAAAACAAAGTTTTGCAAAAATGATGGGTGTTGCTCCGGCAATCATTGCTGAATGGCAACATCGGGATAAAATGCATGGGCAACGAAGGCAAACGTGACGTCATAGGGTACAAGCTCCAGTTTGCCGTCAGAAGCAGAAAAAACTGTGATTGTTCCGACCTCCCTGCCGGACGCGATGTCTTCGGAATGCAGTGCGGAGGCTTGCCCTTCAATCCAATTGAACACCAATCCTTCAGTCTTGTGTGACCCATTCTCCTTGATTGCATTCATCGACAGAATAACCGGCGTATCATCATCGCGTTTCACCACTACCACGCGGGCCATTGCCGGGATGTTATCAGGCAAATCACCGTTGAAAAGAAAGGGACGAGCGGACAAGTCGTAGTTTACATATGGATTGCGCCCATAGGGCCGCATGCCCGGATTATTGGGTACCAGAACCTTCTCGTTGGGGTGGCGCGCTCGAAACTGGGCCCATGATTCATATGTGGACGCCCCGGATTGGCAAGACATTTTTTGATGTTTTGATCGGTTGCTTTCATATGTCCGGCCTGTTGATGCGATATTTGATAGATCGCTGGCCCTGATGGAAATCCGCAAACGAGGTTCCTGATCAAGATGACGCGCTCATGGGGCGCATTGAATCACACGGTGTAACCTCGTTTTTGGCTGATCATGTCACATCACTTTCTGCCATTACCAATTTCTGTGCCTTGCCTTCAAGCGGCGCTGATTCGCAAGGGGTTATAGCGCTGTCCTCTGGTCATAAGAACCCAGGCGATGCGAGCGGTCTTGTTGGCCAATGCGACAGAGACCAGTCTCACAGGTTTCTTTTCCAGCAGACCATTGATCCAGACCGCGGTCGGGCTCTTCTTGTTTCGATTGTGGCGAATAACAGCTGTCGCACCAATGACAAGCAGGCGGCGAATATACCGGTCTCCCTGCTTTGATATGCCAGCGAGCCTTACTTTGTCACCGCTTGAATGCTGTTTGGGGACCAGGCCAAGCCATGCGGCGAACTGCCGTCCGCTTTTGAATTGTCCCGGATCGCTGACGGTTGCCATCAGTGCAGTGGCTGTGATCACACCAATACCCGGAATGGCTGCCAGGCGCCTGCTGGCTTCATTTTGCCGGTGCCAGTCACGCAGGACCTTCTCAAGAGCCTGCAATTCTTCCTCCAGTTCGAGCAAGCGACGGGCAAGCGTTGCCAGCGCGACTTGTGCAATAGCCGGCAGGACATGCTTCTCGTCGTTTTCGTTGAAGATGGAATGAGCCAGCTTGACGATGTTCCTGACGCCGGGGGTGGTGACAAGACCGAACTCTGCACAATGAGCACGCAGTGCATTGGCTGCCATGGTGCGTTGCCGCACAATCAGGGAACGGGTTCGGTGTATCATCAGGATACTTTGCTGCTCAGGTGTTTTGACAGGCACGAAACGCATGGTGGGCCGCCTGACAGCCTCGCAAATCGCTTCAGCATCGGCAGCGTCATTCTTGCCCCGCTTTACGTAGGCCTTGACGTAGGCAGGAGGCATCAGTCTGACCTCATGACCAAAGGCTGCCAGGGTGCGAGCCCAATAATGGGCAGTGGCACAAGCCTCCATGCCGACAAGGCAAGCTGGCAGTTTCGAGAAAAAGCCTTTCAACTGTTTTCGCCGCAACCTTTTGATCACGATAACACTGCCATCATCGTCAACACCGTGAACCTGGAAGACACTTTTGGCAAGATCAAGCCCGATCGTGGTAACTTTCATAAGGACGCTCCTTCGTTATTTGTGGTTCATTCATCAACAACCACCTTACGACAATTCATTTGCCGGTATGAGGGGGCGTCCACCTCATCAAGTCGGGCAGCCACCAACTTGAGCCGGGCACCTGTGTAAGTTCCGGCAATTGCGGTTCCTGTAAACTGCCGCCACCAGCTTTCTGTGGTGCGATCATACATTACATAATGAGATCTGAATTGCGTAGCTTGCCTGTCGTTCCAAATGTATGGACCTTGCCGTTCACTGTAGCATCGAAAACAATTGCCGCATTGCACAGTGGACAATAAGTAACCGCCACTGCTACGCCCCCAACTGTATCGTTTACGATTTCATGCCAGGTCAAAATCCTCAACGGGTAGGCGCGGGCGTCGCCGTTTATTTCCAGACCAATTACCGGGTCGCGGTCTGTAAGCTCACCATGGCCGGAAGCGGCAACAAATTCCGGATGATCAATCGACGGACCACCTGACAAAATATCGGCTGGACTTACAGCCAATTGATCGAAGTCAGTCTGCCACCCCTCAAGTTTCCACCTTGAAACCTGTCCCTGGGAATGAGTTACAGCCAGGAGAAAGACTACAAGTGCGGATAAGCCTGCTGCAAAAATACGTTTCATTAGCTTCCTCCCCGGAAATGCACGGGCACAGTGCATCACTCGCAGTATTGAGGAAAGACAAATTCTGGTGATGGCCAATGGCGGCCTCCACTGATTACTATCTGGTTCCGGGGCAGGGGGCTAACGTCCTTGCTAAACAGCCGGTATAGTTTGACAGAAGTTTCCCGGTATGCCGCATCAAATCCGGAATCATCTTGGTTGTAACGTAACGATTGAGCGGTAAGACCGGTGTCTGATGCAGAAATCAATTGGCAAAGCCGCTGGCACGCATTGCCTGCTCGATATCGGCTTTCAGGTCTTCTGGATCTTCCAGTCCCACCTGCAAGCGAACCAGAATGCCGTCTTCAGGTCCTTTTGCAATTGTACGATCAGCCAGATTGACCAGCACCGCCAGGCTTTCATATCCTGCCCAGGAGTAACCCCGGCCAATCAAGCCGAGCGCGTCATAAAAGCGTGCCGCTTTATCGATGTCGTCTGTCTTGAGCGTGAACCCGAACAGACCGGTTGAGCCTTTGAAATCCCGTTTCCAAATTTCGTGCTGGGGGTGCGAGGGCAGGGCGGGGTGAAGCACCTGTCCAACTGCAGGATGATTTTCCAGCCATTTGGCGATTTCGAGGGCGTTTCGTTCGTGTTCGCGTATGCGCACACCCATTGTCCGGATACCCCGCAAAGTTAGGTATGTATCATCCGGGCTGGCGCAACATCCCATGATTGTGTGATGTTTGTGCAGTTGCTTCCAGCATTTTTCGTTTGCAGATACAGAGCCCATTACGAGGTCGGAGTGACCCGCCGGATATTTCGTAAGCGCATGTATGGATATGTCAACGCCGTGTTCGAGAGGCTTGAAGTACATAGGTGTGGCCCAGGTATTATCGATCATAACGATCGTATCGTGGGCGTGGGCAGCCCGGCATATTGCCGGGATATCTTGTATTTCGAAAGTGTTGGAGCCGGGAGATTCGGTGAATACCACGGAGGTATTGGGGCGAATCAGTTTCTCGATATCGCCTCCGATCAGCGGGTCGTAATACTCAATATCGACACCCATTCGCGAAAGGACGTGCTCGCAAAAATCCCGTGTTGGCGAATAACAGGAATCGAGAACAAGGATATGATCGCCGCTGTTTGTGAATGCGAGAAGGGGTATAGTAACCGCCGCCAGACCTGACGGCACCAGGATGGTTCCGGCCGAACCTTCCAGTTCATCGAGCACTTTGCACAGGGCGTCTGTGGTGGGAGTTCCCCGGGTTCCATAAGTGTATTTCTGGTTCCTGGTTCGCATGGTTTCGTAGTCCGGATAAAGGACAGTCGATGCGTGAACCACCGGCGGGTTTACAAAACCGTGGAAACCATCAGGATCGTTGCCGGAATGGGTAAGAATTGTATCCGTACGATGCACGTTGTTATTGTCGCCGTCTGGCAGGTTTTTGCTCATTTTTACCTACTAATGATGGGAACTGCTGTGAAAATAGCGTCGAAGCTCGAAAATCAAACAGAAAATCGAGAATTTCGCAACCAAAATGCCTGTTTTTACCAATGATTTTGGTCATAGAAATTTTTTCCCTTGACGTAACCTGCTCAATTCAATTTTATAGGCCCAATTGATTTTGGGGAGGAGCGACCTCAAACTTAAAAATAGGGGCGCAATATACAATCAAAATCAATTGCTAAAAAACCCAAAGCTTTTTGCCGAGGGGTAACAGAAAAAGGCTGTTTTCTATGAAAAAAACTATCGTGTCTGCTGCATTTGGTGTGGCTGCACTGGGTATCGCCGCAACTGGCGCATCCGCTGCAACTCTTGACGACGTAAAAGCCAAAGGCTTTGTACAATGCGGCGTTAGCCAGGGTCTACCGGGCTTCTCAAATCCTGATTCTGCTGGTAACTGGACGGGTATCGACGTTGATCTTTGCCGTGCTGTTGCGGCAGCGGTATTTGGCGATGCTTCAAAAGTAAAGTACACGCCGCTGTCAGCTAAAGAGCGTTTCACCGCTCTGCAATCTGGTGAGATCGACATTCTTTCTCGTAACACCACCTGGACAGCAACTCGTGATACATCTCTTGGCCTGAACTTCGCTGGCGTAAACTATTACGACGGTCAGGGCTTCATGGTTCGCAAGGATCTCAATGTGAAGTCTGCTCTTGAGCTTTCTGGCGCTTCTGTTTGTACAAACACAGGTACAACCACAGAGCTTAACGTTGCTGACTATTTCCGCTCAAACAAGCTTGAGTACGAAATTGTTGCATTCGAAAAAGCTGACGAAGTTGTCGCTGCTTACGACGCTGGACGTTGCGACGTTTATACGACTGACCAGTCAGGTCTGTATGCTCAGCGTTTGAAGCTTACAAATCCTGCTGACCACACTGTTCTTCCTGAGATCATCTCAAAAGAGCCTCTCGGACCAGTTGTACGTCAGGGTGATGATCAGTGGTTCAATCTTGTGAAGTGGACTCATTTCGCAATGGTCAACGCTGAAGAACTCGGCATCACATCTGCTAACGCTGATGAGATGAAAGGTTCCGACAATCCTGCTGTCAAGCGTGTGCTTGGTACAGAAGGCGAGTTCGGTTCTGCACTGGGTGTTGGCAATGACTGGGCTTACAACATCATCAGTCAGGTCGGTAACTACGCTGAAACCTTCGAGCGTAATGTCGGTCCAGATACTCCGCTTGCGATCTCTCGCGGCGTGAACGATCTTTGGACACGCGGTGGTCTTCAGTACGCACCGCCAATCCGCTAAGGTTTGACGATTTCAGGGCCGGTCATTTGATCGGCCCTGTTTCTTTTTGCAGGTGCATGAGCAATACGCACCCAAGAAAACCAATAATTTTAAAAATGCCAGGCTGAATATATTGAGTGCACAAATATTGATTGCAGAAATTCAGCATGCATATCAGGTGAGGGGAATATGGCTGTAACCGAAATGCCCGACGGTGTTGAAAAACCGAAGGCTAAACTTCTCAATGATCCAAAATTCAGATCAATGCTCTTCCAGTGTTTGCTGGTGGTATTTCTTGCCTGGATTGTGTGGGGCATGGTTTCAAATGCCGCCAACAACCTACAAAAGGCAGGGATTGCTTCTGGATTTGGGTTTCTAAATACAGAGGCAGGATTTGGCCTGAACTTTTCGCCGTTCCTTGATTATTCCGAAACCTCGTCTTTCTTGACAGTTTATTGGGTGGGGCTGCAAAACACCCTCATTTTGGCAATCTTCGGAGTGTTCTTTGCAACTATTCTGGGATTCATAATTGGTATTGCCAGGCTGTCCAACAACTGGGTCATCAACCGTATGGCCTACGTTTATGTGGAAGTAATGCGCAACATACCGTTGTTGCTGCAGATTTTCATCTGGTACAAGGGCGTGCTGGCAACCTTACCTGGAAAACGTAATTCAATTGATGCCGGATTTATGGGGCAGCTCAATGCGGCCGGACTGTTCGCACCCAAACCGGTATTTGCAGAAGGCGCCATGTTGATGGTTTGGGCGCTACTGGCAGCTTTTGTCATTACTTGGTTCATTAACCGTTGGGCAAAGAAGCGCCAGGTTGAGACCGGAGAGCGGTTCCCGGTTTTCTGGACAGCTCTGGGGCTAATCATAGGGCTGCCTTTGATTGCCTACTTCATCGCGGGACAGCCGGTATCTTTCGAATACCCAGTCAAAGGTAACTTTGGCCCAAGAGGGGGCATGCAGGTGATACCTGAATTCATCGCCCTTCTGATTGCGCTTTCCACCTATACCGCAGCCTTTATTGCCGAGATTGTCCGGGCAGGTATATTGGCAGTCAACCGAGGGCAGACGGAAGCCTCCTACGCCTTGGGGTTGAGGCCGGGGCAGACACTACGGTTGAATATCATTCCGCAGGCTATGCGGGTGATCATTCCGCCACTCACCAGTCAGTATTTGAACCTGACAAAGAACTCGTCACTTGCTGTGGCGATTGCCTATCCTGATCTGACAGCAATCTTCGCTGGTACAGCACTAAACCAGACCGGACAGGCGGTGGAAATTCTTGCAATGACCATGCTCACTTATCTGGCGATATCACTTCTGACATCGCTGTTTATGAACTGGTACAACGCAAAAATGTCACTGGTCGAGCGGTAGGAGAGAAACAATGGCTAATTCAAATAATGAAGTGAGTTTCGTCCGCTCCGAAATGATTGCAGCAGCTCCGCCGCCGGTAAATAATGCCGGCGTTGTAGGCTGGATGCGTCAGAACCTTTTTTCAAGTGTCAGCAACACAATTTTGACCTTGATCGGATGTTTCTTTCTATATCTCATATTGCCGGGAACGCTTAGCTGGACTCTCATCGAAGCAGTATGGAGCGGCGAAAACCGTGAGGCCTGCGCCACTGCTGTGCAGGGTGGTGTGCTGGAGAACGGCTGGAGTGCTGCCTGTTGGCCCTATGTCGGTGCCTACATGAAGCTCTTTATCTACGGCAGATATCCGGACGCAGAATTGTGGCGTGTAAATCTCGTCCTCTTCATGTTCTTCGCTGGGCTAATACCGCTACTGATGCCTTCCGTACCCTACAAACGTGAAAATCTGATTTTCACCCTGGGTGTTTTTCCGGTCGCCTCATTCGTTCTACTTTCCGGCGGAAACCTGAATTTCAACGGATTTCTGTTGCCGGAAGCCATGATTGCGCCATCTGCTGTGAAGTTCTGGATAGATTATATTATCCTGTCACTGATCGTCGTTGGCTTGGTCTACGGTTACATGCGGGCAACGGATACAGATCCTACTCTAGGAGTAAAATTTGCGGCAATCGCCATGGCGGTGCTGGGTGTAGTCCTTCTGGTAATGTCCATCAACTTTGGACTTGAGCCGGTGGAAACAGACCTTTGGGGTGGATTTGTAATGACTTTGGTAATTGCGGTAACCGGTATCGTTGCTGCGTTGCCACTTGGAATTCTGCTGGCTTTGGGGCGTCGGTCAGATATGCCGGCAGTAAGCCTGTTCAGTGTGATCTTCATTGAGTTCTGGCGTGGTGTCCCTTTGATTACCGTCCTTTTCATGTCGTCGGTAATGCTGCCACTGTTCTTGCCGGATGGCGTGACTTTCGACAAACTGCTGAGGGCGCTCATTGGTGTCGCACTCTTTTCTTCGGCTTACATGGCTGAAGTGGTGAGAGGTGGCATGCAGGCTATCCCGAAGGGTCAGTACGAAGGTGCCATGGCAGTTGGCCTGAACTACTGGCAATCCATGCGGATGATAATCCTGCCACAAGCATTGAAAATCGTAATTCCAGGTATCGTGAACACCTTCATTGGTCTCTTCAAGGATACAACTCTGGTGTCGATCATCGGTCTGCTTGACTTCCTGGGAATGATCAACAATTCGCATTCAGACTCGACCTGGGCAACTCCGGTCATGGCAATGAGCAGTTACGTATTCTGCGCATTTGTATTTTTCCTTTTCTGTTTTGGAATGTCGAGGTACTCGATATTCATGGAAGACAGATTGAACACGTCTCATAGGTGATTTGAAAATGGCAAAAGCAACTCAACCTCCAAAAATCAAAAAACCCTCAAAGCCCGATGATCTTAAAAAGATCTCAGGCGTAGGACCAAAGCTTGAAGGCGTCCTGAACGGTTTGGGTGTATACACTTACGACCAGATAGCACGCTGGAAAAAAAGCGAAGTCGAATGGGTGGATGAACATCTTAAGTTCAAGGGCAGGATCGACCGGGATGACTGGATCGGCCAATGCAAGGCCCTCGCAAAAGAGAGCGGCAATAAAGCAAAACCAGCCAAGTCATCTTCTGGCGGCAAAAGTTCATCTTCTCCAAAGAAATCTGCTGGCGGTAAATCAAAAAGTACAAAAACAAAGTCGATATCTGCCGCAACTGCTGCAGGCGCTTCCACCGGAAAAGGAAACAATATGAGTGACGCTGCTGCATCCGCGAACGGAAGCAAGATGGAGGTGTCCAAAACAGATGTAGCCATTGAAATTACTGGCATGAACAAATGGTATGGTGATTTCCATGTGCTGAAAGATATCAATCTGCGTGTGATGCGCGGAGAGCGTATCGTTGTCGCGGGTCCCTCCGGCTCAGGAAAATCAACCATGATCCGTTGTATTAACCGCCTTGAGGAACACCAAAAGGGCACGATCGTTGTTGACGGTATCGAGTTGACAAACGATCTGAAGAAGATTGACGAAGTCCGACGCGAGGTTGGCATGGTGTTTCAGCACTTCAACCTTTTCCCGCATCTTACCATTCTGGAAAACTGCACCCTGGCACCTATTTGGGTGCGCAAGATGCCGAAAAAGGATGCCGAAGACATCGCCATGCATTTTCTGGAAAAGGTGAAAATTCCGGAGCAGGCTCTGAAGTACCCGGGTCAACTTTCCGGTGGTCAGCAACAACGTGTGGCTATTGCGCGCTCTTTGTGCATGAACCCGCGTATTATGCTGTTTGATGAGCCGACATCAGCGCTTGATCCAGAAATGATCAAGGAAGTGCTGGAGACCATGGTGAGCCTTGCCGAAGACGGCATGACCATGATCTGCGTGACCCATGAAATGGGATTTGCACGTCAGGTGGCTAACCGGGTGATCTTCATGGATGAAGGACAGATTGTTGAGCAGAACGAGCCTGAGGAGTTCTTTGACAATCCTCAGCATGACCGCACAAAACTGTTCCTGAGCCAAATTCTGCACTAGAGACCGGCTGAAAACCGGTCTGCCTATGTTGGCCACATTTGTCGCCTAACATTGCTCTTTTTCTAGGGGCCGGAATTCTGTGGCTGGATTAACTCGCATCGCCTGTTACATCTTCGGCCTGCCGATTTTGTTGGTCGTCGTATACCTTTTGGCCGCGATCATAGGTGGACTGGTGCCAGCCTCCCTTAACAACACCAGTCCAAAGGAACGAATGTTGGCTCAGCCGGTGTATCTGAGCACTAGAGCGTGTTTGTGTCGAGTAGATTCAGTTTCTTTCCGTGCGCGAATATGATTCTGATTGGGGTGACCTGATTCGGTTCGAAGCCAAGGATTTTCAATGCCCAAGCCCCATCCGATTGAATTGCGTAAACGTGTTGTAGCTCATGTAGAAGAAGGCCACACTCATCGTGGAACGGCTGCCCAGTTCAAAGTCTCCGTCAAATTTGTGAATGATATGGTGAAGTTGAAACGTGAAACTGGCTCGCTTGCTCCAAAACATAACCCGGGAAAAACAGGCCATGGCAAGCTTTCACCCTATAAAGACTGGCTTCGAAAACGGGTTGATGAACAAAAGGACATTACAATCCGTAAGCTTTGTGCGGAGCTGAACGAAAAATTCAACCTCAATGTCCATCATTCGCCTGTCTGGCATGTTGTGCGCAGTTTCGGGTTGTCGCATAAAAAAAGACTATTTATGCCAAGGAGCAACACCGCATCGACGTGAAAAAAGACCGCGAACTCTGGAAGACAAGGCGTGTTCCGTTTTTGAATCGGTCGATTGAAAAACTTGTCTTCATTGATGAGACGTCCACAAACACCAAAATGGCCAAGCAAACTGGATGGGCCCCAACAGGAGAGCGCCTCATAGATTTTGTCCCTCATGGCCACTGGAAGAAGCAGACACTTATCGCAGGCCTGCGCAGTCATGGACTGGTTGCGCCCTGGGTTATTGACCGGGCCATGACCAAAGAAATCTTTGAGATTTATGTTGAGACACAGTTGGCGCCAGAACTGGAAAAGAGAGATGTCGTAATCCTTGACCACCTAGCCGCTCACAAGAGCGAAAAAGCCGAGCAGATCTTGCGAGATATCGGCGCATGGTTTTTGTTCCTGCCGAAATATTCCCCAGATCTCAATGCCATTGAAATGGCCTTTTCGAAGCTCAAGGCTCATCTGAGGAAGGCAGGCGCCAGAACCTTCGATGATGTCTGGAAGGCAATCGGAGAGGTCTGCCATATGTTCACGCCAATGGAGTGCCGGAATTTCTTCAGGGCAGTCGGCTGTGAATTCACGTGATGCGAACACGCTCTAATTTATTGCATGCTGATTTGGCTATTCCACTAAACTCCCTCAGCCTTCAGGAGTTTGCATTTTTGAGGGAAGCAGGTTTTCCGCTGGATAATCCGGCCTTGAAATACCTTGTGATTGGTTGGGGTTCAAAGGCGTTTTATACCAGTACAAAGGATTATTCCGACATAAAGCTCTCCACTATTTGGCAGGCATCGACAGGTGATCAATCGGTGATGCATGTTTCTCCTGCAGGAGAACTGGCTGGGATCGACGATCTGGTTCGCCTGAAAATTTCCGAAAAGGGATTTGCCAGATTGGTGAGCTATATCGGGAACTCTTTTGTCAAATCCGAAACCAGGCCGGTACTGATTCCTGGTGCGACTTTCGGTTTTGGTGACTTGTTTTACGAAAGCCCGGAATTTTTCAGTCTGCTAACTCCCTGCAATGTGTGGGTATCTCAAGGGTTGCGGGAGGCGGGACTTGCGAGCGGGGTCTGGACGCCGACCACGTATAGCCTGTTGTTGAACCATTACCTGTATAACTAGGAACCCGGGGTTAACACCGGCGGTTGCCAACCATAAATCCAAGCCTGCCTGTTTAGCAGCATTTTGGCCGGCAGGATGCGCATCGCGAGGTTCCGAAACGGGGAAACCGGCAAGCCAAGATGGTATATCCATCCGTTGGACCTGGCCAATGCCATCACGCGCTCTACTCTGGGTTTTCGCAACGCTTCAAATTCAGCGATTGCTTCAGAAGCGGGAAGTCGTGATAGGCAGTCAGCCAACACCGCAGCGTCCTCGATAGCCATGGCAGCCCCCTGTGCCGCAAAGGGCAGCATCGCATGGGCTGCATCCCCGACGAGCGCCAGATTGGATCTGCCCATCCGGACCGGAGCCGGGCTTTCGAATATCGGCCAGAATGAGCAGTTCGCTTGTTGCTCCAGGATTCCACATAGGCGTTGGCCGAAATTTGAAAACGCACTCAGATCCGGTCGCAAACCCGGTTGTTGATCGGGAATTTCTGAATGACTAATTACGATTACATTGAGTTGCTCACACTTGCGGACCGGATAGGTTACTGCATGAGAACTTGGGGCCAGCCAGAGGTGGCTGTCTTGCAACAATTCAGATCCTTCCAGTTCAGCACCCGATACCAGAGCACGCCATGCAACGCGCCCGCTGTAACGTGGTTGCGGCAATTTGAGCGTTGCAATGCGCAGGTTTGACCACACTCCGTCAGCAGCAACCACAGCTTCACCAAAAAATTTCCGGTCACCGGGTTCGGCAGTTAGTGTCGTCGTGTCATGGCCGAATTCCACATTTGTCGCTTCGCAGCCATAGCAGATGTTCACGCGTGGACTAGCTTCACATTCAGCAAGGAGAATGGCTTGCAAGTCTGCACGATGAATGAAGCAGTAGGGTTGTCCGAACTGCATTTGGACGTGATCGCCCAAAGGAATTGTTGTCAGTAGCCCTGCGCTGGAACCGGACTTGATGTGAATCCCTTCCGGGTAAGTGGCGACAGCTTGTATCGATTGGTGAAGTCCAAGCGAAGCCAGGACGGAATATGCATTGGGTGATACCTGTAGTCCCGCACCGACCGGGTCCAGTTGACGGGCTTTTTCAATAATTTCGATCTGAAAACCTCTTTGCGCCAGACAAAGTGCCGTTGTAAGGCCCGCAATCCCCGCGCCACTGATCAATATCTTTCGCTTGGTATTTTTGTGGTTTCCGGCCATTACCCGGCACTACCTAGGCTGCTTGGCCCTCGAAAAGGCACCCGTCCGGACGGGTTTCGTTTTCAGTCAGTCTGGCATCGTATTTGTACACCGTCGAGCAATAAGGGCAGATAACTTCATTGTCGCTGCCCATGTCGAGGAACACGTGGGGATGGTCGTAGGGCGCGCTGGCACCGCAGCACATGAACTCTTTGACGCCGATTTCTACCGATTGAACACCCGCATCATTCTGAAAATGTGGAACACCTGCACCAGCCATCGTTCAAACCCTTGAGCAATTTGCTTTTTCTGAAGACTCTTCTAAAACATCAGGGCATGCTTTCAAAGAACAAAAACGGAAATTGCATTGAAACAGATTGCACAGTTAGAGAATGCGTCGATCGCTTATCTGGATGAAGGCCAGGGCCAACCGATAATTCTGGTTCACGGATTTGCATCCAACGCATCGGTTAACTGGTTACACCCAGGTTGGATGAAGACGCTTTCGGAAGCGGGATACCGTGTAGTGGCACTCGACAATCGAGGTCATGGCGACAGCAGCAAGTTCTATGATGAAAACAGTTATCGCCTCGCAGAAATGGCGGGAGATGTCTTGGATCTGATCGATCACCTCGGGCTCGAAAGTCCCCATGTCATGGGATATTCCATGGGGGCCCGCATCACCGCAACACTTGCCCATTCCGATGGTGAGCGGCTCGGCAAAATCGTTCTTGCTGGCAATGGTTACAACATGATTGAAGGGGGTTTTGATTCCTCTACCATTCGCGATGGGCTGATGGCTGAAAATCTGGATCAGACGGTAACCAAAATTGGTCGCGATTTTCGCTTCTTCGCCGAGCAGACCGGCAGTGATCTTAAGGCCCTGGCGGCTTGTATTATGGGAGGACGATCGCATATCCCTAGGGAAACATTTGAAAAAATTGACAATCCTGCACTGGTGACAGTGGGAACAGAAGACACCGTGGCCGAGAATGGAGAATCTTTGGCGGCCCTGATACCAAACGGGGAATTCAGGCCAATCCCGAAACGCAATCACATGAACGCCGTGGGAGACCGTGTGTACAAACAAAATGTACTGACGTTCCTGGAATGCTGAAAACCAGAAATTTTAGTCACAGATGCAGGCGAAATTTCCCCGTAACATCAAGGGCAAAAGCGTGTGTATATCCTAATACCGAAGATTCAACGACGTTAATGATAAACACACGTTCACTATTCCTTACCTTGTTATGTCCGGTTTGCTGTCTATAGTTTGAGTAACGTAAGTTCCTGATACGAGGTGCAAGTTATGGCAACCAAAGCAAATGTGAGCATAAAGCCTACCACTGTTGACCCGGTTTGGCAGGCCGTCAGGGATGAAGCCGAAGCCGTTGTGGCGAACGAGCCATTGATGTCTTCTTTTATATACAACTCAATTTTGAACCGTGATTCCCTCGAATCCGCCGTGGTGTTCCGAATTTCGGAACGTCTGCATAACAGGGATTTTTCTGGCGATCTGGTTCGTCAGAGCTTTGAGACCATGCGCCAGCAATGGCCCGAATGGTCAGAAATACTGCGAATCGATATTGCCGCCGTTTACGACCGAGATCCGGCATGCAGTCGGCTGATTGAGCCGATTTTGTATTTCAAGGGTTTTCACGCAATCCAGACTCACCGCCTCGCACACTGGAACTTGATGCAGGGCAAAAAAGACATAGCCTATTACCTCCAAAGTCGATCCTCCCAGGTATTTCAGACAGACATAAACCCAGCGGCACACTTCGGAAAAGGCATATTTCTCGATCATGCGACCGGCGTCGTTATCGGGGAGACAGCCGTTGTTGGCGATGACGTGTCAATCCTGCATGGCGTAACGCTTGGCGGTACCGGCAAGGAAACCGAAGACAGGCATCCGAAAATTGGCGATGGTGTGCTGCTTGGGGCAGGCGCGACGGTGCTTGGCAACGTGTCGGTGGGACATTGTTCTCGCATTGCTGCCGGTTCGATGGTGATCAAGAACATTCCGGAAAACGTGACTGTTGCAGGCATCCCTGGAAAAGTCGTGGGTGTTGCAGGTTGTTCGGAACCATCCCGCAGCATGAACCAGATAATTGCCGAAGATAAGAAGCTGATTGATTGCCACCTTGCGTATTGTGGGGTTTACAGGGGCTTTGTCGGCATGCAAGAAGCGTTCGAAAATAAATTCGAATGGAGCGGCAAGTGACCCCTGAAGAAATAAAAAAACTCGATGCCTATTTCAAATCCGTATTTGCAAATCCACAGCTGCAGGTGCGTGCAAGGCCGAAGAAAACGGATTCCTGCGAAGTTTACAAAGGCGATGAGTTTCTGGGTGTTCTGTATCTGGATGAGGACGAGGGAGAACGTTCGTACAATTTCTCTATGGCAATCCTGGACATCGATCTGGAAATGTAATGCGGCTTATCGGTTGATCAACAACCCGTCAACATATCGGCGCATACTGCGCTCAATTTCCAGCCAGGACGCCAGATGCTGAATGTGAAACCGATAGGTTAGCATCATATCCTTACCGACATGAATGTCTCTGATACAAAATGGCGTGTTGATTGTGGAATCCGGCCTGATGCACCGTATTGCATATGGATAAGGGCTTGTTTTTTCATAAAACAGGTCTTCGTCAATGAACCCGCCTTCGGCACTTAGCGGCTGTTTGATCAGCCCGGCAACAGATGGCTGGGCAGCGCCTTCAAAAAACTTCGTGTATATTGGTGAGATACGCCCGGACATTTCCAGCGACATGACTCGCGGCTCGAGGCTCAGAAAAATCAAATCGGACTTACTGCTTGCCCGATTGAAGGAGACCGCCAGTTCGTCATGATATCCGGTGAGTTGAGGCCAGTGCAGATACAATTCTAGCCGCCGATAGTTGCCGGAAACGCGCTGACTGCTGTAGCGGATAGTATTTGCCGGTACCGACAAAGCACTGTTGCCGACGATGATTTCGAGCCGCTCAGTAGACGCAGAGTGTCCGCCCCTCGAAATTCCATCGCCAAAAACAATTACCGCAAAGTAGAAGAGCAGGGAAAAAAACCAACAACCCGCCGCCAAGGTACAGTGAAAATTTTGCAATTTTTGCCGACAGGGCAGGGCGTCTTTCATCTGTCTCATACTGGCGGGCGATGCGGTCCAGGTGGCCGGGCATCCGGCGTTCAAAAGCTGCACCGGCCGGCTTTCGGAATTGTCTGGGATCAAACTGGTTTGGCCCTGTTAGCGTTGTTTGTGCCATTAACCAAGAATCATGTTTCTGCGGAATTACGGTTCATTGCCATTGAAGTATTGCGCGAACCTTGATGTTATGCCTGACACTCGCCAATCATGGTAAGCAGGGAGTAAACAAGGCGATGGATTTGGCAATGTTGGGGTTCATAATCGCGTTTGGCTTCGTTACATCGGCTCTGTTGAGCACAGCTGAACTGGCATTTCGTGGTCAGCGGACCGGATTCGCTGTTTCATTCAGCAATCTGGGACCGTTTATGGCTGGCTTTGTTTTCTGCATGTTCGCTGGCCCCTATGTCGTTCTTGAACGCAGTCTGACATTCTGGCGTCTGGGCGGAATAACAATCGATATTCTGGCGCTGTGCTTCACGATCTCTCTTTTGTGGAGTTTTTGCTCCGGGATTTTCATTACTCAACTGCTCATGATACTAGGAGTGGTGCCTGTCTGAACCCGGCAGACTAAACGTTGAGGGGAAACACAATGCCACTTTTTGCACTGGGAACCATCAAACCTGTATTGCCCGATGGATTTTGCTGGATCGCACCGGATGCAACGGTGATCGGTAACGTCACCATTGGCAACAATGTCGGAGTTTGGTTTGGTGCGGTTCTTCGTGGAGACAATGAACCGCTGGTAATTGGTGATGACACCAACATTCAGGAAGATTGCGTTTTTCATTCCGATCCTGGCTTTCCGGTAACAATCGGCACCGGTTGCACCATTGGACACAAAGCAATGATCCATGGTTGCACCATTGGTAACAATTCGCTGGTCGGAATGGGGGCAACCATTCTGAACGGGGTAAGAATCGGCAACAATTGCCTGATCGGCGCTGGCGCGCTGGTTCCGGAGGGCAAGGAAATTCCGGACAACTCATTAGTAGTTGGCATGCCTGGCAAGGTAATACGCGAGCTAGATGAAAACGCTGTGCAGGGATTGCGTGCCTCGGCACAACATTATGTCGCCAATGCAAAGCGTTTCGCGGACGAACTCAGGGAAATCTGAAAAAAAAGGCCGATTCACGAGAGTGAATCGGCCAGATCGACCTGGTCTGGTGGGGACGGGGGTAGGTGGGGATCGACCAGGTCAAAAATCGAACTACCCTAAATCGCTGAGAATAAAGTAAAATAAACAAATTTGAATTGAATAATACTTAGTTCCCACAGTTAAAACAAGTTTATGTGTCTTTTAATGCTATCCATCTTCCAGAGTGATTTTCTGCTTGCCTTTTAAGGTAAGTATATGGTGTGTCATTCCACGCTTTAACTTTTGTTTCCAAATTGTCCAGAATGAAATCACCCCGGTCCGTACGGACAGTCAGGACCGCGTGCCCTTCACCGTTCGCCTGGCGCACAACAGTAATAAGGAGCGCTGATGCTGGCCAACCGCGTTGCATGAGCATGTGTCGTTTCATCAGGACATAATCTTCACAATCACCGTAACTGGTGGGATAAGTCCACAGTTCTTCAGTGTTGTAGGCTTCCATGTCTGTGACAGGCTTTACCGTGTTGTTAGAAAAGGCATTGATCTCGACCAGTTCATTCCAACGATCCCGAGTAAGTTTCGGAGCGGTCGTGTCCCGCGAAAGAATTTTACAATCGGAAGAATAATTCTGGCAATACCAATGGTGACCAATTGGTTGTGTTGTGTAGCCGGCTGTTGTCATGAATTCGCTTTGTCCGGCAACCGCTGAATGGATACCGCACAAGAAGACAGCCGTACCCGTGACTGCAAGCTTGATGAATTGTTTTTTCATTTCCTAAACCCCGTTAACAATCCAACTCTCGCACAAAAAAATTTATTTGAAGCAAAGAAAGCCGGTGGGGTTTAAGTCAAACTATCGTCAAAACAAGCATAACTGAGATGTAAACTTTAGACAGAGTTGATTCTAATTTGAATTAATTTGTAACGAAAAGCGGTGTACTAGTCCGGGCACCACGGGTGTGGTCAGGCAAACAGGTTCTGGGAAAGGAATTTGCTCATCTGCCCGCAGGCTCATGCAGAGCAGGGGTATTTATTCGCCATCGTCGATTGCTGCAAATTCACGAAGGGAATCGCGGCTTTGCAAAATAGCAAACTCCAGGGCAATGCCTTCGTCAAAATGGCGAACCACCCGTCCACGCATATTGCCGACCCAGATCAAGGTTCCAATTGCGGGCCGGACATCAAGCTCCACAGCAGCGCCCGAGAGCGACAGGTCAATAATCTTGGCGGTATAGGTTCTGCCATCCTCCAGCTTGATTTCTGCAGCTTTCTTGGACGGTGTTACCCGCTCATGGCGCCGATCTTCCGGAAGGTTCAGTTCATGCCGGTTTGCCAGCCAGGTAAGTTTGGCAGACAGCTTGTCGCGTTTTTGCGCAGTTGCGTTGATCGCCATGGCAAACCCGCCATGGAAAATTCGCAATACTTTGCCTTCGATCCGCCCAATATGATCCATATAGGCAATCACCGTTTAGCCGATCTCGCCTGAGCGCGGCCCGATAACTGCCGCAGCCCCGGACGACATGGTGGTGATTTGGCAGGGAAATTCTCTCTTGTCGGCAAGCATGTATCTGCCGAAAATGGATACATCGACTCTTTGGTACTGGCGTTCAACGCTGGTAATATCGTCGTTATGATTGCTGGATTGTGCGAAGGCGGTCATAGGCGGCAGAAATAGCTTACGTTTGTCGTATTATCTCGGCCGCCAGTATTCCTGTATAAGATTAATGAATCGTTCTTCAAACGTGTATTTCAGTCGATTCCACCATCAATAATTGTAAGGTGCCCAACTTTTCTGGAACCGCTGCCCATTATGGCCTGCGTCGGATCTATCGAGGTCAGCGAAGGCGGTGGTGTCACGGCTGGCGGAAGGATTGTGCGGGTGAATTTCAATCGATTACATTTGATGGGATCTGCGCCGGCCCAAATTGGGTTGCCGATCATCGATGTTACACCGAGAATTCGTGATGCATGCAGGGGACCGTTCAGCAGTGGCAACAGCAGCATCTCGCATTCAATAGTGCGTCCCTCCTCGGTCAGCGCGTCATAGGAGAAGATGCCCGGTAAACTGTCTTCAAAGATATTGCGAATGCGTTTGTAGACATCGAGGTTGTCACTCTCATCCCATAAAGACAAAAATCCAATCCCCTTCAGTTCGCGACCGTAGGTATTGCACAATCTGGTGCCTGCAAGACGAAAACTCAGGTTTCTGAATTTCTGGTCCAGTTCCAGAATGAACGTGTCTCCCAGGATATTGCGAATATCGCTGGGCTCAATTTCCCGTCTGTCCGGTGCAGTTCTCCCACTGCGCAAATTGTTCCAATACGCGAACAGATGTTTTGAATTCTCATGTCTCATTATTATTTACCGTTAGAGCGTGTTCGCATCACGTGAATTCACAGCCGACTGCCCTGAAGAAATTCCGGCACTCCATTGGCGTGAACATATGGCAGACCTCTCCGATTGCCTTCCAGACATCATCGAAGGTTCTGGCGCCTGCCTTCCTCAGATGAGCCTTGAGCTTCGAAAAGGCCATTTCAATGGCATTGAGATCTGGGGAATATTTCGGCAGGAACAAAAACCATGCGCCGATATCTCGCAAGATCTGCTCGGCTTTTTCGCTCTTGTGAGCGGCTAGGTGGTCAAGGATTACGACATCTCTCTTTTCCAGTTCTGGCGCCAACTGTGTCTCAACATAAATCTCAAAGATTTCTTTGGTCATGGCCCGGTCAATAACCCAGGGCGCAACCAGTCCATGACTGCGCAGGCCTGCGATAAGTGTCTGCTTCTTCCAGTGGCCATGAGGGACAAAATCTATGAGGCGCTCTCCTGTTGGGGCCCATCCAGTTTGCTTGGCCATTTTGGTGTTTGTGGACGTCTCATCAATGAAGACAAGTTTTTCAATCGACCGATTCAAAAACGGAACACGCCTTGTCTTCCAGAGTTCGCGGTCTTTTTTCACGTCGATGCGGTGTTGCTCCTTGGCATAAATAGTCTTTTTTTATGCGACAACCCGAAACTGCGCACAACATGCCAGACAGGCGAATGATGGACATTGAGGTTGAATTTTTCGTTCAGCTCCGCACAAAGCTTACGGATTGTAATGTCCTTTTGTTCATCAACCCGTTTTCGAAGCCAGTCTTTATAGGGTGAAAGCTTGCCATGGCCTGTTTTTCCCGGGTTATGTTTTGGAGCAAGCGAGCCAGTTTCACGTTTCAACTTCACCATATCATTCACAAATTTGACGGAGACTTTGAAATGGGCAGCCGTTCCACGATGAGTGTGGCCTTCTTCTACATGAGCTACAACACGTTTACGCAATTCAATCGGATGGGGCTTGGGCATTGAAAATCCTTGGCTTCGAACCGAATCAGGTCACCCCAATCAGAATCATATTCGCGCACGGAAAGAAACTGAATCTACTCGACACAAACACGCTCTAGAGTGGCGGCGCCTGCGTTGAGTGCGGCTAAGGCGAGTGCCCCAATTGTAGCTATGATGATAACCATTCCACAACGGTATTAATTGCCCGGCTGTTTCGATTTGCATTTGGGATTTCTATGTAGTAGCCGTGCGTCGGTTCGATATCTTCGTTGAACAATCGGACGATGCGTCCTTGCTTCAGATCCTGATTAATCAACGGTAGCCAACCAACAATCGCGCCCTGTCCTTCATTGGCACCACGTAGCAGAATGTGAGCGTCATCAAAAATCGGACCATTCAACTTCTGGTTTAGTTGCAAGTCATGCGCTGAAAACCAGTCATGCCAGCCCCAATGATTGCGTTGATGCATTATCGGGGCATCCAATAAATCAGCCGGTTTTGAAAAGGGCCCGTAGTCTCTTATGAACTTTGGGCTGGCGACAGCAACCGGCTGAAGTTCCAAAAGCTGAATAGCTGAATGCGGGATGTCGCAAAGTCGTTCCCATTTGATCACGATATCGATCGAATTCCGTTCGAAATCCTGCGGCCGGTTAGCGGGCAGTACCTCAAGGGTGTAATCGGGGTAACGTTGCCAAAAGTCACCCATTTTCGGCATAATCCAGCGAGCGGTTATAATTGGTCCGGCTGCAATACGAACCACTTTATCAGAGAACCTTCTAAACGTATCTATCGCATCATCGAGGATACCAAATGCTTCGCTGGTCGCTCTGGCCAGGCGTTTTCCCTCTGTTGTAAGGGTAACCTTTCGATTAGAGCGCAAAAAAAGATT
Source organism: Rhizobiaceae bacterium (assembly GCA_965198665.1). Lineage (GTDB taxonomy): Bacteria > Pseudomonadota > Alphaproteobacteria > Rhizobiales > Rhizobiaceae > JAALLB01. The sequence continues at coordinate 87,954 of CBDAPT010000001.1, read as the reverse complement.
TGTACCCAGTTGTTCCTCCAGGCCCCGTATATGATGACTGATGGCTGTAGGAGTTACTGACAATTCCTCGGCTGCTGCGCGGAAACTGCCACAGCGCGCTGCCGTGTCGAATGCCTTTAATGCAGTGAGGTTCTGTCTCATCACAACCTAATCGATAAGTTATACTCATCTATTGCTGAAAATTTTAGCTTTGAAAAGCAAATTTGACTGTGCTTGTGTTGACGTATTGAAAAAAGCAAAAGCGAAAATCATGTCCAGCCGAAGTCAACGACGCGGGCGCAAGGAAAGATTGAACAGTAACGATGCCGATGAGCGACCTCCGGTATGGCCCGGTGTTGTATCTGGCCGGTTAAAACCCCTGTCTGACGATGATATTTCGTGTGTGGAAGAAAGCGCGCTTTCATTGCTTGAAACGCTCGGTCTTTCTCAGGCAATTCCCTCTATGCAGCGATTGGTCTGTGAAGCAGGTGGAGAAATGAAAGACGGAAGACTTTTGTTTCCACGGGCGCTTGTAAAAAAGGTAATAGATGAAGCACAGCGGGATTTTACCCTGCATGGTCAGGAACCCGATAATGATTTGCTGATATCCGGTAACCGTGTTCACATGTCCAGTGGCGGTGCTGCTCCCGGTGTGTTTGACCTGGAAACCGGAAATTATCGCGAGTCCACCCTTCAGGATCTTTATGATGCGGCACGTATCGTGGATCTGATGGACAATATCCACCACTTCAGTCGCTCTGTCGTTGCGCGCGATATTGAAGACAATGCGGTGATGGATGTGAATACCGCTTATGCGTGTCTGATGGGCACTTCCAAGCACGTTTCGGTTTCCATTACCGAGCCTGAAAATGTCAAAGAGATTGCGGAACTGTGTTATACGATTGCCGGGGGCGAAGAGGCCTTTCGCGCGCGGCCATTTCTGACGGTTATGGTTTGCCATGTGGTACCACCTATGCGCTTTGCCGAAGAGGCCTGTGAGGTGCTGGAGAAGGCAATCAAAGCTGGCTTCCCAGTGCAATTGATCAGTGCCGGTCAAGCAGGCGCAACCAGCCCCGCGACAATTGCCGGCTCACTGGTTCAGGCGATTGCCGAGACACTGGCCGGGCTGGTATTTGCTCATTTGGTTGATCCGCACGTTAAGGCGATCTTTGCACCAAAACCTCTGGTGGCAGATTTGCGGACCGGATCCATGTGCGGTGGAGGTGGAGAGCAGGCCATTCTTATGGCAGGCGCTGCCCAGATGGGGCGCCATTGGGGGCTGCCGGTGAGTTCGATAGCCGGTATCACCGATGCCAAAACGCTGGATGCTCAATACGGTGCGGAAAAATCGCTCGCGGTTACCATGGCGGCGCATGTGGGATCCAACATCATTACTCAAGCAGCTGGAATGCAGGCGAGCCTGCTTGGCGTATCGCTCGAAGCATATGTCAGCGATAATGATCTGTTGGGCAACATTCTGCGAACCGTTCGCGGCATTGAGATAACGCCGGAAAACATTGCTGCAAATGTGATTGCCGATGTTTGTCATGGGGAGGGGCATTATCTTGGAGAGTTGCACACCTTCAACCGCATGAAGTCTGATTATTTTTACCCGAACATTGGTGACCGCAGAACGCCGGCAGAATGGCAGGAAGATGGTTCGCGCCCGGTCGGTGACGTGGCGAGGGAGAAAGCCCGGGAAATTCTTGAGAGCCATTTTCCGTTGCACATCAACGACAGTGTTGATGAAGTCTTGCGTTCAAAGTTCGACATTCGGTTGAGCCGCAAACAGATTGGTCGGATATAATGAATGAGTCACAAAACAACTTTAATCTGGCTGCCCGCGCCCGAGCTGTCATGCCTGGCGGTGTCAGCCATGAACTTCGTTATCTCGAGCCCCATCCGGTCTATTTTGCACGTGCAAAAGGCGCCGAGAAGTGGGACGTGGAAGGCAAGCGATATATCGATTTTAAACTAGGGGCGGCAAGCCAGATATTGGGGCATTCGCATCCGGAAATTGCGGAAGCTGTCGCCCGTCAGATGCAGAGTATGCCTTATACCGGTGATTGCCATGCGCTGGAGGTGGAATGGGCTGAATGGCTTTGCCGCTTGTTCCCTTCGGCTGAACGGGTGCGTTTTACCGGTAGTGGAACTGAGTCCACCATGCTGGCATTGCGGCTGGGACGTGCATACACCGGCAAGGACAAGGTGTTGCGCATCGACGGGCATTTTCACGGCTGGCATGACATGCTGCTGAAGGGTGCCAAGCCCGGAACAAATACGCCGCCCAGTCATGGCGTGCCACAGGTGATCAGTGACCTTGCCGTTGTCGCACCGGCTGACATCGAAACGATCAGATCGGTGCTGGAGCGAGATAGCGAGATTGGGACAATCTTTGTCGAAGCATCGGGTGCAAATTATGGTTCCGTTCCTTTGCCGGAGGGGTTTCTACCAGCAATCCGTGAACTGGCAGATGATACCGGCAATGTGTTGATCTTTGATGAGGTGATTACCGGCCTTAGATGGTCTCCGGGCGGACGACAAGCGCGAGAAAATGTGGTGCCTGATCTCACAACGCTTGCAAAAGTTGTCACCGGTGGCTTGCCGGGAGGCGCGGTCGTAGGCAGGGCAAAGATCATGGATTTGTTGTCGCCTGCAACCGTACGGGATGGACTGGCACCCGCCGTCAGCCACAAGGGAACATTCAATGCAGCACCTATGGTTGCCGCTGGAGCAATCAGGGCAATGGAAATTCTTTCGACCGGTGAAGTTCAGGAACATTGTGATGCAATGGCATCGCGGTTGCGGAAAGGGATTAACAAGGTTTTTGCACGGAAAGGTGTTCGGGCTCTGGCCTATGGCGACAGCTCTACCTGCCATTTGTATTTCGGGGGAGGATCGATCGATGGGTTGGATGCGGCCACGATCCGGCGCACGCCGCCTGCTTTGGTCAAAGGCTTGCGTAATCGGTTGCTTGAGCGTGGTGTCGATTTCATGTCGTTTACCTCCTGCGTGACCGGTCTGCCCCATACGCCCGAATTGATAGACGAGGCCGTTGGCATATTTGCCGAGACTGTAGACGATCTCATTCGAGAAGGACTGCTTGCATGAGTCTACCGTCACACAAGCGCACCGTCATAATCGGGGGCGGTGTAATAGGTTGTGCGATTGCCTATCATCTGGCGCGAGAAGGGCGAAAAGATATATTGGTTCTGGAGCGCTCGAAGCTTACCAGCGGAACCACTTGGCATGCTGCCGGTCTTGTACGTCGCCTGCGGCCTTCTGCGACTCTGACAAAGCTCATCAATTATTCAATCGACCTATATGGCGAGTTGGAACGCGAAACCGGTCAGGCAACCGGTTGGGTACAGACAGGTTTGCTAACGCTAGCGACTAACGAAGACCGCCTGACCAATATCAAACGACAGGTTTCGCTGGGACGAGCTTTTGGACTTGAAGCCCATGTGGTGGACGCCGCTCGTTCAAAGGAACTGTGGCCGCTCATTGAAGTCGATGATGTGATCGGTGCTGTCTGGTCGCCTGCCGATGGGCGCGTGAATCCCTCCGATGTCGCACTTGCCCTTTCTAAGGGTGCGCGTGCGCGAGGTGTGAAAATTCAGGAAGACACACAAGTAACAGGACTGCAAAGGAAAGGCGGGCGAATCTCAGGTGTCGAGGTTGGCGATCACGTAATCAAGGCAGATGAGGTTGTCATTGCCTGCGGATTGTGGTCCCGGGAAGTGGCCGCCATGGCGGGTGCTCACATGCCGCTCTATGCGTGTGAGCATTTCTATATATTGACGAAGCCGATTGCAGAAATTCAGGCGCTCGGCAAAGGCGCGCATCTGCCGACACTTAATGATCAGGATGCGTTTCTCTATGCCCGCGACGACGTGGAAGGTTTGTTGGTGGGATCTTTCGAGCCCAATGCCAAGGGTATCTCTACCAAGGATTTGCCCGCAGATTTTTCCTTTGATCTGCTGGCTGAGGATTGGGACCATTTCATGCCGATGATGGATAATGCTCTGCGCCGCATACCGGCACTGCAGACTGCTGAGGTGAGGATGCTGCTCAATGGACCGGAGAGTTTCACGCTTGACAGTCAGTTCATGATGGGAGAAAGCCCCGAAGTGCCGGGGCTGTTTCTGATGGGCGGGATGAACTCGACGGGCATTGCGCTTGCAGGCGGCGCAGGCAAGGCAATGGCGGAATGGATCATTGCCGGTGAACCCACGATGGAACTTAACGAAGCGGATATTCGCCGCTTCAGCCCGGAAATGAATGTGCTTGGTGCACTGGAAGCACGTATTCCCGAAGTCCTGGGCCGACACTATGATAACCCGTTTCCCGGCCGAGCGATGGACACGGCACGGGGCCAGCGGCGGTCACCGCTGCATACAGGTTTGGCAAGTGCGAATGCCCGGTTTGAAGCACGGGGAGGCTGGGAGCGGGCATTGCATTTCGGCGGCGAGGAAGCCCATCTTCCGCTTTCCTTCAGCACGCCCAGGTGGCGGGAGCAGGTTGGCCTGGAAGTCGATGCTTGTCGCAATGGCGCAGCTATTCTGGATCAAAGCGCTTTTGGCAAAATCATGGTTCAGGGAACGGATGCATGTGCCTTTCTCAATTATCTCTGCGCTGCCCAGATGGACATTGATGAGGGTCGCATTGCCTATACGCAAATTCTGAACGCCAACGGTGGTATCGAGAGCGATCTCACAGTTCAGCGCCACGGGCCGGAAACCTATCTGATGATCGTAGGTGCAGGTGAAGTGGTGCGTCTCCTGAAGCGGATGCGCGAGACAAAAGGCGAGTATCGCATAGAATTTACCGACGTCACCAGCGGGTATGCCATTCTTGGGTTGGCAGGCGGTCGTGCAAACGAAGTGCTGCAGGCGACTTCCAATCAAGAATTACCACACCTCGGGCGTTTCCGATTTGCACCGGTAGAAGTCGGACTTGCGCGGGGTTGGGCCGGGCGGCTGAGCTTTACCGGCGAAGAAGGATACGAGCTTTACATTCCCGCAGAAATGGCGATGGCAGCGCATGAAGCCCTGGTAAAAGCAGGCGCAAGCCATGCTGGCCTTTTTGCCAGTGGTTCGTTGCGGATAGAAAGCGGATTTCGTGCTTTCGGGCACGAACTGACACCGGGTACAACGCCGTTTGAAGCAGGACTGGATGCATTCTGTGCCTTTGGAACCGGGTTTGTTGGTGAAGAAGCCCTCTCAAACGCCTCCACACCAAACCGGCGGATTGTTTCTCTGTTGTTTGATGATCCAAATGCAATCCCTATCCATGACGAACCGATATATTTCAATGGTGATGTGGCCGGCCAGATTACATCATCTGCCTGGAGTTACCGATACAAACGTTCAGCGGCCCTGGCCATGGTCAGCGCACCGCTGGACCGCCTTTCATCCGAAACAATTGTTAACGGATTTGAGGTTGAGATAGCCTGCGAGCGTTTTGCAGCCCGCGCTTCACTCAAACCTGCCAAAGAGGCGTTCTAATGACAGATACGCTTCGGACAACACAGGTCGCAATCATCGGTGGTGGCATTATGGGTGTTGCCGCTCAGTTCCAACTGGCTGAGAACGGCTGGACGGACTCGATCCTTTTCGAGAAATCAGAACTTACCAGCGGCTCAACCTGGCATGCAGCGGGCCAGATCGCCCATGCAGTCGGATCGCGCGTGATGGGCTGGGTGAACAAGACGTCGATAGAAACCTACAAGCGCGTCGAAAAGGAAACCGGCCAATCGATCGGCTGGCACGAGGTTGGCGGATTCCGTATCGCCACGACGGAGGATGAAGTTCACTGGATGAAGTCCATCATGGGTGTTGGAAAATTGCTTGACCTGCCGATGGAACTCGTTGGGCCGGAGGAAGTTGCGAAACATAACCCTTTCTACAAGGTTGATGACGTAAAATCCGCAGTGCAGACCTTTGGTGATGGGCATATCGATCCCTCGGGTGTCACCATGGCGCTTGCTGCTGCCGTACGTGCGCGGGGGGCAAAGATTGAGCGTCACAACCGCGTGGTCGGAGCGTCGCGTAAAGGTGACATGTGGTTGCTGCGTACCGAGAAAGGCGATGTGCTAGCCCAGCATGTTGTGATTGCCGCCGGTTCTTACGCCAATCAGGTGGGTGAATGGTTCGGACTGAAAATACCGTCCGTGTCCTGCCTGCATCATTATCTCGTTACGGATACCGTTAAAGAATTTAGCGGTCGCCCGGAACTCCCTGTCATGCGTGACAATGCCTATGGCGGTTATATCCGCCAGGAGCAGCAATCCGGTCTCATCGGCATCTATGAAGGGCATCGTTGCCCTACGGTCTGGGAAATGCCGGACGGTGCGCCATGGGCAGCCGAGAATGAACTGTTTGAAGCGGATTACGATTCCATCGACGACTTCCTGTCGGTGGCATTAGACAAAATGCCGATACTCGCAGAACTGGGAATAAAGCGTGTAGTACGCGGCGCGATTACCCACACACCAGATGGTGGCATGCTGGTCGGACCTTCCGGTACACCGGGGGTTTGGCTCTCCTGCGGCTCCTCAATTGGTCTTGCATGGGGTGGCGGGGCAGGCAAGGTGCTTGCCGACTGGATGGTTCACGGTGAAAGTGAAATAAACACTCGAGGATTTGATCCGAGGCGTTATGGTGACTTCGCAACAGATCATTTCATCTTGGAGCGCACAAAAGACGAGTTTATGCGCCGCCACGACACACCGTGTCCGGGTATACAATTTGAATCGCTTCGTCCGCTGAAACGTCATCCGCTTTATGAGCGTCTTGCTGCCAAGGGGGCCGTCTTTGGTGAAATCGCCGGTTGGGAACGCCCACGCTATTTCGGTGAAGTTGGCGAGGTTGAGCAGATAGGCTGGGGCCATCAGTCCTGGCATGAAAATGCATTGCGTGAAGCAAGTACAACACGCGAAAATGCAGGTGTTATCGATCTGTGTGCCTTTGCGCAATTCGAGATTGTTGGCCGGGATGCGGGTGCGCTCCTCGACAGATTATCAGCTAACAGGATACCAACGAAAAATGGGCGAATGAGCCTCAACCATCTTTTGACAGAAAAGGGCCGTTTCGAAACCGAAATAACGATTTGGCGGATTGCCGATGACCGTTTTTTCACTGGTTCACCCATTGCGCGATCTAACCCGGATTTTGACTGGATAAAGTCGCATATCCGGCCGGGCGAAGATGTTGGGTTAATCAACCGAACTACGCACTGGGGCATGCTGGCGCTTTCCGGGCCAGCATCGCGACGTATATTGCGCGAGTTGACAAATGTGGATCTTTCCAACACCTCTTTCCCGTGGTTGTCGGGACAGGAAATAGAAGTGGCAGGCATCAAGTGTTATGCGCTGCGTGTCTCTTTCGTCGGAGAGTTGGGCTGGGAATTGCATGCGCCTCTGGAACAGATCGGTGCCCTTTATGATGCGCTGTTTGAAGTGGGTGACAAACATGGACTCACGGATCTTGGCTCCTATGCGTTTAACGGCATGCGGATGGAAAAAGCCTATCGCGCCAGTGGCGAATTGACGACTGACATCGGGCCTTATGACGTTGGGCTGGAACGGTTTGTACGGGCGGAAGGGCACGATTTTGTTGGCAGACAAGCCCTTCTTCAACGGGACCCGGCTTGGGAATTGCTCTATGCCGAGTTGGAGAGTGACGGTATTGATATCCACGGGGGTGAGCCGGTACTTCTCGAAGGTAAGCCGGTTGGCCTTACGACTTCTGGTGGCTATGGCTATACGGTGGGCAAGAGCCTTGGCTGGCTGTTTGTATGCAAGGGGACGCCCCATAGCGGATTGAAAGTGCAATTGCTTGATCAGCAATATGGAGTGATTGTGCATGAAGACGCTGTTTTCGATCCGGCAAATAATCGACCAAGGGCGGAGGGGTAACAATGGCAGGTGCTTCCAATGAACCACCGATTGCACAAGTTTCAGTATCCGGAGGGAATATATGACCAAGATAAACGGCGGTGAAGCGACCTACCGTGTATTGAAAGCAAATGGCATTGATACGGTCTTTGGCCTTTTGGGCGGGTCAATGCTGGAACTCTATGATGCCATGTATCAAGGTGGCGAGATTGCCTATGTAGGTGCGCGCGATGAACGTGCTGCCGGTCATATGGCGGATGCCTGGGCACGGATGACCGGCAAAACCGGTGTGGTGCTGGGGGCTCAGGCAGGACCAGGCGTCGTGAATCTTGTAACTGCCGTTGCTGAAGCCCAACTCGCCTATTCCCCGCTGGTTGTGATCGCAGGTGCAATCACGCGGGCAGATCAGGCCAAAGATACATTTCAGGAAGTGGACCAGGTAGCGCTTTTTGCTCCGATCAGTAAACGCTCCCTGATGGTAACGGACGTCTCTCGTCTTGCACCCATGCTGGAAGATGCAATCCGACTTGCCAACTCCGGTCGTCGTGGCCCCGTTGTTCTGCATGTTCCGCGTGATCTTTTTTCCGAAGACGTTTCGGAAATAAACCCCAAACCGGTGAACATTGCACGGCCAGGTCCAGCCTCTCCAGATGATATAACAGCCATTGCAAACCTGTTGAAAGGCGCAAAACGCCCGGTAATTTTTGCCGGAGGTGGTTTCAAATGGGGTGCGGGACGCGAAGCGTTGACAGCGCTTGCGGAAAAACTGGAAGTGCCGGTTGTTGCGTCCACCGGCCATGCGGATGTAATGCGCCATGGCCACCCCTGGTTTGCCGGACAAGCCGGACCGCGAGGCAACCAGGTTGCAAGTCGCCTTACCAGGGAGGCCGATGTCATGGTTGTTCTGGGTGCTCGACTGGGTTTCAACTCCACCTTTCATTCAAATGACTATGTTGGCGCGGATACGCGTATTGCCCATGTGGACGTGGAAGGTTCTGCGGTGGGACGTTACTTCCCGGCCGAAATTGCTGCGCAAGGTGATGCACGACTGACAGCAGAAGCATTGACCCAAGTCGTCGCACGCCCTGATGCGGAAGAATGGCGCAACTCATTCAAGACGGATATGGAAAGTCTCGCATCAGAAAGAGAAGATGAAGCGGCAATTGATACCTTGCCGATGCACCCGCGCCGTGCGTTGGCGGAAATCCGTAACTCCCTGCCGGAAAACGCGATCGTCACACTGGATACCGGTAATACCTGCCTTCAGGCGGCGGACCGTCTTGCCCATTATGAACCGATGAGTCTTATCACTCCGCTGGATTTCGGGTTAGTAGGTTTCGGTCTTGCCGCAGCTATCGGTGCGAAAGCCGCTGCGCCGGAAAGGCCGGTAGTGGCGATCATGGGTGATGGCGCAATCGGCTATACAATGATTGAAATCCAGACTGCAATCCAGCACAGGCTCCCGGTCACAATCATCGTACTGGACAATGAAGCTTGGGGAGCTGAAAAAGCCTATCAGCAGGAATTTTACGGCGGGCGATTGCTGGGTGCGGAAATCGCCTCGCCACGCTTCGACAAGTTTGCAGAACTTTGTGGCGGCAAGGGCATCTGGGTTGATGGACCCGGTGATATGGGCCCGGCACTGACTGCTGCAATCGAGAGCAATGAAACGACTGTCATTCATGGCAAGATTGATCCGAAAGCACTGATGACGCTGCGCAAGGATCTCTTCAAGAAGGCGCAAGAGGACGAATAAATGACAACCTGGGATGTGATCATAATTGGCGCCGGCAATGCCGCCTTCTGTGCTGCACACTCGGCCCGCGAGAAAGGCTCGAGCGTTCTGATGCTCGAATGCGCACCAGAAGCTGAAAATGGCGGCAACTCCCGATATACCGCTGGTGCCATTCGTTTCGCCTATGATGGGGTTGATGACATTCGTGCCCTGTGTCCTGACCTGCCGGAAGACCAGATTGCGATAACGGATTTTGGGACTTACACCACCCAGCAGTTCTTTGATGATATGTTCCGCGTTACCCGTTTCAGAACCGATCCTGCACTCTGCGAGCGATTGGTCACCACATCGCGTGAGACCATGCACTGGATGCGGGAAAAGGGTATTCGATTCATGCCAATTTACGGCCGTCAGGCTTTCAAAGTGGATGGACGTTTCAAGTTCTGGGGAGGGCTTACGCTTGAATCCTGGGGGGGTGGGCCGGGTCTGGTTGATGCCCATACCTCCATTGCAAAAGAGAGCGGCGTCGAAATCCGTTACGAAACACGAGCTCTGGAAATCATGACAGATGGTCATGCGGTAACCGGCGTCAAGGTACGCCATAAAGGGCAGATTGAAGATCTGAAGGCAAAATCTGTTGTTATCGCGTCAGGCGGTTTTCAGGCAAGTCCGGAAATGCGTACCCGTTATCTTGGGCCTGGCTGGGAAATGGCACGTGCGCGCGGTTCCCGTTTCAACACGGGCGAAGGTATCAAGATGGCAATGGACATTGGCGCATCCAGCTATGGTAACTGGTCGGGTTGTCATGCGGTTGGCTGGGATTACAATGCACCGGAATTTGGTGACCTTGATGTTGGAGACGGCTTTCAGAAACACTCTTATCCGTGGGGCATCATGGTGAATGCGACCGGAAGACGGTTTGTCGACGAAGGTGCGGATTTCAGGAATTACACTTATGCGAAATATGGGCGCGTCATCCTTGATCAGCCGGATCAGTTTGCCTGGCAGATATTCGATTCCAAGGTAACACACCTGCTGCGTGACGAATACCGTATCAAGCGGGTAACAAAAGTAACCGCGCCAACACTCGAAGAACTGGCCGGGAAACTGGAAGGCGTGGACCCGAATTCATTTCTGGAAGAAATCAGGGCATATAACCTTGCGGTCGATACTCAAACGCCGTTTGATCCAAATGTGAAGGATGGGCGCGGCACTCACGGACTTTCGGTCAACAAGTCTAATTGGACGAATACGATTGATGAGGGGCCATTTGAAGCTTATCAGGTTGGGTGTGGTATCACGTTTACTTTCGGTGGTCTCAGGATTGACCCCGACAGCGCGCAGGTGCTTGATAATGATCTCAACCCAATCCCTGGTCTCTTGGCAGCCGGCGAACTCGTGGGCGGTGTATTCTTCTTCAACTATCCTGGAGGAACCGGATTGATCAATGGCTCTGTATTTGGCCGCTTGGCGGGGACATCAGCCGGGAGTTTATCAAAGTGAGCATTCTGTTCTTGCTCAGGTACAGTGGGCCTATTGTTCAATTCGTGGTGTGGTCTTAAGACTGAAATCATTGAGGCCATATCGCAAAATCCGGATAATTTCGCCGAAGCCATCCACCGCAAAGCTGAAACGTTTTGTGAGCCATATAACGCGGTTCGTATTACGCAGGCGGTATCAGTACCAACTTGCCGGTGAAATTCTTTGCTAGGAAAGTCTCCTGCGCTTTACCGATTTCTTGTAAAGGAAAAGTTCCAGCCACTAACGGCCGAATTTCATCGCGTTCGATGTAAGATACCAGATTTTCAAAAACGCTATCTTCCTGAAAAGTGCATCCGATCAGACTCAAGTCTTTCAGATAAAGCGTACGCACATCCAGTTCGACTATTGGACCCGCTATTGCACCGGCCGTTGCGTAACGTCCGCCGGTTTTCAAGACATCGAGGAGCTTCGGCCAGCCTTGTCCTGCAACCAGGTCAACAACCACATCGACACTTTTTTCCCCTATTTTCCTAACCGTGTCGGCATCGCGATCCAAAACTTCATCGGCGCCTGCTGCCAGCACCTCTTCGGCCTTGGATGCACCGGCCAGCGCAATGACATAAGCGCCCCGTCGTTTTGCCAACTGCACGGCGGCGGAGCCAACCCCGCCGGATGCACCTGTAATGAGTACGGCTTCCGCACCTACCTGCGCTCTATGCAGCATGTTTTCAGCCGTGGAATAGGCACAGGGGATGGAAGCCAGTTCCGCATCGCTCCAGTCGCAATTCACTTTGTGGGTTTCACGGGCCGGTGCCTTGGCATACTGCGCAAACGCTCCATCGCACTCAGACCCGAATGTCCAACACTCGAAAGGCCGATAATCAACATAGGAACGCAGCATGTTTCTGACAATCACCCGTTCGCCTATCCGGTTGCGATCCACACCGGTGCCCACGTTTACAATACGGCCGCAACAGTCTGCTCCCTGAATACGCGGAAATTTCATCGGCACCCCGGACCATGTGGCATCCTCATCATCCACTTCGTCAAAACCTTCGGCGCCACCGGTATTGGTAGCGTTGTGTACCTTTTTGGAGTACCAGCCAATGCGAGTGTTGATATCCGTATTGTTGACACCTGCCGCCATTACCCGGATCAAAACTTCGCCTGCTTCCGGCTGCGGTACTGCCACATCTTCACGGTACTCCAGGACTTCAATGCCACCATGCCCTGTTAAGAGAACTGCAGACATGTGATCGGGGATTTGGTTACTCATTCTTGATATTCTTTCCTGTCTTTGTGGGCGTGATCCTATGGTATTTATTTTGCCATTCAAGCGGGAAGTGCTGATGCTTGTTTGAATAGAAACCGTCATGTCAGCCGGGCTCAATTCGTATCTCGTGCATCAATTGCAACGGTTTGACCGTGTCACTGACGATATTGATACTGCCTGGAAAGATGGACGACGACCCGCAAAGTTGTTAACTGGGAACAGAAATAACCCGCGAATTGCCCAGGGACCCAGAGCGCCAAAGGAAAAGCAGATGAACAAACCAATTCAGATTTCGCAACTGACGGTGAACGATCTGGAAACCGATTTGCAGCAGCTGGACGCGGCAAAACATGACTGGGCAAAGACTTCAGTTGAAAAACGCATCAAGCTGCTTTCCGAAGTCAAGGAATCGCTGATCGAAGTTGCTGAAGAGTGGGCCGATACGGCCGCGAGGCAAAAACAGATTCCAGAGGGCTCGCCGCTTGCAGGTGAGGAATGGTTATCCGGTCCTTATGCGGTGATGTCTGCCTGTAACGGTTTGAAGGACACGCTTTCAAATCTCCAAGGCAAGAAATACATTGATGGTTTACCCACGCGGGTTCTGCCCAACGGCCAGACCGCTATACGGGTTACGCCGCATTCAATTTGGGACCACCTTCTATTATCCGGCATAACAGCTGAAGTCTGGATGCAGCCTGAGGTCAGCGAAAGCAATTTGAAAGACAACGCTGCGGTAATTTATGATCAGTCAGAGGATGAACGTCGAGGGAAAGTAGCGTTGGTCCTTGGTGCAGGCAACATTGCATCAATCGCACCGCTCGACGCATTCCAGAAACTCTTCCTTGAAAATCAGGTGGTAATCCTGAAGATGAACCCCGTAAACGATTACCTTACCCCGTTCCTGCAGGCTGCGTTAAAGCCGCTTATAGACGCGGATGCGTTGAGAATTGTGAAAGGCGACGGGATTGTTGGCGAGCACCTCGTCAACCACACCCTGGTCGAAGAAATCCATATTACCGGTGCAGGAGCAACACACGATGCAATTGTTTGGGGTGTTGGCAAAACGGGTGAGAAGAACAAGAAATCCGGCAAACCAATAAACACGCGCCATATTACGTCAGAGCTCGGAGCTGTTTGCCCGACTATCGTCGTGCCCGGTCCCTGGTCGGCAGCAGACATTCGGTTTCAGGCCGAGCAAATTGCTACCCAGAAACTGCATAACTCCGCATTTAATTGCGTTGCCTGTCAGACGTTGATCCTGCCAGAGGCGTGGGACAAATCAGAGCGGCTTCTTGAAAGCATAAATCAGGTCATGTCGGAATTCGGGCATCGCGGAACCTATTATCCCGGTGCCGAGCAACGACTGGCAACGTTCGCTGAGAAGTCCGGACATACCACACAGGTTGATCGCGGACCTTATCCAGATGTCGTGGTTACCGAATTCACGGCAGACAATGAAACATGGCTGGGACGAAATGAGATTTTTGCGCCAGCCATGGCGGTCAAACACTTGCCCGCGACTGATGCTGAGGCCTACCTGAGAGAGGCAATCACCTATTAAAACGACCATCTATATGGAACGCTCGGTGCAAACATTGTCATTCATCCACGTACAATTCGTGAAATCGGCAAAGAAAGGTTTGATGAAATTCTTGCCGACCTCAAGTATGGTGCAATTGCGATCAATACATGGACCGGCCTGGCGTTTCTGCTTACTGTTTGTCCGTGGGGTGGATTTCCCAACTCGACTTTGGAGGATGTTGGTTCCGGCATTGGTGCCGTGCACAACACCTTTATGCTGGAAAACACTGAACGGGCAGTTGTGACTGCCCCTTGGCGGCCATTTCCCAGGGGCGTTTTATCCGGTCAATTTACCCTTTTGCCGAGGCCACCCTGGTTCATCACCCACAAGCGGCAAAATCAAATTGGAAAGCTGCTCACACATTTCCAGTACAAACCATCTTTCTTGAAACTCCCACGGATTTTCCTGAATGCACTGATAGGCTAGTTCACGAAAAACCTTTGTTCATGGATTGATGGAATCCGTCTTCAAATTTTCCGTTATCAGGATCTCAAACGCTCTCGAAGGAGATGACGTCATCAAAATTGTCAGCCCTAAGCGCATCAGCCATATAAGGTTACTACGTTAGTCCTGGATTGTTATGTTGCGAATGTGCTGGGCAAGCAGCGAAAAGAACCGTTTCCGATCACCCGTTTCCAGCATCTTGATCAATTCGTCATGCTGGTCAACCAGCAAGTCGAGGCTGGTGAACTCGCGTGGGTAACTTAGCACAATCTGAATATGAAGATTGCCAAATGACATTTCAGAATACTGGTTGCTCAAAAATGAATTTCCAGCCAATCCTACAAGTGCCTGATGGAACTCTACATTCAACCGGCTCCACTTTACGAGCCTGTCGCTTTTGGATGATGATGCGACTTTTCGCATTTTCTCGTTCAAGCTGCGCAGTTTCTTGATGTCGTCTGGTGTTGCTTTCTCAAAACCAAGATTAATAACGGCTGTTTCAAACAATTCTCTTGCTTCAAGAAATTGTCTGAATTCCTCTGGTGTAGGTTTGTCAGCTACGAAATAGCCGCGGTTGTTTTCCACTTTAACCAGGCGCGATGGCAACAGGCGAGCTAACGCTTCACGTACGGGAATCATGCTCACACCATAACTGTCGGCAAGTTTCTTGATGCCGATTTTGGCCCCTGGCTTGTATTCGCCGGATAAAATCGCATCGTGGATTAATCCAACCAGCCTGTCGACGATACTGTCCGTCTGAATTTTCTTCATCTTTGCCCCGATATCAGGCTCGAAAGTCGTCCTTCTCGCTTTCCGAATAAACCGCTCTGCGCAACCGGTCCGAGCTGTCGTCGTGGTTGGCAAGGGCTTGCTCGTCCAGGTCGGAAACGGGCCCGTTCAGTAAATCAAAATGTCCATACTCATCGACACCACGAACCAGAACCGCAGCATCACGCAGCTTTGTTTGACGAACAGTTGTCGGGATATAGCGAATTGCAAGGCCGATGCGTCTATCGTCTGTGGTGTTGGGATGGGAACCGTGCGCCAGCAAGACATGATGAAGTGAAAACTCCCCCGCTCCCAGCACGACATTTTCAGCATCTTCCTCGTTGACATCAACCGCAATTTCCTGACCTCGTGTCAGCAGATTGCGCTCATCGTAGGTGTCCTCGTGATCAATCTGTCCACCTTTATGCGAGCCAGCCAGAAACTTCATAGCGCCTGATTCTACAGGAACTTCTGACAAAGCCACCCATGCCGTGATGATGTGATCGTGCGGCTCCAAGCCCCAATAGGTAGCGTCTTGATGCCAGGAGACAAAGTCCGGAGTTTTTGGTTCCTTTATGAAAAAATTCGTCACCCAACATAGAATGTTGGGGCCAATGACATCCTCAACCCTATCCAATATTTGCGGATGTCGGATGATTTCGTCAGCCCAAGTGAAGAGCAGGTGAGTCTGATGCCTCCACTTGTGCTGCAATGGTCCGCCGTGAACTTTTTCATGGGCCTCGAGTCGGTCACGATAGCCTCGTGCCTGTTCCTTGGTCAGTGCAGGGAAAGGGAAAGCATATCCTTTTCGTTCGTATGTTTGTTTCAGTTCAGCACCATGCAACATGTTATATCCTTCTGGTGTTGTGCGGATTACGTTTGTTCAAGAGGCAATGCGGGCGTGTTGTCCGGGTGATGGGTTTTTCCGCTAAGTCCATCATCAACCCCCATAATTCATCCCCTTGTCCGTCGTCATGGGTTTCTGGACAGACCGCAGCTTGAGCTAAGCGAGTATCTGGCTCATCTGTTTGTCGATGTTAAGCGACCTGCTTGCGGTATTGCAAGCGCCGTTCGTTGATAGTCTTTTGCTTGATCCTTTCTCGTTGTTGCAGGATTTGGTCGCCACGTCCGAAGTAGACGTCGGCGGGTGTCAGGTTCTTCAGGCTTTCGTGGTATCGCCTGTGATTGTAGTGGCTAATGAACCTACCGATCTGGCCTTTCAGATCGCCGGGCAGGAAGTAGTTTTCCAGCAGGATGCGGTTCTTCAAGGTTTGATGCCATCTCTCGATCTTGCCTTGTGTCTGGGGATGGTATGGTGCGCCACGAACATGATCCATGCCGTTGTCATCGAGCCATTCAGCCAGTTCGGTGGCGATATAGCTGGAGCCATTGTCTGACAGCAGTCTTGGTCGATGATGGACATTGATCTGATCACAGCCAGAGGCCTGCAGCGCGAGTTCCAGAGTGTCAGTAACATCGCTGGCCTTCATAGTCGTACACAACTTCCATGCGATCACATAGCGGCTGTAATCATCGAGAATGGTGGATAGGTAGAACCAGCCCCAACCAATAACCTTGAGATAGGTGAAGTCCGTCTGCCACAGCTGATTGGGCGCAGTTGTTTTGTCACGGAATTCGTTCGCAGCCTTGATAACCACAAAGGCAGGACTGGTAATCAGGTCATGGGCCTTGAGAAGCCGGTAAACACTGGCCTCGGACACGAAGTAGCGCTTGGTGTCGGTGAACCTGACAGCCAGTTCCCTTGGAGATAGTTCTGGCTCCTCCAATGCCAGATCGACGATCTGTTCACGCACATCGTCAGGAATACGGTTCCAAACCCGTGCGGGCATGGGAGCCTTGTCTTCCAAGGCATCCACGCCACCAGTCTGGTATCTGTCATACCAGGTATAAAAGGTTGAGCGTGGAACACCCAGTCGATCCAGTGTCTGCTTGGCTGGAAGATGCGATTGTTCTACCAAGCGGATGATCTCAAGCTTCTCGGATGCAGGATACCTCATTCGTCGTCTCCCCCATCGCCTGTCATGCTTTTTTTGAGCAATCGAAGTTCCAGAGCCTGTTCTGCTACGACCTCCTTCAGATCCCGGGCTTCCTTGCGAAGTCCCTTCACCTCATCGGTATTGGCCTCACGCATCGTATCGCCAGCCAGCCTCTTCTTTCCGGCTTCCATAAATTCCTTGGACCAAGAGTAATACTGGCTCTGGGCAATTCCTTCCTGACGACACAGCTCGGCAATGCTGTCTTCACCACGAAGGCCGGAAAGCACAATCCTGATCTTTTCTTCCGAAGAAAACCGACGTCGCGTCTGTCGTTTGATGTCTTTTACAACACGATCAGCATCGTCGGTCATTCGTTCGTTCTTTCGTCTCATCATTTGCTCCTTGATAGCAATGATGAGCCAAAATCACTCCCTTACGCAATCAACCCAATCTGTCCATTAGGCGCTGACCGGGTACAAGTTGGCAACTGCTTCCTCTTCAATCAAAACTTTGAAAACATAGTCTGAATGATTTGCGTTCAATCCTATTCCCACACCCCATACTCCCGGCACATCTGACAATGAAGCTTCAAGCGCAAGTTGCTTAAGTTGAAATTCTTCAAAGGCATGCTTCTTTTTTTGCCTGTCAATTTGTGATCACCAAATTCAATTGATTGAGTACCAAGTCTATTGGATTAGCCCAGGTGAGGCCAGTGTTTTCAAAACCTCCAGAGCTTGACCCCGCAAACAGAAGAGCGACCGGATTTGAGCTCGTATCAACAATTAGGGATCCGCTATCGCCCCGTCGAGAAAATGGGACTTTACTGAGACCCTTTATTTGAATCTGACCATCAAAACGCGCAGTCACTCCACCTCCCATATCGACATTCAGATTATTGAAACTTACGACGTCAACTACACCCTGTGTGTATCCTGTCGTTCGTCCTGTTTTCATGACGAAATCACCCGGGGAGACATTCTGGGGATTGGTTCCTGACAGCTGCCCAACCAAATTTTCTGCGCTGTCAAGCCTATCTCTCCTGTTTACCAACCTCGAGGGAGTATCATGTTCGGCCCATGCACAGTCAACAGTGTTAGAAGCTCCTGCAAATCGCAGAGGTACAAATCCGGCTAAAGACGCCATTCTATCGGCGGCAGTTCCTCCATCTGACCGGTCGGCTTGACGAATCTCGTCGCCTATCGCTGCATTATTAACATTAGCGAGAACATGGTTATTCGACAACACGCCGGTTTTTTTGCTAATGCGATGCTGAACAAAGCATCCAAGCGTCTCTGCTGGGACACTTGGATGCACCATGAGCTGCAAGCCATCCCCATCAGTTAGTTTGTATGGCTTGTTTTTTGGTTTTGCGTTTTTGACTTGAAGTTCAAGTAGAAGCATTTTCCACTCCCTTTCGGTTGTGGGTAAAAACCGGGATAAAACGCACAAAAATGCTCATTTTCGCCCAAAATTTTTACCCAGATGTTGGGTAAAAGAATGAAAAACCATGATTTTCCATGAAAATAGCAGAAACCTAAAACACACGTAAATACAGTGGCTTATGAGGCGCTATGAGTAGCTATGCGGGAGAAATATGGTGCCCAGAAGAGGACTCGAACCTCCACGGCCTTTCGGCCACTGGCACCTGAAGCCAGCGCGTCTACCAATTCCGCCATCTGGGCACGGGATCGGATCAGGCGACACGAATAGGTCTGTTGCCATTTAATGTCAACGCGAATTTGCCCCGTTCGCCAACAAAGCGCCAAAAAAGCAACGTTTCTGGTTGGCTTGTGTTCCATAATCGTACTGCGGCCATCAGGCTTCGTTCGATGCTGCTGAAAAGCAGATCGCGTCTGCGCATATGCCTTGGTCGGTTTAGGGCCTTGGTTATTAAAGAACCTGTATGTCTTGCCATTAACCCTTTAAATTTCGGAGCGTCAGCGTTAGATATTAACTGAACATTCAACCGGGAAGTTGCCTCATGAAACTCTCATCTACTCCCCAATTGGTAACCGTATTTGGCGGTTCCGGATTCATCGGTCGCCACGTGATCCGCGCCCTTGCCAACCGGGGTTACCAGATACGGGTTGCAGTGCGACGCCCGGATCTGGCCGGACATCTCAAACCACTTGGCAATGTCGGCCAGATTCAACTTGTTCAGGCAAACCTGCGGTTTCGCGATTCGGTGGATGCAGCGGTTCGTGATGCTGACATCGTCATCAATCTCGTGGGTATTTTGCAGGAAACCGCCCGCCAGAAATTTGATGCAGTGCAGGTTGCCGGTGCCAAGGCAGTGGCGCAGGCTGCAAAAGCTGTCGGCGCACGCCTAATTCATATGAGTGCAATCGGAGCAGATCCGGAATCAGCTTCTGCCTATGGCGACACCAAGGGCAATGGAGAAAAAGCGGTCAAGGCTACCTTGAAAGATGCCATTATTGTCCGACCATCGATTGTGTTCGGGCCGGAGGATGATTTCTTCAACCGTTTTGGAGCCATGGCCCGTATGTCTCCATTTCTGCCGCTCATCGGAGGTGGCAAGACACTGTTCCAGCCGGTTTATGTAGGTGATGTTGCAGATGCCATTGCAAAAGCCGTTGACGGAGATATCCCCGTCGGCAAAATTTATGAACTCGGTGGGCCGCAGACACTTTCCTTCCGTGCATGTCTGGAACTGCTGCTTGAACAAATCTCCCGTAACCGTGTTCTGATCAACATTCCATGGTTCGTTGCGGGGATGCTTGGTAGGGCAATCGGATGGTTGCCGGGTGCACCAATCACAAGCGATCAGGTCGAAATGCTGAAAAACGATAATGTTGTCAGCGAATTGGCAATACAGGAAAAGCGCTACCTGGAAGGTATTGGTATTGAACCGACGCCCCTCGCAGCCATCCTGCCAAATTATCTGGTTCAGTATCGCCCAGCCGGTCAGTTTACTAAAGTAGATCAGGCTGCAGATTGATAGCGAACCTACTACCAGAATCCATTTCACTGCTAGCCGCCAGCATCTTGGTCTTTGCCAGTTTTTTTACGTCCGGGCTTACGGCGGCGGCCGGAATTGGCGGCGGACTTCTCATGCTGGCATTGATGACTTATTTGCTGCCTATTACAGCAATCATCCCCGTGCATGGCCTGGTGCAACTGGGTTCCAATACCAGCAGATCATGGGTTCAGCGACAAAACATTAACTGGCGTATTACGCGAATTTTTCTAATCGGCAGCATATTGGGGGTAGCGGCTGGGGTGATGCTGATCGTGCAGTTGCCTGAG
Organism: Rhizobiaceae bacterium; assembly: GCA_965198665.1. Classification (GTDB taxonomy): domain Bacteria; phylum Pseudomonadota; class Alphaproteobacteria; order Rhizobiales; family Rhizobiaceae; genus JAALLB01. Next base: position 67,530 of record CBDAPT010000001.1, on the reverse strand, counting down.
GGTGTTCTGGAAACGGTTTTGGGCCTTTTCATCATGATTGTGGTGTGGTTCAAGTTTCCCGCGTTGAAATCGGCCAGCACAGCTATTGTTGCTTCAGGCGGATTGATCACGAGCTTTATCTCCATGTTTGTCGGAGCTACCGGACCACTTGTGGCAGTGTTTCTCAACAACCTGTTTGATGAACATCGTCACATGGTAGCAACTCATGGTGCCACAATGGTGGCGCAGCACGGGCTGAAAATTGCTGCGTTCGGTATTGCAGGTTTTGCATTTGCCGAATGGTTGCCGCTTGTCGTTGCAATGGTGATATCCGGTTACCTGGGTGTGCGGGCAGGAACCATGTTAATGAACCGTTTGCCGGAAAGAACCCTCAAGCTGCTGTTCAAGACTATCCTTACATTGGTAGGCCTTGATCTTCTGCGCCGGGGTCTTGGTTTTACATTCTGAAAGCTTCACGCGGAAAGCGAAAGATCAAATCCCGGTATCCAGTCATACAGCATGGCAAACAACAACAGCCCCAGTGCGAACCGGTAAAGAACAAAGATCAGGAAACTTGTGCGTTTGACCAGTGCCATTAACAGAGCGATTGCTGCAAGCGCTGAAAAGAAAGTCAGGAATGCAGCCAATAAGGCGTCTGATGGGATGCCTTCACCAGCCTCCATAAACTCCAGAATTGTGACCAGACCGGCAGCCGAGATTGCCGGAATTCCGAGCAGAAAAGAAAATCGTGCCGCTTCGGGCCGCTCAAATCCAAGGAGACGTGCCGCCGACATGGTGATGCCGCTGCGACTGGTGCCGGGGATCAGTGCCAATGCCTGCGCAATGCCGATCATCATTGCAGGTGCGAGGGTCATGTCTTCCATTTTTTTGATCTTTTTGCCGATCAAATCGGTGACATAAAGTACCACCCCGAAAATGATTGCGTTCCACGCAATGATTTCCACGCTACGCAATGCGGCGCTCATGCCAGACGCCTTGAGATACAAACCAAACGCCATTGCCGGGATGGTTGCCAGCAGAATATAGATCGCCATGCGCCCCTCATCTGTCATCCGTCCGCGCAACAGGTTAAGGCCCCCGCGCACCAATCCCAGACAATCGCGCCAGAAATAGACCAGAACTGCGACAAGAGAACCGACATGCACCATGACATCCATTGCCAGTCCCTGATCGGGCCAACCGGTCAGAGCGGGTATCAAAATCAGATGTCCTGAAGATGAAATGGGAAGGAATTCCGTAATTCCCTGCACAATTGCTAGAACGAGAATTTGTTCTGGGCTCATCAATTCACCACTTTTCGATCGTTCGGTTTACACTCACAGGAGTTCTTGCGAAGTCACCGACAGCCAATTATGGTCTCAGCAAACTTAGGCTGCTTCCTGTTTTCCATGTTCGTTCATCAAATTCCAGTATAATTCACACACATGCACACCCTTTACCATCATGCCATGAATCCGGGCTCCAGATACATTCGACTGCTACTCAGTGAATACGATTTGTCCGTCGCGCTTCTGGAAGAAAAGGCCTGGCAGCGCCGACCCGAATTCCTGCAATTAAATCCGGCCGGAACTCTTCCGGTATTGCAACAGGAAAACGGCGACAGTGTCTGCGGTGCTTTGGTGATCGGGGAGTTTCTGGACGAAACCAGCGGCGCCCTTATGCGCGATCGGCGCTTGATGCCGGAAAACTCTTCTGCCCGCGCAGAGACCCGTCGACTGGTGGAATGGTTTATGCTGAAGTTTGACGCCGAAGTGAACCGTTACATGCTGCAGGAAAGGGTCTTCAAACAGTTGATGCGGACTGAGGAAGGTGGAGGCCCACCTGACTCTTCTGTTATTCGCGCCAGCCGGGCGAACCTTAAAAACCATATGAAATATCTGGCGATGCTTGCTTCGTCGCGTGACTGGCTGGCTGGCAGTGCCATTTCCCATGCAGATCTGGCAGCGGCTGCTGCACTCTCTGTACTCGATTATCTTGGTGAAGTACGATGGGAAGAGGAGCCGGCGGTCAAAGACTGGTTTGTGAGGATAAAATCCAGACCCTCCTACAGACCGCTGCTCGAGGACAAGGTTTTGGGATTGCCACCGGCATCACACTATATAGATCTGGATTTCTGAGTTCTGTGACCAAGGATAAATTTTGTCAGACCCTGAAGGATCGCGCCGCTTCGGTTGGCTTTGATGTTTGCCGCATCACGTCAGCCAGACTTCCTGATACAACTGGCAACCGCCTGACAGAAACTATAGCAAAGAAGCGTCACGGCACGATGCAGTGGATGGAAACAACTGCAGAGCGACGGAAATCTCCCGAAGCAATGTGGGTTAATGCTCAGTCAGCCATTCTGCTGGGCATGAACTATGGTCCGGATTCTGATCCCCTGACCAACCTGTCTCAGGCTGATCGGGCCAACATTTCTGTTTATGCCCGTAACAGAGACTATCACGACTTGATAAAAGGCAAACTCAAGACGCTTGCGGGCTGGATCGCATCACGGCTTGGAGCAGAGGTTAAGGTGTTTGTCGATACCGCACCGCTCATGGAAAAACCACTGGCGGAGAGATCAGGCATTGGTTGGCAAGGGAAACACACCAATCTGGTTTCACGCGACTTTGGTTCCTGGCTGTTTCTGGGCTCTATACTAACGGATGCTGTCCTTGTTGCCGATAACCGTGAATCGGATCATTGCGGCACCTGTCGCGCTTGTCTGGATGTGTGTCCAACGGATGCATTTCCGGCCCCCTACCAGCTTGATGCCCGCAAATGCATCTCATACCTGACCATTGAGCATGCAGGATCAATTCCTCGCGAATTTCGTCAGCCCATGGGAAATCGGATCTATGGTTGTGACGATTGCCTGGCTGTGTGTCCCTGGAACAAATATGCTAAAAATGCTTCCGAAGCCAAGCTGATTGCCCGCGATGATCTTGAAGCACCATCGCTTGCCGAACTGGCAAAGCTTGACGATGCAGCTTTTCGCAAAATGTTCTCTGGTTCACCGATCAAACGTATCGGTCGCAACCGCTTCATGAGAAATGTGCTAATCGCTATCGGAAATTCGCAAAACCCTAATTTGCTTGATGCGGTGTTTCCACATCTGAATGACGAAGATCCGATTGTTCGCGGTGCTTGTGTCTGGGCCATTTCAAGACTTGAAGAATCAGGACACTTTACCGATATGCGTGAGAGTCTGCTGAAATCTGAATCGGATGAATCAGTCCGGGAAGAATGGAATTGCAATTGAATAAACTTTTTATCTTCGGACTCGGGTTTTCGGCCGAAGCTGTTGCGACGACTGCCAGGTGCAACTTTGACAGAATTTGCGGCACTGCCCGCACGCCTGAAAAAATTGCGAGGATTCGCTCTTCAGGCATGAGCGCTTGTGTTTTTGATGGAATTACGCTTACAGAAGATCTTAAGTCACAGCTTGCTGATGCAACCCACCTGCTGATGTCAGTGGCACCGGGAGAGGATGATCCCGTGTTGTCGGCTCTCAATGGTGAACTGCCAACTCTGTCCCCCAAGCTGAAATGGATCGGTTATCTCTCCACAGTTGGAGTGTATGGAAATCACGATGGTGCCTGGGTTGACGAGGAAACACTCCCAAAACCGGTTTCGCAACGTTCAATATGGCGGATAAATGCAGAGAACGCCTGGCGGGAGGCCGCGTCAAAAGCCAATGTGCCGCTTGCAATTTTCCGGCTTTCGGGAATTTATGGAACCGGAAGAAATGCCTTTGTGACCATTGAAAAAGGTAAGTCCAGGCGATTGGTAAAGCCGGGTCAGGTATTTAACCGCATCCACCGCGACGATATCGGCAAGGCGGTCACTCTTGCGATGCAGGGTAAAATTTCCGGTGTCTTCAACATCACAGACAACGAACCCGCGCCACCCCAGGATGTTGTTACCTTCGCGCACAAATTGATGGGCCGGGAACCGCCGCCGGAACTAAGCTTTGAAACTGCTGATATTACGCCCATGGCCCGCAGTTTTTATGGAGAAAACAAGCGTGTGAGCAACGCCAAGTCAAAAGCAATGTTGGGCATGGATTACGACTGGCCGGATTATCGTACTTCTCTCACACGCATGTGGGAAGAAGGAACCTGGCGTTAGGTCGTGTCTAATAACTGGACTCTTACGAACAACCATGCCAATCCATGAGCCATGAGCAAGCCACAGCAGATAAAAATTTGCGGACTTTCAACACCGGAAGCAATCGATGCCGCGATCGAGGGCGGAGCCACGCATATGGGCATGATTTTCTTTGAAAAGAGCCCGCGTCATGTCGCCACTCAAAAGGCAACTGAACTGTCCGCACATGCGGGAAATCGTATTTGCAAAGTGGCAGTCAGTGTAAATGCGGATGATGCCTATCTGGACGAGATCGTAAAAGCGGCAAATCCCGACATGTTGCAGTTGCACGGCAAAGAAAGTCTGGACCGTGTTGCGGAGGTCAAGGCCAGATACGGATTGCCGATCATGAAAGCCATTGCTGTTCGTGATGCCGCGGATCTGGAACTGGCGAAGACCTATATTGGTGCAGTAGACCTGTTCCTGTTTGATGCCAAGCCACCCAAAGGCTCGAAACTACCAGGCGGAAACGGTGTCGCATTTGACTGGGAAATTATGGACCAATGGTCCCCGGATGTGCCATATATGTTGTCTGGCGGCCTTGATGCTGAAAATGTTGAAGAGGCCCTCAGCCAGTCAGCAACCAAAGCTGTGGATGTTTCCTCGGGTGTGGAGAGCGCCCCGGGCAGGAAAGATGTGCAGTTGATACGTGAGTTTTTGAAAATCATTACCTGAGCCCTCCGAAGGAAAATGTCTTGAGTAAACCGATCAAACCCAATTCTTTCAAAACCGGCCCAAACGAAGATGGGCATTTCGGGATTTTTGGTGGCCGTTATGTCGCCGAAACCCTGATGCCGCTGATCCTCGATCTGGAGCAGCATTACAATGCAGCGAAGGCTGATCCGGAGTTTCAAGCAGAAGTGCAGAAACTCAATACGCATTACTCCGGCAGGCCATCGCCACTGTATTTTGCGGAAGGTCTGACCAAACACCTTGGCGGTGCAAAAATCTATTTCAAACGCGATGAACTCAATCATACCGGATCACACAAGATCAATAACTGTCTTGGGCAGATTCTGCTCGCCAAGCGTATGGGCAAGACCCGGATCATCGCGGAAACCGGCGCCGGCCAACACGGGGTTGCAACCGCAACAGTGGCGGCTAAATTCGGTTTCCCCTGCGTTGTCTATATGGGCAAGACGGATGTGGAACGCCAATCGCCCAATGTATTCCGGATGAAACTGCTCGGTGCCGAAATTATTCCTGTCACCGCTGGCGCAGGTACCCTCAAGGATGCGATGAACGAAGCGCTGCGCGATTGGGTAACGAATGTTGAAGACACCTATTACCTAATCGGTACTGCTGCGGGCCCGCATCCCTACCCGGAGCTGGTGCGGGATTTCCAGTCTGTCATTGGCAAGGAATGCCGTGAACAATTGATGGAAGCGGAGGGACGTCTTCCCGACATGCTGGTTGCGGCTGTGGGCGGAGGCTCCAACGCTATTGGATTGTTCCATCCCTTCCTCGATGATGAAGATGTGCAAATTGTGGGTGTGGAAGCCGGGGGCAGGGGTCTTGAAGGGGAAGAGCATTGTGCCTCGCTTTCGGCAGGCAAACCGGGCGTGCTACACGGCAACCGTGCGTTCCTTTTGCAGGACGATGACGGGCAGATACTTGAAGGACATTCCATCTCGGCAGGACTGGATTACCCTGGTATTGGGCCGGAACATTCCTGGCTTAATGATACCGGTAGGGTCGAATACGTTCCGATCATGGATACCGAAGCGCTGGAGGCGTTTCAGGTGTTATGCAAGACCGAAGGAATAATTCCCGCACTCGAACCAAGTCATGCACTGGCAGAAGTTATCAAGCGTGCACCGAAAATGGGCAAAGATCAGATTATTGTCATGAATCTGTGCGGGCGCGGCGACAAGGATGTGTTTACAGTCGGCGCCGCTTTGGGCGTGGATCTTTAGGGAGCTGGGTTTATGACACGAATTGATACACGCTTTGAGAAACTGAAGTCTGAATCCCGCCCGGGTCTCGTAACTTTCATCATGGCAGGTGATCCGGACATGGAAACAGCGTTGACGGTTCTCAAGGGACTTCCGGCCGCCGGTGCCGATGTTATTGAAATCGGAATGCCGTTTTCTGATCCGATGGCTGATGGCCCAGCCATTCAACTGGCAGGTCAACGCGCGCTCAAAGCCGGACAGACGCTTGCCAGAACGCTCGAAATGGTAACAGCTTTTCGAGAGGGTGATCAGGACACTCCCATTGTCCTGATGGGTTACTACAACCCGATCTACATTTACGGTAATGAGAAGTTTCTTGATGATGCCAAAACTGCCGGTGTTGATGGTCTGATCATCGTTGACCTCCCACCTGAAACCGATGATGAATTATGTATTCCAGCCATGAAACGCGGCATCAATTTCATTCGCCTTGCCACACCAACGACTCATGCAGAGCGCTTGCCACGGGTTCTCGAAAATACTTCCGGGTTTTTGTACTACGTGTCGATCACTGGAATTACCGGCGCCGCCGCACCTGATCCGGGTCGGGTTGCAGAAGCGGTGTCTGCGATTAAACAGTCTACGGATTTGCCTGTTGCGGTTGGTTTTGGCGTAAAAACTGCCGAACAGGCCGCAGCCATAGGGCAAGGCGCTGAAGGAGTTGTTGTCGGATCCGCACTTGTAAATGCAATCGCAGATACACTTGACGATGACGGAAACGCCACAGCCGGCACTACTGATGCTGTGTTAGGCCTTGTTTCCGATCTTTCTGCCGGTGTCAGGTCTGTAAAACATGAAAAAGCCGCATAGTCCGTCCATTCCGAACCCGCCTCACTAGCCTTGAATAACGAAAGTACCGCCCCATGAACTGGATAACCAACCTGGTCAGACCGAAAATTGGCAATCTCCTCAACCGCAAGGATATGCCGGAAAACCTTTGGATCAAATGCCCTGAATCCGGGGAGATGGTTTTTCACAAGGATCTGGACGCCAATATGGGCGTGATACCGAATTCCGGATACCACACGAAAATCACTGCCACTGAGCGGCTGAAACAATTCTTCGACAAGCAGGAATATGAGCTGATCAAAATGCCTGAAGTGGCCCAGGACCCGCTTAAGTTCCGCGACAAGTCTCGCTACATTGACAAGCTCAAAGACGCGCGGAGAAAGACAGGATTGGAAGATTCCATTCTTGCGGCTCGTGGGCGTGTTGAGGATCTTGACATGATTGCCGTTGTCCATGAGATGCAGTTTATCGGCGGTTCACTGGGCATGGCCGCAGGTGAGATGATTATCAAGGGCATGGAAGAGGCTGCAGACACCAAAACACCGTTGGTCCTGTTTGCTGCTTCTGGTGGTGCGCGTATGCAGGAGGGTATCCTGTCGCTAATGCAATTGCCGCGCACAACAGTTGCTGTTCAACGCATGAAGGATGCCAATGTCCCCTATATCGTGGTCCTCACCAACCCGACAACCGGTGGAGTCTCTGCTTCCTATGCGATGCTTGGTGATGTTCATATCGCCGAACCCGGTGCAGTGATTGGTTTTGCCGGACGCCGCGTCATTGAGGGAACTATCCGGGAAAAGCTTCCAGACGATTTCCAGACCTCCGAATATCTTCTGGAACACGGGATGATCGACATGATTGTCAGCCGCCTGGAGCTGAAATCGACAATTTCCCGCGTGGTGAGATTGATGCTCAACATGCCGGCTTATGCGATACCGCTTCCCAAACCTGACAACAAGGAAATAACGGTTGTCGAAGCGGGCAGCGCTGCTCCTGAAGAAAAGAGTGAGGCTTGACTATCAGTCCGGCATCTCGTGTAGATGCTCTGATCGACAAGCTTGCAGAAATTCATCCGAAAGGTTTTGACCTGTCTCTCGGAAGAATTTTGACTCTACTCGAGAAACTCGGCAATCCACACCTTCGCATTCCGCCTGCAATCCACATTGCCGGTACAAATGGCAAAGGCTCTACCCTGGCTTTTGCAAGAGCGATTCTGGAGGCGGAAGGATACAAGGTTCACGTACACATCTCACCCCATCTTGTGAATTGGAACGAGCGCTATCGTCTGTCTGGCGAACTGGTTGATGACGAAACACTCGCCCGCGCAATTGAACGGGTCACCGAGGCCAATGACGGAAAGCCGATCACGATTTTCGAAATCATGTCTGCGGTGATGTTTGTCCTTTTCAGCGAGCACGAGGCTGACTTTTCCCTGGTCGAAGTCGGTTTGGGTGGCCGTGCTGACGCAACCAATGTTCTGCAGAACCCGCAGGTTTGCGCGATAGCGCCCATTTCGATGGATCACCAGTCCTATCTGGGTGATACATTGGCCAAGATTGCGTTTGAGAAGGCCGGCATCATCAAGAACGCCTGTCCGGTAGTAATCGGCGTGCAGCCCGATGAAGTGCGAGAAGTTCTGGAAACGGTAGCAACACAAAACTCTGCGCCTGTCTTGATCTCAGGCCAGGACTTTGACTTTTACCGCGATGCGACCGGATTTGTGTATCAGGATACAGACGGATTACTGGATCTGCCTTTGCCCCGGCTGAATGGCGATCATCAGCTTGGCAATGCTGCATTGGCAATTGCAGCGATCCGTGCCGGTGATATCGAGGTTTCCGATCGGTCCATTGAAGCCGGCATGAAATCAGTCGCATGGCCCGGCCGCTTGGAAAGGCTGCCTGCGGGGGCGATAACAGCAGCCTTCGCCCCGAACACTGTTATCTGGATAGACGGAGGACACAATCCGGCAGCAGGTGAGGTAATCGCCGCGGAACTGTTGAGACAAAATGCTGGTGTATCCCGCAGGTTTTTGCTCGTTTGCGGCATGATCAACACCAAGGAACCGGTTGGCTATTTCAGGCCCTTTACCAAACTTGAAACACAAGTCATTACCGTGCCCGTTGCCATGAGTGAGGCTGGTATTCCGCCGGATGAACTTGCCGCGTCTGCTCGCAATGCCGGATTGAACGCAAGTTCTGCTTTGTCGCTTGAAGACGGGATTTGTCAGGTTGCCGAAACCGCTGAACAATCTCCCGAACTGGAGGTGATTTTCTGCGGTTCGCTATACATGGTCGGTGAAGTGCTGGGGCTGAACGGAACCGTGCCCCAATAAAAACCCGGCCTTTCGGCCGGGTTTCAAAACTAACATCAGTTTTGCCTTCAGGCTGCGCCGTTTATCCAGTCCACAAGCGCGTTTTTTGGTTTCGCGCCAACCTGCATTGAGGCCGGTTCGCCATCCTTGAACAACACCAGCGTCGGAATGGATCGAACACCATATTGGGCTGCAATGTCCGGGTTTTCGTCAATGTTCACCTTGGTGATTTTGACTTTGCCGTTCACCTCGTCGGAAATTTCTTCCAGGCTTGACCCAATCGCCTTGCATGGACCGCACCATTCAGCCCAGAAATCCACAACTACCGGCACATCTGCGCCAAGAACATCGGATTCAAAATTGCTTGTATCTACTTTTTGAGTGGTCATTTGAGCCTCCTTCAACATTAATTTGCCAGTCCCCACCCTGAGCGACTCGCTTGTGTCACAAAGTAAGGTAGGAACGCTACCCGTAGAGGTCAAGGCCATCAAATTTTCTTGACTTTTTCCAGAGATTCGTCGAGTTGCCAGTCTTCAATTTGCATCATTTTAGGGCCATGAACCCAAAGGATGTAACACCTTACCGCCTGATCCGGGTAAATCTGAGTTACCAGTTCCCGATAAAGGCTCATCTGTGTCAGGTATTGTGGCGGTATTGATTCTGGTGCTGAAGGAACCGAAGTGCCGGTCTTGTAATCAATAATTGCAACATCGTGCTCTCTAACCACCAGCCTGTCTATCTGACCTGCTATGAGCCTTTGACCGGAACGGGTAGAAAGTCGGCCGGTCAGTGACACTTCAGCAGATGATCGCTCAGAGAAAAGGTAAGATAACGTATCGTCTTCAAGGATTGCGCAAACGTCCTGCCATACCCGTTCACGTTGATTGTTCGTCCACTCAGCGCCTGCTTTGTGCAAATATTCCCTACCTAAGCGGGCACGTTCTTGCCTCGGCGCATCCGGCAAACATTCCAGGAGATAGTGAACTGCCGCCCCTTTCTGAATAGAAAATTTTCCGCCCGCATCCTGATGACCCGGATTGAATGGCTCATTCTGGTTGTCCTCCCCCTCAATAAGCACATAGGCGCCGGTTGGTGTCAGAGGAGCAGGAAGGGGATTTTCTTGCGGAGCTTTTGTTGCCAGCCAGTCCGGGATGGCTACTGCACGTTCAGTCTTGAGGTTTTGCTGAATGACTTTCGCGCCCGAAATTCTGGATGGGGTCGCATTTTCTTTCCAACGAATGCCGCCAACCGAACCATCGGGAAGTTCAAATGTTTCAGCTGTATCGTGCAACGCATTGTGGACCATTGAATGCCAGGTTTCGTGTTTTGGTTCACTGCTGCCCCTGTATCCACAAACGATCAACCGATCAGCTGCTCGCGTCATGCCAACATATAACAGGCGGCGATATTCTTCCTGAGCAAGTTGCGATATCCGTTCAGTACTGGCCTTTGTCGCTTCAACATGCATGGCAGACGTCGGAAGCCAGAGGTAACTCTGTGGTGCCTTTGTAACGACGGGTAGGATCGGGGGACGATGACTTTCAGTCCAGGGCGGATTAAAGGGATCAACCAGAAAAACCACCCTTGCCTCAAGTCCTTTTGATGCGTGAACGGTAAGAATGCGAACCTCGTCGCGTTCAAGTTCCACTTCGCGCTTGATCTCCGGCTTCGACTGACTGAGCGTTGCTATGAACCGCTCCAGGCCAATACCGCCCTCCCTGGCAAATGAGATGGTCTCATCAAGAAAGGCATCAAGCACGTCTTCCGCCTCCATGCCCAGGCGTGCGAGAAACGCCTTTCGCATGCCGAAAGGACCCAATGCCCAGGCGAAGAATTCAAAGACGTTCAATTCATTACCTTGTTTGAAAACAAAGTCGAGGCTGTTGCGGATTTCAACTGCCAGGTGATGATGTTTGTGAGCTGGCTCTTTTGCTGCGGCCACAATCACTTCGTAAAGAGATGCGTTGTCGCGGTCAAAGGCGAAGTCAAACAGCGTTTCCTCATCGAGATCGAACAATACCCCCTTAAGGACACAGGCAAGATTGAGGTCGTCGCTGGGAAGAAGTGCGAACTGTCCCAGAGCCAGCAAGTCTTCCACAGCGATATGGTCTGTGAGGACGAGCCGGTCTGCACCGGCAACCTGCAGACCCCGGTCCTTAATGGTGCGTGTCAGAGCAGTTATAAAGCGATCACGCTTGCGAACCAGTACAAGAATGTCTTCGTACTTAAGCGGAATGTCGGAACCAGGTAATGTATTGCCCACCCATTCGCCTATTGTCTCGGCAATTCTGTCGGCCAGTTGTACGGCCGGATCGCGCATGGTGGTATGATCAATTGGATCAAGCCAGCTGTCGGATTCGTCAACCGTCTCTTTGACGAAAGCGGGCCATACCTGAACCTCTCCGGGATCGTTTTCACGAACCGCATCATGGGCCGGCTGTTCACCGGACTGCATCAGTCCTCGCCGGTTTTCCTCGGGGCCAAATACCTCGTCGACTGCATGCAACACGTCACTTGTTGAACGGAAGGAAAGAGTGAGTTTTCCTGGGTGAAAACGCTTTTGCGCATTACTTGTTGCCTGCTTAAGCTGGGATTGCTGTTTTGCAAATTCCTCGGGCCTCGCTCCCTGGAAGGAATAGATAGACTGCTTTTCATCGCCAACCACAAACACAGTTCTATTCCTCGCGGAAGCACTGTTTCCGGAATGAAAATCTGCGGTAATTGCGTTGATGATTTCCCACTGTTTGGGACTGGTATCCTGAGCTTCATCCACAAGCACGTGATCGATGCCCCGATCCAATCGGTAACGAATCCAATCGCGAATTTCGTTGCGGGTCAGCAGTGCAGCGCATTTATCGACCTGATCATCAAAATCGATAACACCGTGCCTGCGCTTCAGCGCTGCATACCGTTCGATAACTGCTTCCGCGATATAAAACAGGTATCTTGAGTGCTCGATCAGGGAGAGGGCCTTGATCTTGCCTCTGGCTTTTTGCAGCGCGACACCGGTTGCAACTAATTGTTCGGCAATGTCAGGGATCCTGTCCTTGACGAATTTCGAAACAATCCTGCTTTCGCTTCTGGTTTCTCCTTTTGCAGTCAACAAGGCCGTTTCCATGGCTTCGAAACGCACTGCAATGTCGTCCCTGCCAACAGCTTTTGACAAAAGCAGATGAACTTCTGTGTCCCGGGCCTTGTCGCTGTCACCGGTCACTTTGATGACGTTGCGCAGGGCAGCAACATCCAGAGGCAGTGCCTTGAAGCAGGAATGCATCAGGCTATCGGGCGTATCCGAAGTCTTGACACCCAGCGCGTCCGAAACAGGTGCCATGGCGCTGTCCAGTCCCTGTTCAATCCAACCGGCAAAGGCGTTCCTGTCAGCGACGATTGATGCAATTCCCTGCTCAATTGCGTTTTCTGAAGCAAACTCGACAAGCTTGCGAAAGTACTCGATAAGTCGGATATCGCTGGCTTGGCCCGCAAGTATGTGAGCTTTTGCTTCTGCCAAAAGGGCAGCCTGTCCGGTTTCCTGCAGGGTCTCAAAATGCCCTGGAACATTTGCTTCCAGGGGGAATTGATGAAGCAGTGCTTCACAGAACGCGTGTATGGTTTGAATTTTCAAACCACCCGGTGTGTCCAGGGCCTGGGCAAACAGGCGCCGTGCGCGAGTTCTTGTTTCAGGTGTTACAGGCGCACCAGATATTGCCTCAACCGATTGGGAGAGCGCTTCGTCGTCCATCATGGTCCATTTGGCCAATGTGTCGAAGACCCGCGACTTCATATTTGCTGCTGCTGATTTGGTGAAGGTGAGACACAATATCCGGTCAGGGGTGCTGCCAGCGAGCATCAGCCGGATGACGCGCTGGGTAAGGACGTGTGTCTTGCCCGATCCGGCATTGGCCGCAACCCATGCGGATACATTCGGGTCTGAGGACGCAAATTGTTCGTTGAGTACGTGTTCGGGAATTTTCAAAGGTTTGTTCAACCTAATTCCTCCTCTTCGCCGAATGACCATTCCCGCGTCCGAGCCAGGTGGTCGTAGTCACCGGAAATGTCACCCTCCCGAAATGGTGCGCGCCTGGACACATAACCGGTTTCGGGATCTCGGTAGCTAATTACAAGCTCCTCCAGGCTGCGGCGCGTGTTTGCGATCAGGTAATCAACGCTTGTGTGTCTGTCAGCGATTCTTTGGTAGCCGAAACCGTGTCCCTGGATCAGTCGGACAAACGCCAAATCACCGACCTTTCCAGGTTCCACTTTTTCAAAGCCGCCATTCTGAGCAATGACACCCTCAAGAGCCAATTGAGGAGAAAGTGTCCTTGCCTGTTTCGGTGATGGGGACGAACCGGTCTTATAATCCAGCACGACCAGGCTGCCGTCGGTAAGTTCATCTATTCGGTCTGCCCGGGCGAAAAGCGTGAATGTTCCGTCGGCCAGAAGTGTATTGCCTGCGAGTTCCTTGTGAATTCTATGAATGCTTTTTTCAGCTGAATACTCGTTTTCCCAATCCACAAACTGCCGTGCGATTTCGTCAAATCGAAATTTCCAGACCAATTCCACGTCCGGTTCCAATTGTTGTTCCGCAATCAGGCGGCTAGCGATTTGCCGTATCGTCTCCAGCTTTGCCGTGAACGGAACCTTTAGGCGGTCCATGTCGACATATTCTTCAACGATTGCGTGGTACAATATACCTCGCAACAATTGATCGGCATCACGCTCCAGTGTGTCTAGTGGCCTGAGTTTCAGAATCCGTTTGGCATAAAGGGCGTATGGGTCGCGTATCCAGGTTTCAATATCGGTAACCGGCAATCGTCGCGGACGAACATCCACAGGTGGACGGGGATTGGGTCTTGGACGCCGGGAGACTGTTCCGTCGCTTTCATCGAGAGCGGCCGTCAGATCCAGAAACCGCATGCCGCGATTTCGCACCGCACCCATAGCATCTTCTCCCACAAAGGCAGCCAGACGCTGGACCCAGCGCGATGCGATGGTAGGTGCCTTGTCAACCCGGGTTGAACGCGACAGAACAACCTCTCTTTTACCCATAATCTGTTGAAAATCGTGCGCCGCCAGACCAGTCCGCTGTTCAGGCGATGCCATGCCAAGTTGTTGTCGCATAGTACGGTTTAGAAAGGCATCATTGCGTGTTGCCTGCGGCCAGCTGCCCTCATTGAGTCCGGCCATGAAGACCCGGTCATGATCCAGCAAGCGAATTTCCAACGGTCCGTATATGTGAAGCCTGGGATGGGTAATCTGGTTCACCCGCGCGACTTTTCCATCCAGAAGCGCTTCGAAAACGGATGGGAAATCGTTTCGTTTGATTTCGAATTCTCCTGCCGCGGATCCAATCATTTCGTCGAACAGAGCGTTTATTTCTCCTGTTCCGGAGACCCCGTCCAGCGAGGAATTTTCGGTTTCATCCATGGTCAGGTTTGTCAGAAATTCCCTTAGAGCCAGAATGTAGGTTGATAGCGGGATGGCCTCCTCACCGCGTAATTGTTGGTTGCTTGCATGGAACAACCTATCGATAGTCCGGGCATGTTCGAGGGCGGACTGCCATTCCACCGGGATGGCATCATCTTGCTCTCCTTTGCGCGCTTGCCATTGGTGTAAACCCCTTTCAACAAACCTATGCAGGTAGCCGCTCGAAGGGGCTCCAACTGATCCACGTAAGGCCAGCAATTCAATGGCCTCTCCCAGTTCGCGCGCATTGTTTTTGGACTGCCCGGCTCGAAACAATGCTGATTTCAGAAGTCCGGCCAAGTCGGTTTTGCCGGCAATGTCAAAACAAATTCTAACCACTTGTCTGACAAACATGCCAACAGGCGTGTTGGCGAGGGGCTGCCCGGCGGAGTCATCCACATTTACGCCGAAACGGACTAGTTCGACTCCTACCCGGCGCGCAAGGTTTCTGTCCGGCGTAACCAGTGCTGCGGTTTTGTTTGGTGTTTCCAGCGTTTCGCGCAGTGCAATCGCAATGGCCAGGGCCTCCTGCCTTTCGGTGATGGCTTCAATCAATGCTACATTTTCCAATGCCTCTATGAGAGCGTCATCCGCAACAGCAGCTCGATTGCTTTTCCAGCTTCCACAGCATTCTGGCAATGAAAGCACCGTCGACAATATACGGTTTCTATCATTCAGAAATTGTGGCGGGGTTCCAAGTTCGATGACTTCATCGCGGTCCACTCCCATGTCCGACAACAGATTGGCCAGGCCGTACTGAGGATGTGACTCCAATACATCTTCAGAGGTTAGCGGATTTGCAGAGAGCATTTTCCACTCCTGATCGGGCATGCTTTTGTCAAGGCCCGGCAGGATAATTGCACCATCGCGGAGACAGGACACAGTTCGCAACAACCTGCGGGTGGAGGGCACCGATCCTGTGGTTCCAGCGATAATCATCGGGCCTGCCGCACTCCCGCTTTCTATGTGCTTGATGCGACGATCAATCATCAATCGCGCTTTGTGCGCCGGATCGATCAACTGCTGTTCCGCCAGCATTGCAGGCCAGTGTTTCATAATGATTTGCAGAAACGTGCTGGTGATGCTCCACCACTGCGCGTGTTCTTCTGGAATGACTTTTCCGATTGCATCCCAGCTTGTTTCCTGTTGCGTAATCTGATCGAGCAAACCACACAGATCGCGGGACAGGCGCACCGCATCTGCCTGGGATGACGGGATGAAAATTTCCTCATCTCCATATAGGCGGCGTGTTTCCCCGGAGAGCGCTTCAACCCATTTGCGAATTAGTTTGGCGAGTTCAAGTTGCCGTTCAAGTGTACCGACAACCCGCAAGTCATGTTGTAAATCGTCAAGATTTTGCTTGAGACCGAATTCGTCCTCCGTATCACCCAATGTCTTGATTTTTGGAAGCAGACGGGCCTTTGAGCCGTCCGCATCCAGAAACGCGACCGCCAAGGCGCGCGCCGTTCGGCGGTTGGGAACAAAAATGGTCGCTAACGGTAACTGCAACGGATCATGCTTGGGAGTGAATCCGGCAATGAGCCTTCCCTCCATCAGGCTGTTGACCAGTTCAGTGAGAAAACTGCAGCCGGGTGGAACAGAATATACGGTGGCAGTTTGCGGACCACCCGCTTTGGTCTGCATTTCGTTATGATCTGCGGCCGTTTGTATTTCCGGAGCTCCTTCGGAATGTGGCCACTTAATGGGTGGGTTCAGACAGAGCTTTTTGCGATTGCTTCTTCTGCCTGGCGAATTGCATCTGGTGTACCCACGTGCAGCCAAAGTCCTTCAAGGCGTAACCCGAAGAGGCGCTTCCTTTCAAGTGCCTCATCAAATTGTCTGTTGATGGATGAGGGCCCTTGTGGCACGCCGTCAAATACAGCCGGGTTGACAATTGCAGCTCCGGCATAGGCAAAGGGTGCGACGGTGTGTTCCTCTCGCCGCATGAGCCTGCCATCAGCATCCATTGTGAAATCGCCCTTGGTTCCGAAACCAATGGCTGCATTCATGTCTGCTAACAACAGCAGCATGTCCATTTCCCCTGGATTCCATTGTTCTGCCAGACGAATGAGGTTCGGCTTGAAGCCCTCCACCCAGAATGAATCAGCATTCAACAGATAAAACGGATCGCCACCCAACCTTGGCAGCGCATTGATTATGCCACCGGCTGAGTCCAGCAATTGCTCACTCTCATCAGAGATTTCGATGTTAATGTCCTGGCGGCGAGCGACATGATCAGCAATCTGATCACCAAAATAGTGAGTGTTCACAACCGCCTTGGAGACGCCCGCCCGCACAAGTGCATCCAGACCATGATCCAGCAAGGTCTGGCCGGCTACGCGAACAAGCGGTTTGGGCATTGTGTCGGTAATCGGGCGCATTCTGGTACCCAGACCTGCTGCCAAAACCATCGCTGTTTCGGGAACAGCATTTCGTTCCATTTGAACAACTGACTTTCCGCTCAACATATGAATTCTCCACTTGCAGCGCACGACGCTTCAATCACACGCCACGGGCAATTTAACTGCCTCCAGCTGCTTCTGTTTCGGTAGGAAGCCGATTTTGCACTGCGAATATATTATAATTCAATGACATCTCCCAGCCACTGTTTGTAGTCACCCAGCACCGGGTGCGTCAGTGCCCGATCCAGATATTCCCTGATTCTGGGAAGGTGGGCCATGTATTGTGGTTTGCCGTCGCGCTTGTTCAGACGCACAAAAATTCCGAGGATCTTGGTTGTTCTGAGCGCTGCCATTATAGCGTACTGCTCTTTAAAGGAATCCTTGCTGAAGGATGGGTCTGCACTTTGCCGCAATGCCACATAATGGTCACACAGCCTTTCCTCGAGCCTTGCGGAAACATCAACACGCGCGTCCTGTGCGATTGAAGCTACATCATAGGCAGAGGGACCGATTACCGCATCCTGGAAGTCGATTACCCCGATACGATCCAGGCCCTGATATTCCTCCCTCCAGATAATGTTGGGTGAATGATAATCTCTCAGTACCAGCGATTGTTCACCCGAATGAGCAACTCCAATCAACGTATTCCAGATTTCGCGAAATTCATCACCAACCGTTTCGGATACGGAGAAATCCGCGGTCATCTCGGGGATGAACCAGTCCAGCAGCAATTCGGCCTCAATTGTCATCGCCCCGGAATCATAATCTGGAATCTCATAGAGCCCGCCGGTTGGCAATTTGATGGTACGTTCAAACCCAAGTCCGTGCAGATGGGCCAGAAATTCTACAGACGCTATATATCGTTCTTCAATCGGTTGCCGATTGTCATCTATGATTTTTCCGGAACCGAGATTTTCGACAACCAGTATTCTGGATTCGATATCCATTACCGGGATTTCAGGTGCTGCCAACCCGACTTCTCGCAGGTGCTGGTCAATGGCGACAAATGCTGAGGCATTTTCAGCCAAATGGGCAATTTGGCTGTAAGGCTTGCCATCCTTCACCGGCGGACCGTCTGGTACCGCCGGTGAGTCCATCAACAACATGTCAAACCGGTTTTCGTTGAACAGTTTTTCGTAACGACGTGAAGAAGCATCCCCGTCCAGAGGGTAACGCACAATACCTGGAAACCCGTTGGTAACCAGCAGGCTTCTTATTTCCAGCGAGCGGGCTATTCGGTCTAGAAAGCGCTGATCTCCGGAAAACACGAACTCGCGACTGTTATCGCCATCTTCCTGGATCGTAACCCAAACCTGGTTCTCGCGCGATTGAGGCAGGCCGTTTTCCGGCCACTCAACGAGTGCGCAACCGGTTTCAAGCGCTTCGTCCAGGCCAAGTTCTTCCAACTCTTCTGGACTGCCCAGCCGGTACAAATCATAATGTGCAACTGGCAGTTTAGCCGGATAATGATTGCACAGGGTATAGGTTGGACTGGCGACTTCGTGTTCCCTGTCCTGAACAACATGCTGGATCAGTCCCCGAGCCAATGTGGATTTTCCAACGCCCAGATCTCCGGACAGAGCCAGCAAGTCTCCAGGCTGCATAATGATTGACAAATCCGCCCCGAGCAGAAGCGTATCGGCTTCGCAGCCTGATCGGTAGCGCAACTTAGTCAAATCGACCCCTGTTCCGGATCAGGCAGCGCTGGCAACTGCATTGGCATCGTGTTCGGCATGATCTTCTGGCAATGTTGGATTTACCGGAATACGGCAGACAAAACAGGTTCCATTCTCATAGTCTGTATCAACTTCTACCGAGCCACCATGAAGTTCAACCAGGCTCCTCACCAAAGAAAGGCCAAGACCGGTTCCGCTTTTGCTGCCATCAGACGCCCGGCTTTCAAATCGATCAAAAATTACCTGTAATTCAGCTTCATCGATTCCTGCGCCCTGGTCCATGATGCGGATGATATGATCATCTTCCTCACAGGCGGCCGCAACAGAAATTTCCCCGCCATCCGGTGAGAAATTAATCGCATTGGACAAGAGGTTCCGGAATATCTGGGTGATTCGATCTCCATCTGCCTGTATTACCTCGCTGCCTGCAGAAATTTCAACGGCTGCACGAAGGCCTTTCTCGCGCATTCCATCCTCGAGTTCTTCGAAGACACTGTTGACGACATTGCCCAGTTTCACGGTGCCATAATCGAGTGTCATAGTTCCGGCGTCTATGGATGCAAGATCAAGTATGTCATCAACGATTGCCCGCAGTACATCTGCAGAATCGTTAATGTGTGAAAGATATTCCGCTTGCTTGTTATTGAGCTTGCCCAAATCGCTGTCCTTCAGCATCTCACCAAAGCCTGAAATGCTGGTCAGCGGAGCGCGCAGTTCATATGATACGTGTTGAATGAACCGGCTTTTGAGCAAATCGGAAGCTTCCAGTGCTTCTGCCCTTTCGCGGAGCGCTCGTTCGAAGTTCACATTGGCAGTTACGTCAACGAGGGTCAGCATCGATTGGCCTTCGGGCAGTGGCACGACAGAATATTGCACCGTGCGGTCGTCCTTCATTTCCATTCGGCCTTCAATCGTTTCGCGCGCGTCGTCAAAGCCGGTAACCTGTCCGAGTATTTTTTCCAGATCTTCGCCATTCTTGAACGAGTTGATCCACGCCTCTATAACTCCTGTGATGTGCAAGCCTTCCTGAACCGGAATTTCTGCGTCACTCCACAATTCCTCCAGGGCGGGATTAAACAGCTTCAACTGGCCGTTTGATCCAAACACGGCAACCGCTTCATTTAGATGGTCAAGCGTCTCACCCTGAACCCGCATTAGTGCGTTGTAATTGCTCTCCAGTGCGAGTTTTTCGGTTACGTTTTCAAAAATCCAGGTACTGCCCCCCTGACTTCGTGGTGCAGAAACAACCCGGATGGTTTGTCCGTCCAGGAGGTGCCACCATTCCTCAACGGGTTCAATCGCGGTATAGATTTCCAACTGCGAATCCCGCCACTTTCTCCAATCGGGATGCTCCGGAAGCATTTTTCCATCACGCATTGCATCGAATATTTCGCCGTTGGTGGGGCCGGTCTCAAGAAACGATGAATCCAGTTTCCACAATTGGTGGAAACTGTCATTATGAAAAACCAGACGCTGCGACTTGTCGAAAATAGCTACCGCTGTGGCTAGTTGGTCCAGCATTCGTGAATGGCTCTCGTTGGTTTCCTTGAGCATTCTGCGAACGCTTTCCACGTCACTGCGGTCAATAGCGATGCCTGCGCTTCCGGTTTCTGCTCCAATGTTGAACACCTGCAGTTTCTTGCGATCGCCTGCAACTGTGGCTGACACCAGGGCTTCATACAATTCATTCTGAGTGACGCTCTTGTGAATTTCCTCACGTTGTTCCGAATCGAACAGGTCAATGTTTCCGGTTACCGCGTCTTTGGGGTCTTCAATCTCCAGAGCTTGAGAGTAGGAACGGTTCACCCAGATTAGCTTGCCGGATTTGTTCTTCAGCCAAACCGGCATTGGCAAATTGGAAAGAAGCGATTCAATCTTCGCAAAGCTGTTATTGAGGCTTTCAAAATCAGCCTCAATCTGAGCCTTTTCCTCCCGAACGCCTTTGAGATCCCTGAACCGGACAAACGCGTAACTGCCGGAGGTGTTGCCCGTGACTTCAATAATACCGCCGCCCTTTGATTTCAAAACGGCTTCGAAAGCTACGGCATTTGAACGCAGTTCCTGCAGGACCTTGCTGAACGATCGGGCAAAGTCTGTTTCCAGCCAGTCGTCAAACGTCAGAAACTGTTGATGATCCTGTGGTGCGCCGGTGACATTCGGAAGGTTGCCCAGCACGACGGCTGTGTCTTCGCCACCATTCCAAACCACGATCCGTTGGTCTGTAGAACTGACCAATGCTTCATTTCGATCGTTGGAGGCACGCAAATCAGCAAGTGATTGTTTGAGTTTATGGTTGTCAGAAACCATTTTGGCCCGTTCACGAATAAGCCAGGAAGCAGAGAGAAGCGCGGAACTCATTGCGCCGCCAAAGATAGCGAGCATGAGAATATCGCTGGTTTCCATGGAGCCGCCAGCATTGTGGAGGAAAGATCCACCATCCGCTGCAACCGCTGAAGTCGAACCAAGCGCAAATATATGGCCCGCCACAATACCGGATCGTGCCGCTGCACGACAAAGCATTTGGTAGCCGCGAGACAAAGTCTCCCGATAGCACCTGAATAATACGTTTTTACCTTGGTGCCGAACTACGCATGCACCTGGACTGGTACCTGATATAGATTCAGGCTTGACCCTTGGCATGTCTTTGGTCCTCTCGCCGCATGAATTCCCCAGACTGCCCTGCCAGATAGCTTCCTTGTCAAATCGGCTGATTCGCGAAAGCTTTGATTCTCAACACAATACCCAATTCGCGAATCGGCAGGAAGCCTTTTGCGCAAAAAAATGCCGCCAGCAAAGTCAAGCTGACGGCTACAATATATTGTGGGTATTCGTTAATAAATTAATATCGGTAGTGTTCCGGCTTGAATGGGCCTTGCGGAGTTACGCCAATGTAGTCAGCCTGATCCTTGGAAAGTTCGGTCAGTTTTACGCCGATTTTATCCAGATGCAGACGGGCAACCTTTTCGTCGAGGTGCTTGGGCAGAATATATACGTCGTTTTTGTATTCCCCACCCTTGGTCCAAAGCTCGATTTGAGCAAGCACCTGGTTGGTGAACGATGCCGACATCACAAAAGACGGATGACCGGTCGCGTTACCCAGATTGAGCAGACGGCCTTCTGACAACAGGATCATCCGGTTGCCGGATGGCATTTCAATCATGTCCACCTGATCCTTAATATTGGTCCATTTGTGGTTTTTCAGATGAGCAACCTGAATTTCGTTGTCGAAATGGCCAATATTGCCAACGATCGCCATATCTTTCATTTCCCGCATGTGTTCGATGCGGATGACGTCTTTGTTGCCGGTCGTTGTGATGAAAATATCCGCGTCTTTGACGCTTTCTTCCAGGGTTGTCACCTCAAAACCATCCATAGCAGCCTGAAGCGCGCAAATCGGATCAACTTCGGTTACTTTTACGCGTGCGCCTGCACCGCGTAGCGAGGCGGATGATCCTTTGCCAACGTCTCCATAGCCACATACAACGGCCGTTTTGCCGGCCATCATGGTGTCGGTTGCGCGGCGAATACCGTCGACGAGCGATTCCTTACAGCC
This sequence comes from Rhizobiaceae bacterium, assembly GCA_965198665.1. Classification (GTDB taxonomy): domain Bacteria; phylum Pseudomonadota; class Alphaproteobacteria; order Rhizobiales; family Rhizobiaceae; genus JAALLB01. The sequence continues at coordinate 45,250 of CBDAPT010000001.1, read as the reverse complement.
GTATTTGTTGTCGAATTTGGACTTGGTGACAGAGTCGTTCACGTTGATCGCCGGGAATGGCAACAGTCCTTTTTCGACCAACTGATAAAGCCGGTGGACACCGGTGGTTGTTTCCTCGGAAACACCCTTGATTGCATCACGTTGACGGGTAAACCAGCCGGGAGAAGCTGCCAGGCGTTTCTTGATCTGGGCAAACAGAAAAGTCTCTTCCTCTGACTGCGGGTTTTCAATCAGATCGGTTTCACCGTTCTCCACCCGTGCCCCGATCAGAATATACATAGTGGCATCGCCGCCATCATCGAGAATCATGTTACAGGTGCCCAATCCCTCATCACCTTCCGGCGCGAAATGGAAAATGCGGTCCGCATAGTCCCAATATTCTTCAAGAGTTTCCCCTTTTACCGCAAACACCGGAACTCCGGCGTCAGCGATTGCAGCGGCTGCATGATCCTGTGTCGAGAAAATGTTACAGGATGCCCAGCGCACTTCTGCGCCAAGCGCTGTCAGGGTCTCGATCAAAACGCCAGTTTGAATGGTCATATGAAGAGAACCAGCTATTTTTGCGCCCTTTAAAGGTTTTGAACTGCCGAATTCTTCCCTGCAGGCCATCAGCCCCGGCATTTCGGTTTCAGCAATTGCAATCTCTTTGCGGCCATAATCGGCAAGCGATAAATCTTTTACGATATAATCGTTGGAAGCAGACATTGAATTTCCTCTTGAAGTCGTGGTGCGGCAGGATGTGCCGGAACAAAAATCGCGGAAGCCATAGCAGGAAAAACAAGAGCAGGCAATATCATATAAAGAAATCTTTATATCGCCATGTTACTCGGATTCTCCGAATTTTGCCTCAATCAGTTCGCGCAATGCATTCATGGCGATTGTGGCATCGGGACCAGATGCGGAAATGTGAATTGAGCTTCCCTGACTGGCGGCAAGCATCATCAAACCCATGATAGAAGTTCCGCCTACAACATGCCCATCCTTGCTGACAATGATACTGGCATCAAACTGTTCAACACAACTTACGAATTTCGCGGATGCACGGGCATGCAACCCGCGTTTATTGGGTATCTTGAAAACCTGGGTAAATTCTTCTGCCAAGTGTTTAATCCCGGCCTTCAAGGAGTTTACTTGCAACCTGTATATACTTTCGCCCGGCTTCCTGGGCGATATCGGCTACTTCAGAGAGGTTTCCGCTACTGCGAGTGCCGGCAAGTTTCACCAGCATTGGCAGGTTTATCCCGGCGATCACTTCAACATTGTGGTCTTTCATAAGAGAAATCGACATATTGCTGGGAGTGCCGCCAAACAGGTCTGTCAGTATTATGGCTCCGGAACCGCCTTCTACCTTTTGTATAGCAGCGGAGATTTCGTCCACTTTTCCCTCCATGTTTTCATCTGAATCGATACAGACGGTTTCAAACAATTCCTGATCCCCAACCACATGTTCGAGAGCTTTTCTGAATTCGACTGCCAGACGACCATGTGTGACAACAACAATTCCGATCATGTTTGAATTTCCTTGTTTCGATTCGCCGGAAGGATGAATCATCAGTTCTGAATGTCCAATACCCTATCTTTCAGCCACGCAAAAACAATCCTGACGGCGGCAGTTTCGTGACGGGCAGGGACTCTGATAAGCGGCAGGTGACATTCGCAGATCTGACAAGACATTTCATCAGGCATTCTGTCGATACTTGCGTCATCGACTATTTCAACAACCAGCGAAATGATAGCCGATGGTTTGTGCGCAAGTTCAACGATGCCATATCCTCTCAGTTCGGCTTTACCAGCTATTGATTTCGGAGCGGATGCGCGCAATCCACGGTTCATAGGCTCCAGAAATGTCTGGTCATCGCAAACCAGAGAAGCGTCAAGTCCTGATCTTTCTGCATGTTCGAGAAGGCCCATCGTAAGCGATGACTTGCCTGAACCGGAGGGCCCGCGGATCAATATTCCGGTCCCGGCAACTTCCAGCACATTGCAATGAAGGTTCTGACGGGTCATTTGCGGCTATTATCAGCTGGCAGGGTGATGATAAAGCGGGCGCCAATAATTCCGTCTGTGCGATTTGCCACTTCAATCGAGCCGTTATGCGCCTCCACTATCTGCCGACTGATCGACAGCCCCAGTCCCGAATTCTGGCCAAATCCGTCGTGCTCGGCGCGGTCTGTGTAGAAACGTTCGAAAACACGATCCAGATTTTCGGCAAGAATTCCCGGACCATTGTCTTCAACAATGAAAAAAATTGAAGCTTGGTTTCGTGCAAGTCCAACGGTGATCTCTCCGCCTTCTTCCGGTACAAATGAAACCGCGTTGTCTAGCAGGTTATTGATCACCTGGCCAAGTCTGTTCTCATGGCCGGAAACGAAGTAACCTTTCTTGCCTGCTCCTTTTACATCCATTTGCAGGCTAATCTTCACTTGTTTTTTGCGCTGGGTTACCTGTTGATTGGCCGTGATGATGTTTTCAAGCAGTTTTGCCAGATCAACCTTACCGATTTTGTCCCGAACCAAGTCCGCGTCCAAACGGGACGCATCCGAAATATCTGTAATCAGGCGGTCAAGGCGTTTGACGTCGTGCTGAATGACTTCCAGCAAGCGTTCCCGTGCCTGATCGGTTTTTGCCAATGGCAGTGTCTCGACGGCGCTGCGCAGAGAAGTCAGGGGATTCTTCAATTCGTGACTGACGTCCGCTGCAAAGCGCTCAATGGCCTCGATGCGCTTATACAGGGCATCTGTCATGTCGCTGATAGAAGAAGACAGGTCTCCAATTTCATCCTCGCGATGGGAAAAGTCCGGTATTTCGACCCTCGAGTTCACGCCACGCCGAACCCTCACTGTTGCTGCAGAAAGTCGGCGCAGGGGATTGGCAATCGTGCTTGCCATCAACAGTGACAGAACAAGCAGTACAATTGCCGCGACGAGGAATATCCTCAGGATTGCTATGCGTTCTTCGCGAACAATCCTGTCTATGCTGTCTCCTTCTGTTGACAACAGCAGCACCCCGAGAACCGCGCGAAACCGCTGTACCGGAACCGCAACGGAAACTGTCAGTCTGCCTTGCTCGGTAAGCCGTACCACAGGCCTTGGCGCGCCGGTTAATGCCGACTGGACTTCCGGATACTGCGTGCCGGGTCCGTCAAGATCTCGGTAAATCGGCAGATTTTCTTGCGGCAAAATCTGATTCAGTGTGTTTCCGATAAATTCGATCCAACCCATCTCCTCTTCTTCTCCATCCGGAGGCGGAAGGTCAAAGGACTGTATTTGCCCACCTGAATACAAAAAACGGGAATCCAATATTAAGACGCCATCCGGATCGTAGATCCGGGCTCGGGTCTGAGTCGGTTTGATCAGCGCCCGCAGTACCGGCGCCACCTGTTCCGGATTAATCGGATAACGAAGGTTGTCGAGGGGGTCCAGGCGAGGTTGCAGGCTTTCTCCAGCCTTTAGTTCCAGCAGTTTTTCAGGATCGATGGTGATCGCATCCGGACTTGCTGTCGCCGAGCCCGCAATAGCTCCGGCAATGATCCGTCCCTGTGTCAGAAGGCTTTCTATCTTGGCGTCAATCAGTCCCTCACGGAACTGGTTCATATACAAGATTGTGCCCAGCAAAATGGTCAGGGCGGTCATATTGAGAATGACAATTCGCCGGGTCAGCGATGAAAAAAGATTGTCCCGGACAGACTTGAAGCTTCGTGACAACAGGCTCTTTTTGTTTGAAAGGACGCCATCAGGATCACCGATTGAATAGTCGGGGAACATGACTTTGCCGGATGCGTTATTCACGTCATTTGAAGCTGCCTGCTGTGGTGATGCCGCTTCCGGATCAGCATGGCAATCCTCGCGCTCCGGAAAATCTTCACCCAGATTCGCCGGGTCTGCTGAAGCCTGTTTTTTTATCTCAAGTTCCATAACCCGTTTGTATCATAAATCCTGGTCCAATACCTGTTTTTGATCAGCCTTCCCGGAAACGGTACCCGACACCATATAGTGTCTCGATCATATCAAAGCTGTTGTTTTCGACCTTGAACTTTTTCCGCAACCGCTTGATGTGGCTGTCGATGGTGCGATCATCGACATATACCTGATCATCATAGGCGGCATCCATCAGGGAATCCCTGCTTTTTACAACGCCTGGTCTCTGAGCAAGCGCATATAAAATCAGGAACTCCGTAACAGTCAGCGTGACAGGCTTGCCGTTCCAGGTGCAGGTGTGACGCTCCTTATCCATGAGAAGTTGGCCGCGCTCAAGTGTATTTGCCGTTGCTTCTCCGTTTTTGGCACCTGCTTCGGGCGTTGCTGCGGCCCGCCTGAGAACCGCTTTTACCCGTTCTACGAGCAGGCGCTGGGAAAACGGCTTTTTGATAAAATCATCAGCACCCATCTTGAGGCCGAACAGTTCATCAATCTCTTCATCCTTTGAGGTGAGAAAAATCACCGGCAAGTCGGAAGTCTGGCGCAGCCTGCGGAGTAATTCCATGCCATCCATGCGTGGCATCTTGATATCGAAAATGGCGAGATCCGGACGTTTCGCGTTCAATCCGTCCAGTGCCGATAAACCGTCCGTATAGGTTTCCACCTTGTAGCCTTCTGATTCCAGTGCAATGGAAACAGAAGTCAGAATATTCCGGTCATCATCCACCAGAGCAATCGTTGGCATCCTAAATTCTCCTGATCAAAATTTTACTACTTGCCGGAAAAGCATTGGCTTCAAAAGTTTGGGCAAAATATGGCACAAGCTTAGCTGATTTGTCCTCATATGGCCATTTGCACAACTCATTACAATATATAGGCTTTTTTAAATGCGTCGCCAAAACGTCGTATTCGACTAAGATATATGTGGCATTTTTCTGTCCGAGCCGCTAAGACACCCGCACTGTATGACGCAGTCAGACGGTTTCCGCACGCAATCAAAAATAGCCAACGAAAGTGCATGATCTTATCATGAACAAGGTTGAGGCCATTAAAAGCCATCGCAATAGACTGGGGATCGATAATCCCGGCACCCTATATGTCAATCAGGAAGCAGCCGAGCTCTATGAAGCCTCATTGTCCAGATCAGAATCCTGCCTTACCGACATGGGTGCATTGAGTGTGGAAACCGGTGCGCATACGGGCAGATCCGCACAGGACAAGTTCATTGTCGAAGACGCACTGACCGCTGACACAATATGGTGGGACAACAACAAAGCCATTTCAGAGGAAAATTTTGCGACATTAAAGGCCGATATGATGGCCTTTGCCGGTGACAGGGAGCTGTTTGTGCAGGACCTTTTTGGTGGTGCAGACAAATCATCCCGGCTTAATGTGCGTGTCGTTACGATGAAAGCCTGGCATGCGCTGTTCATCCGTAATCTGCTCATCCGGCCGGAAATCGGGGAACTGACCGATTTTTCGCCAGAATTTACAATTGTGAATTTGCCTGATTTCGCTGCTGACCCTGAACGGCACGGGGTGAGAAGCAATACGGCCATTGCCTGTGATTTCACCAACAAACTGGTTCTCATCTGCGGCACGTCCTACGCCGGAGAGATGAAGAAGTCAGTGTTTTCTTATTTGAACTTCCTGCTACCGGAATCTGATACGATGCCGATGCATTGTTCCGCCAATCACAATGAGGCTGGAGAAAGTGCTGTATTCTTCGGACTGTCAGGAACCGGCAAAACAACCCTGTCTGCAGATCCGGACCGGACGCTTCTTGGTGATGATGAACACGGATGGAATTCCGATGGTATCTTTAATTTCGAGGGTGGATGCTACGCAAAAACCATCAGGCTTTCAGCGGAATCCGAGCCGGAGATTTATGCAACGACGCAGCGGTTTGGCACCGTTCTGGAAAACGTGGTATTGGACAACCGCAGAAGGCCCGATTTTGATGATGGCTCTCTGACAGAAAACGCCCGTTGTGCCTACCCAATCGATTTCATCCCGAATGCCTCTGAAACAGGAACAGCGCCGCATCCCAAGAACATCATTATGCTGACGGCGGATGCCTTCGGGATTCTGCCTCCAATTGCCAAACTGACACCAGCACAGGCGATGTATCATTTTCTGTCCGGTTACACCGCCAAGGTTGCTGGAACCGAAAAAGGCGTCAGCGAGCCGGAAGCGACGTTCTCGACCTGTTTCGGTGCTCCGTTCATGCCGCGGCATCCTTCGGTCTATGGCAACCTTCTGCGAGATTTGATTGCAGAACATGATGTCAATTGCTGGCTGGTCAACACTGGATGGACCGGTGGCGCATATGGGACCGGTAATCGAATGCCGATCAAGGCAACGCGGGCGTTGCTCAGCGCTGCCCTCGACGGCTCTCTCAACGCATCGGATTTCCGCAAGGATGTCAATTTTGGTTTTCTCGTGCCGGAACATGTGCCCGCTGTAGAAACGAAAATTCTCGATCCCCGCTCCACATGGGACGACGGTGAGGCCTATGACGCCCAGGCAAAAAAACTGGTAGGCATGTTTACGGCTAATTTCGAGCAGTTCGCCAACCATGTGGCTTCCGATGTGATGGATGCCGCTCCGCTTGCTGGATAACCCCAAAACAACCGGCATTGTGCTATCAACTGCCGTTACGTAATTGCCGCTTGATCACAACAAGGAATGATGCAAGGGTTACCGCGGATTACATTTGAGGAGGAAAATTATGGGCATTTTTGATTTTGTGAAGTCGGTAGGCAAGCAATTGGGCATTGGTGACGAAGAAACACCGCCTACCGCTGAAGATCTCAAGGCGGAACTGGACAGTCACGATTTGGGCACTCAAAATGTCGAGATTGAGGTCGATGGTGACAAGGCCGTAATCAAGGGTGAGGTCGCCGACCAGTCGATATTCGAAAAAGCCATTATGGCGGTTGGCAATACCCTTGGGATTTCCAAAGTTGAAGCTGCTGAAGTAAACATCTCGGATTCCAATGCTGCCGGTGTCGATGCACCGGTGTTCCATGAGGTTAAGAAAGGGGACACATTGTGGGCAATTTCCAAGCGCGCCTACGGTGACGGGTCAAAATATCCGGTGATATTTGAGGCCAACAAACCAATGCTGAGTGATCCGGACAAAATCTATCCCGGACAGATGCTGCGTATCCCTCCGTTCGACTGAAGCTTGCCGACACCCGGGTACCAAAGTTCGTAGTCGGGTGTCTCTTTTGAATTGTCTTAAAGTCTATCCCCCGAACAACAGATCCAGAATAGTTCGGGGTTGCTGTTGTCCGCCTTGTGCTGTGGAAGTGCGAGTTGAGCCTTCTATTTCGGACAATGATTTTCTTTGCTGTGGTGGTGCCTGCCTCTGAACATCGGCTGGCCTTTGTTGGGTAGCTGGTAGTTGGTTCTGCAGTCCATTGGTTGTAATGGTACCTGTCGGTCGAGACGCTGGAAATGCGGCGAGTACCGGGGCATAATTTCCGGGAAGGGAAGCCAGAGGCAGTTCTTCATGAGCTGCGTTCATGAACTTCTTCCAGGTATTGGCAGGCAATGAACCACCGGTTACTTTCTTGGTCGGACTGCCATCGTCGTTTCCGTACCAGACACCGGTCACCAGATCTGCCGTATATCCGACAAACAAGCCATCGCGGGATTTTTGGCTGGTACCGGTTTTGCCGGCCGCCTCGCGCTGGCCCAGCTTTGCGCCTTTACCGGTACCCTTTTGGATGACGTTAGAAAGCATGGCATTCATCATGCCGACTTCGCGGGAACGAACAACAACCGGCACATCAAAGCGTTTGCGCTCGTAGAGGACATTTCCTTCAAGATCCTTTACCCGTCTGATGACAAAGGGTTCAACCAGACGACCGCCATTTGCAAATGGTGCATAGGCACTGGTGAGTTCCATGAGAGACACCTCCGAAGTACCAAGCGCAATCGAGGCATTGGCTTTCAGAGACGAGCGGATGCCCAGACGGTGGGCTGTCTCGACAACGGTTTGAGGCCCGACTTCCATGACCATTTGCGCTGCAACCGTATTCAGGGATTTGGCAAGTGCCGTATCAAGCGAAACCTGCCCGCGGTATTTGCGGTCATAGTTAACCGGCGTCCAGTTGCCGATCCGCACGGGGGCATCCTGACGAACCGACTCTGGTGTTCTGCCTGCTTCCAGTGCTGCCAGATACACGATTGGCTTGAAGGCTGAGCCCGGTTGCCGCTTTGCATCGGTTACGCGGTTAAACTGGCTGTCAGCATATTCTCGACCACCCACCAGGGCGCGAATTGCTCCGCCTGGAGACATGGCAATGAGAGCACCCTGGCTTACGTTCCGTTTCTTGCCACTCCCCTGCAGGGTGTTTTCAATGATCTCTCCGGCCTGCTTTTGGATGCCCAAATTAATGGTCGTATCAACAATCACGTCCTGGCGTATTTCACCGATAAGGGCAGGCAGCTGTTTCATGATGTAGTCAGCGACATAATGCTCCGAACCGCTCCAAAAGCGCTTGGCTTTTTTGGCCTGCATGGAGAGTGCGTGCGAGGCTTCATCGTCAGTAATATAGTCGACACGTCGCATGGCAGCGAGCACGACTTGCGCGCGTTGTTCGGCGAGTTTCGGGTTCCTTGCAGGCGACAGTTTCGATGGTGCTTTCAAAAGACCTGCAAGGAGCGCTGCCTCAGCAAGGTTCACATCTCTGGCAGACTTGGAAAAATACCGCCGGGATGCCGCATCTATGCCATAGGCACCGGAGCCGAAATATACCCGGTTGAGATAGAGTTCGAGTATTTCATCCTTGCTGTATTTTGTTTCCAGCCAAACTGCCAGAATGAGTTCCTGTACTTTACGTTCAAAGGTTCTTTTTGGTTCCAGAAAAAGGTTCTTCGTCAATTGCTGTGTCAGCGTCGACCCGCCCTGAACCAGCCTGCCTGCCATGATGTTTTTCACCATGGCACGGGTAAATCCGATCGGATCAAATCCGAAATGATGCTTGAACCGCCGGTCTTCGATGGCGATTACCGCCATGGGAATATACGGAGACATTTCGTTCAGTCGCATGGCGGCACCACCGGTAGCACCCCGGTTGGCAATCAACGAGCCTTCAACAGATACGATTCTGGCATTGGGCGGTCGTTCCGGAATGGTCCAGTTCGCGGATTGCGGCAACTGGACAGCATAATATCCGATGATGCCCGCTACACCGATGCCGGCCCATATTCCAAGCACCAGGCACCAATAAAATACCTTGCCGAAAAGGCCGAACATTCCGCCACGTTTCCTGGTCGTTTTCCGCCTGTGCTGCGAACGCCTCGCAGAGCCCGATTTTGTTGTCTTTTTGCGAGTCTTTTTTGTCGGAGGTGAGACCCGATCAGAAGCGTCCGCGCGCAATCCGCCACCCGAGCGAGGTTTGGAAGCCGGCTCGAAGGTAGGTTCTATGCGTGTATCTTTGTTCTTGCGTGCCATAAATTCAAATATCAAAGGGAATCGAGCTTTCCAAAAGCGCTGGTTAATATCCAGTGAACAATAAATGAGGCTATTTAATGGGGCGTAAAGATTGGAATAAATTAGCGTTTCCGTCTGTCACGCCGAATTGATTAAAACTTTAATGAAATCCTTAAGCGGATTTTAGGCAAACCGTGGTTTGATAAACCAGCGTCAAAATCAGTCGCCCCGAAAGGCTGCACCGAAATGGCTGAATACTCCCTCCAACCCGGTGGAAATTCCACCAGCTCGCGGATCGACTGGGTCGATTACGCAAAGGGTTTTTGCATCATTTTTGTTGTTGTGATGCATGCAACACTGGGCGTTGAAAGTCATGCATTCCTCAAAGGCCTTGTGCCAGAGGGCAGCGTCGGCTGGATGAACACGGTAGTAACGTTTGCCCAGCCATTCCGGATGCCGGATTTCTTTCTCATTTCCGGACTGTTTCTTGGCGTGGTAATCGGGCGAAGCTCGCTGCGATACGTTGATCGCAAGGTGGTACATTTTGCCTACTTCTATGTGCTCTGGCTCGTCATTCAATTCGCGTTCCGCTCAATTGGCTGGATCGGCGAAGGATATGGAGCGCCAGAAATTCTGGGTTTGTTTGCAACAGCTCTTGTCGAACCATACGGCACCCTTTGGTTTATCTACATGCTGCCGGTCATGTTTCTTGCAACCCGGCTCCTGTCAGGTGTGCACTGGGCAATTGTGCTGGCAGGAGCGGCTTTGCTTGAGATCCTGCCCTTGCATACCGGATATCTGTTAATCGATGAATTTGCGGGACGTTATGTCTATTTCTTCGCTGGATACGCGCTTGCCCAACCGATTTTCAATCTGGCTGCCTGGGCGAGAAAGAATACCGTAAAGGCAATTGCCTATCTGGGTGTCTGGTTTGTCATCAACGGACTGTTCACATTCACATTGCTACCCGACAGCCTGTATTGGTTATTGCAGGAAAACGCCTATGTTCATGAGGCAAACTACAGCCATTTGCCTGTTGTTTCCCTGCTGCTGGGAGCTGCTGGTGCTGTTGCTGTCGTATGTCTGTGCTCGATACTTTCGACTTATAAAATTGCCGATCTGCTTCGCTATTTGGGCAGCCACTCAATTGTAGTCTATCTCGCGTTTTTCCTGCCTATGGTGATAACGAGAGAGTTGCTGTTTAAATTCGCACCGACACTTGACTTGGGTACCATGTCCCTAATCGTGCTCATGGCAAGCGTGGCGTCATCCATGATTGCTTACGAATTTACCCGCATCACCGGATGGTTCCGGTTCCTGTTTGAGCGTCCAAACTGGGCGTGGATTGATAAAGGCACGGGAGCAACCGTGCCTAAATCAACCGCTCAGCCGGCCGAATAGAGTTTCTGCCCCAAATCGCGAGTAACCGAATTTTATGATGCAAACGCCTGCATGATCCTGACCCATGAACGAATGCCTTTGTGGAAGCTCTTCAGTTCGTATTTCTCATTGGGTGAATGGATACGGTCATCGTCCTGCGCAAATCCCACCAGAAGGGACTGGATACCCAGAATATCCTGAAACTTGCCAACTACAGGAATTGAGCCGCCCATAGCGATAAGTGCGGCATCCCTGTTCCATTCGTCTTTCAGGGCAACAGCAGCTTTTTTCATCTCCGGCATATCATAACCCAGATGTACAGCGGGGCTGGCGCCGTGATCTTCAAAGGTGACGGAACAGTCTGCGGGGATGCTGTTTTCCACATAGGAACGGAAGGCATTGCGAATGGCTAACGGGTCCTGGGTTCCCACAAGACGGAATGAAATTTTGGCCGATGCGACAGCTGCAATAACGGTTTTGAAACCCTCGCCCGTGTAGCCGCCATTAATACCGTTTATCTCGCAGGTTGGCCGTGCCCAAACTTGTTCCAATACCGATCTTCCACTCTCACCGGCAGGGATGGAAAGTCCGATTTCGCCGAGGAAATTGGCTTCGCTGAAACCAAGCCCCGCCCACATTTTCTTGATTTCATCCGGTGTTTCCGGAACCCCGTCATAAAATCCGGGCAATGTGATGCGGCCATTGTCATCATGCAGTCCGGCAATTACATGCGAGAGTATTTTGATGGGATTGGCTGCAGCCGAACCATACATGCCGGAGTGCAAATCACGGGAGGCAGCCTGTATGGTGATTTCCTCACCCAGCAAACCGCGCAAGCCAGTGGAAATTGCCGGCGTGTCGCGGTCCCACATTCCGGTATCGCAAACCAATGCAAAGTCAGCTTTCAGTTCCTCTGCGTTCGCCTCCAGGAAGGGGATGAGTGACGTTGAGCCGGACTCCTCCTCGCCTTCAAAGAAAATAGTGACCTTTATTGGCAGGCTGCCGGTTTCGGACTTCCAGGCACGACAGGCTTCCACAAATGTCATCAACTGTCCCTTGTCATCAGACGTCCCGCGCCCGGTCATCTGTTTGGAGCCGTCTGGCATTTCCTTGATTGATGGCTCGAAGGGCGGTTCGACCCACAGATCTATCGGATCGACCGGCTGCACATCATAGTGACCATAAAAAAGAACATGTGGTGCGTCTTCAGGTCCATCGTGATGCGCCACAACCATGGGATGTCCAGGCGTGTCACAAAGACGGGCTTCAAAACCAATGGACTGAAGATCTGAAACCAGCCAGTTACCGGCTTGGCGACACTCACCCGCATAAGCAGGATCTGTTGATATGCTCTCAATTCTTAACAGTTCAAATAGGCGTTCAATCGCTTGATCAAGGGAATTGTCGACAGTGTTCAGCACTGCATCCAGATTTGCCATCTTCATCTCCATTGGGTGGGAAAAGTTACCGCGACTTATGGCATGACACAGGCGAACCAACAACTGCATTTTGAGGAAATGCTGGCCGGACCACTGTTGGGGTGTCGGCGGGTAGGGGTAACAACAGTGGTCCAGGTCAGCGTTCGATGATCCAGGTAGGCAGTAGGATCATCCGGCCGAATACCCAGGGGAAGACATCCGGCAATTGCCCGAATGAGCAACTGAATCGGATATGGGACCAAAATCCAGGCTTTCAATGCTTTTTTGAACCCCCCGTGCCATTCCGAAGTGCACCAGTGAAAACGGCAGCGTGATGAGCATTCTTCCTTGCGGGCGGGCCAGGCGATGGCGAGAATCTTGTAGAAGGAGATTCGCCTATGCCTCGCGGCTACCACCACCTGACCCAAGATGAACGTTGCCAGATTTGGGGGTTGAAGAAAAGCGGCCTCTCGCAGAGAGACATTGGGCGTGAGCTCGGACGCCATCACACGACAATCCGTCGAGAGATGCAGCGCAACAGCGGCGGCCGGGGCTACCGGTACAAACAGGCCCATAACAAGGCGACAGAGCGCCGCCACAGGGCGTCATCGGTGCCAAGGAAGATGACACCCGCCCTGTGGCAATTGGTCGAGGAGAAGTTGGCGGCTGGCTGGAGCCCAGAGCAAATTTCGGGTCGGTTTCGTCGGGAAGGCCAAGCCATGGTGGGGCGGATGCGGATCTACGAATACGTCCGCGCGGACCGCAGGGCCGGTGGCAGCCTTTACAAACGTCTGCGGCGGCGTGGGAAGAAACCGAATTGGCGCGGCGGCCGGCACGCCGGGCGAGGACGCATTCCCGGTCGTGTCGATATCAGTGAGCGGCCCGCGATCGTCGAACAGAAGTTGCGGATCGGTGACTGGGAGGTGGACACGATCGTTGGAGCGGGTCAAAGCGGCGCAGTGGTTTCGGCGGTGGACCGCGCCTCGAAGATGACCCGACTGGTACGGCTCGACAGGAAAACGGCCGAAGATGTCGGAGCTGCGCTCAGACGCCGGCTGGAGGCAGATCGGCACCTGGTTCACACGATCACTGCGGACAACGGTAAGGAATTCGCTGGCCACAGCAGCCTGTCCAAGGCGCTTGATGCCAAGTTCTATTTTGCCCGGCCCTACCACTCATGGGAGCGCGGGCTGAATGAACACACCAATGGACTGGTCCGCCAGTATTTGCCGAAAGGCACGGATTTCCGGTCTGTGACCGATGCCGAGGTCCAGGCGGTGGAGGATCTGCTCAACGCACGGCCGCGCAAGGCACTCGGCTTCCGGACGCCGGAGGAGGTGTTCAGAGATGCGCAGGCACCGCCATGACCGCTCTCAAACCTCTGGGAAGCGCACAGCGTGAAATCTCTCTTCGGCACAGTCTGTTCGAAGAGGCGATTGCGCTTGTGCGCAATTCTGCGGTAGGGGTATTGGTAACGGCAATTCAAGTCATCGCAGGCTCCGCCTGTCGAAATTTTTCACCGCCAGGCCCTTTTTTGCATTCGGGCTTGCGCCCTCATTTCAAAAAGGGCCTGGCGGTGGTGCACCTCGGAGCGGAAACGGCGGTCGGATAAGTGAACGAATGGGAGAGTTTTCTACCCTTTCCAGAGTTTGCACGGTCATGACATTCTCCAATCTGTTTTGTCTTGGGACATGATTTATGCTGGTAAGATAGGCGTGTTTGTTGTATAATGAAAACGAATTTTCTTTATGCTTATAATTAGAGATTGTTATGAATGAATGCCTGATCCGCGATATTGATGTCACTCTGTTGAGAACCTTTGTCTCAGTCGTGGAGGCGGGGGGATGACCAAGGCGGCGAGTGTACAAAATCTCACCCAAGCGGCTGTCAGCCAACAGGTCAAACGCCTGGAGGAGTTGTTTGACCAACCCTTGTTCGATCGCAGTCAGAAAAAACTGCGCCTTACAATAACTGGTGAACGGCTTCTCTCCCACGCCAAGCGAATGGTAACTCTCAACGATGAAATCTGGTCAAACATGACTGCCCCGGCATTCGAGGGTGAGATCAACATGGGTGTACCGGGTGATATTTTCAAACCTTTCATCCCACCGATTCTGCGTTCATTTCACAGGCTTGTCCGAATATTAATCTGGTGATGCACTCCAGTGCCACAACTGATCTGCTGGAAGATTTGGAGAACGGCAAACTCGACATTACACTTACCACGGAGGCTGCGCCGGCAGCGAATATGATGCTGGCTGACCAGCTTGTCTGGGCAGGCATGCGCGGCGGCAGGGCCTTCCGACAGTCGCCGCTTCCCATGGCTCTGGGCAGCGATCGTTGCATGTTCCGTTCCTATGCGCTTCAGGCGCTGGCAGATCGCGGTGTGGAGTGGAAACTCACCTGTCATGTCGGTTCCAATGAACCGATCATTGCATTGCTGGAAGCGGATTTGGGTGTGGCGCCGTTTTTGTCTCACACGGTTCCGGCAGACCTGGAAATTATCGCCGAAGCAAGTGGTCTGCCAAAACTGCCAATGTTTTACGTCAATATGTATCTCAAACAGGGGCAGAATAATCCGGCAGTGCTTGAACTGGCGCAACATATTCGTAATGGTTTTGCAGGACGTTACAAAACCGCTGCGTGATCTAAAGTTCAGAGATTACCAGAGTGTTTCGGAAGCACGGGCGTCCCATTTGGCATCATAGAGCGTGTTTGTGTCGAGTAGATTCAGTTTCTTTCCGTGCGCGAATATGATTCTGATTGGGGTGACCTGATTCGGTTCGAAGCCAAGGATTTTCAATGCCCAAGCCCCATCCGATTGAATTGCGTAAACGTGTTGTAGCTCATGTAGAAGAAGGCCACACTCATCGTGGAACGGCTGCCCAGTTCAAAGTCTCCGTCAAATTTGTGAATGATATGGTGAAGTTGAAACGTGAAACTGGCTCGCTTGCTCCAAAACATAACCCGGGAAAAACAGGCCATGGCAAGCTTTCACCCTATAAAGACTGGCTTCGAAAACGGGTTGATGAACAAAAGGACATTACAATCCGTAAGCTTTGTGCGGAGCTGAACGAAAAATTCAACCTCAATGTCCATCATTCGCCTGTCTGGCATGTTGTGCGCAGTTTCGGGTTGTCGCATAAAAAAAGACTATTTATGCCAAGGAGCAACACCGCATCGACGTGAAAAAAGACCGCGAACTCTGGAAGACAAGGCGTGTTCCGTTTTTGAATCGGTCGATTGAAAAACTTGTCTTCATTGATGAGACGTCCACAAACACCAAAATGGCCAAGCAAACTGGATGGGCCCCAACAGGAGAGCGCCTCATAGATTTTGTCCCTCATGGCCACTGGAAGAAGCAGACACTTATCGCAGGCCTGCGCAGTCATGGACTGGTTGCGCCCTGGGTTATTGACCGGGCCATGACCAAAGAAATCTTTGAGATTTATGTTGAGACACAGTTGGCGCCAGAACTGGAAAAGAGAGATGTCGTAATCCTTGACCACCTAGCCGCTCACAAGAGCGAAAAAGCCGAGCAGATCTTGCGAGATATCGGCGCATGGTTTTTGTTCCTGCCGAAATATTCCCCAGATCTCAATGCCATTGAAATGGCCTTTTCGAAGCTCAAGGCTCATCTGAGGAAGGCAGGCGCCAGAACCTTCGATGATGTCTGGAAGGCAATCGGAGAGGTCTGCCATATGTTCACGCCAATGGAGTGCCGGAATTTCTTCAGGGCAGTCGGCTGTGAATTCACGTGATGCGAACACGCTCTAATCGGCACCACCGACACTGCCCTTGGAAAGTTCTGCCAGAACATCGCCCGGCGTGGGCAACGTCTTGGGATCTATCTGCGTTTCCGGATCCCAGAGCTTTGAACGCACAATGGCCCGGCCACACTGAAAGTATACTGCCTTGGTATTGATGACGATCACTGAGCGCGGTTCTTTTTCGGTTATTGCAAATGACGCCTTGAGTTCAGGGTCAACGGACAGATGAGCTTCGCCGTTCACCCGTAATGCCGTTCGGGAGCCGGGTATCAGGAAGCATAGGGCAACGCGCGGATCGCGGACAATGTTTTTCAGCGAATCCACACGGTTATTGCCGCGCCTGTCCGGCATCATCAGGGTATAATCATCATGGACGCGAACAAATCCGGGAACATCTCCCCGCGGAGAGCAATCCAGCCCTTCCGGACCGCAGGTGGCCAGGGAGCAGAATGGAGAAGCCGCGATAAATGCACGATACTGGGGAATGATTTTCGGGACTTCTTTTACCAGCGAAGTCTCGTCGGGATGCCCATAAATTGATTCCAGTTCTTCAACGGTGGCAATGACGGACACGTTTCATTCTCCTATGATGGTTGTCCAGCGGGAATGTTCTGCCCCGCGATCTTGAAGGCCGGAAAGTCCTCGAAGACCCAGCCGTTCTTGAGCGTGTCGTAGATGATCGCGAGCAGTTTACGTGCGGTCGCGATGATCGCCTTGCCGGCCCCGCGCCTGGCCTTGATGCGTTGGTAGAAGGCATTGAGGTAGCCCGAGTATCGGATGGCAATGAGCGTGCACTGAACCAGCGTGGTGCGCATCAGCTTGTTGCCGCGTTTGGTGATCCGCCCCCGGTTGTCGGTTTCGTTCGACTGGCTGACGCGCGGGACGATGCCCACATAGGCAGCCAGCTTGTCGGCGTCCTCGAAGTCATCGACGTTGCCGATCCCCGACAGGAGCACGGCCGCCGAGCGCGGACCGATGCCCTTGATTGAGACGAGGCCGTCGTAGCCATCCAGTTCCCGGGCGGCCTCTTCGATCGCACCGTCCAGTTCGCCAATCGTCGCCATAAGCCTCAGCGCCTGGTCGCGCAGGGCCTTCAACTCGACCTGTTCCAGTGTCGAGAACCGGCCGACCTCCAGAGCATTGAGCCGCCGCTTCGAGCCCAGGCTTTCCTTCTTCAGCTTGACGCCGTGGTGCGTGTGCAGCGCATGGATCTTGTTGATGAGCCGGGTGCGCTGCTTGACCAGAAGATCGCGCGTGTGGGTGAGTGACGCCAACTCGCTCTCGGCAACCGTCTTCACACGCGTCTCGGGCAGCATGTCCTTCGACAGGAAGAAGGCCAGTGCCCGGGCATCGTTCCTGTCCGTCTTCTTCACCGACTTGCGGATCACGCCGAACTGCCTCGGGTTGACCACGACAACACGGCCGACGCAAGCGACCACCTCGTCACGAAACCAGGCCGAATTGCCCGTCGCCTCCACGGCAATCTCGTCGTCCGCATCAAGGCTCAGGCAGAACCGTTCCAGATCGGCCGCTGCCAGCTGGTAGGTTTCAAATATCTCGCTGCCGTCAGCTTCAAGCCGGCAGACCGTGAAAGACGTCGTGTGAAGATCGACACCGATAAAGGACATGGCTAAACTTCTCCCGTTGGTGAGCGGCGGAACCCTGACAAGGGTGTGAACGGCCACGCCAAACTCCTATACGAGGTCACCGGACCGAACCGGGCCTCACGCTGGTCGTTCAGATACAGGCGGCGGGTAATCTCCTTTACAGGGTCGCAATGCCCTAAGATGACATCCAGCCTGCAGCCTATCCGCCTCTCCCAGCACTCTATCCGAGTCGGGATGCATGACCGCTCACACCCCATTCATGCCATCTCCTTTGTCCTGAATCAAAAGCCCCCTTTTGCAATGAAAGCACCATTCCGATAATCAGGTTTTGCATAGAGAAAGGGGGTATTGTCTGGATTGCTAACAGTTCCTCCCGCCGCACGCAACACGGCATCGCCCGCAGCCGTGTCCCATTCCATAGTAGGGCCGAACCGGGGATAGACGTCAGCTTCTCCGGCTGCAACAAGACAGAACTTGAGGGATGAACCGATTGATACCGTGTCGCTTATATTATGATCTGCGAGCCAATGATCGGTTTGCTCATCGCGATGGGAAGCACTTGCAACCGCGACCGGCCCGGAATCCGGCACCTTGCGGATAGCAATCGGCGCGCCGTTTTCCTGCGCACCAATTCCGACGATACCAGTAAACATTCGATTGAGGACAGGGGCGAAGACAATCCCCAATACCGGTCGACGATTTTCAATCAGTGCAATATTGACCGTGAACCCGCCTTTGCTGTTTTCCTTAAGGAATTCTTTTGTCCCGTCGAGTGGGTCCACCAAAACGAAACGTTCCGGTGCACGGAGTGTATGGCTTGCAGCATTCTCTTCCGAAATGACGGTGATGTCAGGGACGACATCAGCCAGGGCAGCCAGAATGATGTTTTCAGCCGCCTGATCGGCTTCCGTTACCGGAGAGCCGTCTCCCTTAAGTGTAGCCGCAGCACCTCGCTCACGAATTTCGAGGATTTTGTCGCCCGCAGCTTGTACCACAGGAACCATTGTACCAATAAACTCGTTGAGGTCTCTCATATCATCTTTTTCAGGTAATCAATGATTTGGTCTGCCAGAACATCAGCCTCGACTTCGCCACTCTTCAGGATGATTTCTGCGTTTTCCGGCGCTTCATAGTCAGAATCGATCCCGGTGAAGTTCTTTAACTCGCCCGCGCGTGCCTTTTTGTAAAGACCTTTGGGGTCGCGTGCTTCACAGATTTCCAACGGGGTATCGACAAAGACTTCGACAAATTCGCCATCTTCCAGCAACTCGCGTGCCATCTGCCGCTCGGAGCGGAACGGGGAAATAAAAGATGTGATTACGACAAGGCCGGCATCAACCATCAGCTTCGAGACTTCGGCTACACGCCGAATGTTTTCCACCCGGTCCTGGTCGGTAAATCCGAGGTCCTTGTTGAGACCATGCCGGACATTGTCACCGTCAAGCAGATAGGTTCGCCTGCCAAGGACATGCAGCTTCTGCTCCAGACAGTCGGCGACTGTGGATTTGCCGGAACCGGACAGGCCGGTAAACCAGAGAACGCAAGGTTTTTGCTGGTTGATTTCCGCACGCACCTGCTTGTTGATGTTCATCTCGTGCCATTGGATATTGCTGGCACGGCGAAGGCCAAAATCAATCGTTCCCGCACCAACCGTGGCATTTGTGAACTTGTCTATCAATACAAACGAACCGGTCACCCGGTTGGCCTTGTAGGCATCAAAGGCGACTGCTTTGTCGAGCGCCAGCTTGCAATAGCCGACTTCGTTTAACTGCAGGGTTTTGGCTGCCAGATGCTCATGAGAATTTACATCTATGGCATGGACAAGATCGGTAATCTGAGCTGTTGCTTCGGCATTTCCAAGTCGAATGGTATATGCGCGCTCCGGTAACATTGGCTCGTCTGACATCCAGATGACATGAGCTGCAAATTGGTCTGCAACCTCCGGGGCCTCGCCGGGATTGCAAAGCAGATCACCGCGGCTGATATCAAGCTCATCTTCCAGCGTGATGGTGACGGCCTGACCCGCAACAGCGGATTTCAGTTCACCGTTTGGCCCCAGAATTTGAGTGATTACGGACGTTTTGCCCGACAGACTGGCCTCTATCTGATCGCCTGTTGCAATTGAGCCCGAAGCGATGGTTCCCGAAAAACCCCGGAACTCGTGATTTGGGCGGTTGACCCATTGAACAGGCAGGCGGAAGGGAACGTGCCGATCCTGCGAACCCGTCGAAACGGTTTCCAGATGCTGCATTAGAGGAGGGCCTTTGTACCAGGCCATTTGGTCTGAATAAGAAAACACATTCGCTCCGTTAAGCGCGCTTAGCGGAATGGCTGTAATTTCGGTCAGACCAAGATTTTCCGCGAAGTCCCGGTAGTCTGCCGAGATTTCTTCAAAGCGGCTCTGGTCGTAATCCACGAGGTCCATTTTGTTTACCGCCAGCACAACATGGGTAATGCCAAGCAGAGACGTAATGTAGGAATGCCGCCTGGTCTGGTCGAGAATACCCTTGCGGGCATCCACCAGAATGATTGCCAGATCCGCAGTGGAAGCTCCGGTTGCCATGTTGCGTGTATATTGTTCATGGCCGGGTGTATCGGCAGCGATAAACTTGCGCCTGTCAGTTTCGAAATATCGGTAGGCGACGTCTATCGTGATGCCCTGTTCTCGTTCTGCCTGCAGACCGTCGACCAGAAGGGCAAGATCAACTTCCTCGCCCTGCGTGCCGTATTTGCGGCTTTCTACTTTTGTGGTTGAAAGCTGATCTTCAAATATCGATTTGGAATCGTAAAGCAATCGACCCAACAGAGTTGATTTGCCGTCGTCGACAGAGCCGCATGTTATGAAGCGCAGGCGATCCTTGCTGTCTTGTTCTGACAGAAACCGATCGATATCGGTTTTTGTAGATTGCATCAAAAATACCCCATCTGCTTTTTCTTCTCCATGGACCCGATCTGATCCTGATCTATCATTCGTCCTTCCCGTTCGGACTGGCGGGCCTGCAGCAGTTCCAGAATGATATCCTGTACGGTTGTAGCGTCGGACTCAGTCGCACCGGTCAGCGGATAACACCCCAGTGTGCGAAACCGGACCAGCTTTTCGTGAACCTGTTCTCCGGCTTCCAGCGGCAATCTTTCATCGTCCAGCATGATCCACTGGCCATCCCGCCTCACCACCGGTCGCGGCGCGGCAAAATAGAGCGGTACCAGCGGGATGTTTTCCCGGGCGATATATTGCCAGATATCAAGTTCTGTCCAGTTGGACAGGGGAAATACCCGGACACTTTCGCCCGGATTGATGTTGGTATTATAAAGGTTCCACAATTCTGGACGCTGTGATTTCGGGTCCCACCTGTGGTTCCGAGAACGAAACGAAAATACCCGTTCCTTGGCCCGGGACTTCTCTTCGTCGCGCCGGGCGCCGCCAAAAGCCGCATCGAACTTGTGCCGGTCGAGAGCTTGTTTAAGGGCCTGGGTCTTCATGACGTCCGTATGCAGTTTCGAGCCATGGCTGACGGGTCCCACCCCATTCCTTACACCCTCTTCGTTAATGTGCACCAGAAGCTCGAGCCCGAACTCTTTGGCCATGCGGTCGCGAAAGGAAATCATGTCCTTGAACTTCCATGTCGTGTCGACATGAAGAAGCGGGAAAGGTAATTTTCCCGGCGCAAAAGCCTTCATCGCCAAATGAAGCATGACCGCAGAATCCTTGCCGATCGAATACAGCATTACCGGATTTCGAAATTCAGCAGCGACTTCACGTATGATATGAATGCTTTCTGACTCAAGTTGATCCAAAGGTGTCAATAATTTCATGAAGTTAATTTCATTCTAACTCAAACTGTGATTCTTGAGATGCTGATAGTGTGGTAGCACCCTTTCGTAGACCGCCTTTACCCTGTCAGGCAAGAAATCCATTTCTACGTATTTTCTTTTTTGTGGTTTTAGGCCATCGGAGTCGCGCAGGTTTTTGTGAAATGATCCTCCATCCCACCAACTTACTTCGTCACGTGCACCTGGTTCCCAGGACAGAGCTTCTTCTATGAAGGGGATTCCAACAGCGTTGCACCAGACTTCTACCATGTGATGGGGATTTTCCAATAGGCCATCGCTGTCCAGAACCGGGGGAGGGGTGCCATGCGTATCACAAAGCCTGTCAAACAACTCCCGCTGTTCGGCAAATCCGACTTCCTTTTCGTGAAAGTCCGGCCACTTGTTGTAAATCGATGTAATTGTCTTTGCCGGATCGCGAATTAGGAACGAATGGTTGAAATTGGCAAGGAAGCCGTCATCCCATAAATGATCGATATAATGAGGAAAGTCCTTGATAAAAACCGGTCCCTCTTCCTTCGCTTTCAGCATTTTGCGATGAACACTTTCGAGCGTCAGGCCCGGGGTTCGCAGGCTATCCTCAGTCAGTCTCGGCCACAGAGGTTCTTCCCCCTGGTACCAGGCTTCACCGTAAGGCTCGTGAAAACAATTGAGATCACCACGCTGGCGCATAATCCATTCGAATGCGGTGGAAGTGGAGCGGGGCACGGCCCAAAGCGCAAGTATTTTTGTCATGGATTTTCTCCCAGTGATGACAGCAATCTGCCCTGTTTGGAAACCGGGGCAAGCCCAAGCGTTTTATAAATTCGCCAGTAAAGTGCGTTGTCATGGGTGACCAGTGGGCTACCGAGTTTCTCTTCAAGTCCTACTTCGAGTGAAACGAACCGTTGCGCCAGGCCATCGCTTTCGCGACGGAAATTACACATGCCGTTCGCCAGATAAGCATCAACATTGGGGGCTTTGTCGGCCACGAAATCAAAGGACTTCTGTGCCAGATCCCCGTCAAAACACCAGATGCAGCGGTTCACCTCTTCCTGGGTTTCAAACCAGCCCTGATCGACAAAGTTGCCGGCCCAGACCACGTCAAATCCGGCCTCTTTCAGGAAGCCGACAGTTCCCTGCCACCAATCCGGCCAGTGATAAACACCATTGAGCGCAACTTTTTCCACATTGAGTTCCCTCAACGCTTCGACCATGGCGTAACCTGCCATATGAAACGGCGTCTGATAGGTTTCGCTCAGCCTTTCACAGTGTTTTCGTATGCCTTCAACGCCGAGGCCGGAAGCATGTACCCAGTTCGAGCCAACCTGTCCGCAAACATCTGCACCGTTATTGGCCATGCATTCCACAAACTCTTCCAGAAGGTCAAAGTTGCTTTTGCGCTGGTCGAGACGATGCTTGTAGTCGGGTACATGCAACATGCGGCCATGCACTCCCACAGACGGCGGACTCATACGGAGAAAATCCGAAGGTGCTGCATCAAAGTCGTGCGGCGGGCAGGTGAACCCTACCTGATGCGGGAAAAGTTTGTTTTCCGGTCGGGCCCAGTGGGCAGGTTTGTTATAGGTCATGACAAGGGTCAAGCTTTCTCTGTGGCTTCGGGTTGCATTTGGTGTCCGGGTTTTGAAACTAACTTCAATTCTTGCGATTTCAAATTGCCAATTTGGCAATTACATCATATCAATTCTGATATGAGCAAGCGCAGATACAACATTCCATCCACGAGTGCCATGATTACATTTGAAAGCGCTGCGCGCCTGCTGAATTTTACCAGGGTTTCGGAAGAACTGCGCACATCGCAATCCGCCATAAGCCGTCATATCTCCGAGCTTGAGGCAAAAATTGGCAGGAAGCTTTTTGTGCGCGGCAAAAAGGGTCTGGCGCTCACTACCGACGGAAAACGGCTTTTCGAGGCGGTAGTCTCTGGTTTAGATCGTATCAACACCGAGATGAATTTTCTGTCTGGCAACCCGTCCAGAAAAACGCTGACGATAACCTGCTCCCATGAAATTTCTCATCTCTATCTCATGCCACGTTACGCAAAGCTGCAACAGGTGATTGGCGAGGAGGTCAGCCTGAATGTCCTGACCCAGGAATATGATTTGGTTGGGCTGCTTGACAGTTCACTTTACGATATCGCGCTATCATATCGAAAACCGGATGGCTCGGCATCGCATTTCCAAAACATTGTGCTCAAAGAGCGTGTACGCCCATTATGTGCGCCCGCCCAAATCCGGCAATTGCCGAAACTCCGTGCCGGTGCAACTATCAATTGGCCTTCAGTTCCGCTGCTTGATCTCAGCAAACCGAACGAGGGCTGGAGTGTGTGGTCGGACTGGCTAATTGCGACGGGGCTCAACCCGGAAGAATTCACATACAACCGGATGACGAACTACGTCTATTTGCTGGAAGCAGCTGCTGCCGGCAAAGGCATTGTGCTGGGTTGGGAAGGCCTTGTCGAACGTTATGTGGAAAACGGGACACTTGTGCCATTGCAGGAGGACTATCTGGAAACCGAAAATGCACTTTGTGCGACACTCACGGATCCCTCCAGCGCCGATGCCATCCTGAAGCGATGTCTGGATTTCCTCACCTCCGCAGACTGACTGGGACACAATGACAGAATTATCAAATTTGATTGAGCTTTCCGCCTGTTAGGGTTCCAAAACACCCATATATTCGGTACTCTGAAGGTAATCATCAAAGGTAGGAGGCTTGGATGACACGCAATATCATACCGGAAGTAACGGGCTTTTTTGACGATGGGTCAAACACCATAAGTTACGTCGTGAAGGATCCGACATCAGCTGCCTGTGCGTTGGTGGATTCAGTTCTGGACTTTGACATGGCATCTGGGCGAACAAATTTTGAACAGGCCGACAAGCTTCTAGCGCATGTAGAGGAACGGGAACTGGAAGTGGAGTGGATCTTGGAAACCCATGTCCATGCGGACCATTTGTCGGCAGCCCCTTACCTGCGTGACAAAACCGGTGCCAAAATCGGTATCGGGTCAAACATTTGTGACGTACAAAAAATCTTCGGCAAGATATTTAACGCTGGCACAGAATTCCAGATGGATGGCAGCCAGTTTGATCAGCTTTTCGATGAGGGTGACACGTTCAATATCGGTGCGCTGACAGGTAAGGTATTGCACACGCCAGGCCATACGCCGGCCTGTATGACTTATGTAATCGGAAATGCCGGCTTTGTCGGTGATACGTTATTTATGCCGGACTTCGGTACGGCCCGCACGGATTTTCCGGGCGGAAGTGCTGAAGAACTATTTCAGTCGATTTGGAAAATCCTGCAGTTACCCGAAGATACCCGGTTGTTCATGTGCCATGATTACAAGGCGCCAGGTCGCGACGAGTTCGCATGGGAAACCACCGTCGGCGAACAACGCCGGGCCAACATTCATGTCCATGAGGGAGTGAGTATGGCCGAGTTTGTGAAATTCCGTACAGAGCGCGATGCCAAACTCTCAATGCCAAAACTCATCATTCCGTCTGTCCAGGTGAACATGCGGGCGGGTGAGATGCCGCCCAGTGAATCCGATGGTGAGATCTATCTGAAGATTCCGATCAACCGGCTCTGAGGCTTTAAACCGATGGCTTTATCAGCAGCGCCTTGACGTTGTCATCAAAGGCAATGTTGAGTTTGTTAAGCAATTTGAACCGGTATCCGGTTGCCTCTGCGAGTTTTTTGAGGCTGCCAACGGTGAAATAATTCACATGGTCTGGATATCTGAATCCACACCATTTGCGACCGGTGACCATTCGGTTGACAGACCCATAATTTGGAACACGTACATACGCGTGACCGCCGGGTTTCAGAATTCTGTAAACCCCTTCAAGTAATTCACCGGGCTTCTCTTCATGTTCAAGGAAAGAGTGCATCAAAACACTCTCGAAGTAGTCTTTCGGGAATGCCTTTTGCACCCAATATGCGCTCACCTGAGCCGCAACCGATGTCGAGTACATTTCCTTCATCAAAGTAATGATTGATCTTGGTTCTGGACATTCGCAGCAATGAAAGGCGCCAATAGGATGACTTGCTGATTTTTGCCGTGATGCTTCGGGTAGCCAGCCGACGTTCAGTTTCCTGCAGTGAAGTTTTTTCCCACGAATAGTCTTCCACCAGAGCGTCATATCCCGGAGGGTTTTTCAGGTAAACAAAGTCACAGTCCGTGCAGGTGCAGATTTTCCATTCGTCCAGAGAATATTGATCCATTTCCCTGGCATTTTCACCATGGCACATCGGACAGTTTCTGTCTTCTGCCGAGACTGGTCGGTTTGTAGCCAGGCTTGCGTTACTCATACTCATTTTCAATACGTCAAAGACGCGAACAGCGCCAAGAATGCCCCTTGTCCCTCTTACGAAGATCGACATTACACTGTGAAGTCAGAAAAATCACCCCAGATTCGAAATTTGCGGCGGTTTGGCTCCTGCCGCTGTAATTTTGCCGTGAGAAAAATAATTCTGACTGCATTTCGCCATGCGAATTGCAGGTGGTGCTGCTGGAGAGAATTGAACTCTCGACCTCTCCCTTACCAAGGGAGTGCTCTACCTCTGAGCTACAGCAGCATCGGCATCGCGGCGAAGTGTCTTGCCTGATGGAAAAGTCTGAGCCTAATGCCACACACTCAGCCCCCTTGCAAGGCAAAATCCACCCCTGTACATCTGAACTGGAAATTCCCAGGAACTACCTCTAGCGTGGTGTGCAAATGAGCAAAAACAAAACCGCAAAGTCAAAGGACGACAAATTGAAAGCCGCGCTGCGGGACAATCTTAAAAAACGCAAGCAGTTTGCGCGGTCCCTGGGGAATTCAGCGGATGAAACAGAAGCCTCCGGTATCAAGCTGCGAAGTCGGGAGATATCCGCGAAGGATACAAAATAGGTTTCCGTCTCCGGCAAATTCCCATTTCAGACACATTGATGAATTAGCTCAGACATTCTTGTGGGGACAGGGTTAATCGGATATTAAGCAGCCTTAATCCAATAATGTACGAGACAGGTGAAGTCTTGAGACTTTACGCATTTGATTTGTGAGCAATATTTATGGACAGCATCATTGTCACCGGTGGCAATCGCCTTAACGGAACCATCCCAATCTCGGGTGCAAAAAACGCAACACTCCCGCTTATGATTGCCTCGTTGTTGTCAGAAGAACCGCTGGTTCTCGAAAATGTTCCCCGCCTGGCTGACGTGGAGTCTCTCAAACGAATCCTGAGCAATCACGGTGTGGATTACCGTGTGGAAGGCAAAAAGCGTTCCGGAAACGGATGCGATGGACGCACAGTTCACTTCTTTGCTGATGAGATAGTCGATACAACGGCACCCTATGAACTGGTTGCAAAAATGCGGGCAAGTTTCTGGGTAATCGGACCGCTTCTGGCGCGCATGAGGACGGCCTGTGTCTCGCTGCCGGGTGGTTGTGCAATTGGTACCCGTCCTGTCGACCTGTTTATCGAAGCTCTTGAAGCCATGGGCGCGGAGATCAAAGTCGAAGGCGGCTATGTCATGGCGGAAGCACCTGGCGGCCTGCAAGGAGCTACCTATACCTTTCCCAAAGTTTCGGTTGGTGCGACCCATGTTGCCATGATGGCGGCAACACTCGCCAAAGGTACCACAGTCCTGCGCAACTGCGCACGGGAGCCGGAAGTAACCGATCTGGCCAACTGCCTTATCGGCATGGGCGCAAAGATTTCGGTGCAGGGTACCTCGACCCTGTCTATTGAAGGGGTTGAGAAACTGCACGGTCACCGCCATCGGGTGCTGCCGGATCGGATTGAAACAGGGACCTATGCCATGGCGGTTGCCATGACCGGTGGTGATGTTCTGTTGAAAGGTGCGCAACCAGATCTTTTGCAGTCAGCACTTGACGTCCTGGAAGAGGCCGAGGTCACAATTGAGCCAACCAATGAAGGAATCCGTGTTGCCAGAAATGGCAAAGGTCTGAAACCGGTAAACGTGACAACTGATCCATTCCCCGGGTTTCCCACCGATCTACAGGCCCAGTTCATGGCGCTTATGACCCGGGCCGAAGGTGTTTCCAACATCAAGGAAACCATTTTCGAAAACCGTTTCATGCATGTGCAGGAACTGGCACGTCTGGGAGCAAAAATACGCCTCGATGGTCAAAATGCAGAAGTCACAGGAGTCGAAACCCTGACCGGTGCTCAGGTGATGGCAACTGATTTGCGGGCTTCTGTTTCGCTGGTAATTGCCGGGCTTGTTGCCGAAGGCCGCACAACCGTCAACAGGGTATATCACCTTGACCGTGGTTTTGAGCGTTTGGAAGAAAAACTATCGGCCTGCGGTGCGGTAATCGAGCGCGTGTCGGGGTAATTTATTCCTGCTTGCTCAACGGATCGACTTGAACTTCACCATTATCCGGCTTAGGTGATTGGCTGAACATTATTTTCCGGGACGATTGCATGTCACAACTCAAATTAATGGCGCTTGATGGCGAAGATCTTGAAGTAATTTCAGGTTGTTGCCAGGATGCGGTCGCAAAAATCGGAGACTTGCAGTATCTGCCCCGGGAAAAGCGTTTTTTCCTGACGCTCAACCGCTTTGCCTGGGAAAAGGAAAGTGCCAATGAGCGCCACCGTTCAGTATTGCATTTTGAGCGGGTGAACAACGTAAAGGTACTGGGTCTGGATCGCAGCGATCGTGAGGTGGTAATTTCTCTCCTCGCAATCCTGTTTGAACCGGGTGAAGAACCTGGCGGAACCATTGAACTGGTATTCGCCGGTGACGGAGCCATACGACTGGAAGTAGAATGCGTTGAAGCTCAACTTTCCGATATGCCTGCGGCATGGGAAGCCAAGTCCCGGCCGTCTCATGATTGAGGGTGGAAAGTGACTTTCAGGTTAAACAGCAGCCAGCCGGATTTTGAAATACGGTTTGAGGAGCTTCTGGGGCAAAAGCGGGAAGCCTCGCAGGATGTCAGCAGCGTTGTGCGTGACATACTCCAACAGGTTCGCGAACGTGGTGATGCGGCGGTATTGGAATTTACCGCAAGGTTTGACCGGCTGGACCTGACTGCTCAAAACATGGCCGTGACCGAAGCCGAGCTGGATGAAGCGGTTTCTTCCGTGGACAGCAGAACCATGGAAGCCCTGCAACTGGCCCATGATCGCATCAGTTCCCATCATCAACGGCAGTTGCCCAAAGATGATCGCTACACCGACAATATCGGTGTGGAACTGGGCTCCCGGTGGACACCGGTTGAGGCAGTTGGCCTGTATGTCCCGGGGGGAACGGCGAGCTATCCCAGTTCGGTTTTGATGAATGCGGTGCCGGCCAAGGTTGCCGGGGTGGATCGTATCGCGATGGTGGTGCCGGCACCGGACGGGTTTATCCAGCCGCTGGTCCTGGCTGCTGCAAAAATGGCGGGTATCGACGAAGTCTACCGCATTGGAGGTGCCCAGGCAGTCGCAGCCCTGGCTTTCGGCACGCAAACCATAAAGCCGGTGGTCAAAATCGTGGGACCGGGTAATGCCTATGTGGCAGAAGCGAAACGCCAGGTATTCGGTACCGTGGGTATTGATATGATTGCCGGGCCTTCCGAGGTGCTTGTCATTGCGGATGGCGAAAACGATCCTGATTGGGTGGCAGCAGATCTCCTTGCACAAGCGGAACATGATACCGCAGCTCAATCGATATTGATCACGGACAGCGAGACTTTGGCAGATCAGGTGGAAGCAGCGGTTGCTGTCCATTTGCGTACATTGCCCAGGGCCGAGATTGCCGCAAAAAGCTGGGAGGATTTCGGTGCGATAGTCGTGGTAGATTCAATTGACGAATCGCCGGCCCTGGCAAATCGGATTGCCGCTGAACATTTGGAGATCATGACCGAGAATCCCGAATCAATTTTTACTGGTGTCAGAAACGCAGGTGCAGTCTTCCTGGGCCGCCATACTCCGGAGGCGATAGGGGATTATGTTGGGGGTTCCAATCACATTTTGCCGACTTCGCGCTCTGCAAGGTTTTCTTCTGGCCTTTCGGTACTTGACTATATGAAGAGAACCTCCATTCTGCGATGTGGACCTGAACAGCTTTCCGAGATAGGAGGGGCTGCACAGATACTGGCTTCTGTCGAAGGACTGGAGGCCCATCGCAAATCCGTTGCCATTCGGGGCAACAACGAACAATAGGGTTGGAGCGCATAAGTGTCGGATGACGCTGAAAACCGGAATCGATTGATCGATGTTCAGCTTGACGATGCGTCGATCGGCCGGGCAACGCCCGATATTGAGCATGAGCGGGCGGTAGCGATATTTGACCTCATAGATGCCAATTCATTCACACCGGTCGGAGACGATGTTGGCGGCCCTTACAAACTGTTGCTTTCGGTCGTCGATTCGAGGCTTGTGTTCGACATTTCCAGGGAAAATGACGACAAGGTCGTGGTTCATGTCCTGTCCCTGTCTCCGTTCAAGAAGGTGATCAAAGATTACTTTCTCATCTGCGAGAGTTACTACGATGCTATTCGTACTTCATCGCCCAGCCAGATTGAAGCAATTGATATGGGCAGGAGGGGATTGCACAATGAGGGCTCGCAAACCCTGAGCGATCGGCTGGATGGCAAAATCGAGATTGATTTTGATACTGCCCGTCGTCTCTTTACTCTAATTTGCGTGTTGCATTGGAGAGGCTGAACATTTGAGTGACGATGCCATTCCCAAGTCTGTCCTGTTTGTCTGCAACATGAATCAGATTCGGTCTCCCATGGCCGAGTTCCTGACACGGGATATATGTGGTTCGTCAATTTATGCTCAGTCTGCCGGCATTTATAAAGGGGATGAGGACGGGTTTATGCAGGCAGTGATGAAGGAACGCGGCATCGATACTTCGGAACATGAACCGGAAACGCTTGAGGAACTGAAAGATCATTTCGTGGATCTGGTGATAACCCTGACAACCCAAGCTCGCGACCACGTTTCCGACTACTTTAGTGATGAAGCCGTGGAGGTCGAACATTGGGACATAGAAAACCCGTCAATTGCAGTCGGCAGACGCGAAGAGGTGCTGGCAACCTACCGCAAAACCCGTGAAGAACTCGAAAGGCGGATACGCGAGCGGTTTAATGCTCGAAAATAAAAACTTTCGAGGCATATTCAAAGATAGCAAAGACTGCTATAGGTTCGCGCGAAATCCTAAAGATTAGCCGGTTCAAGAAGTAGAATGGCAAAAGAAGAAGTACTGGAATTTCCCGGAGTTGTGACCGAATTGCTTCCAAACGCAACCTTCAGGGTAAAACTCGAAAACGATCACGAAATTATCGCCCACACTGCTGGGCGTATGCGCAAGAACCGGATCAGGGTCCTGGCTGGAGATAAGGTATTGGTCGAGATGACTCCTTATGATCTCACCAAGGGTCGCATAACCTATCGGTTCAAATAGGATGAGCTGCAGCCATGTCTGCCACGCACAAACTGGTTCTCGCCTCAGGCTCTCCCAGAAGGCTGCAATTGCTTCAACAAATAGGCATTGAACCGGAGTTTCTTTCTCCGGTGAATGCAGATGAGACGCCCAAGCGGGGTGAGGTGCCGCGTTCGCTTGCCAAGCGCCTTGCCAAGGAGAAGGCGGCACTGGCAATTGAAAATGTCGAAGCTTCCGATGACATGAAGGGTTCTTATGTTCTGGCAGCGGACACGGTAGTGGGGCTTGGGCGGAGGATTCTGCCAAAAGCTGAGTTTCTGGAAGATGCAGAATTGTGCCTGCGTCTGCTTTCAGGCCGCAATCACCGCGTTTATACTGGACTTACCCTGATTTCGCCGAAGGGAGTTCAAAGGCATCGTTTGGTGGAATCGCGCGTGCGTTTCAAACGTCTTTCCCGGGACGAACTGTCCGCTTACCTCGCTAGCGGTGACTGGCGTGGCAAGGCCGGTGGATATGCCATTCAAGGCATTGCCGGAAGCTTCGTCGTGAAGCTTGTCGGATCCTACTCAAACGTGGTGGGTCTGCCCTTGTATGAAACCATGGCACTTTTGAACGGTGAAGGGTTCCAGACACATCTGAATTGGGTTTGAAAACATGTCCGATGACAAAAACCGTGTGGTTGAACCACTCCGCAAGCCAACAAAATGTGCTTCCTGCGGCAGACTTTCTGACCGGAAATTCTATCCCTTCTGTTCGAAACGTTGTCAGGACATCGATCTTCATCACTGGTTTTCCGGCTCCTACTTCCTTTCATCCAATGAACCGATGGAAGGGCATCAGGAAAGTTGAATTTCCGCTGTTAAATCCACTGGACACTGGAGAGCGATAAGCCTATAAACCGCTGGCCCATGACAGGAAAACTACAGATAGTGGCCCAGTCAAAACCGATGCCCGGGTAGCTCAGGGGTAGAGCAGCGGATTGAAAATCCGCGTGTCGGTGGTTCGATTCCGCCCCCGGGCACCAACTGCAATTCGCGAAGCGAAATTGTAGCCAACAAAATTATTTGGGAATCTGCGGACGCGAATTGAACTAATTATTTTGGGAATGGCGATTAGTTATATTTTGTGTTTTCAACACTTTAGACCTAATTCGGGGGTTCCCAATGCATTTATGCAGGGTCCGCAAAATTCAGCATTCCCAACTTAATTATTAAGTGCCGGAAATCATTGAACATATTGCGGACCTATTGGTAAACCTATTGAATATCTGAAATTGATTGCGGACCCTATTGCGGACCCTTTGTTTTTTTGAGGTGTCGAGCTTTAATGCCAGCGGCAAAATATGGAAGTGCGGGCTGATGCATCTTTGATGCATATTCGACAAATTCTTCTTCACTCATTTTGTTGTTATCTACAAGTGCCTTTCTTTCGGCTTGAACGGCGCTGAGGCTCAATAAAAAGGTAGCACCTAAACTATCTCCTTTTTCCGCTAATTCTTCTTCATCTAAAAAGGCTAGTTCTTCTTCAGCATATTCACTCAAGACGGTAATTAAAGTCGAACGCCCAAGTATTTTAAAATTCCTGAAATTTTCGTCAGACAATAAATCTTGCATAGTAACAGTATTCTGCCTAGGCTCTTCTTTTCCAAATAGAAAGTAGTCGATTTTTCGACCTGTAGCGACGGTCGCTTGCAGTAAAATTTCAATTGGAATGGAGTTTCGTTTACGCCATGACGAAATAGTCTTGTTGGAAATTTCCATCATGTTGGCCAACTCAGTGTCTTTTGTGATTCCCAATTCAACTTTTATTCTCGTGATGACTGCTTCAGCGTCAATTTCAACTGATTTAGACATGTTAATCCTCAACTCGAAGAATATTTGTTGACAATCTGCATACTGCAGATTATTTATTCTGCATTATGCAGATGCATGTGGTATAGCGGAGAAAGGAAGCAAAGTGGAGTCTAAAGGCAATGTATTGGCCCTTGTAAGAGCATCTTTCATTGTGCAGGGGACTTCTTTCAACGCTTGGTGTAAGGCCAACCATATTGTTCGTAGATCAGCAGAACAGGCCTTACTCGGTGATAACAAAAGTTCAAACGCACGTGAGCTAGCTGAATTTATCCTAAAAGCTGCTGGTTTGATGGACAAAAAAGCAGTTTGATGATGTTGTGTACCCGGTCAGCGCCTAATGGACAGATTGGGTTGATTGCGTAAGGGAGTGATTTTGGCTCATCATTGCTATCAAGAAGCAAATGATGAGACGAAAGAACGAACGAATGACCGACGATGCTGATCGTGTTGTAAAAGACATCAAACGACAGACGCGACGTCGGTTTTCTTCGGAAGAAAAGATCAGGATTGTGCTTTCCGGCCTTCGTGGTGAAGACAGCATTGCCGAGCTGTGTCGTCAGGAAGGAATTGCCCAGAGCCAGTATTACTCTTGGTCCAAGGAATTTATGGAAGCCGGAAAGAAGAGGCTGGCTGGCGATACGATGCGTGAGGCCAATACCGATGAGGTGAAGGGACTTCGCAAGGAAGCCCGGGATCTGAAGGAGGTCGTAGCAGAACAGGCTCTGGAACTTCGATTGCTCAAAAAAAGCATGACAGGCGATGGGGGAGACGACGAATGAGGTATCCTGCATCCGAGAAGCTTGAGATCATCCGCTTGGTAGAACAATCGCATCTTCCAGCCAAGCAGACACTGGATCGACTGGGTGTTCCACGCTCAACCTTTTATACCTGGTATGACAGATACCAGACTGGTGGCGTGGATGCCTTGGAAGACAAGGCTCCCATGCCCGCACGGGTTTGGAACCGTATTCCTGACGATGTGCGTGAACAGATCGTCGATCTGGCATTGGAGGAGCCAGAACTATCTCCAAGGGAACTGGCTGTCAGGTTCACCGACACCAAGCGCTACTTCGTGTCCGAGGCCAGTGTTTACCGGCTTCTCAAGGCCCATGACCTGATTACCAGTCCTGCCTTTGTGGTTATCAAGGCTGCGAACGAATTCCGTGACAAAACAACTGCGCCCAATCAGCTGTGGCAGACGGACTTCACCTATCTCAAGGTTATTGGTTGGGGCTGGTTCTACCTATCCACCATTCTCGATGATTACAGCCGCTATGTGATCGCATGGAAGTTGTGTACGACTATGAAGGCCAGCGATGTTACTGACACTCTGGAACTCGCGCTGCAGGCCTCTGGCTGTGATCAGATCAATGTCCATCATCGACCAAGACTGCTGTCAGACAATGGCTCCAGCTATATCGCCACCGAACTGGCTGAATGGCTCGATGACAACGGCATGGATCATGTTCGTGGCGCACCATACCATCCCCAGACACAAGGCAAGATCGAGAGATGGCATCAAACCTTGAAGAACCGCATCCTGCTGGAAAACTACTTCCTGCCCGGCGATCTGAAAGGCCAGATCGGTAGGTTCATTAGCCACTACAATCACAGGCGATACCACGAAAGCCTGAAGAACCTGACACCCGCCGACGTCTACTTCGGACGTGGCGACCAAATCCTGCAACAACGAGAAAGGATCAAGCAAAAGACTATCAACGAACGGCGCTTGCAATACCGCAAGCAGGTCGCTTAACATCGACAAACAGATGAGCCAGATACTCGCTTAGCTCAAGCTGCGGTCTGTCCAGAAACCCATGACGACGGACACTTTGTCGAATTGTTAGATGATGCAATGCAATTGGCGTTTCCCGCTTACCAAATGGGCGAGGGTAAAAAACGCCGCTATGTAATCAAGGCATTGCCCTACAATTCCAAAGCCAAGCCAATTGAAGCTTGGTTTGGGCAATTCAATAAATTTTTGAAACATTCACAAGGCTACATTGGTGATGACCGGATGAAGCCTAAAACCGATAAAATAGGCAAGCTTCCGACACCAACACCTACATACGAAATTGCGGAAGTTCATTTCTTTCAATTGCTCAAAGCGTATGAGTTTTTTCCGCAACCGGGATTTGGTGATAAATCACCTGCAGAAATTTTTGAAGTGTTTGTAAAGAATGGCTGGGCCGCAACAATTGTCGACCCGTCCGACCTTGCTGCATCTATTGTGGTTCGGGAAACGCGGCAAGTTCGCGGTGACTTTGTCAAGGTCAAAGGTGGCGTGTTTCATCATAATGATCTGGCAAAATTTGCCGGTGAAACTGTTTTGGTTTGTGTGCCGAAATACCATGCATTTTTGGAAGTCCGCGTTGAGGACGCAAAAGGCAATTTCATCTGTAATGCTGCATCTGAATTCGGCTATTCGCCCATAGATGAACGCGGTGCAAAGGCTTCATTTGAACGCAAGCGCAATTTCGACCAAGCCATGATTGAAATGGACCGTAAAACGCCGGATATTGATGTTGGCGCGAAACTGATCGACTTTGCTGAACGCAAGAAACGGGCGATGGCTAATCAGCCAAGGGGTACTGCTTCTGTAACGGGCAATTCCCCATCAGCATCCACTTTCCGGCCAGAACCAAAATCAAATCCAGAAGAACTATCCATTGAAGAACGCGACCGGCTAAACACTGAGGAAATCGCGTTTCAGGAGGAAGTTGCACGGCTTATGCGCCGAAACTCTGAGGAGTTGGACAATTGATCAGTTATGTTGAAATTGGCGCAACAAAGCAGGTGAGAACTGCTATTGATCGGGCTTTATGCTTGTCATTTCCGGTATGTGTAACCAGTGCACCCGGTATGGGAAAATCAGCAGCACTCAAATACGAGTGTGAGAAACATGATTATCGGTATGTCGAGATCAATCAAACCGTAAATTCAGCCAGCAATCTCTACAGGACGCTTTTCGAAGCTTATAGCGGTTACCTGTGTGAACAACAGTATTTGTATCAAATCCGCAGGGCCTTGCGACAAGCGGTTGCGCCGAACTGGTCAAAGACGCGGCCACGACTTCTTGTAGTGGATGAATTTCAAACTTTGAGCGTGACATTGCAGCGTGAACTGCTGAGTATCCAGGAGGGTTTCAACATCCCGCTGATTTTGAGCGGTAACCCGGAACGCCTTGCACGAACAAAGGCTGACAAGATGGCCTATGAACAAATCCGTTCAAGGGTAGGGCCGGTGATCGAGATTTACCCACCAGCGAAGGAAGATTGTGAACGGCTTGGCGCTGCCTACAAGGTTGAGGGAATGGACGCCTATAGAGATCTGGTTACGTTTGGTAGCGGCAAAACAGTTCGGGAAATATGCCGACTATTGGACGAAGCTATTCGGTTGCGTGACGGTAATTCTGTTCAATTGCGACACTTAGAAATGGCTGCGCGTTCGCTCCGCTTGCCGTTCCCGTCAATTCAAAATTCAAAGAACCAACCTAGGAAAGGAAAAATGGCATGAATATGCAGAAGGCCGACAATGTTGATTACGCTTCAATTGATCATGAACAGTCCATTGAACTTTTACAGATGCACAAGTCGTTTGAAATGCAGAGGAGTGCGGTAATTCAGGTTCTGGTTGAAAAGTTCAGAGCCTATCAACTTACCGATAAACAGATTGCTGATTTTCGATTGTTCTTGGAAGCCCTGATGGAATTGGAACTGGCAAAGAACAATAAGTCTCGCTTAATTCTGGGATTGCAACAAACTGTCAACTAAAAATCAAAACCGAGTATCTGGCGCGTATTCTGCCAATCAGAAATAAATGGAAGGACGAGACATGGCGGAATACAGCTATGAGCAGTATACGGTGCGTGAAAAACTGGTGTTGGAGCT
Source organism: Rhizobiaceae bacterium (assembly GCA_965198665.1). Classification (GTDB taxonomy): domain Bacteria; phylum Pseudomonadota; class Alphaproteobacteria; order Rhizobiales; family Rhizobiaceae; genus JAALLB01. The sequence goes on along the minus strand of CBDAPT010000001.1, from coordinate 8,750 downwards.
TTTGGAATTTGCGAGGCATCAGGTCAAGGATATGGGTGCAAAGGCAAGTATGTACAGGGTTGCCACCCATTGTGTGAACCGCGGCGGGTTTAGAGCGTGTTCGTATCACGTGAATTCACAGCCGACTGCCCTGAAGAAATTCCGGCACTCCATTGGCGTGAACATATGGCAGACCTCTCCGATTGCCTTCCAGACATCATCGAAGGTTCTGGCGCCTGCCTTCCTCAGATGAGCCTTGAGCTTCGAAAAGGCCATTTCAATGGCATTGAGATCTGGGGAATATTTCGGCAGGAACAAAAACCATGCGCCGATATCTCGCAAGATCTGCTCGGCTTTTTCGCTCTTGTGAGCGGCTAGGTGGTCAAGGATTACGACATCTCTCTTTTCCAGTTCTGGCGCCAACTGTGTCTCAACATAAATCTCAAAGATTTCTTTGGTCATGGCCCGGTCAATAACCCAGGGCGCAACCAGTCCATGACTGCGCAGGCCTGCGATAAGTGTCTGCTTCTTCCAGTGGCCATGAGGGACAAAATCTATGAGGCGCTCTCCTGTTGGGGCCCATCCAGTTTGCTTGGCCATTTTGGTGTTTGTGGACGTCTCATCAATGAAGACAAGTTTTTCAATCGACCGATTCAAAAACGGAACACGCCTTGTCTTCCAGAGTTCGCGGTCTTTTTTCACGTCGATGCGGTGTTGCTCCTTGGCATAAATAGTCTTTTTTTATGCGACAACCCGAAACTGCGCACAACATGCCAGACAGGCGAATGATGGACATTGAGGTTGAATTTTTCGTTCAGCTCCGCACAAAGCTTACGGATTGTAATGTCCTTTTGTTCATCAACCCGTTTTCGAAGCCAGTCTTTATAGGGTGAAAGCTTGCCATGGCCTGTTTTTCCCGGGTTATGTTTTGGAGCAAGCGAGCCAGTTTCACGTTTCAACTTCACCATATCATTCACAAATTTGACGGAGACTTTGAAATGGGCAGCCGTTCCACGATGAGTGTGGCCTTCTTCTACATGAGCTACAACACGTTTACGCAATTCAATCGGATGGGGCTTGGGCATTGAAAATCCTTGGCTTCGAACCGAATCAGGTCACCCCAATCAGAATCATATTCGCGCACGGAAAGAAACTGAATCTACTCGACACAAACACGCTCTAAATCAGAAGAGGACCGCCTTGCAGGACATGTATTTAGACAGCATGCAATGGATACGATTTCCAAGGAAACCGAAAGCTTTTGCAGAATGTTTTACAAATTGGATGCAGCAGCAAAAGGCGATAGTACAGCAATCAAAGAGATTGTGATGCGCGCTGACGTCCTAAATTACACAGGTTTGACGGAACTTCGTTATTTTGCTGACCTTCCAAAACTTCCATAAATCCAAGCGGCACAATTCACAAGGTGGTGAAAAACCGCCTTTGAATTACGTAAATCGCGTTATGCGCCGTTTTTCATTCGGAGTGCGGATTTAAATCAAATTTAAAGATAGTTAAAGATAGGCAGCAGCGGCAAACGCGATTTTTAGGTACTTTGCCCTCCAAAGGACAAGAAAATCATTCTACGGGCAAAATTGACAGGGTTGAATATACAGTTTATTCTTGACAAGTTTCCCATGTATCCGAACCAATCGCCACGCCGGACTTGTGCGCCGGGCTGGAAGTTGCGTCCAGCCGGATACGCCTTTCACAAAAACGCAGTTGCCAAGTCCAGCATGTAACAGGAGTTACAAGTTAGGCTGTCCTGATTTTCTAGTAACCTGTGTTACATGAACAATATTCCATCAAAGCCATATACGTCTGGCCCGTACGCTCTTGTTGCTGAACAAACCAGTCAAGAGGTTGCCTGTATCTTCAATGAACTTGTTGCAGGTCAGTCAGTCTATATTCCTTCCCATGCAGATACTGACCACTGGTTATCAAAAGCGGTCGGAGAACAGAATGCTCAAGCCATTTGCGATATTTTTGCAAACGGATTTGGGATAACCATGGATTTCCCGCTTGGTGAATTTTCTCCCTATATCCTGCGCAGAAAGCAGATCGCTGAATTACTTGCGCTTGAAACACTCTCTGTAAATGAAATCGCAAACGCGGTCGGTTGTACACGCGTTACCGTGAACCGCATTAAGAGCCAACTCGCCAAAACAGCAAACAACCCAATGGAAGATCAACGATGATTATTGATGATGGAAAACTCGACCTTGTGTTCAAGGGCTTCAAGGCCGTTTACAAGGATGCTTATGAGGCAACACCGATTGAGCAGAACCGGATTGCAATGGAAGTGCCTTCAAGCGCGGCCAATGAAAGCTATGGCTGGCTTGGTCAGTTCCCCGGCCTTCGCCCATGGGTAGGTTCTCGGATTATCAAAAGTCTCTCCACGCATGGCTTTACCATCGAGAATGAAAAGTTTGAAAGCACTGTGAATGTCAAGCGGGACATGATTGCCGATGATCGAATTGGCGTGTTCAAGCCTATGTTTGCTGATATGGGCCGTGTTGCCCGACAACATCCCGACACAATGCTGTTCGCGCTCATGCAGAAAGGTTTTGCAGCCGAATGCTATGACGGGCAGAACTTCTTTGACACTGACCATCCCACATTCAATGAAGATGGTGAGGAGGTAAGTTTTTCCAATATGCAGGATGGCGCTGGTCCGGCATGGTTCCTGCTGGACACCTCCAGACAAATCCGTCCGTTCATCTGGCAGATAAGGGAGGGGTATGAATTTACCCAGATCACATCACCTTCAAGCCATTATGTCTTTATGAATGATGAATATCTTTACGGAATTCGCGCTCGTGTAAATGCCGGATACGGATTGTGGCAACTCGCCTTTGGTTCAAAAGCTCCCCTGACCACGGAAAACTATGAAGCGGCACGAACTGCCATGATGACGGTTCGCGGTGATGAAGGGGCATTGCTTGGCGTCAAGCCCAATTTGCTTGTTGTCGGCCCACAGCTTGAAGGTGAGGCCCGCGCACTTCTTCTTGCAGACCGGCAAGAGGGGTCATCCAATGTCTGGAAAGACAGCGCGGAGCTTATCGTTTCGCCCTATGCGGCATAGGTAAGATCCATGAACAAGGTAGCGGTTGAAGAATTCCAGGGTGCGCCCCACAAGCTTGATACAGGTCAGCAATGGGTTCACCTTTTGCCGATTGGCAAGGTCTCCGGCTTTGACGGGCGCGCATTCACGGTAACTACCCCTAAAACCTTTATCGAGCGCAGTATACGCGACGGCCGTGCTATTCCGGTTGATTATGAGCACCAAAGTGAACACACAAAAGAAAACGGACAACCTGCTCCAGCGGCTGGCTGGATTGAAAGACTTGACATTCGCAATGGTGGTATCTGGGGATTTGTCCGATGGACGGAACGGGCCGCAGAAATGATAGCTGCTCGTGAATACCGGTATTTGTCTCCGGTATTCTATCACGCAAAGCCCTCAGGCGAAGTCTTGCAGCTTGTCAGTGCGGGATTAACCAATTCCCCGAACTTGAAGCTGAAAGCCTTGAACAAAAAGGAGGTCCATACAATGGAAACTCAAACCGAAAACAATCAGACCGAAAAACAATCCGATGTATTGGAAGGCAACACCGAAACGGAATTGGAAAAGGCTCTCAAACTACTCCTGATTGAAGAACTCGAATTGGATGCAAATGCATCCGGTATGGATATATTGCATGCCGTTCGTAACATTCATGGGATAGCGAAAGCTGCAAACAAGTCCATTCCTGCAAGTGAGGTTGCAACCGTTCTCAATGAGTTCAACTCCTATCGTTCATCGATTGAAAGCCAGAGTACGGAGGACAAGGTGAAATCCGCCATGCGGCGCGGCATACTGCCACCCGCGCTGAAAGACTGGGGACTTTCATTGTGCAAAAGCAATCCAGCTGCCTTTGATGAATTCATATCAAACACCCCGGTGCATGAACTGGCAATCAACCATGAAGAACAGTTCAACGATTTAGAAAAGCATAATATCACAGGCGGTGTAACCCCTGACGCTGAACAGATAGCCTCACAACTTGGTATTGAGCCGGACAAACTGAAATAGGGATTTGTCATGTTTGAAGCCGTTATGGCAGATCGGGAAGCTAGCCGGAAAAACTGCAAACCATCAACGGGCTTGAAAAATGCAGCAGTTGCGGATTCGTTCGTATAGTAGGCGGCTTTGCTTTGATGGATAATGGGCTGGTGCAGGTATCCCGGCAACTATGTATTGCTCTCCAAGGAAGAGCATGAGGCATTCCTGAATGCCGCGTAACTGTTAAATCCAGATCGGCTTGACATTCCGGCGAAGAACCATCTCGGAGAACCTGAGTAACAGATCGCAACAGAATGACGCTATGACCGGAGAAAGCACTATGTCAGAAAATGTCAGCATTAGAATCTGTCCCGCCTGCAAAAACCCCATCACGCCAGAAGGGTTTGTATTGGTTCCTCGAAGCGCTCTTAAACGCACTTTAAAGGGGCCAAAAACAAAGCATTATGACAAACGGAAGGGGCGAAAAACTCGGATTGAGAAAAACCCTCAGGTGAAAAAATTCCTGTTGGAAAACGAAGACAAGCTGACATACGATCAAATGCGCAGCTGGTTGATTGAGAATGTCGGCAAAGAACTCACCCCATCACGAAGCGCCATTTCCAGATTTTTTCAAATCGAATGGTCCAAAAAAGAAAAAGCCCTGTGACTTCTGACGACAATGATTTAGAACCTTTGTAACCATCAAGAATGCTTGAGTTTCAATACAAACCGTTTGATACAAGAAAATACCGGTTAATCCCGAATTAATTATCACCAATCCCGATTAATTATGTCGGGTACAAATGATGGCCTTGGGATGGATTTTTTCCTGCACATAGATCGGCGGCGCCTGCACAACCAGATCGGACCAGTCCTGCGTATCCTTGCCGCACCAGACCAGTTGCGCATCTCATAACTCAACCTGTCCGCCTGCCTTGAGCGCTTCGATCTGTTCGTCAGTTAGACGAATACTCGTGCCTTTCCAGACAATCTGCGTGTGAATTTCCATGCAAATTTGACCCACTTGGGTGGGTAATTTTCAAGTAAAATTGACCCGCCTGTTTTAGGTTTCGCGTTTTAAGCGCGAGGAAGAGACAGGTGTTACAAATGGAAACGGTTTTGAAGGTCCGTTGCTGGATATTGCGCGGTGAAAAGAGCATTCGACAGGTAAGTCGTGAGACGGGAGTTTCGCGCAATACGATCAGGAAGTATTTGAAGGATGATGGGGAGCCTCGTTATCAGCGCCACACTCCCTGCACCCTTGCATAAATTGCTTGGGAAGCATGCAGACAAGCTTCGGTCACGCTGGGAGCATGATCTGAAGCTGCCGCGCCGGGAGCGTCGCACAGGCAAGAAGCTTTACGAGGAACTGGTTGGGGAAGGCTATAAAGGGTCTTATTCAACGACCCAGCGACTTATCCGCGAGTTGAAGCATTCGAGTTCGGGGTCCAGAGGAGCATTTGTTCCCCTGCAGTTTGCGGCAGGTGATGCGGTTCAGTTTGACTGGAGTGAGGAACACGTTGTTCTGGGCGGAGTACCCCAGAAAGTGAAGATTGCCCACTTCCGGCTTTGCCACAGCCGCAAGCCGTTTGTATACGCCTATCCCAGCGAAGTGCAGGAGATGGTACTTGATGCTTTTGTGCGTGCGTTGGCCTTTTACGGGGGAGTTCCCCGCCGTGTCATCATCGACAATCCCAAGACTATGGTCACCTATGTATCGCGTTCGAAGGAACGAATGTTCCATGCACGTTTCCTTGCCTGTATGAACCATTACGTTATGGAGCCGGTCGCCTGTACGCCGGCATCTGGCTGGGAGAAGGGCCAGGTTGAGAACCAGGTCGGGTTCATACGAGCAGAGGTGTTTACGCCCAAGCTTTCCTTTGATGACCTTGATAGCTTGAATGAACATCTGGAGCGGCGTTGTCAAGAACTTGGCGAACGTGCGCATCCCGGGATGCAGGATCGCACAATTGATGCGGTTTTTGCAGAAGAGGTTGCCGCGCTTCGCCCTCTCGGCCAACCCTTTGACGGGTACATCGAAAAGAGTGTGCGGGTGCGTTCCACCTGTCTGGTTCAGTATGATAACAATCGTTACAGCGTGCCTTGTCAGTTTGCCGGGCAACAAGTCTCGCTGCGAGCCTATGCCGGGCGAATAGTTCTTGTTGCGGATCATGAAGTAATTGCCGGGCACAAACGTCGTTTTACCCGCAATATCAGTTACTTTGAGCCCTGGCACTATGTGCCATTGCTGGATCGCAAACCCGGTGCCTTAAGAAATGGCGCCCCTTTCGTGGATTGGCAATTGCCAAATGTTATGATGACGATCCGGGATCACTACATGCAGGACAAGGGAGGGGACCGGGATTTTGTCGATCTTCTGCTGCTGGCACACAAGCATGGAACAGAGGTGATCGAGCAGGCCTGTAAGCTGGCTGTAAAGCAAAATACCTTGCGTCTTCCTGCCATCATCAATCTGATTAATCAATTGCAAGAACCGGAAATTACGCCATTGAGCGAAACCGGCAATTATCCTCTGATCTCAACTGTCCCGCAAGCCGACTGCAAGCGTTATGAAGCTCTGTATGAGGTGACGGCATGAACGGCCTCATTGAACAGCTGGCAGGGTTGAGATTGCATGGAATGGCCTCTTGCGCACAGGACTTGCTAAGTGCACGTCAGCCGCCAAACCTGGCCACGGCGATAAAGCAGTTGATAGAGGCAGAGACCGTGGAACGAAGGGTGCGTTCGGTCCGGTATCAAATGCGCAGTGCAAACTTCCCTCATCACAAGGACTTTGCCACCTTCGATTATGATGCGGCGGCTGTAACCCGAACACAGATTGAACCCTTGTGTTCCGGACAGTTTATTGCCGATGCACATAATCTGATTCTGGTTGGTGGAACGGGAACTGGAAAATCCCACATTGCCATTGCTCTTGGAACAACGCTTGTTAATCACGGCAAGAGAATTCGGTTCTTCAATGCTGTCGACCTGATCAATGCGCTGATCAGTGAACAGGCAGAGGGAAATACCGCAAGGATCGTACGGCAATTATGCGCACTGGATTGCGTCATTATTGATGAACTCGGCTATATTCCGTTCCCAAAGTCCGGCGGAGCGCTACTGTTCCATCTGATCAGCAAACTGTACGAGAAGACAAGCGTCATCATTACAACCAACCTGGAGTTCGGGGAATGGACGCAGGTCTTCGCAGATGCAAAGATGACAACCGCACTGCTGGACCGAATTACCCATCATTGCACCATTATAGAAACCGGGAATGCATCATACCGGTTTGCTCAAAGCAAAAAACAAAAAACTCAATCCTGATCAGAAAAAGCCCCCGGACGATCTTGCAATTGGAGAGCTGATCGTCCGGGGGCTTGCGTGCAAAAACGGTGGGTCAGTTTTAGAGCGTGTTTGTGTCGAGTAGATTCAGTTTCTTTCCGTGCGCGAATATGATTCTGATTGGGGTGACCTGATTCGGTTCGAAGCCAAGGATTTTCAATGCCCAAGCCCCATCCGATTGAATTGCGTAAACGTGTTGTAGCTCATGTAGAAGAAGGCCACACTCATCGTGGAACGGCTGCCCATTTCAAAGTCTCCGTCAAATTTGTGAATGATATGGTGAAGTTGAAACGTGAAACTGGCTCGCTTGCTCCAAAACATAACCCGGGAAAAACAGGCCATGGCAAGCTTTCACCCTATAAAGACTGGCTTCGAAAACGGGTTGATGAACAAAAGGACATTACAATCCGTAAGCTTTGTGCGGAGCTGAACGAAAAATTCAACCTCAATGTCCATCATTCGCCTGTCTGGCATGTTGTGCGCAGTTTCGGGTTGTCGCATAAAAAAAGACTATTTATGCCAAGGAGCAACACCGCATCGACGTGAAAAAAGACCGCGAACTCTGGAAGACAAGGCGTGTTCCGTTTTTGAATCGGTCGATTGAAAAACTTGTCTTCATTGATGAGACGTCCACAAACACCAAAATGGCCAAGCAAACTGGATGGGCCCCAACAGGAGAGCGCCTCATAGATTTTGTCCCTCATGGCCACTGGAAGAAGCAGACACTTATCGCAGGCCTGCGCAGTCATGGACTGGTTGCGCCCTGGGTTATTGACCGGGCCATGACCAAAGAAATCTTTGAGATTTATGTTGAGACACAGTTGGCGCCAGAACTGGAAAAGAGAGATGTCGTAATCCTTGACCACCTAGCCGCTCACAAGAGCGAAAAAGCCGAGCAGATCTTGCGAGATATCGGCGCATGGTTTTTGTTCCTGCCGAAATATTCCCCAGATCTCAATGCCATTGAAATGGCCTTTTCGAAGCTCAAGGCTCATCTGAGGAAGGCAGGCGCCAGAACCTTCGATGATGTCTGGAAGGCAATCGGAGAGGTCTGCCATATGTTCACGCCAATGGAGTGCCGGAATTTCTTCAGGGCAGTCGGCTGTGAATTCACGTGATGCGAACACGCTCTAAATGGAAATACAGGGTCAGTTTTAATTGAACATTGACATGCCAGCGGCCGCATATGCCTCATCTGCCATTTGCAGAAGCGCACGGGCCTCATCCGTCAGTTCATCCATCGAAAAGGGAAGCGTATCAGGGGCTGGTTCAAGTAACGCCGCCTCCATGGCATTGAAGGCTTCCAGAAAGCGGATTTTCCACGCAAGTGCCTTCCTGCCAGTAAAGCCCATAACAAGCAATGCAAATCCGTCACGGG